>NZ_JACHXP010000012.1 GCF_014192215.1 Halomonas cerina
ACCCCGTAACGACGGATATAGGTCGAGACCGCACCGGCCAGCAGGTTGCCCGGCACGTCGTTACCCGCATAGACCAGCGGGCGCTCGTGGGCGCCGGTGGCCAGCACGACGCGACCGGCACGCACCCGGTGCAGGCGCGAGCGCACCTGACGACGGCCGTCCTTGAGCGGCGCGGTATCCGCCAGGTGCTCGGTGCGCCGCTCGTGCAGGGTCACGAAGTGGTGGTCGTGATAGCCGTTGGCCGTGGTGCGGGCCAGCAACGTCACGTTGTCGAGACCCGACAGCTCCTTCAGGACCTCGGCGGCCCACTGATCCGCCGGCTGGTCGTCGAGCCGCTCGCGGGAATCGAGCAGCGAGCCACCCATCTCCTCCTGCTCGTCGGCCAGGATCACCCGGGCGCCACTGCGCGCCGCGGCCAGGGCGGCGGCGAGGCCCGCCGGGCCGGCCCCGACCACCAGCACGTCGCAGTGCTGGTGCAGGTGGTCGTAGCTGTCCGGGTCGTTCTCCATGGGGCTGCGACCCAGGCCAGCGGACTTGCGGATGTACTTCTCGTAGGTCATCCACATCGAGGCCGGGGCCATGAAGGTCTTGTAGTAGAAGCCCGGCGGCATGAACTGGCCGCCCAGCTTGCCCACCAGGCCCATCAGGTCGCGCTGGACGTTGGGCCAGCCGTTGGTGCTGCGGGCCTCGAGACCGTCGTAGAGCGCCTGCTGGGTGGCCCGCACGTTGGGCACCTGGCCGGCCTCGGTCTTGCCGAGCTGGACCACCGCATTGGGTTCCTCGGCGCCGGCGGCGACGATGCCGCGCGGCCGCGAGTACTTGAAGCTGCGGTTGACCAAGTCGACGCCGTTGGCGAGCAGCGCCGAGGCCAGGGTGTCACCGGCATGGCCCTGATAACGCTTGCCGTTGAAGGTGAAGCTCAGCTTGCGAGAACGGTCGATGCGTCCGCCCCGGGTGAGACGATTGAGCTGGCTCATGCGCGGACTCCTTCACGAAGCGGTGCCTGGTCGGCGGCGTCCCGGGATGATCGGCCCTCGGGGTACTCGGCGGTAAATCTCGGCTGCTCGCCCATCCTGTAGGTCTCAAGGATCGCGTAGGTCACCGTGTGGCGGGTGATGTTGAAGAACTTGCGGCAACCCACGGCGTGTACCCACAGCTCGTGGTGGATGCCGCGCGGGTTATCGCGGAAGAACAGGTAGTCGCCCCATTCCTCGTCGCTGCAGGCCGCGGGGTCGGCCGGACGGGCGATGTGCGCCTGGCCCTTGGGATGGAATTCCTCTTCCTCGCGGTGTTCGCCGCAGTAGGGGCAATGGATATAGAACATGGCGAAATCTCCTTAGTGGGCCACGCCGGCGGCACCGTGCTCATCGATCAGCGCGCCGGTGTGGAAGCGATCGATGGAGAACGGCGCGGCGATCGGATGCATCTCGCCCTTGGCCAGGCTGGCGGCGAACACGTGCCCCGAGCCCGGGGTGGCCTTGAAGCCGCCGGTGCCCCAGCCGCAGTTGAAGTAGAGGCCCTTGACCTGGGTCTTGGACAGGATCGGGCAGGCATCCGAGCAGGTGTCGACGATGCCGCCCCACTGGCGGTTCATGCGCACCCGGGAGAAGATCGGGAACATCTCGACGATGGCCTGCAGGGTGTGCTCCACGGTGGGGTAGCTGCCGCGCTGGCCGTAGCCGTTGTAGCCGTCGATGCCCGCGCCGATGACCAGGTCGCCCTTGTCGGACTGGCTGATGTAGCCATGCACGTGGTTGGACATCACCACGGTGTCGAGCACCGGCTTGAGCGGCTCGGAGACCAGCGCCTGCAGCGGATGCGACTCCAGCGGCAGCTTGATGCCGGCCATCTTGGCCAGCACGCCGGAGTTGCCGGCGGTCACGCAGCCCACGGTCTTGGCCTCGATGTCACCGCGGTTGGTGTGCACCCCGTAGACCTGGCCATCGCGGATCTTGAAGCCGGTGACCTCGGTCTGCTGGAGGATGTCCACGCCATGGGCGTCGGCGCCCCGGGCGAAGCCCCAGGCCACGGCGTCGTGGCGGGCCACCCCGGCACGCGGCTGCCAGGAGGCGCCCATCACCGGATAGCGGGCATTCTTCGAGCAATCCATGATCGGCACCAGTGCCTGGACGCCCTTGGCGTCGAGCACCTCGCCGTCGATGCCGTTCAAGCGGTTGGCGTTGACCCGGCGCTGGATGTCGCGCATGTCCTGCAGGGTGTGGCCGAGGTTCAACACGCCGCGCTGGGAGAACATGACGTTGTAGTTGAGGTCCTGGGACAGCCCTTCCCACAGCTTCATGGAATGCTCGTAGAGCGCCGCGGCCTCGTCCCACAGGTAGTTGGAGCGGACGATGGTGGTGTTGCGCGCGGTATTGCCGCCGCCCAGCCAGCCCTTCTCGATCACCGCCACGTTCCTGACGCCGAACTCCTTGGCCAGGTAGTAGGCGGTGGCCAGGCCGTGGCCGCCGCCGCCGACGATGATGACATCGTAGGCCTTCTTGGGCGTGGGGTTGCGCCACTGACGCTCCCAGTTCTCGTGGTGGCTGAGCGCGTGCTTGACCAGCCCGAAGCCTGAATAACGTTGCATAGGGGTCTCCTCCAGGATCCCGCCGGCATGGCCGGCGGGAACGGGCTCACGCGATGGACGGGGCGGACTCGGCGCCGGGCATGGTCACGCCATAGACCGGGTGACGCTCGCACAGCTCGGCCACCTTCTCGCGCACCTCGTCCTCGACCGCGTCGCTGTTGCGGCGCTCGGTCAGGACGTCGAGGATGTCGCAGATCCAGCCGGCCAGGGCCTCGCACTCATCGACACTGAAGCCGCGGGTGGTCACCGCGGGAGTGCCGATGCGCAGGCCCGAGGTGACGAAGGGGCTTTCCGGGTCGTTGGGCACGGCGTTCTTGTTGACGGTGATGTGGGCGCGACCCAGGGCGGCATCGGCGTCCTTGCCGGTCACGCCCTGCTTGATCAACGAGACCAGGAACAGATGGTCGTCGGTGCCGCCGGACACCACGTCGAAACCGCGCTCGACGAAGACATTGGCCATGGCGCGGGCGTTGTCGATGACCTGCGCCTGGTAGCGCACGAAGTCCTGGCTCATGGCCTCGCGGAAGGCCACCGCCTTGGCGGCGATGACGTGCATCAGCGGCCCGCCCTGCTGGCCCGGGAACACCGCGCCATTGAGCTTGCGGTAGAGCGCCTCGTCGCCGGTGGCGGAGAGGATCAGGCCGCCGCGCGGACCACGCAGCGTCTTGTGGGTGGTGGTGGTCACCACATGGGCATGGGGCAGCGGGCTCGGGTAATGCCCAGCAGCCACCAGGCCCGCGACATGCGCCATGTCGACCAGCAACCAGGCACCCACCTCATCGGCGATGGTGCGGAAGCGACGCCAATCGATCACCCGCGAATAGGCCGAGAAACCGGCGATGATCAGCTTGGGCCGGTGCTCCCGGGCCAGACGCTCGACTTCCTCGTAATCAATCTCGCCGGTCGCCGGATTCAGGCCATACTGCACGGCATGGTAATGCTTGCCCGAGAAGTTGGGTGCCGCCCCATGGGTCAGGTGACCGCCGTGGGCCAGGCTCATGCCCAGTACGGTGTCGCCCGGCTTGATCAGGGCCATGAAGGCTGCGGCATTGGCCTGGGCGCCGGAGTGCGGCTGAACGTTGGCGTAGTCGGCGCCGAACAGGGCACAGGCACGCTCGATGGCCAGGGTCTCGACCTTGTCGACGAACTCACAACCGCCGTAATAGCGCTTGCCGGGATAACCTTCGGCGTATTTGTTGGTCAACTGGGTGCCCTGGGCCTCCATGACCGCACGGCTGGCATAGTTCTCGGAGGCGATCAGTTCGATATGGGCCTCCTGGCGGGCGACTTCCTCGGCGATGGCCGAGGCCAGGGAGGCATCGACGGATGCCAGGCGGTCATTGCGGGAAAATCCATCACGGTGGGTCATGCAGGGCTCCGGTATTGTTATCGCGGGTGGTCGTCACTCGAGGCCACTCTCGCCGCGATGGTATCCCCGGCCTCGGGGGGCAAGATGCTTGACGACGTCACGACTCGACGCGTTTGCGACACGGGTACCGTTTCGCGACAACCGAGTCGGGGATCGGCTCCCCTGGCTCGGCACCCGGCGCGCTTCCTCAGCGCCGGGCACGGAAAGGTCCGGACACGACACGCCGCGGCCCATCCTCAGGATGGGCCGCGGCGGGCGTATCGGGCGTGCCGGGCGGTGGCTAGTAGGCCACCACCACGTCGCCCTTGGGCATGCTGCAGCAGGAGAGAATGTAGCCCTCGGCGATATCCTCCTCGGTGATGCCGCCGTTGTGGTCCATCTCCACCTCACCGGTGCTGAGCGGTACCCGGCAGGTCCCGCAGATTCCCATGCCACAGGCCTTGGGAATATGCAGTCCCAGCTTGGCTGCGGCGGTATGGACCGTCTCGCCGGGCTGGATGCGCACACTCTTGCCCGTCACGCTGAACTCGACGCTGATCAGGTCGGCAGCATCGAATTCCTCGGCCTCGGCCTCGGCCTGCTCGACATGCTCGATCACCTCTTCCTGAACCTCCAGCGGCGTGGCGCCGAAGAACTCCTCGTGGTAGTGGCTCATGTCGAAGCCGTGCTGCGTCAGCAGGTGCTTGACGGCGTGCATGTAGGGCGTCGGGCCGCAACAGAAGATTTCGCGGTCCATGAAGTCCGGGGCCATCAAATCGAGCATCGCCTTGGACAGGTAGCCCCGGAACCCCGACCACGCCTGGCCCAGCTCGTCGCTGCGCTCGGCGACGATATGCAGCTTGAACTCGGGAATCCGCGAGAAGATGTGCTCCAGCTCACGATGGAAGATCACATCCGTGGGGGTGCGGGAACTGTGCACGAACTCGATATCCACGGCGGCGTTGGTGTCGAACATCCAGCGCACCATGGACATCAGCGGCGTGATGCCGACACCGCCGGAGAGCATCAGGTACTTCTCCGCCGGATAGTCCATGATGTTGAAGTTGCCGACCGGGCCGTGTACCACCAGCTCGTCGTTGGCCTTGAGATTGTCGTGCAGCCAGTTGGAAACCACCCCACCCGGCATGCGCTTGACGGTGATCGAGAAGCTGTAGGGCACCGAGGGTGAACTGGAGATGGTATAGGAGCGCATGATGGGCTTGCCATCGATCTCCAGCTCCAGGGTCACGAACTGCCCTGGCTTGAAGAAGAACAGCACCGGCTGCTCGGCCATGAAACAGAAGGTGCGGGTGTCCCAGGTTTCCTGGATCACCTTGACACAGCGCACCGCATGGCGGCCGTTGGTCCAGGTCTGGGTGGTGACGGGGTTAAGGAAGTTCATTGTCATTGTCGTGTCGCCTGGGCTGCAGCATGAGGGTCTCCGACCGCGGTGCCACCGCCTGCCGTTGTGCGAATTCTGCGCAGCGCCGCCGGACACGACTTGCCTGTCTGCGACATGGGCATGTCCATGACATCCACCCCCGCCATTTTTCGTTCTTCACCGCGTCGCTGCTGCATCGCCACACGTCGCCGGCAGACAACCGCCCCCCAGACCGCTGCTCCACACTCGCTGCAACCCGCCACGGCCCACTCCGCCGCGCGGCCACTCACCTGGCTGTACCCCCGAACAACCCCGAGGCCGCCATAGCGGCCCTGAAATGAGGATATGCCTCCATGGACTCCATGTCTCTCGCTCGCCTGGATGACTCCCTTGCCCCGGCCCGCGAGGCCACCGTCGAGATGCTGCAGCAGCGCCGGCACCACTTCTCGCTCCCTCAGCCCTTCTACAACGATGAACGGCTGTTTCGCCTGGACATGCAGGAGATCTTCGAGAAGGAGTGGCTGTTCGCCGGCATGACCTGCGAGATCCCCGCCAAGGGCAACTTCATCACCCTCGATGTGGGGGACAACCCGGTGGTCATCGTGCGTGGCAACGACGGCAAGGTGCACGCCTTCCATAACGTCTGCCGTCACCGCGGCTCGCGGCTGTGCGTCACCGACAAGGGCAAGGTGGCCAAGCTGGTCTGCCACTACCACCAGTGGACCTACGAGCTGGATGGCCGCCTGCTGTTCGCCGGCAGCGACATGGGCAAGGATTTCGACCTCGGTGCCTACGGGCTCAAGCCCGTCCAGGTGCAGACCGCCGGGGGCTATATCTTCGTCAGCCTGGCCGACGAGCCCCCGGCCATCGACGAGCTCCTCGAGGCGCTGGATCGCTACCTGGCCCCCTATGACATGGACAACGTCAAGGTCGCGGTGGAATCCAGCATTGTCGAGCAGGCCAACTGGAAGCTGGTGCTCGAGAACAACCGCGAGTGCTACCACTGCAACGGCGCCCATCCCGAGTTGCTCAACTCCCTGCAGGAGTTCGACGACACCGATGACCCCCGGGCGACCCCGGCCTACAAGGCGCTGGTGGCCCGCAAACAGGCCGACTGGGAAGCCCAGGGCGTGCCCTTCAAGCTCACGCGGCTTGGTCGTCGCAACCGCCTGACCCGCACGCCACTGCTGAACGGCACCGTCTCCATGACCATGGACGGCCAGCCGGGCTGCAAGAAGCTGATGGGCCGCCTGCAGAGCCCCGACATGGGCTCGCTGCGCATCCTCCACCTGCCCAACTCCTGGAACCACTACATGGGCGACCACGCCGTGGTGTTCCGGGTGATGCCGCTGGGGCCCCAGAAGACCGTAGTGACCACCAAGTGGCTGGTCCACAAGGATGCCGTGGAAGGCGTCGACTACGACCCGGCCCAATTGCGCCGTGTCTGGGACGCTACCAACGACCAGGATCGCCGGCTTGCCGAGGAGAATCAGCGCGGCATCAATTCCAAGGGCTACGAGCCGGGCCCCTACTCCGAGACCTTCGAGTTCGGGGTGATCGACTTCATCGACTGGTACAGCGAGCGCATGCTCGAGAATCTGGGCAATAGCGCCCCGCATCTCCAGCTGGCCCAAGGCTGAGCCCACCCCTCGCCATGCTCCCGGGGCCCACCGCTCGGTGGGTCCCGGGAGCACCGCCCCCTATGGCGAGCTTCTATATTGGCCCCCTTGCAAAAAAACGCCCCCGACTGACGGGGGCGTCCGACCATGTGGTCCGAATCTGGAGGTCCTTACTCCTCAGGATCGGCCAGATCCCCCTCGGCTACCGGGTTGGCCGCCGAATCCGTGGCCTCGACCCGCTCGGGTACCTCATCTTCGCTCAGTGCTTCACCATCCGGTCCCAGCGTATCGGCCAGATCCCCCTCGGCTACCGGGTTGGCCGCCGAATCCGTGGCCTCGACCCGAGTAGGCACCTCATCTTCGGCCAGCACTTCACCATCCGGTCCCAGCGTATCGGCCAGATCTCCCCCTTCCATGGGATTGGCAGCTGAATCCGTCGCCTTTGCCGCCGGATCATCTGCGGCAAAGGCCAGTGGACCGGCGACCAAGGCGAGTGATACACCGAGAACCCCGATCTTCTTCAGCAAGTCTTGGGGCTTCATACGACACCTATTGGCTTGAAAAAATGCACCCAAAAGGGTGAATGAGAACGTCTCATCTCGATTATCAGTCTAGACACGCCTCGCTCGACGCGCTGTGCGTCATGCATGACTCGCATTTGATCACGGCACCGGCCTAACGCAACTCGGGCAGCAGGAAGCGCTCGATGGCATCACGCACCGAGGGCAGCATGATATCGGTGCGCGCCATCAGCTCGCGCACCGTTTCCGCAAGCCTCGGCACCCCCACTTCCCTCTGCTTGCACCGCGCCATACGTGCGCAGGTCTCGGGACAGGCGCCCTCGGGAATACGGATGCCCAACGCCACCAGCCGGTCGCGGAAGTCATCCCCATCGATCAGGTCAACGATCATCATGGCCCTTTCCTCCTCATGGCGCGGTGGCCTCATTCATGAGACCGCCTGCGGCTCGGCGCGACTCAGGCGGCAGGCGGCGTACTTGAACTCGGGGATCTTGCCGTCGGGATCCAGGGCCGGATTGGTCAAGATGTTGGCCGCCGCTTCCACGTAACAGAAGGGCACGAACACCAGCCCCGCCGGCATCGACGGGTCAACCCGCGCCGTGAGGGTGATCGCCCCGCGCCTCGTGGTGATGGTGACGGGGTCCCCCGGCGCCAGGTGCAGGCGCGACAGCTCGGCCGGGGCCAGGCTGGCCACCGCCTCGGGTTCCAAGGCATCGAGCACCCGGGCCCGGCGCGTCATGGAGCCGGTATGCCAGTGCTCGAGCTGACGCCCGGTGGTCAGCACCGTGGGGTACTCCGCGTCGACCGGCTCGTCCGGCGGCAACGGCCGGGTGGGGGCGAACCGCGCCCGGCCGCCGGCACGCGGGAAGGCATCACTGAACACCACATCGGCCCCGGGGGCATCGTCAGCGGCACAGGGGTAGGTCACCGAGTCCTCCCGTTCCAGGCGCGCCCAGCTGATATGGTCCAGTGACGCCATGCCGCGTTTCATCTCGGCGAAGACCTCGCGGGGGTGCGTATAGTCCCAGCCCAGGCCGAAGCGTCGGGCAATCTCCTGGATGATCCACCAGTCGGGTTTCGCCTCGCCGGGCAAGGGCACGGCGGCGCGGCCCAGCTGGACCTGGCGGTTGGTATTGGTGACGCTGCCCTCCTTCTCCGGCCAGGCGGAGGCCGGCAAAATGATGTCGGCGAACTGGGCGGTCTCGGTGACGAACAGGTCCTGCACCACCAGGTGCTCGAGCCTGCCCAAGGCCGCCCGGGCATGGTCGAGATCCGGGTCGGACATCGCCGGGTTCTCGCCCTGGATGTACATGCCCTTGATGGTCCCGGCCGTAATGGCCTCCATGATCTCCACCACGGTAAGGCCGGGCTTGTCGTCCAGCGGCGTGGCCCACAGTTCCTCGAAGGCAGCACGCACCTGGGCGTCGGTCACCGGCTGGTAGTCGGGCAGGACCATGGGGATCAGGCCGGCATCCGAGGCCCCCTGGACATTGTTCTGGCCGCGCAGCGGATGCAGCCCGGTCCCGGGGCGGCCGATATGGCCGCAGGCCAGGGCCAGCGAGATCAGGCAGCGGGCATTGTCGGTGCCGTGGACGTGCTGGGAGATGCCCATGCCCCAGAAGATCATCGCCCGCTCTGCCCTCGCGAAGAGCCGGGCGATCTCGCGGATGGTCTCGGGGGCCACCCCGCAAAGACCGGTCATCGCCTCCGGGGTCATGTCCCCCACATGGGCCTGGAGGGCCGCGAAGCCCTCGGTATGGGCCTCGATATAGGCCTGATCGAAGAGGCCTTCCGTCACGATGACGTTGAGCATGGCGTTGTAGAGCGCCACGTCCCCGCCCGGGGTAAACCGCACGCTGCGGTGGGCGTAGGCATCCAGCGCCTGGCCACGCGGATCGAGGATGATCAGCTTGGTGCCGTTACGGGCCGCCTGCTTGAAGTAGGTGGCCGCCACCGGGTGGTTCACCGCCGGGTTGCAGCCGGTCAGGAGCACCACGTCGGCCTCGAGCGCCTGCATGAACGAGGCGGTCACCGCGCCCGAGCCGAGGCACTCCATCAGCGCCGCCACCGAGCTCGCGTGACACAGCCGGGTACAGTGGTCGACATGGTTGCTGCCGAAGCCGGTGCGCACCAGCTTCTGGAACAGCCAGGCCTCCTCGTTGGAGCACTTGGCGCTGCCGAAGCCGGCCAGGGCGTCGGGGCCGTGCGCCGCCTTGAGTCGCGTGAGGCCGTCGGCGGCGAGATCCAGGGCCTCGTCCCAGCTGGCCTCGCGGAAATGGCTGAGGGGATGGGCCGGGTCGAAATCGGGATCGAGCCCCTTGGCCACCCCGGGGCGGCGAATCAGCGGCCGGGTGAGACGCGCGGAGTGGTTCGGGTAGTCGAAGCCGAAGCGCCCCTTCACGCACAGGCGGTTCTGGTTCGAGGGCCCGTCGCGGCCCTCGACGAAGAGGATGGCATCGTCCTTGATGTGGTAGGTGAGCTGGCAGCCCACGCCGCAGTAGGGACAGACCGAGTCGACCTGGCGATCGGCCACCTTGGAGTCGCCGCGGCCCGCGGCATCGACCAGGGTCGCGGGCATCAGCGCTCCGGTGGGACAGGCCTGGACGCACTCGCCGCAGGCCACGCAGGTGCTCGCGCCCATGGGGTCGTCGAAGTCGAAGACGATCTTCGAGGCGGCCCCCCGGTGGGCCAGGCCGATGACGTCGTTGCCCTGCACCTCGCGGCAGGCCCGCACGCAGAGGTTGCATTCGATACAGGCGTCGAGGTTGACGTTCATCGCCGAATGGGTGGCGTCATGGACCAGGGAGCCGGCCCGGGGCGTCACATGGTGGACGGTGGGCGTCTCACGCTCGGCCCGGGATGGCCAGCGCACGCGGGCTGCGGTGGCGTCGATGGCCAGTGCATCGGCCATGGCCCAGAAGTGGCTCGAACGATCGGGCGCGTCGTCGCGCTCGGGCTGGTCGGCGATCAGCAGCTCCATCACCCCCTTCCGGGCGGTGCGGGCCCGCTCGGAGCTGGCACTCTTGACCACCATGCCGGGGGCGGCCTCGCGCAGACAGCTCGCCGCCAGCACGCGCTCGCCGTCAATCTCCACCATGCAGGCGCGACAGTTGCCGTCACTGCGATAGCCGGGGGCATCCTTGAAGCACAGGTGCGGGATGGTCTCACCGGCGCGCTTGGCCACCTGCCACAGGGTCTCGCCGGGGAAGGCGCTCACTTCCACGCCATCCAAGGTCAGGGAAAAGGTCTGTTCACTCATGTTCATCTCCCTTACCCCTTGACGATCACGTTGTGGCCGGCGAGCTCACCGCGGAAGTCCCGCAGCAGCCCCAGCACCGGATTGGGCGCCGCCTGCCCCAGACCACAGATAGAGGCGTCCATCATCACCTGGGACAGCCGTTCGAGCTCGGCGACCTGCCACTCGTCGCGCTCGAGCAGCGTCAGCATCTTCTCGGTGCCTACCCGGCACGGGGTGCACTGGCCGCAGGACTCGTCGGCGAAGAAGGCCAACAGGTTGGTGGCCACCAACCTGAGGTCATCCTGGTCGGAGAGCACGATGATGGCCGCCGAGCCGATGAAGCAGCCCGCCTCCTGCAGGGTATCGAAGTCCAGCGGGATATCGGCCTTGCTGGCCGGCAGGATGCCGCCGGAGGCGCCACCGGGCAGGTAACCGGCCAGCCGGTGGCCCTCGGCCATGCCGCCGCAGTACTCCTCGATGAGTTCGGTGAGAGTGATGCCGGCGGGTGCCAGATGCACGCCAGGTCGGCGGACGCGGCCGGATACCGAGAAGCTGCGAAGCCCCCGGCGACCGTGGCGGCCATGGCCGGCGAACCAGTCGGCGCCGCGCTGCCGGATCAACGGGATCCAGTAGACGGTCTCGACATTGTTGACCAGGGTCGGACGGCCGAAGAGCCCGCGCTGGGCGACGAAGGGCGGGCGGTGGCGCGGCTTGCCCGGCTTGCCCTCCAGCGACTCGATCATCGCCGACTCCTCACCGCAGATGTAGGCTCCCGCGCCGCGGCGCAGCACGATATAGCCCGGATCGCTCAAGCCGGCCGTCTCGAGTTCGGCGATGGCCTCGCGCAGCACCCGATGCAGGCCGGGATATTCATCACGCAGGTAGATATACAGTGCCTCGGCCTCCACGGCCCAGGCGCTGACCAGGGCCCCCTCAAGGAAGCGATGCGGCGAGCGTTCGAGGTAGTAGCGATCCTTGAAGGTGCCGGGTTCGCCCTCGTCGGCGTTGATGGCGCAATAGCGCGGGCCAGGCTCGGCCCGCACGAACTGCCACTTCTTGAAGGTCGGGAAGCCGGCGCCACCCAGCCCGCGCAGCCCCGAGGCTTCGAGCATCTTGGTCAGCGTCTCGACCGTCACCTGGCCGGCACGGCAATCGGCGAGCAGCCCGTAGCCGCCCTCGCCGCGATAGTCCTCCAGACGCTGCCAGACGATCGCCTCGGGATGGTAGTGACCGGTATCGACCACCGCCTCGACGCCCTCGCGCGTCGCGTACAGCACATGATGGTGCCCCACTTCCACCACCGGGGCCGTGTCGCAACGCCCCATACAGGGCGCACGAATCACCCGCACTCGCGCCGGGTCGGCGCCCGCTGCCAGCTCGGCCTCGAGCGTGGCGGCCCCGGCCAGCTGGCAGGAGAGCGAGTCACAGACCCGGACCGTCGTCTCCGGCGGCGGCACCTGGTCGTCGTGGACCACGTCGAAGTGGGCATAGAAGGTGGCGGTCTCGTAGACCGCGGCCATCGGCAGGTTCATGTAGGCGGCCAGCGCCCGGAGGTTCAGCAGGGACAGGTGGCCATGGGCATCCTGGAGGGCATGCAGGTGCTCGATCAGCAGGTCGCGCCGCTGCAAGCCGGGCTGCTCCCGCTCGTCACCGAGCAGCTGGCGAAGCGCCGCCAGGGCAACGGGGGGGAAGTCACGGCCACGCGGCTTGCCGCGGTGGCGACGCTTGGGAGTGACGGTCTCGACGGTCATGGCAGGCTCGTTGTTCTCGTGGGTACTACCTTTTCTCGCATGTTGGCACCGGCCCCAAGCCGGGGCAATGCTTCATCGGCTGTCACGTGAGCGCGTTGGCATGCGAGTGTCGCTATCAGCTAGGCTAGCCCATCTCTACCGCCGCATAGGCCACCATCTCGACGCGCATCGCCTCCCGGGCGAAACCGGAGACGATGATGGCGGCTCGGTTGGGGTAGGGCTCGCGCACGTACTCGGCATAGACCCGGTTGACCGTGGCCAGGTCCTCTCGGGCGGTGACGTAGATCAGCACCTGGGTCAGGGCCTCCATGCCGGCGCCGGCCTTCTCCAGGATGTGGGCCAGGTTATCCAGGGTCTGGCGGGTCTGGGCTTCGATACCGCCCTCGACCACCTCGCCATCGGCGCCGATGGGAATCTGGGCGGTGAAGAGGATGCCGTTGCCGACAACGGCCCATTCCAGGGGCGCCTTAGAGGCGAAAAGATCGGTGCTCACGGGGTGAATCATCGGTGATGTCTCGTGTCAGTCGTTGTCGTTGGTGCCGGCGCCGGCACCCTCACGGGAGGCCTCGGTGGCCTCCACCAGCATGCGGTTGGCGAGTTGCTTGAGGCGTTCCCAGACGGCCTCGTCGACCTCGATGCCCTCCGCCAGGGATCGGTGGCGGCAGGCCAGCAGGTCCGCTTCGTCGTGACGCGCCAGCAGGTCGTAGCGATAGTCCGAACGCATCGCCGGCAGCAAATCGACGTGGTTGGCCATCACCAGGGTGATGCCGTCGTTGGGCTCGTTCTCTTCCGGGATCTCGTGGACCGCGTAGACGCGGATCTCCGGTGCCGAGCCATTGGCCCGGAAGCCGACGACCTGCTCGGTCAGCGGCTGCTGGGCGTTGCGCCAGAAGGCGGTGACATTCATGCCGCGGCCCGCCAAGCGGGCCAGGTAGCCCATGATCAGCTGGCGGTTGTGGCAGTGACGGATCTTGGTCACCGAGAGCCCCCGGGCACGGGCCTTGGCGAAGCCGAGCTCCAAGGCCAGGGTGGAGCTTCTCAGCACGCTCTGGCCATGGCCGTCGACCACCGCCAGATCGCCATCCTGGTAGAGCACGCTGGGCAGCTCATCGGGATCGTCGTCGAGCAGGAAGTCCAGGCCTCGGTTCAGGGCGGCCAGGCCGCCGAGGCCAAAGCACTGCATCCAGGCGACCATGTCGGCGGCATCCGCCGCGTCGCCTTCCTCGAAGCCCATGCCAATGAAGGCCTTGCGGCACAGACCCTGCAACTCGTTATAGGACGCCTTCATGGTGTGTCTCCCACCCCTTGGTCTCGTTCATGCATGATGCCTTCGGGCTCCAGCGGGAAGCTCCAGTCATCGAAGTCGGCCAGGTCCCGGGGTTCGGCGTTGAGTTCCTCCACCAGCGGTGCCCCCTGGAAGAGGGTGATACGCACCCAGCGGTCGGACTTGGGATCGAAGCGGCTGGCCCCGAAGAACGCCAGCTTGGTGCGTAGCAGGTGCATGGGCTTCATGTCCCGATGCCAGAGGTTGGCACGAATTTCCCCGTAGGGCGTCTCGGCCATGGTCTGGATGCGCCGCACGATGTCCTTGTGCCGCGGATGGGCGATCAAAAACTCCACCACCAGCGCGCGGGGATGGGCATCGAGGAAGTCGCTCAAGGCCGCATGGGTACGGCTGACGCGAGGCGCGATGGCCAGCGGCAGTTCCTTCTCGGCGCCGGGCTCGACGCCACGCACGCCGAGCCGGGGTTCCTCCTTCTCGGCGGAACGATACCAGAACCAGTGACGCGCCTCGGGCTGCGTGAAGTCCTCGGCCAGGGCCCAGTCGTCATGAGTCTCGATCAGCTGCTTGAGCCGCACCAGGGGCATGTCCGGGGTCAGTTCCAGGCGCTCGTCGGTGCCCATCCGATCCTCCAGGGCATCGACCCGCTCGGGATACAGTTCGATCAGCAGAGTATTGACCAGCTCCTGGGCCTCCAACGGCAGGGTGCGTGCGCTCCAGGCCACCAGCTGCTGCCAGAGATCGGCCTCCAGCGGCACTTCCTCGAGCCAGGCGATCACTTCCGGCAATGCCGCCACCGTGGCGGCATTGCGCGCGCCCTGCTCGGCGTCCTCGGTGACCGTCTGGGCCAAGTGGTGCATCGCGCGTCGAGTGAGCTCGATCAGCCGCCGGCGGCTTTCCTCGTCCGGCGCCTGGCCCAGCGCCAACGCCAGGGCAGTCTCCCGGCACAGCACCCACTGCTGGATCAGCTGGGGATGGTTGATCAGGAAAGGGGCCATACCCAGGCCGGTGGAGTTGCCGATGCCCAGATAGCGGCGCAGTTCGGTGGCCATAGGCACCGCGCTCTCGGGCGCCTGGCAGCGGGCGATATGTTCGACCTGCTCGATGGAGAAGTGGCGCAGCAGGTAGACCGCTAGCATCTGGGCCGAGAAGGGTCGGTGGAAGTCGGGGTTGTCCTGCAGGCGCACGAAGTCGGCGATGCCGAACTTGCCGTTGCCGTAGACCGCCGTGGTCCGGTAGAGGTAGCCGACCCGTGTTAGCCCGGCCGGGTCGGGCTGGCGGCCGGTCGACAGCGCCGCCACGAAATGGGCGAAGTTGCGCAGGCTGCGGTTGGCGCGCGACAACACCAGCAGGCGCGGGTGCTGCCGTCCGGCCTCCTGAAGCGGCACGTTGGCCGCCATCTGCTCGAGCAGGGCGTCGTCCACGTCGCCCTCGACCACCCCGAAGGTGACGTCCCAGGCCTGGGCGATCACCCGGTCGGAACGCTGGTCGTCCTCGAGGTGCTGGGAGAAGATCACCCCGTGATAGCGGCCCTGGGGCGTCTGCAGCCGATAGATGGCGATGCCGTGACCCTGGGCGTTCAGATCGAAGCGGGTGCGGCTGATCTGCCAGCGCTGGCGTGCCATCTGGCGGACCAGGCTGCGCACGAAGCTGAGGCGACTGGCCGGCAGGCTGCCTAGCCGTTCCAGTTGCATGACCTCGTCAGCGGGGCGCAGCGGGGCCGGCAGGATCGTCGGGGTGGCGAACTCAACCATGGAGAGGCTCCTTGGGACGACGAGAGGTCAATCCCTGGGCCCTGGCCATGGCATAGGCCGCCTGGGGACCGGTCCACAGCGAGGGCAGCAAGACCAGTGACACCGGAATCGCGGTAATCACGATGAACTGCTGAAGGACACTGATCTGGCCCGCTCCCATATAGAGCAGGATCCCCGCCATCAGTGCCATGGCGATGCCCCAGAAGGCACGGACCAGGGCGTCGGGCTGGTCGTGGCCGGAGCCCACCACGGCGATGGCATAGCTCATCGAGTCCCCGGTGGTGGCGACGAAGATAGTGGTCAGCACCAGGATGGCCAGGGCCATCAGGGTGCCCCCCGGGAGGGCCTGGGCCACGGTGAGGGTGGCGACATCGAACTGGAAGTTGTTCAGCGCCTCGGTGAGATCGATCATCCCGGTCAACTGGAAGTGGATCCCCGAGCCGCCGAGCAGGGTGAACCAGACCGTGGTGGCGATGGGCGCCATGACCGCCACGGCGAGGATCATCTGGCGGATGGTTCGCCCGCGGGAGATGCGCGCCACGAAGATCGCCATCAAGGGGCCATAGCCGATGAACCAGGCGAAGAAGAACACCGTCCACCACTGCATCCACCAGGCTGGCGCCGTCTCGGCGGTCATGGTGGCCATGGTGAAGAAGGAGGTCAGGTATTCGCCGAAGCCCTGGGTGAAGGCATTGGTCAGAAACAGCGTGGGCCCGAAGAGGAAGATCACCGCGGCGATGGCCAGGGCCAGGAAGACATTGAACCGGCTGAGCCACTGGATGCCCCGGTGGATGCCGGTCACCGCGGAGGTGACATAGACGGCGGCCAGCGCCACCAGGATCACCAGTTGGGTGGCGTAACCGGCCGGCAGGCCCAGCAACTCGTGCAGGCCGAAGCTCACCTGGGTGGCCAGAAAACCGATGGGGCCCACGGTGCCGGCGACCACGGCGATCACGCACAGGGCGTCGACCACGCCACCGAGGGCGCCGCTCATGACCCGTTCGCCGAGCACCGGGTAAAGCAGGGTGCGCGGCTGCAGGGGTTGCCCCTTATCGTAGTGGGCATGGGCTAGCACGATGGCGGTCAACGAGCCGAGTACCGCCCAGGCCAGAAAGCCCCAATGCATGAAGGACTGGGCCAGGGCACCGGCCACGGCCTCGGCGGTGCCCGCCTGGGTATCGAAGGTCGGTGGCGTCACCACGAAGTGATAGACCGGTTCACCGGCGGCGAAGAAGACGCCGCCTCCGGCCAGCAGGGTGCACATGATGATCGACAGCCACTTGAAGGTGCTGATCTCCGGGGTCGCACGGTTGCCGATCCTGGCGCTGGCAGCCGGTGACACGGCCACGCCTAGGCCGATGAAGAAGGTCAGCAGCAACAGCAGCTGGAAATAGGACCCCAGCGTGCTGGCGGTCCAGGCGAAGCCGGCACCGATCGCGTTCGCCACCATGTCGATGTCATACAGCGACAGGGCGACGAACAGCACGATGAAGCCCACACTGAGACCGAGGACGATGGGATCCCCCAGCCGAGGCTCCTTGGCGGCCCGGGCCGCCTGGGTAGCGATGTTATCTTGTGTCATGTCATTGGCCTATGTTAGCCGGGTCCGCACGGACCCTCTTGTTGTTGTCGGGTATCGACGCGGGGTGCTCAGGCGACGGCCTCCACATCCGGTGTGGGGACGGCGGCGCGGTACAGCAGATCGACCCAGTTGCGGCCCATGACGCGCTCGATCGAGGCCTCGTCGAAGCCGCGCTGGCGAAGTCCCGCGATCAGATTCGGGAAGTCGCGGTTATCCCGGAACCATGTCAGGGGGCGCGGCCAGTCCGCGTTGGCCTTGCTACCCTCGCCGTAATCCATCTCCTTGGACCAGCGACCGTTGCGCATCCATTCCAGCACCGAGGTGGGTTGCGCCTGGCACAGGTCGGTCCCGATGGCGATGTGCTCGATGCCCATCAGGTCGGCGGTGCGGGCGACCATGTCGCAGAAGTCCTCGAGGGTACAGTCGGGCCCGTTGCGCAAGTGAAAGGGGTAGGCGGAGAAGCCCAGCAGGCCGCCACATTCGGCGATCGCCGCGAGCACCTTGTCCGACTTGTTGCGCTTGGCGGCATGGAAGGAGCTGGGGTTGGCATGGGAGATGATCACCGGGCGTTCGGAGAGCTCCACGGCTTCCAGGGTCGAGCGCTCGGCGCTGTGGGACATGTCGATGACCATGCCCACCCGGTTCATCTCGTGGATCACTTGGCGGCCGAAGCGGGTGATGCCACTGTCCTCGGCTTCGTAGCAGCCGCAGGCCAGCAGGCTCTGGTTGTTGTAGGTCAACTGCATGATCAAAAGGCCCAGGCGACGCATCACCTCGACCATGTCGATGTCATCTTCGATGGGCGAGCAGTTCTGGGCCCCGAGGAAGATGCCGATTTTGTCCGCCTGCCGGGCGCGTTCGATATCGCCGGGCTCGCGGACCGGCATGATCAGGTCGCCGTGAGCCTCGAAGCGGCGGTTCCACTCGCCGAGGCGTGACAGGGTCTCGCGGGTGTTCTCGTGGTAGACCAGGGTCGCGTGGACGGCATCGACGCCGCCCTCGCGCATCTGCTCGAAGATCTCCCGGGACCAGTTCGAGTACTGCAGACCATCGATGGTCAGGATGTCCTTGGACATGGGGCGTCTCCTCAGGCCTTGACGTAGCAGGTCTTGACCACGGTGTAGAATTCACGGGCATAACGCCCCTGCTCACGGGGGCCGAAGCTCGAGTCCTTGCGACCGCCGAAGGGCACGTGGTAGTCGGTGCCGGCGGTGGCCAGGTTGACCATCACGCAGCCGGTCTCGGCGCGGGCCTTGAAGTCATTGGCCAGCTTCAGCGAGTCGGTGATGATGCCGGCCGTGAGACCGAAGTTGGTGTCGTTGAGGGTGGCGATGGCCTGTTCATAGTCACGCACCTTGATCACGCAGGCGATGGGGCCGAAGACCTCCTCGCGATTGATGGCCATGTCATTGGTGGTGTCGGTAAACAGCGCCGGGGCCATGAAGAAGCCCTCGGTGTCGCGCTCGAGGCGCTCGCCGCCGAAGGCCAGGGTGGCGCCGTCGGCACGGGCACGCTCGACCCAGGCCAGGTTGGCTTCCAGCTGGCGGGCGTCCACGGCCGGGCCCATGTGCACGCCCGCTTCCAGGGCATGGCCGACCCTGATGGTCTTCAGCTTGGCGATCAGCTTGTCGACGAAGGCATCGTGGACCGCCTCGGTGACGATCAGCCGCGAGGAGGCGGTACACTTCTGGCCGGTGCCGGAGTAGGCGCCGGCGAAGGCGGCCTCCACGGCCAGGTCCAGATCGGCGTCGTCGGCCACGATCAGGGCATTCTTCGAGCCCATCTCCAGCTGGCACCGGACCAGGTTGCCGGCGGTGGCGGCAGCCACGCGGCGGCCCACGCCCAGCGAGCCGGTGAAGCTCAGGGCATCGATCTCGGGGCTCGAGATCAGCGCATCGCCGACGCTGCTGCCTGGGCCCATCAGCAGGTTGAAGGTCCCGTCGGGCAGGGCCTGGCGGCTGATGATCTCAGCCAGGGCCCAGGCGCTGGCGGGGACTAGGTTGGCCGGCTTGAAGATCACCGCATTGCCGAAGGCCAGCGCCGGGGCGATCTTCCACACGGCGGTGGCCATGGGAAAGTTCCAGGGACTGATGATGCCAACCACGCCGACCGGCTCGCGGCGGGTATCGATCTCGACTCCCGGACGCACGGAGTCGACCCGCTCATCGATCTGACGCAGCACCTCGGCGGCGTAGTAATGGAAGAACTGGGCGGAGCGATAGACCTCGCCGACGCCCTCGGCGCGGGTCTTGCCCTCCTCGCGAGCGAGCAATTCGCCGAGCTCGTCCTTGCGGGCGACCAGCTCGTCGCCGATGGCCATCAGCACGCCATAGCGCTGCTCGAGGCCGCTCCCACGCCACTCGGCCAGGCCGCGCCTGGCCGCGGTGATGGCTTGCTGCACCTGGTCGAGGCTGGCCTGGGCATAGTTACCGATCACATCACGGGTGTCGGAGGGGTTGACGTTGGTGACGCTATCCGGGCCGTCGAGCCAGGCACCGCCGATGTACAGGGAATGAACGTGGGACATGGAAACCTCCTTTGGACGTTGTCGTCATCCTAGGAGGGAATCCGAGATAAATATAATCAATAATATATTAAAAATGATAAACTAGATTTACCACCATCACTATCGTCGTGCCGGGAGGCGACATGCTGCCGGAGCTCAAGATCCAGCCGTTGCGCTATGTGCTGGCCATCATGGATGAGGGCGGCTTTCATGCCGCCGCCCGCCATCTGCACCGGACCCAGCCGGCGCTGTCCATGGCCATCAGGGAACTGGAACAGCGCCTGGGGGAGCCGCTCTTCGAGAAGGGCGGCAAGGCCACCCTGACGCCCTTCGGCAGCTGGTGCGCACCGCGCTTTCGCGAACTGGTGGCCCACCACGACCGCGTGAGCCGTGACGCCTTGGCCATGGCCAGCCATCAGGCGGGACGCGTGGATATCGCCACCGTCCCGTCGGTGGCCAGTCGCTTGATGCCCCGCCTCCTGGCGAGCTTCGTGGTCGCGTATCCGGGTATCGAGATCAGCCTGCGTGATGGCCACTCCGAGCTGGTGAATCAGATGGTGCTGAGCGGCGAGGTGGAACTCGGCATCACCAGCCTCTGGCAGGCCGAGGAGGGGCTGGACTTTACTCCGCTGCTGCATGACGAGATCGGCGTAATATGTCGCGACGACCACCCGCTGGCTAGGCGCGACCGCCTGCACTGGCGAGAGCTGACCGGGCATACCCTGATCCGCAATGGCACCTCGCGCCTGCTCGAAGGCTCACCGGCGGCCGGGCTGCTCGAACAGAGCAGGTTGTACATCTCCAACATGATCTCGCTGACCGCGATGCTCGAGGCCGGTATCGGCATCACTACCCTGCCCCGCCTGGCGTTCCAGGAAGAGCATGCGCGACTGCGCTTCCTTCCATTGGCCGAACCCCGCCTGGAGCGCCGGATCGGCCTGCTGTGCCGAGCACGCGTCAGCCTGTCACCGGCGGCGGCGGCCATGCGGCGGCATCTGCTGGAGCACCTGGTGGCGGAAGGCGTGTGACAAGTGGTGACGGCGGCAAGCCCGGCCGAGCGCTGGCTCGACCGGGGCTGCCTCCGGCGTCGCCGCTTACGCGGCGACGCTACCGTGGGGATCGATACCCCGAATAAGCTGGCCGCGACGCCCGTTAAGCGGCGACACTGCCGTGGGGATCGATACCCCGAATAAGCTGGCCGCGGCGCCCGTTAAGCGGCGACACTGCCGTGGGGGTCGATGACGAATTTCTTGGCCGCGCCGCCATCGAAGTCGGCGTAGCCCTTGGGCGCCTCGTCCAGGGTGATCATCTTAACATTGACCGCATCGGCGATGTTCACTTTACCGAACAGGATCGCCTGCATCAGCGGCCGGTGGTACTGCATCACCGGGCACTGGCCGGTATGGAAGGAGTGCGACTTGGCCCAGCCGAGGCCGAAGCGCATGCTCAGCGCGCCGTGCTTGGCCGCCTCGTCGGCCGCGCCCGGATCTTCGGTCACGTACAGACCCGGGATACCGATCTGGCCGCCGGCGCGGGTCAGTGACATGGCGGAGTTCAGCACGGTGGCCGGCGCTTCCTTGCCGTGGTTGCAGCCACAGGCATGGGCCTCGAAACCGACGCAGTCGACGAAGGCGTCGACCTCGCGCTCGCCGAGGATCGCCTCGATCCTGTCGGCCATGTCGCCTTCCAGGGTCAGGTCGAGGGTCTCGCAGCCGAAACTGCGGGCCTGGGCCAGGCGCTCTTCGATCATGTCACCGACGATCACGCAGGCCGCCCCCAGCAGCTGGGCGGACACGGCCGCCGCGAGACCTACCGGGCCGGCCCCGGCGATGTAGACGGTGGAGCCCGGACCCACGCCGGCGGTGACACAGCCATGGAAACCGGTCGGAAAGATATCGGACAGCAGCGTCAGGTCCTTGATCTTCTCCATGGCCTGGTCGGCGTCCGGGAACTTCAGCAGGTTGAAGTCCGCGTAGGGCACCATGACGTACTCGGTCTGGCCACCGACCCAGCCGCCCATGTCCACGTAGCCGTAGGCGGCACCAGGACGCGACGGGTTGACGTTGAGGCAGATGCCGGTGCGGCCTTCCTTGCAGTTGCGGCAGCGACCACAGGCGATGTTGAACGGCACCGAGACCAGATCGCCGGGCTTGATGAACTCGACGTCGCGGCCGGCTTCGATGACCACGCCGGTGATCTCGTGGCCCAGCACCAGGCCCGACGGGGCGGTGGTGCGGCCGCGCACCATGTGCTGGTCGCTGCCGCAGATGTTGGTGGTGACGACTTTCAGGATCACGCCGTGGTCGCACTTGCGATGGCCGAGAGCGAGTTCCGGATAGGCGATGGATTCGACGGCGACTTCACCCGGGCCCTTGTAGACGACTCCGCGGTTGGCTGCACTCATGGCTGGCTTCCTTCGACATTGTTGTAGGGGGGCGGCGAAAGCCGCCGCTCCTCGACGATAGCCGCTTCTCACGGCCGGAATGTTCCGTACGAGTCACCGCCATGCCAATTCGAGACATCCTCGCCACCATCTCGAGACGAATGTGCCGATGGATACCCGGAGGTCGTTTTCACGACACTGCCGGTCTCGCAATGCGCCAAGAATGTCCGGCGTCGACCGCCTCGCGTGGCGACACGACAACAACAAACGAGGACTTCCCTGATGCAGCATGACGACGACCCGGTCCTGACGCCAGGACAGGACAATACCCAGGTGCTCGGCCTGGACTTCCACAACCCCGTCTTCCCGCTCTCCGCCCTGGCCATCCTGGCCTTTATCCTCTACGCCCTGATCTACCCCGAGGCGGCCAACAGCCAGCTGACCGGGGCACGCGGCTGGTCGATCGAGCACTTCGACTGGCTGTTCATGATCGCCGGTAACGTCTTCGTGATCCTGTGCCTGGCGCTGATCGTGCTGCCCCTGGGCCGCATCCGCCTGGGCGGCCAGGACGCCCGGCCGGAGCACTCGCTGGTCTCGTGGTTCAGCA
This sequence comes from Halomonas cerina, assembly GCF_014192215.1. Lineage (GTDB taxonomy): Bacteria > Pseudomonadota > Gammaproteobacteria > Pseudomonadales > Halomonadaceae > Halomonas > Halomonas cerina. Next base: position 22,560 of record NZ_JACHXP010000012.1, read on the forward strand.
TGCTGTTCGCCGCCGGCATGGGCATCGGCCTGATGTTCTGGAGCGTGGCCGAACCGGTGGCCTACTACACCGACTGGTACGGCACGCCCCTGAATGCCGCCGCGGGCACCCCGGAAGGCGCCCAGGCGGCGATGGGCGCCACCATGTTCCACTGGGGTCTGCACCCCTGGGCGATCTATGGCGTGGTGGGCCTTTCCCTGGCTTTCTTCGCCTACAATCGCGGCCTGCCGCTGACCCTGCGCTCCGCCTTCACCCCGCTGTTCGGCGAGCGCACCCGGGGCTGGCTCGGCCACATCATCGACATCATCGCGGTGCTGGCGACCATCTTCGGCCTGGCCACCTCGCTGGGCCTCGGCGCCTCCCAGGCCGCCGGCGGCCTCAACTACCTGTTCGACGTGCCCAACACCATCGGCACCCAGATCGCCATCATCATCGGCGTCACCGCGGTGGCGCTGTTCTCGGTGTGGCGCGGCATCGACGGCGGCGTCAAGCTGTTCTCCAACATCAACATGGTGATCGCCCTGCTACTGCTGCTGTTCGTGGTGCTGACCGGCTCCACCCTGCTGTTCGTCAACGGCCTGTGGGACACCACCCTGGCCTACGCCAGCCATGTCCTGCCGCTGTCCAACTGGATCGGCCGCGACGACACCACCTGGTACCACGGCTGGACGGTGTTCTACTGGGCCTGGTGGATCTCCTGGTCACCCTTCGTCGGCATGTTCATCGCCCGGGTCTCGCGGGGGCGCACCGTACGCGAGTTCCTGACCGCCGTGCTGCTGGTCCCGACCCTGGTCACCATCGTGTGGATGAGCGCCTTCGGCGGAAACGCCCTGGCCCAGTCCGCGGCCGGCGTCGGCGAGCTGGCCAATGGCATCAGCGACGTCTCCCTGGCGATGTTCCAGATGCTCGAGCACCTGCCGCTGACCACCCTGACCTCCACCATGGCCATCGTCCTGGTGCTGGTGTTCTTCATTACCTCCTCGGACTCCGGCTCGCTGGTGATCGACAGCATCACGGCCGGCGGCAAGGTCGATGCGCCACGCACCCAGCGGGTGTTCTGGGCCACCCTGGAAGGCGTGATCGCCGGCGTCCTGCTCTATGGCGGCGGCAGCGAGGCACTCACCGCCCTGCAGGCCGGCGCCGTGGCCACCGGCCTGCCCTTCACTATCGTGCTGCTGGTGATGTGCGTGGGCCTGGTCAAGAGCCTGCGTGAGGAACATCGCATGCTGAGGCTCGCCCCGACCACCTGACCCAGGCTCTGCCTCCACGCTCCGATGACCCCGGCACTCGCCGGGGTCGTTGCGTTATGCCCTGTGCTTCCGCGTTCTATCCTGCCGGGACTCGACCTCGAGGGGGTCGAACGGGCATGGTAGTGCTCTCCATCCGGACCCCTGATCGAGGCAAGGGGAACGCCCCTCACCTCGGGGAGGTCACGGATGCACGATCCGATCAAGCGTTCATGGCCTGCGAGGCCGAGGAGATACCACCGATGTCGAACCGTTTCACACGACGCCTGTGCATGACCGGCCTGCTGTTGCTGCTGGCCCTGGCACCCAATGCCTTTGCCCAGCAGGCGTCGTCGGGGGCTGCCGGCGCCGATGTCACGACCGAGCAGTTCCGTGACTGGGAGGTGCTCTGCCCGAGCGAGGGTGGCCAGGGCAACTGCACGATGAGCCAATTGGTCAACAATCCGGACAGCGGTGAGCCGCTGATGCGGGTGATTGTCGCCTACCCCCCACAGCTCGAGGGGCGCCCGGCGATGACCTTCTTGCTGCCGCTGGGCGTGCGTCTCGCCCCGGGCCTGCAGCTCAGCGTGGGCAGTGGCGAGCCGGCGCAGTTCCCTTACCAGGTCTGCCTGCAGCAGGGCTGCCGGGCCGACCTGCCCGTTGAGCCCTCCCTGCTCCAGGCGCTGCGCGGTGGCAGCTCGGCGACCCTGAGCCTGATCGGGCCTCGCGGTAACCGCATGGACCTGGCTATCTCCCTGATGGGCTTCACCGATGCCAGCCAGCGGATCGCGCCCTGAGGGCCCGTCCATGGCCTGGACAAACGCAAAGCCCCGGCCTGGTGCCGGGGCTTTGCGTTGGGGGGAGGGACGGCGTGAGACTAACGGAGCACGCCCTCCTCCTTGAGCAGCTTGAAGATGGCCTCGGCGCCCTGCTCCGGGGTGATGTCGGTGAGGACCTGGCCGCCACCGCCCTCGGCCTTGGCCGCGGCGGCCTTGAAGCGGTCTCGGGCCGAGGCGGCCTTGACGATCTTCAGGCGTTTGGGCCGCTTGCGCGCCGGCTGGGCCTGCCACCGGGCCAGGTCATCGTCGGGCACCACCGGCGCCGCCTGAACGTCCAGGCGGCCGCGCCGGGCCGGGCCATAGGCGCTCTGGCGCGGGGCCGGCGCCGCGACGTCGACGGTGACGATGGCCGGCAGGCGTACCTTGAGGCGTCGCCGTTGCCCCCGGGGCAGCGCCTGCAGCAGCGTGGCGACGCCCTGCGAGACACCTTCCACCGCGGCCAGGCCGCTGACCAGCGGCCAGCCCAGGCGCTCGGCAAGCAGGTAGGGCAGCAGGCCCGAGCCCTCGCCCTGCTCGGCCTGCTCGCCGGCGATCACCAGCTGCGGCCCCGCCGCCTCGAGGGCCTCGGCCAGGGCCGGTAGCACATCGGCCCCGGCGGGCTGTTCGAGCAGAGAGAGCGCCTCGAAGCCCATGCCCAGGTAGCCGCGCAGGGCCGCCTCGCTGCCCGCGTCGAGGCGGCCAGCGTGCAGCAACTCGACCTCGGCATCCGCCAGGGCCCGGGCCAGCTCGACGCCCCGAGCATCCTGGTCGGCGCGTCGGCCGCGGCCGGTCAGCGGATGACGTCCGACGGAAACCAGCACGGTCACCGCGAGACGTCCCTTGTCGTGAGTGTCAGGCCGCATTGCGCTTCTCCTCCCTTGCCTGTTCCACCAGGGCGACCAGGGCCTCGAGCACCTTGGTCGAGTCGCCGATCACCGCCAGATCGGCGCGCTTGATCATGTCGCAGCCGGGATCCATGTTGATGGCCACCACCTTGTCGCAGGCCTGGATGCCCTGGAGATGCTGGATGGCCCCGCTGATGCCCACCGCCACGTAGACCCGGGCGGTGACCCAGGTGCCGGTGGCACCGACCTGTCGGTGGCGGGCCATGAAGCCGTCGTCCACCGCGACCCGGGAGGCGCCTTCCGTCGCCCCGAGCACTTCGGCGGCGTGATGGAAGCCTTCCCAGTCGCGTACACCGTTGCCGGCGGAGAGGATGAACTCGGCCTCGGACAGTGCCACCCCGGCGGGATCGACCGCCACCTGGCCGAGGTCCTCGATGCGCGCCAGTTGGGCGGGCAGCGCCTCGGGAAGCGCCAGAGCCTGGGCGGCGTGGTGGGTCTCGCTGACCGGCTCGGCACACTCGGCCAGGGCCAGTATCAGGCGCGGCATGGCCCGCTGGAAGTCCAGGGTGCCCGCCGCCCCGCGGGCGGTGCAGCGCCAGCCCGACGGGGCTTCGGCGTCGGCCTCGAGCTGCCAGACGCCGGTGGCCGGGCGCTCGCCGAGCCGGGCCGCCAGGCGCCGCCCCAGGTCGGCCCCACCCAGCTTGGAATCCGGCAGCAGCCAGTGCCGTGGGGTCCAGGCCTGCTCCACGGCCACCAGCGCGCCGAGCCGGGCCTCGGGGGCGAAGCCCTCGACCTCGGGCTCGGCGAGGTGCAGCAAGCGGTCGACACCCGCCTCCCCGAAGGCGTCTTCCTTGTGCTCACCGAAGACCACGGCCAGCACCGCGCCGGGCGTCGCCGGGTCGGCATCGGCCAGCCGGCGGGCCAGCCCCAGCAGGTCGCGGTCGTGACCGGTCAGGCGTCCGCCGGCCATGTCCGGCACCACGGCCACCAGGAAAGCCGGCGCCTCGATCTCGACCCGCGGCTTGCTGGCGGCGGTCGAGGCCTGGGGCCCACCTGAGCCCTGGCCCTGCTGAACGCCACTGCGGTCGATGCGCTTCACGCCATTGGGCCCGATGAAGCCCACGGCATGGGGGTTCCGGCGCATCAGCCCATGGGGCCCCATCCATTCGCTGGCCGCTCCCTGGCCGTCACTTCTTCCCAGTTCCGCCAGCACCTCGAGATGCCGGGGATGCAGGCGGTTGCGGGCGATCCACTCCTTGCGGGGATCGCGACGTCGAATATCGCTCATCACACTACCTCCTCGGCCAGCGGACGGGCCGGACGCGCCTGCGCCTTGCCGCGACCGCCCGGCACCTCGACCAGGGCATCGGCCACCAGCTCGGCGATATCGCGGATCTCGGCGCCACTGTCGACAACACCCTCCAGCATGGCGGTGCACTGCGGACAGCCCACGGCGACGAGCTCGGCACCGGTCTCGCGGACGTCATTCATGCGCATGTCCGGGATCCGCCGCTCGCCGGGAATATCGGTGATCGGTGCGCCGCCGCCACCGCCACAGCAGCGCGAGCGGAAGCCGGAGCGCGCCATCTCGGCGACCTCGATGCCCAGGGCACGCAGGACGTTGCGGGGCGCCTCGAACTCGCCGTTGTAGCGGCCCAGATAGCACGGGTCGTGATAGGTCACGCTGCCGCCCTTCCAGGGCCGGAAGGCCAGGCGCCCCGCCTCATAGAGCTCGGCGATGTAGGTGCTGTGGTGATAGACGCGGTAGTGGCCGCCCAACTCGCCGTACTCGTTGCCCAGCACGTGGAAGCTGTGGGGGTCGCAGGTGACGATATGCTGGAAGCGGTACTTGGCCAGGGTGGCGATGTTGCGCTTCGCCAGGCTCTGGAAGGTGGCCTCGTCGCCCAGGCGACGGGCCACGTCGCCGCTGTCGCGCTCCTCGTTGCCGAGCACGGCGAAGTCGACGTCGGCCGCGCGCAGGACCTTCACCAGCGATCGGAGGGTGCGCTGGTTGCGCATGTCATAGGCGCCGTCACCCAGCCACAGCAGCACATCGACCTGCTGCAGGTCCGCCATCAGCGGCAGCGCCAGGTCGGCGGCCCAGTGCATCCGCGCGCCGGGATCGAAGCCGCCGGGATTGTCGGTGGCGATCAGATTGTCGAGGACCTCGGCGCCCTTGTTGGGCGTGTTGCCGTGTTCCAGGGTCAGGAAGCGACGCATGTCGACGATGGCATCGACGTGCTCGATCATCATCGGGCACTCCTCGACGCAGGCGCGGCAGGTGGTGCAGGACCACAGGGTCTCGGCGTCCACCAGGGCCTTGCCCTCCCGCGCCACGATGGGCCCATGGGGCGTGCCTTGGTGCTCGCCCACCGGCTTGCCGGGGTAGGGGCTGCCCGCATAGGCGGCATCGCTGCCCCCGGCCATGCCCACGACCATGTCCTGGATCAGCTTCTTGGGGTTGAGCGGCTGGCCGGCGGCGAAGGCCGGACACACCGCCTCGCAGCGCCCGCACTGCACGCAGGCATCGAAGCCCAGCAGCTGGTTCCAGGTGAAGTCGGCAGGCGTCTCCACGCCCAACGTCGCCTCGGAGTCGTCCAGGTCCAGGGCTTTGAGGCCGGTGGAGCGACCGCCACCGAAGCGCTCGGGACGACGATGGAAGGCCAGGTGCAGGGCCCCGGCGAAGGCGTGCTTCATGGGCCCGCCCCAGGTCATGCCGAAGACCATCTCCCCCAGGCCCCAGACCAGCACGGCGCTCAGGGCCAGCGCCAGGATCCAGCTACCGAAGTCTTCAGGCAGCAGGCCCACGGCGGGCAGGGTGATGGCGAAGACGCTCAGCGAGAAAGCCATCAGGCTCTTGGGCAGGCGCATCCAGGGGCCCCGGGACAGCCGCGTCGGGGGATGGCGGCGACGGCGGGCGACGAACAGGCTGCCGACGAACATGGTCGCGCTGGCCGCCAGCAGCAGCCAGCCGAGCACGCCCTCGGCCAGGCCCAGGCCGTGCACCAGGATCATCAGTACCGCGGCGGCAACGAAACCACCGGCGGTGGCGACGTGGGTGTTGGACATCACCTTGTCGCGGGCCACCACGTGGTGGAGATCCACCAGATAGCGCCGCGGCATGGCGGCCAGTCCCTTGAGCAGGGGGACTTGGGCGGGACGCCCCTGGCGCCACAGGCGGACACGCCGCCCGGCGCCGATCACCGCCAGCGCGAGCGCGGCGAAGATCAGTATCGGCAGTAAGATATCGAGCATGGTGGCAACCTCAGTATTCGGGCTACGGGCTACGGGCTACGGGCTACGGGCTACGGGCTACGGGCTACGGGCTACGGGCTACGAGCGGCATGATGGCTCATGGCCCGCGGCCCGCAGCCCGGGGCTGACGCGAAGCGACTTTAGAAGTCCTTGCACAGGCGCAGGGCGTCGTAGATCGCCGCATGGGTGTTGCGCGGCGCGGTGCAGTCTCCCAGGCGGAACAGCAGGAAGCCGTCGCCGTCCTCCGCCAGGCAGGGCTGAGGCTGGATCGCATAGAGCGCCTCCAGGTCCACCTGCCCCTTGTTGCGCGACTGCCCCTTGAGCGCGTAGTAGAGCGCCTCGTCGGGACGCACCCCGTTCTCCACCACCACCTGATCGACGACCCGCTCCTCCTGGGCGCCGGTGTACTCGTTCTCGAGCACCGCCACCAGGGCATCGCCCTCGCGGTAGACCTTGTGCAGCAGCAGGTCGGAGGTCATGATCACCTCCTTCTCGTAGAGGCTGCGGTAATAGGTCGGGAAGGTGGTCCCCCCCACCGCCGCCCCCGGCTTGATGTCGTCGGTGACGATCTCGACCTTGGCGCCCTTCTCGGCCAGGTAGTCGGCCGCCGAGAGCCCGGAGAACTCGCAGATGGTGTCGTAGATCAGCACGTTCTTGCCCGGGGCCACCTTGCCGTTGAGCACGTCCCAGGTGCTGACCACCAGACTCTCCTCGGGATTCTCCGAATAGCCCCACTCCGGATCCTGCTCCAGGAAGGGATGGCCGCCGGTAGCCAGGACCACGATGCCCGGGCGCAGGTCCTTGAGCGTCGCCTCGTCGGCGCGGGTCCCCAGGCGCAGGTCGACGCCCAGGCGCGCCAGCTCGAGCTGGTACCAGCGGGTGATGCCGGCGATCTGATCGCGCTGCGGCGCCTTGGCGGCGGTGGTGATCTGGCCGCCCAGCTGCTCCGCGGCCTCGAACAGGGTGACGTCGTGGCCACGCTCGGCGGCGACCCGTGCCGCCTCCATGCCACCGGGGCCGCCGCCGACCACCACCACCTTGCGCTTGGCGCCTTCGGTCTTCTCGATGATGTGCGGCAGGCCCATGTATTCCCGCGAGGTCGCGGCGTTCTGGATGCACAGCACGTCCAGGCCCTGATACTGGCGATCGATGCAGTAGTTGGCGCCCACGCACTGCTTGATCTGGTCGATCTGCCCCATCTTGATCTTGGCGATCAGGTGCGGGTCAGCGATATGCGCCCGAGTCATGCCCACCAGGTCGACATAGCCGCCCTCGAGGATACGCTCGGCCTGGTTGGGATCCTTGATGTTCTGGGCATGGATCACCGGCGCCTTGACCACTTCCTTGATGCCCGCCGCCAGATGCAGGAAGGGCTCCGGCGGATAGGCCATGTTGGGGATGACGTTGGCCAGGGTGTTGTGGGTATCGCAGCCCGAACCGATCACGCCGAAGAAGTCGACCTGGCCGGTGGCGTCATAGTAGGCGGCGATCTGCTTCATGTCCTCGTGGGACAGGCCGTCCGGGTGGAACTCGTCACCGCAGATGCGCATGCCAACCACGAAGTCGTCGCCGACCTCGGCACGCACCGCCTTGAGCACCTCCATGCCGAAACGCATGCGGTTCTCGAAGCTGCCGCCCCACTGGTCGGTACGCTTGTTGACCCGCGGGCTCCAGAACTGGTCGATCAGGTGCTGGTGAACGGCGGACAGCTCGACGCCGTCGAGACCGCCCTCCTTCGCCCGCCGCGCGGCCTGGGCGAAGTCGCCGATGATGCGCCAGATATCCTCTTCCTCGATGGTCTTGCAGGTGGAGCGGTGCACCGGCTCGCGGATGCCGGAGGGCGACAACAGGGTCGACCAGTCGAAGCCGTCCCAGCGCGAACGGCGACCCATGTGGGTGATCTGGATCATGATCTTGCCGCCGTGCTTATGGACGGCATCGGCGAGGTTCTGGAAATGCGGGATGATGCGGTCGGTAGCGAGGTTCACCGAACTCCACCAGCCCTGGGGACTATCGATGGAGACCACCGAGGAGCCGCCGCAGATACACAGGCCGCAGCCGCCCTTGGCCTTCTCCTCGTAGTACTTGACGTAGCGCTCGGTGGTCATGCCGCCATCGGTCGCGTAGACCTCGGCATGAGCGGTGCTGACCACGCGGTTGCGGATGGTGAGCTTGCCGATCTGGATCGGCTGGAAGATCGCGTCGAATGCCATGGTGATGCCTCCTCAGCCCTGCTGGGTGTCGAGCGGACGGGTGACGAACACCCCAACGTCGCAGCCTTCCTCGGCGGCGCTCTGCGTCTGTTCGGCGACGGTGCGCAAGTCGCTTCCACGCGCGGCAAGGATCTGGTCCATGGCGCCGGCGAACCAGCCGGTGAACATGTACTCGATCTTGCGACCGACCTTGCCCAGCTGATAAACGAAGGCGCTGTGCTCGAGGCGCACCCGGCAGGTGCCGGCCTCGAGATCGATCGCCTCGGTGACGAACTTGCCCCAGCCACGCTGCGACAGGCGCGTCATGTAGTGCTCGAAGACCGCCTCGCCCTCGAGGCCATGACATTCGGCCTCCTTCTCGCACCAGTGCCAGGCGCTCTTGTAGCCGGCATGGTAGAGGATCTCGGCATACTTCTCGGCCCCCAGCGCTTCCTCGACGGCCACATGATTGTTGATGAAGAAATGCCGCGGCACGTACAGCATGGGCAGGGCATCGGTGGTCCAGACGCCGGTCTCGGCATCCACTTCGATGGGCAGTTCAGGGGCCATCTTGGTCACGGTATATTCCTCGAGTCTTGCTGATTGTTATGGGGCTTCGGGCTTCGGGCTTCGGGCTTCGGGCTTCGGGCTTCGGGCTTCGGGCAGCCTGCTAGGCTGTGGTCCATGACCTGTCGCTCGCGGCTCGCGGCCCGTAGCCTGTGGCTTATTCCCCCCAGACATCCTTGAGCACGCGGACCCAGTTCTCGCCCATGATCTTGCGCACCAGGGGCTCGCTGAAGCCGCGGCGCAACAGCGCCTCGGTGAGGTTGGGAAACTCGCCGATGGTGCGAATGCCTTCGGGGTTGATGATCTTGCCGAAGCGGGTCAGGCGGCGAGCGTAGCCCTTGTCGTGGGTCAGCCACTCGAAGAAGTTCTGGTCGTGACCCTGGGTGAAATCGGTGCCGATGCCGATGGCATCCTCGCCGACGAGATTCATCACGTAATCGATGGCCTCGACGTAGTCGTCGATGGTGGCGTCGATGCCGGCGCGCAGGAAGGGGGTGAACATGGTCACGCCGACGAAGCCGCCGTTGTCGGCGATGAACTTGAGTTCCGCGTCGGACTTGTTGCGCGGATGCTCCTTGAGGCCGGACGGCAGGCAGTGGGAGTAGCAGACCGGCTTCTGGGACGCCTCGATGACCTCGGTGGAGGTCTTCTCGCCGACGTGGGAAAGGTCGCACATGATGCCCACGCGGTTCATCTCGGCGACGATCTCGTGGCCAAAGCCGCTTAGTCCGCCGTCACGCTCGTAGCAGCCGGTGCCCACCAGATTCTGGGTGTTGTAGCACATCTGCACGACGCCCACGCCGAGCTGCTTGAAGATCTCGACGTAGCCGATCTGGTCCTCGAAGGCATGGGCATTCTGGAAGCCATAGATGATGCCGGTCTTGCCCTCCTCCTTGGCACGAGTGATGTCCGCGGTGGTGCGCACCGGGCGCACCAGGTCGCTGGACTCGGCCATCAGGGCGTTGGACCTGACGATGTTATCGACGGTCGCCTGGAAGCCTTCCCACACCGAGACCGTGCAGTTGGCCGCGGTCAGGCCGCCCCTGCGCATGTCCTCGAACAGCTCGCGGTTCCACTTGGCGATGATCAGGCCATCGATGACGATGGCGTCCTGGTGCAGCTCTTGAGAGGTCATGGCGGGGCTCCGGGGTAGTGCATGAACGTGCCGGCAGCATAGCGTCGGCATTCCTCGGCCCGACGCCTGGAAGCGACGGGAAGAATTCCAAAAGCGTCACGGTCATCGCGAAGGCGACGGCCCTCACAGCCGCTCGAGGTAGGCGGTGCCTCCCAGGTTGCCCATTTGCTGGCGGATCCAGGCGCTGCGGTTCAGCACATGGGGCCCGGGGCGGGAGGCGCTCCAGCCCCGGGGGTTGGGCAGGATGGCGGCCAGACGGCTGGCCTGGACGGCATCGAGATCGGCGGCGGAGACCCCGAAGTAGTGGCGTGCCGCGGCCTCCAGCCCGAAGACCCCACTGTCCCATTCGGCGATGTTGAGGTAGACCTCGAGGATGCGCTCCTTGGGCCAGAGCAGCTCGATCAGCAGGGTGAACCAGGCCTCCAGGCCCTTGCGGACCCAATTGCGTCCGGTCCACAGGAAGAGGTTCTTGGCGGTCTGCTGACTGAGGGTGCTGGCCCCACGCAGGCCATCACCGTTGAGGCTCGCCGTGACGGCACGACGCAGCTCGACGAGGTCGAAGCCGTGGTGGTCGGGAAAGCGCTGGTCCTCGGCCGCAATCACCGCGAGCTTGGCCTCGGGGGCGAGCTGCGACCAGGGACGCCAGGCCTGGCGGATTTCCAGCGACTCGCCGGCCCGCCAGGCCTGCACCTTGCGCTCGAGCATCACCATGGAGCCACTCACCGGTACCACCCGGAACATCAGCACCAGCAGCACCGACAGCCCCACCCACCCCAGCAGCGCGAGGCCCAGGACCCGCGCTGCCCGACGCCGCCAGCTTCGCATCAGTCCTCACTCATGTCCTGAGGCGCACGCTGGCGTAGGTGGGCTCGCTCCGGGCCTGGTCGAGCGCCGTCATGGCGGCGGATACCGGACCCTCGTCCGGCAGGGGCTCGAAGGAGGCCGTCTGCAGCAGCTGGGCCGTCTCCTTCTCGAGGGACAGAGCGGGCGACCTGAACGGTCCGCCCCCCTGCCGCTCGTCCCGTGGCGGCATGCCGAAGAGCTCTCGATAGCACTTGGAGAAATGCGGCGTGGAGACGAAGCCACAGGCCGACGACACATCGATGATCGACAGGGAGGTCTGCTTGAGGAGCTGACGGGCCCGAGTCAGGCGCAGCTTGAGGTAGTAGCGTGACGGCGAGCAGTGCAGATGGCGCTGGAACAGACGCTCGAGTTGGCGGCGGGAGACGCCTACATAGTCGGCCAGTTCGTCGAGGTCGATGGGTTCCTCCAGGTTGGCCTCCATCAGCGCGACGATCTCCAGCAGCTTGGGCTGGGTGGTGCCCAGCACGTGTTTGAGCGGCACGCGCTGCAGGTCCTGTTCGTTGCGCACCCGCTCGCAGATGAACATCTCCGAGATACCCGCCGCGAGCTCCCGCCCATGGTCACGGCTGATCAGGGTGAGCATCATGTCCAGCGGCGCGGTGCCGCCGGATGAGGAGGCCCGATCCCGATCGATGGTGAACAGCCGAGGGGTCAACACCACCCGCGGGAAGGCCTCCTGCATGGCCGCCAGGCATTCCCAGTGGATGCTGGCCTCATAGCCGTCGAGCAGGCCGGCCCGGGCCAGCGCCCAGCTGCCGGTGCAGATGGCGCCCAGCCGCCGCGAGAGCCGGGCCTGGGACTGCAGCCAGACGAGATGCTCGCGTTGCACGCTGCGACTGGGCCCCACCCCGCCACAGACGATCACCGTGTCCAGCGCCAGCGGCACCGAGGTCGCCGCGTCGGGGGTGACCGTGAGACCGTCACTGGCGACCACGGGGCCGCCATCCAGGCTCAGGGTGAACCAGCGGTACAGCTCACGCCCGGCCAGCTGATTAGCCATGCGCAACGGCTCGATGGCCGAGGCCAGGGAGATGAGGGTGAAGTTGTCCAGCAGGAGAAAACCCAGGGTCTGGATCCTGGTCTGGTCAGCGGGGGGTCGAGGATCAGGTGCCATGATCATTCCTCCAAACCCCGACGCCTCTGGAGGGGTCGGTGTCGCGAAAGCCTTTGTGATTGTCTGCCGGGAAGGCACCACTAGGCGCGCGCCTGGCGGCTCGTGAGACCCTCCGACATCACTAGCATGGTTGCACGCCACCCCCCTGAACACAATCGTCCCGCGACGGCAGTCGACCTGGCCCGGGATTCAGCGCTTCTTCAATCGCTCGGCATGGTAACGCAGATGGTCATCGATGAAGCTGGCGATGAAGAAGTAGCTATGGTCGTAGCCCGGCTGGCGACGCAGGGTCAGGGGATGATCCCGCTCGGCGCAGGCCGCCTCCAGGCGTTCGGGGAAGAGCTGCTCCTCGAGGAAGTCGTCCGCCTCACCCTGGTCGATGAACAACGGCTGGCGCGAGGCCCCCTTGGCCACCAGTTCGCAGGCATCGTACTGGGTCCAGGTGGACGTGTCGTCCCCTAGATAGCCGCTGAAGGCCTTGCGTCCCCAGGGGGAGCGGATGGGATTGACGATGGGGGCGAAGGCCGAGACCGAGCGGTAGTGGCCGGGACGCCGCAGCGCCAGGATCAGGGCCCCGTGGCCGCCCATGGAGTGGCCACTGATCGACTCGCGGCCGTTGACCGGAAAGTGCTGGCGCACCACCGAGGGCAACTCCTCGGCCACGTAGTCATACATGCGGTAGTGGCCCTTCCAGGGCGCCCGGGTGGCGTTGACGTAGAAGCCGGCACCGGTGCCGAAGTCGTAGCTGTCCTCCTCGCCAGGCAACTCCAGGCCACGTGGACTGGTATCCGGACAGACGATGGCGATGCCAAGCTCGGCCGCCAGCCGGTGGGCCCCGGCCTTCTGCATGAAGTTCTCGTCGGTGCAGGTCAGGCCGGAGAGCCACCACAGCAGCGGCACCCGCTCGCTTTCCGCCTGAGGCGGCAGGTAGATGGCGAAGGTCATCTCGCAGTCCAGCGCCCGGGAGCGGTGGCGATAGCGCTTGTGCCAGCCGCCGAAGCTGCGGTTGGCCGACACCAGCTCCAGGTGCTCGGTCATGGTCATAACGGAACTCTCCTTGATCGAGGTGACCGCCGACAGCCGAGGCCCTTGGCGTCTTCTGCCGACGGCGACCGCTTGTCTCGCCTGGCGAAAGTGGCGCGGCGGCGGGCGCCTGTCAACTTGTATAGAGACGCGGTGGCGGGCGCCTGTCAATAGTGCAGCACGGTGCGAATACTCTCACCCTTGTGCAGCAGCTCGAAGGCATCGTTGATCTGCTCGAAGGGCAGGTCGTGGGTGATGAAGTCGTCGATGTTGATCTCGCCTTGCATGTAACGCTCCACATAGCCCGGCAGCTCGGTGCGCCCCTTGACGCCGCCGAACGCGGAGCCCTTCCAGACCCGTCCGGTCACCAGCTGGAAGGGGCGGGTGGAGATCTCCTCGCCGGCCCCGGCCACCCCGATGATCACCGACTCGCCCCAGCCCTTGTGACAGCACTCCAGCGCCGAACGCATGACATTGACGTTGCCGATGCACTCGAAGGAATAGTCGACGCCGCCATCGGTCAGGTCGACGATCACCTGCTGGATGGGATCGCCATAGTCCTTGGGGTTGACGAAGTCGGTGGCCCCGAACTGCTCGGCCAGGGTGAACTTCTCCGGATTGACGTCGATGGCGATGATGCGACTGGCCTTGGCCATCACCGCGCCCTGGATCACCGCCAGGCCGATGGCGCCCAGACCGAACACCGCCACGGTCGAGCCCGGCTCTACCTTGGCGGTGTTCATCACCGCGCCGATGCCGGTGGTCACGCCGCAGCCCAGCAGGCAGATCTTGTCCAGCGGGGCCTCCTTGGAAACCACCGCCAGAGACACCTCCGGAAGCACGGTATATTCGCTGAAGGTCGAGCAGCCCATATAGTGGTGCAGCTTCCTGCCGTCCAGCGAGAAGCGGCTGGTGCCGTCAGGCATCACGCCCTGGCCCTGGGTGGCCCGCACGGCCCCGCACAGGTTGGTCTTGCCCGACAGGCAGAACTTGCACTGGCCGCACTCGGCGGTATACAGCGGGATCACGTGATCCCCAGGGCGCACGCTGCTGACGCCCTCGCCCACCTCCTCGACGATGCCGGCCCCCTCGTGGCCCAGCACCGCCGGGAAGTTGCCCTCCGGATCGGCCCCGGAGAGCGTGAAAGCATCGGTGTGGCAGACACTGGTCGCGGCCATGCGTACCAGCACCTCACCGGCCTTGGGGCCCTCGACGTCGATCTCGACGAGTTCCAGGGGCTTGCCGGCTTCCATTGCAACAGCGGCGCGTGACTTCATGATGGTGTCCTCGTTCGGGTGGATGAACCTGACGACAGTCTAGGCAATTCGGCACCATGAGATAAACTGCATCAAACGCATCACATTATTGCCACACAGCAACAATCCATCGGGAGGTCGCATGCAGCGCTGGGACCGCGTCGAGGCCTTCGTCGAAGTGGTACGCCAAGGGGCCTTCAATGCCGCCGCCGAACGACTCAGGGTGTCCAGCTCGCATGTCAGCCGGCTGGTCGGCCAGCTCGAGCAGCAGCTCGACACCCCCCTGCTCTATCGCACCACCCGGCGGCTGCGCCTGACCGAGGCGGGACGAGTCTACTATCAGTACTGCCGCCATCTGGTCGAGGGCCTTCAAGAGGCCGAGGCCGCGGTCAAGGACCTCCAAGACCGCCCCAGCGGCCTGCTCGGCCTGACCTGCGCCACCACCTTCGGCGAGCGCTTCATCGCCCCGCTGGTCCACGACTTCATGGCCTGTCATCCCCGCCTCCGGGTACGCATGCACTTCACCAACCGCCGGGTGGACATCATCGACGAGGGCTTCGACATCGCCATCCGCCTGGGCCACCTCGAGGACTCTTCCTTGATCGCCCGGCGCCTGTGTGAGCGTCGCGAGTACGTGGTCGGCGCGCCGGCCTACTTCACCCGCATCGCCCAGCCCCACAGCCTTTCCGAGCTGTCCCGGCATCGCTGCCTGATAGGCTCCCGGGACCACTGGCGATTCGACATGGACGGGGTACGCCGCGAGGTGCGCGTCGACGGCCCCTGGGAAGGGAACTCCGGTCCGGCATTACTCGATGCCGCCCTCAAGGGGCTGGGGCTCGCCCAGCTGCCCGACTACTACGTCGAGCCCTACCTGCAATCGGGCGAGCTGATCAGCGTGCTCGACGCCTATCGCCATGGCGACACCGCGGTATGGGCGGTCTATCCCCACCACCGCCACCTGTCGCCCAAGGTGCGCCAGTTCGTCGACTACCTGGTCGCCCATATCGGCGAGGTCCTGCCCTCCCGCAGCCCGGCGGCCCCATGAAAAAGGCGCCCACGTAGGGCGCCACAGGGGAGGCACATCAGGCCGACTCACTTGAAGTTCTTGCGCACCATCTTCTGGATCTCGCCGACGATGCCGCTGCGGAAGCTCAGCACGCAGATCACGAAGATCGCGCCCAGGATCACGCTCACCCAGTTGCCCAGCGGCGATTGGGCGAGTTGCGTCTGCAGGCTGACCACCAGGCCGGCGCCCACCACCGGACCGAACAGGGTGCCCACCCCGCCGAGCAGGGTCATCAGGATCACCTCGCCGGACATGTGCCAGTGGGCGTCGGTCAGCGAGGCGAGTTGGAAGACCACCGTCTTGGTGGAGCCCGCCAGACCGGCGAGCCCTGCCGAGATGATAAAGGCCACCAGCTTGTAGGCATCGACGTTGTAGCCCAGCGACACGGCCCGCGGCTCGTTCTCGCGGATCGCCTTGAGGACCTGGCCGAAGGGCGAGTGCACGGTGCGCTGGATGAGCGCGAAGCCGATCACGAACACCGCCAGCACGAAGTAGTACATGTTGAGGTTGTCGGCGAGGCTGATCAGGCCGAACAGCTCGCCCCGCGGCACCCCGTGCAGGCCATCCTCGCCGCCGGTGAAAGGCGCCTGGACGAAGAAGAAGAACATCATCTGGGCCAGCGCCAGGGTCACCATGGCGAAGTAGATGCCCTGGCGGCGGATCGCCACGACGCCGAACAGGGTGCCCAGTACTACCGCGGCAGAGGTGCCAATCAGGATGCCCAGTTCCGGCGTCAGCCCTGGGTAGCTCGCCAGCATGATACCGGTGAAGTAGCCGCCGGTGGCCAGGAAGGCGGCATGCCCGAAGGACAGGAGCCCCGCGAAGCCCAGCAGCAGGTTGAAGGCACAGGCGAACAGCGCGAAGCACAGCACCTTCATCAAGAACACCGGATAGGCGACGAAGGGCGCCACCAGCGCGATGGCCAGCAGGGCCAGATAGAGGGCGCTGCGGCGTAGCCGGGCGTTGCGTTGGCGCTGCATGGCGGGGGTCAGGGAATGGGTAGTGGCCATCACGTCATGCCTCCTTACCGAAGAGTCCCGCGGGACGCAGCATCAGGACGACGACCATCACCAGGAAGATCACGGTGTTGGCCGCCTCGGGGTAGTAGACCTTGGTGAGCCCTTCGATCAGGCCCATGCCCAGGCCGGTGAGCACGGCGCCGAGGATCGAGCCCATGCCGCCGATCACCACCACGGCGAAGACCACAATCAACAGGCTCGAGCCCATGGTGGGCGATACCGGGTAGAGCGGGGCGGCCAGCACCCCGGCGAAGGCAGCCAGCGCCACCCCGAAACCGTAGGTCAGGGTGATCAGCAGCGGCACGTTGACGCCGAAGGCCTGCATCAACGCCGGGTTCTCGGTACCGGCCCGCAGGTAGGCACCCAGCCGGGTCCGCTCGATCATGAACCAGGTGCCCAGGCAGACCACCAGCGCCGCCACCAGCACCCAACCGCGGTAGGTGGGCAGGAACATGAAGCCTAGGTTCAGCCCCCCCTGGAGCGCCTCGGGCACCGGATAGCTCGAACCGGACACCCCGAAGAAGTTGATCAGGGCGCCCTCGAAGATCAGTGCCAGGCCGTAGGTCAGCAGCAGGCCATAGAGGTGGTCCAGGTGGGCGATGCGCCGCAGGAGGGTGCGCTCGATCACCACACCCAGGGCCCCCACCACCAGCGGCACCAGCAGCAGCGCCAGCCAGTAGTTGATGCCCAGGTACTGAAGCCCCAGCAGGGCCGCGAAGGCCCCCAGCATGTACTGGGCGCCGTGGGCGAAGTTGATGATCTTCAGAAGCCCGAAGATCACCGCCAGCCCCAGGCTGAGCAGGGCATAGAAGGCGCCGTTGATCAGGCCCAGCATCAGCTGGCCCATGAATACCGCCAGCGGCACCCCGAATATCATCGTCATGGCAGGGTCTCCTCGCCGTCATGGGGCGGCGGCCGCAGCCGCCGCCGGGTCGGGCTCAGCTCACTGGTTGACCAGGTCGCACTGACTCTCGCTGAGCGGGCGGTAGGCCTCGTCGGCGGGAATAGTGCTCTTGATCTCGTAGAGGTCCCACTCGCCGGTGGATTCCTCGGGGGTCTTCACCTCGGCCAGGTACATGTCGTGGACCATACGGCCATCCTCGCGGATACGCCCATTGCGCGCGAACATGTCCTCCACCGGGGTCTCGGCCATCTGGGCACGCACGGCCATGGGGTCGTCGGTATCCACGGCGTCGACGGCGTTGAGGTAGTGCATGGTGCTGGAGTAGATGCCCGCCTGAACCATGGTCGGCATCCTGCCCATCCGCTCGAAATAGCGCTCGGCCCACTCGCGGGACTGCTCGTCCATGTCCCAGTACCAGCCGGTGGTCAGCAGCAGGCCCTGGGTCGCCTCGAGTCCCATGGCGTGAACGTCGTTGAGGAAGATCAGCAGGCCGGCGAGCTGCTGGCCGGCCTGGGTCAGCCCGAACTGGCTGGCGGTCTTGATGGCGTTGACGGTATCGGAGCCGGCATTGGCCAGGCCGATGATATCGGCCCCGGAGCCCTGGGCCTGGAGGATGTAGGAGGAAAAGTCATTGGTCGGGAAGGGATGGCGCACCCTGCCCACGACCTCGCCGCCATGCTCTTCCACCACCTGGGTCACGTCGTTCTCCAGGGCATGGCCGAAGGCGTAGTCCGCGGTGAGCATGAACCAGGTGTCGCCGCCCTGCTCGACCACCGCCTTGGCGGTGCCATGGGCCAGCGGATAGGTGTCGTAGACCCAGTGGATATGATTGGGGGTGCAGTGCTCGTTGGTGATGCTGGAGGCCGCGGAGCCGGAGACGATGCCCAGGCCCCCCGCCTCTTCCAGCACCTTGGTCACCGCGATGGTCACCGAGGAGGCGACCATCCCCGCCACCAGATCGACATTCTGCTGATCGATCCAGCCGCGCACGGTGTTGGCACCCACATCGGCACTGTTGCGGTCATCGGCGCTGAACACCTCGATCGGCACGCCGTTGACCTCACCGCCGAAGTCCTCCACGGCCATCTCCAGGGCTTCGAGGCCGCCGGGACCGGCCAGGTCGCGGTAGGTGCCGGACATGTCGGCCAGGTAACCGATGCGTACCGCATCGTTGCTCATCTGGGCTTGGGCACCGCTGGCCATCATGGCGGTGACGGCGATGGTGCTGGCAAGCAGGGTCTTGTTGAAGGTCATGGTTCTCTCCGTGGCCCACGCGGGGCGGTTTGTTGTTGTGATACCAGTCGAGTATTGGTGGTCTGCCGACCAACGAGCTGGCCGTCACACTCCCAGCAGGGTATTGAGGTGCTCGCGCCGCGAAGGCAGCTCGGCGGCGCTGATCTGTTCGATGATCCGGCCGTGCTCCATGACGAAGTGACGGTCGGCCAGCGGCGCGGCGAAGCGGAAGTTCTGCTCCACCAGCACGATGGTCATGCCGCGCTCCTTGAGCTTGACCAGCACCTCGCCCAGCGCCTGGACGATCACCGGCGCCAGCCCCTCGGTGATCTCGTCGAGCAGCAACAGCCGCGCCCCGGTGCGCAGGATGCGCGCCATGGCCAGCATCTGCTGCTCGCCGCCGGAGAGCCGGGTGCCCTGGCTGCGGCGCCGCTCGTAGAGATTGGGGAACATCGCGTAGATTTCGTCGAGGCCCATGCCGCCGGAGCGCACCGTGGGCGGCAGCAACAGGTTCTCCTCGACGTCGAGACTGGCGAAGACGCCGCGTTCCTCGGGGCAGTAGCCGATGCCCAGCCGCGGGATGCGGTGGGGCGGCATGCCCAGGGTCTCGTTGCCGTTGATGACGATGGAGCCGGTGCGCCGGCCCACCATGTTCATGATCGCCTTGAGGGTGGTGCTGCGCCCGGCGCCATTGCGCCCCAGCAGGGTCACCAACTCGCCGCGCTTCACGTCGAAGTCGACCCCATGCAGGATATGCGACTCGCCGTAGAAGGCGTGCAGGTCGCTGACCCGCAGCATCTCGGCACCCTCGTCGTCCTGGTACTGGAGCGCCGTGTCCTGAACCGCCTCTGCTGACTGGCTCATGCGCTGGCCTCCTCTTCCGCTGCCTCGCTGCCCATGTAGGCCTCGCGCACCTGGGGATTGCGCGAGACCTCCTGATAGTCCCCTTCGGCCAGCACCGCGCCGCGCGCCAGCACGGTGATGCGATCACACAGCCGGCTGACCACGCTGAGATTGTGCTCCACCATCAGCACGGTGCGCCCCTTCGAGACCCGGCGGATCAGTTCGACGATGCGATCCACGTCCTCGGCGCCCATGCCCTGGGTGGGCTCGTCGAGCAGCATCAGAGTAGGGTCCAGCGCCAGGGTGGTGGCCACCTCCAGCGCCCGCTTGCGCCCGTAGGGCATCTCCACGGTGAGCACGTCGGCATAGTCGGCAAGGCCGACCTCGTCGAGCAGTTCCAGGGCGCGCTCATTGAGATGATCGAGGCTTCTCTCGGACTTCCAGAAGTGGAAGGAGGTACCAAGCGTGCGCTGCAGGGCCACGCGCACGTTCTCCAGCGCGGTCATGTGACCGAACACCGCCGAGATCTGGAAGGAGCGCACCAGCCCCAGGCGGGCGATCTCGTTGGCCTTCATGCCGGTGATGGGCTTGCCGCGATAGAGGATCTCGCCGCGGGTCGGCGGCAGGAACTTGGTGAGCAGGTTGAAGACGGTAGTCTTGCCAGCCCCGTTGGGGCCGATCAGGGCATGGATATGCCCTTCCCGGACCTGCAGGTTGACGTCATCCACGGCAGTGAAGCCGCGGAACTCCTTGGTCAACCCACGAGTTTCCAGTATGAACGCCTGGGTCATGTGGGATCCTCTCTGGATCGCGAGGCGATCCGCCGTTGTCGTTCCGTTGTCGTTGTTCTGGTGACGTCGGCCCGGTGACGTTGTCGTTGCGGGGGCTCGCCGACGTCGGGTCCTGGCTTCTGCGTCTCGGCCCAGAACTTCTAACCTTTACGTCAACGTAAACTAGAGGACGTGCGACGCCTAGGCAACCGCAGAAGCATCGAACTCGACCAATGGCGTAGGCCTCCAAGAGTTCTAATAGCTTGTAAACAAAAGCGCGACCCCCTGGACGGGGATCGCGCCGGTGCCGCGTGGCCGTTGATCCGGGCCGTCGAATGTCGGCTCCCTCAACACTCGATGGCGTTGACCGCCAGGCCGCCGCGGGAGGTTTCCTTGTATTTCTCCTGCATGTCGGCCCCGGTGTCACGCATGGTACGGATCACCTTGTCCAGGGAGATGAAGTGCTCGCCATCGCCGCGCAAGGCCATCTGGGCGGCGTTGATCGCCTTGACCGAGGCGATGGCGTTGCGCTCGATGCAGGGCACCTGCACCAGTCCGCCGACCGGGTCACAGGTCAGCCCCAGGTTGTGCTCCAGGCCAATCTCGGCGGCGTTCTCGACCTGGCCGACGCTGCCGCCCATGATCTCGGCGAGGCCGGCGGCAGCCATGGCACAAGCCGAGCCCACCTCACCCTGGCAGCCGACCTCGGCGCCGGAGATGGAGGCGTTCTTCTTGCACAGGATGCCCACGGCGCCGGCGACCAGCAGGAAGTCGACCACGTCGCGCTCGCAGGCACCGGGCTGGAACTTCATGTAGTAGCTGAGCACCGCCGGGATAATGCCCGCCGCGCCGTTGGTAGGCGCGGTGACCATGCGCCCGCCGGCGGCGTTCTCCTCGTTGACCGCCAGGGCGAAGACGTTGACCCAGTCCATCGCCGAGAAGGTCGAGGCGATCAGGCTGTGACTACCCTCCATGGCCACCAGGCGGCGATGCAGGGCGGCGGCACGTCGCTTGACGTTGAGTCCACCGGGCAGCACACCCTCGTGGGCGAAGCCAGTATCGATGCAGTCGCACATCGCCTGCCAGATCGTCCACAGGCCGTCGCGGATCTCCTGCTCGCTGCGCCAGGCCTTCTCGTTCTCCAGCATCAGCTCGCTGATACGCAGGTCGTGCATGCGGCACAGGGCCAGCAGCTCGCCGGCGGTATTGAAGTCATAAGGTAGCGGCGTGGTATCAGTATCCAGATCACCGGCCTGAGCCTGGGCCTCGTCGATGACGAAGCCGCCGCCTACCGAGTAGTAGGTATTGCGGTGCAACTCGTCGCCGTGGCCATGGGCGATCAGCCGCATGGCATTAGGATGGTGCGGCAGGCTCTCGTCGTTCCACTGCATGTCGCGCGTCCAGACAAAGGGAATCGCCATACGACCATCGAGCATCAGGGTCTGCGACTCGAGCAACTCCTCGAGGCATGGTCCGATGATCGCCGGGTCGATCCGATCCGGGCGTTCGCCCATCAGCCCCATGATCACCGCACGGTCGGTACCGTGCCCGACGCCGGTGGCCGAGAGCGAACCGTAGAGGCAGACCTCGATACGTGCTACTCGTGACAGGAGGTCGGCGGCACGCAGCTCTGCGAGGAAATCATAGGCGGCCCGCATCGGGCCCACGGTATGGGAACTGGACGGCCCTACACCGATCTTGAACAGGTCGAACACACTAATGGACATCGGGTTTGCTCCGGGGCGACATCGCGCGTCGCCATTACGACCATTCGAGCACGGACAGATGAGCCAAATTAAAGCGTTCTGTGATCCTGCCGTGCGCCACAGGGTGCCTTATCCAGGCATTGACGGTATCCTCGTCCTATGGCCCACTCGCTGCAATCGATAATATCTGTTCCTGGCTTTAGCAGAGCTTAACCATGAGCCGCCTTCTCAATGCCCAGACCCATGCCTGGCTGAAGGTCTTCGCCATCAGCGCCCGGCACCTTTCCTTCACCCGAGCGGCAGAGGAGTTGCACGTGACCACGGGGGCGGTCAGCCAGCAGATCAAGCAACTGGAGACGCGCCTGGGTTTCAAGCTGTTCCGTCGGCTGCCGCGGCGCCTGGCCCTCACCGAGGAGGGGCGCCGACTGGCCGGGGTGGTGGACGAGGCCTATCAGGCCGTCGGCCTGGAAGTGAAACGGCTGCGCAGCGGGGTGATGAGCGGCGTCATCCGGGTGCGTTCGGTGCCCTCCTTCCTGCACAAGTGGCTGATGCCACGCCTGCCAAGGCTGCAGGCCCGCTTCCCCGACATCGAGTTGCACGTGCGCGCCGAGGACAGCAGCCTCTCGCTGCGCGAGGGCGACTTCGATCTGGCGCTGGATCTCAACGATGGCCAAGTACCGGGCCTTTCCATCACCCCGCTGATGACCGAGCGAATCTTTCCGGTCTGCGCCCCGTCCCTGCTGCGGGGCCGCCCTCCCCTACGCCATCCTGCCGACCTGGCCTGGTATCCGCTGCTGCATGACGTCACCGCCTGGCGCGGCAGCCACGATTACGGGGAGTGGGAGCACTACCTGGCCACGATCGACGCCCCCGCGCTGAACGTTCGCCGTGGCTACACCTTCAATCGCAACCACCTGACCATGGAGGCCGCCATCGCCGGCATGGGAGTGGCCATCGCGCGCCAGACCCTGATCACCGACGAGTTGGAGCGCCGCGCTCTGATCGCCCCCTTCCCTCAGCGGGTCGAGACGGAGATGGCGTACGGCATCGTGCATGCCGCCGGCGCCCTGGACGACCGTCGAGTGGCGGCGGTCCACGACTGGATTGTCGAGGAGGCCCGGCGCAGCGCGGGCGATCAGGAAGGCCAGAATCATTCCCCGCGCACATGACGACGCCCGCCGGCGGGCGTCGTGGTCACGCGCTTCGAGGGACTCGTCGAGCGGTTATTCGTCGAGGAAGGAACGCAGCGGCTCGGAGCGGCTGGGATGGCGCAGCTTGCGCAGTGCCTTGGCCTCGATCTGGCGGATCCGCTCGCGGGTGACATCGAACTGCTTGCCGACCTCCTCTAGGGTGTGATCGGTGTTCATGTCGATGCCGAAGCGCATGCGCAGCACCTTGGCCTCGCGGGCGGTGAGGCCGCCAAGCACGTTGCGGGTCGCCTCGATCAGGCCCTCGCCGGTTGCCGAGTCGATGGGCAGCAGGATGGTGCCATCCTCGATGAAGTCGCCCAGATGCGAGTCGTCGTCATCGCCGATCGGGGTCTCCATGGAGATCGGCTCCTTGGCGATCTTGAGCACCTTGCGCACCTTGTCCTCGGGCATCTCGAGGCGCTCGCCGAGCTCTTCCGGCGTCGGCTCACGACCCATCTCCTGGAGCATCTGCCGGGACACCCGGTTGAGCTTGTTGATGGTCTCGATCATGTGTACCGGGATACGGATGGTGCGCGCCTGGTCGGCGATGGAGCGGGTGATTGCCTGACGGATCCACCAGGTGGCATAGGTCGAGAACTTGTAGCCGCGGCGGTACTCGAACTTGTCCACTGCCTTCATCAAGCCGATGTTGCCCTCCTGGATCAGGTCCAGGAACTGCAGGCCACGGTTGGTGTACTTCTTGGCGATGGAGATCACCAGGCGCAGGTTGGCCTCGACCATCTCCTTCTTGGCCCGCCGAGCCTTGGCCTCGCCGATGGACAGCCGACGGTTGACCTCCTTGATCTCGGTCACCGGCAACTGGACCATCTCTTCCTCGAAGGCAATCTTGCGCTGGGCGCGCTGGATGTCGGCCTTGAGGGGCGCCAGGCGATCGGCGTACCGGGGGTTGCTGGCCATGAAATCGTCAAGCCAGTCCTGGCGCGACTCGTTGCCGGGGAAGGCCTTGATGAAGCCCTTGCGCGGCACCTTGGCCTTCTTGACGCACAGCTGCATCACCACCTTCTCCTGGGCGCGCACCTGCTCGACGCTGATGCGCACTTGGCCGACCAGGCGCTCGAAGTGCTTGGGCACCAGCTTGATCGGCGAGAACAACTCGGCCAGGCGAGCGAGCTCGGCCTGGGCCTCCGCGGAGCCACGCCCACGGGACTCGATGGCCTGGCGCACCGCCTCGTTCTGTTCGCGAATCTGCTCGAAGCGCGCCCGCGCCTCCTCGGGGTCCGGGCCGCCGCCGCTGTCGTCTTCCTCGTCGGTGCCGTCGTCATCCTCGTCGGCCTCGCCAACGCTGGCTTCGGGCTCTTCGGGCACCTCCGCCTCGGCCACGCCCGGGATGCCCTCGTCGGGATCGATGAAGCCGGAGAACAGATCGGACAGGCGGCCCGGGACCTCCTCGTCCTGAGTGGCATCATAGGCCTCGAGGATGGAGTCCACGGCACCAGGCAGATAGGCCAGCGCGGACATCACCTCGCGAGTGCCCTCCTCGATACGCTTGGCGATCTCGATCTCGCCTTCGCGGGTCAGAAGCTCCACCGTGCCCATCTCACGCATGTACATGCGCACCGGGTCGGTGGTCCGACCCACGTCGCTTTCTACCGCCGCCAGCGCGGCCACGGCCTCCTCGGCCGCCGACTCGTCGGTGGAATGGTCGGCCATCATCAGGGTATCTTCATCGGGCGCTTCCTCGACGACATTGATACCCATGTCGTTGATCATGCCGATGATGTCTTCCACCTGATCGGGGTCGGCGATATCCTCGGGTAGATGGTCGTTGACCTCGGCATAGGTCAGGAAGCCCTGTTCCTTGCCGCGCGCGATCAACTCCTTCAGACGTGACTGCTGCTGCGCATTTCCAGCCATAGAAACCCTATCTCGACGAAGAAGAATGAAGCACCTGAAGCACTGAAGCGGAGAGAAAACTCGATAAGCCGAACAGTATAGCGGGTCAGACCGCCTTTTTGCCAGTTCGATGTATTTGCGCGGTCAGTCAGGTGTGTTAGGTTGTCAGGTTGCGTCCCGTTCAGGTGACGCCGATATATATGGTGATGGTAGGAGAAATTTCAACCCGGCCGCCAATTTCCTGCGCCATGGGGGTCGCGTGACTCACTTCCCCACCTCGGCCAGCAAGGCCATCAGTTGCCGACGCTCCTCGCTCGTCAACCGCTCACCCCCGGCCTGCTTGGCCAGCAGGGCATCGATCTCCTCCTGGCGACTCGGCTGCTGCCGATGCCGCTGAAAGTACGCCACCCAGTTATCCAACTCGGCACCACGCAAGCCCCTGGGCACCAGCGGCTCTCGCCGGGCTAACACCGCCAGCCGCTCCCCCTCCGGCGTGCCGTGGAAATGTGCCAGCAGCACCTGGGCGCTGCGGTAGCCCCCTGCCTTCAGCAGCCGTACTACTTCGCGGCACAGGCGACCGTCCGGATCCTCCGGGTCACACCAGTCGTCGCGCTCGGGCAGGCGCGCGACCAGCGCCGGCTCGTGCACCAGCAGTTGCAGGGCGCGAGCCATCAGCCCGAGCGTCGCGCCATCGGCCTTGCGGCCCGACGGCGCCGCGACGGGTGTTTCGGGCGCCATCGTCGGAGCCTTGGACACCTCCGTCGCGGTGCCACTCTTCTTGGCCATCAAGGCCGCGAAGCTTGACTGATCGACGCCGGTGCGACGCGAGAGTTCCGTCAACAGCAGCGACTTCAGCACGCCTTCTGGCAGTCGGCCGATCGCTGCTAGCACCTGGCTGGCATAGCGCTCGCGCTCCTCGATACGCTCGAGATCGCGCCCTTGGGCCGCCTGCTCGAAGAGGAACTCCGACAGCGGACTGGCACAGGTAATGCGATCCTGGAAGGCCTCGGGCCCCTCACGCCGCACCAGGCTGTCCGGATCCTCGCCCTCGGGCAGGAACAGGAAGCGCGCCTGGCGGCCGTCGATCATCAGCGGCAGCACCGTCTGCAGGGCCCGGGTGGCGGCCTGGCGCCCAGCCCGGTCGCCGTCGAAACAGAACACTACCTCGCCGACCAGGCGGAACAGCCGAGAGAGATGCTCCTCGCTGGTGGAGGTGCCAAGCGTGGCCACCGCGTTGCGGATGCCGAACTGCGCCAGCGCCACCACGTCCATGTAGCCCTCGACGATCACCACCCGCTCCAGGCGCACCTCGGCCTGGCGGGCCTCGTACAGGCCGTAGAGCTCGCGCCCCTTGTGGAAGACCGGTGTCTCGGGGGAATTGAGGTACTTAGGCTTGGCATCGCCCAGCACCCGACCCCCGAAGGCGATGGTGCGTCCGCGCGGGTCCCGGATCGGGAACATCACCCGGTCGCGGAAACGATCATAGGTGCGCCCGCTCTCCTCACGCTGCACCAACAGACCGTACTCGACTTGCACCGCCTCACCGATGCCACGCTCAACAAGGTGATGCCTGAGCGCCTCCCAGTCGGCAGGGGCATAGCCGATGCCGTAGTCGCGCACCACTTCCGGCGACAGTCCCCGCCGCTCCAGGTAGTCGCGGGCGCCCTGCCCTTCGGGCATCTTCAACCGCTCACGGAAAAAGGCGGCCGCCAGTTCCAGCAGGTTGACGCCTTCCTTGCGCTTCTTCTCTCGCGCCAGGGCCCGGGGGTCATCGTCGCCCTCCCGAGGCACTTCCATGCCTAGCCGCGCCGCCAACTGCTCCACCGCCTCGGGAAAGCGCAGCTTGTCGTACTCCATCAAGAAGCGCAGGGCATTGCCATGGGCGCCACAGCCGAAGCAGTGATAGAACTGCTTGTCGGCACTGACCGTGAATGATGGGCTCTTTTCCTGGTGGAAGGGGCAGAGCCCCGAATGGTTACGCCCAGCCTTTTTCAGCTTGACACGCTCGCCCACCACCTCGACCACGTCGATGCGGGCCAGCAGATCATCGATGAAGCGTTGCGGTATCTGCCCAGCCATTCAGGCCACCCATGCCAGCGAGGAGCAGGAGGAGGAGAACGCAAAAACAAGCGGCCACCCCATGGCGGCCGCTTGGCGTCCCTTCCGAGCCGGCCCGCTCGACGCCGGCCGACTCACGTACGGATCAATAGAGCCGTTCGAAACGCTTGCGCTCGCGCTGCAGCTTCTTCGCGTGACGCTTGACGGCAGCGGCCGCCTTGCGCTTGCGCTCGGCGGTCGGCTTCTCGTACTGCTCGCGACGGCGAACCTCCGAGAGGACACCGGCCTTTTCACAGGAACGCTTGAAGCGACGCAGCGCGACGTCGAACGGCTCGTTATCACGTACTTTGACAGAAGGCATTAAGCACTCACCTACCTTGGGTAACTTGAGTTCGGTTTGAACGTACACCCTTTAGGGGTCGCCTCCACGACAATCATCCGGCATCGCCAGGCGACCCGGAAACGCAGCGTGAAGACGGAAAACCAGCCCGGGTGCACGACCCAGTCTTACAGCGCACAGTATTCTAGACGGCGAGTGGGTGCCATGCAAACCTGTTTTGCCCCAGGGCTATCGCAGTTGGATCTGACGAGGGGCGCCGGGGACAGGTCGTAGAGGGGGGCCTACGCCAGGGACGGCGTCGGTAGCGCCCAGGGAGAGGTTCACAGCGCCCCCTCGCAGACCTGTCGACGGATCAGCCCCGAGCGATACCGCTATCTGCGATAGCCCTGCGTTTTGCCCACCGTGCCCTGCGCGAGCGCGGCAAAAGGGATAGAATAGGGCGCTTTCCCTTCGCCTCACCGAGCCATGACCATGCGTGTACTGGGCATCGAGACCTCCTGCGACGAGACCGGCGTCGCCCTCTACGACACCGAGCGTGGCCTCGCGGCCGACGCCCTCTACAGCCAGGTCGCCATGCACGCCGAGTACGGCGGCGTGGTGCCGGAGCTGGCCTCCCGCGACCATACCCGCCGCCTACTACCGCTCATCCAGCAGGTCCTCGACGAGGCCGGAGTCGCACGCGGCGAGCTCGATGCCATCGCCTACACCGCCGGCCCTGGCCTGGTCGGCGCGCTGATGGTCGGCGCCAGCACCGCCCACGGCATGGCCCGGGCGCTGGACATCCCGGTGCTCGGGGTCCATCACATGGAGGGGCACCTGCTGGCCCCGATGCTGGAAAACGCCCCCCCCGGCTTTCCCTTCGTGGCCCTGCTGGTCTCCGGCGGCCATACCCAGTTGGTGGAGGTGCACGGCCTTGGCCGGTACACCCTGCTCGGGGAGTCGGTGGACGACGCCGCCGGCGAGGCCTTCGACAAGGCGGCCAAGATGCTGGGGCTTGACTACCCGGGTGGCCCGCATGTCGCAAGGCTCGCCGAGGCAGGAGACCCCGGCCGCTTCCGTTTTCCCCGGCCAATGACCGACCGCCCGGGACTCGACTTCAGCTTCTCGGGACTCAAGACACATACCCTGACCACCCTTCGCCAGTTGGAGGCCGAAGGGGCGCTGGACGGGGCGGCCCAGGCCGACGTGGCCCGAGCCTTCGAGGACGCGGTGGTGGACACCCTGGTGATCAAGTGCCGCCGGGCCCTCGACCAGACCGGCCTCAAGCGGCTGGTAGTAGCCGGCGGGGTGAGTGCCAACATCCGGCTGCGCGAAGGCCTGGCGCACGAGTGTGCCAAGCGCCATGCCCGAGCCTACTATCCTCGCGGACGCTTCTGTACCGATAACGGGGCGATGATTGCCTATGTGGGGGCCCGGCGCCTGCAGGCCGGCGAACACGACGAGACCGGGATCATGAAGGCCGTACCGCGCTGGCCGATGGAAACCCTCAGCGTGCCGTAAGCGCTAAGCCGCGAGCCGCGAGCCGCGAGCCGCGAGCCGAAGGATAGCACTCGTAGCCCGTAGCCCGTAGCCCGTAGCCCGTAGCCCGTAGCCCGTAGCCCGTAGCCCAAAGCTTAGAGGGGCGGCTCGTCGCCCCGCCCCAGGCGACGGAGGTTGAGCACATGGCGCGTCAGCACCAGCAGGGTAAAGACGATCACTACCCCGACGAAGTCGGGAGCCAGCCAGATGCTGGCCAGCGGGGCCACGGCGGCACTGACCAGCGACGCGATCGCCGCCGTGCGCACCCGCCAGGCCAGCAGCGCCCACAGCCCGGCACACATCAGGGCCACGCCGGGGGTCAGGACCAGCATCACGCCGAAGGCACTGGCCACCCCCTTGCCGCCGCGGAAACGATGCCAAGCCGGATAGCTGTGGCCGAGCAGTACCCCCAGCCCGACCAGCCCCAGCCCCCAAGGCGGCAGTTCCAGGGCCCTGGCCCACCACAGCACCGGCATGCCCTTGGTAGCATCCACCAGCAGGGTGGCCAGGGCCAGTCGCCGGCCATGCAGGCGCAGCACATTGGAGAACCCTGGATTGCCGGAACCGGCCAGGCGCGGATCACGGACGCCGACCAGGCGACACACCGTCAGGGCGCCGAGCCAGCTGCCGCTGAGGTAGCCCAGCGCCATCAGCGTGAGGATCGATTCGAGCACGGCCACCGCCTCTGATCAATGAGTGCCTCGATTCTGCCAGCCCCACCCGCGTGGCGACAGGCACCCCGGGTCGTACGTGGGCGCACCTGTCCTCCACCGGGCCGGTGGCGTACAATCTCCCGCCAGAGCGGGTAGACCGCGTCGTCCAACGCCTAGAGGGAGCCCCTCGATGGATCTCGTGCTGATCGAAGCGCTGAAGGTGGACACCGTGATCGGCGTCTACGACTGGGAGCGCACCCTCACCCAGACCCTGGAGCTGGACCTCGAACTCGCCACCGACATCCGCCCCGCCGCCGCCGCGGACGACCTCGCCCGGACCCTGGACTACGCGGCGATCAGCGAGCGGATTGCCGCCTTCGGCGCGACGAGCGCGTTCGCCCTGGTGGAGACCTTCGCCGAGCGCCTGGCCGCCCTACTGCAGCAGGAGTTCGGCATCCCCTGGCTGCGCCTGACCCTGCGCAAGCCCGGTGCCGTGTCGGCCGCGCGTGCCGTGGGCGTGAGCATCACGCGGGGCATATGGCACGAGGCGAACTGATGGCCACGGTCAGCGTCAGCATCGGCAGCAACATCGAACGCGACCGTCACGTGCACCGCGGCCTCGACGCCCTGGCCGAGACCTTCGGTCGCCTGGCGATTTCCCGCGTCTACGAGAGCGAACCGGTGGGCTTCCGAGACGGTCGCAACTTCTACAACCTGGTCGTGGTGTTCGAGAGCGACTGGCGGGTGGGCGAGCTACAGGCCTGGTGCAAGCGGCTCGAGTTCGCCAATGGCCGCCGCCAGGACAGCCGCAAGTACAGCCCCCGTACCCTGGACCTCGACCTGCTGACCGTAGGCTCGCTGACCGGGAAGCATGACGGTGTCAGCCTGCCGCGGGACGAGATCCTGCACCACGCCTTCGTCTTGCAACCGCTGGTCGAGCTGCTCCCCGACACCCCGCATCCGCTGACCGGTCGCCCCTATCGTGACCACTGGGCCGAGTTCGATACCGCCGGGCAGCGCCTGTGGCCGATCGGCTTCGTGTGGCAAGGGCGCACGATCTCCCGGAGCGCCAACTAGCTGGCCAGGGCCGCCGCGATGGCCTCGCGGCGCCGTCGGGCCAGTTCCTCGCCCAGCGCGCGTCCCTTGAAGCCCTCCTCCACCAAGGGGCTCGGCAGGACCTGAGCCGCCAAGCGCCAGGCCAGGGCAAGATCCGCCGCCAGCCCGGCATCATCGAGACTGACCAGGGCGATCAGCGGCGCCACCCGCTCGCTGCGGCGCCAGGCATCGATGCCATCGAGCCAGGTCATCACTTGCGTGGCATCGAGCTCCTGTCCGGCCGCCAGCCGCAGGCATCGGGTCAGGGCCGCCTGCCGGGCCAGGTCACGGTGGACCTTCGGCAGGCGGAGCCGCTCGGCGAGTCGCTCCCGGGCCGCGTCGTCCAGATGCTCGACGAGCCGTGCCCAGCGCCAGCGGACCAGCGCCTCGTCGGCGATGTCCTCCGGCAGACGATGCAGGCGGCCCAGGGCGGCGTCCAGCGCCGCGGGGTTATCGGCGAGTTCCGGCATCAGCTCCGCGAGGGCCCCGCACTCGTCGAGCGCCTGGAAGTAGACCTCCGGCCAGGGCTCGCCTAGCGCCTTCTCGGTCTCGGCCCAGACCCGCTCCGCTACCAGGTGGGACAGCTCGCCGCTCACGACCAGTTCACGCATCAACTCGCGTGTCTCCTCGGCGATGACAAAGCCGAGATCGGCGTAGCGGGCCAGGAAGCGGGCGGTGCGCAGCACACGCAGCGGGTCCTCGATGAAGGCCGGGGAGACATGGCGCAGCCGGCGGGCCTCGAGGTCATCGAGTCCCCGGTAGGGGTCGACCAGGGTGCCCCCGGGGGTCTCGGCCATGGCATTGATGGTCAGGTCCCGACGAGCCAGGTCCTCTTCAAGGCTGACCTCCGGGCTGGCATGCACCACGAATCCCGTGTAACCGTGGCCCGACTTGCGCTCGGTGCGGGCCAGGGCATACTCCTCGTGGGTCTCGGGGTGCAGGAACACCGGGAAGTCACGTCCCACCGGCTTGAAGCCCCGGCGGCGCATCGCCTCGGGGGTGGCGCCCACCACCACCCAGTCGGTGTCCTTGACCGGCCATCCCAGCCGGGCATCGCGTACCGCCCCACCGACCCGGTAGACCTCGAGGCCGTCGAGACGGGGGTCGCGGTCGAGTGGCATGTTCAACGCGCCACCCGGTCGGGGTGGCGGTGCTGCCACTCGGTGAAGCCACCGTCGAGACTGTAGACCTCGCGAAAGCCCTGACCGGCCAGCCAGGCCGCGGCCTGCTGGCTGGAGTGGCCGTGGTAGCAGACCACCACCAGCGGGATGTCCGGAGTGGCTTCCTCGAGAAAGGTCGCTACGCTATCGTTGTCCAGGCGACAACTACCGGGGATGTGCCCTTGGGCGAAGCTCAGCGGGTCACGGATATCGACCAGGGTGAGGCGTGCCTCGCCCGCGAGCCAGTCGTCCAGGGCGGGAATGTCGAGGTGGTGGAAGGTCGGCATGGTCATGGGGTCTCCACTCGCGGATGGATGTTACTGTCGGCTGGGAACACTGATGCGCTCGCCGCTCTCCAGGTCCAGGGCGGTCATCGTGCCCCCCCAGACGCAGCCGGTATCGAGCGCCTCGGCGCGCACCCGCTGCCCCGGGGTCTGTCCCTGCAGGGCGGCCCAGTGGCCGAAGATCAGCCAGGGATCGTCGTCGCGCGGGTACTGGAACCAGGGGGCGAACCCCGGGGGGGCACTGTCGAGCCCCTCCTTGGCCTCGAAGTCCAGGCAGCCCTCGGCGTCGATGAAGCGCATGCGGGTAAAAATGTTGACGATCAGGCGCAGCCGCTCGATGCCGTCGAGGTCGTCGCGCCAGCAGGCCGGCTGGTTGCCGTACATCCTCTCGAGGAAGGCGCCGGCTTGCTCACCGTTGAGCCGTGCCTCGACCTCACCGGCGAGGCCCGCCGCCTGCGCCACGGACCACTGCGGCAGGAGCCCGGCATGGGTCATCACCGTCTCGCCCTGCGCACTGCCCGGCCGACGGACCAGCAGCGGGCAGGCCTGCAGCCAGTCGAGAATCCGCTCCCGGTCGGGGGCATCGAGGATCCCGGACAGGGTATCCTTGCGCTTCTGCGGCGCGCCACCCCGGGCTACCGCCAGCAGGTGCAGGTCGTGGTTGCCCAGCACCACCTCTGCCCGGTCTCCCAGCGCCATCACCTCGCGTAGGCAGGCCAGCGAGTCCGGGCCCCGGTTGATCAGATCGCCGGCCAACCATAGCCGGTCGCGTCGCGGATCGAACGCGAGCCGCTCGAGCAACGCCACGAATTCGGCGTGACAGCCCTGCAAATCTCCGATGGCGTAGGTGGACATGGCAACTCCGTCTCGTCGGTGAGGGGAACACGCTCAGTGGACCTGGTTGGGTCCGGCCAGCCGGAAGGGGGCGACCGGCAGCTCGAAGGGGCGCTGGGTGGTGGTGTCGACGCAGGTATAGGCGCCCTCCATGACCCCCACCGGCCCATCGAGGATGGCCCGACTGGTATAGCGGAAGGTCTGGCCCGGGCCGATCATGGGCTGCTTGCCCACCACGCCCTTGCCTCGCACTTCCTGCACCTTGCCGCTCCCTTGGGTGATCTTCCAGTGACGGGCCAGCAATTGCATGCTGTGGCCGGAAGCGTTGTGCACGGTGACGGTGTAGCTGAAGACGTAGCGCCCCTCGTCGGGCGAGGACTCCTCCTTGCGAAAGACGGGTTCTACGTCGACGCGGATCTCGTTGTCGAGGGCATCAGTGGCCATCATGGGGTGATGCCCTCCGGGGCGAGGTGATTGGCAATGCGCACGAATTCCTCCACGGTCAATGTCTGGGGACGCCGGCTGGGGTCGATGCCCAGGGTCTCGAGCGAGACGGCATCGAGGCGCCCCTTGAGGTTGTTGCGCAGGGTCTTGCGCCGTTGGCCGAAGGCCTCACGCACCAGTGCGAAGAGTAGCCGCTCGTCCCGGGCGACCTGGGGCGGCGATGCGTGGGGCGTGAGCCTCACGATGGCGGACTCCACCCTGGGCCGCGGCACGAAGGCCTCGGGCGGCACGGTGAACAGCGACTCGACCCGGCAGTGGTACTGGGCGAGCACCGAGAGGCGACCGCGCTCGGTCGCCCCCGGCGCGGCGGCCAGGCGCTCGACCACTTCCTTTTGGAGCATGAAGTGCATGTCGGCGACGGCGTCACCGGCCTCGAGCAGGTGGCCGATCAACGGCGTGGAGATATTGTAGGGCAGATTCCCCACCACTCGCAGCGGCGCCCCTTCTCCGCGCAGCGCCCGGAAGTCGACCTTGAGGGCATCTCCCTCGTGGATGACGAAGCCCGGCTGATCGAAGAACTGCACGCGCAGCCCCGGGATCAGGTCACGGTCCAGTTCAATCACCTCGAGATGCCCCCCCGTCGCCTCGAGCAGCGGCTCGGTGAGCGCCCCCTGTCCGGGGCCGATCTCCACCAATCGCTCCCCGGGGCGGGGCGCGATGGCGCGCACGATGCCGGCGATGATGCCGCGGTCGCGCAGGAAGTTCTGGCCGAAGCGCTTGCGGGCGCGATGGCCCGGGGGGCGGGATGCCATTCAGGGGTGTCCTTCTGTCTCTGTGAGCTTCTTCAGCATCTTGAATGGGCTGACCCGGCGACAGACCTGCGCGGAGGCGCTGTGAACCCATCCCTGGGCGCTACCGATTCCATCCCTGGAATAGGACCTCCGCTTCGGTCTATCCCCGGCGCCCCGCTAAGCACGTTGTGCCATCTCGGCGGCGAGAGCCACCGCGACTTGCAGGCTGCCGAGGTCGGCGCGCCCCGAGCCGGCCAGGTCGAGGGCCGTGCCGTGATCCACCGAGGTGCGCACCAGCGGCAGGCCTAGGGTGATGTTGGCGGCGCGGCCGAAACCGGCGTACTTGAGCACCGGCAGTCCCTGATCATGGTACATGGCCAGCACCGCATCCACGCCGGCCAGGTGCCGCGGGGTGAACAGGGTATCCGCCGGCAGCGGGCCGTCAAGGGTCAACCCCTCATTGCGCAGCCGCTCCAGAGTCGGCGTAATGACCTCGAGTTCCTCGCGTCCCAGATGCCCCCCCTCGCCGGCGTGGGGGTTGAGGCCACAGACGGCGATGCGCGGGCTTGCCACGCCGAACCAGCGCTTGAGATCGGCGGCGAGGATAGTGAGGATCCGCTCCAGCCGCTCGGGCGTGATGGCCGCACTCACCTCACGCAGCGGCAGGTGGGTGGTCGCCAGCGCCACGCGCAGGTGGGGACCACCGGCCCAGCTCGCCTCGCGTGCATGCAGGGCCTGGCCGGTGGCGAGCAGCATGACGACCTCGTCGACGCCGCAGGCGTCGCGCAGGTACTCGGTATGCCCGGTGAAGCCGGCATGGCCCGCCTCGAGGATCACGCCCTTATGCAGCGGCGCGGTGACCATGCCGGCGGCTCGACTGTCGCGACAGGCGCGGACCGCGACATCGAGGGTCTCGAGCACGTAATCGGCATTGCGGGGATCGAGCACGCCGGGCCGGGAGGGAGCCCGCAGGGGCACCGGCCAGACCGGCAGCTGGCCGGCCATGGGGGGCGGCAGCGGCTCGTCCGGACGGCACTCGACCGGCTCGACGGCATGACCGGTCATCGCCGCCCGCTCGGCCAGCAACCCCGGGTCTCCCACCGCCACCACCCGGCGGTCTGGCGTCCCGGCGGCCGGCGCGCCGGCCGCCAGCATCACCGCCAGCTCCGGGCCGATCCCTGCCGGCTCGCCGGTGGTCAAGGCCAGCACCGGGGGCATGGCCATCAATTCGCCCCGAGCCGGATGTCGACGAAGGCCTCGGCACGAATCTCCTGGAGCCAGGCCTGCAGCTCGTCGTTGACCTTGCGCTGGAACAGCGCCTGGCGGGCCTGGTCACGACTCCCGCCCCCCTCTTGCTGCTCCAGGAAGCGGTCCACCTCGCGCTCCGAGATGGTGACGCGGCCGGCTACCCGACGCTGCTGGAGCTGGCGCATCAGCAGCTCGCGACGGATCTGCTCGCGTACTACCGAAAGCGAGAGGCCATCGGCCTCCAGGGCGTCGGCAAACTGCTCGAGGGTCATGCCGTTGCTCTCGGCCACGGCGCGCACCTGGCGATTGAGCTCGGTGTCATCGATACTGAGATTGGCCTCGCGAGCCATCTGCAGCTGAATTTCCTCGACAATCATCCGCTCGAGCACTTGCCGGCGCAGCGTCTCCTCGGGGGGCGGCGTCACGCCACGGCCGGTCAGCTGCTGGCGTGCCTGGGCCACGCGATTCTCGAGTTGGCTGGCCATGATGGCCCCCTCGTTGACCACCGCCACGATGCGGTCAAGCTGCTGGCGGCCCAACGGCTGACGCTGCGCCTCCGACGCGTCCTGTGCCTGCCCGGCCAGGGGCAGGGCACCGAGACACAGGGTCAGCGCCAGGGTGGCGATACGTCGACTGCGCATGTTGGTCGTTCCTCTCTCGTCATGGGTGGGCTCGGGGCGTCCGGCAGGGATTCAGGGCCGGTCGAAGGCGGTCGAGCGGTAGCCCGGGATCGCCTCCTCGAAGTAACTGTCCGCCTCGCGGCCGACGCCGCCCAGCCCCTTGAACACGAAGCGCAGGAAGAACCCACGGTCCGTGGTGTCATCGTCGATGGTATTGGCGGTGTCCTCGTCATCGATCCACTCGCGCCAGACCAGCTGCAGACCATAGCAGCAGTCGTTCCACTGCACACCCGCGAGCTGCTCGAGGGCGCGGTCATTGGTGTGGTCGTAGAGCACCCGACCGATCAGGTCGAGGTGGCGGGAAGCCTTCCAGGCGAAGGAGAGGTCATACTCCTCGCGATCGTAGGTGCGCACGTCTTCCCCTTCCTGCGAAGGGTCGAAGCCCTCGAGCTGCCAGCGGTAGCCCAGGTTCAGCACGTGGCCGGCGTCGGCCCGGTACTGGACATCGAGGGAGGTCTGCTCGGTGCGCTCGAGATGGTCATCGTAGAGCCACTCCCAACGGGTTCGCCACTGGTCGCTGACCCGCCAATCGGCACGGGTAACCACCGGGGAGCGATCCCGGGTCGCCAGGTAGCGCTTCCCCAGCCCCTGGCCGACGCGCTCGGCCGGCAGGTCGTCGGGATCCCCGTCCATGCCGATGGTACGATCATCGAAGTAGGTCGCCTGCCCCACCCCCAGGGAGAGCCGTTCACGCCCCGAGGCATCCTCAAGGAAGCGGGTGGTGACCCCGTAGGAGAGCCGGTTGAGGTCTCCCACCCGGTCGGCCCCGGTGAAGCGGTAAGGGGACCAGAGCCGACGCCAGGAGAACGCCAGCTCGTTGGTGTCGAAGTCGGGAAACTCGCTCTGGTCACGGGCCGGCACATAAGCGTAGTGGAGGCGCGGCTCCAGGGTCTGACGATAGTCGGCGCCACCCAGGTCCAGCTCACGCTCGAACACCAGGCCACCGTCAAGGGAGCTGACCGGCACGCTGCGTGAGAGGCGCTCGTCGCGGTCAAGGTCGCGATTGCCGTAGTCGAGCGCATAGGCCGTGGCGAGCCATTCGAGGCGCGGCTCGAGAAAGCCCCAGCGCTCCCCGAGTCGCCAACCCAGCGCCGGCGAGAGGTGCAGGCGTGTCCCGATGGCCGACTCGCGATCGAAGCGTTCGTTGTTGGGCAGCGCCGCCTCGTTGATGTCGCGCCAGAAATAGGTGACGTTGCTGTCCCACTCCTGGTAGAAGCCGCTGTCCTGGACCCAGCGGGCATTGGCGGTCAGGCTGGGCAATCGATAGAAGGGCTTGTCCCGCTCCAGCAGCGGGTCGTCGAGCTTCTGGAAGCCCTGGGCCTTGGCCTGGAGGCGCCACACCTCGCCGCGATGGTCGAGCAGCGCCAGCCGGGCCATGAAGTCCGTCTCGCTCTCACCGAAATCGCGCCCGAAGTCATCGAAGTAGCTGCCGTCGCTGGCCGCCCCGTAGCGCAACCGGTAACGGGTGCGGGCATCGAAGCGGCCGGCGTGCCGATAGTCGAGGTACCAGCGATCCTCTCCCTGGTAGTCGGGCTCGTCGTCCGGGTCGCCGTCGTCGTCGGCCAGGTAGGCGCCCTCGACCTGGCCGGCATCGGAGGGAAAGAGATAGCGGTACTCCCCACCCAGCAGCAGGCCACGGTCGCTGATCCAGCGCGGGGTGAGGGTGGCATCCTGGTTCGGGGCGATGTTCCAGTAGAACGGCTGGGCATAGTCCAGCGAGTCGCCGGAAATGCCCAATACCGGCCACAAAAAGCCGGTCTGGCGGCGTTCGTCGAGGGGGAAGCGCAGCCAGGGCCAATAGAAGACCGGCACCTTGCCGACCTCCAGCCGCGCGTGGGTAGCGGTGCCGAAGCCGCGCTCGCGGTCGAGGACGATATCGTTGCCCACCAGCCGCCACAGGTCGCTGCCCGGGTCACAGGTGGTGAAGCTCGCTTCGGTCAGGCGGTAGCGACCGTCCGCCAGGCGCTCGAGGCGCACCGCGTCCCCGCGCACGCGCTGCTCATGGGCGACGTAGTGGGCGGACTCGATGCTCGCCGCATCGCTCTGCAGGGAAAAGGCAGCGGCCTCACCGCGCACCAGCAGGTTGCCATCGCGCAGGGCCAAGGGGCCCTCGGCGTAGGCCGTCTCGCGATCGGCCGGCACCCGCACCCGGGGTGCCTCGAGCTGGGTGTCGGCGCGGCGCAGCACCACCTCACCGCCGAGGATCGTCTCCCCCTCGACCCCGTAAGCGGCGCTGTCGGATTCGCTGCTCACCTCCCCCTCATCGGGCAGTGGCAGGCGATAGTCCGGTGCCCGATAGCGGCCGCGACACAGGGCACCGGACGGCCGGTCCTCGCCCCAGGGCCGCCAGTCCAGCTGCTCGGCGGGCAGCGGCGCCGGCGGGGCGGCCGGCAGCGGGTCGGCCACCAGACCTGAGGTGATAAGGCCTCCCAGGGCCGTCCACGAGAGGTGCTTGCCCATGTTCCACGATGTCCTTGGCGGGATGAATCGGTATTATACAGGCCGCTATCGACCCGCGCCGCCACGCGCTCCCTGTCACCGGCGGCGACGCCGGGACTCAGCATGCGGGGACGCCACGGGGTCGTCAACCGAGCCAGGGCCTCGGCCCCCTTGTCCCTCGCCCTACCCAGCCCCTGACCGAGGAGAGACGCGACGATGCCAGAGGCCGCCACCGCGCGACATGCACGACTCCGCCACTGGGCCGCTCGGCGCCATGGGCTCGACCCGACGCGCCTTGCACTGCACCTGGCGGCCGGGGATGCCAGCTTCCGACGCTACTACCGCCTCACCCTGCCCGACGGGTCCACCCGGATGCTGATGGATGCCCCGCCCGAGCAGGAGGACAGCCGCCCCTTCGTGGCCATCGCCGAGCAGTGGCACGCCGTCGATCTGCCGGTGCCACGCCTGCACGGCGCGGATCTCGACGCCGGCTTTCTCGAGCTCGAGGATCTGGGCGACACGCCGCTACAGCGCTGCCTCGACGGCGAGGATGCCCCCGCCACGCAGGTCTGGCACGAGCAGGCCATCGCGCTGCTCCACGTGCTGCAGGCCCGCGCGCCCACTGAAGGCCTACCCGCCTACGACGCCGCCCTGCTCGGCCGCGAGCTGGACCTCTTTCCCGAGTGGTGCCTAGGCGAGTGGCTGGGCCTGAATACCCCGCCGGGCTGGAAGGCGCTGCGCGAGGCGCTGATCGCGAGCGCCCTGGCCCAGCCGGTGGTCACGGTGCATCGCGACTTCGACGCCATGAACCTGATGGTGAAGGACGACGACCTGTACCTGATCGACTTTCAGGACGCCGTGGCCGGCCCGATCAGTTATGACCTGATCTCGCTGCTGCGCGGCCGCTACTGCCGCTTCCCGCCAGCCCGCGTCGCGACCTGGATCGAGGCCTTCCGGACGCGGGCCGCCAGGGAGGGCCGGCTGCCCGACAATATTGCCCCCGCGACCTTTCATCATCAGGTGCAGGCCATGGCCGCCCAGCGCTCGCTCAAGGTACTGGGCATTTTCTGCCGGCTGACCCTGCGCGACGGCCGCGACGGCTATCTTGCGCGGCTGCCGCACTTTCTCGGTCACCTCGAGGACAGCCTGGCCGATATCCAGGGCCACGCGGGTTTCCGCGCCTGGCTCGCCAATACCTTCCGCCCGGCACTGGCGGCCCGACGGGAGGCGGACGCATGAAGGCGATGATCCTGGCCGCGGGGCTCGGCACCCGCATGCGCCCGCTCACCGACCACTGCCCCAAGCCGCTGCTGGACGTGGCCGGCAAGCCGCTGATCGTGCACCATCTGGAGCGCCTGGCCGCCGCCGGCATCGTGGAAGTGGTCATCAACGTCAGCTACCGGGCCGACCAGATCCTCGACGCCCTGGGCGACGGTCGTGACTTCGGGGTCTCCATCGCCTGGAGTCGCGAGCCCACGCCGCTGGAGACCGGCGGCGGCATCCGCCAGGCGTTGCCGATGCTGGGCAGTGCGCCCTTTCTGTTGCTCAACGGCGATGTGTGGTGCGACCTGGACCCGACCGTACTGACGCTGCCGACGCAGGACCTGGCCCAACTGGTGCTGGTGGACAATCCTGACCACCACCCCGAGGGCGACTTCGCGCTCGATACAGAGGGGCGCGTGCATGCCCGGGGCGCGCCACGGCTGACCTATGCCGGCCTGGCGCTGCTCGACCCGGCGCTGGTGGCCGATGAATCCCCCGGCGCCTTTGTACTCGCCCCGCTGCTGCGCCGCGCCATGGCCGAGGGACGCGTCGGTGGCCACCATCATCGCGGCAGCTGGGTCGACGTCGGCACGCCCGAGCGACTCGCCGCGCTGGACCGGCGGCTGCGGGCCCGTCAGGGCTGAGCCGAAGGCCGCCGGGTGCTATGCTGCCCCAGCATCGATCACAACCTGCGTAGAGGAAGCGTTTTCATGAAAGCCAGCGTCAAATGGACCGACGGCCGCCAGTTCGTCGCCGAGTCAGGCAGCGGGCATAGCGTGGTCATCGACGGCCCGCCCGATCACGGCGGCCGCAATACCGGGCCGCGCCCCATGGAGATGCTGCTGATGGGCCTGGGCGCCTGCACCTCCTTCGACGTCATGGAGATTCTCGAGAAATCCCGCGCCCCGGTGAGCGACTGTGTGGCCAGCATCGAGGCAGAGCGCGCCGACGAGGTACCCAGCGTCTTTACCAGGATCCATGTCCACTTCACCGTCAGTGGCCATGGCCTCAAGGAGAAACAGGTCGCGCGCGCCGTGGAACTCTCCGCCGACAAGTACTGCAGCGCGTCCATCATGCTGGCCAAGGGAGGCGTCGAGGTGACCCACTCCTACAGCATCATCGAGGATTAGCGCCGAGCGCCAGCGCCGCAGCATGATGCCACTGCCAATACTGACGTCAACGTATCAACTCCGCCGGCTCGGCATCCGGCGGGGTTTCTCGTTTGCTTCCTCGACACCCACCGGGGCGGCTGGGCGCTTGCTGCTGGGCGCTGGGCGCTATAGCCGATAGACGCTGCAGGTCATCACCCTCGACATCAGCGTCATGCCGGCCTTGACCGGTGCCGGAAAGCGCGCTCCGCCCGCCTCCAGGGCCTGCTGGGCGTGATGGGCCTCGTCGATGGCCATCTGGCGCAGCACCGCCCGGGAGCGGTGGTCCCCCGGTGGCAGGGTCTCGAGGTGCCGGTCCAGGTGCCGCCCCACCTGCTCCTCGGTAGCCGCTACGAAGCCGAGGCTTACGCGGTCGCCCACGGCCCCGGCCGTGGCGCCGAGGCCGAAGGAGGCCGCGTAGAACAGCGGGTTGAGCAGGCTGGGCCGGTCATGCAGTTCCTGCAGCCGGGCATCGCACCAGGCCAGGTGATCGATCTCCTCCTGGGCGGCCTTTTCCATCTGCCCGCGCACTTCCGGCAGCTTGGCCGTGAATCCCTGCCCTTGGTAGAGCGCCTGGGCGCAGACCTCGCCGGTATGGTTGATACGCATCAGCCCGGCGGCATGACGCCGCTCGGCATCGCTCATCGCGTCGTCATGGATCGAGGCGGTCGCCGGCGATGGCCGCGACGGCTGGGCCGCATGGGGGATCAAGGTCCGCAGCACAGTGTCGAACTGGTGGATCAGGTTATCGATACGGGAGAGCTGGCGCATCATGACACCCCCTTCTCATGAGATGGACACAGGGTA
Source organism: Halomonas cerina (assembly GCF_014192215.1). Classification (GTDB taxonomy): domain Bacteria; phylum Pseudomonadota; class Gammaproteobacteria; order Pseudomonadales; family Halomonadaceae; genus Halomonas; species Halomonas cerina. The sequence goes on from NZ_JACHXP010000012.1 coordinate 64,202, forward strand.
ACCGGGCGCCCATACGCCCTGAACGCTCGAGCCGCCGAGTGAGGCTACGGCCGTGTGGAGCCCTAGCCCGCGGGCCAGGTGAAGCGGCGACCGCCCATCAGGTGCATATGGATATGGTAGACGGTCTGCCCCCCCTGCTCGTTGCAGTTCATGACCACCCGGTAACCGTCCTCGGCGAATCCCTTCTCGCGGGCAAGCCGCGCCGCGGTGTACGGCAGCCGCCCCACCAGCGCCAGATCGCCTTCCTCGATGTCGTTGAGGGTGGCGATATGCCGCTTCGGCACGATCACCAGATGGGTCGGGGCCTGGGGATTGATGTCGTTGAAGGCGAGTACCTCGTCGTCCTCGAAGACGATATCGGCGGGAATCTCGCGGTCGATGATCTTGCAGAACAGACAGTCCATGGGGTCACACTCCTTCTCATGGTGAACGGCTCAACGGAAGCGCCGCTGGGCCAGCAGATGGCGCACCAGCGGGCCCAGGATCAGCTCCATGGCCAGGGACAGACGGGCCCCGGGCACCACCAGGGTGTGCGGGCGGCTCATGAAGGCATCCTGGATCATCGCCAGCAGATAAGGGAAGTCCACCGTGGCCGGGTCGCGGAAGCGGATCACCACGAAGGACTCGGCATCGGTGGGGATATCCTGGACCTCGAAGGGGTTGGAGGTATCCACCGTCGGCACCCGCTGGAAGTTGATATGGGTACGCGAGAACTGCGGCTGGATGTAGCGGACGTAGTCGTCCATGCGCCCCAGGATGGTGTCGATCACCGCCTCCTGGGAATAGCCCCGGTAGCGGATGTCGCGGTCGATCTTCTGGATCCACTCCAGGTTCATGGTCGGCGCCACCCCGACCAGCAGATCCACGTGATGGGCCACGTCGTGCTCGGCGGTGACCAGGCCCCCGTGCAGCCCCTCGTAGAACAGCAGGTCGGTGCCATAGGGCAGTGACTGCCACTCGGTGAAGGTCCCCACCTGATAGCCGGCCTCGATCATCGGCTTGTCCTCGGCATGGATATAGTGCCGGTAGGTGCCGGTGCCCCGCTCGCCATACTCCACGAACAGTGCCTCGAGACGGTCGAGCAGGTTGGCCTCCACCGCGAAATGCGACAGCTCGTCCTTGCGCTCGGGCTCCTCGCGGAAGATGCGGGCCAGTTCCTCCCGGGTGTAGCGGTGGAAGGCATCGCCGTCGACGAAGGCGGCGTGGACGTCCTCACGGGCGAACATCCGCTCGAAGGTGCGGCGCACGGTGGTGGTGCCGGCCCCCGATGAGCCGGTCACGGCGATGACCGGATACTCCCGGGACATCAGGCCACCCCCGCCAGGGTGTCGCGCACGCCATCGGGGACCGCCACCGGGCGACCGCTGGCCGGGTCGACCAGCATCAGGGTGAGGCGGGCGGTGGCCACGATGCGCTCGTCGGCCTCGCGACGCAGGCGATGGAAGACGGTGATGGCGCGGCGGCCCGGCTCGGGAATGGCCGTCTCCGCCACCAGCGCATCGGGCCAGCGCGACTCGGCCTGGTACTGCACGGCCAGGTCGGCGGCCACGCAGGGATAGCCCCCCAGATTGCCCTCGGCGAGCCCCAGGGCGGCCAGGGCGTGTACACGGGCCTCGTGCATCAGCGACACCACGGCATCATGGCCCAGGTGCTGGCCGTAGTTCATGTCCGTGATGCGCACGCCCAGTGGATGGCGGTGACGGATCGCCGCCTCGGGAAAGACCAGTCTCACTCGCTCCATGCTCGCTCCTCGTTCTCGTTGTCGGGCGAGGTCAATCGCGCCCCGGCTCCCGGGCGATGGCGCGATGCGCGATGTCGCGACGACAGAAAGCCCCCTCCCAGCGGATCCTCTCCACGCCGCGGTAGGCCAGCTCGCGGGCCGCCGAGACCCCCTCGCCCAGGGCGGTGACGCACAGCACCCGACCGCCGGCGGTGATCACCCCGCCATCCTCGCCCTCGGCGGTGCCGGCATGGAAGACCTTGCAGCCGGTGCTCTCGGCGGCGACCAGGCCCTGGATAGCGTCGCCCTTGCGGTAGCTGCCAGGATAGCCGCCGGCGGCCATCACCACGCCCACCGCGGCGCGGTCGTCCCAGTCGCAGCGCAGTCCGGCCAGCTCGCCACGGGCGCCGGCCAGGCACAGCTCGGCCAGGTCCGAGGCCAAGCGCAGCATGATGGGCTGAGTCTCGGGATCGCCGAAGCGGCAATTATACTCGATCACCCTCGGGTCGCCCTGGGCATCGATCATCAGGCCGGCGTAAAGGAAGCCGGTATAGGGATGGCCCTCCTCGGCCATGCCGCGCACCGTGGGCCGGATGATCCGTTCCATGATGCGCTCGAAGACCGCGTCGGTGACCACCGGCGCCGGGGAGTAGGCGCCCATGCCGCCGGTATTGGGGCCCTGGTCGTCGTCGTAGGCGCGCTTGTGGTCCTGGCTGGTGGCCATGGGCAGCACCGTCTCGCCATCGACCATGACGATGAAGCTGGCCTCCTCGCCCTCGAGGAAGTCCTCGATGACCACCCGGGCCCCGGCGTCGCCGAAGGCGTTGGCCTCGAGCATGTCGCGCACCGCCGCCTCGGCCTCTTCCTGGGTCATGGCCACGATGACGCCCTTGCCGGCCGCCAGGCCGTCGGCCTTGATGACGATGGGCGCCCCCTTCTCGGCGAGATACTCGAGCGCCGGCTCCACGGCGACGAAGGTGCGGTACTCGGCGGAGGGAATGGCGTGGCGGGCCAGGAAGTCCTTGGTGAAGGCCTTGGAGCCCTCGAGCCGAGCCGCCCCGGCGGTGGGCCCGAAGATCGTCAGGCCCGCCTCGCGGAAGCGGTCCACCACGCCGGCCACCAGAGGCGCCTCGGGGCCGACGATAGTCAGCTCGACCCCCGCGTCGCGGGCGAAGGTCACCAAGCCATCCAGGTCCTCGGCGCCGATGGCCAGGTTCTCGAGGCCGGGTTCCCGGGCGGTGCCGGCGTTGCCTGGCGCCACGTAGACGGTCTCGACCCGGGGGGACTGGGCAACCTTCCAGGCCAGGGCATGTTCGCGGCCACCGCCGCCGATGATCAGAACCTTCATCCGCTGCTCTACCTCACTACCGGGGAAAAACGTCGCGGCATTATGTCAGAAACTCGCCCGGGGCGCCGCCGCTCACGTCTTCTCGTCGTCGTCCGGCTTGGCCGTCTTGTCGGCGGCCTGAGTGATGGTCTTCTGCCAGAACTTCATGTTCTCCTCGGCCATCTCGCGCATCAGCTCCATGGGCGAGTGGCGCATGGCCTGCTGCCACTGGTCCTGCATGCGCTGCTGCTGCTCGAGCATCAGGCGGGTGCCCTGTTCCAGGTAGCGCGCCAGTGGCAGCGGCTGGGTCATATCGTAGACACGGATGAACTGGGCCAATAGATCGTTGGAGAAGACCTCGGCCTCGCCATCGGCCTGCTCCTGCTCGATGATGATCGACAGCAGGATGGTACGGGTCAGATCCTCGCCGCTCTTGGCGTCCTCGACCCGGAAGGGGATCTCGTCGAGGATCAGGCCACGCAGATCCTCGAGGGTCACGTAGCGGCTCTGTTCGGTATCATAGAGCCTTCGGTTGGCATACTTGCGAATCACGCGCACGGCGCTGCTCCTTGTCTTGAAGGGTGGGCGTCTGCCCCCTCTGAGGGTATTGTGCACCGCGACACCCGGCATGCAAGGCATAGTCACCTCTCAGTCTCCAACGCGGCGAGGCCCCATGAACCTGATCCTGCTCTCCCCGGCGGACATCGAGACCGACCGCCTGGCCCGGGTCACCGACCCGCGGCGTCTGGCGCACCTGCGGACGGTGAACCGTGCCCGGGCGGGCGAGCGGATGACGCTGGGCATCGAAGACGGCCGCATGGGGCAAGGCGAGCTGCTCACCCTGGCGGATGACGAGGCGCTGTTCGATATCGCCGACCTGGACCAGCCACCGCCGCCGGCGCTGCCGGTCCACCTGGTGCTGGCCCTGCCGCGCCCGCGGATGCTGGCGCGCACCCTGGAGCATGTCACCGCCCTCGGGGTGAAGCAGATCACCCTGCTCCATACCCGTCGGGTGGAGAAGAGCTACTGGCAGTCGCCGGAGCTCACCGCCGAGAAGATCCGCCACCATCTGGTGCTGGGCCTCGAGCAGGCCCGGGATACCCGGCTGCCGTCGGTGACCCTGGCCAAGGGCTTCCGGCCCTTCGTCGAGGACCACCTGCCCGGGCTCGCCGAGGGGCGCCGCGCCCTGATGGCCCACCCCGGGATGCCGAACGCCTGTCCTCGCGGCCTCGACACCCCGACCCTGCTGCTGGTCGGGCCCGAGGGCGGCTTCATCCCCTGGGAGGTGGAGCGCCTGCTGGCGGCCGGCTGCGAGGGGATCCACCTGGGGCCGCGCATCCTGCGCGTGGAGACGGCGGTGACCGCCCTGCTGGCCCGCCTCTTCTAGCGCCTCCTCCTGCCGAGCCTGCCGATGTCTTTCATTCCTCGTTGGGGTCATGGGCCACGACAGGGGACTCCTCGTCACAGTCGGGCTCGGTGAGGAAGGTCTCACGCACGTTCAGCAGTCCCAGGTGGCCGAGGGTGCGACGGCCCAGCAGCAGCGGATAGTTCATCTCCTCGCGGTCGCGCAGACTAAACTGCTCCTCGTAGACGGTATCGCCCAGACAGACCTTCATCAGCACCACCGGCCGCTCGTCGCGTCCCCCGGCCCCGCGCACCCTCAGGTCGCGATAGAGGGGCAGCTCCAAACGTTCGCTGAACACCTCGCCGCTCGCCTCGTCCTCGAGCTTGAGGCGAAAGCGCACCCACTCCTCGCCCTCCTTGGCGAAGAGCTCGATGTCGCGGGCGTCCAGGGACGAGGTCAGGGCCCCGCTGTCGAGCTTGGCCTTCACCTCGACATCCCAGGGCTCGAGGGTCGCCTTCTCGACCCAGCCGAAGACCTTGTCGGCGTCGGCTGCAGCAAGGGAAGACATGGCGAGGGCCCCCAGGATAATGCCCAGGGCCGCCAGTCGCCGGCAGGAAGGAAAAGGTAGCATGTGTCGTCTCCTTCGGTGGCTCAGCGCTTAAGGCGCTCGAGCAAGGTCAGGGTGGCAAAGCCGTCCGGTGTCTGTCCTATCGAATGCTGGAAGGCCCGCAGTCCGCGGCGGGTATTGGGCCCCAGGATGCCGTCGGGGGCGCCCACGTCGTAGCCACGGGCGTTGAGCCGCTGCTGCAGCTCGCGCACCTGGTCGCGGCGCAGCGGCTGCTCGTCACGCGGCCAGGCGGCCTGGACAGCACCCCGTCCGGTGATCCGATCGGCCAGCGTGCCCACCGCTAGGGCATAGCTGGTGGCGTTGTTATAGCGCAGGATGGCACGGAAGTTGGGCCCCACCAGGAAGGCCGGCCCCCGGGCACCGGCCGGCACGATCACCGAGGCCGCCTCGAACTCGGGCAGCGGCTCACCGCCTAGCGTGCGCACGCCCTGAGCCGCCCACTCATGGGCGGGACGCCGCTCGGCGAGCTCGGCGAGGGCATAGTCGAAGTCCTCGGGCAGCCGGACCTCCAAGCCCCAGGGCTGCCCCTCGCGCCAGCCGGCCTCGTCGAGATAGTGGGCCGTGGAGGCCAGCACGTCGGGAATGCTGCCCCAGATGTCGCGTCGGCCGTCCTCATCGGCGTCCACCGCATAGGCCAGGTAGCTGGACGGCAGGAACTGGGTATGGCCCATGGCACCGGCCCAGGAGCCGACCATGCGGCCGGGCGAGATATCGCCGGCCTCGATGATGCGCAGGGCCGCCAGCAGTTCGCCCCGGGCGAAGTCGCGGCGGCGTCCCTCGAAGGCCAGGGTGGCCAATGCCTCCAGGGTCGGGAAGTCGCCGAAATTGCCGCCGTAGTTGCTCTCGATGCCCCAGATCGCCACCAGCACCTCGGCCGGCACCCCGTAGCGGGTGGCGATGGGCCGAGCAGTATCCCGATGCTCGGCGAGGCGCACTCGCCCGGTGGCGACCCGGGCCGGCGAGACCGCACTGTCCAGGTACTGCCAAATGGGCCGGACGAACTCCGGCTGGCTGCGATCGAGCTCGATCACCCGTGATCGATAGCGTATCCCGTCCAGGGCCTTGTCCAGGGTCGCCTCGGCAATGCCCTCGGCACGGGCCTGGCGGCGAAAGCGCGCCAGCCAGGTCGCGAAGTCCCGCGCCTCCTCCTTGGTTTCCGGGGTGTCGACGTCGGTCGCGGCCGCCGTGTCGGACGTCACGGCCTGACCGGCGGCACCGGCCTCGCGAACGGGGCCCTGCTGGCAACCGGCCAGCGCCGCGGTGAGCACGATAAGAGAAACGATCCGGCGCATCCTGTCTCCTTGAAAAACACCGATGATCGCCCAAAATGCCGGCTCAGACCAGCTGCACGAGGCGCCAGATCATCAGCAAATGGCAGACCACCACCGCCAGGGTGAGCCAGGTGCGTAGTCGGCCATACCAGCCAGGCAGCGCACGGCCACCGTCAAGGCTCTCGTAGAGACGCACGCCCGCGAAACCGGCCATCAGCGCCCAGGCCCCCAACATGGCATCGATCAGTAGCGCCGGCCAGGCGATGAGGCTGGGGACCATGCTGACCATCAGGCGGCGGCGGAACGTCGCCGAACCGGGAGCCTCGACCATCATCGCTATTCCCCAGTGGATGCCGCCCAGGAAGGAGAGGATCACCGCGCTGTAATAGAGGAAAGCCCTGATCGCCAGTACCTGCCCGAAGCCCGGCGCCAGCCAGCTTCCCGCCAGCGCCATCACAAAGGGCAGCAGCCCGGCCAGGCCGAGCCACCAGGGAAGACGAAGGGACGGCATGCGGGTCTCCTGCATCGGTGTTACTCCTTGGGTTCCGTGGGGGCATTCCGCGGCAGCCAGGCGACGGGCTGGACCAGCGGCATCGGGAAGCGCTCGGGTGCCACCCGCCAGGGCTGATGGCGCGCCACGTTCGGTGGCAGTGCGCCGAGCGCTGGCTGCCAGCAGGCCACGTATTCACCCCGGCCATCATAGTATTCGGCCTGCTCGAGCACGGAGAACCGGTGCGGGCGACAATCGCGCCCCGCCCCGGCCAGATAGCCCCAGTTGCCCCAGTTGCTGGCCACGTCGTAGTCGACCAGGCAGTGCTCGAACCAGGCTGCCCCGAGCCGCCAGTCGATGCCCAGGTCATGGGCCAGGAAGCTCGCCACGTTCTGTCTTGCCCGGTTGGAAAGCCAACCGGTCGTGACCAGTTCACACATGCCGGCATCGACGAAGGGCACGCCAGTGTCGCCCCGGCACCAGGCCCGAAAGCGGTCGCCGCCTGCCGGCAGGTCACGACGGCCATGGAGAGTGCCCCCCGCCTGGCAGGCGACCCAGTGGAAATACTCCCGCCACAGCAGCTCGACGATCACCCCGCCAGTGGACTCGTTTGCCCCGTATTCCGCTTCCCAGGTGAGTATCGCGTCGTGAACCTGGCGTGCCGACAGGCAGCCGTGGGCCAGCCAGGGTGAGAGCCGGGTCGAGAAGTCGGGACCCATCAGGCCGTTGCGTGTCTGCCGGTAGCGGCCCACGGCCCGGCTTTTCCACAGATAGTGATCGAGGCGCGCGCTCCCCGCCGCCTCACCTCCCGCGAAGAGAAACGCTCCTCTCGGATCAGGCTGCCAGGCGGCTGCCGTTGTGCACACCCGCTTGAGCGGAGGCAGGCCGCGCGGCGCGCCAGGCGGCCAGGGCGGCAACGTGACCGGTGCCGGCGTCGCGGAGGGAATTCGGCAGGCCGGCGCCAACCGACGCCGGAAGGCAGAGAAGCTCGGCGGCAAATCGGCTAGCCCGTTGGGCAGGCTCGCCTCGTCGAACAGCATGCCGCCCTCGGTCCGCACTACCTCGCAACGTCCCTCGAGCCGTGCGGCGAGGGTCGCCACTGCCTCGTTCTCGTCGCACCCGGCGTCGTGGCGAACGCGTATTCGACTAGCTCGGTGCCGTTCGGCAAGGTCGGTGACCACCGTCACCGGATCATCGATGCGCACCAGCAGGTCACTGCCGCGCTTGAGCAGTTCGCCGCGCAGTTCGATCAAGCTCTGCCACAGGAACTGCAGGCGTGCCGGGCCGATCCGCCGTGCTGCCAGCCCGGGCAGGGCCGGCTCCAGCCAGCGCGTGTCGAGGACAAAGACACAGAGCAGTTGCTCGGGCGACGCAGGAAAGTCCAACAGCGGGTTATCGGCCAGGCGCAGGTCATGACGAAACCAGACGATCGCGGTACTCATGCCGGCCTCCTGTCAGGCCACGCCGGATGATGCCGGATAGAGTGCCTACCCCGGCGGCCAGCGCCTGGGGCGGGCAGAGTCAGATCGTGACGCATGATGCCCCCTCATGACGTGAAACATGGACAAACATAAACCCATGTATAGATATTGTACATGATAGTCGCCTCTCTGGGGACATGATGCAGAAGGCCGCCCGCAGGCGGCCTTCATAAGGCGTGCCACGATCACACGAGGTTCACGAGGCGTCATCGGACTCAGGCGTCAACCGGGTGGCATTGGCCTCGGTTTCGAGGTGGCTCTTCAGGCGATGCGTGTAAGGATCGTAGTTGGGCTTGAGCTCGTCTTTCACCGTGCCGCTCCACAGTCGGGAGCCGACGAAGTAGCCGGCGCGGCCGATCACGTGAGCCGCCACCGGAGCGGTGAGCATGACGAAGAACACCACCCCCAGGGCCCGCGCCACCACGCCCCCCTGGCCGAAGTGCAACGCCACCCCCAGCATGATCAACGATACCCCGAGCGTTGCCGCCTTGGTGGTGGCATGCATGCGCGTCAGCAGGTCGGGCAGGCGCAATACCCCCAGCGCCGCCACCAGCATGAAAGCGGTCCCAGCCAGCAGCAGGCCGTCTTCGAGGAGTTCAGTCATTGCGCCGCCCACCCTGCTCCAGGAAACGCGCGAAGCCGATGGTCGCCATGAACCCCATCAACGCCATGACGATGGCCACATCGAGCAACAACGCCTCTTCATAGGCGATGGCGAGGATCCCGATGATCCCGGCCACCATGGTCGAGAACAGCTCCAGGGCGACTACCCGATCCGGCAGGCTCGGGCCGCGAAAGAGACGGACGAGAACCAGACACAGGCCGACGGTCAGGGCGAACAAACAGATCGACAGCAGGGTGGACAAGGCACACCTCCTCGGGCTAGTGGAATAACGCCAGGGCCCGGCGCTCGAGCTCGGCGAGGCCGCGCCGCAGCGCCGGCTCGTCGTCGAGGAACATGGCATGGATATAGAGCACCCGGCGATCGTCGGACACGTCCAGACTGAGAGTACCGGGCGTCAGGGAGATCAGGTTGGCGACCAGGGCGATCTCGAAGTCGCTGCGCGCGGTGAGCGGCATGGCGATCACCCCAGGCCGCATATACCAAGGTAGCGTGACGATGTCGTAGGCCACCTTGAGATTGGCCAGTACCAGCTGGCGCAAGAAGAACCCCAGGAAGCCGAGGATCCTTGGCAGGCGTTGCGCATAGCCGGCCAGGGCCGGCACCTGGGGCTGGATGATCGCCAGCGCCAAGTAGGCGAAGCCCAGGCCGACGAGCAGATTGCGACCACTGAAGTCGCCGCTGAGAAGCATCCAGGTGATCCCCAGCAGCAGGTTCCAGACGGCTCCGATCATGGCCTGGCCTCCATGCCGAGTACCGCCTCGATGTAGCGCTCGGGTGCCAGCAGTTCCACCGCCGAGGCCTCGGCGAGGACATACAGCGGCCCGGCCTGGAGTCCGATGAACAGGGTACACAGGGCCAGCCCCACCGCCGGCAGCGCCATCAGCCACAGTTCCTGGCGGCGGGGAGCCGACATCGCTGGCGCCTCCTCCGGCGGCGCCTTCCAGAACACCTCGGCCCAGATCTTGATCATCGAGTAGAGGGTCATCAGCCCCACCAGCAGCGCGATGGCAGTCACCCCGAAGGCTCCCGCCTCCAGGCCGGCACGGATCACGATAAACTTGGCGAAGAAGCCAGACAGCGGCGGCATGCCGGCCAGCGACAGCGCGGGAACCAGGAAGAGCATCGCCAACCAGGGACAGTCGCGATAGAGGCCACCGAGATGCTCCAGTCGGTAGCTGCCGCGCAGGCGATGGACGATACCGCTGATCAGGAAGAGGTTCGCCTTCACGATGATGTGGTGGACCACATAGAAGATCCCGCCCAGCACCGCCAGGGGCGTGAACAGCGCCAGCCCCAGCAGCATGTAGCCGATCTGGCTGACGATATGGAAGGACAGGATGCGGCGGAACTCGAACTGGACCATGGCGCCGAACACCCCGGTGAGCATGGTCAGTCCCGCGCCCCATAACAGGATCTCGTGGGTGTAGCCGGGGCTGTGCGGGAAGAGCAGCGTGAAGATGCGGAACAGCGCATAGACCCCCACCTTGGTGAGCAGGCCGGCGAACAGCGCCGATACCGCCACCGGTGGTGTGTGATAGGACGCCGGCAACCAGAAGAACAAGGGGAAGGCCGCGGCCTTGATGCCGAAGGCGACCATGAACATCAGCGCTAGGACATCGACCAGCCCGGTGTCCAGCACCGCCAGACGCTGGGCGGCATGAGCCATGTTTAGGCTGCCGACCAGGCCGTACAACAGGCCCACGGCGACCAGGAAGATCACCGACGACAGCAGGTTGAGGGTGACGTATTTGATCGCCCCCTCCATCTGGGCCTTCTCGCTGCCGAGCGTGAGCAGCGCGAAGGAGGCCACCAGCATCACCTCGAACCACACATAGAGGTTGAAGATGTCACCGGTGAGAAAGGCCCCGGTGACACCGCCCAGCAACAGGTGCATCAGGGAAAAATAGCCGAAGGCCACATGCCCCGGCCCGGTGGTGGCCAGGGAGTAGAGCGCTACCGCCAGGCCGATGATCCCGGTGACCACCACCATGATGGCGCCGAGCAGGTCGGCCACCAGGCTGATGCCGAAGGGCGCCGGCCAGCTCCCGACCTGGAGGACGCGGATGCCGTCCTGCCAGACCTCGGCCAGCAGCCAGAGTGCCGCGACCAGCAGGCCCGCCGTGCCGGCCACGGCGATGAGACGCTGCAGGGTGCGCCAGCGCCAGGCCGCCAGCGATAGCGCCCCGGCGAACAGCGGGATCAGGAGGGGCAGGGCGAGAGGCGACATCAGCGGTCGGTGTCCTGCATGTGGTCCAGATCATCGGTGCGTACCAGTTCCCAGGCCCGGCGCACGAGGACCACGGCGAAGGAGAGCACGCCGAAGGAGATCACGATGGCGGTGAGCACCAGTGCCTGGGGCAAGGGGTCGGCCACCGGGGTTGCCGGAGCAGAGAGCCCCCGGGGCACCAGGGGCGGCGCGGCGCGCTCGAGCCCGGCGGTGACGAAGACCAGCAGGTTGGCCGCGTTGGAGAGCAGCATCAGGCCGATCACCAGCTTGACGATGGAGCGTCGCAGCAGCATGTAGATGGCGGCGGCGAAGAGAATGCCAATGATCACGGCCAGCACGGCTTCCATGGGACCTCCTGTCAGTGCGGATTGTCCACTTGGTCGATCTCCACCAGGGCGGTGATGGCGGTCAGCAGGGCGCCAAGGACCACCAGATAGACCCCCAGATCGAAGAGTAGCGGGGTCGAAAGGGGAATGCCGAACGGCAGGGTCCACCATTGGGCGGTGAAGAAGGCCTCGTCCTGCCACCAGGCCGGCACGACCGAGAGGAGCCCGAGCAGCAGTCCCGCGCCGATCAGGTCCCGCGGCGCGACCTTGAGTATGGCCGCCATGGCCCGCCGCCCATGGGCGAAGAGGTAGAGGGCGAAGCCGCCCGCAGCGACCAGGCCGGCGATGAAACCGCCGCCCGGGGCGTCATGGCCGCGCAGCAACAGGAATACCGAGAACAGCAGCTGCAGCGGTAACAGCAGCTGGGCCGCCACGCCGAGGATAAGGGTGCTGGACTTAACCATGCCCCGCCTCCTCGGCCCGGAAGCACAGCATGGCGTAGACGCCGCTCGCGGCCAAGGCCAGCACGATGACCTCCCCCAGGGTGTCCAGGGCCCGGAAGTCCACCAGGATGACGTTGACCAGATTGTGACCATGCCCCAGGGGCTGGCCATTGGCCACCATGTAGTCGGAGATACGGGGGAGGCGTTCACTGCCCAGGACCGCCAGCATCAGGGTCGTGATCAGGCCGCCGACGAGCACCGCCACACCGAGATCCCGCAGGCGCTCCAACGGCGACGACAGGACGGTGAAGTGCGGCAGACGGAACAGCACCAAGGCCAGCAGCACCACGGTCAGGGTCTCGACCAGCAGCTGGGTGATCGCCAGGTCAGGCGCGCTGAACAGCACGAAGGTCAGGGCAATGGAAAAGCCCATGCTGCCCAAGGCCGCCACCGCGGCGAGCCGCGAGCGCATCACACAGGCCGTCATCGCCCCGGCGGCCATCAGGCCGGCGACCATCACCTCGTGCGCCTGCCAGGCGGAGACCGGCCAAGACAGGGCCCCGTGACGCACGACCAGCGCATGCCCCACCAGCGCCAGCCAGGCCAGCAGGGTGGTGACCAGGTAGGTGCGGATATGGCCGTTCTGCAGCACCCGGGTCTGCCAGGCGGCCAACTGGAGCGTCCGCCAGCCCATCGCCGAGTGCCAGACCTCCGGACCCCGGGCCACCAGCGGCTCGAGACCGACGACGAGCCCGTCGCGCAGGCGATCCCAGGCGCGGAAGACCAGAAGGCCAAGGACCAATCCGGCAAAGGACAGGGCCAGGGGGCCTCCGAAACCATGCCACGGCACCAAGTGAACCCTCTCCCCCGGCATGCCCAGGCCCGCCAGGGTGATGGTCACCAGCTCATCGAAGAGTCCCGGGGCCACCCCGGTCAACAGCGATAGGGCGGCCAGCAGCGCCGGGCCGACCAGCAGCGCCGGTGGCGTGCCCCGGGGCCGCCGCGGTGTGTCCCGCAGCGGCCCGAAGAACGGCCGGATGGCGACGATGGCCGCCACCGCCAGGGTCAGACCGGCTGCCGTGGTCGCCGCCACCAGGGCTACCCAGCCCCAGGGGCCGATCTCCAGCAGGGCGTCGAACAGCGCCTCCTTGGCGACGAAGCCGAGCATCGGCGGCAGTCCCGCCAGAGAGAGCGCCGCTACCGCTGCGGTCGGGGCGGTCCACGGCAGGACGCGACGCAGGCCGCCCATGGTGGTGATATCCAGGGTACCGGTCATCACGTCGAGGATGCCGGCGACCAGGAACAGCGCCCCCTTGTAGAGGGCATGGGCGAGCAAAAAGACCAGGCAGGCGGCGACTGCCGCCCGGGTCCCGACCCCCAGCAGCAGGGTCATGGTCCCGAGCGCCATGACCGTGGAATACGCTAGCATCAGCTTGAGATTGGTCTGGCGCAGTGCCATCACGGCGCCGACGAGCATGGTCATGCCGCCCACTAGGCCGAGGACCAGCGTCCAGGTTGCGGAGCCCCCCAGCGCCGGATGCAGGCGGGCCATCAGGTAGATGCCGGCCTTGACCATGGTCGCCGAGTGGAGATAGGCCGAGACCGGCGTCGGGGCGACCATGGCGTTGGGTAGCCAGAAATGGAAGGGAAACTGGGCCGACTTGGTGAAGGCGCCGATCAGCACCCCGACCAACAAGGGCAGGTAGAGGGCATGGTCGCGGATGGCCTCGCCCCGGGTCGCGAGTTCGGCCAACGACCAGCTGTCGCCGGCCTGGGCCAGTAGCACGAAGCCGGCGAGCAGCGCCAGCCCGCCCCCGGCGGTGACCATCAGGCTCTGCAGGGCGGACTGACGTGCGAGCGGGTCGGTGTGACGAAAGCCGATCAGCAGGTAAGAGGTAATGCTGGTGAGCTCCCAGAAGACGAAGAGGGTCACCAGGTTGTCGGCCAGCACCAGGCCGAGCATCGACATCATGAAGGCGATGAACACCACCAAAAACCGCGGCAGGTCGACATGGCCTCGCAGGTAGCCGGCGGTATAGACCAACACCAGCACGCCGATGCCACTGATCAGCATCGCGAACAGCCAGGCCAGACCATCGACGCGGAAGGTCAGATTGACGTCCAGAGCGGGGACCCAGGCCTGCTCCAGCACCAGGACCTCGCCGGCGGCGAGGGCAGACCACTGCGTCATCAGCCAGATAAAGATGGCCGCCGGCAGCGCCGCCAGCAGCAGCGCTGTGCGCGCCCCGATCCAGCGGTGGAGCAGCGGCACCAGTGCGGCCATCACGAAACCTGTCAGCAAAGCCAGTTGCATGCAGCTCCTCGCGCCTGATGGGGCCCTCGTCGTCGACACGTTACCCGGTCCTCTCGCTTCACTCTAGTCGAGGCGAGAAGTCGATGAGTTGAAAGGCAAGGAGGGCGCGAGACGCTTTTCTTTGCGGTAGAGTGTGGGGCGAATGCCATTGATGGGCCTGTTCGCCCAGGGACGGAGTGCGACGCCTTGCCGCTTGCTCAGGGCCGTCCCCCGGCAGGATGGGACCCATGACCCAACGCAAACGCGCAGGATGACCGATCGATGACATTGCTGTGGATCGCCTTGTTGCCCCTTCTTGGTGTACTGGTGCCGCCGCTGGTGGCGAACCGGGGGCGTCGTGTCTGTTCCCTGGCCACGGCGGCCCTGCCAGCCCTGGCCCTCGTGCTGACCCTGTTCCAGGTGCCGGCCCTCAATGCCGGGGAAGCGCTGCGCTTCACCGCCGAGTGGCTTCCGGCATTGGGCCTCGAGCTGGCCTTCCGGCTGGACGGGCTATCGCTGCTGTTCAATCTGCTGATTCTGGGCATCGGCCTGCTGATCCTGCTGTATGCGCATTACTACCTCGCGCCTGAGGAGCCCTACGGGCGCTTCTATGCCTACCTGATCCTGTTCATGGCCTCCATGGTCGGCATCGTGATGGCCGACAACCTGCTGCTGCTGTGGATGTTCTGGGAACTCACCAGCCTGTCATCCTTCCTGCTGATCGGCTTCTGGTCCCATCGCAGTGACGCCCGCAAGGGGGCCCGCATGGCGCTGGTGGTGACCGGCGCCGGAGGCCTGGCCCTGCTGGCCGGCTTCCTGCTACTCGGTGACATGGTCGGCAGCTTCGACATGGACCGGGTACTGGCCAGCGCCGAGACCATCCAGGCCGATCCCCGCTTCCCGCTGATGCTGGCCCTGGTGCTGATCGGCGCCTTCGCCAAGTCGGCGCAGTTTCCCTTCCAGTTCTGGCTGCCCCACGCCATGGCCGCGCCCACGCCGGTCTCGGCCTATCTCCACTCGGCGACCATGGTCAAGGCCGGCATCTTCCTGATGGCTCGGCTGCACCCGGCGCTCGCCGGCAACGAGCTGTGGACGGTGGTGGTCTCTCTGGTCGGCATGACCACCCTGCTCTACGGCGCCTGGTTCGCCCTGATGAAGACCGAGCTCAAGGGCATCCTGGCCTTCTCCACGGTCAGCCACTTGGGCCTGGTGACGGTGCTGCTGGGCATCGGCAGCCCCATGGCGGTGCTGGCGGCGCTCTTCCACATCCTCAACCACGCCACCTTCAAGGCGGCGTTATTCATGAGCGCCGGGATCATCGATCATGAGACCGGCACCCGGGAACTGGCACGCCTCGGTGGCCTGGCGAGGGCCATGCCGGTCACCGCCCTGCTCACCTCGATCGCTGGCGCAGCCATGGCCGGGGTGCCGCTGCTCAACGGCTTCCTGTCCAAGGAGCTGTTCTTCGCCGAGAGCCTGGAAACGCCGGTGCTGGGCGGCCTGAGCTGGCTGATGCCGGTGATGGCGACCTTGGGCGGCGTGCTCTCGGTGGCCTATTCGCTGCGCCTGGTGCACGCGGTCTTCTTCAAGCCGCCCCGCCAGTCGACCCCCAAGTCCCCCCATGAGCCACCTCGCCTGATGCGCCTGCCGGTGGAGATCTTCGCCGTTCTCTGTGTGCTGGTGGGGCTCTTCCCGTCCGCGATGGCCGGCGGCCTGCTCGACCTGGCCACCCAAGCCGTGCTGCTCGAGCCGCTGGAGTTTCATCTGACCCTCTGGCATGGCGTCAATCTGCCGCTGCTGATGAGTGCCATCGCGCTCGTTGCCGGCATCGGCCTCTACCATCTGCATCGCTTCTTGCGATCTTTTCTCAGAGGCTTTCGGCCAGTGGACGCGCGGCGGGTCTTCGAGGCCAGCATGCAGCGCCTGGCGCGGCGTTCGGAGCTCCTGCTCGCCCGGCTCGACAATGCCTCGTTGCAGCGCTACATGGGCCTACTGCTGGTCACTGCCCTGGCGCTGACCACCCTGGGTCTGGTCATGCTGCCGAGCCTCGCCGGCGACCAGCCCCAGCGCCCGGTGGACGGTGTGTTACTGACCGGGTCCCTACTGCTGATCTTCGGCGGCCTGGCCACGGCCATCGCCCACCGTCACCGCCTGATCTCGCTGCTGCTGCTGTCCATGGTCGGCCTGCTGGTCTCGCTGACCTTCGCCCGCTTCTCGGCCCCCGACCTGGCCCTGACCCAATTGTCGGTCGAGGTGGTCACCATGATCCTGCTGATGCTGGCGCTGTTCTTCCTGCCCCAGAAGACACCACGGGAATCCTCGCTGCCGCGCAGCGTGCGCGATGCCCTGCTGGCTGGCGCCCTGGGCATGGCCATCACTAGTCTCAACTACGCGGTGCTGACCCGCGACAATGCCAGCATCTCGGGCTTTTTCCTCGATAACAGTGTGCCGGGCGGTGGGGGCCACAACGTGGTCAATGTCATCCTGGTCGACTTCCGCGGCTTCGATACCCTGGGCGAGATCACGGTGCTGGCCCTGGCGGGCCTGGCGATCTTCAAGCTACTCAACCGGCTGCGGCTGTTCATGCCGCACAGTGACGGCGAAGGCCGCCTGTGGTCGCCGGACCGTTATCCGATGATCCTGACCACCATCTCCCAGTCGGTGCTGCCACTGGCCCTGCTGGTCTCGGTGTTCATCTTCCTGCGCGGCCACAACCAGCCCGGCGGCGGCTTCATCGCCGGACTGATCACCGCGGTGGCCATCATCCTGCTGTACATGGCTCGGGGGGTGGAATGGGCCCAGAAACGCCTCAACTTCCCCTACCAGCCGGTGGCCATCGCCGGGGTCGGCGTGGCCTCGGTGACCGGGGTGGGCAGCTGGCTGTTCGGCCACCCCTATCTGACCTCGGCCTACGGCCACTTCCACCTGCCGCTGATCGGGGACATCGAGCTGGCCACGGCGATGATCTTCGACCTAGGGGTCTACCTGGCGGTGGTCGGCGCCACCCTGATGATCCTGGCCAATCTCGGCAAGGTGACCACGCCGCACCGGCCGGCCAAGGGCGAGGCCGCTCCCACGACCACCGCCAAGGAGAAACGCTGATGGAAAGCCTCTATGCCATCACCACCGGCGTGCTCAGCGCCTGTGGGCTCTACCTGACGCTGAGGGGACGCACCTTCCCCGTGGTCGTTGGCCTGACCCTGCTGTCCTATGCGGTCAACCTCTTCCTGTTCTCCATGGGCGGGCTGACCACCAATGGCGCGGCCATCATCGACGGCGCTCGCGACTATGCCGACCCCCTCCCTCAGGCCCTGGTGCTGACCGCCATCGTCATCGGCTTCGCCATGACGGCCTTCGCCGTCATCCTGTCGATGCGGGCCCGCGGCGACATGGGCAACGACCATGTCGATGGTCGCAAGCACGAGGAACGAGAGGAGAACCACCGGTGATGCAGCATCTGATCGTTCTCCCCGTGGTCCTGCCGCTGCTGACGGGCCTGTTTCTGCTGCGTAGCCTGCATGGCAAGACCCGTCAGAAGCGCGTGCTCGGCGTGGCCTCGACGGGGCTGCTTGTGCTCGTCGCCATCGCCCTGCTGATGCGCGCCGCCGACGGCGAGATCGCCTACTATGCCCTGGGCGGCTGGCAACCGCCTTTCGGTATTGTGCTGGTGCTGGACCGCCTCTCGGCGCTGATGGTGCTGCTCACCGCCGTGCTTGCCCTGGGCTGCGTGATTTTCGCCTGCGGCGGGGACGACGAGAAGGGCAGCAACTTCCATGGCCTCTTCCAGCTGCAGCTGATGGGCATCAATGGTGCCTTCCTCACCGGCGACCTGTTCAACCTCTTCGTGTTTTTCGAGGTGCTGCTGCTGGCCTCCTATGCCCTGCTGCTGCACGGCGGCGGCAAGTCGCGTATCCAGGCCGCCGTGCACTATGTGGTGCTCAATCTGGCCGGCTCGGCGCTGTTCCTGATCGCCGTGGGCACCCTGTACGGCGCCACCGGCACCCTCAACATGGCCGACATGGCGGTGCGCCTCGGCGAGTTGCCCCCCGAGCGCGCCGGCCTGGTCACCGCCGGCGCCCTGATGCTGCTGGTGGTCTTCGGCCTGAAGTCCGCGATCCTGCCGCTGTACTTCTGGCTTCCCCGCGCCTATGCCGCGGCGCCGGCACCGGTGGCGGCACTGTTCGCGATCATGACCAAGGTTGGCATCTACGCCATCCTGCGGGTCTACTCGCTGATCTTCGGCGAGCACGCCGGGGGACTGGCTGATCTGGAGCAGCCCTGGGTCTGGTGGCTATCGCTGGCGACCCTGGCGGTGGCGACCCTGGGTGTGCTGGCGGCTCGGGACCTGCGCCTGCTGGTCGCCTACCTGGTGCTGGTCTCGGTGGGCACCCTGCTCGCCGGGGTTGGTATGGGCACCGTCGAGGCCACCGCCTCCCTGCTCTATTACCTGCTGCACACCACCCTGGTCACCGGCGGCCTCTTCCTGCTCGCCGAGATGATTGGTCTGCAGCGCGGCAAGGCCGGCACCCGGATTGTCAAGGGCAAGCCGCTGACCCAGGGCGGTGCCCTGGCCCTATGCTTTCTGGTCGGCGCCGTGGCGGTGGCCGGCCTGCCGCCGTTGTCCGGCGCCATCGGCAAGGCCCTGCTGCTCAAGGCAGCCACGCCGGCCCAGCAACCCTGGCTCTGGCCGCTGCTACTGGCCAGCGGCCTGGGGGCGATGATCGCCCTGTCCCGGGCCGGCTCCACCCTCTTCTGGCGCAGCCAGGCCGGTGAGCGCAGTGGTGAGCGCCTGTCCCGCCACCAGTGGGCGGGCGTGGGTCTGCTGCTGGCCGCCTCGCCGCTGCTGGTGGCCCTGGCGGGCCCAGTCAGCGACTACACCCAGGCCACCGCCAGCCAGCTGGCCAATCCCGACGCCCTTGTCGGTTCCCTGCTGCCCGATGCTGGAGACGCCCCATGATCACGCCCCGTTCCTGGCTTCCCATCCCCCTGCTCTCGCTGTTACTGCTGGTGGTCTGGCTGCTGATGGTGCGCAGCCTGGCCGTCGGGCACCTGCTGCTGGGCAGCGTCTTGGCGGTGATCATACCGCTGTTCACCTACCGCTTCTGGGACGTGCAACCCCGGGTCAAGAAGCCCGGCCTGCTGCTGCGCTTCATCCTGCGTGTGCTGGGCGACATCATCGTCGCCAACTTCCAGGTCGCCTGGCTGATCATCAACCCCTGGCAGCGCTCGAGCCCTCACTTCGTCGAATATCCCCTGATGCTGGAGGAGCGCTTCACCATCACCCTGCTGGCCAACACCATCAGCCTGACCCCGGGCACGGTGTCGGCCAATCTGCGCCTGGATGGCAAGACGCTGCTGATACATGCCCTCAATGTGGAGGATGAGGACGCGCTGATCGCCGAGATCCAGGATCGCTACGAGCGGCCGCTCAAGGAGATCTACGAATGCTAGATATCGCGCTGAAGATCAGCCTGGCCCTGATCCTGATGGCCATCGTCCTGAACACCTTTCGCCTGACGGTGGGTCCGACCATGCCTGACCGTATCCTGGCCCTGGATACCATGTACGTGAACTCCATCGCCCTGATCGTGCTGATGGGGCTCTGGCTGAATACCAAGACCTACTTCGAGGCGGCCCTGCTAATCGCCCTGCTCGGTTTCATCAGCACCGTGGCCGTCTGCAAGTACCTGTTACGCGGCGACATCATCGAATAGGCGAATCGGAGCCATCATGACGACCTTTGTGATCCTTGAGGGCGTGATCTCCCTCTTTTTGATCGCCGGCGGAGCCTTCGCCTTCATCGGCTCGCTGGGCATGACCCATCTGCGCGACTTCTACATGCGCCTGCACGGCCCCACCAAGGCCACCACTATGGGCATCGGCTGCACGCTGATCGCCTCGATGCTCTACTTCGGGGTAATCGACAGCCAGCCGGTGGTCCAGGAGATGCTGATCACCCTCTTCCTGTTCATCACCGCGCCGGTTAGCGCTCACCTGCTGGCCAAGTCGGGGCTCCACAAGAAGCTCCCCCACGTCGACAAGACCCGGGGGCGTCCACCGGAGCTGCGCAGCGAGGAAATCGGCGAGAAGCCGGTCCCCCATCCGGCTCAGGGGCACGAGCACCTCACCCACGAGAACAAGCCCCTGCACCGCTAGTGAGGCTAGAGCCAGCCGGCCAGCTCGTTCTCGACGATGGTGAGCAACGCATCGATATGGTCATCCCGGGCGTTGAGGCAGGGTACATAGGTGAAGGTCTCGCCGCCGGCGGCCAGAAAAGCGTCACGAATCTCCTGCTGGATCTCCTCCAAGGTCTCCACGCAATCGGCGGCGAAGGCCGGCGAGACCACGGCGATATGCCGCTTTCCCTGCCGCGCCAGCTCGGCCACATGCTCCACGGTGGCCGGTCCCACCCACTCCTCAGGCCCGAACTTCGACTGGAAGGCGGTCTGGATGGCGCCCTCCTTCCAGCCCAGGTGCTCGCGCAGCAGTCGCGTGGTCTTCTGGCACTGGCAGTGGTAAGGATCCCCCTCCAGGAGAAAGCGCTTGGGCACCCCGTGGTAGGAGGCCACCAGCACCTCGGGCGTCGACGTCGCCGCCTCATAGGCTTCACACACCGAACTGGCCAGGGCCTCGATGTAGTTTGGATGCTCGAAATAGGCCGGTACGGTACGCAGGGCCGGCTGCCACTTCAGCTCCATCAGGGTGCGAAAGGCCTGGTCATTAGCCGTCGCGGTGGTCGGCGAGGCGTACTGGGGATAGAGCGGGAAGAACAGGATCTTCTCGCAGCCCTGCGCCTGCATCCGACGCAGCACGCTGTCGGTAGAAGGATTGCCATAGCGCATGCAGAAGTCGACCAACACCCGCTCGCCGAACCGCGCGTGGAGTCCCTCGGCCAGCTTGCGCGTCTGCTCCCGGGTGATGGTCAGCAGCGGGCTCTCATCCTTCTCGGTGTTCCAGATGCTGCGGTAGGCCTCGCCGGACTTGAAGGGCCGTCGCGACAGGATAATCAGCTGCAGCAGCGGCTGCCACTTCCAACGCGGGTAATCCACCACCCGTTTGTCGGAAAGGAATTCGCTCAGGTAGCGGCGCATCGATCGATAATCGGTGGCATCCGGGGTGCCCAGGTTAGCGAGCACCACCCCGACCCTGGCCGAGGGAAGGGAGGGATGGTCGGCCGGGGCATGGGTCAGGCGTCCGCCGCCGGGGCGCTCCGGTAACGGCGTTATGATGGTCATGGATGGGGCTCTCCCTGAGTCTCGAGCGATATCGCCCAGTCTATCAGGGTCGGGCCCGGCGGCGGAATAAAGCTGTACTACCAACCTGATTTGTACAGGCCTGGATCAAGGCGGCACCCGACCGAGCGCCGGAAACGAATGACAGAATCAGAAGACCAGCGGCATGCGTGAGGTCAAGGGATCCTGATAGTGGGTCTCGCGACCGACGACCTCATCATGAGGCACCTGCTGGACCAGGTAGGCGCGGTGGATGCCCGCCCGCCGAAGCTCCAGGTAGACATCGTCCAGCGAGCGGAACAGCACCGGCTTGCCGCGGCGCGTGAGCAGGTGGCGCTGGCCTTCGACGTCCTCCAGTTCCACCTGATAGAAACGGCTGCCGGCGCTGCCGATGACGCGAATCTCGTAGTTGTCATGATGGGCCACGAAGGCCTTGAGTGCATCGAGTTCCATGGGTCCCTCCCCGCAAGCATTCGACATGGTATTCGGGCCAGCCTGAGGCCACCCGATGACGATCCCGTGATCGTTCCGTGTCCCTGCTGTGACCCAGGTCAGGTAGGAGGGTTCCCACTACCGAACGGCCGCCGGCGGTTCACTGATAGGTGGATGGGTCGATCGCCTTACCCAGGGAGTTGCGATCTACCCACTTGCCAGCCTTAGTCTCCTTGTAGCGAAACACCACTCGGTCGCCGACCTTGACCGGCAACTCGGCGTCCTCCGTCTGGTAACTGTAGGCCACACCGTCCACCACCAGATGGAAGCGATAGAGATCCGGCATGCCCAGCCACTCCTTGAAAGGGCCTTCCCGCTCCACCGACTCCAGTTCGCCGCGGGCTTCCAGTTTCGGGGTACGACGGCGGTTGCCGCGTCGAAATCCACCGGCCATGCTGCCTCCTGCCATGTCGTGTTGATCGGGATGTCGCGAGGGAGTGCATTATACGGCGCCCGTCCCTGGGCTCAACCGCCTCATTCGCCGAAGGCCTCGCCATAGGTATCCGGCGCCAGGTCCTCGAAGCGCGTGTACTTGCCGATGAAGGCCATGTGCACCGTGCCGATGGGCCCGTTACGCTGCTTGCCGATGATCACTTCGGCCAGCCCCTGATTGTCGGGGTTATCTGGATTGTAGACCTCGTCGCGATAGACGAAGGCGATGATGTCGGCATCCTGCTCGATCGCGCCGCTCTCCCTCAGATCCGACATCACCGGGCGCTTGTTGGGGCGCTGCTCCAGGGAGCGGTTGAGCTGGGAGAGCGCCACCACCGGGCAGCCGAACTCCTTGGCCAGCCCCTTGAGCGAGCGGGAGATCTCCGAGATCTCGCCGGTGCGATTCTCGGAGAAACCGGGGATCTGCATCAGCTGCAGGTAGTCGATCATGATCAGTGCCAGGTTGCCGTGTTCGCGCACCACCCGGCGGATGCGCGAGCGCATCTCGTTGGGCGATAGCGCCGCGGTATCGTCGATGAACAGCTGCTTGTCCTTGAGCAGGTTCACCGCCGAGGTCAGCCGCGGCCAGTCCTCGTCCTCCAGCTGCCCGGTGCGCACCCGGGTCTGATCGATGCGCCCCAGCGACGAGAGCATGCGCAGCATCAGCGACTCGGCGGGCATCTCCATGGAGAACACCATCACCGGCTTGTCGCTAGCGATCACTGCATGCTCCACCAGGTTCATGGCGAAGGTCGTGTTGTGAACACAGATGTCCTCGGCGACGAAGTTGTGGGTGCCGTCCACGGTAAGGTCATAGACCTGCTGCAAGCCCAGCGGCGTGATCTCGACGATCTCGTCCCAATAGAGGTCAGAGTCCGCCAGCCTGGCCAGGTAGTCATCATCGAGGAGGGTCGCCAGTTCGGCGGCCCGGGAGCGGGACAGGCAGCGTGCGCTGCGTCCGTTGAGGTGAAGATTGCTCCCTTCCGGCCGTTCACGCCCGGCCGCCTCGCAGAGGCTGCTCCAGGGGCGCCTGCCCTTGACCGCCAGGACATAGCGGTTGACCGAGGCGGGCAGGCTATCACGGTTGCTGTGGCGACGCTTTCCGGCCAGACAAGCCTCGACCTCTGCCAGGCGCGGCGCCTTGCCGAAGATCCCGATCTCCGCCACGAAGGTCTCGAGGCTCGCGCGATCCCGGATCTCCAGCTCCCAGGGCGCCTGGGACAGGGCCGCATAATGGTTGGCCTTTTTGCGTATCTTGGCCAGGATCCCGAAGCGCAGCAGCAGGTGCTGGACCTCGCGTATCAGCTCGCGGCTCGAGGAGGCATAGCTGATCCTGGCCTGGCCGTTGGCCTGGACGAAGGCGCTACCGTCGCAGGCGAACAGGCGATTGAGGAACAGCGCCAGCAAGGGCTTCTCCAGCCGGAAGACACCCGCGGGAATGCGCTTCTCCGGCGCCCGTTTGCCCCAGGCGCCATGCGCCTCCAGGAAGCGACGCACCGGAGTGGTGGCGTTCTTGGCCACCTCGGCATAATCGGCAATGCCCAGGGCCGCCGGCGGCATCGCCAGCACATGGCAGAGCCGGCCGAAGGTCGCCTCTGCCGGCATGGTACGGCCGTGACACCAGGCGCTGACGGACGCCTTGCTGACGTTGAGCGCCCCCGCCAGGGCCTGACCGGTCATCCCGACACGGGTGAGCGCCTCGCGCAGCGCCTGGCCGAAGGCCCGGCGTGAGCGGGCCAGCGTCCAGCGCTCACGGCAGACGCGTAGCGTGGGGGTTCGTGCCCCCCTCTCCACGGGACGGCACCCCATGCCCGGAAAACCCCGAATCGCCTCGGCGAAGTCCTCTCGCAGCCGCGGGTTCGCGTTGGTGAACATCGCACAGCTCTGGGTGGTGCCGCCGTCGGCGATGAGATAGGCCAGCGCCTTGACCTGGTGCTGAGGAAGGCGCTCCTGGCCGAATACCGGCAGGGTCCGGGGTACGGCCACCCGCTCGCCGACGCTCAAGCGCGCCAGGGGTCGCCAGCCGTCGCCGGTCAGGAACGGATGGGTCAGCGTCGTGCAGATCTCGCGGCCGAGCGCCGTGCGCACCCGGTAGACCGGCTTTTTGCCGTCGTCGACGAAGGCCGACGCCCGTGAAGGCGTGAGACGGAACTCATCGGTCAGCGTCAGCAGCTCTGCCTGCTGGCACGCCACCAGCTCATCGATGGTCACCAGCGCCCCCGTGGCGGGATCAACCAGCCGAGAGCCGGCCATGATGCATTTCCCCATGGAGGGCCGCCCGGCAATGATCACCAGGTCCGAGGGCTGCAGGCCCGAGGTCATGTCGTCCAGGTCGCGGAAGCCGGTGGACAGGCCGGTCATCTCGCCCTGCAGGTTGAACAGCTCGTCGATGCGATCCACCGCCTTGGCCAGCAGCTCGCTCATGCCGACAGGGCCGCCGGACTTGGGGCGCTCCTCGCTGATCTGGAATACCAGCCGCTCGGCCTCATTGACCAGCTCGTCGGCGGGCCGCCCCTGGGGCGCGAAGGCGCTCTCGGCGACCTGACTGGCGGCGCGAATCAGCTTGCGCAGGGTGGCCCGCTCGCGAACGATGTCGGCGTAGGCGCGGATGTTGCTCGCCGAGGGCGTGTTACGGGCCAGCTCCGCCAGGTAGGCCAGGCCGCCCACGGTGTCTAGCTGATCGCGACCCTCGAGGGCCTCGGAGAGGGTCACCACGTCCAGCGGCCGGCTGGCCTCCGCCAGGGCGATCATGACATTGAAGACCAGCCGGTGCTCGTAGCGATAGAAATCATCCGCCACCAGGCGGTCGGCCACGTGGTCCCAGGCCTGATTATCGAGCATCAGGCCACCGAGCACCGACTGCTCGGCTTCCAGCGAGTGCGGGGGCACCTTGAGCGCCGCGGTTTCCTGATCGAACTCGAGGGGGTCATTCATGGCAGCGCGAAACCTTCAGGAGAGGGATGAGGCCGGCCTATTCTATCCGATGGGTCCCGAGGACCCCATGGCCACGAGTCGCGGCCGGGCGCGCCCCGGCATGAAAAAGGGGTACGAGGCTTCCCTCGTACCCCCTGTGGCGCCACCGGCATGGCGTGGCGGCGGCGCTTTTACTCGGCCACGACCACTACGCGCACGACGGCGTCGACCTCGGCATGCAGATGCAGCACGATATCGTACTCCCCGGTCGCCCGGATCGGGCCCTCGGGCATACGCACTTCGCTCTTGGCCACTTCGATGCCGGCGGAGGAGATGGCGTCGGCCAGGTCACGCGGACCGATGGAGCCGAACAGCTTGCCCTCGTCCCCGGCCTTGGCGACCAGCGACAGCTCGATGTCGTTGAGCTGTTCGGCACGGGCCTCGGCCTCGGCCTTGCGCTCGGTGGCCTGAGCCTCGAGCTCGGCACGCTGGGCCTGGAAGGCGGCGATGTTGTCCTTGGTCGCCGGCACGGCCAGGCCGTAGGGGACCAGGTAGTTGCGGCCATAGCCGGGCTTGACGGTGACCTGGTCACCCAGATCGCCCAGCTTGCCAATCTTGTCGAGCAGAATGACATCCATTCTCGTAAACCTCTTGTCAGTCGCTGCGGCCGAGCCGTGCACGGAAGTCCGCGAACGAGTCGATCAGGGCCGCAAGCAGCACGATGAGAATCATGGGCCAGGTGGTGATCAGCAACACGTAGAAGGCGACCAGCCACAACCCGTTCATTCCCTTCACTCCGATTACACCATGTACCAGCGCGATGCCGGCCACCAGCAGGGGAATCCAGGCCAGCATGCCCAGGGCCGGGAGGCCGAACAGGACCCCGACGACACCCAGCAGCACCAGCAGGGCAAGCTCCCGGGGCGCCAGTCGCAGGGCATGGAACTCCTCGCGGAAGCCGCCAGGGTTATAGAGCCCGGCCTGCCAGCTGCGCGCCAGTGCCAGGCAGGCCACCCCGGCCAGCAGCACGACCAGGCCGGTTACGCCGCTGACCATCAGCCCGGCAAGGCGCTCGGTGTCCATCCCCTGGCGGGAGAACTCCTTGAGCATCGCCGCGACCTCCGGCGAGCCCTGACGCAACTGCTCCAGCAGGGGACCGGCGCCTCCTGGCGGCAGGAAGATACCTAGCTGGATCATCACCGCCCCGGCCAGGGCCCCGATGATCAGCGCCTCGCCCCAGCGCAGCCGGGCCCTGAGCACCACGGCCATCAACACCACCAGCAGGAGACTGGAGAGCGGGATGACATCGCCCTGGGTCCACCACCAGCCGGCAGGTAGCGCGGCGGCGATGATCACCGGCAAGGCCGGCGCCAGACCGCGGCGCAACGTGACCAGGGCAGCGATGGCCGCCCCCAGCCAGAACAGCCAGGGCACCAGCGTGGACACGGCCGCCCCGACCGCGGCCTGGGGCGTGCCGCGCATCATCAGGCGGGCAACGGGCAGCATCACGCTAGACGCTTACTGGTGGCTGTCGGTGTAGGGCAGCAGGGCCAGGTAACGCGCGCGCTTGATGGCGGTGGACAGCTGGCGCTGGTAACGGGCCTTGGTCCCGGTGATGCGGCTGGGAACGATCTTGCCGGTCTCGGTGATATAGGACTTGAGCGTATCCAGGTCCTTGTAGTCGATCTGCTTCACGCCTTCAGCGGTGAAACGGCAGAACTTGCGGCGACGGAAAAAGCGTGCCATGGAGAAGACTCCTTAAGACGTGCGATGGGTGGCTCAGGCGGATTCGGCGGTACGTGACGGCTTCTCGTCACGACGGGCGCGTTTGTCTTCCGCCGGCTTCATCATCGGCGAGGCCTCGGTGATGGCTTCCTTGCAGCGCACGACCAGGCTGCGGATGATGGCATCGTTGAAGCGGAAGATGTTCTCGATCTCGTCGAGGGTCTCGCCGCTGCACTCGACGTTCATCAGCACGTAGTGAGCCTTGTGGATCTTGTTGATCGGGTAGGCCAGGTGACGTCGGCCCCAATCCTCGAGGCGATGGAGGGTGCCGCCATTCTCGGTGACGAGGCTGGTATAGCGCTCGACCATGGCCGGAACCTGCTCGCTCTGGTCCGGGTGGACCATGAAGACGATCTCGTAGTGACGCATGGGGTCTCCTTGCGGTTTGGCAGCTTCCGGTGGAGGCGCCTGTGCGCTCCAGGGGAAGCAAGGAGGTGATTGTCAGAAGACAGAAAGGCCCGCTCGCAGGACGAGCGGGCGCCAGTATTCTAAAGATTGCGCGCCGGAGGCGCAAGCGCCGAGCGCCCCAGGATGATGCCACCAGTCATGCTGCCATCAGCTTTCTCACCTCGGCACCAGCCGCCCGTCACTGAGCGGCTGGGCGCTAGGCGCTTGTAGCTTGGCGCTGTCGTACGGCCTCGAACAGGCAGATGCCGGTCGCCACCGAGACGTTAAGGCTGGAGACCTGGCCGACCATGGGCAGCTTGACCAGCCCATCGCAGGCCTCGCGGGTCAGGCGACGCATGCCCTTGCCTTCGGCCCCCATGACGATGGCCGTCGGGCCGGTGAAGTCGGCCTCGAAGAGGCTCGCCTCGGCCTCGCCGGCGGTGCCGGTGATCCAGATGCCGAGCTCCTTGAGCCTGGCCATGGCGCGGGCCAGGTTGGTGACCTGATAGACCGGCACACTCTCGGCGGCGCCGCAGGCCACCTTGCGCACCGTGGCGTTGAGCGGTGCGGCCTTGTCCTTGGGCACGATCACGCCATGCACGCCGGCGGCATCGGCACTGCGCAGGCAGGCCCCGAAGTTGTGCACATCGGTGATGCCATCGAGCACCAGCAGCAGTGGCGGGGCCGCGTGGGGCCAGCCTTCGAGCCTGAGCCACAGCGACGCCTCGCCCTCGAAAGCCAGCGGCGTGGCGAAGGCGACGATGCCCTGGTGGGAGCCCCCTTGGGCGAGGCGGTCGAGCTCGTCCCGAGGACGGGCGTGCAGGCGCGCGCCCCCCTGGCGGGCCACCTCGACCAGCTCGGCCAGGCGCGTGCCGGCACTGCCCTCCTGGACCCAGACCTCGCGGGGCACCTCGCCGCGGTCGAGCAGCGCCCGCACCGCATGCACGCCGAACACCGCCTCGAGCCCCCCGGGCGGCACAGGCGTGCGCGGCGCCTCCCGTGCGGCGTGACGCCGGGGCCTGCCGTCCTGCCCCGGCTTCCTGTCGTGTCGAGGCTTGCGACCCGCCGCCATCAGCCGCGCGCCCTCGCGCGACGCGGACCACGGCGACGCCGGCCGCCCTTGCCCGACGTGTCACCGGGCTTTCCGGTACCCGCCTCGGTGGACTTGTCGCCCCCGCGGCGCTTGCGCGGCTGTCGCCGCGGACGCGGCTTGTCATCGGCCAGTTCGAAGTCGATCTTGCGCTCGTCCAGGTCGACCCGAGCGACCTGCACGGTGACCCCGTCACCCAGCCGGTAGCCCATGCCGCTGCGCTCGCCCTTGAGACGGTGCTTCTCGGGCTCGTAGTGGTAGTAGTCCGAGGGCAGCGAGGTGACATGCACCAGGCCTTCCACATAGACCGCGTCGAGGCGCACGAAGATGCCGAACTGGGTCACCGAGGCGATGGTGCCGTCGAATACCTCGCCGAGCTTGTCGGACATGAACTCGCACTTGAGCCAATCCTCCACGTCACGGGTAGCATCGTCGGCGCGGCGCTCGGTCATCGAGCAATGCTCGCCGAGCTCCAGCATCTGCTCGAAGGTATAGGGACTCCACTTGCTCGGCGGCTCCACCGGGGCCCCCTCGGCCCGCAGCACGGTGGCGGTCTGGCGTGGCCCGCGGATTACCGAGCGGATGGCGCGGTGGACGATCAGGTCCGGATAACGGCGGATCGGCGAGGTGAAGTGCGCATAGGCCGGATAGGCCAGGCCGAAGTGACCGTCGTTGTGGGGCGAGTAGACCGCTCGACTCATGGAGCGCAGCATCACCGTCTGGATGATGTCACTGTCGTCGCGGTCCTTGATGGCCTCGGCCAGGTCCCGGTAGTCCTGGGGGGTGGGGTCATCCCCCCCACCCAGCGACAGGCCCAGCTCGTTGAGGAACAGGCGCAGCTTGTCGAGACGCTCCGGCGAGGGCTTCTCGTGGATGCGATAGAGCGCCGGCAGATCATGCTTGTCGAGGAAGCGGGCGGTCGCCACGTTGGCCGCCAGCATGCACTCCTCGATGATCTTGTGGGCATCGTTGCGTGAGCGCGGGACGATCTTCTCGATTTTGCGCTCGTCGTTGAAGACGATCGCCGTTTCGGTAGTCTCGAAGTCGATGGCGCCCCGCGCCACCCTCGCCTCGCGCAGCAGGGTATAGAGGACATGCAGGTTCTTCAGCGACGGCACCAGCTCGCGATACTCCCCGCGCAGGGCATCGCCGTGCTCGCCCTCGTCGTCGAGAATGGCCGCCACCTTGTTGTAGGTCAGTCGCGCGTGGGAACGGAACACCGCCTCGTAGAAGTGGTAGCGGCTGATGGCCCCGGTCCTGGAGATGTTCATCTCGCAGACCAGCGCCAGACGGTCCACGTCGGGATTGAGCGAACAGAGCCCATTGGAGAGCAGCTCGGGCAGCATGGGCACGACCTGACCCGGGAAGTACACCGAGTTGCCGCGGCTGATCGCCTCCTGGTCCAAGGCACTGCCCGGCCGCACGTAGTGGGAGACGTCGGCGATGGCCACCAGCAGCTTCCAACTGCCCGACTTGGTCTTCCAGGCACAGACGGCATCATCGAAGTCCTTGGCCGACTCGTCATCGATGGTCACCAGCGGCACATGGCGCAGGTCGATACGATGATGCTTATCCTCTTCGGCCACTTCGGCGGACATGCCGGCGATCTGGTCATGGACGTCCGGCGGGAACTCGGCCGGGATCTCGTAGGTGCGGATGGCGATATCGATCTCCATCCCCGGGTCCATGCGCTCGCCCAGCACCTCGATCACCTCGCCCACCGGCTGCACCCGGGTCTCGGGCTGCTTGACGATGCGCGCCGAGATCACCTGACCGTCTTTCGCCCCGCCGCAGGCGCTGTGGGGGATGATCACTTCCTGGGCGACACGGGTGTTCTCGGGAATCAGCACGCCGAATTCCGGTGTGTTGGCCCGATAGACGCCGACGATGGTCTGCGTATTGCGGGCCAGGACCTCGACGATGGTCGCCTCGTCGCGGCCACGACGATCCCGCCCGCTGACGCGGACCAGCACCTGGTCACCGTGAAAGACCCGACGCATCTGCCGCGGCGGTAGCACCAGATCAGGCTTCTTGCCATCATCGCGTAGCACGAAGCCGAAGCCGTCACGGTGGCCCAGCACCCGTCCCTTGATCAGGTCGAGCTTGTCGATCAACGCATAGGCACCACGGCGGTTGCGCAGCACCTGGCCATCCCGTTCCATGGCCGCCAGACGACGTCGCACAGCCTCCTGGAGGTCCTCGTCCTCGAGGCCCAGCAGCTGGCTCATGGCCTCATGGGTGATGGGCTTGCCGACCTCCTCGAGGCGGGCCAGCAGGTATTCACGGCTGGGGGCAGGCTTGTCGTACTTGTGGGCCTCGCGGCTGGCGTGCGGGTCGCCTTCGAGCGTCCAGTGAGTCATGCAGGGAGCATCCTTGGCAGGGTCGGGGATGGCATGAGAGGCGAGGCGCACGAGCGCCGCGAGCGTCGGATCGTACAATCAGGGTATCGTGTCATGGCGGCAGTATAGCGCCGCCACGGACATCACCCAACCATAGGGATACGTGGCCCGCCCGGCGGGCCGTGAAAAATTTCCCTACGCGCGGCCACACGGGAACTTGCATTGGCGGAAAAATCCGGTATCATACGCCTCGCTTGCCCAGATGGCGGAATTGGTAGACGCGCTAGCTTCAGGTGCTAGTGTCCTTACGGACGTGGAGGTTCAAGTCCTCTTCTGGGCACCATCGATACCGTACCAGTTGCCAGACACCTTGGTATCGACGCTCTTTGTCAGCTCGAATCGCTCGTGTTCGCCCAGGTGGCGGAATTGGTAGACGCGCTAGCTTCAGGTGCTAGTGTCCTTACGGACGTGGAGGTTCAAGTCCTCTCCTGGGCACCATCATCGCCTTGCGGCGATGGCCCGGACACGACGACAGCATGATGCGCCCAGGTGGCGGAATGGGTAGACGCGCTAGCTTCAGGTGCTAGTGTCCTTACGGACGTGGAGGTTCAAGTCCTCTCCTGGGCACCATTTAACATCGCATCCTGCAGAGCATCACCCATTCGACGAGAGCCAGCGGCCGCGACACGATCGCGGTTTTTTTATGTCTGCCTCCTGCCTGCCCAGATGCTACTGGAAGCGCCCCGGCCGCCGGGCCACCTCCTCCACCCCCCAGCCCGATGCCTCCACCCGCGCCTCGAGCGCCTCGGCCGCCGGCTCGGACAGCCGCGGAAAGAAGTCCAGCCCGGTGAGCGCCTCGACACGGTCGATGCTGACCAGGAAGCGGTCCAGCGGCTCGTCGCCGGTGACCGCCTGGGGCATGATGAAGGCCAGGGCCTTGGGCGTCTCCCCCGGCACCACCAGGATCTTATAGAACGCCTCGGGCACCTCCACCAGTCCCACCCGGTTCAGGGCCCCCTGCGTGAAACGCGCATCGAACACCGGCCCGGTGATCACCTGCATCATGCCGAAGCGTGGCACGAAGTGGTCCATGACCACCTCCTCGAGGCGCTGCCAGAGCCGCCGGTTCAGGCCAGGGCGCTGCGGCAGCATGTTGCTCATCAAGAAGGTGTCATGCTGCGCCTCGCGACCGTGAACGGCGGCGATGGCGTAGTTGGGCGCCAGGTGGCCGCGGTCGTAGCCGCTGCTCTGGTAACTGTCGGCCGTGACCGGCCACAGGGTACGCCAGTCGCCTCGGAAGCCGGGACGCGGCCCGATGCTTGGCTCGTCCACCACCTGCAGCGCATAGCTGACCCACAGCGGCCCTACCCGGACATCGGACCAGCCGACCAGGAAGCCGTCGTTGCGCAGTACGCGATGGAAGCTCAATGGCGTCAGCCGCTCCCAGGTCGGCACACCCATCCAACTCAGGCGATCGCGGACCTCCTGCTCCTGGGCATACCAGAGCCCGGCCCCGACGGTCACGAACAGCAGCGTGATCAAAAAGCGGCGAAGGGTCATCCCCGGCCCTCGCGCTCAGGCCGCATGGCGAGACAGACGATCGCCATCACCAGCCCAGCGAGAACATGGTCTCGAGATCATGGCGGGAGTGAACCTGCATGGCGTTGAGGGTCTCGGTGTCACGAATCCCCGACACCCTGTCGAGCCGCCCGGTGACCAGCTCCGCTAGGGACTCGAAGTCGCGAGTGCGGGCAATCGCCACCAGGTCATAGCGGCCACAGGTGGAATAGACCTCGCTGATGCCCTCGACTTCGGCCAGCCGCTCGGCCACCGCCTTGACCTGGCCCTTGTCGGTATTGATCAGGATGACGGCATTCTGCATCGGGCTCTCCTCGGCTCATGAAAAGGGGCGCCGGCGACCGCTGACCCCGGCAGCGGCGAGTATAGCAGCGAGGTCGGCTCGAATGTCAGCCCACACGCTGCCGGCAGGCAACTGTCAGTGAGCGTGGCCACCGGCTCACGCGTCGGATTGACGCAGCACAACGGCGGGATTCGCCACCCCCCAGCCTGTCGACTACCATAAGACGGCTCGATCCCGCAGGGCAGGTTCCTCCGGGCCGCTACCGAGAGAGACGAGACAAGAGGTGGATCACCACCCGAAGAAGGCAGCCAAGAGGCGACGACAAGCCTCCACCGTGACCAGACGACCTACCGTGATGACAAGGAGAGACCATGGCCAATCAAAGCCGTCGTGATTTCATGCGCCACAGCCTGCTGGGCCTCGCCGCCCTGCCCTTGGGGGCCGGCATCCTGTCCAAGTCGGCCTTCGCCCAGGAGCTTCCCCCGCTGGACCCGAACGCCGAACAGGCCAAGGCCCTGAACTACGTCGAGAATGCCAGCGACGCCAGCGACCATCCGGCCTATTCCGAAGGGGAGAACTGCGCCAATTGCATGTTCTACCAAGCCGATACCCAAGGCTGCCAGTTGTTTCCGCAGAACAGCGTCGCCCCCGAGGGCTGGTGCCAGTCCTGGACCGCTCAGGGCTGACCCCGCCGTTCAAGGGCTGATGCCACGACACCCGTGCCATCGGGCGCGGGTGTCGTCGTGATGGGGCCGGCTCAGTCGCGGCGCTCCTCGTCCGGCAGCGGCCAGTGATAGCGGCGCACCACCTCGTCGTTGTCCACCGACTCGAGCCGCACCGGGAAGCCCCATAACTGGTGAAGGTGGCGAATCACCGGATAGACACTGCGGGCCAGGGGTCGCCGGGCATCCTGCACATGACGCAGCGTCAGGGAACGGTCGCCACGGATATCCGCCTGGTACACCTGGATATTGGGCTCCCGCACCGAGAGCGCATACTGGGTGGCCAACGCCTCCCGGACCCGTCGGTAGCCCCGCTCGTCATGGATGGCGGCCACCTCGAGCATCTCCTCCTGGTCATCGTCGAGTACCTGGAAGAGCTTCAGGTCACGGATTACCTTCGGTGATAGGAACTGCTGGATGAAAGATTCGTCCTTGAAGTTGCGCATCGCGAACTCCAGGGTCTCCCGCCAGTCGCTTCCCGCGGAGTCGGGGAACCAGTGACGGTCCTCCTCGGTGGGGGACTCGCAGATACGCTTGAGGTCGGTGTAGATGGCGAACCCCAGGGCATAGGGGTTGATGCCACTGTAGTAGGGACTGTCGAAAGGCGGCTGGTACACCACGGCGGTATGGGACTGCAGAAACTCCAGCATCAGCCCTTCATCCACCAACCCCTCGTCGAAGAGCCGATTCATCAGAGTATAGTGCCAGAAGGTCGCCCAGCCCTCGTTCATCACCTGGGTCTGGCGCTGGGGATAGAAGTACTGGGCCAGCTTGCGCACGATCCGCACCACCTCCCGCTGCCAGGGAGCCAGCAGCGGTGCGTTCTTCTCGATGAAGTAGAGCAGGTTCTCCTGGGGCTCCGGCGGATAGCGCCCCCCCGAATGCAGGCCCAGTGGATCCTCCTCATCGTCGACCATGCCGGGCAGGGCGTCATCCCGGGCGCGACCGGGAATGGTGCGCCACAGCATGTTCACCTGGGACTGGAGGTATTCCTCACGCTCCTTCTGACGCTGCGATTCCTGGGCCGCCGAGATCGGCGACGGCCGCTTGTAGCGATCGACTCCGTAGTTCTGGAGCGCATGGCAGGCATCCAGCAGCTGCTCCACGGCTTCCACCCCGTGGCGTTCCTCACACTCGGTGATGTACTGGCGGGCGAACACCAGGTAATCGACGATCGAGCTGGCATCGGTCCAGGTGCGGAACAGGTAGTTGCCCTTGAAGAAGGAATTGTGTCCGTAGCAGGCGTGGGCCATCACCAACACCTGCATCATCAGGGTGTTTTCCTCCATCAGGTAGGCGATGCAGGGATCCGAGTTGATGACGAGCTCGTAGGCCAGCCCCATCTGGCCGCGGCGGTAGGCCTGCTCCACGGCCAGGAACTGCTTGCCGAACGACCAGTGATGGTAGCCCACCGGCATGCCCACGCTGGCGTAGGCATCCATCATCTGCTCGGTGGTGATGACCTCGATCTGGTTGGGATAGGTATCGAGACGATACTCATCGGCCAGCCGCGCGATCTCGGTCTCGTACGCGGTGAGGATCTCGAAGTTCCAGTCGGAACCGGTGGCGATGGGTGTGCGTCGGGTCATGATGCCTCCTTGCCGTGTCAGCGGACGGCACGGCTACGGAACAGCTCGCGGAACACCGGATAGATGTCGCCGGGCTCGACGATCTGGCGCATGGCGAAGCGGTCAGCGTACTCGACCTCCACCCGCTCATACTCCTCCCACAGCGCCTGGTGGGCGTGGGGCGTGATCTCCACGTAGGTGAAGTACTGCAGCCGGGGCATCAGGGACTTCATCAATACCTCCCGGCAGGTGACCGAATCATCATCCCAGTTGTCGCCGTCGGAGGCCTGGGCCACGTAGAGGTTCCACTGCCCCGGCGGATAGCGGGCCTCGATGATCTCGTCGACCAGGTTCAGGGCACTGGAGACGATGGTGCCGCCGGTCTCCCGCGAGTAGAAGAACTCCTCCTCCTCGACCTCCTTGGCGGCGGTGTGGTGGCGTACGAAGACCAGTTCGACCTTCTCGTAGTTGCGCTCCAGGAAGAGGTAGAGCAGCAGGAAGAAACGCTTGGCGATGTCCTTGTGGGCCTGCGTCATGGAGCCGGAGACGTCCATGACGCAGAACATCACCGCCTTGCTCGACGGCTGCGGCTGGTCGACCAGGTGGTTGTAGCGAAGATCGTAGGTATCGAGGAAGGGCACCGCCTCGAGGCGCCTCTCGAGCCGCTCGATCTCGGCCTTGAGCTCACTGACGCGCGAGGGATTGCGCAGCACCGGGTCCTTGCGCTCCTCGGCCTCGAGCGCCTCCCGCGCCTCGCGCAGGGCGCGCTGGAGGGGGGCCCGCATGGCGATGCGTCGGGCCTGGGCCTGACGCATGGAGCGCACGATATTGATCCGCGCCGGCACCCCTTCCCGGGAGATCCCGGCCCGCACCGGCTTCACCTCGTCGAGGTCAACCAGGTTCTTGCGCTCCAGGTGGGGTAGCTCCAGGCCATCGAAGACGAAGTCGAGGAACTCCTCGCGGGACAGGGTGAAGGCGAACTCGTCCATGCCCTCGCCCTGATTGGACGCACTGCCTTCCCCGCTTCCCCCTCCTCCACCACCACCGGGGCGGCGCAGACGATCTCCCTCCACGAACTCCCGGTTGCCGGGCGCCACGATGGAACGCTTCCCCCCCGTACCGTGCTGGAAGACCGGCTCGGAGATGTCACGGGCCGGGATCGAGACCTTCTCGCCCCGCTCCATGTCGGTGATGGAGCGGCGATTGACCGCCTCCTCCACGGAGCGCTTGATGTGGGTCCGGTAGCGATCCAGGAAGCGCTGGCGATTGACCGCGCTCTTGTTCTTGGCATTGGCCCGACGATCGATGAAATAGGTCATGGCGACCTCCTCTGCGTGCAGCGGCTCGCCTGGCTCGGGTGGACGGTTCCACCCGGGCCGGCCTTACTGCGACTTGCGCACCCGCAGGTACCACTCGGAGAGCAGCCGCACCTGTTTCTCGGTATAACCACGGTCTACCATCCGTGCCACGAAATCCTCGTGCTTCTTCTGATCCGCCGTCGAGGCCTTGGCATTGAAGGAGATCACCGGCAGCAGTTCCTCGGTATTGGCGAACATCTTGTGCTCGATCACCCCGCGCAGCTTCTCGTAGGATTGCCAGCTCGGGTTCATGCCGTTGTTCTGGGCACGGGCCCGCAGCACGAAGTTGACCACCTCGTGACGGAAATCCTTAGGATTGGAGATGCCGGCCGGCTTCTCGATCTTCTCCAGCTCCTCATTGAGGGACTGGCGATCGAAGAGCTCACCGGTCTCGGGGTCCCGATACTCCTGATCCTGGATCCAGAAGTCGGCGTAGGTGACATAGCGGTCGAAGATGTTCTGGCCATATTCGGAGTACGACTCGAGATAGGCCGTCTGGATCTCCTTGCCGATGAAGTCCACGTAACGTGGCGCCAGGAACTCCTTGATATAGCGCAGATAGCGTTCGAAGGCCTCACGGGGCAGCTGCTCCTGCTCCAGGCGCTGCTCCAACACGTAGAGCAGGTGAACCGGGTTGGCCGCCACCTCGTGGTTGTCGAAGTTGAACACCTTGGAGAGGATCTTGAAGGCGAAACGTGTGGAGAGCCCGTTCATACCCTCGTCGACCCCGGCGGCATCACGATACTCCTGGATCGACTTGGCCTTGGGGTCGGTATCCTTGAGGTTCTCGCCGTCATAGACCCGCATCTTGGAATACACACTAGAGTTCTCCGGCTCCTTGAGCCGCGAGAGCACCGAGAACTGCGCCAGCATGCGCAGGGTGTCCGGCGCGCAGGGCGCCTCGGCCAGCGAGGAGTGCTCGAGGAGCTTACGGTAGATGTTGATCTCCTCGGTGACCCGCAGGCAGTAGGGCACCTTGACGATGTAGACCCGATCGAGGAAGGCCTCATTGTTGCGATTGTTGCGGAAGGCCTGCCACTCGCTCTCGTTGGAGTGGGCCAGCACGATGCCGTCGAAGGGGATCGCCCCCATGCCTTCGGTGGGGTTGTAGTTGCCTTCCTGGGTGGCCGTCAGCAGGGGGTGCAGCACCTTGATCGGCGCCTTGAACATCTCGACGAACTCCATCAGGCCCTGGTTGGCCCGACACAGGCCGCCCGAGAAGCTGTAGGCATCGGGGTCGTCCTGGGAATAGAGTTCGAGCTGACGGATATCCACCTTGCCGACCAGTGAGGAAATGTCCTGGTTATTCTCGTCACCGGGCTCGGTCTTGGCGATGGCGATCTGGTTGAGCCGCGACGGATAGAGCCTGACCACCCGGAACCGGGAGATATCGCCGCCATACTCCTTGAGCCGCTTGGCCGCCCAGGGAGACATCACGCTGCGCAGGCAGCGATGCGGGATACCGTATTCCTTCTCGAGCAGCTCACCGTCCTCCTCCGGCGAGAACAGGCCGAGCGGCGATTCCTGTACCGGCGAGTCCTTGATCGCATAGAAGGGAATCTGCTCCATCAAGAGCTTGAGACGCTCGGCCAACGATGACTTGCCACCCCCCACCGGCCCGAGCAGATAGAGGATCTGCTTCTTCTCCTCCAGCCCCTGGGCGGCATGCCGGAAGTAGGCGACGATCTGCTCGATGGCCTCCTCCATGCCGTAGAACTCCGAGAAGGCCGGATAGCGGCGAATCACCTTGTTGGAAAAGATCCTGGAAAGCCGCGAGTCCTTCGCGGTGTCGATCACCTTCGGCTCGCCGATGGCCTCCAGCATGCGCTCGGCCGCGCTGGCATAGGCTGAGGGGTCATCACGACAGAGTTCCAGGTACTCCTGCAGGCTCATCTCCTCCTGCTGGGTGCGAGAGAAGCGATTCTGCACATGATCGAAGATACTCATCGAGGCCTCCTTTGAACCTGCCCCCCGGTCGTGACTGCACCACTGCGATCGCCGGGGTTGGTATGCTTCAGCGTAGACAGCATTAGCGGACAACGTTCCGTATCCCCTCAACGCAGCACGCTCTACCCCATGAGAACCTCTTCAACAGGAAGCGTTCGTTGAAAGCCGAAGGGATTTTGAAACGCTTCACACGGCACACGCGCCTCGACCGGTGGCGACAGCATTACGACGGGCCTCTCACCGACGAGGCACCACTGGTATCGGGGAGAAGGGCAGACACCAGCCAGGAAGACAACGGCCCACGAGAAAGCCCCGAGGCCGTGAGGCGCTCGGGGCTTTCAGTATTCGGTGCAGATGGCGGACCGGACGGGACTCGAACCCGCGACCTCCGGCGTGACAGGCCGGCATTCTAACCGACTGAACTACCGGTCCGCATGGTGGGTGATACCGGACTCGAACCAGTGACCCCCAGCATGTGAGGCTGGTGCTCTAACCAACTGAGCTAATCACCCACGAAACCTTCTGCATTATCGTCATGCCATCGTGGCGGACCGGACGGGACTCGAACCCGCGACCTCCGGCGTGACAGGCCGGCATTCTAACCGACTGAACTACCGGTCCGCAAGATGACTACGATACACAAGACGCTGGCGGACCGGACGGGACTCGAACCCGCGACCTCCGGCGTGACAGGCCGGCATTCTAACCGACTGAACTACCGGTCCGCATACGTTTCCTGCGACGTGATCGGGCATTGCCGCGCAATGGTGGGTGGTACAGGGTTCGAACCTGTGACCCCCAGCTTGTAAGGCTGGTGCTCTCCCAGCTGAGCTAACCACCCCCGGTCACGTGGCGCTGCATTCTACAGGGGCCGCGGGCAATGTCAACGCGTTTTTGTCTCCGGCGCGGCATCGCCCCGGTCAGGGTTTCCACAAGCCTTTCATCGGCTTGGTCGACGTCACATCATTGGGGAGACGCAGCGTGTTCCACCATGAACGCCGCGATGCGCGTCGCGGCCTCACGGATCAGCTCCCGCTGCTCTCGCCGCGTGGCGCGACGGGGCATCCAGTCATGATCCCCATCCTCGAGCCAGTGCACCTCGGTGACCTCGGGCAAGGCGTAGCCGGCGACCTCGTCACGAGTACCGAAGGGGTCCCGGCTGCCCTGCACCACCAGGGTCGGGCAAGGCAGCTCGTGCCAGTGGCCGAGCCGAAGCCTGTCGGGCTGGCGGGGTGGGTGGAAGGGATAGCCACAGAGCACTAGGCCGGCCACCCCCGCACCACGCGCCGCCAACAGGCTGGCGACCCGCCCACCCAGGGACTTGCCCCCGAGCCACAAGGGCACCAGGCCAGGGTGTGACACACTGTCGCACCACCGCGAGAGCTCCTCGATCAGTCGATCGATCCGGGGCGGTGGACGACGGCGCCCTTCCTGGCGCATCCGTCGCAGGTACGTGAACTCGATGGCGAGTGTCTGAACCCCTGCTTCCGCCAGGTCATCACGCAAACGTTGCAGAAAGGTTGAATCCTGCCCAGCACCCGCGCCATGGGTCATCAACAGTCGGCCCACCCGGCACTCACCGCGCACTTCCAGTGGCCCCAACCCCTCGATGAACCAGGCACCCAGGGCCCCTTGTTGCAAGTATCGTGTCAGGGAATCCCGCGTAATGGTGGCCGAAAGTTGACAAAAATGCTCAGACATTCGCAGGCACTCCCGGTTCCATAATCCCTCCAATGTTATGTTCAGCTTGTTGCGTGCCTGCGCTAGAATCCCCCTTGGTTATTGACCTGCATCATCCAGCGGGAGACCGGCTAGGGGCAGAATGCCGCGCGCCGACCCCCCAACCGCGTTCGATGGGAACCTGACATGAGCACAGCATTTGAACACCCGACCTACAACTACAAGGTAGTTCGGCAGTTCGCGATCATGACAGTGGTGTGGGGCATCGTGGGCATGACCCTCGGTGTCATCATTGCCGCACAACTGGTATGGCCGGAACTGAACATGGGACTGCCGTGGACGAGTTTCGGCCGCCTGCGCCCCCTGCACACCAACGCCGTGATCTTCGCCTTCGGCGGTTCGGCGCTGTTCGCCACCTCCTACTACGTGGTGCAGCGAACCTGCCAGGTGCGCTTGTTCGCCGACAAGCTGGCGGCCTTCACCTTCTGGGGCTGGCAGGCGGTCATTCTGGCGGCGGTGGTCAGCCTGCCGCTGGGCTACACCAGCACCAAGGAGTATGCCGAGCTGGAGTGGCCGATCGACATCCTGATTGCCCTGGTGTGGATCAGCTATGCCATCGTCTTCCTGATGACCATCAAGCAGCGCAGGACCTCCCACATCTACGTGGCCAACTGGTTCTTCGCCGCCTTCATCCTGACCGTCGCGGTGCTGCATATCGTCAACAGCGCCGCCATCCCGGTGTCGGCGATGTACTCCGTGTCGCTCTATTCCGGGGCGATCGATGCCATGACCCAGTGGTGGTACGGCCACAACGCGGTGGGCTTTCTCCTGACCGCCGGCTTCCTGGGGATGATGTACTACTTCGTGCCCAAGCAGGCCGAGCGCCCGGTCTACTCCTATCGACTCTCTATCGTCCACTTCTGGGCGCTGATCATGGTCTACATGTGGGCCGGCCCGCACCACCTGCACTATACCGCCCTGCCCAACTGGACCCAGTCGCTGGGCATGGTGCTGTCGATCATCCTGCTGGCCCCCTCCTGGGGCGGCATGATCAACGGCATGATGACCCTCTCCGGCGCCTGGCACAAGCTGCGCACCGACCCGACGCTGCGCTTTCTGGTGGTGGCCCTGTCCTTCTACGGGATGTCTACCTTCGAGGGCCCGATGATGGCCGTGAAGACCGTCAACGCGCTGTCCCACTACACCGACTGGACCATCGGCCACGTGCACGCCGGCGCCCTCGGCTGGGTGGCGATGATCACCATCGGCTCCATGTACCACCTGATTCCGCGCCTGTTCGGTCGCACCGAGATGTACTCGGTCAACCTGATCGCCGTGCACTTCTGGCTGGCCACCATCGGCACCGTGCTCTACATCGCGTCCATGTGGGTCAACGGCATCCTGCAGGGCCTGATGTGGCGCGCCGTGAACCCCGACGGCACCCTGATGTACACCTTCATCGAGGCCGTCGAGGCGAGTGGGCCGGGCTACATCGTGCGCCTGATCGGTGGCCTATGCTGGGTGACCGGCATGCTGGTCATGGCCTTCAACGTCTTCATGACCGTCCGTCGCGGTGAAGGCGCCCGTCAGCCGCTTCCGCAGACCGCCTGAGCCAACCAGGGAACGAGACACCAATGAGACACGAGATTGTCGAAAAGAACGTCGGCCTGCTCGCCGTGCTGATCCTGGTGGTGATCAGTTTCGGGGGCCTGGCCGAAATCGTGCCGCTGTTCTTCCAGAAGAAGACGACCGAGCCGGTCGAGGGCCTCGAGCCGCTCTCCGCCCTAGAGCTTGCGGGACGCGGCATCTACCGCCGCGAGGGCTGTGTCGGCTGCCACTCGCAGATGATCCGCCCCTTCCGTGCCGAGACCGAGCGCTATGGCCACTACAGCGTGGCTGGCGAGTCGGTCTACGAGCACAACTTCCTGTGGGGCTCCAAGCGCACCGGGCCGGATCTGGCCCGCGTCGGTGGCCGCTACAGTGACGACTGGCACCGCGCCCACATGTACAACCCCCGGGACGTGGTCCCGGAGTCGATCATGCCGGCCTACCCCTGGCTGTTCGAGAACACCCTGAGCGGTGAACACATCGCCGACGAGATGCGCGCCATGCGAGCGCTGGGCGTGCCCTATACCGACGAGCAGATCGCCGGGGCCAGCGAAGCCGTCCGCGGTGAGCGGGAGATCACCGCGCTGGTCGCCTACCTCCAGCAGCTCGGCACCGTGCTCAAGGATTCGCGCTGATCATGGATAACGGGACCGTCAACGGCATCATCATCATCCTGCTGATCATCGCCTTCACGGGCATCACCCTGTGGGCCTATTCGAGGCGCCGCAAGCGGGACTTCGACGAGGCGGCCAACCTGCCCTTCGCCGACGAGGATGAACAGCCCAACCGTGACACGAGCGCCTCCCGCGAGGCCGAATCCCGAGACGACAAGGGAGAGAGGAACACATGAACAATCTATGGGGTGACTCCCTTTCCGGCTTCTGGAGCGCCTGGATCATCGTCATCACGCTGGGCACCATCGCCATCAGCGCCTGGCTGCTCTTTGCCAACCGGAAGACCGACAAGAAGCCCGATATCGAGGGCAAGGTGGAGACCACCGGTCACGCCGCCGACGAGATCGAGGAGTACGACAACCCGCTGCCGCGCTGGTGGTTCCAGCTCTACGTCGGCACCGTGATCTTCTCGTTGGGCTACCTGCTGCTCTATCCCGGCCTCGGCAACTTCGCCGGTCTGCTGGGATGGAGCCAGGAGAGCCAGTGGGAGCAGGAGATGGCCCGGGCCGAGGAACGCTTCGCGCCGATCTTCGCCCAGTACCAAGAAGTGCCGATCCCGGAGCTGGCCCAGGACGACGAGGCCATGCAGGTGGCCGAGCGGATCTTCCTCAACAACTGCGCCATCTGCCACGGCTCCAACGCCCAGGGTGGCTATGGCTTTCCCAACCTGACCGACGATGCCTGGCTGTACGGAGGTGAACCCGAGAACATCGTGGCCACTCTTACCAACGGGCGTAACGGCCTGATGCCCTCCTGGCAGCAGCTCGGCGAGGAGAACATCGAGAACGTCACCCAGTACGTGATGTCACTGTCCGGCAATGCCGAGGACCCGGCCCGCGCCGAGCAGGGGGCCAGCGTGTTCGCGTCCGTCTGCGCCGCCTGCCACATGCCCGACGGTACCGGCAACCAGGCGCTGGGAGCCCCCGACCTCACCGACGACGCCTGGCTCTACCGCCGGCCCGGCCAGCCACTCGGCGACGCCATCCGCCAGACCCTGCGCAATGGTCGTAATGGCCACATGCCGGCCCAGGCCGCCTACATCGGCGAGGACAAGGTCCACCTGGTGGCCGCCTATGTCTACAGCCTGAGCCAGGGCGACTGAGGCCTCTCTCGTCTGCTCGATCCGACAGGGTGCGGCTTCCGGTCGCACCCTTTCTCGTTGGACGATCGCCCCGATACAATATCGGCGATGACCAGAGGGCTCCCCGGGCCCTCCCTTCCTGCCAGTCGTGAGCCTGCCATGAGCGAGAAGATCCCGACCCGTGATGTCACGCCGGAACCGGTGCAGCACCATGCGCCCGGCGAGACGACGCCCCAGGAGATGTACGCCAGCCGCCGCCATCTCTATGTGCGCGAGATCAAGGGCGTCTTCCAGCGCCTGCGGCGCAGTACCAACTGGGCGCTGATGCTGGCCTTCTTCCTGATTCCCTGGTTGCAGTGGGGCAGCCGTCCGGCGGTGTGGTTCGACCTGCCGGGTCGAGAGTTCCACATCTTCGCCGCCACCTTTTATCCCCAGGAATTCATGCTGCTGTCGTGGCTGCTGATTATCTGCGCCTTCGGCCTTTTCTTCATCACGGTCTTCGCCGGCCGGGTCTGGTGTGGCTACACCTGCCCACAGAGCGTCTGGACCTTTTTGTTCATCTGGGTCGAGCACCGCATCGAAGGTCCACGCAACCGCCGCATCAAGCTCGACAAGCAGCCGATGAACGCCGACAAGGCCCAACGCAAGGTCGCCAAGCATGCCATCTGGCTGGCCATC
Source organism: Halomonas cerina (assembly GCF_014192215.1). Classification (GTDB taxonomy): domain Bacteria; phylum Pseudomonadota; class Gammaproteobacteria; order Pseudomonadales; family Halomonadaceae; genus Halomonas; species Halomonas cerina. Next base: position 108,225 of record NZ_JACHXP010000012.1, read on the forward strand.
GCGCTGGCCACCGGGGTCACCTTCGTCGGCTACTTCACGCCCATCCGCGAGCTGATAGTGGCGCTACCCACCCTTGAGGCCCATGGCTGGTCCTACTTCTGGGTGGGTTTCTTCACCGTGTTCACCTACCTCAACGCCGGCTGGCTGCGCGAGCAGGTCTGCATCTACATGTGCCCCTACGCCCGCTTCCAGGGCGTGATGTTTGACCGTGATACCCTGATCGTCTCCTACGATGCCGCCCGGGGCGAGCCCCGCGGCCCCCGCAAGCGAAGCCTTGGCCACCAGCAAGCCCGTGAAGCGGGATATGGCGACTGCATCGACTGCGACCTCTGCGTCCAGGTCTGTCCCACCGGCATCGATATTCGCAAGGGCCTGCAGTACGAGTGCATCACCTGCGCGGCCTGTATCGACGCCTGTGACAGCGTGATGGACAAGATGGGCTACCCCCGCGGGCTGATCCGCTATACCACCGAGAATGCCCTCGAGGGCAAGCCGACGCATATCCTGCGGCCTCGTCTGCTCGGCTACCTGGCCGCGTTGCTGGTGATGATCGGGCTGTTCGCCTGGGCCGTGGCCGACCGCACGCCTCTGGGCTTCGACGTCGAGCGCGAGCGCAACCAGCTGTTTCAGATGACTCGGGACGGTGAGATCAGCAATATCTACACCCTGACCGTGCGCAACCTGGACAACCGTGACCATGTCTACCGGCTGGAGGCCTCCGGCCTGCCTGGCCTGACCCTGGACACCCATGAGGTCAGCGTGCCCGCCGGCGAGTCCCGCCAGCTGGTGCTGGAGGCTACCGTGAGCCCGGATGTCATCGAGCGACCCAGCCACGATATCCTGCTGCGCGTCGAAGCCATGGAGGGTGATATCGCCATCGAACGCGACAGCCGCTTTATAGGAGAGGCCCGCTGATGAGCATGGACCCCGAGTACATCCCCCCCTGGTACAAGCAGTTCTGGCCCTGGTTCCTGATCGGCCTGGTGGCCTCTTCGGTGATCTTCAGCCTGGTCTACCTGGTCGTCTCCATCCACTACTACGACGGTACGGTGGAGCAGGACTACTACACGCAGGGCCTGGCCATCAACGAGCAGCTGGCCAAACAGGAACATGCCGAAACGCTGGGACTGGCGGCCAGCTTGCGTGCCGACCCGCGCACCGGCGACATCGTGGTCGACCTGGCGGGCGGGCAGCACCCGGAGACGCTCTACCTGACGCTGATCTTTCCTACCGAGAGTGACCGCGACCGCTCGCTGGTCCTCGATCACGTCCACAAGGGTCGCTACGTGGCCACCCTGGATCGGGCCTTGCGTTACCGCTGGTACCTGCATCTGCAGCCCTCGCCAGGTAACGCTGCCGACTGGCGCCTCACCGGGGAGGCCCACTTCCCGACAGACGCCGCGATCACCCTGACCCCCGGGATCTAGATGACCACCCAGGCCACCTCGACCGCCACACCCGCGCCCTCCGACTGCTATCATTGCGGCAGCCGGGTGCCGCCTGGTGCTCCCTGGGCCCTCACCCTCGACGACCACACCTATCCGCTGTGCTGCCCTGGCTGCGAGGCCGTGGCGCAGGCCATCGTCGAGGGTGGGCTCGCCAGCTACTACCGCTTCCGCACCGAGTTGCCGGAACGCCCCGACGACCGCCAGGCGTCCAAGGCGGAAACCTGGGCGGTGTTCGACGACCCGGGCCTGCAGGCCCGCTTCGTGCACTCCGAGGCTGAAGGCGGCGATGTCCACGCCACCCTGGCGGTAGATGGCATCACCTGCGCGGCCTGCGCCTGGTTGATCGAGCACCGCCTCAATGCCCTGGAGGGCGTCACCGCCAGCGCGGTGAACCTTACCCACCATCGGGTACGAGTGAGCTGGGATCCACAGCGGGTGGCGCTCTCGCGGATCCTCGCCGAGATGGCGGCCATCGGGTATCAGGCCCAGCCCTACGAACCCGACGCCGCCCAGAGCCGCCTGCAGCACGCGGAGCGCATGAACGTGCGCCGGCTGATCGTCGCCGCCGTGGGCATGATGCAGGTGCTGATGTTCTCCATCCCCCTCTATGTGGCCGGTGAGGGCGAGATCAGTGCCGACTTCGATGCGCTCTTCCACTGGCTCTCCTTCGCTCTGACCACGCCGGTGGTGCTGTTCTCGGCCCAGCCATTCTTCGCCGGTGCCCTGCGCGACCTGCACACCCGGGTGCTGGGCATGGACGTCCCGGTATCGCTGGCCATCGGCGGCGCCTACCTGGCCAGCGCCTGGGCGGTGATCAGCGACAGTGGCGAGATCTATTTCGACTCGGTGGCGATGTTCACCTTCTTCCTGCTCTTCGGTCGCTATGTGGAAGGGCGGGCCCGCCGTCGCAGTGGCCACAGCGGCAATGCCCTCGCCGGTGCCCTGCCGCTGTCGGCCATCCGCCTCACCGAGTCAGGGGAGGAGCGCATCCTGCCCGCCAGCGCGCTTACCGCCGGCGACCGGGTGCTGGTCAAGCCCGGTCACGGCGTGCCGGCGGACGGGGTGATCGAGAGCGGCGAATCGAGCCTCGACGAGTCCATGCTCACCGGCGAGTACCTGCCGGTGACCCGCCGCGCCGGCGAGAGCGTCACCGGAGGCAGCCAGAACATCGAGAGCCCGCTCACCGTGCGGGTGACCCATGCCGGGCAGGACGCCCGGGTCGCCAGCATCGTCGACCTCACCGATCGGGCCTTCGCCAGCCGCCCCCGCATCGCCCGGATGACGGCACGCCTGGCGCATCATTTTGTCCTTCAGGTACTGCTGATCGCCACCCTCGTCGCCATCGCCTGGTGGTTCGTCGACCCGTCCCGGGCCCTCTGGGTGACGCTCTCGGTGCTGGTGGTCACCTGCCCCTGCGCCTTGGCGCTGGCCACGCCCACGGCACTCACCGCCGGTCACGGGCAGTTGCACCGCCGCGGGGTACTGATCACCCGGGCCGATGCCTTGGAAACCCTCGCCAGCCTCGACCGGGTCATCCTCGACAAGACCGGCACCCTGACCAGCGGCGAGATGACCCTGGCCGATACCCAGGTACTGGGCGACCAGGACGCCGACCGGCTGCGTGGCCTGGCCGCCGCCCTCGAGGCCCATTCCGAACACCCCATCGCCCGGGCCTTCCGTCCCTACCGACGGGTCACCGTGTCAGCCAGCGAGGTGATCAGTCACCCCGGCCAGGGCCTCGAGGGCTGTCTCGAGGGCCGCACCTGGCGACTCGGCACGCCTGACTTCGCCGCCCCCGAGGCTCGTCCCGCACCTCCCGGCGAGGGCCAGTGGCTGCTGCTCGCCGAGCAGGGTACCCCCCAGGCCTGGTTCGCCCTGCGCGACCGGGTGCGCGAGGATGCCGGCGAGGCCGTCGCCGCCCTCAAGGCCCAGGGACTCGAGGTGGAGTTGCTCTCCGGCGACACGCCCTCGGCGGTAGAGGCGATGGCCGAGCGGCTGGGCATCGCGACCTGGCGGGCCTCGGCGTCCCCCGAGGCCAAGCTGGCTCGGATCCAGGCGCTGCAGGCCGCCGGCGAGCGCGTGGCCATGGTCGGCGACGGTATCAACGACATCCCGGTGCTTGCCGGCGCCGATGTCGCCCTCGCCATGAACGGCGCCACCGACCTGGCCCGCACCCGTGCCGATGCCGTCTTGCTCGGTCCCCACCTGATGCGTATCGTCGAGGCCATCGAGATCAGCCGTGCCACGCAGCGCATCATCCGCCAGAACCTGCTCTGGGCGCTGATCTACAACCTGGCGGCCCTGCCGCTGGCCGCGCTCGGCTTCGTGCCCCCTTGGCTGGCCGCCATCGGCATGTCGGCCAGTTCGCTGATCGTGGTCGGCAATGCCCTGCGCCTGAGCCGCTTTCGCCCTGTCCAGGCGGCCCACCCTGCTACCACGACGCCGGTGACCGCATGAGCATCCTCTACTTGCTGATTCCGCTGTCGCTGATCCTGCTCGGCCTGGCCGTGTGGGCTTTCTTCTGGGCGGTGAAGAACGACCAGTTCGAGGATCTGGAGGGGCCGGCCTACCGGATCCTCTTCGACGAAGACGAGAATGACCTGTCGCCGGAGGAGCGCGATCGCCGCCGCTCCCGTACCGATGCGCCGGCCGCCGGGCAGGATGACGACGAGTCCCGACACGACTGATGGATCCTACCGGTCTCGACCTGCCGCCCCTGCTGGCGGCCTTCGTCTTCGGCCTGCTGGGCGGTGCCCATTGCATCGGCATGTGTGGCGGCATCATGAGCGCCCTGACCTTCGCCGTTCCCCCCAGCATGCGCCACCCCGCGCGCCTCTCGGGGCTGCTGCTCGGCTACAACCTCGGACGCATCTCAAGTTATATGGCGGCCGGCGCCCTGGTCGCCATCCTGGGCTCCCTGATCGCCATCACGCCCCGGGCCCGTCTGGTCCTGCAGGGGCTGGCGGCCGTGATGCTGATCCTGATGGCACTCTACATCGCGAACTGGTGGAAAGGCCTGCTGCGCCTTGAGGCATTGGGCCGTCACGTCTGGCGGCATCTGGAACCGGTCGGCCGTCGGCTGATGCCGGTGGTCAAGGTCCCCCAGGCGCTAGCCCTGGGCGCCGTCTGGGGCTGGCTGCCCTGCGGCCTGGTCTACTCCATGTTGGCCTGGAGCCTCGCCGTCGCCGACCCCTGGCGTGGCGCGGCCCTGATGGGGGCCTTCGGCCTGGGCACCCTGCCGGCTTTGCTGGTCACCGGCCTGGCCGCACGCCAGTTGGGAACCCTGATCCGCCATCCCACCACCCGGACCCTGGCGGCCCTGGCGATCATCGGCTTCGCCTTGTGGCAGTTCTGGCTGCTCATGCCCGACGGCGCTCATGCCTGACGGACCGATTCCCTGCCCCCTTGACGCAGCTCAACGCCGCCGCTTCCGTCGACCGCTAGCATAGGGGCATGTCCTCTTCCGGAGTGTCCTCCATGCCCGCTCGAGCGCTAGCCGTTCCTCGCGACATCCCCGGCCCGGTCGTTCGGCACGCGGCGCTGGGGCGCCGCTACGCGGCCCCCGGCCCTGCCTATCCCTGCTACCCACCCCCCACCAGCCTGGTGCCACAGATCGGTCCGGCCGACTACCGCGAGGCGCTGGAGCGCAGTAACCAGGCGGCCCGGCCCCTGTCGCTGTATGTTCATGTTCCCTTCTGTCGCCAGGCCTGCTTCCATTGCACCCGCCGCCCGGTCACCACCACGCACCATCGCCATGTCGAGCCCTATCTCTCGCGGCTCGACCGGGAGATGGTGCTGACCGCTCGCCATCTCGACAAGGGACGGCAGGTCGAACACCTCCACTGGGGCGGCGGCACCCCCACTTTTCTTAGCCTGGACCAGATGGGGGATCTGATCGATCGACTCGATGCCCGCTTCGGCCTGTCGAGTGCTCGCGACCGGGACTACGTTATTGAGATCGATCCCCGCGAGGCCGACGTCTTTACCCTGCGCCACCTCGAGGCCCTGGGCTTCAATCGCCTGCGTCTCGGCGTTCTCGACCTGGACCCTCGGGTACAGCGGGCCATCAACCGGGTCCAGCCGGCGGGCTTGACCGAACAGCTCGTCGATGAGGCCGACCGGCTGGGCTTCCGCGCCCTGGACATGGATCTGGTGGTCGGGCTGCCTTGCCAGACCCGTGCCGGCTTCGCCGACACCTTGGAGCAGGTGCTGGCCCTGGCCCCCTCCCGGCTCACGCTCGCCCATTACGCCCATGCTCCCGAGCGCTTCGCCCTGCAGCGCCAGGTTCGGAAAGCCGATCTGCTCGAGCCACTCGAGCGACTGGCGATCCTGGAGGTCGCGCTGGCGCGGCTCGAGGCGGCCGGCTATGTGCGTATCGGCCTGGATCGTTTCGTCCGGCCCGGCCTCGCCGCGGCGTCCTCCCCCCTTCCCGCACGGGACCGGATCGGCCTCGGGGTCTCGGCCATGTCACGACTGGCGGGGCTGTATACCCGTAACCCGGTGCGCCTGACGGACTACGAGGCGGCCCTGGACCAGGGGCGGCTTCCCACGACCAGCGGGCGGTGGCTGTCCCCCGATGACCGACTGCGGGCCGCCGCTATCGAGGGACTGACCCGCGACCTCAGGCTGGACCTCGACACCCTGGGTGCCAGCTTCGGGGTCGATGCCCGAGCGCACCTCGCCGACGCCTTGGTCCGGTTGCGGGACGCCGAGCAGGAGGGCCTGGTCGCCTATCGGGAGCAGCGGCTGGGGGTCACCCGGCCCGGCCAGCTGGCCCTGCGCCATCTGGCGGCCGCCTTCGATGCCTATCGCTCATGAGACGGCCAGGAGGCGGTCGGAGTACCACCTAAGGGATGCTTTGCCCGTTGCGGCTTATCCTCCATAATGCTCGCAGAATCATCTTCAAGGAGGCGAGCATGCCTGATACTGCGACCGGCAGGCGACGTTCCCTGTTGCAAGAGACACGCTGCCAGACTTGCAGCCTCAGCTCGCTGTGCCTGCCCCTGGCCCTCGAGCTACAGGACATGGACCAGTTCGACGCCATCATCCGCCGGCGGGCCCCGCTCAAGAAGGGCGAGGTGCTGTTCCGCCAAGGCACCCCCTTCACTAGCGTCTACGCGGTGCGTTCCGGCAGCCTCAAGCAGGTCACCACCGAGGGCAGTGGTGACGATCAGGTGACCAATTTCTACCTGCCCAGCGAACTGGTGGGACTGGATGGCATCGACGAGGAGACCTATGCCGGCACGGTGGTAGCGCTCGAGACCACTACGGTATGCGAGATTCCGTTCGACCGACTCGACACTCTCTCGGAATCCCTGCCGGAACTTCGCGGTCAGCTCTACCGCAGCATGAGCAAGGAGATGCGCGAGGATCGGCGCATGATGCGACTGCTCTCCCGCAAGACCGCCGACCAGCGGCTCGCGTCCTTCTTCACTAGCCTGTCGGATCGCTTCCGGCGGCGCGGCTACTCGCCTTACAGTTTCCGCCTCTCGATGTCCCGTGCCGACATCGGCAATTACCTGGGGCTCGCCGTGGAAACGGTCAGCCGTATCCTCGGGCGCTTCCAGCAGCAGGGCCTGGTAGCCGTCTCTGGCCGGGAGGTCAATATCCTCGACCTGCCGGCCCTGATCGAGGTCGCCGAGGAAGAGGGCTGTCGCTGACAGCGCCAACAGCGTAGGTCGGGTAAGCGAGCCTGCGAGCGCACCCGGCGATCTATGCCGGATGCGCCTTCGGCTTATCCGGCCTACGGCTCCTCGTTATGAAGATCGATGCGGTCGGCCTGCATGCGCGCCTGCTTGCCCTCGAGGCCGGCGAAGTCGAACAACTCGCGGTCGGCGAGTTGGGAGGGCGCGACATTGGTCACCGCCTTGAACATGCTCTCCAGCCGCCCCGGGTACCTGGCCTCCCACTCGGCCAGCATCTCCTTGACAACCTGGCGCTGCAGGTTGGGCTGGGAGCCACACAGGTTGCAGGGAATGATGGGGAAGGCCATCCGCCGAGCGAATTCGACGATGTCCGCCTCGCGGCAGTAGGCCAGTGGGCGGATGAGGATGTTTTTGCCATCGTCGGACAGCAGCTTGGGCGGCATCGCCTTCAGGCTGCCGCCGAAGAACATGTTGAGGAATAGGGTCTCGAGGATATCCTCGCGATGGTGCCCGAGGGCAACCTTGGTGGCCCCGATCTCCTCGGCGAAGCCATATAACGCGCCACGTCGCAGCCGCGAGCATAGCGCGCAGGTGGTCTTGCCTTCCGGGGTCTTCTCCTTGACCACCGAGTAGGTGTCACGCTCGAGGATATGGTACTCGACGCCGAGGCCATCCAGGTACTCGGGCAACACGTGCTCGGGGAATCCCGGCTGCTTCTGGTCCAGGTTCACTGCCACCAGGGAAAAGGCGACCGGGGCATTGCGCTGCAGGCTGCGCAGGATCTCCAGCATGGTATAGCTGTCCTTGCCGCCGGACAGGCACACCATCACCCGGTCGCCATCCCGGATCATGCCATAGTCGATGATGGCCTTGCCGACCTGGCGTCGCAGCCGCTTCTGCAGTTTGTTGAACTCGCGCTTCTCCCGGGCCTCGCGACGGGCGAGGTCAGGGGTGGCGGATGACATATCCGGGACGGGTCGGGGGTCGAACATCACGGCATCTTGCATGGTCACGGCGCTGCCAGGGCATCTGCGGGATAAGGGGCGCCTATCCTATCACCGCCACCCCCGAGGGGCGAAGCGCGCCCCTGAATCTCGCCGATGCGCCACGACCACGACCGCCGGGCTCAAGGGACCGGCAGCGCGCCCCGGGAGAGGCGCAGGTGCATCAGCGCCGTGGTCACGGCGTTGCCCAGGGCGGTATGAGGGCCCATCACCGGCAGTCCCAGGCCTTCGGCGACCTGTTCGAAGCGTGGCTGGCGACCCAGCTCGAGGTGGCTGCGACGCCGCTGGCGCAGGTACTCCTGGGCCACGTCGATACGCGCATTGGGCAGATCGAAGCCTAGCCTCCCGCGCAGCTCACGATTCAGGATCGCCAGGGCATGATCCAGGTGCCAGCCCACCAAGGGGCGATTGCCCACGAAGTCCAGCAGCCGCACGAGCGCCTGATCGAGACTCTCGCCATCGACAAGGTCAACCCGGCGCAGGCCACAGAGGCGCAGCGCCTCGCTGTCCAGGCTGGCCGGGCGCCGCAGGCGCAGGTCCAGGGAGTCGCTGGTCAGGACACGGTCGCCACGCAGCCTGACCGCCGCGATGGAGACCAACTCGGCGGAGCGAGGATCCTGCCCGGTGGTCTGGCAGTCGATGGCCACCAGTTCGTCGCCGGTGTACGGATAGAAGAGCCAGGCGTAATCGCCATGGGCCTGCCGCCGTCGGTCCGCGGCGCGGCGCAGCGCTCGGAGCATGGGGAAACCTCCTGTCGTGGGTGTCGCTCCCCGGGAGGACGCCTCACGAGTATTCGAGATGGAAGCGATGGGACAGTCGCTGCTTGAATTCCTTGACGATGTGCAGCGCCTCGCGCAGCAGATCCCGCTCTAGCGAGGAGAGCTCCTGCACCACCACGCGATCCGGCTCCCCGTCTCGACGGCCGTCCTCGTCGTCGAGCCGTTCCAGCTGCTGACGCAGACGCAGCTCGGTGAACAGCGCCAGAGCCTCGCCGAGGTCCTCGGCGAAACGCGCCTCGAGGCGACCGTCCTCGACCAGGGCATCGAGCCGGTCCAGCGTCGAGGTCACCATGACCTGCCGCTCCAGGGCCATGACCCGTACCCCATGCACGATGGGAAAGATCCCGCCTTTCTTGATGTCGATGCCGTGCTGCGGTTTTTTCAGGGAGCCGAACAGGGTCAGCGGCGTGGAGAAGTGCAGCACCGGGCGGGCGAAATAGGAGAGCAGGAGCTCGTCGCCGGCACACTGTTCGAAGAGCGACCGGCGCACCCCCTCCAGCAGAGCCGGGTTGCCGGCCACCGCGTGGGCATCGAGCATGATCGCCAGCTTCATCAGGCTGTCGCCGTCGCGACGTTCCACCCAGCGAGTGATGCGCGATCGCCACTGACTCTCGGTGCCCACCCACTCGGGATTGGAGACCATGATATTGCCCGGACAAGGCGGATAGCCCAGCTCGATCAGGGTGTCCGTGAGGCGCTGCATCTGCTCGGCACAGTCGGGCCAGGCCAAGCCATCCGCCAGGATCAGCCCATTGTCCTGGTCGGTCTTGAGGATCTGCTCGCCACGCCCCTCGCTGCCCATGACCATCAGGCAGCTGTCATGATGATAGCGGGCGTCGATCAGAAAGCCCCAAGCCTTGTTGATGATCCGGCCATTCAGCGCGGCCAGCAGCCCCATGGCGAAGCGCAGCTTGACACCCTGGGCCATCAGGGCTCGGACCAGTTCCGGTGTGCGACGACTGGCCGCGGCGAGCGCCTCGAGGCTATCGGCCTGTTCCACCTCCAGGCTGACCACGTAGCTGCGGCTGGAGAAGAAGCTGAGCACGTCGGTGAGTTCCACCACCCCCACCGGCACGCCGTGCTCCATGACGACCACGCGCTCCACCTTGGCACGCGTCATCATCACCAGCACCTCGAACAGGTACTGGTCGGGACGCGCGGTGACCAGCTCGAAGCGGGCGACGGCCTGCACCGGACTCGACTGCGGCTGCCCATCCAGCACCAGGGCGTTGAGCAGATCGGTCTTGGTGACCATGCCCGGGCCCTGCGGCCCCTCCACCAGGAGGCTGTCGGCATGGCTGTCGTGCAGGGTGGTGACCGCCTCGGCAATGGTCGAATCCTCGGCTACGCAGAGGGGCGAGCGCATGCACTCGTTGACCCGGGCGAGCATGAACCCGGCCATGGTCACGCCGCCTTCGGCACGCTGTTCGGTGAGCAGGCGTGTCTTGTGCGCGAGACGCTGGCGGAAGAACTCGGCAAAAGGGGGATAGGCATCGCACAACTGCAGGAAGAGGGCCTTGGGCAGCAGGTAGCAGAGTGTCTCCTGCTCGGCCCGGAAGCGGTAGCGGCTCGTGCCATTGAGAATGCTGATGGCACCGAACAGGTCGCCCTGGGTGTAGTGGCCGATATGTTCCCGGGCGCCGGGCTGGGTGGTATCGAGCTCGGCAACCTCCCCTTTGTGAATGAGAAAGACGTACTCCCCGGGCTGGCCGGTCTCGAGAATGATCTCGTCGCGGTCGAAATAGGCCAGGTCGATGCCGCGACGGATACGCTCGCGTCCCTCGTCATCGAGGAAAGTGAACGGCGGTTGTGAGAGATCGACATCGACCATAGCGCGGTCCTCATTATGCGGCGCCCCTGCGGCCTGGGGTGTCCGACCCTCGGGGCCTTCCATCATTCGCGACGTTGCCACGTTCTCGTTCACCGGCCATTGCGCATCCTGGCAGCCCGAACCCGCATCGCCGTTCCGTCAGGCTAAAGCAAGAAAAGGCATCACCGCATACGAGACCCGGTTGGACACCCCGACAGGGAAGACAGCAGCAGGATAGCAAGGAGTGCTTTCCTGAAAGAATCTAGACCATGGTTCTATGCATCCCGGGAAGACGCTTTCATCTGGACGAACCCTGGCTCTGGGGACTTCATCTTTCGTCGCCTGCTTAGACATTTGTCCAATGACTTAGCGCCCTAGACAATCGTCCTATGCCCTGCCGGCCAGGCTGAATTTCAGGCAGGCAAAACAGAAACAAGCATCTGTTTTTTAACAATAAAAACCGACATCCGTTAAATCCGTGCTTACTCATGATACCAAAGTCTGGGATTTATTTTCTGGCGTTATTGCCCAGCATTACCGATGAATCGTACAGGGCAATCGCACGTCGATACCATGCCTGACTACACCGCAAACCATGCGATGAAAGGGAGTGACCGGCCAGTATGAGCCGCAACAAGGCCTAGGCAACCGAACCGCCGGATCGGCAATCCCGACAGCATGGCATCGGGATCATCGTTCCCACCCTTTTCAGGCAAGTCGATCATTGTAGACGTCCGATTACCCTGAAGCACCAGGCAACCTTCCAACGCAACAACAAGTGGGGAGCAACACGATGACGGATGAAAAATCGAATGCCGAAGCCTACTGGGCGGCCAACCTCAGACTCATTGCCGGGTGCCTGGTGGTCTGGGCACTCGTGTCCTACGGCTGTGCCATCCTGCTGCGCCCGCTGCTGGCCGGAATTCCTGTCGGGGGAACGGACCTGGGCTTCTGGTTCGCGCAGCAGGGCTCCATCCTGACCTTCATCGGCCTGATCTTCTTCTATGCCTGGAAGATGAATCGGCTGGACAAGAAATTCGGGCTCGGGGAGTAAGCCAGCATGAGTCAGTTCGCCATCAATGTCCTGTTCGTAGGCGCCTCCTTCGCCATCTATATCGGTATCGCCATCTGGGCCAAGGCCGGTTCGACGAAAGACTTCTATGTCGCCGGCGGCGGGGTGCATCCGATCACCAACGGCATGGCCATCGGCGCCGACTGGATGTCCGCGGCCTCCTTCATCTCCATGGCCGGCCTGATCGCGGCCGGGGGCTATGCCAACTCCACCTTCCTGATGGGCTGGACCGGCGGCTACGTGCTGCTGGCCATGCTGCTGGCGCCCTACCTGCGCAAGTTCGGCAAGTTCACCGTGCCCGAGTTCATCGGGGATCGCTTCTACAGCAAGCAGGCACGGCTAGTCGCGGTGATCTGTCTGATCGTGGCCTCGGTGACCTACGTCATCGGCCAGATGGCCGGCGCCGGGGTGGCCTTCTCGCGCTTCCTCGAGGTCGACGCCACCACCGGCCTGATCATCGCCGCCGTGGTGATCTTCTTCTACTCGGTGCTGGGGGGCATGAAGGGCATCACCTACACCCAGGTGGCGCAGTACATCGTGCTGATCATCGCCTACACCATCCCGGCCGTGTTCATCTCCCTGGAGCTGACCGGCAACCCGATCCCGCCGCTGGGCCTGTTCTCCGATCACAGCGAATCCGGCATGCCGCTGCTGGCCAAGCTCAACGAAGTGGTCACCGCCCTGGGCTTCAACGAGTACACGGCGGACGTGGACAACAAGCTGAACATGGTGCTGTTCACCCTGTCGCTGATGATTGGCACCGCCGGCCTGCCCCACGTCATCATCCGCTTCTTCACCGTGCCCAAGGTCGCCGACGCGCGCTGGTCCGCCGGCTGGGCCCTGGTGTTCATCGGCCTGCTCTATCTGACCGCGCCGGCCGTGGCCTCCATGGCGCGTCTCAATATCGCGACCACCGTCTATCCCGATATGGCCGGACAGGTCGAGAATATGGAGCAGGCCGCGACCGACCCCATCCTCTACGAGGAGCGCCCCGGATGGATCCGCACCTGGGAAGAAACCGGCCTGATCCAGTACGAGGACCTGAACAACGACGGCCGCATCCAGCTTTACAACGACACCGAGGCCTTCGAGTCGACCGCCGAGGCGCGCGGCTGGGAAGGCAACGAGCTCACCGTCAACAACGACATCCTGGTGCTGGCCAACCCCGAGATCGCTAACCTGCCCGGCTGGGTCATCGGCCTGATCGCCGCCGGCGGGCTGGCGGCGGCCCTGTCGACGGCGGCGGGTCTGTTGCTGGCGATCTCCTCGGCCATCAGCCACGACCTGATCAAGGGCTCGATCAACCCCAACATCTCGGAGAAGAGCGAACTGAGGGCGGCGCGGATCTCCATGACCGTCGCCATCATCGTGGCCACCTACTTGGGGGCCAACCCGCCGGGCTTCGCCGCCCAGGTGGTGGCGCTGGCCTTCGGCATCGCCGGTGCCTCGCTGTTCCCGGCGCTGATGATGGGGATCTTCTCCAAACGGGTGAACAACGTGGGCGCCATCGCCGGCATGCTCACCGGTCTGGCCTTCACCCTGGTCTACATCTTCGTCTACAAGGGCTGGCTGTTCATCCCGGGCACCAACAACCTGGAAGACATCCCGGCCAACTGGGTACTGGGCATCTCGCCGCTGTCCATCGGCGCCGTGGGGGCAATCCTCAACTTCGCCGTGGCCTTCGCCATCTCCAAGGCGACCGCCGCGCCGCCCCAGGAGATCCAGGACCTGGTCGAAAGTGTGCGCTACCCGAAAGGTGCTGGTATGGCCACCGACCACTAAGCCATACTGGCTGCCCGGGGCCGCGCCGCTGCCCCGGGGAAATCACCACCGGTCGGGCTTCCCTCGGGAAGCCCGACTGCTTTCTCAGGAGAGTGTCGCCATATGATTTGGCATCTGATTGCGGCGGTGTTCGCCGGCCTCGGCGCGGCGGGCGTCGGACTCCTGCTGCGACTGGTCAGCGGCAAGCGGCTGCCGCGCTGGATCGTGCCCGTGTTCGCCGGCCTGGGGATGCTCGGCTACCAGATCCATTCCGAGTACACCTGGTTCCAGCATCGGCAGGCCCAGCTCCCCGAGTCGGCCCGGGTCGTATCGGTAGACCGCAGCCCCATGCCCTGGCGGCCCTGGACCTACCTGGTGCCGATGACAAGCGGCTTCACGGTGGTGGATGACCAAAGCCTCACCCGTACCCACCAGGACGGCCAGCGGCTGGTGGAATTCCTCCTCTACCGCTTCGACAACCGCCTGCGCGAGCGGCTGACCCATCAGGCCTACCTGCTGAACTGCACCACCCGCGAGCTGGTGCCGCTCGCCGGCGAGACACGCACGCCCCAAGTGGCCGAGATGCGGCGTCTCGAGACTGACGCCCCTCTGCACCGGACCCTCTGCACAACGACATAGTGGCTCGCTACGCCCTGCCCTCGCCTGCCTCCTTGGCCTAGAATGGACGGCTGGACCTGAAGGGGAGCGCCCATGTTCGCTGGCTGGCTGCTGATCGCCGTTTCACTGCTCTATATCGCGGTACTCTTCGCCATCGCCTGGCGCGGGGACCGCCATGCACGGCAACACGGTCCCAGCCGCCGGCGCCCGCTGGTCTACAGCCTGGCGCTGGCCATCTACTGCACCTCCTGGACCTTCCACGGCGCCGTGGGTCAGGCGGCCACCGCCGGCTGGTCCTTTGCCAGCATCTTCGTCGGACCGGTGCTTACGCTGCTGCTGTTCTGGCCGGTGCTGGCCAAGATGATCCGCGTCGCCAAGCACCAGAACGTCACCTCCATCGCCGACTTCATCGCCTCGCGCTACGGCAAGACTCAGTCGCTGGCCGCCTTCGCCAGCCTGGTAGCGCTGATCGGCACCCTGCCCTATATCGCCCTGCAGCTGAAGGCGGTCTCCACCTCATTCGATGTGCTCACCACGGCCACCGACATCACGCGGGCCCCGCTGTTCGGCGACACCGCCTTCTACGTGGCCCTGGTGATGGCCACCTTCGCCATCCTCTTCGGCACTCGCCACACCGATGCCACCGAGCACCATGAGGGGCTGATCCAGGCGGTGGCCTTCGAGTCGCTGATCAAACTGGTGGCCTTCCTGATCCTCGGCATCTATGTCACCTGGGGGATGTTCGATGGCCTGGGAGACCTGCTCACGCGTGCCGAGACCCAGTTGGAGCTCCAGCGCCAGCTCGCCCAGCAGGACTTCGGCCAGAGCTTCTGGGCTCAGACGCTGCTCGCCATGCTGGCGATTCTCTGCCTGCCGCGCCAGTTCCATGTCGCCGTGGTGGAGAACACCCACCGTGACGACGCCGCCCGGGCCCGCTGGTTGTTCCCGCTCTACCTGGTGACCTTTGCCTTCTTCGTGCTGCCCCTGGCGGCCGCAGGCCTGACCATCTTCGCCGACAGCGGCATCGAGCCGGACACCTATGTGCTGGCGCTGCCCATGGCCGCGGGCAACGAATGGCTGACCCTGCTGACCTTCATCGGCGGCTTCTCGGCGGCCACCGGCATGGTGATCGTGGCCGCCGTGGCGGTGTCGATCATGATCTCCAACGAGATCGTCATCCCGGCGCTGTTCCGGCTGCGCTGGTTCGATACCAAGGCCCGGGACTATGGCCGCCTGGTGCTGCGCGCTCGGCGCATCACCATCGTGGTGATCCTGGGCATGGCCTACGGCTTCTACCAACTGATCGGCGAATTCAGCTCGCTGGCCTCCACCGGCATGCTGTCGTTCGCCGCCGCCGCTCAGTTCGCTCCGGCGCTGATCGGGGGCCTCTACTGGAAGCGCGGCAATCGCCTAGGGGTCATCGCCGGAATGAACGCCGGCTTCGCCATCTGGGCCTACAGCCTGCTGATGCCCACCCTGATCGGTGCCGGGGTGCTGCCGGCCTCCTGGCTCGACGGAGGACCGCTCGGGGTGGCCTGGCTCTCCCCCACCTCGCTGTTTGGCCTCAACGTCGGCGACAGCTTCACCCACGGGGTGATGCTGTCGCTGGGCGTGAACCTCTTCTGCTATATCTTCGTCTCCCAGATCACCTCGCAGCGGGTGGTGGAACGCATCCAGGCGTCGCTGTTCGTGGACAGCGTCGAGACCCGCCAGACCTCGGTGAACCGCCCCTGGACCGGGGCCACCACCGTGGGCGATCTCAAGGTCCTGTGCGAACGTTTCCTGGGCTCCGGCCAGGTGGCCCGCGCCTTCGAAAACTATGCCCGGCGCACCGGCAAGCCACTGGAGGACAACACGCGCGCCTCCATCGACGTGATCCAGTTCACCGAGCGCTTCCTCGCCTCGGTGCTGGGGGCCTCCTCGGCACGCATCGTGGTCAACTCGGCCCTGCAGGGCCGCGGCATCGGCATCTCGGACGTCATCTCCATCGTCGATGAAGCCTCCCAGGTCCTGGAGTTCAACCGCGCCCTGCTCCAGGCCACCATCGAGAACATCAACCAGGGCATCAGCGTGGTGGACCAGAACCTGCGCCTGGTAGTGTGGAACCAGCGCTACCTGGAGCTGTTTCGCTTCCCCGACCACCTGATCCGGGTCGGTGCCCCCATGGACAAGATCTTCCGCTATAACGCTCATCATGGCGAGTACGGCCCTGGCGATCCCGAGGAGCACGTGCGGCTGCTGGTCGATAACATCCGCGACGGTCAACCCCATCGCTACGTGCGCTACCGCCAGGATGGCAGCGTACTGGAGGTCCAAGGCAATCCCATGCCCGGCGGCGGCTTCGTCTACACCTATCAGGACATCACCCAGCAGAAGCGCATCGAGGAGGCGCTGATCCGCTCCGAGAACAACATCCGGATCTACACCGACAACGTGCCGGCGCTGATCGCCTATTTCGACAAGGAGTGCCGCTACCTCTTCACCAACCGCGCCTACGAGCAAGCCTTCGGCATCGACCGCAACGAGGTGATCGGCAAGCATGTGGACAGCGTGATGCCACCGGAGATGGCTCGGGAGCGCGCGCCCTGGATCGAGCGCGCGCTGTCCGGCGAACGGGTCAGCTTCGAGGTCTCGCTGCCCCTGGCCGAGGGCCGGCGCTACATGCTGGTCACCTATACTCCCCACTTCGGCGACAGCGGGGCGATACTGGGCTTCTTCGCCCTCTACCAGGACATCACCGAGCGCCGGCGCGCCGAGATCGCCCTCAAGGAGACCAACGAGACCCTGGAGGAGCGGGTACGGGAACGCACCCAGGCACTCTCCGAGGCCAACGCCGCCCTGCGCCAGGAGAACCGGGTGCGCGCCGAGGCCGAGCAGGCCCTGCGTCAGGCCAAGCAGGTGGCCGAGGATGCCAACGCCTCCAAGACCCGCTTTTTGGCCGCCGCCAGCCATGACCTGCTGCAGCCCCTCAATGCCGCTCGACTGTTCACCTCGGCCCTCTCCCAGGAGATGGATGCCGTCGACATGAAGCGCACCATCGGCCATATCGACAACTCGCTGCAGGCCGCGGAGGAACTGCTCAGCACCCTGCTCGACATCTCCAAGCTGGATGCCGGCGCCCTGATCCCTCGGCGCAGCCACTTCGCCCTGGCCGATATCTTCGAGCCGCTGCGGGCCGAATTCGAGGTGATGGCCGAAGACCGCGGCCTCGACCTGGTGGTGGTGCCGACCCGCCAATGGGTCGACAGCGATGCCCAGATGCTGCGCCGGATCATCCAGAACTTCCTCTCCAATGCCATCCGTTACACCCAGGAAGGCCGGGTGCTGCTGGGCGGTCGCCGCCACGGCGACCGGCTGTCCATCCAGGTATGGGACTCCGGCCCGGGGATTCCCGAGGCCAAGCAGGCCGAGATCTTCCAGGAATTCCGGCGCCTCGATCAGGCCTCGCGCCACAAGGAAAGCGAGAAGGGCCTGGGCCTTGGCCTCTCGATCGCCGACCGCATGAGCCGGGTACTGGACCACCCGATCCGGATTCGCTCTTGGGAGGGCCACGGCACCATGTTTGCCGTCAGCGTGCCGATGGTGGCGGCCAGGAGCCGCGAGCACACCGACCAGGCCCCGGCAGTCCGCAAGGCAGGCAACAAGCTGGCCGGCAAGCGGATCCTGTGCATCGACAACGAGTCGCTGATTCTCGAGGGCATGAAGGCCATGCTCTCCGGCTGGGGTTGCGAGGTGTTCATCGCCACCTCCATCGGCGGCGCCAAGTCGGTGCTGCGCCACCTCGACGGCGACCCGGACGCGATACTGGCCGATTATCATCTGGACAATGAGGTCACCGGTCTGATGGCCCTGGAGGCCCTGGGCGAGCGCCTGGAGGGCGCGGTACCCGGTATCGTGATCACCGCCGACCGCACCGAGGAAGTGGCCGAGGAGATCCGGCGCAGCGGCTACCAGATGCTGCTCAAGCCGGTGCGTCCCGCCGCGCTGCGCGCCCTGCTCACCCGTACCCTACAGGCCAGCCGGGCGCCTAGCGCTTAACCGCGAGCGCCGAAGCGCCGAGCGCCGAGCGCCGAGCGCCGAGCGCCGAGCGCCGAGCGCCGAGCGCCGAGCGCCGAGCGCCGAGCGCCGAGCAGAATGGTGGATCCGACAGGTCTGGCGTCAATACGTAAAAGCCCCAGCGGATTCAATACCCGCTGGGGTTCTCGTGTTCTTCCACTGTACCTGCCGCCCCTCATTGAGCGGCTGGGCGCTAGGCGCTTGTAGCTGGGCGCTAGGATTCCACCTTCGGCGGCTCGACCTCGAGCTTCTGGGCGGCGATCACCGCCTGGGTGCGGGAATGCACGCCGAGCTTGCGCAGGATGGCGGTGACATGGGCCTTGATGGTCGCCTCGGACACACTCAACTCGTAGGCGATCTGCTTGTTGAGCAGGCCCTCGGTGAGCATGTTGAGGACCCGGAACTGCTGCGGGGTCAGCGAGGCGATGGCCTCGGCGAAGCGTGCTTCTACCTCATCGGACTCACCCAGCGCCTCGGCCATCTCCGCCGGCAGCCAGACCTCGCCGTCGAGGATCTCACCCACCGCTTCGGCGATCAGCTGAAGCGAAGAGGACTTGGGAATGAAACCGGAGGCGCCATAGTCGATGGCGCGACGCACCACGTGAACCTCGTCGCTGCCGGAGATGACCGCCACCGGAATATCCGGGGTCTGCCCCCGCAACTGAATCAGACCGGAGAAGCCGTGGGCACCGGGCATGTGAAGATCGAGCAGAATCAGGTCGGCATCGGGATGACGGGTGACCACCTCGGTGGTGGCCTCCATAGTGTCGGATTCCACGATCTCGGCCTGGGGCGCCAGCTGACGCAACGCCTGGGTCAGGGCCGCACGGAACAGCGGATGGTCATCGGCAACGATGAATTTCTGGGCAAAGGCCATGGATTCTCCTCCGGTTCCTCCGACAGCGGATGCTGCTGACCGCCGCCGTGCTGGGCTCTTCTATCGAAGACATCTGTTAATGACGGCATGTTACCCCATGGATAATGCGATGCCCAAGCGCTGCCGACCTGTTGTCGACATTCGCCGGCCGCCTCACGAAAACGCCGGCCCTGGCGGACCGGCGTAGAGGAACGAACGGCACTGGACTGGCATGCTTTGCCGGCCTCCGTTCACAGGGAACTCAGCGATTGACGCGATGCTCGATCAGCTCATCGACCACCGAGGGATCCGCCAGGGTGCTGGTGTCTCCCAGGCCATCACACTCATTGGCGGCGATCTTGCGCAGGATGCGGCGCATGATCTTGCCCGAGCGGGTCTTGGGTAGCGCCGGCGCCCACTGGATCACGTCCGGGGAGGCGATGGGGCCGATATCCTTGCGCACCCACTGGGTCAGCTCCTTCTTGAGTTCATCGCTGGGCTCATGCTCGTCGTCCAGGGTCACGTAGATGTAGATGCCCTGCCCCTTGATGTCATGCGGGAAGCCGACCACGGCCGCCTCGGCCACGGCCTCGTGAGCCACCAAAGAGGACTCGATCTCCGCGGTGCCCATGCGATGACCGGAGACGTTAAGCACGTCATCGACACGACCGGTGATCCAGTAGTAGCCGTCCTCGTCGCGACGACAGCCGTCCCCCGTGAAGTACATGCCCTTGTAGGTAGAGAAGTAGGTCTGCACGAAACGTTCGTGGTCACCCCAGATGGAGCGCGCCTGACCCGGCCAGGAGTCGAGCATCACCAGGTTGCCCTCGGTGGCCCCCTTGAGCTCGTTGCCCTCGTTGTCGACCAGCGCCGGCATCACGCCGAAGAACGGCAGGGTCGCGGACCCCGGCTTGAGGTCGATGGCACCGGGCAGCGGCGCGATCATGATGCCGCCGGTCTCGGTCTGCCACCAGGTATCGACGATCGGGCACTTCTCATTGCCGATCACCCGATAGAACCATTCCCAGGCCTCGGGGTTGATGGGCTCGCCCACCGAGCCAAGCAGGCGCAGGCTGTCGCGCTTGCTGGAATCCATGACATTGTCGCCATGGGCCATCAGGGCACGCACCGCCGTGGGGGCGGTGTAGAGGGTGCTGACCTTGTGCTTGTCGACAACCTCGCCCATGCGGCCATGAGTCGGGTAGCTGGGTACCCCCTCGAACATCAGGGTGGTCGCCCCATTGGCCAGCGGCCCATAGACGATGTAACTGTGGCCGGTGACCCAGCCTACGTCGGCGGTGCACCAGTAAACCTCACCCTCCTGGTAGTCGAAGACATACTGATGGGTCATGGCGGCCTGCAGCAGGTAGCCGCCGGTAGTGTGCTTCAGCCCCTTGGGCGCCCCGGTGGAGCCGGAGGTATAGAGGATAAACAAGGGATCCTCGGCGTTCATCTCCTCGGCCGGACAGTCGGTAGACTGCTTGGCGACGATATCGTCGTACCAGACGTCACGACCCTCCTTCCAGTCGATCTCGCCGCCGGTGCGCTTGACCACCAGCACCTTCTCGCAGACCTCGGTGCCCTGACGGGTGAGGGCGGCATCGACGTTGTCCTTCAGCGGCACCTGCTTGCCACCGCGCACGGACTCGTCGGCGGTGATGATCAGCTTGGACTTCGCACCGATCACACGCTGGGCCACGGCATCGGGGGAGAAGCCGCCGAACACCACCGAGTGCACCGCGCCGATGCGGGCACAGGCCAGCATCGCCATGGCGGCCTCGGGAATCATCGGCATGTAGAGGGTGACCACATCACCCTTGCCGACCCCCAGCTCCTTGAAGCCGTTGGCCAGCTGGCAGGTCTTCTCGTAGAGCTCGCGGTAGGTGAGGGTCTTGTCATCCTTGGGGTCGTCACCTTCCCAGATGATCGCCGGCTGGTCGCCACGGGTCTCCAGATGACGGTCCAGACAGTTGACGCTGGCGTTCAGGGTGCCATCCTCGAACCAGCGGATGTCGACGTCATGGGTATCGAAGACGGTATGCTTGATCTTGGTCGGTGCCTTGAACCAGTCGAGACGCTTGGCCTGCTCTGCCCAGAAGCCCTTGGGATCGTCCACGGACTGCTGGTACATGGCCTCATACTTGGCCTTGTCGGCGTGGGCCTTGGCGGCAAAGTCGTCGCGTACCGGATAGACGTCTTTATGCTGTTCGGTCATGGAATGGCCTCTTCCAGGAGATGCACCCTTTCAGTATATGTCACCGGCTCAGGGTTGTTGAGGAGCCGGAACCAGGATCTGCCTTTCAGCATATACCTCTGGGGACCGCCTTCCACTTAGACCTTGGTATCAACAATTTCTTTTTTTATTTCATATACTTGCAGCCACTTTCAGCGACCCATGAAAGTCTGATAGACCAAGGTCTGAGCACAGCGGCGGCAGCGGTACACCCGGCCCCGGCAAGCCAGACCATGGCGCCGTGCCGAGAAGGCATGCTCTCGGCAGCCACAAGTGTAGCGGTAGGGCGCTGGACTGGCCCGGCGGGTATCGAAGGCATGGGTGGCCCGCGGCTCGAGCCCGAACAGGCGCCGCATCACCGTCTGCCACTCCTTGCCGTGCGGACGCATCCGGCCTGCATCCTCGAGGTGGTGCACCAACCAGTGGGCCATCTCGTGGGGCACCACCTCGGCCAGGAACGCCTGGCGGTTGTCGTCAAGCAATACCGGATTGAAGCGCAGGCCTCCGCGACCGAAGTGCGCCTGGCCGGCGCACTTGCCGCGCAGGTCCAGCCAGACCGCCGGGCGCGGCAGCGCCGGATGTACCTCGCGACACAGCCTGTAGGCTGCCTCGACTTGCGCGATGAGGGTGCGGTGAAGAGCGGCCCGGTCGAGGGCGTTGAGCCGGGTGGAATCGGGGGCGGGAAGCGCGGCGGAAGTCATGGATGGTAGAATGCTGTCTCGACGGCGCGGCGTAAAGTCCGGCCCGACGCCCCGATTCCCGAGCGAGAGCCCCCATGTCAGCATCCGACACGCCCCCTCCCCAGCCGCTCCTCGATGACGCTGCCCTGGACCGACTCGACGACTTCCTCGACTCCGACCGGGTAGGAGCCGATGCCCTCGACCTGATCGGTGCCCATGGCTTCCTGGTCGCCCTGGCCGTGGCGCCCCGCGACGTCGACCCGGCCATCTGGATAGCGGAGCTCTTCCATGGCGAGCCGGCCTTCGCGGACGCCGCCGAGCAGGAAGCGATCCTCGCGCTGCTCGAGCAGCTGCGCTGCAACGCCATCCAGGTACTGGAAGGCGGCGGCCTGCCCGAGTTGCCCTTCGAGCCGGTGCTCGACGGCATCGCACCGGCGGAGACGCTGGTCGGTGATTGGTGCGCCGGCTTCATGGAGGGGGTGTTCCTCGACGAGGCGGCCTGGTTCCGCGAGGACGAGGCCACCGCCGCTACCCTGCTGCTGCCCTTCATGCTGCTGTCGGGGCTGTTCGACAACGAGCCGGAGATGGCCGAACTGGCCGGCGACACCGCCCGCTTGGAGGCCCTGGTCGTCCAGCTACCGGACCTGGTGCTGGACCTCTACCTGCACTACCGTGTGCCACCGGAGACCCCCAAGCCCAAGCCACGTCGCAAGTCGCCGGCCGGGCGTGGTCGGCGGTAAGCGGCTTCGGGCTTCGGGCTTCGGGCTTCGGGCTTCGGGCTTCGGGCTTCGGGCTTCGGGCTTCGGGCTTCGGGCTTCGGGCTTCGGGCTTCGGGCT
>NZ_JACHXP010000013.1 GCF_014192215.1 Halomonas cerina
CGCGATACGACAAATTGGCCAGCAGCTTCAGGGCCATGGTATGCCTGGCGTGCATAGACCGTTGCCTCCGGGCAGACTTTTCGGACAAAACCTAGTGCGCTACACGCCTTCCACCGGATTGTTCGACGTTTCCTGTTCAGCCGCCTGGGAGTTGGGGCGATTGTTGGCGCTGGCCAGCAAATCGGTCTCCGTCAGCCTGTACAAATGGAAACGCACCGTTACCCAACATTGGCTGAAACAGCGTCACCGGGGTTTCCATGACCACCCCTTGGGGGACACGGGGCGATCTTCGGAGCTCCCTCCGCCGCCCGATGAAGTGCTGGGATGGTTTTCGGGGCTGGGCCTGTTGGAACAGATTCCGTTTAACTACCTGGTCCCGGACGAGGCGCTGCTGCCGATGGAGTCGATCCGCTTCTTTCGGGTCGATTCGCTCTGGATGGAGTGTCTGTTCGACGGGGCCTTCAGCATTGGCCGGGTCATCGGGCAGGATCTCGAGGTCGAGAAACAACTGGAGCACCGGTTCTTCCGCTATCGCTATTCCACCACCGGGCTCAGCGGCGTGCTGATCCGTTCCGAATTGGTGGCTGGTTGGCCGGGCCTGCACGTCGATGCCCATGATTCGGCAGCTTCGCAGACCGGCAAGCCGCCCCTGCGGCGAGAGTTGTATTCCAGCAATGTCCTGTGCTGTTTGTTTGAAGGGGACTTGAAGGCCGTGGATATCTATTTGAAGCCCGAAACCCTGCACTTTGGTTTGGATGCTTCCATGAAAAAGGCGGGTGAGTTTGCCAGAAAGCTCCGCGCAGCGGACGGCAGCAGTGTCGGCAACAACGACAAAACCATCGATCCTGTTCCACGGCGCGAGAACGCTGGCCGGGTAATCGATATCGCTGGACTGTCCGTTAAGCTGAAGGAGGCGCAGAACCTGAATCGGTCGTTGACTTCCGACATGTTCGCCCTGGAAATGATCGAAGGGTCGGTGAAAGTGCGCTTCACGCCGGCTCCAGAGGTCAGCTCGTAGCCGCCGAAACGGCTTTCAGCGCTCTTTCACGGGCCGTCTACGCTTTACTCTCCGCCCAACCATAGCCCCAATCAATATTAAGTTAACTGAACACCCCGCCGTGTCAGGTTATTTGTCGCAGATGATGGCCTGAAGCTTGGCTTCCTGAGCGGGAGACAGCAGCCGGTCCTCGCCACTTCGATGGCCACGTTTGCCCAACTGTATGCCGTTCTCACCCTGTTGTTTCCTGCACGACCAGCACGACGCGTCGCGGCGACGGCCAGGAGCCCGCCTGGTACATCAGGTCATAACACCATTTCCGGGGTTGTTCGGGAGAGCCTCGCGCAGCAGCAAGGCACGCTGTCGCTGGTGGTGCGCTGGCCATCAAGCTCAACGCGGATGGACTCGTTGCAGATCGGGACCCAGGGAGATACGCTTTCACCCATAGCGGATGGTCCTCTGGAATCAGGTTCTTGTCGGAACACACTGATTTCTCAAGAGAATACCATCCGCTATCTTAATTTTCTGGCCTACCACATGAATAAGCCGGGTCAACCGCTATGCTGGGCGCTGACCTAAGAGGGGACAAGACGCCGATGCTAGAAAGCTATAGCGCCATGGCCGGGCAGTTCTTTGGTCTGGTCTCGCTGCTGCTCTGCCTGCTGGCCTTCGCCAGCAGGCAGGACGAGCGGCTGATGGTGCTGCTGATCGGCGCCAACGTGGCGTTCGCCCTGCAGTTTTTATGCTTCGCGAGTTGGACCGCCGCCGCGCTGACGGTGCTGGTGATCGTGCGTATCGCCCTGGCCCGCCGCTATCCGGGACACCCGGGCGTGATGGTCGGCGTGCTGGCCGCCAGCGGCCTGGCGGCACTGCTGACCTGGCAGGGCTGGGCGGACCTTCCCGCCGTCGTGGCGATGGTGCTGGGCACGGTGAGCATGTTTCTGCTGCGCGGCATTCCCATGCGAATCTTTCTGGGGCTGGCGGCACTGGCGTGGATGCTCAGTCATGCGCTGGTGGGCGCCGTGGGCGGAACCGTGGCCGAGGCACTGGTGGTCATCACCAATGCCATCACCATCTGGCGTCTCGCCCGCGCCAGGCGCCGCCATGCGGAGGTGTTCGAGCCGATGTCGCCCGCGGAGTCAGCCGACTCGCGCACCGGCCCCTGACGGGGCCTGCCGCTCACTTCATCTCGAAGCCACGCTCGATCAAAAACTCGCGCATATGGGCGCGCAGCTTGGTATCGAACAGCGGCGTAAGGCTCTGCGACCAGGTGGCATCTTTGTTACCGCCCTTGCGCTGGCCGTAGTAGGTACGCATGGCCGCGTCGTAGGCCTCCACCTGTTCGCGGTCGTCGCTGTAGGTGTCCTCCTTGAGGATCGCCTCGACCGGCAGGCGCGGCTTCACGTCGGGCTCGTGGGCCGGGTAGCCGAGGCACATGCCGAACACCGGGTAGACGTGACTGGGCAGGCCCAGCAGGTCGCTGACCGCCTGGGGGTTGTTGCGGATGCCGCCGATGTAGCAGATGCCCAGTCCCTCGGATTCGGCGGCGATGGCCACGTTCTGGGCCATCAGCGCGGTGTCCACGCTGGCCACCAGCAGCTGCTCGGTCATGCCGCGCACCACCCGGCCGCCGCTGTTCTCGGCGGCCTCGGTGGGACGTTTCATGTCGGCACAGAAGACCAGGAAGGCACCGCAGGTGGCCACATAGCCCTGCCCCCCGGCCAGCTCGGCGATCTTCTTGCGGTTGTCAGGGCTTTTGACGTGAATGATGCTGTAGGCCTGAACGTGGCTGGAGCTGGCCGCGGCCTGCCCGGCCTCGATCAAGGTCACGAGCAGCTCGCGGGAGACCGGCTGGTCGGTGAACTTGCGGATCGAGCGGTGGGACTTCAGCAGTTCGATGGTGGGGTTCATGGAACCTCGCGGTAAGTGGTATCGAGACGTGAGGGCCGTCGCCGCCCCTATCGTTAACTCGCTTATTGTCCTTGATCGCGCGCGCCATTGCACGGCCCTTGTCGGGGGGGAGCGCAGCAGGTTGCTAAGCTGTAGGAAGGCACCTCGATCGGGAGATATCATGTCGACCTTACGCCTGACCCCCGGACCACGCGGCGGCCGCTGGCCACTGATTCTCGTCGGACTCGGCGTGATACTGCTCGCCCTGGCGGCACTGCTGATGGGCGGTGCGGGCCCGGCCTATCGATGGGAGTGGGTGTCGCTGTCCACGTCGTTCTCGGTGCTGCGCCAGGGTGCGCACCTGGCCGTGGCAGCCGGTGGCGTGGGGCTTCTCGCCCTGATCGTCGCCGTATTCTGCCGCCGCTGGCGCCCGGCGCTAGCCGGCGCGCTGGTGATGGTCGCGGGGGTGGCTATGGTGGCGCAGCCCTGGCAGCTGATGCAGCGCGCCCAGGTCGTGCCGCCGATCCACGATATCACCACCGACACCCAGAACCCGCCCGCCTTTGAGGCGCTGGCCGCCGCTCGCGAGGCGGCCCCCAACGCGGTGGCCTACCCTGGGGAAGCCACCGCCCGCCAGCAACGGGCCGGCTATCCGCGGCTCGGGCCGATCACCCTCGAGATGCCGCTGGACCGGGCCATGGCGGCCGCGGAAGCCACGGCGCGGGAGATGGGCTGGGAGATCGCTGCCGTGACCGAGCGCAGGCTCGAGGCCACCGCCACCACCCGCTGGTTCGGCTTCAAGGACGACGTGGCGATTCGCCTGACCGAGACCGGCAACGGCGTGCGGGTGGACGTGCGCTCCGCCTCACGGGTCGGCAGAAGCGATCTGGGCACCAACGCCGCGCGCATCCAGGCCTACCTGGAGGCGCTGGCGGCCCGGGGGGAAGGGGCCCGGTAGCCGCTCAGCGCAGGGCCTCGGCGATGGGCCGCTCGCCGTCGAGCAGCACGAACTCGCGATCGACCACCTGCGTGGCCTTCACCAGGTGCAAGAGGGCGTGGGCCACGTTGGCGCGGGACGCCGTGTTCTCGCCGCCGGTCTCCTCGAGCGAGGTGGCCACCCGCTGGGTGGCCGGCTCGTCGGTGAGCCGACCCGGCTTGAGGATCACGTGAGGCACGCCGGCCGTGCGCAGGTAGGCATCGGCGGCATGCTTGGCCACCATGTAGGGGCGCAGTTTCTCCGGGGCC
Organism: Halomonas cerina; assembly: GCF_014192215.1. Classification (GTDB taxonomy): domain Bacteria; phylum Pseudomonadota; class Gammaproteobacteria; order Pseudomonadales; family Halomonadaceae; genus Halomonas; species Halomonas cerina. The sequence continues at coordinate 4,133 of NZ_JACHXP010000013.1, forward strand.
TCCATGGGGTTCTCGGCACGCATGGCGCTGACCAGCAGAAAGCGCTCGAGCCCCAACTCGCTGGCGATATCCACGGCGCGCATGGCGCCGTAGAGGTCGATGAGCAGAGTCTTGTCGGGACCGGTGTGGGGGCCGGAGCCGGCGGTGAACACCACCTGGTCGCAGCCCTCGTAGGCATGGCGGAAATCACCTTCCAGGTCGGCGATGACCGTGACGATGCCGTGTTCTTCGAACCAGGGCTGCTGGTCCTCGTGGCGGATCATGGCCTTGATCGGCTCGCCCGCTTCCCGGGCGAGCTCACAGAACTGTCGGCCGATCTGGCCGTTGGCACCGATCACCAGGGTGGGCATGATTCTCTCCTTACGTGCTGGATTCAGGAATTGGCTGTCCACTGGCAGAAGTTGGCGCCGAGGACAGATGCCTTCAAGGCTCGCCCGCCGATTATCGTCCTCTCCGGTCCGGTTATCCTTCCCCCAGACGGCGGGTCATTAGCACCCAATCCTCCCCGGTCTGACAGCCCGGCCAGGGCACCACCGGCAGGGCGTCGACCTCGCGGAAGCCTCGACGCTCTTGGAACACTCGGGCCACGCGGTTCTCCGACGCGACGATCAGGCTCATCTCGTCACAGCCCTCGGCGATCGCCGAAGCCTCGGCCTGAGACATCAGCAGGCTGGCCACGCCCTTGCCGCGCGACGTCTCGTAGGTGGCGAGCGCCCGAATGTACCAGCTGCCCGGCACCCGCGCCTCGAGACGCCTGAGCGGCTGTACCACGCTCGGACTGTCGGTCAGGTCAGCGAGAGGATAGGGATCGGGCAGGCGATAATCCACGATCATCCCCATCAGGCGGCCGCGATGGGAACAGATCTGCGCGTGGCGATAGCTGAAACCGCCCTCCTCGCGCCTGGCCCGTTGCTCGCCGACATCCAGAGGAGACTCGTTGCCCTTCGCCCTCTGGCTCCAGAGGTATTCCGGCAGCCCTTCCCCTGCCAGGCTGAACAGATACGCCAGCTCTCTGGCGTTGGCCTTCACGGCTTGTCGGATCTGCATACGTCCTCCCCCACAACGGCATGTCCCGTGTTCCTTCAGCGTAGTCGCGGGCCAGGCGAACGGGAGACGGCCAGAGATGATCCCGATCACCCCCCGACCGGCGGATCCGCTGCTAGCTTGAAGATACGAGCTTGGACTTGGCAGCGGCGGGAGCGACGACCATGGGCGATGCCTTCGAGATCAGCGACGAATTGGGGCCGGAGAAGGTCATGTATCTCCACGACCCGTCGACAGGCCTGCGCGCCATCCTGGTGGTGGACAACGTTGCCACCGGCCCGGCGATCGGCGGGACGCGCATGGCACCGGACGTGAGCCTGGCGGAGTGTGCGCGCCTCGCCCGTGCCATGACCTTCAAGAATGCGGCCGCCGGGCTGCCCCATGGCGGCGCCAAGGCGGTGATCTTCGCCGATCCCCGCCTGCCCACCGCCGACAAGGAACGCCTGATCCGCGCCTATGCGTATGCGATCCGGGAGATCACCGACTACATCCCCGGCCCGGACATGGGCACCGACGAGATCGCCATGGCCTGGGTGCACGATATGATCGGGCGCTCGGTGGGCCTGCCGCGGGAACTCGGCGGCATCCCGCTGGACGAGATCGGCGCCACTGGCTACGGGCTGGCGGTGGCCATCGAGACGGCCCAGTCACATGGTGGCCTCCCCCTCGACGGCGCGCGCATCGCCATCCAGGGCTTCGGCGCCGTGGGCAGGCACGCGGCGCGCTATCTCGCCCAGCGAGGCGCCGTGCTGGTGGCGGCCAGCGACTCCCGCGGCACCCTCGTGCAGGAGGATGGCCTGGATGTGGAGGCGCTGATCGACTGGAAGCGCCGCGGCCACCCACTGGCCGACTTCGAGGGCGGCGAGGCCCGTGACCGCGACGCCATCATCGATGTCGACTGCGACGTCTGGATTCCGGCGGCGCGCCCCGACGTCATCCACGAGGGCAACGTGGACCGGCTCAAGGCCAAGGTGGTGGCCGAGGGCGCCAATATCCCGGCGACCGAGGCGGCGGAGCGCCGCCTCGCCGAGCGCGGCGTGTTGGTGCTGCCCGACTTCATCGTCAACGCCGGCGGAGTGATCTGCGCCGCCGTCGAGTACGCCGGAGGCAGCCAACGCGAGGCCCTGTCCCGCATCGAGGAGAAGGTTCGCCACAACCTGGACGAGGTGCTGACTCGTGCCAAGGCCGAGGGGACGCTGCCACGCCAGGCGGCCGTCGACATGGCCCGAGAGCGGGTCTGTACCGCCATGCGCTTCCGGCGACCCTGGTGAGGCGGGCCATCGGCGCCGTGGGCGGGGAAGGGTATCGGCCGCTGGATGGCTCGGCCCGGAGGCCTCCGGGCCGACAAGGCACGCCGCACTATTCGAAGGTGTCACAGACCGCGGTCTGGGCGGAGGGATCGTGGGTCACGACCTGAGTGACGGGGTTACCGATGCCCTCCAGCGCGACGAGCCACTGGTGATCGACGCCCACCTCGTCACAGCTGCCTTCGCTGCCCCCACCGAAGTTGGAGTCGATCCAGTAGTGCACCTCGTAGCTGTTGCCCTCCTCGAGGGCAGCGGGGAACTCGAAGGAGAAGGTCGGGTCGTTCTCCGGTAACACCGTGCCGGTGGCGGTGTCCATGACCTCGCCGCTGGTCACGTTGACCAGCGCCACCTCGATCGTCTGCCCCCCATGGGGCCCAGCGAAGCTGGCATCGCCCTGGAAGATCAGGTCCTCGTTGGCCAGGGCGGTGGTCGCCAGCAGCGGCAGGGCTAGCAGACCGGCCAGCGTAGCGCCACGCCTGGTAGGAACGGTAGGGATTGTCATGCCATACACCTCCTGAAAGGTGACAGGTGAGTCTTGAACCCGGTCGGGCACCCCTCAGCATAGTGTCCACCGGGGTGGCCTGCTGTCCTGAACCTGCCGCTCACTCCTCCGCGGGAGGATGACCACTGGTGAGGATATGATGCAGGCCGGTGCACTCCACCATGGGGTCCTCGCAGTTGACCACCACCTCCGAGCGGGCCAGCACATAGCCCTTGCCGGTGATGGTGTTCTCCAGCACCTGGTGGCTGCCCTCCTGGCGGGTCCCGATGATCGTGCCGATGAAGCCGGTCTCGCGCAGGGAGACGGTCTCCAGCCTGTCACCGGCTTTCATGCGGCCCTCATGGTGCAGCAGCGCCAGGCGCGCCGAGGTGCCGGTGCCGGTGGTGCTGCGACAAATCACCCCGGGATGCACATAGGTGGTCGAGCGTGAGCGGAAGAAGTCATCGGCCACCTGCTCTACCGGCCCCATGAAGTGCAGGAAGGGCAAGGGCCCCACGTCGCCCAGGGTATAGTGGGAGAAGCCCTGCCCGGCCTGGATCGCCTCGACGATCTTGTGGGCGCAGTTCGCCAGGTCGCGTTCCTCGTCCCGGGTCAGGTGGAAGCCCAGATCAATGGCATCCACCAAGGCGTAGAAGCCACCGCTGTAGGCGACGCTATAGGTCACGTTGCCAAGCAGCGGCACATGCACCGTGGCCCGGTAAGTGTCGATGTAGCTGGGCAGCCCCCCGCAGGTGATCGCCTCCACCACGCCGTTCTCCACCCGGGCCTCGATGTGCACCAGCCCCGCGGGTGCCTCCAGAGTGAAGTGCTGCACGCCCTCCCGTTTGGGGATGATGCCGCTCTCCAGCAGCGCCGTGGCGGTACAGATGGTGTTGGAACCCGAGTAGATGGGATAGCCCATCACCTCCATGATGATATAGCCCGCCTGCGCCTCGACATCGGTGGCCGGCACGATCAGATCCACCGACATCTCGGGAATGCCATGGGGCTCGTTGAGCAGCAACCGGCGCAAGCCGTCGGCATCGTCACGCAGGTACTCCATCTGGGCCCGCACGGTGGCCCCGGGCAAGGTGTCGATGCCCCCCAGCACGATGCGACTCACGTCACCGCCGGCATGGGTGTCCATCAGCCGAAAGCTCAGCTCGTTGCGCATCAGGCTGTCTCCAGGGCGAAGGGGGCACCATGCTCGGACCACTGGGCATCGGGGACGACGACGATCTTGCCGAGGAAGTTGCTGCCACGATTGACGAAGTAGGTCTCGGCCCGGTGAAGGTCGGAGAGCTTGAAGGCCGCATGCAGCACCGGTTTTAGCTGACCACCGCGGATCCACTCGACCAACTGCTCGGCCTCCTCGCGGGTGCCGTGGGAGACCCCGAAGATCTGCACCTGGTAGAGGTAGATGCGCGTCCACAGGATCTCGGTGATGTTGCCGCCGCTGGCGCCGGCGATTGAAAGTCGCGGGTAGGTGGTACGGCGCTTCATGTCGAAGATCATGGCGTCGATAAAGCGATCGGTCATCTCGCCACCCACCAGGTCCATCACCGCATCGATGGGGGCATCGTCGGTCGCCGTGCGCACTCGCTCGACGAAGGTGGGAAGGTCACCGCGGTCGATCACCGCCTCGGCGCCCAGCGCCAGCAAGGCATCGGCCTTGTCGGGCTGGCTGACGGCATAGGGAATGGCCCCGACGATGCGGCACAGCTGGATCAGCGCGGTGCCCACGCCACCACTGGCGCCGCTGACCAGCACCCGCTCGCCGGCGGCAACGTTCGCCGAGGTCATCATGTGATAGGCGGTCTGGTAGGAGCACATGCCCATGGCGGCGAGTTCGGCGTCATGCAGGTCCGGGTTGGGCACATGGTGGAACTGGTCGGACGGCACGGCGATGTACTCGGCAAAGCCGCCATCGGCGCCGTGACCGTAGTAGTCGGGCGTCAGATTGAGGTCGCGACGTGCATCCGGATAGAGGTTGAAGTCGAGTAACCCCCGCTCGCCGATTCGCGTGTCAGGCACGCCCTCGCCCACGGCCACCACTCGGCCGGCCACATCGGCCCCCTGGATGCGCGGAAAGGTCAGGGTCGGCTCACCGCCCATGGCGAAGGAGGCCACCTCGCCCTTCTTCGTGGGATAGAGCCCCTCGCGGGCCTTGCGGTCGGTATTGTTCTTGGCGGTGGCGGTCACCTGCACCAGCACCTCGCCGGCGCCCGGCCTCGGGGTGGGCACATCCTGGTGATACTCCAGCTTGTCGATGCCGCCATGCCCGGTCAGCAGCATGGCTGCCATGGTCTCGGGGATATCCGGATACCGTTCGGAAACCATCTGCCACCTCCTCTTGCGGCTCACTGTCAGGGACGAAGATAGCAAACCCTGGCGTTGTCACGACAAGGAAATCGGCACGCTGGCGGCCGAACCGCAAGATCATGGCCTGCGGGCAGGCATGAATAATGTTGCACTGCACAAAAAGTCCTGCTATTGTGCAACGCAGCATAAGACGAAAGGCACCGCTGGCGCCGCCAGGGCCTTCGACATGCCACCATCCAGATAGCACCCGGGGAGGGTCAATCATGCAAAAGTTCGATACCAAACAGCTTACCGATCAGTTCGAATCCATGTTCTTCGGTCCGGCACGTGCCTATGCGTCGCTGTCCGTGGACTACACCGAAAAGCTGGTCAATGCACAGCTCGAAGCCGGCAAGGCCTACACCGACACCGGCCTGGCACAGCTTCGCAACCTGCTGAGCGTCAAGGACGCCGAAGGCCTGCGTAGCTACCTGGAAGGTCAGCAGAAGGTTGCCAAGGACCTGACCGAGCGCCTGAAGGACGATGCCCAGAAGGTCGCGGCCCTGCAGCAGGACTTCGTCCAGCAGAGCCAGAAGCTGACCGAAGAAAGCGTCAAGCAGGGTCAGGAACTGACCAAGAAGAACGTCGAGCAGGTGAGCGAGACCGCCACCAAGGCCGCCAAGCAGGCCTGATCCGAGGCCGGCGCCGCCGGCCTTCCGAGACGGCCTGAACCAGGGCCGCCGATCACCGATCGGCGGCCCTGGTTTTTTTGGTAGCCTCCTCGGCGCCGAGGGCACAGCGATATGCTATGGTGCCACGCATCCACGCTTGAGCACGAGGTCGACATGCTGACCATCTCCAATACCGTGGAACTGGGCGATTGGGAAATCGACATCAGCCAGATCCGCGCCCAGGGGGCCGGTGGCCAAAACGTCAACAAGGTGGCCAGCGCCGTGCACCTGCGCTTCGACATCCCTCGCTCCAGCCTGCCGCCCTTCTACAAGGAGCGCCTGATGCGCCTGACCGATCAGCGCATCAGCAAGGAGGGGGTGGTGATCATCAAGGCACAGCGCTACCGCACCCTGGAGCAGAACAAGGAAGACGCCCTGGAACGCCTGCGGGAGCTGATCCGCCAGGCGGTAAAACAACACAAGGTGCGCAAGTCCACCCGTCCCACCCGGAGCGCCAAGCGACGCCGGGTGGACAACAAAACCCGCAAGGGACGGACCAAGGCGTTGCGCGGTAAGGTGACGCCGTGAACCGGCCATCCCCCGCCTCGCGACCGCGCCATCTGGCCCTGGAACGGCTGCACCTCGCCTGGGACCTGCTGATCCTCTGTCTGGTGGTGGTCAACCTGGCCCTGCTGCTGTTCGACAGCCTGTTCCTGCTGCCCCCGCTGAATGCCGCCTTCGAGGCCTTGTCGCCGACCCTGCACGGTGCCTACGATCGCTATATCCATGCCCACTTCATCGCCATCGACTTGGCCTTCGTCAGCGTCTTCCTGCTCGATGTGCTGCTGGGCTGGGCGGTGGCCATTGCCGAGCACCGCTATCATCGCTGGTTCTTCTACCCCTTCGTGCACTGGTACGACGTGCTCGGCTGCATTCCCCTGGGCGGCTTCCGGCTGCTGCGCATCCTGCGTGCCATCTCGTTGCTGCATCGCCTGCAGCGCATGGGACTGATCGATGTCCGCCGCTGGCGGCTGTATGCCATCTTCGCCAAGTACTACGACATCCTGCTGGAGGAACTCTCCGACCGCATCGCCATCCGGCTGCTCGACAACGTCCAGGATCAAGTGCGTTCCAGCGACTCGCTCTCCCGACGACTCATCGATGATGTGGTCATGCCTCGCAAGCAGCAGCTGATCAGTGAGGTGACCCGCCGTCTGGAGGACATGGCCGGCAGCGCCTATGCCAGCAACCGCGCCGACCTGATGCGCTACGTGAGTGCCCTGGTCGGTCGCACCCTGGCCGAGAGCCCCGAGATACGCCGCCTGAAGCGGCTACCCATGGGCAGCCAAGTGGCGAAAGGCCTGGACGAGGCGCTCCGTGATCTGGCTTGCCGACTGGTCGACGAGGCCGTGGAGGGCATGCGTGCCCTCGAGTTCACCGCCCTCATGGAGCACCTGACCGAGAGCGGCTTCGATGCCTGGGTGCGGGTCGACAAGCACACCGACCGGGTGACCGAACAGGTGCTGGTCGACATGCTCGAGATGCTCAAGGAACAGGTCGCGGTCAAGCAGTGGCGGGATCGCTACGAGTGACATATCGCGCCCGCCGGCCGTCGCCATGGGAGTGCCGTCGCTGCTCGACCCGCGACTGGCCGGATCGGCCTGGGTCAGTGGCGTTTGACCCGCCAGATTCGCCAGGCCAGGAGGCCGATGATCAGCACGGCCAGCGGGCCGAACACCGCCGTGGCCAGCCACGGCTCCAGCGGCATGCCGAGCGCCTCCAGGCTTCCCAGGGCCAGCTTGATCAGGCTGAAGAGGTAGTAGCTGATGACGATGATCGACAGGCCCTCGACGGCCTTCTGGATCTTCAGCTGGCTGCTGGTGCGCTCGTTGAGACTCTTGAGCATGGTCGCGTTCTGTTCCTCGATCTCCACCTGGGCGCGGGTCCGCAACAGATCGTTGAGGCGGGCGACACTGTGGGCAAGACGCTCCTGGCGACGATCGATGGCCGCACAGTAGCGCACCGTGGGCAGGAAACGACGCATCAGGAAGGTACCGAGCCGCTGGCAGTCGCCCACCCGGGTCTCGCGCAGTTCCTCGATCCGGGCGAAGACGATCTTGGCGTAGGCCTCGGTGGCGCCGAAGCGGTGCCGGCTGCGGGCCCCGCTGCGCTCGAGCCGCGCCGAGAGCGAGGCGATGGCCGCCAGCAGCGGGCGCGGCCCCTCGGGATGATCCTCGGCGTTGCGATCGGAGAGCTCGCCGAGCTCCGCCTCGAAGCCCGCCAGCTCACCGCCCAGGACCTTGGCCTGGGGCAGCGCCAGCGATGCCATCATGCGATAGGTCTCGATCTCCAGCAGCCGCCGGGCCATGCGTCCCAGGCGGAAGTCGTTGAGAGCCCGATTGACGATTAGCAGCCGGTTGATCCCCCGCTCGTCCAGGCGGAAGTCGCTCCATACCGTGGCGTCGCCGTCGCCGATGCGCGAGCCGGCGGGATCACGGAAGCCGTAGGGGGCGGTGTCGCCGGCCCACTTCGCCTCGGTCTCGACCAGAATCAGGGAGGCGTTGATCAGGGCCTCCCGGTGGGTCTCGGCGATCTCGGCCAGCCGTGGCGGAGGCGCGGGCCAGGTCTCGTCGCTGTCCCGCCGGGGCACCATCAGGGTAAGGGTGAAGAACTCCGTGTGACGCTCCCACTTCAGCACCTGGCCGTCCTCGAGGGTGAGGATGCCCTGCACGGCATCGGGGCCCAGGGAGGTGCCGGCCAGCTCGCAGAGACGCTGGACGATGCCGTCGCAGACGCCGTTGGTGTCGAGGAAGGCATAATGGTGAAGGTGAGCCGGCCCCGCGAAGTAGATCGAGGGCCGGGCATGGAGCTCGTTGTGCAGCTGTTCTCGCTGAGGGTGCATGTCGGTGTGCCTGGTGAAGAGAAGGAGGCCTTCGAGACTAAAGTCTGACCCTTGTCAGGCCAATCGTGAGCCGTCAACGGTATCGCCTACAGCCACTTCTTGCGCCGGAACAGCCACAGCAGGCCAAGGCCGATGGTGAGCATCACCGCCAGCACGAGGAAGTAGCCATGGCGATAGGCGAGCTCGGGCATGTGGGCGAAGTTCATGCCGTAGATGCCGGCGATGAAGGTCAGCGGCACGAAGATGGCGGTGATCACGGTGAGCACCCGCATGGTGCGGTTGAGCTGGTGCGAGGAGAGTGAGATGTAGCCGTCCACCAGGTCACCGCAGATCGCGTAGTACATCTGGGTGAGGCTGTGCAAGCGCTCGAAACGCTCGTGCACGTCGTTGATGGCGTGCAGGGTGTCCTCGTCTGCTCGGGGGAGGTGCGCGTAGTCGTAGGCGGTCAGCTCCTGGGTGATCCCGACATGGTAGTTGAAGATCCGGCGCATCTTGACCAGCCGCGAACGAAAGGCGATGACCCGACGCATCAGGGCATCGCTGCCGTCCTCCATCAGCGCATCTTCCAGGTCGCTGAGCGCGTTCTCGAACTCCAGCAGGCTATCCAGGTAGTAGCCGGCGGAGGCGTACATGACCCGCAGCGCCACGTGTTCGGGCGAGCGCTTGAGCAGGGTGCTACCTTCGTGCTCCCTGAGACGATCGATACTCATCGCCAGCCCCGGGTGCAGGCTGATCAGGAAGCATTCGCCGAGGAGGAAGGCGATCTGCTGGGGCACGTAGTTGAGCTCGGCATCGAAGGAGGAGATGCCGCGATAAAGGATCAGGGTGTGATCCTCGAACTCCTCGATCTTCGGCGGATGGCGTTCCCGCTGGGCATCGTCGATGGCCAGGGGATGGCAATCGAAGGCCTCGAGCATTGCTCGCTCCTCGGCCATGGACTCGCCCTGTAGATCGATCCAGATGTGGCTCTGCGGCGCCTCGCGCCAGCGCACGAACAGCTCCTGGCCGCCATGCGTGACCCGGCCATCGGCCTCCACCAGCAGGGTACGTATCATCGTGGGGTCATCCTTTTCCGAGGGCGTGGCCGCATGATGCGACAAGCGGGCGGCACCCGTTCAGCCTCACCGGCCCGCCAGGCTCGGGATCAGCTTTCGGCCTCATGAGCTGCACGCAGGCGATAGAACTCGGCGACCACGTCCTCCATCGCCTCGGGGTCGTAGTCGCACAGACCACTGACCACCAGCTTCTTGGAGCCGATGCCGATCTCCTCTCCCTCCGCGGTGATGCGAAACTCCAGCAGCACCTCGCCACGCTTCCCGGCCACCTCGAGCGAGGAGTCGGCCAGCTCCAGTCGGGGAGCCACGCCGTCCAAGCGCGTCAGGGAAAAACCCATGCTGTCGTAGATGACCAAGGGGCGACGCGGATTGAACATCACCCGCTGTTCTTCCATCAACGGCTTGAGATAGTGGGGGAAGTTCTTGCCGGAGAAGGCGACGTAGCAGCGGGTGAAGGCCTCCACCACGGCCTCGTCGCGGGTCATCTCACCGCGACGCTGGACCTCGAGGTAGCACTTGCCGTGATCGTCACGGACCCGGATGAGGCCGTCCTCCTCCTCCCGGAAGGCCAGCGGCGTGCCGTCCCCCACCATGCTCAGGAAACGGAAGCTCATGTGCTGCGACAGGCCGAAGCGGGCCAGCACCAAGGCGAACAGCAGATCGCCGGGAACACAGAAGCGGCGGGCGTCCGGATTGTGGATGGGATTGAAATCACCGGCGACACGCTTGGCGAAACGGCTGGCCTGATCCGCGGAAACACGGATCCAGGTCCCCGTGCGCGTGTGAAATTCATCGAGAAACATGCGTCGTGTGCCTGCCCTGAGTCGTTGCTGATCCTTAAGCCCGGAATGAGCCGGAAGGGGCAGATGATGCCATAAAAACTTCCCGGGTGGGGTTTCCCTCACCCCCTGGATGTCCGGGGTCAACCCCCGTCACCCGAGGCACTCTCCTACGAAAGGGGCATGCCAGAGAGAGGCACCCGCCATACGGCAGTGCAGCATAGCGTGGTAGAATCCGTTGGCTTTCCAACCCTTTCCCTCCACCTCCTATTTCAGGATGACTCCAGCCATGCTGACCACCTGTCGATCCACCTGCCCGCCACGGCATGCTGCCCGATGGCCGGGCATCGTCGTGCTTTTCACCCTGACATTGCTCTTCAGCGGCACCGCCCATGCGGTAACCGGCGAGCTCGACCTGACTGGCTCCTTCGTGGGCCTGTTGGCCGTTGCCGTCTTCGTGCTGGCCTATGCCCTGGTCATGGCCGAAGAGAAGATCCACATGCGCAAGTCCAAGCCGGTACTGGTCGCCGCCGGCATCATCTGGGCCCTGATCGGCTGGGTCTACGTCAAGTCGGGCATGCCGGCCGAGTCGGAGCACGCCTTCCGTGTGACCCTGCTCGAGTTCACGGAACTGATGCTATTCTTGCTGGTGGCGATGACCTACATCAACGCCATGGACGAGCGTCGGGTGTTCGATGCCCTGCGCTCATGGATGGTCCGCAAGGGCTTCAGCTACCGGCAGCTCTTCTGGATCACCGGCCTGCTAGCCTTCGTGATCTCGCCAATCGCCGACAACCTGACCACCGCCCTGCTGATGTGCGCCGTGATCACCAAGGTGGCCGAAGGCGACAAGCGCTTCATCAACCTGGCCTGCATTAACATCGTGGTAGCGGCCAACGCCGGCGGTGCCTTCAGCCCCTTCGGCGATATCACCACGCTGATGGTCTGGCAGGCCGGTCTGATCGAGTTCCAGGAGTTCTTCGAGCTGTTCGTTCCCTCTCTGGTCAACTTCCTGATCCCGGCCGTGTTGATGAGCGCCTTCATCAAGAACCGTTATCCCGACAGCGTGGAGGAGGATGTCTACCTCAAGCGCGGCGCCCGGCGCATCATCGGGCTGTTCCTGCTGACCGTGGCCACCGCCGTGGCCTGCCACGTCCTGCTGCACCTGCCGCCGGTGCTGGGCATGATGACGGGCCTTGGCTATCTGCAGTTCTTCGGCTACTACCTGCGCCAGAGCCTGCCGCGCTCGCTGGAGCGCAAGCGGAGCCGCTACACCCAGCGCGGCGACTGGAAGAAGCTCGAGCAGCTCGGCAGCGTGGTGCCCTTCGACGTCTTCAATCGTGTGGCACGGGCCGAGTGGGACACCCTGCTGTTCTTCTACGGCGTGGTGATGTGCGTCGGCGGCCTCGGGTTCATGGGCTATCTCGGCATGCTCTCCGAGTTGCTGTATACCGGCTGGAACGCCACTTGGGCCAACATCGCCCTCGGGGTGATCTCGGCCGTCGTGGACAACATCCCGGTGATGTTCGCCGTGCTGACCATGGAGCCCGACATGTCCCACGGTCACTGGCTGCTGATCACCCTGACGGCCGGCGTGGGAGGCAGCCTGCTGTCGATCGGCTCCGCGGCCGGGGTCGCGCTGATGGGCCAGGCCCGTGGCAACTATACCTTCATGGGCCACCTGCGCTGGAGCCCGGTGATCGCCCTGGGCTATGCTGCCAGCGTGGCGACCCACCTGTGGCTCAATGCCGGCAGCTTCGCTCTGCACGGCTGAGGTCCCTTGCCCGGCGGCCGATGGCCGCCGGGCCTCCCGCCTGCGTTCCCCCCGCCTGTAAATTGCCTCGAAGTGATGTAGCTTATAAGAATGACTTGTGCCGTTATGGCACAATGGCAATCTTGATGTACACCTGGTCACGGCAATACGCATCGAGAGCATAACAATATCATGCCCGCTTCGGGCCGCAGGGAGGCTACGTCATCGACTCATACACGCCTGATGTGCAGCGACCTTCTGCACCGTGCATGAACCTGACGTTCACCGGACAACGGGGGCACACGCTCCGATGTGCCTGCTTGTCATGAACCGCTCCAGCTCTCCGAGGGGGGGTGGCGACCTCTTGTGTGACGCGTGGAGGTATGACGCATGGCATGGCTGAAGGCTAGCCGACATGGGTGCTGGATGCTGCTGGCGATGCTCTATGCCGTGCTGGGCAGTGCAACGATGAGTCTGGCGCAGGAGCCGGATGTGCTGCTGGTGGCCAATGATGGCGTGGAGACCCACCACCTGACCCGGGATACCACCCGAGCCATCTTCGCCATGCGCCAGCGGACCTGGCCCGACGGGCAGGCCGTGCGCGTGTTCGTATTGAACAATGACCACCCGGTGCATGGCCGCTTCGTCAAGGAACGCCTGTCGGTCTATCCCCACCAGTTGCAGCTGGCCTGGGATCGCGTCGTGTTTTCCGGCATGGGCCAGGCCCCTAACCGGGTACGAGACCAGCAGGAGATGCTCGAGCGCATCGCCGAGACCCCCGGCGCCCTGGGATATCTGGAAAGGGAGTACCTGGATGATCGCGTCCAAGTCATATCGATGGACTGATACCCGCCTCGGTATCATGACCATCCTGCTGCTGGCCGTCGTGGGCGGTTCAGCCAGGGCCGAGGATAACGTGCTCGACTCGCTGCAGCTGCACGGCTTCTTGAGCCAGGCACTGATCCTCACCGACGACAATGACTTCTTCGGGCCCAGCAGCCGCGATGACGGCAGCTTCAAGTTCACCGAGATCGGTGCCAACGTCTCCCTGCGCCCCCATGAGGACGTGCTGGTGGCCGCGCAGGTGCTGAGCCGACGGGCGGGGGGTGACGGCAGCGAAGCCAGCCCGGAACTCGACTACGGCCTGATCGACTACCAGATCCAGTCGAGCCAACGGCGCAATTTCGGTATCCAGGTCGGCCGCTTCAAGAACCCGTTCGGCTTCTACAACCAGACCCGGGATGTGGCCTTCACCCGTCCCAGCATCCTACTGCCACAATCGATCTATTTCGATCGTACCCGTTCACTGGGTCTGGCCGGCGACGGCATCAGCCTGTATCACGAAGAACGCCTGCAGGCCGGTACGGTTCGGACACAGGTTGGCTTTGGCCGTACGCGTATCGAGGAAGACGTAGACAGAACCCTCGGACTCGACCGGTTCCCGGGCTCCCTGGAAGCCGACACCTCGGCTATCGGCCAGGTTCGTTATGAGCATGACGGTGGGCGTATCATTACAGCGCTCAGTGCCGCCAGCGCGAATGCCGACTATGACTCGCCAGGCGCCATTCCCGGCGATGGTGACTTTCACTTCCAACCCTGGGTTCTGTCTTTCCAGTATAACCAGGAGAAATGGAGCCTGACGGCGGAGTATGCCTTGCGCACACTGGAGCTTAAGGGTTTCAACAGCTTCCCCGATAAGGACAAGACGGGGGAAAGCTGGTACGTGCAATACACTCGACGCTTCCTCGATGATTGGCAGTGGCTGGTGCGCTATGACAGCTTGGTCAATGATCGTAATGACCGCGATGGTGAGGCATTCGAGGCCAGTGGCGCAGGGCCCGCTCACTCCCAGTTTGCAAAGGACGTCACCCTGGGCCTGCAGTGGACCCCGCATCCCAGATTGATGCTGGCCGGCGAATACCATAATGTCGACGGCACCGGCTGGCTTCCGACCCAGGATAACCCGGACCCGACGGAAACCAGCCGATACTGGAACATGGTGCTGTTCCAGCTCTCCCTGCGCTTCTGACACTCCTCTTTCCCCGACTCGTTCACCCTGGCCCAGGGAATCGCAGAGATGACCTCTTCACCACTCGCCGGGCATCGCCCCCGCTTCAGCCTGACCTGGCGTGTCATGACGCTCAGCAGCCTACTGCTGCTCGCGCTGGTCTCGCTGTTCACCTGGCTCGGCCACGAGAACCTGACGCGCCAGTTCCAGGAGAGCCGGACCCAGCACCACATGCGTCAGCAGCAGGCGATTCAGCTCGCCCTCAGGCGCTCGCTGGACAACCTGCGCCAGCTGGCCGGGCTGGTGGCGGCCTCACCACGGCTCGGCCCGGCGCTGGAAACCGACGAGCCGGTCCTCATCAAGGCCGCCCTGGCCTCCCAGTGGCCCACGCTGCAGCTGGAGACGGGTATCGATGAGATCCTGGTCTTCGATGCTGCCGGCGTCGGGATGGGCACCTGGGGAGAACAGATCCAGAGTCACCGCCCTCTGCAGGCCTGGGTGGATGAGGTCATGGACACGGAACGGCCATTAACCGCCCTGCGCTGCTCGACGGACTGCCGGCAGTACGCCGCCGTTCCGGTGCTGGTAGAAGGCAAGAGCGTCGGCCTGGTGATCCTCTCGCGCTCGCTGGCCGACGTGATCCGCCAGGCGCGCGCCGTATCCAACAGCGAGGTGGCGCTGCTGGTCACCAGCGGTATGCCGGCTCAAGGTCTTCCGGCCGAGCGTTACCTGCAGGACTGGAATGGCCACCTGGTGGCCCTGACCCAGCAGGAGGAGAGCCTGCCCGTACTAAAGCAGGCCTCGCCGATGAGCTCCGTTCACGGCCTGACGCAAGCCCCCCTCTACCTGAGCCATGAAGGCCGTCAACTGGAAATCGCCGCGGTGCGCATGGAGGAGGACGCGGACCAGCGCAGCACCGGCCACTTCCTGCTGGTCTCGGATATCACGGCCCAGCTCCGTGCCATCAATCAGGACACCCGCACCTTGCTCGTCGTGGGCCTGATCGGATGGCTCGCCGCTGAGCTGCTGCTGCTCGTCATCCTGCTGCGCCCCATGGCGCGACTAAGACGGATTGCCGGCGTGCTGCCGACCCTGGCGCGCGGCGGCTTCGCGGAGGTCAGATCGGCGATCCCCAGTGTCGAAAGGCGCCTGCCGGACGAAATCGATGTACTCGAGCACACGACGCTGGCGCTGTCCCGGCAGCTGGAGGAACTGGAAGGTGAAGTCCAGGCCCGCGGGGATCAGCTGGCGGAGCGTGTCGACGAGCTCGCCCGGGAGCGGGATTTCGTCGGCAGACTGCTGGATACCGCGCGGGTCTTCATCATCGCCCAAGATGCCCGGGGCCGGATCACGCTGGTCAATGACTACACCCTGACGGTACTGGAACTCGACGAACAGCTGCTGATCGGTCGCCATTTCAACGATATCTTCGAGGCCCCCGATGCCTCGCCCGTCGGTCCGCTCGAGACGGGCCCCCTGCAGGAGGAGCGCACCCTGCTGACCCAGGACTTCCGGCAGCACACCATCGCTTGGTACCACGCCCCGTTACCCGCCGGCAAGGATGGTCGCCAGGAGCGCATCTCGGTGGGCCTGGACATCACCGAGCGCAAGGCCGCGGAGGCTCGTCTGACTTGGCTGGCCGAGCGGGACCCGCTCACCGCCCTCTACAACCGCCGCTTCTTCCAGGATGCCGTGCTGCAGGCCCTGCAGCGAAGCCCCCGCGGCGCCGTGCTGATGCTCGACCTGGACCAGTTCCGGGATGTCAACGAGCTCAGCGGCCATCAGGCCGGCGATCGGCTCCTGCGCGATGTGGCCGAGACACTGTCGCGCAATCTGGCGCATGAGGGCGTGATTGCGCGCCTGGGAGGCGACGAATTTGCCGTGCTGCTGGAGGGAGCCGATGGCGACCGGGCCGTGAAGGTAGCGCAGCTGTGCAACCAGTTGCTCGACGGACTCGGCTTCATGGCGGAAGGCCGGCGACACCGGGCCATCGCCAGCATCGGCATCGCGCTGTTCCCGATGCACGGTAACAATCCGGTCGACCTGATGGCCAGTGCCGATGTTGCCATGTACAAGGCCAAGGAGAGTGGCCTGCAGCGCTGGCACCTGCTGTCCACCCTGGAGAGTGCCAAGGACGAACTGCAGGAACGGGTCTACTGGGTCGAGCGCCTGCGGCGCGCCTTGCAGGACGACGACTTTATGCTGATGGTACAACCCATCGTGCGCCTGGAAGACCGGGACGTGAAGCACTATGAGGTCCTGATCAGGATGCGCGAGGCCGATGGTCACCTGGTGTCGCCCGCCAACTTCATCCCCGTGGCTGAGCGCAATGGCATGATCGTCCAGCTCGACCGCTGGGTGCTGCACCATAGCCTGCTCGCCCTGCGGCAATTGCAGGAACAGGGGATAAGCCTGGCGGTGAACCTCTCGGGCCAGTCACTCCATGACAAGGGACTGGAGCAGTTCCTCGCCGACGAGCTGACCACCAGTGGCGCCGATCCTCACCACCTGATCCTGGAGATCACCGAGACGGCAGCCGTCACCGACTTCTCCACGGCACGTGGCGTACTTCAGGCCATTCGGGATCTGGGTTGTCGTACCGCCCTGGACGACTTCGGCGTGGGATTCAGCAGTTTCCACTACCTTGGCCAGCTGCCGGTGGACTACATCAAGATCGACGGCTCCTTCATCCGCAGCCTGAAGCTCAGCACGGATAGTCGTGTGATCGTACGTGCCATTGCGGATATTGCCGCCGGCTTCGGCAAGCAGGCGATCGCCGAATTTGTTGACCAGGAATCCTTGATTCCCATCCTGCATGAGTATGGCATCACCTATGGACAAGGCTTCCACCTTGGTCGACCAAAAAGCCTGCTTGAGACATTCGGTGAAGACGTGCCCTTCCGTTCAGATGAAAAATGCTGCAAGAAAGGCTCCATTGCAGGACCAGCCGGGGGCTTGGTTACCGCCAAGGCAATTTCGTCCCAAGGAAAGTTTCATGACAACTGAGCAGGAAAAGCACAGAAAAAAAGCCATCAGCCAAGCTCTTCTCAAACGATTCGAGCAGGACTACGAGTTTATTCTCGCCACGAAAGATGAGGATAGAAAGAAGGTCTACGCACTTCGCCATGAGGTTTTTCTTCGCGAACTGCATTACGACATGCGCGAAGATAAATCCCACCACCTAGAGCAGGATGAGTACGATAACTCGTCGATACACTGCCTGATAAAACACCGAGCGAGTGGTTTATCGGCTGGCTGCATGCGCCTGGTTATTCCCACTCCTGACGAAGACTCTCCCCTGAAGCGACTTCCTGTCGAGATCCACGGACGAAAGCATTTCGATCATCCAGATATTCACCCACGCGACCTCCCCAGCTTACAACTATGCGAAGTCTCACGTCTTGCCATTGCGCGTCCCTTTCGCGCCACCCATAATAAGGAAAGACCTTTACCCTATGACGGCGACGGCTATCGCTTTTCCCTGGCAGAAGCGAAAACTTTTCCGCTGATCTCTATCGGCTTGTTTCTTTGTACTTACTCGCTGGTCGGGCTTACTGGCCGAAGGCACGTCTTCGCCATGATGGAGCCACGCCTTCCCAGGCTGCTTGCCCTCTCAGGCTTCCATTTCACCAAAGTCAGCCAAACAATCGAGTACCACGGCACTCGGAATGCCTATTATATCGATCACCGCAAGGCGGAGCAGGAGATGCACCAGGACCTGATGCCTCTTTACCTCCATATTCAAAAGGCCCTGGCACCACAGTTGGATGCCGCCTTGCCTCCCCTGGCCGCCACACTCCTCTCTTGAAAGGACAGTTCCAGCAGAGGACCAGGATGCAGCCGCTCCGGCCAGTCGAGCAGCATGATCGCCAGCACGTTACGATGCTCCCCGGTGGCCAGGTCCGTGCCACCGTCCTCGGCCGGCACCATCCCGGCCCCTGGATCATAGGCCATCAGCAGGGCGTCGCGTAGCCGCCTCACCACCGGGTGCGCCTCCTGTCCCGCCAGCAGGAAGCTGATCCCCACCTCCGTGTAGATATCTTCCTTCGTCTCGGCCAGGATGCGTGGCAGGTCGGCGGCGAAGTCATCGAGTATCCAGTCGAACATCTCGTCACTGACCGGCTTCTGGTAGTAATCGCTGGCCGCGATCACGAAGTGAGTCATGCCGTAGATCTTGTTGCGGTACGAGGCCCGGCTCAGGTGAGCATCGCGTTCGGGGGGATAGTGCCGCTGGAAGGCGTCGATCACCGTCTCCCGCAGATCGGCCACCCCCAGGTCGTGCAGGTAGTAGACCAGGTTGGCCACCTGGGCCGCATAGACCTCCATCACGTCTGGATCGACGAGAAAGGCATGGAAGTCGACGGTGCCGAGATAGTCTAGCGCCCGCCGGTAGCCCGACAGGTGAGTGTCATCGAGCAGACCATGATAGTGCGCCTGGGTCAGCTCGAAGGCGAGATGCTTGGCATAGGCGATCTCGCCCCACTCGGCCAGCATTCGCTTGCGTCGCTGCTGCTTGGGCGTGCGCTCGGGATAGGCCGCGACGATCTGCCGTGCCCGTCGCTCGGGATAGCCAGGCGTGGCCAGATGCCCGATCTCCACGCACAGGCTGTCGACGAGCCGGCGACCGAAGGCCCGGTTGAGCGGCAGGTAGCGCGCCTCCCCGGTAATACGATAGAGCCGCTGGGCGTAGTGGCGCTGCTTGGCGGCCGGCAGGGTCGGCAAGGCTTCCTCGTAACGTTCCCGAATGGCCCCGGCCACCTCGACGTACCGTGATGACGAATCGGGAAGCGTGGCCGCACAGCCGGCCAGCCAGATGGCCACCAGACTGGCCAGCCAGCGAACTCCTGGTCGACGAGGACATGCTAGGCTCACGGTTTTTTCCCCTTGCGCCGTGAGCGCTCCGGCGGAACCAGTCTGACCCGCGCCTTGGGTCGCAGCGGGGCGCTGCGACTCGCCTTCTCCGATCCCGGGTCCGGAGTCGGCATGGAGGGTCGTTGAATCACCACCCAGGCGAATACCGGCAGCGACAGCCGCCAGTGGATGGCGGCAAGACGCAGTCCCAGGGTAGTGAACAGCGCCAGGGCGATGGTCGGCATGAAGGGCACCCCGAGCGCCTCCAGGATCACGAAGACGGTGCCTCCGGCGATGGCGGCCGTGGCGTAGATCTCCTGGCGCAGCACCATGGGCATGCGCCGCGCCAGCACGTCACGTACCATGCCGCCGGCTACCCCGGTCAGAAGCCCCATCAGTACCGCCACGATGCCGGACGAGCCCAGCAGCAGGGCCTTGTGGGTGCCGATCACGGTGAATAACGCCAGGCCGAAGGCATCGGCCACCGGCAGGAAACCCCGCGAGAGGCGGTGGATGTAATGGAACCCCAGGATCGACAGGCCGACGGTGCCCACTATCACCCACAGGTAGGTCGGATCCGTTACCCAGAACACCGGCTGCACCCCCAGCACCAGGTCGCGCAGGGTCCCGCCGCCAATACCAGTCACCGCGGCCAGCACCAGCATGCCGAACGGATCCATGCGCGAGCGGCAGGCGAGTACCACCCCGGAGAGGGCGAAGACGATCACTCCTGCCATATCCAGCCAATAGACCAGGTCCGTCACTCCCCTCCTCCCCTTTGCGTGTTGCCGCCATCATAGCAGGAGAAGAGGAATCGCCCTCATCGCAACCTGATGCAGGGCGACCCGCACCGCGCCGGTTATGCACGCGTCGCCGCTCAGGCCAGCTGGAAGGGATAGACATCGCCCAGCTTGAGGATGCGGGTCAGCTCATCCAGGGCGGTGAGCGTCTCGTGGGCCAACTGAGGATCGGCCAAGTCGGCCGGGGCCAGGCGGTCGCGATAGTGACGCTCGATCCAGGTGGTGAGATCAAAGTGCAGGGCATCGTCCAGCAGCACCCGGCCGGCGATCGCGGCCCGCTCCTCTCCGGAGAGCGCCACGCGAAGCCGCAGGCAGGCTGGCCCGCCGCCGTTGCGCATGGACTGCTTGACGTCCTTGACCACCACCTCGGCGATAGGGTTGCTGCCCGCCAGCAGGTGACCCTGCAGGCAGCGCCACACCGCCTCGCGCTCCTGGCACTCCCCGGGCACCACCAGGGTCATGGTGCCGTCCGGGTTGCTGAGCAGCTGGGAGTTGAACAGATACGAGGCCACGGCGTCGTCCAGGCTCACCGCCTCCGCCGGCACCCGTACCGGGATCAGCGGGGTGGCCATCTTGGCGCGCAGCGCGTCCAGGGTGCCCTGCTCGTCGCGGAAGGCCATCTCGTGGTAGAGCAGCACCGGGCCGTTGCCCACCGCGATGACGTCGTTGTGGAAGACCCCGGCGTCGATGGCGTCGGGATGCTGCTGGGCGAACACCGTCTGAGCCGCGCAGAGACCATGCTGGCGGGCCACCGCCTGGCTGGCTTCCAGGGTCTGGCGGGCGGGGAAGCGGCGGGGCTCAACGCCGTCGCCGCCGAAGGCCTGGCGGCCGTAGACGTAGAGATGCACCCCCGCCTCGCCATGGTCGCCGCACAGCCGGGTGTGGTTGGCCGCGCCCTCGTCGGAGAAGGCGGGAGTGGATGGCAGCACCGGATGGTGGGCGAAGTGACGCTCGTCGCGGAAGATCGCCGCCAGCACCCGGGCGGTGGTTTCCGGTTCCAGGTAGCGGTGGAAGCTCGACTGCAGGTTGGCCGGGGTGACGTGCACCCGGCGGTCGGGGGCATCCACGCTCGGCGTCACGGTGGCGGCATTGGCCGTCCACATGCTCGAGGCCGAGCACACCGCACGCAGCACCTGGGGCGCCTCCTCGGCGGCCCGGGACAGTACCCGGGCGTCGCTGCCGGTGAAGCCCAGGGCGCGCAGGGCGCCCAGGTCCGGCCGCTGCTGGGGCGGCAGCACCCCCTGGGCGTAGCCGGCATCCATCAGCGACTTCATCTTCTCGAGGCCCTGCAGGGCGGCCTCCCGGGGGTTGGCCACCAGGCCCTCGTGGGTCATGGAGGCCACGTTGCCGTGGGCCAGGCCCGAGTAGTTGTGGGTCGGGCCCACCAGGCCGTCGAAGTTGACCTCGCACACCATCGGGTTCGGTTCCTGGCTCACAGCGTCACCCCCGGCGGCAGCTTGTCGGGCAGGTGCAGGTCCTCGCTCTCCATGGAGGCCACCGGATAGGCGCAGTAGTCGGCGGCATAGTAGGCACTGGGGCGATGGTTGCCGCTCTCCCCCACCCCGCCGAAGGGCGCGTCACCGGAGGCGCCGGTGGTCTGGCGGTTCCAGTTGACGATGCCGGCGCGGATACGCAGCAGGAAGTCCTCCCAGTCGGCCTGCTCGCCGCCGATCAGACCGGCGGACAGGCCGTAGCGGGTGTCGTTGGCCAGGCGCAGCGCCTCGTCCCAGTCGCGGTAGCGATGGACCTTGAGCAGCGGACCGAAGTGCTCCTCGTCGGGAATCGCCAGGCCGGTGACATCGATCAGCGCGGGCGTGAGCAGACTGGTGCCCTCCGCCAGGCACTCCATGCGCGACAGCACGACGCCGCCCCGGGCCTCGAGGTCGTCCTGAACCGCGAGCAGGCCGTCGGCGGCCGCCACGCTCACCAAGCCGCCGTAGAAGGGGGCCGGGTCGCTGAACTGGCCGGCCACGTGCAGACGTGAGATGGCATCACTCAAGGCATCGAGCAGGTGGTCGCCCACCTGCCCCTCCGGCACGATCAGCCGACGCGCACAGGTGCAGCGCTGACCGCCGGAGAGGAACGCCGACTGCAGGATGGTCAGCACCGTGGCGTCCTGGTCGGGCACGTCCCGGACCACCAGCGGGTTGTTGCCGCCGAGCTCCAGGGCCAGGATCTTGTCGAGCTGCCCGGCGAACTGGCGATGCAGCATCCCCCCGACCCGGGCACTGCCGGTGAACAACAGGCCATCGATGCCGGAATGAGCGGACAGCGCCTGGCCCACCGGGGCCGCGCCCTGCACCAGGTTGACCACCCCCTCGGGCAAGCCGGCCTCGCGCCAGCACTGCAGGGTCAGGTCGGCGGTCAGCGGGGTCTGCTCGCTGGGCTTGAAGACCACGCTGTTGCCGGCCAGCAGCGCCGGCACGATGTGCCCGTTGGGCAGGTGGCCCGGGAAGTTGTAGGGGCCGAACACCGCCATCACCCCGTGGGGGCGGTGGCGTAGCACCGCCCGGGTCTCGCCCAGGTCGCGCTCGCGCTCGCCGGTGCGCTCCCGATAGGCGCGGATGGAAATCGCCACCTTGCCGATCATCGCCCCCACCTCGGTGCGCGCCTCCCACAGCGGCTTGCCGGTCTCGCCGGCGATCGCCGTGGCCAGGGCCTCGCGGTGGCGCTCCAGCACCTCGCGGAAGCGCTCGACCAGCGCCTGGCGCTCGGCGAAGGGCTGGCGCGCCCAGGCCGTGGAGGCCGCCCGGGCCGCCTCCACGGCGGCGCCCACCTGGGCCTCGGAGGCGGCATGGCCCTGCCACAGCGTGTCGCCCGAGACCGGGTCCTGCTTGGCGAAAGCCTCGGCCTCGCCGTCTTGCCATTGGCTGCCGATCAGCAGCCGTTGCGTCGCCTTCATCACGCCTCCTTCTCGGTATCCAGAATACGCAGGGTGTCACCGGCGCCGACCTCGAGGCACGCGGCCTCCGCCTCGTCGAGCGTCAGCACGCCGTTCGCATCGGGGCCGCGCCCCACCCAGGTGGCGCGGAAATCGACCATCGCGGTGGTGGCGGCCAGCCAGCGCGGGCGCGGGGCCTGCGCCGGCTCGCCGGCCTTGACCTCCACCCGGCAGCGCTGCGACAGCCTCACCCCGCGTACGTCATCGATGTAGGCCTCCACGGTGGGGCCGCCGTCGAAGATGTCGACATAGCCTTCCCAGCGCAGGCCCTGCTGCTTGAGCATGGCCAGCGCCGGCCGCGTATGCTCGTGGACCTGGCCGATGCAGGCGCGGGCCGCCTCGGAGAGGAAGGGGGTATAGATCGGGAACTTGGGCATCAGCTCGCCGATGAAGCTCTTTTGCCCCAGCCCGGTCAGTCGGTCGGCCTCATCGAAGTCGAGAGGAAAGAAGTGGCTGCCCAGGCATTCCCAGAAGGGGCTCTTGCCCCGTGCGTCGAAGACGCCGCGCATCTCGGCGAGCACCTTGTCGGGAAAGCGGTCGCGGAACTCGGCCATGAACAGCCAGCGCACCATCGACAGCAGCCCCCCGTTGCGCTGGTGACGCCGGTCGCCGCCGCGATACTCGGGGCGCAGGAACAGCGAGGCCACCTCGGCGTCGCCGGTATGGTCGGAACTCAGGAACAGGGTATCGATGGTGCGGTGCAGGTCGAGCTGCACCGAGGAGTGAGCCAGGGTCCCCAGCCGATAATGGTAGAAGGGCACCTCGCGGCCCACCTGGCCCTCGATGGCGCAGCAACCGGCCAGCCGGCCGGTGGCATCGTCCTCGAGCACGAAGAAGTACAGGCGCTGGTCTACGGGGGTACGCTCCTCGAAGGCGCTCACCGCCGTCTCGATCTTCTGAGCCAGGAAGTCGCGATTGTCGGGCAGCGAAGTGAAGCCCACCCCGGTCTCCCGGGCCAGGGCCTGCAGCTCGTCCAGGTCGCCCTCGGCGATCGGTCGGATGCGCATCACAGCTCTCCCTCGTCGTAGCCCGGGTCATGCTCGTCGCCCGGCAGTGTCAGCGGTGCGGCCAGCACGGCACGTCCCTCTTCCACGCCCAGCCGCTCGGCGTGCTCCGGCGAGAGCATCAGCTGGCCGGTGGGCGACAGCGCATAGCGCGCCACCATGCAGCGGAAGTCGTGGAGCCGCTGGTTGGCCACCAGGGCCGGCTCGGCATCCGGCAAGGCATGGGTGGGGCGGATACGCACGGGGTGCCAGGCGGCGCGCCGGAAGCTCTGCAGGCGATCGCGTTCGCCCTTGATCACCGGGCCGGCATCGAAGATGTCGACGTGGCGCGAGCGCAGGAAACCCTCGGCGAGCATCTCGGCGATGGCATCTTCATGGTCGGGATGCTCACGGCCGATAGCGGCCCGGGCCATGGGCGTGAGCAGCGCTAGGTAGAGCGGGAACTGCGGCATCACCTCGGCGATAAAGCTCTTCGAGCGCACCCCCGCGATGTAGTTGATCTCCTGGTAGTCACGCACGAAGAAGTGGCGCCCCACGCTGTCCCAGAACGGTGACTGGTGATCGTCGTCCAGGTAGCCGGGCAGGGCCATGGCGAGGATCTCGGCGAAGCGTTCCGGGTACTGGGCGATGAACATCAGCCGCGCCCGGCGCAGTAAGCTCTCCGCACTGGTCCCCCGATAGCGCGGATCGAGCGAGTAGGCGCATAGCAGGCTCGCCTCCGAGACCTCGTGGGACAGCGACAGGGTCGGCACCTCGCGTCGCACATCGAGTTGCTGCGAAGCGTGGATCAGGGTCTCCTGACGATAGGTATAATAGGCTTCCCGGGCACCGGCCTGGGCACGGATGGTGGCCGTGCCGACCACCTCGCCGCGCTCCAGGTCCTCGAGCACGAAGGTATAGTGCTCGTCACCGGGAAACTCTACCTCGGCCTCGAAGGCGCGCTGGGAGCGCGCGATGCGCTCCTCGAGGCGGTCCCGGTGGGCCGGTAGATTGGTCAGTCGCGGCGTGGCGCTGCCGGCCAGCCGCTCCAGGGCCGGCAGGTCCGCCGGTCGGGTGGGTCGCACGACCAGCATGGCAGGGTCTCCGGAGGTGGCACGGGGGTCCGGCATCGCGGGGCCAGGGCTCACGAATCGGCCACTAGCCGCGCCACCGCCCGCTCGAGGCGCGCCATGCCCTCGACGATATCGGCCTCGGGGATCACCAGCGACGGCGCCATGCGCAGCACGTCGGGGCCGGCGATCAGCGCCATCAGGCCCTCCTCGATGGCCAGCGGCAGAATGTCCTTGGCACGCCCCTGATAGTCGTCGCTCATCTCGGCGCCGATCAGCAGGCCCATGCCGCGAATCTCCTTGAACACGCCGTGCTGGCGATTGATCGCCTCGAGATGCTCGCGAAAGAGGTCGTGGCGCCGCTTCACGCCCTCGAGGACGTCGGGAGTGTCGATGAACTCCACCGCCGCCAGGGCCACGGCGGAGGCCAGGGCATTGCCGCCATAGGTGGAGCCGTGGGTGCCGATGCCCAGCGCCGGGGCGATGCGGTCGGTGGTGAGCATGGCGCCCACCGGGAAACCGCCGCCCAGGGACTTGGCGCTGGTCAGGATGTCCGGCGTCACGCCGTATTCCATATAGGCATAAAGGGAGCCGCTGCGGCCCACGCCGGTCTGCACCTCATCGAAGATCAGCAGGACGTCGTGCTGGTCACACAGCTCGCGCAGGCCTTGGAGGAAGGCGGGCTCGGCGGGGAGGATGCCGCCCTCCCCCTGCAGCGGCTCGACCATCACCGCGCAGGTGTCGTCGTCGATCAGCTCGCGCACGCTGTCGAGGTCATTGAACTCGCCATGGACGATGCCGCCGGGCACCGGCCCGAAGCCCTGGGCGTACTTGGGCTGACCGCCGACACTGACGGTGAAGAAGGTGCGGCCATGGAAGGACTGGGCGAAGGAGACGATGCGATGCTTGTGTTCACCATGCTGGTCATGGGCCCAGCGCCGCGCCAGCTTGAGCGCCGCTTCATTGGCCTCGCCGCCGGAAGAGCACAGATAGACCTTGTCGGCGAAGGTCCGCTCCACCAGCGAGCGGGCCAGTTTGAGAGCCGGCTCGTTGGTGTAGACGTTGGAAAGGTGCCAGAGCTTGTCGGCCTGCGCGGTGAGCGCCTCGACCAACACCGGGTGGCAATGACCCAGGGAGTTCACCGCGATGCCGCCGGCGAAATCGATATACTCGCGACCTGCCTGGTCCCACAGGCGGCTGCCCTTGCCGCGCACGGGGATCACCTGCTGGGGGGCGTAGTTGGGCACCATGTACTGGTCGAAGTCCGCGCGGGTCGGGGTCTGGGTCATGTTGCTCTCCGTTGTCGCGAGCCAAGGCTCGTCAGGATGGATCCAAGTTCATTGGAGTATAGGGACCCCCCACGCGGGGAGCTTTCAGCAATGGGACGGTGACTTGTGAAAACGCAACGGCGTGACATGGCTCCCCGCCTGCGTGCGTTTTCGGGTAGGCTTGAGCCCCTCAAGTGAGGAGTCCTGTCATGTTCAATACCACGGCCTGGAACCGGATCCGCTACGGCCTCTATGCGCCGGTCTACGACCTGGTGGCCGCGCGCGCCTTCCGTCGCGCGCGACGCGAGGCACTGGCCCAGGTCGCCTGGCGTCCCGATATGC
The DNA here is from genome assembly GCF_014192215.1 of Halomonas cerina. Taxonomy (GTDB): domain Bacteria; phylum Pseudomonadota; class Gammaproteobacteria; order Pseudomonadales; family Halomonadaceae; genus Halomonas; species Halomonas cerina. The sequence goes on from NZ_JACHXP010000013.1 coordinate 30,689, forward strand.
GAGTGCTGCTGGTGGGCGCCGGTACCGGGCTCGACCTGGCCTTTCTGCCGCGGGATGTCGAGGTGCACGCCACCGACCTCGCCCCGGCCATGGTGCGCCGGCTCGAGCGCCGTGCCGCGGGGCTCGGCCGGGACGTTCGGGCCACGGTCATGGACGCCGAGGCCCTGCACTTCCCCGACGGCCACTTCGACGTGGTGGTGATGCACCTGATCCTGGCGGTGATGCCCGACCCGGCCCACGGCCTGGCCGAGGTCCGCCGGGTACTGAAGCCCGATGGCCAGCTGTGCGTGATGGACAAGTTCCAGGCCGATGATCGCCCCGCCGGGCTGGCGCGGCGCGTTCTGAACGGCATCACCTCGGCCATCGCCACCGATATCACCCGCCAGGCCCGCCCGCTGCTCGAGGCGGGCGGCTTTGTCATAGAGCAGGATACCCCGGTGCTGGCGGGCTCGCTGTTCCGGGCCCTGCTGGCCCGTCCCAGCTAAGCGACGTCAGGCCAGCCGCTCCTCCCGGGGGGGAATCCCGAAGTGGTTACGATAGGCGGTGGAGAAGTGTGCCGCCGAGGAGAAGCCGGTGAGCAGCGCGATCTCCCCCGCCGGCCGGTCACTCTCGCGCAGCAGGCGCCGCGCCCGCTGCAGACGCAGGTCGAGGTAATAGCGACTGGGAACGGCCTGCAGGTACTTCTTGCAGAGGCGCTCGAGTTGGCGTCGGGAGATCCCCAGGTGCGCGGCCAGTTCGTGGGTGGTGAGCGGCTCCTCGATATTCGCCTCCATCAGCGCCACCGCCTCGCGAAGGCTTGGCGGCGCATGACCGAGTCGGGTGCGCAGCGATACCTGCGGGGGCTCGTCGCCCATGCGGATCCGCTCCAGCACGAAGTGCTCGGAGATACGTTCGGCCAGCCCCGTGCCATGCTGGCTGCCGACCAGGGTCATCATCATGTCCATGGCAGCCGTGCCGCCGCCACAGGTCAAGCGGTCACGGTCGATCTCGAACAACTGCCGGGAGAGCCGGACCCGCGGGTAGGCTGCGGCGAAGGCCTCGAAACGCGACCAGGAGAGCGTGGCCCGGTAGCCATCCAGCACCCCCGCCCGAGCCAACACCTCGGGACCGCCACCAATACCCCCGAGCACCACACGGGCGGCGGCCAGCCGGCGTAGCCAATCGAGTAGCGACGCGGGCACGCGGCCGGTCAGTGGCCCCGGAGCACAGATCAGCAGCAGGTCCAGCGTCTCGTCCGTCTCGCCGGCGCAGGCGTGGGGTACCAGGGCCTGTTGCGAGCCGCTGATGACCGGCCGCTCTTCCAGGCCGAAGACGGTCAATCGATAGAGGGGCCGCGCCTGCAGGCGATTGGCGACGGCCAGCGGCTCGGTGGCGCAGGCCTGGGCCAACAGCGAGAAGCCGGGCAACACCACGATCCCCACGTGCCGCATGACCGGCATGGCCGAGGTGGCAAAGGGGGCGTCGGACATTGCGGGCTCTCGTGACGGATCGGCTCTCCATTCTATCCGAAGGCGATCGCCACGACAGCCACGCGCTTTGTCCCCAAGCCGCCTGCCAGGCCAACCGTGGGGCCCTCACGAGCTAGCCGACGATCCCCATCACCAGCAGGGCGATCACCAACACGACCACCGCCGCGATCAGCACAATCAGCAGCCAGGACATGCCCCCGGAGGACTGCCGGGCCTCGGGCTGGTCCTCGTCCGGCTCGGGGTGCTCGTAATCCTCGGGCTTGTGCACGCTCTTGAGGTGCGCGAGTTCCTCTTCCGGGGTCTTGCTTTCCCTGGTATCCATCCAGACCTCCTTGAGCTCAGTAGAGAATCAGGGCAGGGCGCCGGCAAGCCGGGCCCTATACCGTTACGACATCGAACTGCACCACGGGATCCACATCGGCCTCGTAATCGACGTCGTCGCGCTCGAAGCCGAACAGCTTGAGGAACTCGTGCTTGTACCCAGCATAGTCGGTGATCTCGAAGAGGTTGTCGGTAGTCACCTGGGGCCAGAGCTCCTTGCAGGCCTGCTGGACGTCGTCACGCAACTCCCAGTCATCCAGGCGCAGGCGGCCGGCCTCATCGGTTTCGAGCCTGCCACCCTGCCCTTCACCGGCATAGAGGCGCTCGGCGAACAGCCGGTTGAGCTGCTCGATGGTCCCCTCGTGAAGCCCCTTCTCCTTCATCACCCGGTAGACCATGGCGATGTAGAGCGGCATGACCGGGATGGCGGCGCTGGCCTGGGTGACCACCGACTTGAGCACCGCCACGTTGGCGCCGCCGCCCTTCGCGGCCAGACGCCGGTCGATCTCGCCGGCGGCACGGTCCAGGTCTTCCTTGGCCTTGCCCAGCGCCCCGTGCCAGTAGATCGGCCAGGTGATCTCGGTGCCGATGTAGCTGAAGGCGACACTACGGGCGCCGGGGGCGAGCACACCGGCACGGTCCAGAGCATCGATCCACAGCTCCCAGTCCTCACCGCCCATCACCGCCTTGGTGTCCTCGATTTCCTGCTCGGTGGCGGGTTCCACCTCGGCCTCGATGATGGCGTCCTTGTTGGTGTCGATGGCGGTGGCGCGGTAGGGCTCGCCGATCGGCTTGAGGACCGAGCGCTTCACTTCGCCGCTGTCGGGCAGCCGGCGCACCGGCGAGGCCAACGAGTAGACCACCAGATCGACCTGGATCAGGTCCTGCTGAATCAGCTCGATGGCCTTCTCGCGGACCTCGTGAGAAAAGGCATCACCGTTGATCGACCTGCTGTAGAACCCTTCGGCCTTGGCGAACCGATCGAAGGCGGCGCTGTTGTACCAGCCGGCGGTGCCCGGCTTCTTCTCGGTACCCGGCTTCTCGAAGAATACCCCCAGGGTGTCGGCGCCGTAACCGAAGGCGGCGGTGACGCGTGCCGCCAGGCCATAGCCGCTGGAGGCGCCAATCACCAGCACCTTCTTCGGTCCCTTCTCCGTGTCGAACTGACGGGCGCGGGTCGTCTCGATCTGCTCGAGCACGTTCCGCTCGCAGCCGACGGGATGGGTGGTGGTGCAGATGAAACCGCGTACCTTGGGCTTGATGATCACGACAGACCTCTTCATTGGACGGGGCGCGCGTGAGGTGACGCCGCCCGGGATGTACAGGGTTCGGTGGCGACATTCTAGCGGCCCGCGCCCGGACTGTCCGCCCTTGAGCGAGAACGATGGCTGGGGCAGGATGCTCGACACGCCCCCTTGCAGGAGACCCCCATGGACGCGCAGACCCTGGTCGACGAGCGCGGCGAGCTCTGGCTGGCCCTGGCGCCACTGTGGCTGGAACGGGAGCCGCGGGAGACCGACTACGCCCGCATGGTCGAAGTGATCCAGCGCCATGACCTGACGGTCCACGAGCTGGAATGGGTGTTTCGACTGGAGCTGGCCCCGGTGCTGGCCCGCCAGCAGATGTCGGTGGTCGGCGAGTGGCGGGCCTTCGACGACTACAAGCTGATGCGCCAGCTGGTCGCCCACAACCTGCGCCTCACGGGATGGCGACGCAAGAGCTGGGCCCTGTTTTCCGGCCTCACCACCATGATGACGCGTCATCGCTGGCACGAGCTGATGGGACGCGTGCTGGTGGCCCGCGGCGAGACCCTGTGAGGCTCAGGTCTCGTCCAGGGCCTGCTCCAGTGCCTCGCGCAGCGCCGCCTCGCCGTCTCGCGGCGAGAAGCGCCGGATCACCCGGCCGTCGCGTCCTACCAGGAACTTGGTGAAGTTCCACTTGATCATGCCGGTGCCCAGCACGCCGGGGGCCTTGTGTTTGAGCTCCACGAACAGCGGGTGCGCCTGGGGACCATTGACCTTCACCTTCTCCATCAGCGGAAAGGTCACCCCGTACTCCCGGCTGCAGAAGGTACAGAAGTCCCGCGCCGACTCCGGCGACTGACGGGCAAACTGATTGCAGGGAAAGCCCAGCACCATGAAGCCTCGCTCGCGATAGCGACGATAGAGTCGCTCGAGATCACGCAGCTGGGGGGTAAAGCCGCACTGGCTGGCGACGTTGACGATCAGCAGGACCTGGCCGCGCAGGGCGCGGAGATTGAAGGGTTCGCCGCCGTGGGTGCGGCAGTCGTGGTCGTGGATGGTCATGGAACGGACTCGCGGACTTGACCTTCACGATGCCACGCCGCAACGATCAGCGCCAGTCCCTTACCGGCCAACCGGACGACGCGGCAAATGGCGACGGACCTCGCCCACCGAGCGCCGAAGGTGCCGTTGCCGTTCACGGCGCTCTGCGTCTTCGACAGGGGCATAGGCCAGGCGTTCCAGGTCCCGGGCACACGCCTCCAGCGCCTGCCCTGCGCGTCCCGCCTGCGGGACGATGCGCCGAAGGTGGGCAGCGGGCGATTCCCCCGGGCGCGCGCCCAGCCCGCGGCGGGCCAGCCAGGCCTGGAGCTCCCGGATCAGCATTCGCTCGTCACCTCGGACACGCAGGTAACGCCTGCCCCGACGGGCCAGCCGCGTCCCGCCGAGGGCCAGGACCAGCGCCCCGAGCAGCCCGAGGAACGGTGACAGCGCCCCCTGGCCGGGCAGCCGAGCCGCCAGGAGGTCGAGCAGGCCCTCCAGTCGCCGGACCAGCTCGGCCACCAGCGTCCGCCGAGCCTCGTCCTGGTAGCCGACCACGCCGCGCTGCCAACGATACTCCAGCCGCTCCCAGCCCAGCCGCAGCTGATTGGCCCAGCCGAGTTCGCGCCATCGCAGGGGGGAGAAGGGGGCATCGGCCAGGAAGGCCTCGCTGCCGGCGACCGCCTGGGGTCCCTGCTCGATGCGCTCCGGGGCAATCGCCGCGGTGGGATCCAGGCGGCGCCAGGCACCGTGTCGCCAGACCTCGACCCAGGCGTGGGCATCGTAGTCGCGCACGGTGAAGTGACCCTCGGGATGGCGCTCGCCGCCCAGGAAACCGGCCACGACTCGCGCGGGAATGCCCGCCAACCGTGCCAGCATCGCGGTGGCCGAGGCGTAGTGGGTGCAGTAGCCAGCCCGGCTGTCGAAGAGGAAAGCGTCCATGCGATCCGTGCCGGTCAGCCGCGGCGGCGACAGGGTGTAGCGGTACGGCGCCTGCCCGAAACGGGCCAGCACGGCACGCAGGTAGCGTTCCGGGTCGGCCCCGCTCTCGCGCCACAGGCGCCGGGCCAGCGCGCGGGTGCGGGGATTGCCGTCGCGGGGCAGCAGGGTGTGCCAGGTCAGGGGGACGGCACCGGGATACGTCGGCGATATGCCACTGCTGGTCAACACCAGCAGGGCGCGGCTCTCCAGTGGCGCTCGCCCTTCCAGGGTGGCGTCCGACAAGAAGCGCTGGGGCTCATCCACGGTCAACGGCGTTCCCAGGGAGGGCCGCCAGGGCCGACTGTCGGGCTCGAGCAGCAGCTCGGCCTCGAAGCGGGATTGCGCCTCGCCGGCCCAGGGCGAGCGCCGACCCGACCGAGCGACGCGCGCCGGCGGGACGCCAAGGGTGGCGGCCTGCTCCTCGGGGGTGACCCGGGACCAGCGGATGCCATCGAAGTGGGACAGGGTATAGACTCGCCAGTAGCGCTGCGCGGGGGAGGGCACCGGCCCCAGGAAGCGCGCCCGGAAGGCGCGGGCATCGCTGCGCGAGAGCTCGGCGACATCTCCCGGGGCAATCGTGTCGGTCAGGCCAGTGGCGGCACGATCCAACTGCGGCATGGCCCATAGCGGCCCCAGCCGGGGCATCCCCAGAAACAGCAGGGCCATCAGGGGGGCCGAGAGCCCCAGCAACCAGGCCGTCTCGCCCCAGGCCTGGCGGAGGGTGGCGGCCCCCGCGAGCCAGATCAGCGACTGCACCAGCCAGGCCACCGCCACCAATGCGCCCGCCGCCATCAGCAGGCCTTGGTCATGAAGGAAAGCCACCGCCACCGCGACCAGGCCGATCATCACCAGCACCCGGGCATCTCGGCGATCGTGGGTTTCCAGCAGCTTGAGCAGGTAGACCCCGAGCAGCAGGCCGATCAGGCCTTCCATGCTGCCCAGGGTCCCGTACTGTGCCCTTAACCCCACCACCAGGCCGCCGACCGCCGCCAGTCGCAACAGCAGGCTCGCCCGGGGCAGGTGGCGACGCCGCTGCACGACCCGATAGCCGGCCACGCCCAAGGCTAGCCCCGCCAGCCAGGCCGGCAGGTACGCCAGGTGGAGGGCCAGCACCAGGCACTGGCCAATGAACAGGCGTCGCAGCATGGCCCCGTCGAGCCGGCGATTGTCGGTCAGCACGGTGGAGCAAGTGCCGCTGTGACGCCTCATGGTCCGCCCCCTTCGGGAGGCACCGCCTCGAAGCGCGCCAGGGCATCCAGCGCCGCCCGCCGGTGGGCCGCGCCCACCCCCGGCGCCAAGACTACGCCGGGCAGACGCAGGCCGAAGCGCTCCCCCGCCCGATGCAGGGCCAGCACGCGACCACACAGCCGCGACAGTCGCTGCTCGGGGTCACCGACGTCGGCATCGTAGTCCAGCCACAGCGCCCCACGCGGCGGGGCGTCGAATACCTTGGTGGTGAGCACCCCCGTGCGGCTCCACGACTTCCAGGCCAGTCGCGTCGGACGGTCGCCCGGCATGAAGGGACGCAGGCCGGCGAAGTCGCGGGGCTCGAGCCCCGGGGTGTGGCCATGCCGTGACGGCGCGTCCTCCTCCAGGGGCCGGGGCCACACCAGCCACCCCGTGTCGGGCTCGATCCAGGCCACCACGCGGACCAGCCCCAGCGGCCAGGTGGAGTCGAGACGCAGACGTGGTGCCGTCATCCAACCACGGCGGGGTGTCGGCAGGGCCAGTTCGACCTCGCCGCGTCCGCCGCGGACGTCCACCCGGGCGACGCTATCGGCCGCCTGCAGCATCAGAGCCGAGCGATCGCGGCGGGCCTCAAGGATCACCCCCAGGCGGGCTCGCCCGCCGGCGAACACCTCCCGGGGCAGGCGCAACCGTAGGCGCAGCCCGAGCAGGTTGCGCCAGGCACGCAACAGCCCTACCACCCCCACGGCGAACAGCCAGAAGGCCAAGCCATGGGCCAAACTGTTTTGATAGTTGGTGCCGACTAGCAGCAGCAAGAACACCAGGACCACCCACCCCATCCCGAACCGGGTGGGCAGCAGGAACAGTCGGCGCTGGCGTAGCGGCGCCTCCAGCGGGGAGACTCGCCGCCGACGCCAGCGCTCGGCCAGCCGATCCCGCCAACCATGACCGGCGACGGGGCTCACGGCATCACCGGGACCCGAGTGAGCAGGTCCCGTGCCATCGCCTCCCCCTCCTCGCGACGTTCATGACCGAGCCGGTGGCCGACCACCGGCACCCAGACCGCCTGCACGTCCTCGGGCAGCACATGATCCCGCCCCTCCAGCAGCGCCCAGCCCCGGGCCGCCCGCAGCAGTGCCAGCGCCCCCCGGGGCGAGAGGCCCCAGGCCAGGTCAGGATGTTCGCGGCTGGCGGCGGCCAGCGTCTGCACATAGTCGAGCAGCGCCTCGGCGACATGCAGCCGCTCCAGCCGGGCCTGCCAGGCACGCAGGGTGGCGGCATCCAGCAGGACCGGCAAAGCCTCGAGGGTCACGCGACCGGCCCGGCCGCGCAGGATCTCACGCTCGGCGGCCGGATCGGGATAGCCCAGCGAGAGCCGCATCAAGAAGCGGTCGAGCTGTGACTCCGGCAGGGGAAAGGTCCCGGCCTGCTCCCGGGGGTTCTGGGTGGCGATGACGAAGAAGGGATCCGGCAGCGGACGGGTCTCCCCTTCCACGCTGACCCGCCCTTCCTCCATGGCCTCGAGCAGCGCGCTTTGCGTCCGGGGCGTGGCCCGATTGATCTCGTCGGCCAGCACCAGGCCATGGAAGATCGGGCCGGGCTGGAAGCGGAAGCTCGCTGCGCGGGGATCGAAGATCGACACCCCCAGCACGTCGGCGGGCAGCAGGTCGCTGGTGAACTGCAGGCGCTGCATGTCAAGCCCGGTGACCCGCGCCAGGGCCTGGGCCAGGGTGGTCTTGCCGAGCCCCGGCAGGTCCTCGATCAGCAGGTGACCCCGCGCCAGCAGGCAACACAGGGCCAGACGGACCTCACGGGACTTGCCGAGTACCACCCCCTCCAGGGCGGTGAGCACCGTCTCCAGGTCACTGAGGCGCGCCGGATGGTTCATGCCCGGGCCTCGAGCCGGCCGGCCTCGAGCAGCATCTCCACCGCCTGGCGCGTGTCCGGCGTGACCCCGTCCAGGGCCAGGGCCTCGCTTGGCGCCCGCCAGAAGGCCTCGGCGACCTCCTCGGCCTGCAGCCGCAGGGGACCGTCATGGTCGACCAGGAAGGCGCTGCCGAAGATGTGGTGACCGCCTTGGGCGTGGACGAACTCCAGCACATGGCGCAGCGGCACGCCGGTGATGCCGAGCTCCTCGCCCAGTTCGCGGCGGGCCGCCACATGCACGGCCTCGCCGGCGCCCACCACGCCACCGGCCGCCAGGTCCAGCCCCCCCGGGAAGACCTCCTTGGTCAGGGTGCGGCGCTGCACGCAGAGCTCACCGGCGGCGTTGCGCACGACGATATAGGTGGCCCGATGCCAGAAGCGAAAGCGCCGCATGGCCACCCGGGGAGCGCTGCCGCAGGGGCGGTTGCGGGCATCCACCACCTGGATACGCTCATCGGCGATCACGGGGGTCGGTGCCGCCTCGGCGGCGGGCGTCTCGGGGGTCATGGCGATCTCCAGGAAATGGCACCAGCCTACCCAGTGACGGCCGGGGCGTCACGTCCGGGCGTTGACCCGCCCAACACCGGCGACCATGCTCAGAGGAGGCAGGCCACCCGGAGGTCCCATGAGCGATCACGCCCCCCGCCACTGCCTGGCCACCCATGAGGTGACCAACCAGCCCGACGCGCCCGGCGAACGCGACCTGCTCGAGGACGACCTTCCGCTGCGGGAGGCCCTGGCCCGGGAGGCGCCGGAGTGGGTCGCCCGCCGGCTCGCTCCGCTGGGCCGAGAGGTGGGCAGCGAGCGGGTACAGGCTCTGGGCGAAGCCGCCAACCGCTATCCGCCGGAGCTGCGCCTGTTCGACCGCCACGGCCGACGCCTGGACGAGGTGTGCTACCACCCCGCCTACCACGAGCTGATGCACCTGGCCATCGACCATGGCTGGCACGCCGTGGCCTGGCAGGAGGAGGGGCGCGGCGGCCACCAGGCGCATGTGGCCGCCCTCTACCTGCTGACCCAGTCGGAGCCCGGCGTCTGCTGCCCGATCACCATGACCCATGCGGCCATGCCGGTGCTGCGCCAGTCGCCGTCCCTGGCCTCCCGCTGGGGACCGGGACTGCTGGCCTGGGACTATGACCGCCGGGTGATCCCCCCGACCGACAAGACCGGCCTCACCTTCGGCATGGCGATGACCGAGAAGCAGGGCGGCAGCGACGTGCGCCGCAACACCACCCAGGCCGAGGCCGTCCAGGACGGCTGGCGACTGATCGGCCACAAGTGGTTCTGCAGCGCCCCCATGTCGGATGCCTTCCTGACCCTGGCCCGCACCGACGCGGGGCTCACCTGTTTCCTGGTGCCCCGCTTCACTCCGGACGGCGAGCGCAATGCCATCGAACTGCAGCGGCTCAAGGAGAAATGCGGCAACCGCGCCAACGCCTCGGCGGAGATCGAGTACCGCCACGCCTGGGCCGAGCCGGTGGGCGAGCCGGGGCGCGGCATCGCCACCATCCTGGCCATGGTGCAGCAGACCCGGCTGGACGCCGCCACCGCCCCGGTGGGCATGATGCGCCAGGCACTGGCCGAGGCCTGGCAGCATGTGCGCAGTCGACACGCCTTCGGCCGCGCCCTGGCCGAGCAGCCGCTGATGCGCGTGCTGCTCGCCGACATGGCGCTGGAGGTGGAGGCCGGGGTGGCGCTGACGCTGCGCACCGCCCGGGCCTTCGATGGTGCCGCCCGCGGTGAGCCCGGTGAGCGGGCCCTGGCCAGGTTGCTGCCGGCGCTGGCCAAGTACTGGCACAACAAGCGTGGCCCGGGCTTCATGGCCGAGGCCATGGAGTGCCTCGGGGGAATCGGCTACGTGGAGGAAGCTCCGCTGGCTCGCCTCTACCGGGAGGCCCCCGTCAATTCGATCTGGGAGGGGTCGGGCAACGTGATCTGTCTCGATGTGCTGCGGGTGCTGTCGCACCACCCCGAAGCGCTGGAGGCCGTGCGCCAGGAGCTTGCCGTGGCACAGGGCGCCTCCGCGGCGCTGGATCATGCCGTGAGCGCGCTGGAACGCCAGCTGCTGGCACCCCCGGAGACCCTCGAGCTCCGGGCACGCTGGCTGACCCAGCGGCTGGCCCAGTGCCTCCAGGGGGCCCTGCTGCTGCGACACGCCCCGACAGCGGTGGCCGAGACCTTCTGTCGTTCACGGCTCGGTGACGAGACGAGCCCGGTCTACGGCGTGCTGCCCGGCGACGCGCCGCTGGCCGCGCTGCTGGCGCGCATCGGCGACTGACGGCCAGCCAGATCAGGAATCGCCGCCGCCACCACGGGCCGCGCCAGGCCGAAGCCCTGCACGTGAGTGCACCCGAAGTGCGCCAGGGGCGCCAGCACGTCAAGGGCCTCGACTCCCTCGGCCACCACCCGGATACCGAGTCGCCGGCCGAGCAGGGCCACCGCCTCGACGATGGCGGCATCCTGAGCGTCCTCGTGCAGCCGGCTGACGAAGCTGCGGTCCACCTTGAGTTCACTGATCGGCAGCAGCTGCAATCGGGCCAGCGAGGAGAAGCCCACGCCGAAGTCATCCACCGATACTTCGAGACCATTGAGGTGCAGCCGGGCCGCCACCTCGCCGCCCAGCAGCTCATCCTGCATCGAGGCCGTCTCGGTGATCTCCAGCACCACGGGCATATCGCCGATGCGATCACGTCCCTCGCGGATCATCGCCAGCAGGTCGGGACACATCAGGTCGTCGGGCGTGACGTTTACGGACAATGAGAGCCTGAGGCCGGCCTGGTACCAGCCGGCGGCATCCGCCATGGCCAGCTGCAGCACGCGGCGGGTCAGGGTGCGGCCCTGCTCGGCCGTCAGCAGCGGCAGGAAAGCCCCAGGCTCCAGCAGGCCCATCGCCGGGTGCGCCCAGCGCACCAGGGCCTCGACGCCGCTGAGGCGACCGGTGGCGATCTCGAACTGGGGCTGGTAGTGAAGGATGAGCTCCCGGCGCGCGAGGGCACCATCGAGCTCCTCGCTGCGCCAGGGCATCGGGCGCTCCCCAGGCGGCGGCGCAGACGACCGGGCCAGAGCATCGAGCTGGCGGCGCAGCTCCTCCAGGCGCAGCGGCTTATCCAGCGCGGCCAGCATCTCCAATCCCAGGCGCCGGCCCAGCCGCTCGGCGATTCGGGTGATCTTGCGCTCCACTCCGCTGAGCAGCAGCACCCGGCCGCGGTAATGGCACCCGGCTAGGCAGCGAAGCATGGCGATACCGTCCTGACCACCGACCTCCAGGCCCACAATCACCAGTCGCGGTCGACGCGTCCGCACCGCATCCACCAGCTGAGCGGCATGGCGACAGTGGTGCATCTCCATACCGAGAAGATGTAGCTGCAATGACAGGGTAGCGGCCGCCTCGGGGTCTTCCTCGACGACCACTGACACAGGGCGATCCTGCATTGATCGGTCATTCATGCGCAGCCGCTCATCCGCAAGCACCTCAGGCCGGGCGGGGTCCTGAGCGTAGCACCTTCGCCGGGAGTGCGCAGGCCGTCGGCGGCCCTTCTCCTGGCGTCCCGGTCGCCCCTATGCCAGCGGACCAGCCGCGACCCGCAGTGCCAGGGCCAGCAACAGCACGCCGGTGGCCCGGTTGATCCAGTGGGCTCGGGCACGCAGCCAGGGCAGCACCCGCGAATGCGAGAGGCTGACGGCCACCAGCACATACCAGCCGCCATCGATGATCATCGCCGTGAGCACGATGAGCGCCCGGGCCCCGAGGCTCATCTCGGGGGTCACGAACTGGCTGAGCAGGGCGATGAAGAACAGGATCAGCTTGGGATTGCCGAGCGCCACCAGCATGCCCTCACGGGCTGCCTGGCCAGGGGTGGTGGTAACGGTCGCGGCATTCAGCGCTCCCACCCGTCCAGCCCGCAGTGCCTGGAGCCCCAGCCAGGCCAGGTAGGCGGCTCCGGCCCAGGTGATCGCCTGGAACAGCATTGGAAAGCGCACGATCAGCGCGCCCAGCCCCCAGACCGTCAACAGGGCGTAGAGCCCTACGCCGAGTGCGTGTGACAGGCCGGCCACCACACCGGGCGCACGGCCACCGCCCAGGGTATGGCGCAACACCAGGGCCAGACTGGGCCCCGGCGACATGGCGCCCAGGGTGCAGACCGCGGCCAGCGACAGCCACAGCGAGATCGGCATGGGTGCTCCTCCGGTATCAGGACCTCAACGATGGAACTGGCCTTCCCGCTCGGGCTGCCAGAGCAGGGCATCGAGGCGCAGCCGCGTCTTGCCGCCGCCTGGCAGGGGCCAATCGATGGTGTCGCCGATGCGCAGGCCGAGCAACGCCGCCCCCACCGGCGCCATCACCGAGATGGCGTCTTCCGTGGAGGCCAAGGCATGCGGGTAGACGAGGGTGCGAGTGATCTGGCGGCCACGCCCCAGATCGGTAAACTGCACTCGGCTGTTCATGCTGACCACGTCCTCGGGCATCTCTTCCGGATCGAGCACTTCGCCACGCTCCAGCTCCGCCTCGAGCGCCTCGGCCACTGCTAGATCCTGGTCGTCGGCGGCATCGATGAGCCGCTGCAGGCGCTCGGCATCGAGCCGATTGATGATAAGGGGGGGACGCATCGTCATGGGACCTCCTGGGCCGTCAGCGCCGACGGGGCGTAGGGCGCGCAAATCAACGACAGCCGTCCTTCGCCCGCTGGCGGACGAAGGACGGCATGAACTTTATTTAACGTTACGCCATCCGCCGGAAAGTGGACAGCCCCGGATGGCTGCAGTGTCGGCAGGCGCCGGTCTACACTGGTCGCCACACCTTGACCCGGAGCTTCCATGACCACCCGGACCCTCGCCCTGGCCCTGTTGCTGCTCGGCCTTTTGCTGCTGATCGTCGGCTGGGTGACCACCCATCCTGTCGGCTTCGTGGGGCCGGCCCTGCTGCTGCTCGGCGGCGTGCTGATCGGGACGCGAGGTCGTCATGGCCGATAAGACCACTGAAGCGCCGAATTCATCTGGCCCGGCCAGCCTGGAAGAGCTGCTGGACCGCGTCGAAAGGGCCGGACGCCACACGCAGACCGTGAGCCTGGCCGCGATCCTCGACAGCATGGGTCGTCGCTCCTATGCCCCTTTCCTGCTGGTGGCCGGGCTGATCACCCTGACCCCCCTGCTCGGCGATATTCCCGGCGTTCCCACGCTCATGGCCTGCCTAGTGCTGCTCTCGGCCGGCCAACTACTGGCCGGGCGGAAACATATCTGGCTGCCAGGCTGGCTGCTGCGACGCCGGATCTCGCGCGAGCGCTTCACCCGCGTCCTGCGCTGGTTACGACGGCCGGCCTGCTGGGTTGACCGCCTGCTCAAGCAACGGCTCACCTGGCTCACCCGACCGCCGGCCCATGTGCCGGTGGCGCTGACCTGCCTGCTGATCGCCCTGGCGATGCCGCCCATGGAGGTGGTGCCCTTCTCCGCCAACGGTGCGGGCCTTGTCCTGACCCTCTTCGGCCTGGCGCTGCTCGCCCGGGACGGGCTGATGGCTCTGCTGGGTTATGTCCTGACCGGGATCACGCTCGCCGCGGTGATCGCCGGCCTGATGTGACAATTTCCTGACGGCAGTGAGCGAGTGCAGGAAAGAGAATCCACGCTACCCTTTGCAGGAGAGTATTCCGGAGGGCCGCAATGATGTCCAAGTACCTGGTTGTCACCGACGACGAGACGACACCAAGAGCCATCGGCGAAGCACTGGAAGTCGCCAACATTAAAGGCCAGGCCCAGACAATGGATCTGGAGCGCCTCGCCCAACTGGCGGCAGCGTTAATCGCGGAATACCCTCCCGGCGAGCAGGCGCCGGCACGTGCGCGGCTTCATCACATGATCGATGAGCATACGAGCCCGCGTGGATGATCTCCCTCCGCGGCGATTGCGCTTGGCGCTGCGGGCCGAGGATGTTGCGCAAGGATTTCAAGACGAAGGCCATGACTCGCGGTTGAGCCATGGACGAGAAATGTTACCGCTTCATATCCCGGTATTCTTGCCTCGGCGGGGAGTGGCCATTTCAGGAGACGCCAGCGCAGCACTCGCCTCGGGCGAGTGCTGCGCGTCTGCTGGTCCTGCATTTACCGGGCAGCCACGGGCGAGAGTTCAGTGTCAACGCCACCAGGGATCGGTCAGCAAGGGCTTTGTCGGTGCCGCTGATGTCGCCGGAGCCTGAATGGATGCCGTCTGTTTTTCATGAAGACGTTTCATGCGCTCTTCCAGATACACCGAATCTTCCGCCATGACGGGGGGCATGGCGAGTAGTGCGATGATCAGAGCCGAACCGCATACCGTGAGTTTCATGGGGTTTGCCTCGTTGGGGTATCGAGGAAGCACGTCGATCGGCAGCAGGTCCCTGATTCCGAATGACGTCCCGATACCGGGATGAGCCATCCGGCGCTATAACCCGCAGGAACACGGCAACATGTCATCGTTTGTGAGCTTGATGGTGCCTCGAGACGACAGTCAAGGGCCCGGAGGCTCCAATCCCTGAGACGGTGCTGCACGTTGCGGGTATCGCCGTACCATCAGCCTTGGGCATCTCGATGTAGAGCAACGTAGTCGCATACGCACGACAAGCCTGACCGCAGGGGCAAGTTCGATGTCGGTGCGCTGGGTCTCATGATCGCCGTCAGGGAGCGTCTGGCTTAGGCTAATTTATTGTAGTTCACGGTGGGCGAAGACGGATCGCCGCAGAAAGTGACTTTTCTGCAAGAGGAACATGAACCAGGTGCAGGGAAGGAACTGGCGTGTCGGCACAATCGCTCGTAAGCGACTGTCTGATCCTATCCAGCAATTATGGACACCGATTTACGCGATCATTCGGGCTTCGAAAGCCTCTGGGCTAATCATCCCAACCGCACTTGACGCCTCACCATGCATGACTATACCCACTAATGATTACCCTGGCGAATTACCTGTAAACCAGACCACTTGAGCCTAACACAGGCAACCAAAGGCAGGTGACGACATGGAAGACACACAAGCGCCCCAGGTCCCGGCTAACGTGCCCCTCATGACCATCGAGCGTTTCGCCGAGCTCTCCGGCCTCGAACAAGGGGTGGTCTACGGCCACATCCGCAACGGCCACCTGCCCGCCGTGAAGGTCGGCAAATACCGCATGTTCAATATCGCCCTGCTGCAACGGCAGTGCCTTCATCAGGGGGACTGGGCAAAATCAGACCGTGAAACCGGCTATATCAGCTGCGATCCGCGCACCGACACCATGACCGTTCTTTTCCGTCAAGGTTGCCAGTGCGGCCTTTGCGCACGGTCTCCCTTCCCGAGAGGCCACCCTACCGCTCACGGGATAGCTCCAGCCCTTGCCACGCCGCCGCGGTACAGGCAGAATACCGGGCGCTGCTGGAGCGTGCGCCAGTGATGGAATCGGTAGACATGAGGGATTCAAAATCCCTTGCCTTCGGGCGTGTGAGTTCGAGTCTCACCTGGCGCACCAACCCGCCACCTGCAGCAACGCCTGCCCCACGGCCTCACTCTTCGCGGTAGCGGCTGGCCACAGGTGCAAGGCAGCCACCCCGTCTGCTTCGCTCTTCAGCTCAACTGGCTCGTGGCATCTCGTTCGATCGCCTTCCCGCCTGACGAAAGCGCCTGGTGATGGGAGCCACCCATCGCTGACTTTGAGCGTTCGAGACGCTATCCTACAGGCCATTTTTTGACCGAACCGGATCCCATGCAGCGCGCCGATTTCCACTACGAGCTCCCCGAGGCGCTGATCGCCCGCTACCCCTCCGAACAACGCAGCGACTGCCGCCTGCTGTGCGTCGACGGCGAGAGCGGCCGGCTTGCGCACCGCCGCTTCCCCGACCTGCTCGAGATGCTCACGCCGGGCGATCTGCTGGTGTTCAACGACACCCGGGTGATCCCCGCCCGCCTGCATGGCCACAAGGCCAGCGGCGGGCGCGTGGAGATGCTGCTGGAGCGTCCCCTGGATGCCCATCGCGGCCTGGCCCACCTGCGTGCCAGCAAGTCGCCCCGGCCCGGCACCGAGCTCGTCTTCGAGGGCGGCATCCGCGCCGTGGTCGAGGGTCGGCGCGAGGCACTGTTCGAGCTGCGCTTCCTCGGCGAGACGCCGCTGATCGCGCTGCTCGAGGAGCACGGCCATATGCCGCTGCCGCCCTATATCACCCGGGAGGATGAGCTGGCCGACCGCGAACGCTACCAGACCGTCTATGCCCGCCGCGACGGCGCCGTGGCCGCGCCCACCGCTGGGCTGCACTTCGACGAGCCATTGCTCGGGCGGCTTGCCGAGAAGGGCGTGGAGAGCGCCTTCGTCACCCTGCACGTGGGCGCCGGCACCTTCCAGCCGGTGCGCGCCGACGACATTCGCGAGCATCAGATGCACAGTGAATGGATCGAGGTCTCCGAGGCGGCCTGCGACCAGGTACGCGCGGCCCGGGCCCGGGGCAACAAGGTGATCGCCGTGGGCACCACCAGCGTGCGCTGCCTGGAGTCGGCGTGCCTTAACAGCACCGACGGCACGATCGCGCCCTACCGCGGCGAGACCGATATCTTCATCTACCCGGGCTATGAATGGCGCGTCGTCGATGCGCTGGTCACCAACTTCCACCTCCCGGAATCGACCCTGCTGATGCTGGTGGCGTCCTTCGCAGGCTTCGAGGCGGTGATGGCCGCCTACCGGGAGGCGGTCTGCGAGGGCTATGCGTTCTTTAGCTACGGCGACGCTATGTTCCTGACCCGAGCCCGCTGACCGATGTTTTCGAGATCTCCGATGCGAAACGAGTGCTTCATGACCTTCGAGCACCTGGCCAGCGACGGCCGGGCACGCCGCGGACGCCTGACCTTCCCCCGCGGCACCGTGGAGACACCGGCCTTCATGCCGGTGGGCACCTACGGCACCGTCAAGGGCATGACGCCCGCCGCGGTGGAGGAGATCGGCGCCGAGATCATCCTCGGCAACACCTTTCATCTGTGGCTGCGCCCGGGCACCGAGGTGGTCGAGGCCCATGGCGACTTGCACGACTTCGCCCAGTGGGACAAGCCGATTCTCACCGATTCGGGCGGTTTCCAGGTATTCTCGCTGGGCGAGATGCGCAAGATCACCGAGGAAGGGGTGCACTTCCGCTCGCCGGTGGACGGCGCCAAGGTGTTCATGGGCCCCGAGGAGTCGATGGCCGTGCAGCGCGCGCTAGGCTCGGATGTCGTGATGATCTTCGACGAGTGCACGCCCTACCCGGCCAGCGTCGAGGAGGCCCGACGCTCCATGGAGATGTCGCTGCGCTGGGCCAGGCGCTCCCGCGACGCCCACGGTGACTCGCCCTCGGCGCTGTTCGGCATCATCCAGGGCGGCATGTACCCGGACCTGCGCGAGGCTTCGCTTGCGGGCCTCGAGGCCATCGGCTTCGACGGCTACGCCATCGGTGGCCTTTCGGTGGGCGAGCCCAAGGCGGCGATGATCGAGGTGCTCGACTACCTGCCCGAGTGGATGCCTGCGGACAAGCCGCGCTACCTGATGGGGGTGGGCAAGCCAGAAGACCTGGTGGAGGGCGTGCGCCGCGGGGTCGACATGTTCGACTGCGTGATGCCCACCCGCAACGCCAGAAACGGCCATCTGTTCACCGCCGAGGGCACGGTCAAGATCCGCAACGCCAAGCACCGCCATGATACCGCCCCGCTGGAGGTGGACTGCGACTGCTACACCTGCCGGCACTTCTCGCGCAGCTACCTCCATCACCTGGACCGCTGCAACGAGATGCTCGGCTCGATGCTCAACACCATCCACAACCTGCGCCATTACCAGCGCCTGATGGCCGGTTTGCGCGGTGCAATCGAAGCGGGTACATTGGCCAACTTCGTGGAAGGCTTCTACGCGCAGCGCCGCCTGCCGGTTCCTCCCGCACCGATTTGACCCGCGGCCGGCCCGTCAGGCCGACCGGCAACCATTCCCTTTTCACCACCCAGGAGAGCGTCATACATGCTGGACTTCTTCATCTCCCCGGCCATGGCCCAGGACGCCGGCGCCGCCGGTGGCGGCATCGCCCAGATCGTCATGCTGGTCGGCTTCGTGGCCATCTTCTACTTCCTGCTGTGGCGCCCCCAGGCCAAGCGGGCCAAGCAGCATAAGCAGCTGGTCGCCGGCCTCTCCAAGGGTGACGAGATCGTCATCGGCGGCGGCATGCTGGGGCGTGTCACCAAGGTGAGCGACGAGAGCGAGTTTTTGACCATGGAGATCGCCGAGGGCACCGAGGTCAACGTGCAGAAGAACGCCGTGGCTGCCGTGCTGCCCAAGGGCACGCTCAAGTCCATCTGACCGGGCCGCGCCTTCGCCACCGCCCTCGCCGGGGCGGTGCGTGGGCCGCCCCGCGGCCATCGGAGCGGGCGCCGGCCGGCCTGCCCCGCGGCCGCGCCCCGATCCGCCAGCCTCCATTGCCAGCAACCTGAGGGCAGGGCCCCCATGCTCAACCGTTATCCCCTGTGGAAGTATCTGCTGATACTCCTCGTCCTTCTCGTCGGCCTGATCTACTCCCTTCCCAACCTGTTCCCTGCCGATCCGGCCGTGCAGATCAGTAGCGACCGGGGTGGCGTCACCGTCGACGAACGCCAGGTGGAGCGCATCCGTACCCGGCTCGATGAGGCCGGCATCGAGGTCCAGGCCGTCGAGCGCGAGCCCGCCAGCGTCCTAATCCGCCTCGAGAGCACCGATGATCAGGCACGGGCCCGCGACCTGATCAGCGATATGCTGGGTGGCGACTACACCGTGGCGCTCAATCTCGCCGAGTCTACGCCGGAGTGGCTGCAGTCGCTCTCCGCCTCGCCCATGACCCTGGGCCTCGACCTGCGCGGCGGCGTGCACTTCCTGCTCGAGGTCGACATGGAAGCCGCCCTGGCCCAGCGCCTCGAGGTCAATGCCAGCGCCATGCGCGAGATGCTGCGCGACGAGCGGATCCGCTATCGCAATACCGAGATCGGCACACGCTCCATCCGCATGGACTTCATGAACGCCGAGGACCGCGATGCGGCGCGCCGGCTGATCAGCCGGGAGTACCCCGGGTTCGACTTCCAGAACCGCGATGCCGGCCGGGGCGCCGCGCTGCGCATGACCCTCACCGACCAGCAGGTCGAGGAGATCCAGGACTACGCCATCAACCAGAACCTCACCACCCTGCGCAACCGGGTCAACGAGTTGGGGGTGGCGGAGCCGCTGGTCCAGCGCCAGGGCCCGGCGCGCATCGTGGTGGAGCTGCCCGGCGTGCAGGACACCGCCGCCGCCAAGCGCATCGTCGGCGCCACCGCCAACCTGGAGTTCCGTCTCGAGGCTCGCCCCGACACGCCGGAGGCCGAGACCCAGACCTTCCCGTTCCGCAACGAGCCCTCGCGCAGCGCCACCCTGATGCGCGACGTGATCATCACCGGCGACAGCGTCTCCAGCGCCAGCCGCAGCTTCGACGAGAACGGCCGGCCCCAGGTCAACATCGACCTGGACGGCACCGGCGGCACCCTGATGAACCGCGCCACCCGCACCAACATCGGCCGCAACATGGCGGTGCTCTACATCGAGCACAAGACCCGCGAACGCACGGTGATGGAAGACGGTGAGGCCGTCACCGTCCGTGACCCCTACACCGAGCGCGGCATCATCAGCCTGGCCACCATCCAGAGCGCGCTGGGCAACAGCTTCCGCATCACCGGCCTCGACTCGCCCACCGAGGCCGCCGAGCTGGCGCTGCTGCTGCGCTCAGGCTCCCTGGCGGCACCGATCTACTTCGCCCAGGAGCGCACCATCGGGCCGAGCCTCGGTGCGGAGAACATCGAGCGCGGCGTGCTCTCGGTGCAAATCGGCCTGCTGCTGGTGGTGGCCTTCATGCTGGTGCGCTACAAGGTGTTCGGCGTCTTCGCCACCCTCGCCCTGGCGCTCAACCTGACCCTGCTGGTGGCGGTCATGTCGATGCTCGGGGCCACCCTGACGCTGCCGGGGATCGCCGGCATCGTGCTCACCCTGGGGATGGCGGTGGACGCCAACGTGCTGATCTTCGAGCGCATCCGCGAGGAGCTACGCACGGGGCTGTCGGTTCAGCAGGCCATCCACGCCGGCTATGAGCGCGCCTTCACCTCCATCGTCGACGCCAACATCACCACCCTGCTGGTGGCGCTGATCCTGTTCTCGATCGGCACCGGGCCGGTCAAGGGCTTCGCCGTGACCCTGTCGCTGGGCATCCTGAGCTCGCTGTTCACCGCCTTGATGGTGACCCGAGCGATGGTGAACCTTACCTACGGCGGCAAGCCGGTCAAGACGCTCCGGATATAAGAGGTGGTCATGAAAACCCTCATCAATCGACAGTTCGACTTCATGGGCAACCGCCGCATCGCCTTCGCGATCTCCGCGGCGCTGCTGGTGGTGTCGATCGCCGCCCTGGTGGTCAACGGGCTCAACCTGGGCCTGGACTTCACCGGCGGCACCCTGGTGGAGGTCCGCTACGCCACGGCCCCCGCCCTGGACAGCATCCGCCAGACCCTGGAGGCCGCCGGCTTCCAGGATGTCTCGGTGCAGACCTTCGGCGCCGCCACCGAGGTGCTGATCCGCCTGCAGCAGGCCTTCGACCCCGATGTCGGCGAGCAGGTGGTGGCGCTGCTGCGCCAGGGCGGCGAAAGCGTCGACCTGGTGCGCGCCGAGTTCGTCGGCGCCCAGGTGGGTGACCAGCTGCGCGACCAAAGCGGCCTGGGCATGTTGGTCGCCCTGGGCATCGTGATGCTCTACGTGGCCGCCCGCTTCCAGTACAAGTTCGCCCTGGGCGCCCTGCTGGCCCTGCTGCACGACGTGATCATCGTGGTCGGCACCTTCGCGCTGTTCGGCTTCGAGTTCGATCTCACCGTGCTGGCCGCCGTGCTGGCGGTGATCGGCTACTCGCTCAATGACACCATCGTGGTCTACGACCGCATCCGCGAGAACATCCGCAAGTCGCGCATCGACGACATGCCGATCATCTTCAATGAGGCGATCAACCAGACCTTGTCGCGGACCCTGGCGACCTCCGGCACCACGCTGCTGGTGCTGCTGGCCCTGGTCACCCTGGGCGGTGACATGATCCACTTCTTCGCCGTGGCGCTGATCATCGGCGTGGTGATCGGGACCTTCTCGTCCATCTACGTGGCCGCGGCCCTGCTGCTACCGCTCAAGCTGCAGCGCGAGGACCTGATCCCGGCCAAGAAGGAAGACCCGGAGGCCGAGGAGCTGCCCTAGGCCGGCGCCTCTGCCTGCGCTGCGCCGCCAGCAGACGGCGCTGATGCGAAGACGCCACCCGGCATGCCGGGTGGCGTCTTCGTTTCATGCCTGACTCTTGTCAGGGAGCCTCGCTGAAGCGGATACGCGGTCCGAAGATCTCGTAATGGAGCTGGTCGTCGCCATAGCCCATCCGCTTGAGCAGGATGTTCAGCCCCGCCATGAAGGCCGTGGGGCCGCAGAAATAGACATCGCCGCGACCCTCGAAGGGCAGCCACTTCTCGAGGATGGCCGAGTCAAGGTAGCCGAGATGGTCGGCCCCCTCCCCCTGCTCGTAGGCAACATAATACTTGAAGCCCTTCTGCGCACTCAGCGCGCGAAGCTCATCGTGCATGACATGGTGCGAGCGGTCGCGGCAGCAGTGGATGAACACCAGGTGCTCGAGATCCCAGCCTTGCTTTACCGCATTGAGCAACATGCTGACCAGCGGCGTGATGCCGATCCCCCCGCCGATCAGCACCGGCCTTTCGAAACGCCTCTCGACGACAAAATCACCGGTGGGCGGCCGCAGCCAGACCCTGTCACCGACACTGGCACCGTGCAGGAAGTTAGAGACCTGGCCGGGGAGCGAAGTGCCGGCGGCCTCCGCCTTGACGGTAATGCGATAGTAAGGCTCCCCGGGGGCACTGGATAGCGAGTACTGGCGGATCTCGTCGAACGGTGAGGACGGCGGCCGGGTCTTGACCCCCACATACTGACCGGGACGGAAGTCGGCGATCGGCTGGCCGTCTTCCGGTCGCAGGTAGAAGGACTTGACCTCGTCGGTCTCGCGCTCGGTCCTGTCGATGAGGAAGGCGCGATCACCGCGCCAGCCACCGGGTGTGGCCTCGTTCGCCTGATAGACCCCCTCCTCGGTCTGGATGAAGATCGCCGCCAGGGCCTCGTAGGCCTCTGCCCACGCCGTCAGCACGGGATCATCATCGTGCAGCTTGAGGTGGTCGCGAATCGCTTCCAGCAGATACTGGCCGACGATGGGGTAGTGCTCCGGGGCTACCTGCAGGCTGGCATGCTTGTGGGCGATGCGCTTGACCACCGGCCCCAGGGCCTCCAACTGGTCGATATGGCTGGCATAGGCGAAGACCGAATCGGCCAAGGCACGCGCCTGCTCCCCCTTCGCCTGGTTGGCCATGTTGAAGATGTGCTTGAGCTCGGGGTGGTGGCTGAACAGCTTATCGTAGAACAGGCGGGTGATCCTTTCCCCTTCATCCTCGAGTAGCGGGGCGGTGCTCTTGACCGTATCGATGGTGGACTGGGACAGCATGCAACCCTCCGGTTTGACGTGCGGGCCTTAAGTGGTATTCATAATACCTTTTTCTGGCCGGATCAAGCAGGAGGCAACATTCCTCCTGCTTGATGGCCCGGTCGCGTGGGACCGGCGGCACCCGGGGCGGGGCGGTTGAGAGTTGGCCTAGGCGACGCTCTGGGCGTCGGGAGAGAAGACTTCGCGAGCGTGGTGATAGAGCACGCCGGTATAACCGTTGCGCTGCATCAGCTTGAGGATCTTGGCGGGATTCTCGTCATCGAGGGCGCGGCGCAGCTTGTCCCGCTGCTCGGCATCGAGGGCCTCGTGCCAGGGGGGCGGCTCGCCATTCGCGCTGGCCTCCTCGGCCCGGCGAATCAGGTCCATCTCGACCCGGCCGCCGTAGCGATACAGGAGGTCATAGCCCTCCTGAAGATGCACGGCGGGGACATCGCAGGGTTTCTCCAGGCTTTCCAGCACATTGTGGTAATAATAGCTGAGCGGTTGCATCATCACTCCTCTCGCGAGTGGGGTTCATGGCCCGGCGAGGCCGGGGCGCATGAAACCGGGTGGCTGCAGGTCACTCCCTCCCCAAACCTATACCAACACACCGAGACAGAACAGTCCCGTCGACGCCGGGTCATCCGCCCCGAGCAGGCCCTGAATGCAAGACGCCCCCGCGGCCAGGCCGCGGGGGCGTCTTGCGTGGCCATTCCGGCTCCACCGGACCGCCGAGCCTCGAGGCTAGAAGTGCGGCTTGAGCTGCTTGACCAACGCCTTGTAGAGGCGGGGGCCGGCGGCCATCAGCTGGCTTTCGGGCGTTACCGAAGGCTGGCCGTCGGGGGTGCCCATCAGCGCGCCGGACTCCTTGAGCAGCAGGGTCCCGACGTGCATGTCCTGCTCCTCCAGGCCCAGCACGAAGGCTGCCTCGACCCGCCCAGCAGCCAACTCGGCCAGGTCCAGCAGGCCACTACCCGAGGCGCGCTGCACCTCGATCTGCGGTGCGAGCTGCTCGACCAGGGTCAGGTAGGCGGGCAGCAGGCGGGCACGCAGCCAGGTCTCCGGCAGGCTCATGGCGATGCGGCTGCCGGCAATCGCCGTGCTCCTCGGCACGCGGATGCGCTTGCCGTTGAGCTGGGCACCGCGGCCACGGCTGGCCAGGTATTCATCATCGCTGAAGGGGCAGATCACCACCGCATGCTCCGGGCGGCCCTTGACCAGGCAGACCAGCGACAGCGCGAAGCTGGGCGAGGCGACGCACAGGTTGGAGTACCCATGGAAGGGTTCAATGCGCCACAGCACGTCGCTACCCTCGCCTTCCCCGCTGCGATGGGGGGTATAGCGACCGACGACGCCATGCTGAGGGTAGCCGCGAGATAGCTGACGGGTGATCAGCGTCTCGGCGTTGCGGGCGGCGTCCTCGAGCAGGCGGTCGAGGTTGTGTTCTTCATGGGCGTTCTCGATGCGCTCGCGGATACGCAGGAACTGTTCGCCGGCGCTGCGCGCGGCGCGCAGCGCAAATTGGACCATCGGATGCATGATCGGGCCTTGGGGAGTCGGTGGTGTTAAAGAACGGGGCTTTCGCTCGGAACGATGGCGCGAATCCTAGCAGAGCCCGGCCCGTAGCGCCACGGCCCTTGCCCCTCGGCGCTCGGCGCTCGGCGCTCGCAACATGCTAGACTCCCATTCCTGCCGTTCCACCAGCCTCACAGGAAGTTTCATGCTCGACCGCATCCGCATCGTCCTGATCGGCACCAGCCACCCCGGCAACATCGGCGGCACGGCCCGCGCCATGCACAACATGGGCCTCTCGGACCTGGCCCTGGTGGCCCCGCGCTGCAAGGCGATCACCGCCGACAGCGTCTCCCGGGCTTCGGGCGCCGACCGCCTGGTGCACGACGCTCGAGTGGTGGCCTCCCTCGAGCAGGCGGTGGCGGACTGCACCCTGGTGGTGGGCGCCAGTGCCCGCTCGCGCACCCTGCCCTGGCCGATGATCACGCCTCGCCAGCTCGGCAGCCAGCTTCCCGAGGAGCTGGCCGACCCCGAGGCCCACGTGGCCCTGGTCTTCGGCCGCGAGGACAGCGGACTGACCAATGCCGAACTGCAACGTTGCCATGCCCACGTGCATATCCCCACCAACCCGGACTTCAGCTCGCTGAACCTGGCCGCCGCCGTGCAGGTGCTGGCTTACGAGTGTCGGCTCGCCTGGCTCGAGGGGCGCCCGAGTGATGCCGACACGGCCTCCGCCTCCGCCCTGGCCAGCCATGCGGAGCTCGAGCACTACTTCGCCCACCTGGAGCGTACTCTGATCGATATCGGCTTCCATGACCCGGCGACCCCCCGCCAGCTGATGGCCCGACTACGCCGCTTCACCCTGCGCGCCCGGCCGGAGCGCATGGAGCTCAACATCCTGCGCGGCATTCTCACCGCCACGCAGCAGCAGGCCGAACGCGCCACCGGCGACGACGGGACGCCTTGAAGCGCCGCCGCCGTGCCCCCACTATAAAAGCCTCTTCTATAAAAAACCTCCTCCTTCGCCCGCCACCAAGGACCGCTGCATGCTTCAACGTCTGCGCGAGGACATCAACAGCGTATTCGCCCGCGACCCGGCGGCGCGCAACTTCCTGGAAGTGCTGACCAACTACCCGGGCCTGCATGCCCTGCTGATCCACCGCCTGAGCCATCGACTATGGCAGCACAACCTCAAGTGGCTGGCACGGACCCTGTCGACCTTCTCGCGCTGGCTCACCGGCATCGAGATCCACCCCGGGGCGAAGATCGGCCGGCGCTTCTTCATCGACCACGGCATGGGCGTGGTGATCGGCGAGACCGCCGAAGTGGGCGACGACGTGACCCTCTACCAGGGCGTGACCCTTGGCGGCACCAGCTGGAACCAGGGCAAGCGCCACCCAACCCTGGAGGACGGGGTGATCGTCGGGGCCGGCGCCAAGATTCTAGGGCCCTTCAGCGTAGGCACCGGGGCCAAGATCGGCTCCAACGCCGTGGTCACCAAGGAGGTGCCCGCCGGCGCCACGGTGGTGGGCATCCCCGGCAAGATCGTCAAGCGCGACGAACCCGACAGCGCCGAGGCCCTCGAGGTGGATCCCGCACGCCGCGAGGCGATACGCCAGAAATTCGGCTTCGACGCCTACGGGGTCAGCCAGGACATGCCCGACCCGGTGGCCCGTTCGATGCAGGCGATGCTCGACCACATGCATGCGGTGGACGAGCGCATCGAGCGCATGTGCCAAACCCTGCGCAAGGTGGACGCCAGCTACCGCGACGGCCAGCTTCCCGAGCTGCGCGACGAGGACTTCGCCGAGATCCTCGACGACGTGGATAGCGGCTGCTCACCGGCAGAGCGCGAGGGAACCGCCACTTCCCGCCAGCGTGAGCCGAAGCCGCCCGCCCGGGGAAATGGTTGACCACGCTACTCGGTCTTTACCATAATGTCGGTTCGACCCGACCTCTCCCAGGGACGTCGGCACGCTTCCATCGACCGCCGACCCACGCGTCGTCGCCGAGGTAACTTCCTCATGCGCCTGACCACCAAGGGACGCTACGCCGTCACCGCCATGCTCGACCTGGCGCTGAATGCCAATGCCGGCCCGATCAGCCTCGCCGATATCTCGCGCCGACAGGAGATCTCGCTGTCCTACCTCGAGCAGCTGTTCGCTCGCCTGCGGCGGGCGCGCCTGGTGGAGAGCGTGCGCGGCCCCGGTGGCGGCTACCTGCTGGCCATGGCGCCGGAGACAATCACGGTGGCCCGGGTCATCGATGCCGTCAACGAGTCGGTGGACACCACCCGCTGCGGGGGGTTGTCGGACTGCCAGCAGGGCGATACTTGCCTGACCCACCACCTGTGGAGCGAGCTCTCCGAGCAGATCCACGGCTTCCTCGAGAGCGTCACCCTGGGCCAGCTCGCCGGACGCCCCGACGTCCAGGCGATCGCCGGCCGCCAGCGCCGCCGGCAGGACGGCGACACCATCCTGGCCTCGTCGCCCTGAGCGACCGGCCGCTTCACCTCCAGAATCCTCAAGCGAGCCCATGAGCGCACCCGTCTATCTCGATTACGCCGCCACCACCCCAGTCGACCCACGGGTTGCGGAGGTCATGAGCCGCCACCTGACCCTGGACGGCATCTTCGCCAACCCCGCCTCGCGCAGCCACATGCCCGGCTGGCAGGCGGAACAGGCCGTGGAAGTCGCCCGTCGCCAGGTCGCCGACCTGATCGGTGCCGACCCCCGCGAGATCGTCTGGACCAGCGGCGCTACCGAGGCCGATAACCTGGCACTGACCGGCTTCATGCGCGCCAACCGGGCCCGCGGCCGCCACCTGATAACCTCACGCATCGAGCACAAGGCCGTGGTCGACACGGCGACGGCGCTGGAGGCCGAGGGCGTCGAGGTAACCTGGCTGACGCCGGATCGTGATGGTCGCATCGCGCCACAGCAGCTGCGCGCCGCCATGCGCGAGGACACGGTGCTGGTGTCGCTGATGGCAGTGAACAACGAACTCGGCGTCATCCACGACCTGGCGGCGCTGGCCGAGGTGGCCCATGCCGGGGGCGCCGTCTTCCATACCGACGCCGCCCAGGCGGTGGGGCGCCTGCCCCTGGACGTGACGCGTCTGGGCATCGACCTGATGTCGCTGTCCGGCCACAAGGCCTACGGGCCCAAGGGCGTCGGCGCCCTCTATGTCCGGCGCGACCCGGACCTGCGCCTGGAGGCGCTGATCCACGGCGGCGGCCACGAGCGCGGCATGCGCTCCGGAACCCTGCCGACCCACCAGATCGTCGGCATGGGGGAAGCCTTCACCCTCGCCGGTCGCGAAGGCGAGGCCGACCAGGCACGGATCCTCGCCCAGCGCGACCGCCTGCTGGCCGGGCTCGAGGGGCTGGAGGGCATCCATCACAACACGGCTCTCGACGTGGCGGTGCCCAATATCCTCAACCTGGCCTTCGAGGGCGTGGATGGCGAGTCGCTGCTGATGGCTCTGCGCGACATCGCGCTGTCCACCGGGTCGGCCTGCAACTCGGCCAGCGTCGAGCCATCCTATGTTCTGAAGGGCATCGGGGTGCCGCGGCACCTGGCACTGGCCTCGCTGCGCATCAGCCTCGGCCGCTTCACCACCGAGGACGACATCGACCGGGCCATCGAGGCCCTGCGACACGCCTTCACCGGCCTGCGTCGTCAGACGTCCTGATCCACCACCGCTTGCAGGAGAACAGCATGGCGCACCTTTCGATCACCACTTCCGCCGCCGAGCAGATCCGCCGGGTGCTCGAGGAGCGTGGCCACGGCCTGGGCCTGCGGGTCTCGGTCAAGCCCAGCGGCTGCTCGGGCTACAGCTACGTGCTCGACTTCGCCGACGAGGCGGCCAATGACGACGTGGCCTTCAAGGAACACGGCGTCAGTGTCTTCGTGGCCCCCGAGGCCCTGGAGATGCTCGACGGCAGCGAGGTCGACTACGTATCCGAGGGCCTGAACCGGTACTTCCGCTTCAACAACCCCAACGTCAAGGACCAGTGCGGCTGCGGCGAGAGCTTCAGCGTCTGAAGCCGCCAGGTGGTCGTCGTCAGAGTCGTGTGTTCGGGGCTACTCCGTCGACAGGTCTTCGAGGGGGCGCTGTGAACCCCTCCATGGGCGCTACCGATTCCATCCCTGGAATAGGACCCCCTCTTCGGCCTGTCCCCGGCGCTCCTCGCTTGTGCAATGGCGACGCCCCTCGTCGGAACCGGAGCGCGATTGTTTATCGCCGCCCCGGGGCGGTATACTCTGCGCCCAGTCGGCGCCCGGCGCCGCGCCGCTTGATTCGCCACGCCGCGCCGTCCCCGCCTCCTCACCGGAGCACGGGGGCGGCGCGGCGTCATCCCGTACTTCCTTTTAACCGGAGATATGCCCCCATGGCCAACCAGCGCACCCTGTCCATCATCAAGCCCGACGCCGTCGCCAAGAATGTGATCGGCGAGATCGAGAGCCGCTTCGAGAAGGCCGGCCTCAAGATCGTCGCCGCCAAGATGCTCCAGCTGTCTCAGGAGCAGGCCGAAGGCTTCTACGCCGAGCACAAGGAACGCCCCTTCTTCAAGGACCTGGTGGGCTTCATGACCTCCGGTCCGGTGGTCGTGCAGGTGCTGGAGGGCGATAACGCCATCGCCGCCAACCGCGACCTGATGGGCGCCACCAACCCCAAGGAAGCCGAGGCCGGCACCATCCGCGCCGACTACGCCCAGTCCATCGACGCCAACGCCGTTCACGGCTCCGACTCACCGGAATCCGCCGAGCGCGAGATCGCCTACTTCTTCGAGGACAGCGAGATCTGCCCGCGCGGCTGATCGCCTGTCACCGGCGGGGGGCTCCCACCCCCGCTCAGCCCCACCGACCCGCTGACTGCCATGACCGCCATCCCTGCTCCGCAACGCACCAACCTGCTCGGCATGACGCGCGAGGAGATGGAAGCCTTCTTCCTCTCCATCGGCGAGAAGAAGTTCCGTGCCACCCAGGTGATGAAATGGATCCACCACGAGGGCTGCGCCGACTTCGCGGCCATGACCAACCTGTCCAAGGCGCTGCGCACGCGACTGGCCGAGGTCGCCGAGATCCGGGGCCCGAGGGTGGTCTACGAGGGCACCTCCAGCGACGGCACCCGCAAGTGGGTGCTGGAGGTGGAGGACGGCAGCTACGTGGAGACGGTGCTGATCCCCGCCGAGAACGGCAAGCGCCGCACGCTGTGCGTGTCCTCCCAGGTCGGCTGCTCGCTGGACTGCAGCTTCTGCTCCACCGGCAAGCAGGGCTTCCAGCGCAACCTCACCGCCGCCGAGATCATCGGCCAGGTGTGGGTCGCCAGCAACAGCGTCGGCCCCCGCAAGGACACCGCCAACCGTCCGGTCACCAACGTGGTGATGATGGGCATGGGCGAGCCGCTGCTGAACTACGACAACGTGGTGCCGGCCATGAAGCTGATGCTCGACGACAACGGCTATGGCCTCTCCAAGCGCCGCGTCACCCTCTCCACCTCTGGGGTGGTGCCGATGCTCGACAGGCTTGGCGACGAGCTCGACGTGAGCCTGGCCATCTCGCTGCACGCCGCCAACGACGCGTTGCGCAACGAGTTGGTGCCACTCAACCGCAAGTACAATATCCGCACCCTGCTCGATGCCTGCCATCGCTACCTGGCCAAGTGCGACGACACGCGAATGGTCACCATCGAGTACACGGTGATCAAGGACGTCAACGATCAGCGAGAACATGCCGAACAGCTCGCCGCGCTGCTTGAGGAACTGCCCTGCAAGATCAACCTGATCCCGTTCAACCCCTTCCCCCACTCGGGATACGAGACGCCGTCCCGCAACCAGGTGATGCGCTTCCAGCAGTGGCTCTATGAACTCGGCTACACGGCGCCGATCCGCTCCACCCGCGGTGACG
This sequence comes from Halomonas cerina, assembly GCF_014192215.1. Lineage (GTDB taxonomy): Bacteria > Pseudomonadota > Gammaproteobacteria > Pseudomonadales > Halomonadaceae > Halomonas > Halomonas cerina. Next base: position 60,787 of record NZ_JACHXP010000013.1, read on the forward strand.
ACATCGATGCCGCCTGCGGCCAGCTGGTGGGGCGGGTCAAGGACCGCACCAAGCGTCACGCCCGTTATATCCAGTCGATCCAGCTGGATGCCGACTGAGATCGGGCCACCTTGACTTCGCCCAGGCACAGCGCTTTGATGGTCACGCCTTTTTCATCATCGGCCAGGCCTTCCGCCCGGGTCTCGGCATGCGCCTGGGGCGCGACGCCGTCGATACGCCCGACAGTCGCCGTCTACGTGAGCCGCCCATCACGAGCGTGTCTCCCATGAGAGAGCATGACATGTCGCGTCGCCCGAGCACGCCAGCCTCCCGTCCGTTGGCCTTGGTGGCCCTGCTGATCGCCTCCCTGTGGCTGGCCGGCTGCGCCACCCGCCCTGGGGGGGATGCGGGTCCCGGCGAGCCGGCCGAGGCCTACGCGCGCCTTGGCGAGGCCTACCTGGAGCGCAACAACCTGCCGCGGGCGCTCTCGGCGCTGGACAAGGCGCTGGAACTGGATCCCGACGATGCCGAGGCCCTGCAGGCCATGGCCATGGTCTACCAGCGTCAGGGCGAGGCGCGCCTGGCTGACGAGACCTTCCGTCGCGCCCTCGATGCCGACCCCGGATTGACCCGAGCACACAACAATTACGCCGCCTTCCTGTATGATCAGGGGCGGATTCGCGAGGCCTGCGAGCAGCTCGAGCAGGCCGCCGACAACAGGCAATATGCCAATCGGGCCCAGCTGTTCGCCAACCTGGGGCAGTGCCGCCAGCAGCTGGGCGACATCGAGGCCGCCCGCGACAGTTACCGGCGCGCCCAGAGCATCGACCCGCGCCGCCCGCGCAGCTACCTGCTGCTGGCCGAGCTCGAGGCCGACCAGGGCAACCTCGCTCGCGCGCAGCAGCAGCTCGATACCTACATGCGATTGGCGGGCCCCCGGGAAGCGGCGCTGCGCCTGGCACTCGAGATCGCTCGGGCCCGAGGCGACCTGGCGGCGGCGGCCTTCTACCGGGAGCAGCTGGACGTGCCCCGTGGTACGCCCTGACCACCGTTATCTGACGAAGGATGCTCAGCCATGCGCGACACCGAAACCACCGATGACGCGGCCGTCACCACGCCCCAGGCCTCGCCTGGCGAGCTGCTCTACCAGGAACGCGAGCTCCAGGGCCTGTCCCTGGAAGAGGTCGCCGCGGCACTGAACCTGCGCCCCGCGGTCATCCGGGGCCTGGAACAGGACAGCTACGAAGAGGTGCCAGTGGCGGCCTACCGGCGTGGCTACCTGCGCGCCTATGCCCGCCTGCTGGGCATGGACGAGCAGCATGTCATCGCCCTCTACAAGGCCCGCTTCGGCAAGGAGGAGAGCGAACGCAAGGTCATCCCGGTGCAAGTCGCCAAGCCACCCTCCCGGCTGGGCGCCTGGGCCTTTCGCCTGGTCACCCTGCTGGTCATCGCCGGGCTGGTCGGGCTGACCCTGCTGTGGTGGCAGAGCCGCGGCGGCAGCCAGCCACCGGCACCCGCCGATAGTGGGCCGGTCGCGGTGGATAGCCTCGATGGCCGTACCACCATCACCGAGGACGGCAGGGCCACCGATGACGTCGGCCGGCCGGCGGCCGAGACGGAGACGCCCCCGGCGCCGGACGCACCGTCACCGGACGGCGAAACCGCCACCGAGGCCTCGCCTACCATAGCCGCCGAGCCGGAAGTGCCGGCCGAGGTGGCCGGCGAGCCGGCCCCGGAGGCTGCCGAGGCGACCACGGCGGAGGCCACGCCCGAGCCCGCCGCCGACCCGCGGGTACTGAACTTCACCTTCAACGAACAGTCCTGGACCGAGATCTTCGATGCCGACAACCAGCGCATCTTCGTCGGCCTGCAGGAACCCGGCACCACGGCACGCGTCGAAGGCGAACCGCCCTTCCGCCTGACCGTGGGCAACGCCACCGGCGTCGAGCTGGTCTGGCGCGGCGAGGTCGTGGACCTCGGTGAACGCGCCGGGGCCAACAACGTCGCCCGCTTTACCCTGGGAGAGTGATTCCGTCGCCATGCATGCCCCATCGCCCATCATCCGTCGCCAGTCACGCCAGATTCACGTGGGCTCCGTGCCGGTCGGGGGCGGCGCCCCCATCTCCGTGCAGAGCATGACCAACACCGACACCCTGGACGTGACCGCCACCGTGGCCCAGATCCGTCAGCTCGAGGCCGCCGGTGCCGATATCGTGCGGGTCTCGGTGCCAACCATGGACGCCGCCGAGGCCTTCGGCCGCATCAAGCGCGAGGTCGAGGTCCCGCTAGTGGCCGACATCCACTTCGACTACCGGATCGCCCTGCGCGTCGCCGAGCTGGGCGTCGACTGCCTGCGCATCAACCCCGGCAATATCGGCAAGGAAGAGCGCGTCCGCGCCGTCGTCTCGGCCGCCCGCGATCACGGCATCCCGATCCGCATCGGCGTCAACGCCGGCTCGCTCGAGAAGGACCTGCAGAAGAAGTACGGCGAGCCCACCCCTGCGGCCCTGGTGGAATCGGCCATGCGTCATATCGACCATCTCGAACGCCTCGACTTCCCCGACTTCAAGGTCAGCGTCAAGGCCTCCGACGTCTTCATGGCGGTGGCTGCCTACCGCGATCTGGCCACCCGGATCGAGCAGCCGCTGCATCTGGGCATCACCGAGGCCGGCGGGCTGCGCTCGGGCACCGTCAAGTCCTCCATCGGTCTCGGTATGCTGCTGATGGACGGCATCGGCGACACCATTCGCGTCTCGCTGGCCGCCGACCCCGTCGAGGAAGTCAAGGTCGGCTTCGACATGCTCAAGAGCTTGCGCCTGCGCAGCAAGGGGATCAACTTCATTGCCTGCCCGAGCTGCTCGCGTCAGAACTTCGACGTCATCGGCACCATGAACGCCCTGGAGGAGCGCCTCGAGGACATCATGACGCCACTCGATGTCTCCGTTATCGGCTGCGTGGTCAACGGGCCCGGTGAGGCGAAGGAGAGCGATATCGGCCTGACCGGCGGCAGCCCCGCCAACCTCGTCTACCTCGACGGCAAACCGGCCACCAAGCTGCGCAACGACCACCTGGTCGACGACCTGGAGCGGTTGATCCGCGACAAGGTGCGCGAGAAAGAGCAGGCCGAACAGGATGTGATCGCCCGAGACGCCTGACCCCGGCCGACCCTCAAGGAGCAAGCATTGAGCAAGAAGATCCAGGCCATCCGTGGCATGAACGACCTGCTGCCGGCGCAGTCCCCGCTGTGGCAGTACTTCGAGGACCAGGTGCGCGACCTGATGGCGCGCTACGGCTATGACGAGATCCGCACTCCGATCGTCGAGCAGACCGCGCTGTTCAAGCGCTCCATCGGCGAGGTCACCGATATCGTCGAGAAGGAGATGTACACCTTCGAAGACCGCAACGGCGACAGCCTGACCCTGCGCCCCGAGGGCACGGCGAGTTGCGTGCGCGCCGCCTTGGAGCATGGTCTGCTGCACAACCAGACCCAGCGGCTCTGGTACCAGGGCCCGATGTTTCGCCACGAGCGCCCCCAGAAGGGTCGCTACCGGCAGTTCCACCAGATCGGGGTGGAGGCCTTCGGCCTCGAGGGTCCGGATATCGATGCCGAGACCATCCTGCTCTCGGCCCGCCTGTGGCAGCAGCTCGGCTTGTTCGAGTACGTTACCCTGGAGCTCAACTCGCTGGGCTCGCCGGAGGCCCGTGCGGCCTATCGCGACACCCTGGTGAGCTACTTCGAGGCCCACCATGACGTGCTCGACGAGGACTCGCGTCGTCGCCTGACCAGCAACCCGCTGCGCATCCTCGACTCCAAGAACCCGGACATGGCGGCGATGCTGGCCGACGCGCCGCGGCTGATGGACCACCTGGACGCCGAGTCGAAGGAGCACTTCGAGCGGCTCTGCGCCCTGCTCGACGCTGCCGACATCGCCTATGAGATCAATCCGCGCCTGGTCCGCGGCCTGGACTACTACAGCCGCACCGTCTTCGAGTGGACCACCACGGCGCTGGGCAGCCAAGGCACGGTCTGCGCCGGCGGTCGCTACGATGGCCTCGTCGAGCAGCTCGGCGGCAAGCCGGTGCCCGCGGTGGGCTTCGCCATGGGCATCGAGCGCCTGGTGCTGCTGCTCGAGACCCTCGACCTGGTACCCGACGAGGCCCGCGGCGCCCTGGACGTCTACCTACTGCCCATGGACGAGGCGTCCACCGCCACCGCCCTGCTGCTCGGCGAGCGCCTGCGCGAGACGCTGCCGGAGCTGCGAGCGCAGTTGCACTGCGGCGGCGGCAGCTTCAAAAGCCGTCTCAAGAAGGCCGACAAGAGCGGTGCCCGCCTGGCCCTGCTGCTGGGCGAAGACGAACTGGCCGAGGGCAGCGTGACCCTGAAGTACCTGCGCGAGGAGCGCGAGCAGCAGCGCCTGCGCCAGGAGGATCTGATCGCCGCCCTGACACCCCTGCTGGAAGGCGAATCCTTCGCCTGACGGCCACGAGGACACCAAAGGAGACCGCCCGTGGCGGAGCTGAGAACCGAGGAAGAACAGCTTGAGGCCATCAAGCGCTGGTGGAAGGAGAACGGCACCTCGCTGATCGTGGGCGTGGTGATCGCCGCCGCCGGCGTGTTCGGCTGGAAGACCTGGCAGGACTACCAGGCCGGCCAGGCCGAGGCCGCCTCCATGCGCTACCAGCAGCTGCTCTCGCTGAGTGGTCAGGAGACCTTGGACGAGGCGGCCCGGCAGCGGGCCGATGATCTGGTGAGCGAGATCACCGCCTCCCATGGCGATACCCTGTACGCCGACCTGGCGAGCCTGCTCGATGCCCGCCTGGCCGTCGACCATGACGACCCTGCGGCGGCCCGTCAGGCACTGGAGGCCGTCATCGAGGACAGCCCGCGTCCCTACCTCCAGGGGCTGGCCCGTCTGCGTCTCGCCCGCCTGCAGGTCGCCGCCGACCAGCCCGAGGCCGCACTCGCTTCCCTGGAAGGGGAGATCCCCGCGGCCCTGGCGGCCCAGCGCGCCAATACCCGTGGTGATGCCTATCAGGCCCTGGGGCAGCTCGACCGGGCCCGCGATGCCTGGCGCGAGGCACAGTCCCTCTCGCAGCAGAGCGGCCGTCCGTTGTACGGCGTAGAACTCAAGCTCGACAACCTGGGCGTCGAGGAGGCCACCCTGTGAAACCGACCCTGCTGATCGCCGCCACGGCGGCCCTTGGCCTGCTGGCCGGCTGTGCCGGCCAGGTGGAGCCGCAATATCCCCCCAAGGCCCTGAAGGACATCCAGGCCTCCACCACCGTGAAGCCCCTCTGGCAGGCCGAGGTCGGCGACGGCCTCGGACAAGCCGGCTACCCCATCACGCCCGCCCGGGATGGCAACCGCCTCTTCGCCGCCGACGCCGAGGGGCATGTCGAGGCTCTGGATACCGAGAGTGGAGCACTGCGCTGGGAGGTCGACCTCGCAAGCCCGGTCTCCAGCGGGCTAACCGCCGTGGCCGATACCCTCTACCTGGGAACCCGCAATGGCGAGGTCCTGGCCCTGGACCAGGCCGACGGCAGTGTGCGCTGGCGCGCCCGGGTCAACAGCGAGGTCCTCGCCGCCCCCCAGCCCAACCAGCAACTGCTGGTGGTCCAGGCCGTGGATGGCAGCGTCACCGCCCTGGACCGTGCCAGCGGCGAGCAGCGCTGGCTCTATGCGGGTCCCCGCCCCTCGCTGACCCTGCGCGGCACCGGCACCCCCCGGGTCATCGACCCGGTCACCTTCGTCGGTTTCGCCGATGGGCGCCTGACCACCCTGGACAACCGCAGCGGCCAGCCGCTGTGGGAGCGGCGCATCGCCGTGCCCCAGGGGCGCAGCGAGATCGAGCGCCTGGTGGACCTGGCCGGCCAGCCGGTGCTGACGCCGGACGGCCGCCTCTTCGTCACCAGCTACAATGGCCGCCTGGCGGCGCTGGACGCCACTACCGGCGAGATTCGCTGGGCCCGGGAACTCTCCAGCTACCGCACGCCGGTGCTGGTGGGCGACTTCCTGTTCGTGGTCAATGCCGCCAGCCACATCGTGGCCCTGGACGCCAACAGTGGCAACGAGCGGTGGCAACTCGAGGCCCTCGAGGGTCGCTCGCTCACCGATCCGGCCTTCGCCGACGGTCGCCTGGTGGTCGGCGACTATGCTGGCTATCTACACCTGATCGATGCTCGTGGCGGCGAGATCGTCGGCCGTACCGAGGTCGACGGGTCCGGCATCAGCGTCCGTCCGCTCACCGATGGCCGCCGGGTCTATGCCCTGGCCGATGACGGCACCCTGGAAGCCCTGGAGCTTCGCCCATGAATCCTGTGATCGCCCTGGTCGGCCGCCCCAACGTGGGCAAGTCGACCCTGTTCAACCGCCTGACCCGCTCCCGAGATGCCCTGGTGGCCGATTTCCCGGGGCTGACCCGCGACCGCAAGTACGGCAACGGCTCGCTCGGCGGCAAGGCCTACACGGTGATCGACACCGGTGGCATCAGCGGCGACGAGGAAGGCATCGACGCGGCCATGGCCGAGCAGTCGCTGCAGGCCATCGACGAGGCCGACATCGTGCTGTTCCTGGTGGATGCCCGGGCCGGATTGCATGTCGCCGACGAGGCCATCGCCAACCACCTGCGGGTCAACCAGAAGAAGACCTGGCTGGTGGTCAACAAGACCGACGGTCTGGAGGAGCACTCCGCCATGGCCGACTTCTGGCAGTTGGGACTCGGCGACCCGCACCCCATCGCCGCCGCCCACGGCCGCAACGTCACCACGCTGATCGAGGAGGTGCTCTCGCCCTTCCCGGAGCGCGACGAGGACACTCCTCCTGATACCGGCCCCCAGGGCATCCGCATCGGCGTGATCGGCCGCCCCAACGTCGGCAAGTCGACCCTGGTCAACCGCCTGCTCGGCGAGGAGCGGGTGGTGGTCTTCGACGAGGCCGGCACCACCCGGGATGCCATCGAGATCCCCTTCGAGCGCCGCGGCAGGCCCTACGTGCTGGTGGACACCGCCGGCGTGCGGCGCCGCAAGAACGTCCGCGAGATCGCCGAGAAGTTCTCGATCATCAAGACCCTGGAAGCCATCAAGGCATGCCATGTCGCCATCATGGTGCTGGATGCGCGCAGCGGCCTGGTGGAGCAGGACCTGCACCTGCTCGACTACGTGCTGACCAGCGGCCGTGCCCTGGTGCTGGCGGTCAACAAGTGGGACGGCCTGGAAAGCGAGGCCAAGGACAGGATGCGCACCGAGACCAAGCGCCGCCTGGGCTTCGCCGACTACGCCGACCTGCACTTCATCTCCGCGCTGCATGGCACCGGGGTGGGCGACCTCTACCCGTCGCTGGAGCGGGCCTTCGCCTCGGCCAACAGCCACTGGTCGACCAACCGCCTGACCAATATCCTCCAGGACGCGGTGGCCCAGCACCAGCCGCCGCTGGTCCACGGCCGGCGCATCAAGCTGCGCATGGCCCACCAGGGCGGGGCCAACCCGCCGATCATCGTGGTGCACGGCAACCAGACGGGCGCGCTGCCCGAGGCCTACAAGCGCTATCTGACCAACACCTTCCGCAAGGTGCTCAAGGTCCGCGGCACGCCGATGCGCTTCGAGTTCCGCTCCGGGAAGAACCCCTACGACAGCCTGGCCGGCGCCAGCGACCGGGAGAAGGCCAAGAAACGCGAGCTTACCCGCACCAAGGAGGCGCGTCGCGGTCGCCACTAAGCCGCAGCCCGCAGCCCCGACCGACACCGGAGACCCCTTGATGCGTTCCCGATGCTTCCCCTATCCCTGGCGCCTGCTCGCTCCCCTCTGCCTGGCCGCCCTGCTCACCGGCTGCCTGGCGCTGCCCCAGACCGGCCTGTTCGCCTTTCGCCTGGCGGTCACCTCGTTGGGGGTCGAGGAGGTGCGCATCGGCCCCTATGCCGTGGATGCCCGCCTCGACACCAGCGATATCACCTCGCTGATCGCCTCGAGCCTGGGCGCCGGCAGCCTGCCGGTGAAGGCCACCCTGGCCCTGGGCCTCGGCCTGCCTGCCGGCATGCCGCCGGTGGAGATGGCCGGCTTCCGCTGGCGCCTGGATGTCCCGGGCGCCGAACCGGTCAGCGGCGACTATGCCCAGGACGTGACCCTGACCGCCGGCGAGGACGCCCGGCTGCGCCTGCCCGTCGCCTTCGACCTGCTGGGCGACGATCGTGAGCGCCTGGCCCCCATGGTGGAGCTGGCCACCCGGCTCGCCCGCCGCGGCGAGCTGCCCGCCGGCAGCGAGCTGGCCATCACCCCTGGCGACCTGCGCGGCCTGGGCATGACCCTGCCTTCCGGCCTGTTCACCCCCACCCTGCGCCTGGCGGTGGGTGAGGGCGGTGAACTGATCCCCCAGGGCTGAGCGCCGCCCTGCGGCACGGTGCCGCTCAGCCCGTGCCGTGGAGGCGGCGACGGCCCACCCAGTGGTTGGCGAACTGCCAGGCCGCCCGGCCGCTGCGGCCTCCACGCAGGGTGGCGAAGCGGATCGCCTCGGCGCGGGCCTCGCGGGTCCAGTCCGAGGCCCTGCCCAGCTGGGTGACCCAGTGGCAGCAGGCCTCCAGGTAGACATCCTGATTGAAGGGATGGAAGCCCAGCCACAGGCCGAAACGGTCCGACAGCGAGATCTTCTCCTCCACGGCGTCGCCATGATGCAGCTCCTCGCCGACCCGCCGCGAGGCATCGTTGTCGCTCATGGCCTCGGGCAGCAGATGGCGCCGGTTGGAGGTGGCGTAGAGCAACACGTTGGGCGGGGGACCAGTGAGCGCCCCGTCGAGTACGCTCTTGAGCGCCTTGTAGGCGTCGTCGTGCCCCTCGAAGGAGAGGTCATCACAGTAGACCAAGAAGCGTTGCCGCTCCCGACACAGCCGCTCCACCAGCAGGGGCAGGGCCGCGAGGTCATGGCGGTCCACCTGGACTAGGCGCAGCCCCTCCGCGGCCAGGTCGTTGAGCAGCGCGCGAATCAGCGACGATTTGCCGCTGCCCCGGGAGCCCCACAGCAGGACATGGTTGGCGGGATGCCCCTGCAAGAAGGCCCGGGTGTTGTCGACCAAGGCCAGTTTCTGGCGCTCGATACCCAGCAGGTCGTCGAGACCCAAGGCATCGCGGGGCGGCACCGGCAGCAGCCGCCCGCCGAGGGCATGACGCTGCCAGAGGGCGGCGACATCCCGGGTCCAGTCGACCTCGACCGGGGGGGGTGGCAGCCAGTGCTCGACATGGTCCAGCAGATGGATCAGGCGGCGCGTCAGCTCGGGGTCCATCGAGGGGGCTCCTTGGCAGGCAGACTTCGGTTGATCTTGCGGGCATTCGGGGTATCTTGTGGCGAACCCGACGCCCCCGTCCAGAGTCATAGTGACCTGGCAACGAAAGGAGCCCTTGCCATGCGCTGGAAGCACTGCCTCGCCGTCGGCGCCCTGAGCGTCGCCCTGGTGGCCTGTACCACCTCTCCCACCGGGCGTTCGCAGCTAACCCTGATGTCCGACGAGCAGCTCGACCAGATGGGCGCCCAGGCCTTCGCCCAGTACCAGAAGGAGTTGCCGACCGTCGGCGGCGCCGCCTACCGCTATGTACAGTGCGTAACCGAGGCTATCGTCACCACCCTGCCGCCCCAGGCGCGTGAGGGTGGCTGGCAGGTCCGGGTCTTCCAGGACGAGTCGGCCAACGCCTTCGCCTTGCCCGGCGGCTATGTGGGGGTCAACACCGGCCTGTTGGCCATCGCCGAGAACCAGGACCAGTTGGCCGCGGTCATCGGCCACGAGATCGGCCATGTGCTGGCCCGTCATGCCAACGAGCGTGCCTCGACCCAGAGCGCCACTCAGATCGGCCTGTCGGTCCTCTCCTCCACGGCCGGTCTGGAGGGCCCGGGGGGGCAGCAGGTCATGGCCGCCCTGGGCCTGGGCGCCAAGTACGGTATCATGCTGCCCTTCTCGCGCCGCCATGAAAGCGAGGCCGACGTGATCGGCCTGCAGCTGATGGCCGAGGCCGGCTTCGATCCCCGGGCCAGCGTGGCCCTGTGGCAGAACATGGGCGCCGCCGGTGGCGGCCAGCCCCCCGAGTGGATGTCCACTCACCCGAGCCATGGCCAGCGCATCGCCGGCCTGCAAGCCGAGATCCCCGAGGTCCTGCCACGTTACGAGCAGGCCCGTCAGGCGGGCCGCACACCGAACTGCCCGCGCCCCTGATCGACAAGGACCCCCGCATGCTGAAGCTTGGCTTGCTGCTGTTGATTCTGCCCATCTTGGTGCTGATGGGCCTTTACTTCATGGAACTCGGCGAGGTGCGTGACTGTGTGCTGGTGCAGGAGGGGCACTGGGACTATATCGCCGGCACCTGCCGTGACACGCCCCAGCCCTTCGTGCCCTGGATCGACCGCCACCCCTGGGTGGTCAACGGCGGCATGCTGCTCTCGGTGGCCGGCATGGCGCTGTGCATGCTGGGGCTATATGTCAAGCGCCGTTGAATTGGGGACAGACCCCGAATACGCGTGTCCCCAATTCACAGCGAGCGGCGCAGCGCCTCGAGCACCGGGCCGGTGTCGGGGCGCTTGCCCCGCCACTGGAAGAACGACTCGGCGGCCTGTTCCACCAGCATCCCCAGGCCGTCGACGCCGCGGGCGCCACGTTCGGCGGCCCAGTGCAAAAACACCGTGGGCTCGGCGGCGTACATCATGTCGTAGGCGGTCGCCCCCGGGGCGAAGAGGTCGTCCGGCAGCGGCGGCAGGTCCCCGGCGAGGCTCGCGCTGGTAGCGTTGATCACCAGGTCGAAGGGGCCCTCGATCGCCTCGAAGCCGCTGCCCGATACCGGCCCCAGGTCGGCGACGTCACGGGCCAGGGCGATGGCCTTGTCGGCCGTGCGGTTGGCGATGTGCAGGCTCGCCGGTGAGGCCTGCAGCAGCGGCGCCAGCACGCCGCGCACGGCACCGCCGGCCCCCAGCACCAGGACCCGTGCCCCCGCCAGCGCCACGCCATGGCGCTTGAGATCATTCACCAGGCCGACGCCGTCGGTGGTGTCGCCATACGTCAGCCCGTTGCCTCCCAGGATCAGGGTATTGACCGCCCCGGCGCGTCGCGCGCGCGGGCTCAGGGTGTCGCAGAGGCGAAAGGCGTCCTCCTTGAAGGGCACGGTGACATTGGCCCCGCGACCGCCCTGGGCCACGAAGTCGCGCCAGGCGCCGGCGAAGTCGTCCACGGGCGCTTCGATGGCGGTGTACTCGATGGCATCAAAGGTCTGCTCGGCGAAGGCGGCATGGATGGCCGGCGACTTCGAGTGGCCGACCGGGTGGCCGAAGACACAGTAGCGATCGGTCATGGAGTCTCCTGGGGTGTCTCGCCCAGCCAGTCACGGGGGCGAAGGTAGTGGTCATAGAGCCGCGCCTCGGGGGAGCCGGGCTCGGGCTGCCAGTCATAGGTCCAGCGGGCCAGCGGCGGCATCGACATCAGGATCGATTCGGTGCGCCCGCCGCTCTGCAGACCGAACAGGGTGCCCCGGTCCCAGACCAGATTGAACTCCACGTAGCGCCCGCGACGATAGAGCTGAAAGTCGCGCTCGCGCTCGCCGTAGGGCGTGTCCCGGCGGCGGCGCACGATCGGCAGGTAGGCGTCGAGGAAGCTGTCGCCCACCGCCTGCTGGAAGGCGAAGCAGCGCGCGAAGCCCCCCTCGTTGAGGTCATCGAAGAACAGCCCGCCGACGCCGCGGGTCTCGTCGCGATGTTTCAGGTAGAAGTAGTCATCGCACCAGGCCTTGTAGCGGGGATAGACATTGTCGCCGAAGGGCGCGCAGGCGTCGCGGGCCACCCGGTGCCAGTGCTGCACGTCCTCATGGACCGGGTAGAAGGGCGTCAGGTCGTAGCCGCCGCCGAACCACCACACCGGTGGCTCGCCAGCCTTCTCGGCGATCAGGAAGCGCACGTTGCCGTGGCTGGTCGGCACATGGGGGTTGTGCGGATGCATCACCCAGGACACGCCCACGGCATGGAAGCCACGCCCGACGAGTTCGGGACGCGCCGCCGTGGCCGAGGGCGGCAGGGTGGCGCCATATACGTGGGAGAAGTTGACGCCGCCCTTCTCGAAGATCGCGCCCTCCTCGATCACCCGCGAGCGGCCCCCCCCGCCCTGCTCGCGCTGCCAGGTGTCTTCGCGGAAGCCGGCACGGCCGTCCTCGGCCGCCAGGGCCTCACAGAGCCGATCCTGGAGGTCGAGCAGGTAGGTCTTGACGTCGTCGAGATGGGCGTGGGCCACGGAGCCTCCTGGGCAGCGGGCAGATTAAGGGCATGTTCAGCCGCGCAGCACCCGGCCGGTGGCCAGGTCGCGGATGGTGCTCGGGCGGTCATGGCCACCCAGCGGGCCGTCGAGCACGGCGTCGAGCGCGTCGCCGAAGGTAGCGCACACCTCGTCGACCGTCATGGCCGGGGGCTCGCCGGCGCGATTGGCGGAGGTCGACACGATGGGGCCGCCGAAGGCACGACACAGTTCGGCCACCAGCGGATGGCCGCTGACCCGCAGCGCCACCCGGTCGTGCTCGCCCCGCACCAGAGGCGCAGTGCGTCCGTTGTCGGGTACCAGCCAGGTGTGAGGCCCCGGCCAGCTGGCCTCGAGCGCCTCGCGCTGCGACGGAGAAAGTCCTGCCAGCCAGGGCGCGAACTGGCCGATATCGGCGGCCACCAGGATCACCCCCTTGCCGGGATCGCGCCGCTTCAGGCGCAGTAAGCGCGCCAGCGCCGCCGCGTCATCCGGGTCGCACCCCAGGCCCCACACGGCCTCGGTGGGATAGGCGATCACGCCACCCCGGCGCAGGGCGGCCACGACGGCATCGAGGGAGTGAGTCTGGGGCATGGGGCCTGTCCGATGGAGTGAACGACGGCCCATAGCCTATCATGCACGCCGGTCGGGCGGCAGGCGCACCCAGCCGCCGGCCGCCTGGGCGATGCGTCCCTCGAGTTCGAGGCCGAGCAGACGGCGCTGGCAGTCGCCGACCCCACAACCGGCCAGCGCCACCAGGGCATCGACGGGGGTGGGCGTATCGCTGAGCCAGGCCAGCAAGGGGTCGTCATCGTCATCCCGTTCGACCGCCTCGGCGGTCCCGGACGGAGCCATCGCGGCCATGCCGGCACCGGCCCACTGGGTCAACTCGGCCAGGATGTCATCGACCTGGCGCACCAGCACCGCCCCCTCTCGGATCAACTGCAGACAACCTCGTGCCTGGGGATTGTGGATCGAGCCGGGCAGGGCGAACACCTCGCGGTTCTGCTCGGCGGCGAGCCGGGCGCTGATCAGCGAGCCACTCCGCGCGGCGGCCTCCACCACCAACACCCCCAGCGACAGCCCGGTGACGATGCGATTGCGACGGGGAAAGAAGCCGGCCCGTGCCCGGGTGCCGGGTGGGTGTTCCGAGAGCAGCAGGCCCCCGCGCTCCTGCAGCCGCCGATGCAGGGCCTGGTGACGCGGGGGATAGACGACATCGATGCCGCTGCCCAGCACGGCAATGCTCGCCCCGCCAGCCTCGAGGGCCGCCTGCTGGGCGGCACCATCGACCCCCAGTGCCATGCCGCTGACCACGCACCAGCCCCGTTCGGCCAGCTCCCGGGCGAAGCCGGTCGCGTTGCCGAGCCCCTCCCGAGTCGGCCGGCGCGAGCCGACCATCGCCAGCCGCGGCGGCGCGAGGGCATCGAGATCGCCACTGGCCCACAGGATCGGAGGTGGATCGGCGATCTGGCTCAGCAGCGCCGGCCAGCGCGGATGGCCGGCATGCAACAGGTGCCGATGGGGCACCGCCTCGCTCCAGGCCAAGTCCGCCTCGACCCGGGTCGTGAGGGGGCTGCGGCCCGGGTGGTCGAGCCACAGCCGCAGCGCCCGGGCCGGCGTCTCGGGCAGGACCGCGAGCCAGCCGGCCGGCCAGTCGGGTGACAGTGCCGCCAGGGCGGCGAGACGACCGACACCGAGGCCCGGTAGCCGCGCGAGGACCAGCCACTCCCTGGCCGACATGCCCATGCTGGCCGTCTCAGCGCTGCGCCGTGTGCAGCGCATGGCGCGGGTTGTGCAGGCGATCGCCCACGGCCAGGGGACGGGTGGCCTTCATCACCAGGGCATAGCTCATCTTCTCGTAGGGCCGGACGACCATGACCAGGCCGGCCTCCTCGCCCGGCAGCCGTAACCGCTCACCGGTGCGCGGTTCGTCGACCCACTCGCCACGTCGCTCGACGCTCAGCACATGGCCCGGGGCCAGGCCATCGCGGGTGCCCAGATCGATGGCCACCATCTGCAGACGCCCGATGAAGCGCACGCCGCCGGGCACGGCCAGGATCTGCCCGGCGATCTCGCGCTCGGGCGGCCGCGGCAGGAAGTCCGTGGTCAGGGCACGGACCTCCAGCGGCAGGATGAGATCACCGCTGCGAACCTCCTGATGTGTGTCCGTGGCCTCCATGACCACGACTTCCTCCGCCTGGCGCAGGCGCCGCGCCTGGCCCACGCTCTCGAGCTCCAGGCCCAGCGACTCACCGCTGGCGGCGTCCCGGTAGCGTTGGCCGGGCCGATAGATGCCGAACCGGCCGCTGCCCTCGACCCGTCCCCGAGCGTAGAAGCGATCTCCGGTCCCGCTCAGGATCCGCCCGTCGCTGCCGGCCACGACATAGGCCAGAGCCTTTGGGTGCTCGACGATGCGATGGTCACGCAGGAAGTGACGCACCGTCGCCAGCGGAATGGGCTCGATGGCCTCGCGGTGCGGGAGGGTGCGCATCTCCGGCGATAGGTGGACCACCCGTCGGCCGCGCTCCACTTCCAGACAGGGCCGTCCATCGCAGTCACGCAGAGCGACGACATCCCCGGGATAGATCAGGTGAGGGTTGGCGATCTGGGGATTGGCCCGCCAGACCTCGGGCCACTGCCAGGGGTGACGCAGGAAGCGCCCCGCGATGTCCCACAGGGTATCGCCCCGGACCACGGTGTAGCGCGCCGGGGCATCCCCGCGCAGCCCCCGGTCCCAGGAGGGCACCTGAGCCTCTACCGTGGCGAGGGGGATCGCCACCAGCAGCACCATCAGCAGCCCCTCCATCAGCCTTGGCGCCGCGCGCCAGCGTCCTTCCGTACGTCTTGGCTCTCTCATCCCTGCGTCTCCGTGTGATGCCGGCCATGGCCCATGGAACCTCGGCATCGTGCCACAGTCTGATGACCGTAACCCGATACTCATAGCCCGATACTATCGGTATGATATGCGGTCCGCGGTTTCGTGACGACGTCCCGACCCCTAGAATAGGCATATCCCCCGAATGACAGCTTAACGGTGGTTCCAACGCCATGGCCAAGTTACCCATCCTCGAATTTCCCGATGAGCGACTGCGCAAGACGGCAGCGCCGGTCGACGCGGTCGACGACGAGGTGCGTCGGCTGGTCGACGACATGCTCGAGACCATGTACGACGCCCGGGGCATCGGGCTGGCCGCCACCCAGGTCGACGTGCACCGTCGCGTGATCGTCATGGACGTCAGCGACGACCAGTCACGCCCCCTGGTGCTGATCAACCCCGAGTACACCCCCATCGGCGACGAGCGCGAGTCGATGCAGGAGGGTTGCCTATCGATCCCCGAGTACTACGCCGAGGTACCCCGTGCGCTCCGGGTACACCTCAAGGCCCTCGACCGCGACGGCCAGCCCTATGAGCTGGAAGCCGACGGCCTGCTGGCCCACTGCATCCAGCACGAGCACGACCACCTGGAAGGCGTGCTGTTCGTCGATTACCTCTCCCCGCTCAAGCGTGATCGGGTGATGAAGAAGATGCAGAAGCGCCACAAGCAGATGCAGCCTGCCTGACCCCGCCAGGCGTCGCCATGTGACGAAGGCCGGTGTCCAGGGACACCGGCCTTCGTCGTAGGGCGCCGGCTCCGTTATCATGAGAGGGCATCCCTATCGGCAAGGCCCTCAACCATGTCCCGACCCCTGCGCGTCATCTTCGCCGGCACGCCCGACTTCGCCGCCGAGAGCCTGGCGGCGCTGCTGGCGAGCCAGCACTCCCTCGCCGCCGTCTACACCCAGCCCGACCGGCCCGCCGGTCGCGGTCGCCGGCTGACCCCGAGTCCCGTCAAGGCGCTGGCCCTCGAACACGACCTGCCGGTCTTCCAGCCTGAGAGCCTCAAGTCGCCCGACGTTCAGGCCGAGCTGGCCGCCCACCAGGCCGACCTCATGGTGGTCGTGGCTTACGGGCTGATCCTGCCCCGGGCGATCCTCGATATCCCGCGCTTGGGCTGTTTCAACGTGCATGCCTCGCTGTTGCCCCGCTGGCGGGGTGCCGCCCCCATCCAGCGGGCCATCGAGGCCGGCGACACCGAGAGCGGCGTCACCATCATGCAGATGGACGAGGGTCTCGACACCGGTGACATGCTGCTGGTGAAGCGCACCCCGATCACGCCCACCACCACCGGTGGCGAGCTCCATGACACCCTGGCCGAGCTCGGCGGCCGGGCCCTCGTCGAGGCACTGGATGTCCTCTCCAGGGGGGACCTATCGGCGACCCCCCAGCCCACGCAAGGCGTCACCTATGCCGCCAAGCTCTCCAAGGCCGAGGCCGAGCTGGACTTCCGCCAACCCGCCGCCCAGCTGGCCGCCCGCATCCGTGCCTTCAATCCCTGGCCGGTGGCCTGGTGCACCCTGGGCGAGGACCGCCTACGCCTGCTGATGGCCGAGGCCGACACCCTGGCCCCTGGTGAGTCGCCTGCAGCCTCCGGTACCCTCCTGGCCCCCGATGCCGAAGCCTTGCGCATTACCTGTGGCGCCTTGGGTGACGAGGTATTGCGCGTGACCCGCGCCCAGTTACCCGGTGGCAAGGCCTTGGACGTGCGCGAGCTGCTCAAGGCCCGGGCGGAGCGTCTGGCCCCCGGCACCCGCCTGGGCCACCCCGAGCAGGAGATCACGTCATGAGCGAACCGACCGGCACCCAGCGCCGTGGACAGGACAATCGTGGGCAGGACAACGGCCTGGCCGTGCGTGCCGCCGCGGCGCGTGCCCTGGCGCCGGTGATCACCGGCAAGGGCTCACTCACCGGCCTGGACGACCATCAGGTCGTGGCTCGGGACCGCGCCCTGTTCAAGGCGTTGTGCTACGGCACCTGTCGGACGCTGTGTCGCCTCGAGGCGCTGGCCGGCAAGCTGCTGGAGAAGCCCTTCAAGGCCCGGGACGCCGACCTTCAAGCGCTGCTGCTGGTCGGCATCTACCAGCTGCTCTACCTGCGCATCCCGCCCCATGCCGCGGTGGGCGAAACCGCCGGCGCCGCCCGCCTGCTGGGCAAGGCCTGGGCCACCCGAGTGCTCAACGGCTGCCTGCGTCGCCTGCAGCGTGACGCCCTGGCGCTGCAGGCCGAGGTCGACCGCGACCCGGCGGTGGCCCTGCTGCATCCCAAGTGGTGGCTCAAGGCCCTGCGGCGGGCCTGGCCGGACGACTGGCGCGCCATCTGCGAGGCCAACAACATCCCCGGTCCCATGACGCTGCGGGTCAATCGTCGGCATGGCGATCGCGAGCAGTACCTGGAGCGCCTCGCCGGCGCCGGCATCCCGGGCAGGCTCTGCCTGCATGCCCCCGATGGGGTGACCCTGGACACGCCCCGGGATGTCGAGACCCTGCCCGGCTTCGCCGAGGGCCACGCCAGCGTGCAGGACGAGGCGGCCCAGCTCGCCGCGGTGCTGCTCGGGCCGGTGATCGCCCCCCGTCCCGGCGCCCGGGTACTGGATGCCTGCTGTGCCCCGGGAGGCAAGACCGCCCACCTGCTGGAGCTATTCGACATCGACCTGCAGGCCATCGACAGCGATGCCGCCCGCCTGGCGCGGGTCGAGGATGCCCTCGAGCGTCTCGGCCTGAAGGCCACCCTGACCCAGGGTGATGCCACCACCCAGGACTGGTGGGATGGCACCGCCTTCGATGCGATCCTGCTCGATGCCCCCTGCTCGGGAAGCGGCGTGATCCGGCGCCACCCGGACATCAAGCGCCTGCGCCGTCCTTCCGACATCACGGCGCTGGCCGAGCTGCAGGCACGCCTGCTCGACAACCTCTGGGCCCTGCTTCACACCGGGGGCACCCTGCTCTACGCTACCTGCTCGGTACTCCCCGAGGAGAACGCCGACCAGATCGCCGCCTTCCTCGAGCGCACTTCCGACGCCGAGGTGACCACGCCCCGGGAGCTGGCCTGGGGACGGCCCAGCGGCGCCGGTCGACAGCTGCTGCCCCAACCCGAGCATCACGATGGCTTCTTCTATGCCAGACTGAGGAAGCGTCCCGCCTGAGGACGTAATCCACCCATGTCTTCGCAAAAGGATGTCAGCATGAGCCACTGCTACAAGCATATCGAACTGACCGGCACCTCCGAGAAGGGGATCGAGGATGCCATCCAGACTGCCCTGACCAAGGCCTCCGAGAGCCTGCACGGCATGCGCTGGTTCGAGGTGACCGACACCCGGGGCCATATCGAGCACGGCCGAGTGGCCCACTGGCAGGTGACCCTCAAGGTCGGCTTCACCCTCGACTGAGTCGACCGGCTGTTCTTCCCTCGGCGGCTGGTTTAAGCTGCCTTTCTGCATGTTGCGGCGCACAAGTGGCGCCGCTCACTATATCTGCGGACGACGACCTGCGGACGACGACTAGCGATGAAGATCATCATTCTTGGCGCCGGCCAGGTCGGCGGCACCCTGGCCGAGCACCTGGCCCGTGAAGAGAACGACATCACGGTGGTGGACATTGACGGCGAGCGCCTGCGCGAGCTGCACACCCGGCTGGATATCCGTACCGTGACCGGGGCGGGCTCCTACCCCATGGTGCTGCGCCAGGCCGGCGGCGAGGATGCCGACATGCTGATCGCGGTGACCAATTCCGACGAGGTCAACATGATCGCCTGTCAGGTGGCCCACACGCTGTTCCGCACGCCGACCAAGATCGCCCGGGTGCGCGCCACCGCCTACCTGACCCGCAAGGGGCTGTTCGCCCATGACGCAGTGCCCATCGACGTGCTGATCAGCCCCGAGCAGGTGGTCACCGATCATATCCGTCGGCTGATCGAGCATCCCGGCGCCCTGCAGGTCCTGGAGTTCGCCGGAGGCCTGGTTCAGCTGGTGGCGGTCAAGGCCTTCTATGGCGGCCCGCTGGTCGGCCAGGAACTGGGCTTCCTGCGCCGCCACATGCCCAGCGTGGATACCCGCGTCGCGGCCATCTACCGCCGCAACCGGCCGATCATCCCCCGCGGCGACACCGTGATCGAGGCCGACGACGAGGTGTTCTTCATCGCCGCCCGCCGCGATATCCGCGCGGTGATGAGCGAACTCAGGCGCCTGGAACGTGACTTCCGCCGGGTGATGATCGCCGGCGGCGGCAACATCGGCGAGCGTCTGGCCGAGCACCTGGAGCACAGCCACCAGGTCAAGATCATCGAGCACAGCCTCGAGCGTTGCACCCTGCTTTCGGAGCGGCTCGACCGCACCGTGGTGCTGCATGGCAGCGCCACCAGCAAGCGCCTGCTGGAGGAGGAGAACATCGAGGACTGCGACATCTTCTGTGCCCTGACCAACGACGACGAGGTCAACATCATGTCGTCGATGCTGGCCAAGCGCATGGGCGCCAAGAAGGTGCTGACGCTGATCAACAATGCCGCCTATGTGGATCTCGTCCAGGGGGGCGAGATCGACATCGCCATCTCCCCCCAACAGGCCACCATCGGTGGCCTGCTCACCCATGTGCGACGCGGTGACATCGTCAACGTGTACTCGCTGCGCCGCGGGGCGGCGGAAGCCATCGAGGCCATCGCCCACGGTGACCTCCACTCCTCCCGGGTGGTCGGGCGCACCATCGGCGAGATCGACCTGCCCAGCGGCACCACCATCGGGGCCATCGTGCGCGGCAAGGAGGTGCTGATCGCTCACGACGACGTGATGGTGGAGTCGGGGGATCACGTCATCCTCTTCGTGATCGACAAGCGTCGCCTGCGCGATGTGGAACGGCTCTTCCAGGTCGGTCTGACCTTCTTCTGATGGCCCGTCGATCTCCGCCGCTCCGCCCGAGGAGGAACGCCCCCCGATGAGCCTGCGCATGATCCAGCGCATCCTGGGCCTGCTGCTGATGATGTTCAGCCTGACCATGGTGCCGCCGATTTTGATCTCGCTGCTGTTCGCCGACGGCATGTGGGATGCTTTCGTGATCGCCCTGCTGATCACGGTGGTGACCGGCGCACTGCTGTATCTGCCCAACCGCCATGCCCGCAAGGAGCTGCGCACCCGTGATGGCTTTCTGATCGCGGCGATGTTCTGGAGCGTACTGGGGCTGTTCGGCTCGCTGCCGCTGATGCTCACCGGCGCCTCGGCCCTCTCGCTCACCGATGCGGTGTTCGAGTCCTTCTCGGGGCTCACCACCACCGGCGCCACGGTCATCACCGGCATCGACTTCCTGCCCAAGGCGATCCTCTACTATCGCCAGCAGCTGCAATGGCTCGGTGGCATGGGGATCGTGGTGCTGGCGGTGGCGATCCTGCCGACCCTGGGGGTCGGCGGCATGGCCCTCTACCGCACCGAGATCCCGGGTCCCCTCAAGGATTCCAAGCTCACCCCCCGCATCACCGAGACGGCCAAGGCCCTGTGGTATATCTACGCTACCCTGACCATCACTTGCATGCTGGCCTACATGGCCGCCGGCATGGACTGGTTCGATGCCTTGGGTCACAGCTTCTCCACCGTGGCCATCGGCGGCTTCTCCACCCATGATGCCAGCATCGGCCATTTCGACAGTGCCGCCATCGAGCTGATCTGCGTGAGCTTCCTGCTGGTCTCCGCCTTCAGCTTCAGCCTGCACTTCATCGCCTGGCGCCAGCGCAGCGTGTTGCATTACTTCCAGGACCCGGAAGCGCGCTTCCTGATGCTGTTTTTGACCGGCCTGGTGGTGATCACCACGATCTCGCTGTGGCTCACCGATGTCTACGAGACCTCCCGCGGTCTGCGTCATGCGCTGTTCGAGGTCGTCTCGGTGGCCACCACCGCCGGCTTCGCGGTGGCCGACTTCTCCATCTGGCCTGGCGCCCTGCCCTTCCTGCTGTTCGTGACGGCCTTCGTGGGCGGCTGCTCCGGTTCCACCGGCGGCGGCATGAAGGTGATCCGCATCATTCTGATCCTCAAGCAGGGCATGCGCGAGGTGATGCGCCTGATCCATCCCAATGCGGTGATCACGGTGAAGATCGGCAGGGTCAGCGTGCCGGACGGCATCGCCCAGGCGGTATGGGGCTTCTTCTCCGTCTATGTGCTGCTGTTCTTCCTCATGCTGGTCGGCGTGATGGCTACCGGGGTGGACCAGGTGACCGCCTGGTCGACGGTCGGCTCGGCGCTCAACAACCTCGGCCCGGCCCTGGGCGAGGCCAGCGCCCACTACGGCGACCTGCCGATGCTGGCCAAGTGGATCCTGGTAGTCGCCATGCTGCTTGGCCGCCTGGAGATCTTCACCGTGCTGGTGCTGTTTACCCCGGCCTTCTGGCGCAAGTAGCAAACCCCATGCAAGCCGGCGCGGCGAGTTTGGCCTGTCTCGATGCTTCGTGGATAATCGAGCCTTCATCCCACAGACCCGAGCGTCCATGACCGACTCCCAGGACACCGTGACCGCCCCCTGCCAGGGCGCGACCGCCCCCGGCGGGCCGCGCCGCACCCTCCAGGTAGGCGAGACCCGCTACACCCTGCTGGGCACCGCCCATGTCTCCGCCGAGAGCGCCGAGGAGGTTCGCGACCTGATCCGCTCCGGCGCGTTCGACGCCGTGGCCATCGAGCTGTGCGATACCCGTCACAGCAGCCTGACCAACCCCGATGCCCTGGGCGAACAGGATCTGTTCCAGATCTTCCGCCAGGGCAAGGCCGGCGTCGTCGCCGCCAGCCTGGCGCTGGGCGCCTTCCAGCAGCGCCTCGCCGAACAGTCCGGCATCGAGCCCGGTGCCGAGATGCGCGCCGCCCTGGAGGAGAGCCGGGACCGGGGACTGCCTCTGGAACTGGTCGACCGTGACGTCGGGGTGACCCTTCGGCGCATCTACCATCGGGTGCCCTGGTGGCAGCGCCTCTCGCTGTTCTCGGGCCTGCTCGGCAGCGTCCTCTCCCGCCAGCAGGTCTCGCCCGAGGAGGTCGAGCGGCTCAAGGAGGGCGACGTGCTGGAATCCGCCTTCAGCGAGTTCGCCGCTCAGTCCGAGTCCCTCTTCACGCCGTTGATCAGTGAACGCGACCGTTACATGGCCCTGCGCCTGGCCGAGACCTGCCCGCCGGGCCGCTACCGTCACGTGCTGGTCGTAATCGGCGCCGGGCACCTAAAGGGCATGGCCGGCCATCTCGAGACGCCGCTGCCGGCGGACCCCGTCCCGGAGCGCGAGTCGCTGGAGGCCACCCCGCCGCCCTCGCGACTGTGGAAGGCCTTGCCCTGGACCATCACGGCGCTGGTGCTCACCGGTTTCGCCATCGGCTTCTCGCGCAACACCGAGTTGGGCTGGCAGCTGGTCGGGGAGTGGTTCCTGATCAATGGTGTGCTGTCGGGGGCCGCCACCCTGGTGGCCCTGGCCCATCCGCTGACCGTCGCCGCCACCTTCGTCGCCGCGCCGCTGACCTCGCTCAACCCCACCATCGGCGCCGGCTTCGTGGCCGCCGGGGTGGAGCTGTGGATGCGCAAGCCCAAGGTGCGGGACTTCTCGACCCTGCGCCACGACGTCACCGAGTGGAAGGGCTGGTGGCGCAACCGGGTCTCGCGCACCCTGCTGGTGTTCCTCACCGCCACCCTGGGCTCCGCCGCCGGCACCTGGATCGCCGGCTTCCGCATCGCCGGCACACTGCTCGGCGGCTGAGCCCGGGACACGCCTCGCCGGGCGGGGTGCCAGACTGGGAGGAAAGGGGCATGCAGATGCGCACCATCCGCACAAGGGGGCAACGATGTCACGCCAGTTCGCGATTCTCGGCTTGGGCTTCTTCGGCATCACGGTGGCGCAGGAGCTACACCGCCAGCATGACGAGGTGCTGGGGGTCGACCGGGACGAGTCCCGTGTCGATAACTACGCGGACCTGTTCAGCCATGCCATCGTCGGCGACATCACCGATGAACAGGTCATCGGTCAGCTCTCCCTGAGCGAATACGACGCGGTGGTCATCGACACCGACGACAACCTGGAAGCCAGCATGATCTGCACCCTGCTCGTGCGCGAACACCAGGCCCAGCAGGTCTGGGTCAAGGCGCATTCCGACACGCACTACCGCCTGCTCAAGCGCCTCGGGGCCGACCACGTCGTCTACCCGGAGTATGACATCGGCGTACGGGTCGGAGAGAGCCTCCATTATCATGCCCTGGTCGACTTCATCGACCTGGGCAACCGGCAGTTCGTGGTCGAGCTCCAGACCACCGAGCAACTCGAGACCTCCTTCCCCACGGTGGGCGACCTGAACCGGCACAACAAGAGTCTCTCGGTCATCGCCATCAAGCGGGGCAATGAGCTGATCCGCACACCGGGAAACGATATTACCCTGAAGCCGCAGGACAGCCTGGTGCTGTTGGGCGAACTGGAGGAACTGCGGCGCCTGGGCCGGCACCTCTAACCCGGAATATATCTCGATAGTCACGCGACGCGGGGGAGCGGGAGCATGCGTGAGCGCCTGAGACGCCCCATACGACGGCTTCCCCATGGGCCGGTCCTCACCTTCTCCTTGCCGGAGCTGCTGCTGCTAGGCTTCCTGCTGCTCAGCAGCCTCGGCACGCTGCTGCTGCTTCAGCCCATCGCCGCCCACCAGCCCCTGACCTGGCATCAGGCCCTGTTTACCGCGACCTCGGCGGTAACGGTCACCGGCCTGGGGGTGATCGACACGTCGTCACTCACCCTGTTCGGCCAGGGGGTGGTGCTGGCGCTGATCCAGATCGGTGGTCTCGGCTTCATGACCTGTACCGCCATGATGATGGTCCTGCTCGGCGTGCGACTGCCACTGCATCAGAAGCAACTGATCAGCGAAAGCCTCGACCATACCTCCTTCGATGCTCTGGCCCACATGGTGCGACTGGTCATTGCCTTCGCCCTCATCGCGGAGACCTGCGGCACCCTGCTGCTGGCCCTCACCTGGGTGCCCGACCATGGCCTCGCCAAAGGACTCTGGATCAGCGCCTTTCACGCGATCTCGGCCTTCAACAATGCCGGTTTCTCCGTCTGGCCCGACAGCCTGATACAGGAAGTGGCCGACCCGCTGGTCAACGGTGTGATCAGCCTGCTGTTCATCGTCGGCGGACTGGGCTTCGTGGTCATCGCCGAGCTGGCGAACTGGCGTCCGGGCACCGGGCTATCGCTGCATGCCCGGATCATGCTCCACGCCACGCTGTGGCTGGTCCTGGTTGCCATGGCGAGTGTGCTGCTGCTCGAGTGGCATAACCCCGCCACCCTGGGCCGGCTGGAGACCCTCGGCGCCAAGCTGCAGGCCGCCTGGTTCCAGGCTGTCACGCCCCGCACGGCCGGCTTCAATACCCTGGATACCGGCGCCCTGTCCGCGCCCTCCGCCCTGCTCACCATGCTGTGGATGTTCATCGGTGCCGGTTCCGGCTCTACCGCCAGCGGGATCAAGGTCACCACCTTCGTGGTCCTGCTGCTGGTCGCCCGCGCCTTCCTGCGCGGCCGAGCGAGGCCGGAGGCCTTCGGACGCTCGCTCTCCGACGGCACGGTGATGGAGGCCGTCGCCGTGGCGCTGGCCGGCATGCTGCTGATCTTCGGCTGCCTGCTGGTCCTGACGATCACCGAGCCCGGGCAGCGCTTCCTCGATCTGGCCTTCGAGGCGGTATCGGCCTTCGGGACCGTAGGGCTCACCCGTGGCGTGACCGCTGAGCTGTCGATCCCCGGCCAGCTGACCCTGATCGTCACCATGCTGCTGGGGCGGGTCGGCCCCATCTCGCTGGGCTACCTGATCGCCAAGCGCAAGGTGAAGGGACTTCGCTATGCCGAGGGCCGGGTGCATATCGGCTGAGGCCACCCTCAGTCGGCCGACGCGCCCCTTGCCTGCAGCCGCCGCATGGCAGATGTCGGTTGCTCGAGCTTCGCGTGGCGGCGACTGGCCGCATAGCTGTCGTTGAAGGCATCGAAGGTGTCGTCGAGCACCTCGGCGGCCACCACGTCACCGGCTTGACGCAGCAGTTCCACGGCCACCTCGGCGGTGCACAGGTGGGCGGCGGAGGCCGGCTTGCGCAGCCGGTAGCGGGTCAGCCGCTCGGTGGTCAGCGGCAGCACCGGCAGGTCCGCCAGATAGGGGCTCTTGCGGAAGATCCGCCGCGCCTGCCGCCAGGTGCCGTCGAGGATGATAAAGACCGGAATCCGGCCTTCCTCCTGGCGTTCGGCCACGGCGTCCATGCCCACCACTCGGTGGACGTAGTCCTCGTGGTCATCGGGGAAGATCACGAAGGGCGCGTAACGAGCGTCGTCGAGCAGCGTCAACAGGCGCGCGTCCGGCGCCGTGCGGTACCAGGTGAAGACCTCGGTGTCGGGCAGTACGTCGCGGATCAGCCGGCCGGTGTTGGTGGGCTTGTGGTGCTCCAGGGGATGGGTCAGCAGCCAGACCCGGGCATGGCTCTCGGCCTGGACCCGGTAGGGACACAGGCAGTTAAGGGCCGGCAGGTGGCAACCCGCGCAGCGCGTGACGAAGCTGCCACGGGCCTTGAACTCACGCCGCGGTGGGCGCGGATGGCCGGTGGCGGGATCGCGATCGATGGCCATGTCGTGGAAGTCGTCCTGCATGATGGGGGCATTCCGGAACTGAAAGGCTCCATTCTACCACCGCAGGGGCCTCGCCTTCCTTCTCACCTGCCGCTGATGCCTTCCCTTATGTTGCCGCCCCTACCAGCGTCTCCGGCAGCCACAGGCGCCCTTCGCGCTGCCAGTGACGAACCAGCGTCGGCACGCCCTGCCCGGCGGGCTGGCCGATCCGCGTCACCCCCGGTGGGGCCAGGGCATTCGCCTCGGGATCCACCAACACGCAGGGCGTATCGAGCGGCGCGTGCTCGAGCAGCGAGGCGGCTGGCATCACGGCCAGCGAGGTACCCACCACCAGCAGCAGGTCGGCCGAGGCGGCGATCTCGCAGGCATCCACGAAGTGCGGTACCGCCTCACCGAACCACACCACGTCGGGGCGGAGTTGACTGCCCTTGTCGCACACGTCGCCCAGCCGGATGCCGCCGCGGGGCAACGGATAGCGCAGGCGCGGGTCGACCGACGAGCGAGCCTTGAGGATCTCGCCATGCAGGTGGAGCACATGCCGCGAGCCGGCACGCTCGTGCAGGTCGTCGATATTCTGGGTGACGATGCTGACCCGGAAGCCGTGCCTCTCCAGCCTCGCCAGGGCCTGGTGGGCGGCGTTGGGGCGCGCTCGGCGCACCTGGTCGCGGCGTGCATCGTAGAAGCGCAGCACCCGCTCGGGGTGGCGACGCCAGGCCTCGGGGGTGGCGACCTCCTCGATGGGATGGTCGGCCCACAGGCCGTCGGCGGCGCGGAAGGTCTGGATGCCGCTCTCGGCACTGATGCCGGCCCCGGTCAGCACCACCAGATGCGGCGCACGCTGCTCTACCATTCACCACCTCTCGCCAGCGACTCACTTCCCAGAACTTGCCACTGTGTGAAAGGACCCCTCCGGGCCCCTGTGCGACCAGAAAGCGCACCGCCCGGGCTGTTGTTCTGTCAGGCGCCGTGATAGCCATCCTCTTCGGGGTTCTCATGGTCCCCCTTGGGTAATTCACCGGCCCAGGCCATGGCCACGGCGTGATCCCGCTTGGGAAAGGTGCGGATCTCCATGGCCTTGAACAGCCGCTCTTCCAGGTGGGCGAGATGCTTGATCCACTCTTGGTCGGTGACCACGGCGGCCCGGTGGTAGTGCTCGAGATCGCCGAGTTGGGTCAAACCGTAGCCGATATCCTTCAGCAAGGCGGTCAGGGTCAACCAGCGAAGGGCGTCGATCTCGACCACCAGGCTGATCCTGGGGTGGACCCGCTTGGCGGCTTCGATGGCATCGATGGCGTGCTGCAGCTCCTGAGCCGTCACGACACCCCCCGCCTTCATCGCCACGACATGGTCCGCCGGATGGGAGATGAGGTCCAACATGGGCGTTCTCCTTGGGGTTAAGAGAGCAGCAAAGCGCCGCGGGTAAGGGCGGGACTCGACGGCCTGGCTAGTGAACCAGGCCGTTGTCGGCATTGGCGTTGAAACGCTGCTTGTTGCGATATGGATAGACGTCGATGACCCGACCGTCGCGGATCGCCTGCTGCAGCCCCTGCCAGTAGTCGGCATCGAACAGCTCCGGGTGCAGCTCGTAGAAGAGCTTGCGCAGCCGGACATCGGCGAACAGGAAGGGGCCAAACTCTTCCGGGAAAATATCATTGGGTCCCACCGAGTACCAAGGCTCGTCGGCCAGCTCCTGCTCCGGGTACATCGGCTCGGGGATGTGCCGGAAGTTGCACTCGGTGAGGTAGCAGACCTCGTCGTAATCGTAGAACACCACCCGGCCGTGACGGGTCACCCCGAAGTTCTTCAGCAGCATGTCGCCGGGGAAGATATTGGCCGCCGCCATCTGCTTGATGGCATTGCCGTAGTCCTTGAGCACCGCCCGGGCCTCGTCCGCGTCGCAGCCCTCCAGGTAGAGGTTGAGCGGCGTCATCATGCGTTCCGTGTAGCAATGCTCGATCAGCACCTTGTCGCCCCGCAGATGTACCGTGGAGGGCGCCACTTCCAGCAGGTGCTCCAGGCACTCCGGGGCGAAGTGGTCCTTGCGGGCGATGAAGTTGGAGAACTCCTGGGTGTCCGCCATGCGCCCCACCCGGTCGTGGCGCTTGACCATGCGGTACTTCTCGCGGACGTTCTCGCGACTCATATCCTTGGTAGGGTCGAAGCGGTCCTTGATGATCTTGAACACCGTGCGGAAGGACGGCAGCACGAACACGGCCATGACCATGCCGCGCACCCCGGGCGC
This sequence comes from Halomonas cerina, assembly GCF_014192215.1. Taxonomy (GTDB): domain Bacteria; phylum Pseudomonadota; class Gammaproteobacteria; order Pseudomonadales; family Halomonadaceae; genus Halomonas; species Halomonas cerina. The sequence goes on from NZ_JACHXP010000013.1 coordinate 88,724, forward strand.
GATGATGAACTGGTCCTCGCGCCTGGCCACCTGGCGATTGAGGGCGCGGAAGAACTCGGTCTTGCCTTGCTTATAGAAACCGATGGCGGCGTAGAGTTCGCCCTGGGGCTTGTCGGGCATCACCTCCTGGAGGTAAGCGACGAACTCGCTGGGCACCACCACCTTGACCTGGAAATAGGCCCGGGTGAAGGAGAAGATGATCGAGACCTCGTCGGGCTCGATGATCACGGTGTCCAGGTGCAGTCCTTCCCCCTCCTCGTGGAGCACCGGCAGCACCAGCGGCACCTGCTCCCCACCGCCGCGGATGCGCCCGACCAGGTAGGCGCCCTTGTTGCGATAGAAGACGCTCTTGATCAGCTCGACCTCGGCCCGGGGATCGTCGAGGAGCGCCGCCGGCAGCTGGCGGCGCAGGAAGTCGCCGCCCAGCGCGACATCCCGCTCCAGGTCCTCGAAGGGCGTCTCGAACTTGGCCTCCGCCAGCGCCCAGCGCAGCGCCTGTTCCCAGTCGCCATTGACCCGCTGGCGCCGACACAGCTGCAGCCCCGAGTGGTGGGCGGCAAACTCGCGGGAGCTGTAGACGAACATCCAGTCGTTGCGGATATGGCGATGATGGAACAGCGAACAGAACATCGAGTTGAAGTAGGTCTCGGCCAGTTCGTAGTCCAGCCGCTGGCTGATCAGGTCGGCATAGTGACGGCGGGCCTCTCGCCAGCACTCACAATCGACCAGCATGTCGCCCGGAAAGGTGCGCTTGAGGCGTCCCAGGGTGATCTCGACCTTCTCGTCGTAGAGGTCGATACGCTCCGCCGAGGCCTGCTGTGCCTCGCGCCAGGCGGCATCCCGGAAGCGACGACTGGCATCGTCGGTGATCTCCTTGAAGCGCGACCGGTACTCGTCGAAGCCGTGAAGGATGGTGGCAGCGAGGCGATAGGCGGGCGAGTGTCTCATGGCGTCCTCCGGACAGCGTGAGCCTCCAGCATCGCGGATTATCGATAACGATGCGAGGCGACCATGGTGGCGCCTGTCCCCGGGTGACATCCACGCCACGGAAAGCGACAATGGCGCCCCTGACGTCCACTGAGCGCCTGCATGCACGCCCCCCTGCCGATTCTCTATCAAGACGAACACCTGGTCGCGGTGCACAAGCCGGCCGGGCTACTGGTGCATCGCACCGCACTCGCCCGGGGCGAGCGCCACGTCCTGCTGCAGACCCTGCGCGACCAGTTGGGCCGGCGCGTCTACCCGGTGCACCGCCTGGATCGCCCCACCTCGGGGCTGATGCTGCTCGCGCTCGCCCCGGGAGTGGCCACGCAGCTGGGCGAGGCATTCAGCGAGCGCCGGGTGGAGAAGCACTACCTGGCCGTGGTCCGCGGTGTGGGCCCCGAGCAGGAGCGACTGGACTATCCGCTGCGCGAGGAAGATGGCCGGTACCCCAAGGCACAGATGCCGGCCCTGCCGGCCGCCACCGAGGTTCGGCGCCTGAACAGCGTCGAGTTGCCGGTGCAGGTCGACCGCTACCCCAGCGCCCGCTATTCGCTGATGGCGATACGCCCGCTCACCGGTCGGCGTCACCAGATCCGCCGCCATCTCTCCCGGCGGGGCTACCCCATCGTCGGCGACGCCAAGCACGGCAAGGGCAACCACAACCGCTTCTTCGCCGATCGGCTGGACTGCCGGCGCTTGCTGCTGGCCGCGATAGGCCTGACCCTGGACCATCCCGTCCACGGCGAGCACCTTACGCTGCGCTGCCCCCTGGACGACACCATGACCCGACTCTTCGAACACTTCGGCTGGGCCGCTCACCTGCCGACCCTGGATCAGCGGCGGCCTCCGACCGACACCGACCGACACGCCTCGACCCCATGCCCATGACCGATACCGCGCCTGTTTCCCGGCTGGACACCGACGACTATGCCTTCCGCTTCGGCGGCATCCGGCGCCTCTACGGGGCCCGGGCCGCCGAATGCTTCCGTGCCGCCCACGTGGTCGTGGTCGGCGTCGGGGGGGTGGGCAGCTGGGCCGTGGAGGCCCTGGCCCGCTCGGGGATCGGCCGGCTGACCCTGATCGATCTCGATGACGTCTGCGTTTCCAATGTCAACCGCCAGCTGCATGCCCTAGACGGCACCATCGGCCGTCCCAAGGTGGCGGTGCTGGCCGAGCGCTGTCGGGCCATCCAGCCCGGGATCGAGGTGCTCGCCGACACCGCCTTCGTCACCCCTGCCAACCTGGCCAGGCGGATCCCCGACGATGCCGACCACGTGGTGGATGCCATCGACAATGTCATGGCCAAGGCGGCGCTGATCGCCTGGTGCCGGCGCCGCAAGCTGCCGATCACCGTCACCGGCGCCGCCGGCGGTCAGATCGACCCGACCCGTATCCGGGTCGCGGACCTGACCCGGACCGAGAACGACCCGCTGCTGGCCAAGGTGCGCGCTCGCCTGCGCCGGGACTTCGGCTTCTCGCGCAATCCCCGGCGACGTTTCTCGGTGGAGTGCGTCTATTCCGACGAGCAGCTGGTCTACCCAGGGGCCGACGGCGAGGTCTGCTATCAGAAGCCGGGTACCGGCGAGGCGACACGCCTCGACTGCGCCGAGGGCTTCGGGGCGGCGACCTTCGTCACCGGCAGTTTCGGCTTCGTCGCCGCCTCCCGGGTGCTGACCCGGCTGGCCCGGCGTGCCACCGAAGCGTCACCCGCCCGCTGACCCGCAGGAGAGCCTCGCATGGACATCGCACCCCCCGTTCGCGGCATCTATCGCCATTACAAGGGTTCCCTCTACGAGGTGATCGGACTGGCCCGACACAGCGAGACCGAGGAGCCGCTGGTGGTCTACCGGGCCCTCTACGGCGACTACGGCCTCTGGGTGAGGCCGCTGGCCATGTTCAAGGAAACAGTGAAGGTGCAGGGCGAGCCGGTGCCACGCTTCGAACTGGAACGGCCCTTTCTTTAGCTACCTGTAGCAACGGCAAGCGCCCCGCTACGAGGCGCTTGCCTGGGGCAGTGACGCCGACCAGGCCTTACTCGTCGCCGGCTTCCTGCATCTGCTTCTGCAGGTAGTTCTCGAGGCCGACCTTGTCGATCAGGCCAAGCTCGGTCTCGATGTGGTCGATGTGGTCCTCCTCCTCGGCAAGGATGTCGCGAAGGAGATCCCGGCTGACGTAGTCCTGGACCTGCTCACAATACTGGATCGCCTCGATATAGTCGTCGCGCCCGCCATGCTCGAGCGTGAGGTCGCTTTCGAGCATCTCGCGCACGTTCTCGCCGATGTTGAGCTTGCCGAGGTCCTGGAGATTGGGGACCCCCTCGAGGAAGAGAATACGCTGGATCAGCTTGTCGGCGTGGACCATCTCCTCGATGGACTCGTCGTACTCCCATTTCGCCAGCGCCTTGAACCCCCAGTCCTTGTACATCCTGGCGTGAAGGAAGTACTGGTTGATCGCCACCAGCTCGTTGCCGAGGTTGGTATTGAGATACTCGATGACCTTGGCATCACCTTTCATGACATCACCTCATCGCTTTCGTCAGGACATGCTGTCAGCTTGGCACGACCGCACCCGTGCCGCCAGCAACGTCCCCACAGTCTAGGCGATGCCAAAAAAACTTCAATACAATCAAAAAGTTGATAAAAACAACGCAAACAATGGCGATTCCCATCATACGGCGTAGGCAAGGTCCTGGCGCGCCTGGAGCATTTCCTCCTTGATCGCGTCACGAGCAATCCCCTTGCCCATGCAGGCACACTTGCCGCACTGGGTACCACATCCGGTCACCTGCTGTACCTCGCGCCAGCTCCGAGCCCCCTCCTCGACGGCCCGACGGATCCGATGATCGGATACGCCCTTACAGATACACACGTACATCACATCACCTCGCGTTAGCCATGGTGCAAACGTAAATGATTTGCATCGGCTATCGCAACCATAGCGTGGCACTTTTTTGCTCTGCCCTCTCTAGACTCTAGTCGAAAAGGGTCGGTTTCATCCGCTGGTTCGAGGGTGTTTCGGCAGTACCACGACCCGCGTCCCGGAGACGATATCCGGCCAGCTGCGCCGTTCGCGGTCGAACAGCACCCACACATGGCCGAGACCGAACAGCGCCAGAGAAAGCCCCGCCACCAGGAACCGCTGCAGCGCCTGCAGCAGGGTGATCGAGCAGCCGTCGAGCGTCTGCACCCGCAGCCGCCAGGCCTGCATGCCGAGCGTCATGCCGCCGCGGGTCCAGAAGAAGGCGAAGAAGGCGAAGGCCGAGAGCGCCAGCAACGCCCGCAGGGAGAGCACCTGGGCGCCTCCCAGCCCCACCTGTTCGGGTGGCAGACCGATGACCAGCCGACTCACCGCCACATGCGCCGCGGCGATAACGATCCAGATGGCCATCACCAGCAGGCCGTCGTAGAGCATCGCGCCCAGCCGTCGACCCAGGCCGGCGGGCCAGACATCGTCGAGATGGTCGAAGCGTCGTTGCATGGGCTCCTCTTGGTCAGCCGCTGCGCCGGAGCAGAAAGAGCCCCAGAACGGCACAGAACAGCGTGGGGGTCAGCACCGCCCAGGCCGGCGAGAAGCCGAATACCGTGGAAGCGGGCGCCAGCAGATCCTGCAGGTACTTGAACACCAGGCCGGTCACCACGCCGTAGAACACCCGGGTGCCGGCGGCCACCGTGCGCAGCGGGCCGAAGACAAAGGAGGCGGCCACCAACACCAGGGATGCCAGGGTCAGGGGCAGTAGCACCTTCTGCCAGAAGTACAGCAGCGGCTGTGTCGCCTGCTGTCCCTGGTCGCTCAGGTAGCGCGCATAGGCCCAGAGGTCGCTGGGCGACTGGCTCTCCACCTCACGCAGCAGGCGATTGAGCTGCGCCGGCGACAGCGAGGTTTCCCAAGGCAGCGTGGCATAGTGCGAGGCTCGGGTGCGGTCCTCGTCGAACCGTGTCACCGCCACCTCTTCCAGTTGCCAGGCCCCGCCCTGCCACACCGCGCGACGCGCGTTCAGTGCCTCCTCAAGCTCATGGCCATCGAAACGGTAGCGTGTCACTCCGAGCACGGTGTCGTCGGCGCGGATCGCCCCGAAGCGGTAGAAGCTGTCGCCTTCGCGCTGCCAGCCTCCCCGCTCGGTCAGCACCGCCCCCGCGCCCTGCTGCTGCTCCAGGCGCCAGGCGGCCGCGAACTGCTCGGTATGCGGACTGACGAACTCGGCGATCGCCAGCAGGGCCACCACCACCAGGATGATCGGCTTCATCACCCCCCACAGAATCCGCGTCAGGGAGCGACCGGCGGCGCGGATCACCGTGAGCTCGTTGCTCGAGGCCATGCTTCCCAGGCCGATCAGGGCTCCGATCAGCACCCCTACCGGCGCGTACTGGTAGAAGCGCCAGGGCAGGCGCAGCAGCAGGTAGATCAGCACGTCGAGGGCGCCGTAGCCGCCTTCCACATCACCCAGGTCATTGATGTAGGTGATGACCAGGTCAAGCCCCAGCAATACCACCTGCACCACGAGGATCGCCCCCAGGACATTGCGGGCGATATAGCGGTCGAGACGGTCGGCTATCATCCGCTGACTCCCTTGCGCTGCGCGCGAAGCGTCATCACCCCCCCCAGGATCAAGAAGGCGGCATGGATCGGCCACATGCCGACCATGGCCGGCCAGCCGCCGCTGCCGATGGCGTCTAGCGCCGTGAGCTGCAGGCTTAGGTAGGCCACGTAGAGGAAGATCGCCGGCAGCAGCTTGGCGAAACGCCCCTGCCGCGGGTTGACCCGGGAGAGCGGCAGCGCCACCAGGGTCAGGACGAAGACCATCAGCGGCAGGCCCAGCCGCCACTGCAGCTGGGCCTGGGCCTCGGGCGAAGGATCGGTGATCAGTGCCGAGGTGGTGGCGAATTCAGGTGACGACAGGTCCGCCATTTCGCTGGCCCGCGAGAGCCGGACCGCATAGGTCTCGAAGACCAACCGCTCGGCTTCGCGACGCCCGGGATCGACGCTGTAGCGCTCACCGTCGGCCAGTACCAGGAAACGACTCCCCGTCTCCTCGTCTACCGCCTGGTAGCCAGCCGCGGCCCGGGTCACCACGCTTTCCGGGGTGTCGTCGCTACGCGACTGCTGCTCGCTGATGAAGACCTCCTGCATCCGCGTGCCGTTGTCGGTGAAGTCCCGGGTGTAGGCGGTACGGCCCCCGCCGAATTCCTGGAAACGGCCCGGCGTCAGGGCCGTGAAGTCGAGGCGGCTCTGCTGCTCCTCGATCATGACCTCATTGTGCAGCGCGCCGGCCGGGGTCAGCCACAGGCTGCACAGCGCCACGATCGCGGCGACGAGGGCGGCGGGCACCAGAGTGACCTTAAGCAGCCGGTTGGGGCTGGTTCCACAGGCCACCAGCACGGTGATCTCGCTGTTGAGATAGAGCTGTCCCAGGGCCAGCAGGATGCCCAGGAAGAACGCCAACGGCAGGATCAGCTCGAGGAAGCCCGGCAAATGGAAGAGCATCAGGGTACCCAGGATGCTGATCGGGATCTCGCCCTCCGCCGCCTCGGTGAAGTAGCGGATGAAGCGACTGCCCATGATCACCAGCAACAGCACCCCGGCCACCGCGGCCATGGTCTGCAGGATCTCGCGGGTCAGGTAACGGAATATGATCAACGTTGTCTCCCGGCCCGGTGCCTCACGGCACCCGGCCATCTTCCATGCAATGAGACTTTGCCTTGGGTACACTAAGACGACTCGGCAACGTGCCGGCATTATCCAGAATCCCCCTTCGCTTGTAACCCCAAAGCTTGTCTTGTGGAGACACCATGGAATTCCCCGTTCAGACGGCCAATCCCATCAAGGTCGAGACGGCCTGCCTCGTGGTCCCGGTGTTCAAGGATGGCGACCTGCTGCCCGCGGCCGCCAAGCTCGACGACGCCAGCGAGCGTCTGATCGGTCAGCTGATCGAGCGTGGCGACTTCGATGCCAAGCTGGGCAATGTCCAGATGGTCCCCTTCGCCCCGGGCCTGAACGCCGATCGACTGCTGCTGGTCGGTCTGGGCCACCGGGAGAAGTGCCAGGAAGGCGCCTTCTGCAAGGCCGTCGATGCCGCCTTCACCGCCCTGTCGGCGCTGCCCGTCGACGATACGGCCGTGGCCTTCACCGATGTACCGGTGCCCGACCGTGACTGCGACTGGAAGGCCCGAATGGTGGCCGAGGCGGCTCACCGGGCCGTGTACCGCTTCACCGAGTTCAAGTCCGAACCGGAGCCCGCGCCGCAGCTCGAGCGCGTGACGCTGCTGGTCAGCGAGGGGAGCCATGCCGAGGCGGCCCGCGAAGGGGCCCGGATCGGCGATGCCGTCGGGCAGGGCATCAATCTCACCCGGACCCTGGGTAACCTGCCCGGCAACATCTGCACGCCACGCTACCTGGCCGAGCGTGCCGAGCGGCTGGCTGCCGACTCCGACGGCGCCCTGAGCACCGAGATCCTCGACGAGGAAGCCCTGGAAGCGCTGGGGGCTCACTCGCTGCTCTCCGTGGGGCGTGGCAGCGCCGAACCCTCGCGGCTGATCGTCATGCAATACCAGGGGGCCGAAGAGCCCGACGAGGCGCCCCATGTGCTGGTCGGCAAGGGCATCACCTTCGACACCGGCGGCATCTCGCTCAAGCCCGGCGAGGCCATGGACGAGATGAAGTTCGACATGTGCGGGGCGGCCAGCGTCTTCGGCACCGTCACCGCGGTGCTCGCCATCCGGCCGAAGATCAACCTGGTGGCCATCGTCGCCGCTGCCGAGAACATGCCCGACGGCCGTGCCACCAAACCCGGCGACATCATCAAGACCCTCAAGGGACTCTCGGTCGAGGTGCTCAACACCGATGCCGAGGGGCGCCTGGTGCTGTGCGACGCCCTGACCTATGCCGAGCGCTTCGCGCCGGCCAGCGTGGTCGACATCGCCACCCTCACCGGGGCGGCGATCATCGCCCTGGGCCACCACGCCACCGGCCTGCTGGCCAACGACGACGACCTGGCCCTGGACCTGCTCGACGCCGGCGAGTCGGCCTGGGACCGTGCCTGGCACCTGCCGCTGTGGGACGAGTACCAGGAGCAGCTCGACTCCAACTTCGCCGACCTCGCCAACATCGGCGGACGCCCCGCGGGTACCATCACCGCGGCCTGTTTCCTGTCGCGCTTCGCCGAGGCGTTCCCCTGGGCGCACCTGGACATCGCCGGCACCGCCTGGCAGTCCGGCAAGCAGAAGGGCGCCACCGGCCGGCCGGTGGGCCTGCTCACCCAGTACCTGGTCGACCGCGAGGCCGACAGCCAGGTCGAGGCCGGCGACGACTGAGGCACGGCCCATGGGGTTGCCTTTTATCGGCGACGGCTTTTTCATGTGAGAAGCCGACTTAAACGCACCGGGCCAGTGTTGGCCCGGTGTTCCAGTATCGTCCCGGGGCGCCCGCCGCGCCCCGGCAGTAGCGGAGACTTTCTGTCGTGTCCCTTGAACGCTTTTCCGTGCGTCCGTCCACTCGCCCCACCGCGGCCCCGATCCGTGAGGACATCCTCAAGAATCCCGGCTTCGGTCGCTACTTCACCGATCACATGGCCCATGTCCGCTGGACCCTCGATGCCCACTGGCATGGCCATGAGGTACGCCCCTATGGTCCCCTGACCCTGGACCCGGCCGCCGCCGTACTGCACTACGGCCAGGAGATCTTCGAGGGCGTCAAGGCCTATCGCCATGCCGACGGCTCGGTGTGGACCTTCCGCCCCGAGAAGAACGCCGAACGCTTCCGCCGCAGCGCGCGGCGTCTGGCGTTGCCGGAGCTGTCCGACGAGGACTTCGTCGACTCCCTCAAGGCCCTGCTGGCCCAGGACCACGCCTGGGTGCCCACCCCAGCCAGCGAGGCCGACGAATCGAGTCTCTACCTGCGCCCCTTCATGATCGCCAGCGAGACCTTCCTCGGTGTACGTCCGGCCCACGAGGTCGACTACTACGTCATCGCCTCGCCGGCCGCCGCCTACTTCCAGGGCGGCGTGAAGCCGGTGTCGATCTGGCTGTCCGCACACTATAAGCGTGCCGCGCCGGGCGGCACCGGCTATGCCAAGTGTGGCGGCAACTACGCCGCCTCGCTGGCCGCCCAGAAGGAGGCGGCAGCCCACGACTGCAGCCAAGTCGCCTTCCTGGATGCCGCCGAGAACAAGTGGGTCGAGGAACTCGGCGGCATGAACCTGTTCTTCGTGTTCCGCGACGGCCGGCTCGTCACTCCGCGCCTCACCGACACCATCCTCGAGGGCGTGACCCGCGACTCGGTGCTGACCCTGGCCCGCGACGAGGGGCTGACGCCCGAGGAGCGCCCGATCAGCATCGACGAGTGGCGCGAGGGGGCCGCCTCCGGCGAGATCACCGAGGTCTTCGCCTGCGGTACCGCCGCGGTGATCACGCCGGTGGGCGAGCTGGTCACCGAGCATGATCGCATTCGCCTCGCCGCCCAGGGCGACAACGAGATGGCCAGGCGCCTTCGCACCCGCCTGCTCGACCTGCAGTATGGCCGTGCCGAGGACACCCGCGGCTGGCTGACCCGGCTCGTCTGAGAATTTCCTACCAGGCCCCGGCTATGGTGGGCGCCGGGGGCAAGGCGAAGCGAGGGTCCTTTGCCAGGGATGGCAAAGGTAGCGCCCAAGGAAGGGTTCACAGCGCCCTCGCGGAGGCTTGCCGCCGGAAACGCCCGCACCGCCGACCGGGTCGCCTAGAGGCTTCATGACCCGTATCGACTTCTATATCCTCCCCGACACCACCCTCGAGGCGCGTCTCGACTTCGCCTGCCGGCTGGCCGAGACCATCGCCCGCAAGGGCTATCGGCTGCACCTGCACACCGAGAGCGAGGCCATGGCCCGGGAGCTCGACGACCGGCTCTGGACCTTCCGCCCCGATGCCTACCTGCCCCACGCCCTGCTGGAAAGCGAACAGGCCGAGACGGTGCCGGTAACGCTGGGCTGGGAGGCCCCGCCTGCCCCCGACCGGGCCGTGCAGGCCCTGCTCAACCTCTCACCGGGGATCCCCGAGTGGTTCTCGCGCTTCGAGCGGGTCGCCGAGATCATCAATCAGCACCAGGACGTGCTCGTCGCCAAGCGCGAGTGCTGGCAGACCTACAAGAAGCGCGGCTACCCGGTCAAGGCCCACCAGTTGCGCGGCCAGTCGAGCTGACGCGAGACCCGACGTCGCGCTATAATCGCGCCCATTTCTCGAGCCATTCGCATGCATTCCGGCCGTTCGACCGGCGGCGTCCCACGCTGTCCTGCCCGGTCGAGTGCGCCCCTTTCCGGACCTGGAACGCCCATGGACAAGACCTACCAACCCGAGCAGATCGAATCCCGCTGGTACGAGCGCTGGGAGGCCGACGGCCGCTTCGCCCCGAGTGGCGAGGGTACGCCCTACGCCATCATGATCCCGCCGCCCAATGTCACCGGCAGCCTGCACATGGGCCATGCCTTCCAGGATACCATCATGGACACCCTGATCCGCTGGCGGCGCATGCAAGGACGCAACACCCTGTGGCAGGTGGGCACCGACCATGCCGGCATCGCCACCCAGATGCTGGTGGAGCGCAAGGTCGCCGCCGAGGAGGGCAAGAGTCGCTTCGATCTGGGGCGCGAGGCCTTCATCGACAAGGTGTGGGAGTGGAAGCACGAGTCCGGCGGCCATATCACCCGGCAGTTGCGGCGCATGGGAGCCAGCGTCGACTGGAGCCGCGAGCGCTTCACCATGGACGACGGCTTCTATCAGGCGGTGCAGGAAGTCTTCGTGCGCCTCCATGAGGAGGAGCTGATCTATCGCGGCAAACGCCTGGTCAACTGGGATCCCACCCTGCACACCGCCATCTCCGATCTCGAGGTGGAGAACCGCGACCAGCAGGGCCAGTTCTGGCACTTCCGCTACCCGCTGGCCGACGGCGTGACCACCGATACCGGGGCGGATCATCTGGTGGTCGCCACCACCCGCCCCGAGACCTTGCTCGGCGACACCGGCGTGGCGGTCAACCCCGAGGATCCACGTTACGCTTCCCTAATCGGCAAGTTCGTCACGCTGCCGCTGGTCGGGCGTCGGATCCCGGTGGTGGCGGATGAACATGCCGATATGGACAAGGGCTCGGGTTGCGTGAAGATCACCCCGGCCCATGACTTCAACGACTATGAGGTGGGCCGTCGCCAGGACCTGCCACTGATCAACGTCTTCACCCAGGACGCCGCCATCCTTTCGCGCGCCGAGGCCTTCGACATCCAGGGCCGCCCGTTGCCCGACGTCGACCCCAGCCTGCCGGCCGCCTATGCCGGCCTGGACCGCTTCGCCGCCCGTGAGGCGATCGTCGCCGACATGCAGGCCGCAGGCCTGCTCGAGAAGACCGAGACGGTCAACAATACCCTGCCCTTTGGTGACCGCTCCGGCGACGTGATCGAGCCGCTGCTCACCGACCAGTGGTTCGTGGCGGTGGAGAGCCTGGCCAGGCCGGCGATCGAAGCCGTGGAGAACGGCGATATCGAGTTCGTGCCCAAGAACTACGAGAACATGTACTTCGCCTGGATGCGCGACCTGCAGGACTGGTGCATCTCGCGCCAGCTGTGGTGGGGCCATCGCATTCCCGCCTGGTACGACGCCGAGGGCAACGTCTATGTGGCGAGAAGCGAGCAGGAGGCCCGCGAGAAGCATGGTCTTTCCGCCGATATGGCGCTCACCCAGGACGACGATGTGCTGGACACCTGGTTCAGCTCCGGGCTGTGGACCTTCGGCACCCTGGGCTGGCCCGAACCGACCGAAGAGCTCGCGACCTTCCACCCCACCAGCGTCTTGGTCACCGGCTTCGACATCATCTTCTTCTGGGTCGCGCGGATGATCATGCTGACGTGCAAGTTCACCGGCGAGGTGCCCTTCCGGCAGGTCTACGTGCATGGCCTGGTGCGCGACGGCCAGGGTCACAAGATGTCCAAGTCCAAGGGTAATGTGCTCGACCCCATCGACCTGATCGATGGCATCGACCTCGAGACGCTGGTGGAGAAGCGCACCGGCAACCTGATGCAGCCACAGAAGGCCAAGGCCATCGCCAAAGCCACGCGCGACGAGTTTCCGGAAGGCATCGAGCCCCACGGCACCGATGCCCTGCGTTTCACCTTCCTCTCTCAGGCCACCACCGGACGCGACATCAAGTTCGACATGGGGCGCCTGGACGGCTACCGCAACTTCTGCAACAAGTTGTGGAACGCCTCGCGCTACGTACTGATGAACGCCGAAGGCGAGGACACGGGCCTCGACCATGCGCCGGTGGAGCTCTCCCTGGCCGACCGCTGGATCGTCTCGCAATTGCAGCAGACCGAGGCCCAGGTCACCCGCGCCCTGAAGGAGTTCCGCTTCGACCACGCCTCCCAGGCCCTCTACGAGTTCGTGTGGAACGAGTACTGCGACTGGTACCTGGAGCTCTCCAAGCCGGTGCTCTGGGATGCCGCACAGGAAAGTGCCAATGTCGCGGGAGACAGGATGTCGGGAGCGACCGACGCGGCCAGCGCCGCCGCCAAGCGCGGCACGCGCCGTACCCTGGTGCGCGTGCTCGAGGCGATCCTGCGCCTGGCCCACCCCATGATGCCCTTCATCTCCGAGGAGATCTGGCAGCGCGTGGCACCGCTGGCCGGCACCTGCCAGGGCGAGGGCGACTCGATCATGGTCCAGCCCTGGCCGGTGGCCGACGATCGCCTGCTCGACGAGGCCGCGACCCGCGACATCGAGTGGCTGAAGGGGGTGATCGTGGCGGTGCGCAACATCCGCGCCGAGATGAACATCGCCCCGGGCAAGCCGCTGGAGGTGCTGCTGACCCAGGGCACCGAGACCGATCGCGCGCGTCTTGCGGCCAACCGGCTGTTCCTGGCCAAGCTGGCCAAGCTCGAGCGCGTCGACTGGCTCGACGACCCGGCCAAGGCGCCTCTTTCGGCCACGCAATTAGTGGGCGAGATGGAAGTGCTGGTGCCCATGGCCGGGCTGATCGACAAAGACGCCGAGCTTAAGCGCCTGGCCAAGGAGATCGATAAGCAGGACAAGTTGATCCAAGGCATCGAGAAGAAGCTCGGCAACGAGAGCTTCGTGGCCAAGGCCCCGGAGGCGGTGGTGCAGAAGGAGCGCGACAAACTGGACGATGTCCAGTCCACCCGCCGGGTGCTGGTGGAGCAGCGCAACAAGATCGCCGCGCTGTGATCTACACGGCCCCGAACCCGGCCGAAAAGCGCTAATGGCCCCGATGACGACCGAACGACGTTAAGGCGTTGAGCGGAAACGACGGCGCCGCCCTTCGGGGCGGCGCCGTGTTGTGCACTTCAGGGCTAGCCGTCGACGCGACGAAAGCCGCCCAGCACCCGCTGATCCGGGCCGAAGAACACCAGTCGGTCGTGATCGATCAGGTAGGCGTAGGCCTGCTCCAGCAGGCCGCGCACTCGCGTCGCCTCCTCGCCGCGGGCGCAGGCCATCCGGGTGGTGGCCAGATCCTCGAAGGCGATACGCTGTTTCGGGCTCAGTTCGACGCGGCCGGTGAGCCGGTTGCAACCGTCATGACCGCTGACCCGGCCATCTGGGGTGATCTGGAAGAACGGCGTGGTCGGCATGTCGAGGCGGTCGCTGGTGCCCACCAGCAGCAGGTTCCAGCGCGGCCCCACCACCGGGGCGGACAGCGTCTCGTCGGGCTGGCTTACCGGGGCGTGTCCCCCGGCGCAGCCGACCAGCAACAGGGCGAGCAGGGTCATCGACAGGGCATGACGGAACGACGGCATGACGGAGGGCTTCCTTGAGCATGGGCATGTAAGGGTGGCGTTGGCTCGCTCAAGCTTGCCCCAAGCCGGCCGGTTGAACAATGCTGATACCCATTCCCTAGACAAGGATGCTCCCCATGCTCAACGCCCTGCACAACGATGCCCTCGGCAAGCTGATCGTGCGCCTCGCCGTGGGCGGCCTGATCCTCTTCCATGGGGTAGCCAAGCTGCTCAACCCCGGCAACATCGACTGGATCGGAGGCCTGCTGGAAGGCTACGGCCTGCCCGCCGAACTCGCCTACGGGGTACTGATCGGCGAAGTCCTCGCCCCGATGATGGCCATCGTCGGCTGGCAGACCCGCATCGCCGGCCTGTTGATGGCCGGCAACATGCTGGTCGCCTTCCTGCTGGTGCATACCGGGGAGGTGTTCATGCTCACCGACAACGGGGGCTGGCAGCTGGAGCTGCAGGGCATGTTCTTCTTCACGGCCCTGGCGCTGGTCTTTTTCGGCAGCGGCCGCCTGGCGGTCCGGCCCGACTGACACCGGCTCATCCACCTGGGCCGGCGGCTTGTCGACACGGCTTGGTCAGCGCAGACTCCCGGGCGACAGGAAGTCACCGTTCACCGTCTCCACCAGGGAAGCCTAATGGATCTCGCTAGCCCCGCCCTGCTCTGGCTGCTCGCCGGCCTTGGCGCGCTTATCGTCGAACTGCTCACCGGCTCCTACGTGCTGCTGGCCATGGCCCTGGCCGCCGCCATCACCGCCGGCGCCGCCTGGCTGGGCCTCGGCCTGGTCGGCCAGTTGGGGGTGCTGGCCCTGTCCTGCGGCGTGCTGGTGCCGCTGGCCATCCGCCAGCTGCGCCGGCGCCAGCGTTCTCGGCCCTTCGGCGTCGCCGGCACAGGCGGCGGCCTGGGACAGCGCTTCGTGCTGGTCCAGCGCGACTTCGATGGCGCCCCCTGCATCAAGCTGGATGGCGACTTGTTCCGCGCCCGCCGGGAAGGCGACGAGGCCGCCGAGGTGGCGCTGCGCCCGGGGGACGAGGTCACGCTGCTGCGCTTCGAAGGCACCCAGGCCATCGTCCGCCCCACCGGAAAAGGCGCCTGAGCGCGCCGAGAACGGTGTTCCCCGGCACGTATCGGAGAGCCCCGGGGGTAGCCGGCGCAGGCCCGGCGACTTATGCTGCTCCTGGGTCGGCAGGAGGCCACCCCGTCGCCCGAGGCGGCGTTCTCATTGCCAAGGAGTTTCCCCATGCTGCCTTACCTGAGCCCCGGCCTGCTGATCGCCCTGGTCGTCGTCATCCTCGCCGTGATCGTGGTGATCAAGGGTCTGGTGATCATCCAGGAGTCGGAGGTCATGGTGATCGAGCGCCTCGGCGCCTATCACCGCACCCTGCAGAAAGGTGTCAATTTCATCATTCCGTTCCTGGATCAACCCCGGCCGATCAAGCTGGTGCGCTACCTGCGCCACGACCAGGAGTTCACGCCGGTGATGAGCCAGGAGACCCGCATCGACCTGCGCGAATCGGTCATGGACTTTCCTTCCCAGCCGGTGGTGACCACCGATAACGTCACCGTGCGCATCGACGGCGCCATCTATTTCCAGATCATCGATCCCGCCAATGCGGTCTACAAGATCGAGAACATGAGTCAGGCGGTGGAGGTACTGGCCAAGACCACCCTGCGCTCGGTGGTGGGCCAGATGGAGCTCGACAGGATCTTCGAATCCCGCGCCGAGGTGAACGCCAAGATCAAGGAGCAGATGGAGGAGCCGGCCTCCAAGTGGGGCGTGGCGATCAATCGCATCGAGGTCCAGGACATCGAGATGCCCGAGGAGGTGAAGGAGGCGATGCACCTGCAGATGTCGGCGGAACGCCGCCGGCGAGCCACCGTCACCGAGGCCGAGGGCGACAAGGCCGCCGCCATCGCCAAGGCGCAGGGACAGAGGGAGTCCGCGATCCTCAACGCCCAGGGCGACAAGGAAGCCGCCATCCTGCGCGCTCAGGGCGAGAGCCGCTCCATCGAGCTGGTGCTGCATGCCATGGGCGAGGGCGAGAAGAGCACCCGCGCGGTCATCGGCTACCTGCTCGGCCAGTCCTATATCGCCATGCTGCCGGAGATGGCCAAGGACGGCGAGCGGGTCTTCGTGCCCTATGAGAGCTCCGCCCTGCTCGGCGCCATGGGCGCCTTCCGCGACCTGACCGCGGACGATGCGACCATGGCCGATATCACGCGACGGGCCGCCGCTGCCGGCGGCCTCACCGGCTCGGCCAGCGCCGCATGACGGCCCCACCCCTGCGGCGGTGCAGGTTCTCGGCGAGTGTTGCCAAGCGTGACACGCGCCCCGGCGCACTCAGGGGCTCACCAGCTGCCGGTATTCTCCATGGAGGCCCAGGGCTCCTGGGGCTCAAGAGCATCGCCCTTCTGCAAGAGTTCGATGGAGATGCCGTCGGGGCTCTTGACGAAGGCCATGTGACCGTCCCGGGGCGGGCGGTTGATGGTCACGCCGTTGTCCTGAAGGTACTCGCAGAGCGCATAGATATCCTCGACCCGGTAGGCCAGGTGGCCGAAGTTGCGCCCGCCGGTGTATGTCTCCGGGTCCCAGTTCCAGGTCAGCTCCAGCTCCGGGGCCTTGAGCTCCGCGGAACGCGACTCGTCTTCCGGCGCCGCGAGGAACACCAGGGTGAAGCGCCCCTTCTCGCTGTCCTTGCGACGTACCTCCTTGAGGCCCAGCAAGTCGCAGTAGAAGTGCAGCGCGGCATCGAGGTCGCTGACACGTAGCATGGTGTGCAGGTATTGCATGATATTCTCCTCAGTCACGGGGAAAGGCACCCGGGCATCGTGACAAGTCACCGACGACCTGCCAACTCTCCCGTACGTCCATCATGTCTGCCATATCCGCGAGGTGTCATGAGCCATTACTGTGACCTGGCCCCGGGGCACCCGTTGCACGGGCCCTACCACGACCAGGAGTACGGCTTCCCGGTGAGCGACGACGACACCCTCTTCGAACGGCTGGTGCTCGAGATCAACCAGGCCGGGCTGTCCTGGCTCACGGTGCTCAAGAAGCGCGACGCCTTTCATGAGGCCTTCGCCGGTTTCGCGGTGGCCCGCGTGGCGAGCTTCGGCGAGCCCGACCGGGACCGGCTGCTGGTGGATGCCGGCATCATCCGCAATCGCCGCAAGGTCGACGCCGCCATCCACAACGCCGGGGTGGTCCAGGCGCTCCAGGCCGACTACGGCAGCTTCCGAGCTTGGCTCGAGCACCATCATCCTCGCCCCCACGCCGACTGGCTCACGCTTTTCCGGCGCACCTTCCGCTTCACCGGTCCCGAGATCGTCGGCGAGTTTCTGATGAGCACCGGCTACCTGCCCGGCGCCCATCGTGACGATTGCCCGGTGCAGGCCCGCGTCCTTGCCGCCGGCCCACCTTGGGCGCGGACCGGCGGGAACCCGGACGCCGACCCGAACTCTTAACGGCGATGCGCTGGCGAAGGAGAGACCCCCATGGACACCCTGACACAGGCCGCCCTTGGGGCGGCGATCGGCGGTACCGTGCTGGGCCGGCGGCTGGGCCGCAAGGCGGTGCTGCTCGGCGCGGCCCTGGGCACCCTGCCCGACCTGGACGTGGTCATCGACTACGGCGATGCGGTGGCCAATGTCACCCGGCATCGCGGCTTCAGCCATTCGTTGTTCGTGCTGACGGGACTCGCTGCCCTGCTTGCCTGGCTGGCCGCCCGCTTTGCTCCGGCTCGGGATATCAGCCTGCGCCGCTGGGCCGCCTTCTTCGGGCTTTGCCTGCTGACGCATCCGCTGCTCGACGCCCTCACCACCTATGGCACCCAGCTGTGGTGGCCGCTGGACGTACGTCCCACGGCCTGGCCCATCGTCTTCATCATCGACCCGCTCTACACCCTGCCGCTGCTGGTCGGCATCGGCGTGGCCATGGCCACCGGCAACGGTCGCCGCGGCCCGGCCTGGGGGCTCGCCCTGTCCTGCGCCTACCTACTATTCGCCCTGGGCGCCAAGGGCCTGGTCGAGCAGCGCTTGACGCCCGTACTGGCCGAGCGGGGGCTGACCGAGGCCCCACGCCTGGTGCAGCCCACCCCCTTCAACACCCTGCTGTGGCGGGCCACCATCGTCGAGGACGGGCGTTATCACGAAGCCCTGATCGGTCTGTTCGACGGCGAGCATCGCCCCGCCCTGGAGACCTATTCCCGGGGCGCCGACCTGGCTCCAGTGGCCATGGCCGATCCCCGCGGGCGGCGTCTGGACTGGTTCGCCGGCCCCTTCCTGCGCTACGAGGTGCAGACACGCGACGGCCGAGAGACCTTGGTGGCCACCGACCTGCGGCTGGGCTTCCCGGGCTTCCATCCTTTCCGCTTCGGCCTCGCCCATCGCCAAGGTGAGACCTGGCAGCCGCTGACGAGGACCATCCAGCTGCCCACACCGGCGGGTAACCGCCGGGCCGCCTTGGCACGCCTGGGCGAGCGCATCCTGTCGGCGGAAGCGGTGCTCTGCACCAGTCACTTCGTGCCACGGGACTGGCTGCTCATCGCTCCCGGCCAGTGTTGAAGCCGGGGGCCGCCTACGTCGAAGGGGTGGCCCGCCGGCGACCCTCTCGTCTTTTCACCGCTCGCGGCGCGGCTCGCCGCCGGTTACACCAGCCGCTGGATCAAGCCGTCGATGGCCTTGCGGGCTTCCTGGAGGGCGGCCTTACGCGGCGCCTCGCCCATGGCGAGCCCTTCGGCGAACACCACGTCGACCTCGCGGATACCCATCAGGCCGAGCATGCTCTTGAGGTGAGGCGTCTGGCTGTCAAGCTCGGTACCGGCGTACTGGCCGCCGCGCGCCGCCAGGATGACGGCCCGCTTGCCCTCGACCAGTCCCTGGGGACCCTTTTCTGTATAGCGGAAGGTCTCGCCGGCGCGCATTACGCGGTCGAACCAGGCCTTCATCTGGGAAGGAATCCCTAGGTTGTAGAGCGGCACCGCCAGCACCAGCACGTCGTGGGCCAGAAGCTCCTCGATCAGGGCGTTGGAGCGCGTGGCCAGCTCGCGCTGCTCCGCAGTGCGCTCCTCGGCCGGCACCTGCCAGCTGGACAGCTCCGGCAGGGCCAAATGCGGCAGGTCGTCGGCGATCAGGTCGCGGGTAGTCACCTCGAGACCGCCCTGCTCGACCGCCCGGGCCTGGAAGTGTTCGGCCAGAGCCAGGGAGTTACCGTCGAGAATGGAAGACGTCAGAACAAGAGCGCGGGTCATGGCGATCTCCTGGAAGCATGGTTAGCAAGGGAATGATCGCCATTATACGTTCGCTTTTATTATTTATAAGCGCAAAATTATGCGTAAATTATTCGATAAAAACGAATCATGGCGCGATACCCTGACCGCAGCCCTGGAGCTGGCGGCCATTGAGCTCCAGCGTCACCCGGGCCGGCCAGGGGTGGCCGCTCATGTCATCGAAACAGGCCTTGGCCTCGATGCGCAGCGTGAAGGGCCGCGCCGCCTGACCGCTGGCCAGCACCACCCGACCACCGCCGTTGTCCAGGGTCGTCACCCGATAGGGCAGGGTCACCTGGCGCTGGCCGTAGTCCAGCGACAGGGTAAGCTTGGGCACGTCATTGGCCAGCGAGACGCTCCAGCCCGGCTCGTTGCCGCGACCATGGAACATCACCCCCGGGTGATCGGCCCGGGTCAGCGCCTCGTGGGTGACCTCACGCCGGCACTCCAGACGTCCCCGCGGGTCTTCCACCAGCGCCTCGTCACCCCGGTTCCAGACGCTCAGCTCGCCCTGCTGGTAGCGGCTACCGCTGGCTACCACGGCCGGATCCAGCCGCCAGGCCCCATGAGCGGACCATAGCCGCAGCTCCTGCGGCGTGGCGGCCGTCACCAGAGCCTGGGCCGGCGTACAGCGCCAGCCAACCAGCTCGTTGGCCTCGCCGGGAAACAGCGTCGAGGGCAGTAGCGGGGCCTTGGGCTCGGTCCCGGCAGTGCCTGTCACCTCGGGAGGCACTGGCGCGGACTCGGGTGCGGGCGCCCGGGCGACGCAGCCGGTGAGAACCAGGGCTATTAGGGAGGACAGGACGAGCGAAACGCGCGGCATGACGGTGACTCCTTGTGCGAGAGAAAAGATCCTTGGCCGCCAGAATACCAGCCACCATGCCATCCTGCCGTGTCACGCCTCAGCCGTGGCGCTGGCGCAGTTGTCGCGCCGCCTCGACCATGTTGGCCAGCGCCGGCTCCACCTCGGCCCAGCCGCGAGTCTTGAGACCGCAGTCCGGATTGACCCAGAGCCGCTCGACGGGGATGCGCTCGGCGGCCTTGTCCATCAGGGCCACCATCCAGTCGACCTCGGGGAGGTTGGGCGAATGGATGTCGTAGACGCCCGGGCCGATCTCATTCGGGTAGGCGAAGTCGCGGAAGGCATCGAGCAGCTCCATGTCGGAGCGCGAGGTCTCGATGGTGATCACATCGGCATCCAGGGCGGCGATGGCCCCGATGATATCGTTGAACTCCGAGTAGCACATATGGGTGTGAATCTGGGTGGCGTCATCGGCTACCGCGGCGCTGAGCCGGAAGCACTCCACCGCCCAGTCGAGATAGTCCTGCCACTCGGCCTGGCGCAGCGGCAACCCCTCGCGCAGGGCCGGCTCGTCGATCTGGATGGCGGTGATCCCCGCGGCCTCCAGGTCGGCCACCTCGTCACGCAGCGCCAGGGCGATCTGCCGGCAGGTGGTGGCCCGCGGCTGGTCGTCGCGCACGAAGGACCACTGCAGAATGGTCACCGGGCCGGTGAGCATGCCCTTCATGGGCCGGTCGGTAAGCGACTGGGCGTAGCGGCTCCAGCCCACGGTCATCGGCGCCGGGCGGGCCACGTCGCCGAACAGAATCGGCGGCTTGACGCAGCGCGAGCCGTAGCTCTGTACCCAGCCGAAGCGGGTGAAGGCGAAGCCGTCGAGCCGCTCGCCGAAGTACTCGACCATGTCGTTGCGCTCGGCCTCGCCATGCACCAGCATGTCCAGCCCCAGCGCCTCCTGGTGGGCCACCACGCCCTCGATCTCGGCCGCCATGCGCGCCTCGTAGTCGGCGGTGGGCAGCTCGCCGCTCTTGTGGGCCCGGCGGGCGGCACGGATCTCGGCGGTCTGCGGGAAGGAGCCGATGCTGGTGGTGGGGAACAGCGGTAGGTCGAGACGACGGCGCTGGGCCTGGGCCCGCCGGTCATAGGGGCTCGCCCGCTGGCTGTCGGCGGCGCTCACCGCGGCCAGGCGCTCGGTCACCGCCGGCCGATGGATGCGCGGTGAGCGACGGCGTGCCGCCAGCGCTGCGCCGGCCTCGGCCAGGCGAGCCTCGTCGCCGGCGGTCAGGCGGTCGTCCACCGCGTGGGCCAGCGTCACCGTCTCGTCGAGTTTCTGGCGGGCGAAGGCCAGCCAGTTCTTGAGTTCGGCATCGAGCTCGCTGTCAAACTCAGGTTCGGCATCGAGATCCACCGGCACGTGGAGCAGTGAGCAGCTCGGCGCCAGCCATAGCCGCTCACCGAGGCGCGCGGCGAGCGGTGCCAGCCAGTCGCGCAGCGCGGCCAGGTCGGCGCGCCAGATGTTGCGCCCATCGATCACCCCCAGCGACAGCACCTTGTGGGGCAGCAGCCGGTCGACCACCGCCTCGACCTGCTCGGGCGAGCGCACCGCGTCCAGGTGCAGGCCGGCCACCGGCAGGCTCACGGCCAGCGACAGGTTGTCGCCCAGGCCGCCGAAATAGGTGGCCAGCAGCAGCTTCACCGGCGCCGCCTGCAGGCGGTGATAGGCGCGTTCAAAGGCCTGCTTCCAGTCGGCCGGCAGGTCCTGGACCAGCGCCGGCTCGTCGAGCTGTACCCATTCCACATCCTGCTCGGCCAGCCGGGCGAGCACCTGGCCGTAGACCTCCAGCACCTCATCGAGCAGGCTCAGCCGATCGAAGGCCTCGATGCCCTCGCCGCGCGCCTTGCCCAGCCACAGCCAGGTCAAGGGGCCGGTCAGCGCCACCTTGACCGCATGGCCCTGGGCCCTGGCCTCGGCGACCTCGTCGAACAGCCGCGTGCTGGCCAGGCGGAAGCGCTGGCCCGGGTGCAGCTCGGGGACCAGGTAGTGGTAGTTGGTATCGAAGTATTTGGTCATCTCGCAGGCCGCGGCGGGCTCGCCGCTGGGTGCGCGGCCCCGGGCCATGCGGAAGGCGGTGTCCAGGTCGACCTCGCCGCGGGCCAGCTCGTCCTCGGCATCGAAGCGGTCCGGGACCGCGCCGAGCAGGGTAGAGACATTGAGCACCTGATCGTAGAAGGCGAAGTCCCCCACCGTGACCAGATCCAGGCCAGCCGCGCGCTGATCCGCCCAGTGGCGTCGGCGCAGCTCGCGTCCCTCGGCTTCCAGGGTCTTGCGCTCGATTTTGCCCTGCCAGTAGGCCTCGGTGGCTTTCTTGAGCTCGCGGTCCGCGCCGATGCGTGGATACCCAAGAACATGAGTTATTGTCATGATGAACCCTCTGCTTCATGAATGATTCAGTAGAGTCTCGCTGGCCATGACTCGTGAATCAAACTAAACTTTTTAATCTTCATCATGAAAGACACTCACCATGCTCGAACTTCGCCACCTCCGCACCCTGATCGCCCTGCGGGACGCCGGTTCCCTGGTCGAAGCGGCCGAGCGGGTCCACCTGACCCAGTCCGCTCTCTCCCACCAGATCAAGGACCTGGAAGAGCGGCTGGGCAGCCCGCTGTTCCTGCGCAAGACCCGGCCGGTCGAGTTCACCCGGGCCGGCACCCGACTGCTCGCGCTGGCCGAACAGGTGCTGCCCCAGGTCCGCATGGCCGAGCGCGACCTGGCGCGGCTGGCCGGCAACGAGCAGGGGCGCCTGCACATGGCCATCGAGTGCCACAGCTGCTTCCAGTGGCTGATGCCCACCATCGACCATTTCCGCGATCACTGGCCGGAGGTGGAGATCGACATTCCCGGCGGCCATCACTTCGACCCGCTGCCGGCCCTGGCCCGGGAGCATCTCGACCTGGTGATCACCGCCGATCCCCAGCCGCTGGCCGGCGTGCACTACGAGCCGCTGTTTCGCTATGAGGGGCTGCTCGCCGTGGCACGTCAGCACCGCTTGGCGGGGCGCCCCTTCGTGACCCCGGTGGACCTGACCGAGGAAACCCTGATCACCTACCCGGTGGAGCATGCACGACTGGACGTCTTCACCCAGTTCCTCGACCCGGCCGGCGTGAAACCCAGAGAGGTCCGCACCGCCGAGCTGACCATCATGATGATGCAGCTGGTGGCCAGCGGGCGCGGTGTCTGTGCCCTGCCCAACTGGGCGCTGACCGAATACCTGGAGCGGGACTACGTCAAGGCGGTGTCACTCGGCGCGGAAGGGGTGTGGAGCACGCTGTTCGCGGCGATCCGCGAGGAGACCCGAGAGCTGCCCTGGATGGAGGACTTCCTGCGCACCGCCCGCGAGACCTCCTTCGCGGTGCTGGAGGGCATCAAGCCCGCCTGAGGCGGCTCACTCGGCTTCCCCCGGGACGGGAGACTGCTGCGGAAGCAGCAGGGTGAAGCGCGCCCCGCCCAGTTCGGGGGCGGTATCCACCACCACGCTGCCGCCGTGCCAGGCGAGGACCTTCTGCACGATGGAGAGCCCCAGGCCATAGCCGCCGGAACGCCGGGTGCGGCTGTCGTCGAGGCGGGCGAAGGGCTTGAAGACTTCCTGGCGGGCGCTGACCGGCACCCCGGGCCCGTCATCCTCCACGTCGACCCGCACCAGCCGGGGCTCGCCACGCAGGCGGATCACCACCCGTGATCGGGCATGCCGGCAGGCATTGGCCACCAGGTTCTGCAGCGCCCGCTGCAGGTAGCGCGGCTCGGCGATGGCCTCCACCTCGGGGCCTGGCGCCAGTTCGATATCGAGATGGCCGTGCAGCGGCGCCAGCGCCTCGATCACGCGCTGGACCATCGCCCGGCAATCCACCAGTTCGGTGGCAAGCTCCGCACCATGGGCGGCGTCGCTGCCGAGGCGGGCATAGGTAAGGATCTCGTCGATGAGGTCATCGAGTTCGGCGATGTCACTGTCCACCCCTTGCAGCTGACGGCGGATCGCCGGGTCATCGGTCATGTCCTCGACCATCTGCACCGCGAAGCGGATCCGGGCCACCGGGGTGCGAAGCTCATGGGACACCGCGCGGATCATGTCCTGCTGGGCGCGCAGCAGCGACTGCACCTGCGCCGCCATGCCGTTGAAGGCCACGCCGAGACGGCCCAGGAAATCGCCGCTCTCCACCTTGACCCGGGTGTCCAGGCGACCGCTGGCGATGCGCGTGGCGGCCAGCTCGAGGCGCGCCATGCGCGCCTCGACACTACGCACGATCAGGTAGATGATCGCCGCCAGCACCCCGAGCAGGACCAGCAACAGCAGCAGCTGCAGCGGGATCGGCAGGGGCTCGAAGGCCCGCACCGGGCCGACCGTGAGCCACCGGGCGGGGCCTTCCACCGTCGGCAGCCGCAGGTACATGGCCATGGACCAGCGCCCCGGCAGCAGACGGATTACCACCTCGCCCTCCTCCAGGCGCGACAGCTGCCGACTGTCCAACGCGTCCGGCGGCCGGGACGCGAGAGTCACCGGGACGCTGGCGCTAGCCACGCGCTGTCGGCGCTGTTCCCGTTCCTCGCTCCCGACCTCGGTCAGCCACTCGCCCAGCAGCTCCGTGAGCCCCCGCAGCTGCTGCTCGCTGAGCCCCGCCAGGATCACCTCGAGCAGCAGCGACTCCCCCGGCAGGCGCCGCATCAGCCGCCAACCCTGCTCGTCCACCGGCAGCACCAGGACGCGCCCGCGGTCCAGACGCGCCCGCGCGAAGTAGCCCAGGTCCAAAAGGTCGAGTGAGCGCAGCCGCAGGGTCATGTCCAGGGACTCGGCCTGGCCGGACAGCCAGGCCCCTCGCGCCGACTCGGGCAGGGTCGCCAGCCGCTCGGACAGCAGGCGCATCGGCGCCTCGGCCAGCTGCTCGCGATACTGCTCGCGCCGCACCTGTTCGACCATGGCCAGCCCCAGCAGGGCCAGGCCGAAGGTCAGCAGCAGCGCCAGGGCCAGCAACACGTAGACCCTCAGGAAGCTGCTGTCCGAGAGGGTCCGGCGCATCGGGTCAACCATCGCGTACGAACAGGTAACCCTTGCTGCGCACCGTCTTGATGCGATGCGGCTGGTGGGGGTCATCGCCGATCTTAGGGCGGATACGCGAGACCCGTACGTCGATGGAACGGTCCTGACCATCGTACTTGATGCCCCGCAGCTGGGCGAAGATCTCCTCGCGGGTCAGCACGCGACCGGCATGACTGGCCAGCAGCCACAGGAGGTCGAACTCGGCGCTGGTCAGGTCGATGCGTTCGCCGTCGAGCCAGGCCTCACGGGTGGCGCTGTCGATCTCCAGGTCGCGGAAGGTCAGCCGGGTCTCACCGCCGGCCTCGGCCGGCTCGGCACGCCGCAGCAGGGCCCGCATGCGGGCCAGCAGCACACGGGGCTGGACCGGCTTGGGGACATAGTCGTCGGCGCCCATCTCCAGGCCCAGCACCTGGTCCATGTCATCGGTGCGCGCGGTCAGCATGAGGATCGGGCCCGGGTAGTCCGCCCGCACCCGCCGGCAGATCGACAGGCCGTCCTCGCCGGGCAGCATCAGGTCGAGGATCACCAGGTCCGGCTGCAGGGAGAGGATCCGCTCGACACCACGGGCGCCGTCGCTCTCCAGCGTCACACGAAACCCGTTGGCCTCGAGATAGTCACGGGTCAGGCCGGCCAGCCGCTCATCGTCCTCGATGATCAGCACATGATCCGGCTCACGGGGGTCCAAGCTGTCGTCCATCCTCGTCGTTTCCTCGGCAGGCCGGTATGTGGTTTGAAGGCGCAGGCGGCAACGCAGCCGCTCTCGCCAATTCTCGCCAATAGCTGAAGGATACCCGAAAACGACCGTTTCGCCCTCCATGACATTCCACGCATGCGGCCTGTCGGGCCCAACCATGCGGCCTGGCGAGCGGGCCAAAAGCATCCCAGGGATGGCCACAGATCATCCACAGGTTATCCACTTGATGCATCCCGAAAAGCACACTATCTTGTGCCCTACTTCCATATTGGCACTACATCCTGTGCCCATACCAAGCGACACGAACGCTGTCAACAGCGCACGTGCGCGCCCCAGACACCAGACAGGGACCCCCGGCGCCATGGATACCACCGCTACTCCGGACCGTTCGTCCGTCTCCGTCACCGCACCCCGTACCCTGCGCGTGATCAAGCGCAACGGTGATGTCGCGCCCTTCGATGCCGACAAGATCGCCGTGGCCATGAGCAAGGCCTTCATCGCCGTGGAAGGAGATAATGCGGCCACCTCTTCGCGGGTGCGCGATTTCGTCCGCCAGTCCACCGAGAGCATCGAGCAGGCCTTCCTGCGGCGCATGCCCGACGGCGGCACCCTGCATATCGAGGACATCCAGGACCAGGTCGAGCTGGCGCTGATGCGCGCCGGCGAGCAGAAGGTGGCCCGCGCCTACGTGCTCTACCGCGAGGAGCACGCCCGGGCCCGCGCCGCGGCCGGCGGCGATATCGCCAAGCCCCACCCGACGCTCAACGTCACCGCCCCGGACGGCAGCACCCGCCCCCTGGACCTGGGGCGCATCGAGACCCTGGTGTCAGATGCCTGCGAGGACCTGGCCAACGTCGATGCCAAGAAGATCGTCGAGGACTCGCTGAAGAACCTCTACGACGGGGTGACCGTCGACGGCGTCTCCCAGGCGCTGATGATGACCGCGCGTACCCTGGTGGAGAAGGACCCCAACTACACCTACGTCACCGCGCGCCTGCTGCAGGACAACCTGCGCCGCGAGGCGCTGTCGTTCCTGGGCGTCGCCGAGGAGGCGACCTATCAGGAGATGGCTGACTACTACAAGCCCGCCTTCCTGGCCTATATCGCCCGCGGCATCGCGTTCGAGCAGCTCGACCCGCAACTAGCCGAGTTCGACCTGGAGCGCCTGGGTGACGCCCTGGACCACACCCGCGACGCCCAGTTCACCTACCTGGGCCTGCAGACCCTCTACGATCGCTACTTCATCCACCGCGACGAGGTGCGCTACGAGCTGCCCCAGGTAATGTTCATGCGCGTGGCGATGGGCCTGGCCCTCAACGAGGACGACCGCGAGGCGCGGGCCATCGAGTTCTATGAACTGCTCTCCAGCTTCGACTACATGGCCTCCACTCCGACCCTGTTCAACTCGGGCACGGTGCGCAGCCAGCTCTCCAGCTGCTACCTCACCACGGTGCCGGACGACCTGGACAGCATCTACAGCGCCATCCGCGACAACGCCCTGCTCTCCAAGTGGGCCGGCGGCCTGGGCAACGACTGGACCCCGGTGCGCGCGCTAGGCTCCTACATCAAGGGCACCAACGGCAAGTCCCAGGGCGTGGTCCCCTTCCTCAAGGTGGTCAACGACACCGCGGTAGCCGTCAACCAATGCTTTGCGCCCGACACCCTGGTCCATACCGCTGAAGGCCCTCGCCCCATCGAGCGGATCGAGTCCGGCGACCTGGTCTTGGGCATTTCCGGCACCTACCGCCAGGTCAAACAGCGGCATCTCTACAACCAGACGGAGCCGATGGTAGCGCTCAACATCAAGCATGCCATCGAGTCAGTGCGCGTCACCGCCGGTCATCCCTTCTATGCACTGCGCGGCGTGCCCTTGGAGCAATCCGGAGAGCGCACGCTTGACTGGCTGCAGAAAGGCAAGGTATCCCCCGACTGGGTGGACGCGGGTCGACTCCAGAAAGGGGACTATGTCGCGCAGGTCATTCCCACCGAAGTCGTCCCTGTCGACGGCTTAACGGCGGAAGATGCGCGCCTTTACGGTATCCTGCTGGGCGATGGTCATCTCTCGAAAGACGGCATGCAGTGGGGCGTGTCCGGCAACCCTGGTCGCGATTCTCATCTCGACTTCGTGCGTCACTACCTTGAAGCCCGCGGCATCCACTTCTGGGAAACCTCGCGCAACGATCACTATGCCCAGATTCATTGGGCATCGGGACATGGCGTTCGGCGAGATGCCACTACGGGAAGGATTGCCGGGGCCGGAGCCCCCACGCTTCCGTTCCAGCAGAATGATATCTACGACGCCCAGCATGACAAGCACATCAGCCGTCGCTTTGCCCATTTGCCGAAAGTCCAGACACTGGCCCTGATTCAGGGCCTGCTGGAAACCGACGGTGGCGTCTCGCGGGGCACGGAAATCTATTTTACCAGCACATCGCGCGCTCTGGCCGAAAGCCTGCGTTATCAACTCCTGCGCCTCGGCATTCCCACGGCCGGACAGTACCGTGAGCGCGAACAGGCACATACGGGGCATCGCGTCGATGGCAGCGAGATCCGCTTCGACGGCGCCTGCAAGGCCTATGACATTCGCGTACCCGCCGTTGCCGAGATTGCCGAATTGGTCGGCTGTCGACCGCTTGTGAAGCGCAACTGGCTCACCTACAACGGCCATCTTTTCTCTCGTGTGCGCAGCGTGGACACCATCACGACGCTGCCGTTTGTTTATGATCTGGAAGTCGAAGGTGACGAGTCCTACATGACCACGGCAGGACTGGCGCACAACGGCGGCAAGCGCAAGGGTGCGGTGTGCGCCTACCTGGAGACCTGGCACCTGGACATCGAGGAGTTCCTCGAGCTGCGCAAGAACACCGGTGACGACCGCCGCCGCACCCATGACATGAACACCGCCAACTGGGTGCCGGACCTGTTCATGAAGCGGGTCTTCGACGACGGCGAATGGACGCTGTTCTCGCCGGCCACCTGCCCGGACCTGCATGACTTGTATGGCGCCGCCTTCGAGCAGCGCTACCAGGAATACGAGGCGATGACCCGCAACGGCCAGCTCAAGCTGTTCAAGCGCGTCAAGGCCAAGGACCTGTGGCGCAAGATGCTCTCGATGCTGTTCGAGACCGGCCACCCCTGGATCACCTTCAAGGATCCCTGCAACCTGAGAAGCCCTCAGCAGCACGCCGGCGTGGTCCACAGCTCCAACCTGTGCACCGAGATCACCCTGAACACCTCGCCCGACGAGATCGCGGTGTGCAACCTGGGGTCCATTAACCTGGCCCAGCACGTCACCGACGGGGCCTTCGACGGCGAGAAGCTGAGAAAGACCGTGCGTACCGCCGTGCGCATGCTCGACAACGTCATCGACATCAACTACTACGCGGTGCCCCAGGCCCAGCGCTCCAACTTCAAGCACCGCCCGGTGGGGCTGGGCATCATGGGCTTCCAGGACGCCCTCTACGCCCAGGACATCGCCTACGCTTCGGAGGGGGCCGTGACCTTCGCCGACCGCTCCATGGAGCTGGTCAGCTATCACGCCATCGAGGCCTCTGCGGATCTCGCCGCCGAGCGCGGCCGCTACGAGAGCTTCGAGGGCTCGCTGTGGAGCCAGGGTGTGCTGCCCATCGACTCCATCGACAAGTTGAAGGCCGAGCGCGGCGAGAAGTACATCGAGGTCGACACCTCGGAAACCCAGGACTGGGTGCGCCTCCGCGACAAGATCGCCGCCCAGGGCATGCGCAACTCCAACGTCATGGCCATCGCCCCGACCGCGACCATCTCCAATATCTGCGGCGTCTCGCAGTCCATCGAGCCCACCTACCAGAACCTGTTCGTCAAGTCGAACCTGTCGGGCGAGTTCACCGTGGTCAACGCCTACATGGTGAATGATCTCAAGGACCGCGGCCTGTGGGACGAGGTGATGATCAACGACCTCAAGTACTACGACGGCTCCGTGCAGCCCATCGACCGCATCCCGGACGACCTCAAGGCCAAGTACGCCACCGCCTTCGAGGTGGAGCCCAAGTGGCTGGTGGAGGCCGCGGCCCGTCGCCAGAAGTGGATCGACCAGGCCCAGTCGCTGAACCTCTACATCCAGGGGGTCTCCGGCAAGAAGCTCGACGTGACCTACCGCATGGCGTGGTTCCGCGGCCTCAAGACCACCTATTACCTGCGCGCCCTGGGCGCCACCTCGGTGGAGAAGTCCACCGTGGACCGCGGCAACCTCAACGCGGTGAGCAACGCCGCTCCGACGGCCAGTCCCACACCGGAGGTCCCCGAGCCTTCAGCGCGGGAGCCCCGCGGCGTGGAGGACTTCCTGACCGGCAAGGGCGGCCAGCGCCCGCCGAGTGCCGGCGATATCGACGAGCTGGGCTGCGAGGCCTGTCAGTAACCCGGCCACGGGCGACGAGCTTCGGGCAGCGAGCAGCTCGAAGCTCGAAGCTCGAAGCTCGAAGCTCGAAGCTCGAAGCTCGAAGCTCGAAGCTCGAAGCTCGAAGCTCGAAGCTCGAAGCTCGAAGCT
>NZ_JACHXP010000014.1 GCF_014192215.1 Halomonas cerina
GCCTTTTTCGCCTGACGACCATAGCGAGCGGGAACCACCTGATCCCATGCCGCACTCAGCAGTGAAACCGCTCAGCGCCGATGGTAGTGTGGGGCTTCCCCATGCGAGAGTAGGTCATCGTCAGGCACTTATCCCGAGAAAACCCCGATCATCCCCGATGGTCGGGGTTTTTTCATGGCCGGGCAATGTTGGTCGGTCAGGGCCTCCCCATGGAGAGTCGCGGAGTGCCGCCCGATCATCGTCGGGTACCTATCTCGCCCGGCAGCAGCGCCTCCACCAGCCCCAGCGCCACGCACAGCCGCACCAGCTCGGCCAGGTTGGCCGCGCCTAACGCCTTCATGGCGCGCAGCCGATAGACCTCCACTGTCTTAGCGCTGATGCCGAGGTGCTCGGCGATCTCGCGGCTGGTCATGCCCTGTGCCACGTGCACCAGAATCCGGCGCTCCTTGGGACGCAGCGCATCGTAGCGCTCGCGCAGCACCTTGCGCCGTTCCTGTGCCTGGCGACGGTGGTGCTGCTCGGCCAGGGCCTTCTGGATCGTATCGATCAGCTGTTGCGGGTTGAAGGGTTTCTCGATGAAGTCGAAGGCCCCGGCCTTCAAGGCCTGGACCGCCATGGCCACATCGCCGTGGCCGGTCATGAAGATCACCGGCAGGTCCAGGCCACGCTCGATCAGCCGCTGCTGTACCTGCAGGCCGGAGAGCCCCGGCATGCGCACGTCGAGCAGCACGGCGCCGAAGACCATCGGGTCGGTGGCCAGGAAGGCCTCGCCATCGGCATAGGTACGGGTGACCAGGCCCACCGAGTCCAGCAGCCAGGCCAGCGACTCGCGCAGGGCCTCATCGTCGTCGACGATGGCGATGCAGGCTGTCGGCGGAGACGTCTCGGTCACGCAGGCCTCACAGAAGCGGTCGGAGAGGGTTCGGCTTGCAGTGTACCGGCAAAGGTGGCGCCGCCGGAACCGTCGGCCTGGGCCAGCGCCAGGCGGCCGCCCATAGCTTCCATCAGCGAGTGGCTGATGGCAAGCCCCATGCCCAGCCCCTCCGGGCGTCCGGAGTGGAAGGGGGTGAAGATCCGTTCGCGCTGCGCCTCGGGCACGCCGGGGCCGCGATCGCTGACTGTGACGATGACTTCTCGCGGGCCCGAGCGCCGGGCATGGATCAGCACTTGGTCGGCGCCGGGGTGACCGCGGCTCGCCTCCAGGGCATTGAGCAGCAGGTTGACCAGTACCTGCTCCAGGCCGATGGGGTCGGCGATCACCCGCGGCAGTGTCTCGGGCAGCGCGTGCTCTAGTGTTACCCCGGCCTGCTGGTACTGCCACGCGCAGAGCCGACAGGCGGCGTCCACCACTGTGAGCAAGGCCACCGGCCGCGGCCGGGTCTGGCCCTTGCGCACGAAGGTGCGGATATGGCGCAGCCGCTCGGCCAAGCGCTCGACCTGCTCGCGGATGCGCGTGAGCGGAAGCCGGAGGTCATCGGCAGGGCGATCCGGAGCCGCCTCGAGTCCCATCAGGGCGCCGCTGGTGTAGTTGGCGATGGCCGCCAGCGGCTGGTTGAGCTCGTGGGCGATGTTGGAGGCCATTTCGCCGGTGGTGGCCAGGCGGTTGGCGTGGGCGATCTGTTCCTGATGGCGTCGTGCCTGGGCCTCGGCAGCTTTGCGCAGGCTGATGTCGCGGTTGAGCAGTGAGAGGTGGTCGGGTTCGGCGCCCGGGCCGCGATGGGCCAGCACCACGCTGAGTACCGGCACCGGGCCGCGGGGCCCGCGTATCGCCAGTTCGCCGCTCCAGGAGCCGTAGCGGGCCACGGCAGGCAGCACGATCTCGCGCAGCACGGCGAGTGACTCCGGTGTGTAGACCTGGTCGAGATGCATGTCGATGCTGTCCCGAGGCGCGCTCGAGGGGCGGGTGAGTAGCCGGCGGGCTGCCTCGTTGGAGGAGAAGATCCGCTCCTCGCCGTCGACGAACAGCACGTAGTCGGTGGTGGACTCCACCACCCGGGCTAGTCGCTCGCGATTGGCCTCGGCGCGGATGCGCCGGGTCACGTCCCGGGAGACGCAGAGGATGTCGACCAGTTCGCCACTGGCCGGATCGCGGCGGGTGCGGCTGGTGGTCTCGAACCAGACATAGTGGCCGTCCTTCGCGCGGAAGCGATAGGTCTGCTGGTAGAAGCCATCGTGATGATAGATCCGCGGTGACTTGTTGAGCAGATCCTTCAGGTCCGCCGGATGGAAGAGGTCATAGGCGGAGACCCCGATCAGCTCCTCGGGCTCATAGCCGAGCAGGTCACGGGCCGCACGGGAGGCGTAGAGGAAGGTACCATCCCGAGCGTGGCGGGAAATCAGATCCGTGGTGCTCTCGGCAAGCCATTGATAGTGGCGCTTCTGCTCGGCCAGGCGGGCATTCTCGGCCTCCAGGGCCGCGATCCGCGCCACGAGCCGGGCGCGCGTCCTTGGCTCCGCCATCAGCGTGCCGGGTCCACCACCCTGCCCAAGGAGGCATTGCGACGGAACCAGCCGGCGATGCTGGCCCGCGGCAGGCGGGTGGGCAGGACCTCGTGGGGCACGTGCTCGGCGAGGAAGCAGGCGAAGGTGCCGGCCTCGGGGCGTACCCGGGCCATCTCGCGCTCGGGGGCGTCGGCGGCAAAGAGCACCATCTCGCCACCGCCATCTTCGGGCCAGCCGGGATTGAGGTAACCGACGGTGGAGATCACCCGGTTGGCGCGGCCTCGGAAGCTGTCCAGATGCTTGCGGTAGAAGGCGCCCGGCGGGTAGTGGGCGAAGTGCGCCTCGTACTCGAAGAGTCCCAGGAAAAGCGCCTGGTTGAGGGCCTGCTGCAGCTCGCCCATGGCATCCAGGTAGCGGCGCTGGGCCAGGCTCTCGCGATCCAGCCAGTGGATGGCATCGCCACGGATGTCCCGACGGAGAGCGTGTTCGCGGCCGCGACCGATACCGGCGTTCTCGAGGGCCCGATGCTCGGCCAGTGCCTCGAGTTCGCGGTGCAGCGTGGCGCACAGCACCGCGGGCAGGAAGCCTTCGCCCACGTACCAGCCCTGGTCTACCAGGGCGTCGACCAGCTCGGCGAGGCGTTCCCGGGGCAGGGCGGCGGGGTCGAGTAGGGCGCTCATGGGGTGAGGACCCGGCGTTCGGGATGATACTCGAGGCGGCCCTCGGGGCGCTCGAAGAGGCTGATCGGCATGGCAAACCCCTCGGCGAGAAGTTCCACCAGCATCATCGCCGAGAGTCCCCAGATCACCTGGCCACCCACCCGGTAGCTGGGCACGTAGAAATCCTGGCCGTCGACGCGGATCACGTCGGTGTGGGTGCGCCGGTCCTCGAGGAAGTGGGCGAGCGGCACCTCGAAGATGGCATCGAGCTCGGCAGGGTCCGGTGTCAGCGGCAGATCCGGCGGGATCAGCCCCACGTACGGGGTGACGCGGAGACCGTGCAGCGAGATCACGTCCGAGAGTCGACCGAGCAGCGCTACCCGCTGGGGGGCCAGGCCGATCTCCTCGAAGGCCTCACGCAGGGCGGTATCCAGCAGGTCAGCGTCCTGGGACTCGCGTTTGCCGCCGGGAAAGGCCACCTGGCCGCTGTGGGTGCTGAGGTGATCGGCGCGGCGGGTGAACAGCAGGGTCGGCTCGGGGCGCTCGACGATAGGCAGCAGCACGGCGGCCTCGGGCAGGCGGAGGGCCACCCGGCGAGGTCGGTGTGCTTGCAGGCGTTCGCAAAGGTTCTCTAACATGGGGATTCCATCGGGTTTGATTCCTTCTACCCGGCCGCCACGAGCGGCGTCAAGCCCGTCTGCTAGCCTGCCAGGGAGCGCCATGAACTTCTGCAGCCACTGCGGCCAACCCGTACGCTTCGCGATCCCCGCCGGGGATGATCGACCGCGCTACCTGTGTGACGAATGCGGCACCATCCACTACCAGAATCCGCGTATCGTGGCCGGCACCCTGCCGGTGAGCGGCAGCCGGGTGCTGCTGTGCCGGCGGGCCATCGCGCCGCGCAAGGGTTACTGGACCCTGCCGGCGGGCTTCATGGAGAATGCCGAGACCACCGTGGAGGCCGCCGCCCGGGAGACCCGTGAAGAGGCCTGTGCCGAGGTCGATATCCACGGCCTCTACACCCTGATCAACCTGCCGCACATCAACCAGGTCTACATGATCTTCCGCGCCGACCTTAGCGGCGACTTCGATGCCGGCCCCGAGAGCCTCGAGGTAGCGCTCTTCGAGGAGCACGAGATCCCCTGGGACGCGCTTGCCTTCCCCACCATCGAGCGCACCCTGCACCACTTCTTCCATGATCGCATCGGCGGCGACTATCCGCTGCACATCAGTGACATCACCCCCGAGGACCGCGAGCGCTACTTCGGCAGTGCCTGACGGCCGTGACGGCGCCTGAACGACTCACTCCCGTTCGAAGTGGGGAGGTGACCAAGTCTGGCATACCGGCATGATCTCCAGGCGATTGATGTTGATATGGACGGGCAGGGTGGCCACGTAGACGATCTGCTCGGCGATATCCTCGGCCTGCAGCGGTGTGGTGCCGCGATAGAAGGCATCCGAGGCGGCCTGGTCGCCCTTGGTGCGCACCAGGGTGAACTCGGTCTCGGCCATCCCCGGCGAGATGTCGGTGACCCTCACGCCCGTGCCCTTGAGATCGCAGCGCAGGTTGTAGCCGAACTGTTCGACGAAGGCCTTGGTGGCGCCATAGACGTGGCCCCCGGGGTAGGGCCAGCGACCGGCCACCGAGCCGATGTTGATGATGCTCGCCCCGCGGCCGGTCGCGATCATCAGCGGCAACATGGCATGGGTGACGTTGACCAGGCCGGTAACGTTGGTGTCGATCATGGTGTGCCAGTCCTTGAGGTCCACCTCCTGGGACGGCTCCGGGGCCAGCGCCAGGCCGGCGTTGTTGACCAGGCAGGTCACCTCGCGGAAGGCGTCAGGCAGTTCCTCCACGGCGCGGGCCACCGCCTCGGCATCCCGCACATCCAGGGGCAGGATCAGTACCTCCATCTTGCTTCCCAGTTCCTTCTTCAGGGCCTCCAGGCGCTCGGTGCGACGGCCGGTGAGGATCAGCGACCAGCCGTCGGCGGCGAATCGGCGAGCGGCGGCGCGACCGAAGCCCGAGGTGGCACCGGTGATCATGGCGATGGGCATGGGGGACTCCTCCTGAGCAGAAATGGCGTCTCGAACTCTTTATCATAGGTGCTCGATGATCAAGCCTCCAAGCGCCGCAGGCCGGGGTCGGACAGGCGGTGGTGCCGTGCAGTGCCTGGCCGGTGCGTGGCACCCGACGTTGTGCCGGGCGATCCCGCCGGTACGATGAAAAGCGTCGTACCCGATGAATAAGGATAGGCACAGTGGAAAAGTTCGAACGCAAGCTGGATCAGACGGCTCGGGCAGCCTGGCTGTCCTACGTGGGGCGTGCGTCCGTCGCCGAGTGCGTCGCCGCCTATTATGAGGCCTATGGTCGTTATCGCCGGGCGCTGGCTGAGCAGTACGTCGTCTCGGTCTGAATTCATGTTTTCTGGAGTCTGTCATGCCATCCCAACTCGATGCCCTCAAGTCGCTCTCCCTGGTGGTCGCCGATACCGGCGACCTGGACGCCATCAAGCGCTACCGGCCCCATGACGCCACCACCAATCCCTCGCTGCTGCTCAAGGCCTTCGACCTGCCGGGCTATCAGGCACTGATCGACGAGGAGCTCGCTGCCCTCCAGGCCGAGTTCCAAGACCGCCAGGCTCGGGTGGAGCATGCCGTGGATCGCCTCGCCGTGGCCAAGGGGGCCGAGATCGCCCGGCACATCCCCGGGCGGATCTCCACCGAGGTGGCCGCGCGGCTCTCCTTCGACGAGGAGGCCAGCGTTCGCAAGGCCCATGAGCTGATCGCGCTCTACGACCGGCGCGGCGTGGCCAAGGACCGTGTGCTGATCAAACTCGCCTCCACCTGGGAGGGCATCCGTGCCGCCGAGCGACTGGAGCGCGAGGGCATTCAGTGCAACCTGACCCTGCTGTTCAGCGAGGCCCAGGCCCAGGCCTGTTTCGACGCCGGCGTCTTCCTGGTCTCGCCCTTCGTCGGCCGGGTCACCGACTGGTACAAGAAGGAAACCGGCCGCGACTATGCCCCCGAGGAAGACCCGGGCGTGCGCTTCGTGCACGGCGTGTGTGAGCGAGCCGGGCGCGGCGGCTACGACACCGTGGTGATGGGCGCAAGCTTCCGCACCGTCGGCCAGGTGCTGGCGCTGGCGGGCTGCCCGCGGCTGACCATCTCGCCGGCGCTGCTCGAGGAACTGGCGGCGAAAGAGGGCGAGGTGGCCCGGGCGGTGGAGATCCCCGCCGCCGGTGAGCGGCCGGCGCCGCTCACCGAGCCCGCCTTCCGTTGGCGCCACAACCAGGATGCCATGGCCAACGACAAGCTGGCCGAGGGCATCCGCCGCTTCGACGAGGACCAGCGCACCCTCGAGGCGCGCCTCGCCGAGCGGCTGGACTGATCGCAGACCCGCCCTGGGCAACCGGTGTCCCCGGCGCCTGGCGTCGGGGACACCATCGCAGGAGGGCAAGGCGGCGCTAAATTGTATCGGCCGACAGGGCCTTGCTGCAGGCGTCAGCCGGAAGGGGCTGGGAGAAGGCAATGGGTGTTTCACTTACGCAGAAGTCGCTTGCCACTGTTCGGCACGAGGTCGGGGTGCCGGCCTATGATCGCCGCGGGCTGCGTCCGGGAATCCTCCATATCGGGCTGGGCAACTTTCACCGTTCGCACATGGCCACCTACCTGGATCGCCTTTTCGAGCAGGGCGAAGCTCATGACTGGGCGATCATCGGTTCCGGGGTGATGCCGGCGGATGTCCGGATGCGCAGGCGTCTGCGCCAGCAGGACTGGCTCTCCACCGTGGTCGATCTTGAGCCGGGGGCGATATCGGCCCGGGTGGTGGGCGCCATGATCGACTTCGTTCCCGTCGTGTCGGCGGCCATCGTCGAGGCGTTGACTGACCCGCGTGTTCGTATCGTCTCCCTGACCATCACCGAAGGGGGCTACTTTCTCGATGCGTCCATCGGCCGGTTCGATTCGCACCATCCCTGGATCCGTGCCGACGCGGCCGACCCGGCGCGCCCCAGGACCGTCTTCGGTATGATGGTCAAGGCGCTGGCCGAGCGCCGGGCGAAGGGCCAGCCTCCCTTTACCGTGCTCTCTTGCGACAACCTCCCGGGCAATGGCGACGTGACGCGCCGGTCGGTCGTCGGCCTGGCCGAGCTTATCGACCGTGACCTGGCCGAGTGGATTCAACAGGAGGTGACCTTCCCCAACTCGATGGTCGACTGCATTACGCCCTCCACTACCGCCCACGAGCGTGAGCTGGTGAGCCGTCGTTTCGGCATCGAGGATGCCGCTCCCGTGGTGTGTGAGCCCTTCCGGCAGTGGGTGATCGAGGATCGATTCTGCGCCGGTCGCCCGGCGCTGGAGAAGGTCGGCGTCGAGTTCGTCGACGACGTGTCGGCCTACGAGACGATGAAGCTGCGGATCCTCAACGCCGGCCATGCCAGCATCGCTTATGTCGCGGCCCTGCTGGGATACCGCCACGTGCATCGCGCCATGGCCGACGCAGACATCCGCGACTGGCTGCTCGCGCTGCAGAAGCGGGAGATCATGCCCGCCCTGGAGAAGATCGAGGGCGTGGCGTACCCGGCGTACCTGGCGTGGATCGTCGAGCGCTTCGGCAACGCCGAGATCGGCGATACCGTGTCACGGCTGTGCGCCAACGGTTCGACGCGACAACCGAAGTTCATCCTGCCCGCGATCAGAGATGCCCTAGGCCATGGGGTATCCGTCGAGGGCCTGGCGCTCGAGCTGGCGCTCTGGTGTCGCTACTGCCGGGTGGCCGGCGAGGTGTCACGGGGGCCGGCGCTCTCCGATCCTTTGTCGGCACGGCTGAAGGTGGGGGCGCGAGAGTCCGTGCGCGACCCGCAAGCCTTTCTGAAGATCCGTGAGGTTTTCAACGATCTGGCTGAGTCACAGAAGCTCCGGGGGGCCTTTGTCAGATGGCTCGACATCATCGATGACCAGGGCGTTCGTGTTGCCATTAGGCGCTATGTGGCCGAGGCCGAACGGCCGGGATAATGCCAGGGAAGGGCGACCACCCGGCACATGAGTGGTGCCGGGTGGCCTCGTCTCATCCTGGCCAGCTTGATGAGGATCGACGTCCCTGCTTGTGCCCGTGGCCTTCTGCTGCGGGCGGATGGTGCCCTTAGAGGTCCGCCAGCCGCCAGATGTCGTACGCCGGCTCCTCGTAGGGATGGGCGCGCTTCAGCGCCGTCAGGGCGTCGTGGATCAGGCCGTCCTCGCAGACCAGCTCCACCTTCAGCTCCTCCACCCGCTCCAGGTCGCCGACCCGGCCGATGTGCGGGTCGGCGCCCGCCAAGGGGCGAAACTGGCCTGTGCCCGGGGTCTGGAAGCAGCAGGCCTCGTAGTCGCCGAGGCGCCCGGCCCCGGTGGCGAAGACGGCTTCCTTGACGGCCTCGGCGTCCTCCACGGGGACGAAGAAGGCAAGCTTGTACATAGGGTCTCCTCTCCGTTGATGTCGCTATCTCGTTGTGCCACAGGAACTCGGCAGGCGTCAGCCACCCCGCGGGCAGGATGGCAAAAAAATACTTGTCCAGTAACTGTACAGAGTCTATTGTGTGTACAGGTAGAGGCGACGGCGCCTCTCCGCTAGGTCGAGCAGCATCCGCTCGCGATTCCCCAGAGGAGCGAATCACTATGAATGCCTTCGTCACCGCAGCACCCAAGTGGATCGGCACTGGCCTGGTGGGCCTGATGCTCGCCGGCGCCGCCCAGGCCGATCATCACGGCATGAAAGCCGACATCGTCGATACCGCCGTGGAGGCCGGTCAGTTCGAGACCCTGGTGGCCGCCGTGCAGGCCGCCGACCTGGTCGAGACCCTCAAGGGCGAGGGGCCCTTCACCGTCTTCGCCCCCACCGACGAGGCCTTCGCCGCCTTGCCCGAGGGCACGGTCGAGGACCTGCTCAAGCCCGAGAATCAAGATACCCTGCGCGCCGTGCTGACCTATCACGTGGTGCCGGGCAAGATCATGGCCGAGGACGCCATGGCCGCCGACAGCGCTACCACGGTGCAGGGGCAGGATCTGACTATCACCACCATGGACGGCAGCGTGATGGTCAACGATGCCACCGTCATCCAGGCCGACGTCGAGGCCAGCAACGGCGTGATCCATGTGATCGACGGCGTGCTCATGCCCGAGTGACCCGCCTGCCGGAGTGGTCCTGTCCCGCTCCGGTATCGCGTGCTCCTTGCCGCCCGTCTTGGGCGGCCTTTTTGTGACCGGACGCCGACGTTTGACAAGCCGGGAGGAGAGGGCAAGGCTGAGGCGCGTTGACAGCAAAGGAGACACACGGCCATGGAGCCACGACTCGCGATGCTGCTGGCACAGGCCGGCTTGGTACCCAGAGGCAAGCCGGTGCCCTTGGGCGGCGGAGATATTGCCGCGGTCTTTCGTGTGACCACCGATCAGGGTGATGTCGTGGTCAAGCACGACGCCCCCGAGCGGCTGGCCGGCGAAGCCGATGGGCTGAGGGCGCTGCGCGCGGCCGGCAGTGGGCTGATGGTGCCCGAAGTGCTGGGCGAGGGTGACGGCTTCCTGGTCATGGAGGCCCTCGAGACGAAACCCCGACAGCAGGCAGACGAGGCGGCACTGGGTGAAGGGCTGCGTCGGCTCCACGCGGTGACCGGCGACGCCCATGGTTGGTCCCGGGACAACGCCTGCGGACGCACGCCCCAGCCCAATGCCACGCTTGCTGACGGTCGTATCTTCCAGCGCGAGCGGCGCCTGCGGCCGCTCGCCGACGCCTGCCAGGCGCGGGGGCTGCTGGATACCCGGCTGCGCAGACGCGTCGAAGCCATTGCCGAGGGACTCGAAGCCTGGCTGCCGGATGTCCCGGCGTGCCTGGTGCACGGGGATCTGTGGTCGGGCAACGTGCTGTTCACCCCGCATGGGCCGGCGATCATCGACCCGGCGGTCTATCGCCACTACCCGGAGGTAGACCTGGCGATGCTGACCCTGTTCGGCGCCCCGGGCGAGGCCTTCTTCGACGCCTACTGGGACGGCGATGCCCCAGCCGACTGGCCACGACGCGAGACGCTGTTCCAACTCTATCCGCTGCTCAACCACCTGCTGTTGTTCGGCGGGGGCTATCGTGACGCCGTGACGCGGGCGGTGACCCATCTCGAGGCCGGATGATCGGCGAAGAACCAAAAAAAGCGCGTGGACAGACCGAGGTCCTGGCCTCACCCCGGCACAGGGGATCCACGTTCCAGCCGGAACAGGGCGTCAGCTGCCCAGCCAGCGCAGGGTGCGTTGCCACCAGGGAGGCGTCGCACGCTCGCGAGGCCTGTCGCCGAAGTTCTCTCTGGGCCGATGGAGGAAGTCGATGATGGGCCGCACCTGGCTCTCACGGTCGAGCAGCGGCGCGTGGCCACAGCCTGCGGCCTCCAGGGTCACTAGCCCGGGCTGGGCCTGGCCCATGCGGGTGAGGCTGTCGGGGCGCAGCAGCGGGGAGTGCTCGCCCCGCACGACCATCAGCGGGCAGCGCAGGGCCCGCCAGTCGGTCCAGGTATCCCGCGGGGTATCGTGGAGAAATTGCTCGGCGATGCGGGGATCGTAGTGATAGGTCCAGCTACCGTCCGGCAGGCGCCGGGCACTGCCCAGGGCCAGGCGTCGCCAGGCCACATCGCTGTCGATACCGAAGCCTGTGTAGTGCCGGCGCAGCTCCGCCTCCAGGTCGGCGAGGCAGGTAAACCGATGGGCCATGCCGAAATAGCGGCCGATGTCGGCGAGTCCTTGCAGGTCAAGCTCTGGACCCACGTCGTTGAGCACCAGTCGCTCGATGCGGTGTGCGGTAGGTGCCTGGGCGGCCAGCAGCATCCCCACCAGGCCCCCCATGGAGGTGCCCACCCAGGGCACACGCGCCAGGGCGAAGTGGTCGAGCACCGCGACTGCTACCTTCAGGTAGTGCGCATAAAGGTATTCGCGTGAGGGATAGAACGACCAGCTGGATAACCCCCGGCCCGGCGTATCGGGGGCGAGTACCCGCCACTCGGGGCCCAGCAGGCGGGCGAAGTCGTCGAAATCGCCGCCATGCCGGGCCAGGCCGTGCCAGGCGATGAGCGTGCGGGAGGCCTGCGGATGCCAGATTCGTACGGCGATCTCCTGTTCACCCAGCGACACCATTTCCAGTGCGTCCATGTCAGGGGTCTCCTCGGCCGTGTTGTGCTGCTTTGCAGCATAGCGGATCCGGGCGAGGTTGCGGCAATAATCCATATTTCGTCCGCTGCCCCTGGATGGATTCCATTCCGGAACATGCGACAATGTATGTAAATATCCCGGTAGGTCACTTTTCCGGTTTGCAAGATCACGAGCCCACTGATCGAGGATGAGTCGATGATGCGTCTCCGCCCCCCCCGTCCTGCTCGCCATGCTGGTGGGTCTGCCTTGCGTCGTGCTCTGCGGCCGGCCCTGCTCGCCTCGGCTCTGGCGGCGCCGGTTCAGGTGCCGGCGGCCGACCTGTTGACCATCGCCCGTGATGCGCTCGGCAACAACGCCGAGCTGTCATCGGAGCGTGCCGTTACTCGTAGCACCGAGGCGGCCCGGGACGTGCAGCAGGGCGATCTGCGGCCCCAGGTCAATGCGTCGGGCAATCTGGCCCATAACCGCCAGTATGAGAGCCAGAGCCAGGACAGCACCGGCTTTGGCTTCGCAGACGGCGTGGGCGTGGACGACGATGCCTACAACACGGCCAGCCTGGTCCTTGAGGCCACCCAGGCGCTGTTCGATGCCCGCAATGCAGCGGAGGTCGAGCAGGCCGAGCGCCAAATCGACCAGCAGCTCTATCAGCTGGCCGCCACCGAGCAACAGGTATTGATCGATGTCTCCCGGGCCTATTTCGAGATCCTGCGGGCCTATGAGGTGCTCGAAGCCCGGCGGGCCGAGGAGCGGGCCATCGGCCGCCAGCTGGAGCAGGCTCGCGAGCAGTTCGAGGTGGGACTGATCGCCATCACCGAGGTGGAGGAGGCCAAGGCGGCCTTCGACCAGGCGCGGGCCGAGCGCATCG
Source organism: Halomonas cerina (assembly GCF_014192215.1). Classification (GTDB taxonomy): domain Bacteria; phylum Pseudomonadota; class Gammaproteobacteria; order Pseudomonadales; family Halomonadaceae; genus Halomonas; species Halomonas cerina. The sequence continues at coordinate 12,127 of NZ_JACHXP010000014.1, forward strand.
CCGCCGAGAGCGACTTGCAGGTGGCCTTCGAGGCCCTGGAGCGCCTCACGGGCCAGCGCTACGCCAGCATCGAGGCCCTGGGCCAGGAACTGCCGATTCGCCCGCCGATGCCATCCGACCGTGACCACTGGGTGACACTGGCCCTGGAGAAGAACCCGCGGGTGCTGGCCAGCCAGGCCGGGGTCGAGGTCTCGCGCAGCAGTGTCGACATCGCACGGGCCGAGCGCCTGCCGACGGTCGATGCCTTCGCCAATTACCGGTATGCCGACAGCGACCGGGATGGGCTGGAAGACCACGACGCCTCCAGTCAGGTCGGAGTGGGGATCAACCTGCCGCTCTATACCGGGGGACGGACCAGCGCCAGCATCCGCCAGAACACCTACTTGCTGGCGTCCAGCCAGTATGACTTCGAGGCCCAGCGCCGCGAGACCATCCAGCAAGTGCGTTCGCTCTATACTCAGGTGAGCAACGACGTGGCTACGGTGGAGGCGCGGGCCCAGGCGGTCATCTCCAACCAGAGCGCCCTGGATGCCACCCGCGCAGGCTACGAAGTGGGAACCCGTAACATCGTCGATGTGCTCAACGCCGAGCAGAGTCTCTACGACGCCGTCGCCAATCTCGCCAGTGCCCGCTACGACTACGTGATCAACCTTCTCAGTCTGCGCCAGCAGGCCGGCACCCTGGATGCCGAGGCACTGGAAGAGGTCAATGCCTTCCTCGATGGCCAGAGCGTGACCTTCACGCTGCCGGAAGAGGAGGATCGTTACGATGGGGCCATGGAGATCGGTGCACCGCCCAGCCCCGAAGGCTGATGCCTGGCCTTCGATATTTACATCCATACAAGTATGAATGTAAGCTGCATCCCGTGCGGGGATGCAGCCAATCCGACGGAAACGACAGACCATGAAAATGACATTGCGTAACGGCCGGGTGGGCCTTCTCGCCCTGGCCGCGGGCCTTTTGCTGGCCGCTTGCGGCCAGGATGAGGCCGCCCAGCAGGCTCAGCAGGGCAGCACCCAGGAGCGTCCCTCCCATCCGGTGGAGGTGGCGGCGCTGTCGCGCCAGGATATCCCTCTCGAGAGATCCTACCCATCGCTGCTGCGCAGCGACGACGAGGTGACTCTGGTGGCACGTGTGACCGGCACCCTGGAAAAGCGTCACTTCGAGCCCGGCGAGATGGTCGAGAAGGGCCAGGTGCTCTATTCCATCGAGCCGGATGTCTACCAGGCGACGGTCAGTCAGCGCGAGGCGGACTTGCAGAGCGCCCACGCCGAGCTGGCCCGCGCCCAGCGCGACGCCCAGCGTTTCGAGCGCCTGCTGAGCCAGAACTCGGTGAGCCGTCAGCAGTATGACCAGGCCCTGGCCGATGCTCGCGTCGCGCAGGCCTTGGTCGCTCAGGCCGAGGCCGCCCTGGCCAGCGCGCGCATCGATCTTAACTACGCCGAGGTCACCGCGCCGGTGTCGGGGATGATCAGCCTAAGCCAGGTGAACATCGGCAATCTGGTGAGCAACGGCACCGAACTGGCCACCATCACGCCGCTGGACCCGCTCGAGGTACGCTTCCAGCTGCCCCAGCGCGACGCCTTCGAACTGCGTCGGCAGCTGGGCGATCAGCCGGTTGGCTCGATCACTGCGCAGTTGCAGGTGCCCGGTGACGAGGACGATCGCCTCGAAGGGCGCCTCGACTTCCTGGGCTCCCGGGTCGACGAGGCCACCAGCACGGTGCAGGCCAATGCCACCTTCGCTAACCCTGATGCCCGAGTGCTGCCCGGGCAGTTCGTGCGCGTCAGCCTCAAGGGCCTCAAGCGCTTCGACGTGCTGGCGGTGCCCGAGATCGCCATCGGCCAGGGGCTGATGGGACCGCAGGTGTTCGTGCTCGATGAGGACAATGTAGCTCGCGCTCGCCCGGTAGACCTGGCCGAGGTGGCCGGCGCCTGGCAGGTCCTGAGCGGGGGGGTGGAGCCGGGCGAGCGGGTGGTGGTCGGCGACCTCGCCGCCATCGAACCCGGCACTTCCATCGAGCCGCTGTCTTTCGACGGTGACACCGGCGTGATCGTCGAGGCGGTGGAGCAGGCCAATGCCTGGCCGCCGGGCGGCACAGCGCAGGGCGAAGTGGCTACCGACATGGCGCCTGATCAGGCTGATGGCGATGGAGGCAATGCCTGATGCCTTTCTCCAACTTTTTTATCCAGCGGCCGATCTTTGCCACCGTCCTGGCGATCATCCTGACCGTGATCGGGGTGATGAGCATGCGGGTGCTGCCCATCGAGCAATATCCCAGCGTGGTGCCGCCCACGGTGTCGGTGAATGCCCAGTTCCCCGGGGCCGATGCCGAAACCGTGGCCCAGACCGTGGCCGCGCCTCTGGCGGAGGCGATCAATGGCGTCGAGGACATGCTCTACATGACCTCGACCAGCAGCGACAACGGCACCATGAGCCTCTCCGTGGCCTTCAACATCGGCACCGATGGTGATATCAATACCATCAACGTCAACAATCGGGTGCAGGGGGCACTCTCCCAGCTGCCCGAGGCGGTGCAGGCCCAGGGCGTCACCGTGGAGCTGCGCTCCAGCTCGATCCTGATGCTGGTGGCGCTGATCTCCCCCGGAGGCGACTATGACAACGTCTACATGCAGAACTATGCCACCCTCAATATCCTTGATGAACTGCGCCAGGTGCCCGGCGTGGGGGAGGCCGAGGTGCTGGGCGGCGGCGAGTTCGCCATGCGCGTGTGGATGGACCCGGACAAGCTGGCCCAGTATGACCTGACGCCCACCGAGGTGGCCGCCGCCATCCGTGCTCAGAACACCGAGGTGCCGGCGGGCAGCCTGGCGGCCACCCCGCAGGCCGATCCGCGGGCCTTCACCTACACCATTACCGCGGGTGGGCGGCTCAGCGACGTCGACGACTTCCGCGAGATCTTCCTGCGTACCAACCCGGATGGCTCGGCACTGCGCCTGAAGGACGTGGCGCGCCTTGAACTGGGCGCTTCCTTCTACGGGATCGACGCCAAGCTCAACGGCGCCACGATGACGCCGATCATCATCAACCAGCAGCCCGGCGCCAACGCCCTGGCCACCGCCCAGGCGGTGCACGAGACCATGGCCGAGCTGGAGAGTCGCTTCCCGCCGGGGCTCGAGTACGTGGTGCCCTATGACACCACCTTGTTCATCGATGCCTCCATCGACACCGTGACCACGGTGTTCATCGAGGCGTTTTTGATCGTCTGTGTGATTCTGTTCATCTTCCTGCAGAACTGGCGCTTCACGGTGATCGCCATGTCGGTGGTGCCAGTCTCGGTGCTGGCCACCTTCGCTGGCTTCTACCTGTTCGGTTTCTCGATCAATCTGCTGACCCTGTTCGCGCTGGTGCTCTCCATCGGTATCGTGGTCGATGACGCCATCCTGGTGGTGGAGAACGTCGAGCGGGTGCTCGCCGAGGATGATGAGATCTCGGTGCGTGACGCCACCATCCGTGCCATGAAGGAGGTGGGTGGCCCGGTCATCGCCACCTCGCTGATTCTTGCGGCGGTGTTTGTGCCGGTGGCCTTCCTGGGGGGCTTTACCGGGCAGATCTACCAGCAGTTCGCCCTCACCGTCGCGGTCTCGGTGGCCTTCTCGGCGCTGATGGCGCTGACCTTCACCCCGGCGCTGTCGGCGATCTTCATCAAGCACAAGCCGACGCTGGGCGAGTCAAAGCTGATGCGTGCCATCCATGCGCCGCTGCGCCTGTTCGACCGGCTGTTCGCCGCCATTACCGCGGTCTACATGTGGGTGGTCAAAAAGCTGGTGCGCTTCTGGGGCCTGGCGCTGCTGCTCACCGGCCTGGTGATCGGCGGCGCCTGGTGGCTGTATGCCATCACGCCCTCGACCCTGGTACCCGAGACCGATCAGGGGGTCGTGCTGGCCAGCGTGCAGTTGCCGGACTCCGCCTCTCTGGCGCGTACCCAGGCCTACATGGCCGAGTTGAGCGAGCACATCGAGGCGATCCCCGGGGTAGAGTACTCCTCGGCGGTGGCGGGCTACGATATCCTCTCCAGCGCGGTGAACACCGCCCGTGGCGTCATGTTCATCAACATGGTGCCTTGGGAGGAACGCGAATTGACCGCCGAGGCGCTAGTGGGGCGGATCACGCAACTGGGAGCCGAGGTCCCGGGCGGCTCGGCGATGGCCTTCAACGTGCCGCCGATCATGGGGCTCTCGACCACCGGCGGCTTCACCGGCTATCTGCAGTCCTTCGAGGGGGCCACACCCCAGGAGCTGTTCCAGGCCTCGGTGCAGGTGATGCAAGCGGCGGGCAAACACCCGGCGCTGCAGCAGGTGTTCACCACCTTCAACGTCAATGTGCCGGGCTATCGCGCCGAGATCGACCAGCAGAAGGCGCTCAGTTACGGCGTGGCGCTGGCGGATCTCAACGCCACCCTGTCGAACACCTTCGGCAACGGCTTCGTCAACTATTTCAGCTACCAGAACCGCAACTTCCAGGTCTACCTGCAGAATGAGGACGAGTACCGCAAGACCCCGGACGACCTCAGCAATGTCTATGTGCGCGGCGGCGACGGCGAGCGCATCCCGCTTTCCGAGTTTGTCACCCTGGAGCGCCAGGCCAAGCCCGCGGTGGTGTCGCGCTTCGGCGTCTATCTGGGGGCCCAGTTCCAGGGCGGCCCGGCGCCGGGCTACAGCTCCGGCCAGGCGATCACCGCCATGGAGGAGATCGTGCAGGATACCCTAGGCAGCGGCTGGGGCATGGGCTGGACCGGCACCGCCTACCAGGAGAGCGAGGCGGGCAATGCCGCGACCCTGGCCATCGTCTTCGGCCTGCTGATGGTGTTCTTGATCCTGGCGGCGCAGTACGAGAGCTGGTCGCTGCCGCTGGCGGTCCTCACCGCCACGCCCTTCGCCTTCCTGGGGGGGATCGGTGGCATCGTGCTGCGCGGCCTGGACACCAGCGTCTACGTGGAGATCGGCATGCTGGTGGTGGTGGGCCTGGCGGCCAAGAACGCCATCCTGATCGTCGAGTTCGCCGAGCTGCAGCGCAAGGAGCAGGGCAAGTCGATCCGCGAGGCGGCCATCACGGCCGCGGAGCTGCGCTTCCGGCCCATCGTGATGACCTCGCTGGCGTTTATCTTCGGTACCCTGCCGCTGGCGCTGGCCAGTGGGGCCAGCGACGTCAGTAGCCATCATATCGGCACCACGGTGGCGGTGGGCATGGCCTCGGTGGCGGTGCTGGGCAGTGTCTTCGTGCCCAGCTTCTACGCCGTGATCGCGGCGGTCTCCAACTGGCTGCGTCGCAAGGTGCTCGGCAAGCAGAGCGAGCCGCAGGGTTCGACAGCCGATGGGCAGGCCTGACGGAGCTTGATGGATCGGACTCGGTCCCTGCCGATCGACAAGGGGGCCACCAGCGGGGCGCCCCTTGTCATCGCCATGCGCCAGAGGCATGCGGCCGGTCGCGCAATGGTGGCACGGCGGCGTCAGGCTGACGGCGACGCCTGCAGCAGCCCGAGCAGGGTATCCACCATCGCGCAGCCACGCCGGTGGATGGAGAACGCCTCGGGGTTGTGCAGCCAGTCGTGCACCAGCCCGGCCAGGGTCGACTGCAGCAGGTGAGCGGCCATCGCCGGCGAGAGGTTGTCGACCAGCAGGCCCTGCTCCGCGGCGCGAGTGAAGTGCTTGTGCAGTGACTGGTAACAGTCCCGGGCAAGATCTTCCTGCATCTGCAGCGGGTTGATGTCACCAAAGAACTCGCAGCGGTGGATGATGATCGACAGGACTCGCTGATGGCGGGGCTGCTCCAGGCGTGCCAGGGCATGGTGGCTGGCCAGGCGGATCGTCTCCAAGGGTGATGAGGCCGCCAGTTGGGGGTCGTCGATCTCGTCGATCAGCTCCTCGAAGGGCATGTGCACCCGGTCGAGCAGCGCATGCAGGATGTCGGCCTTGTTCTTGAAGTGCCAGTAGACTGCGCCCCGGGTCATGCCGGCATGGCGGGCGATCTGCTCCAGCGAGGTGCGTGCCACCCCCTGATCGAAGAACATCTCCTCGGCGGCATCGAGCAGGGCTTCACGGGTGGCGGCGGCCTCGGCCTTGGTACGTCTGGCCATGGGAGTGGAACCTCCAACGTTCATGTTCCCCCATTCTACCGAAGTCCACCTCGCTTTTACATTCATGGTTGTATGGTTTTCCTCGTCTTCGGGGACGCGGTATAAGGGCAGCACGAAAATCCTGCATGCCGCACAAGGAGCCCTGCATGTCACGTGCCCCCTTCGAACTCGCCGGCACCCGGGTGGCTTCCGGCTCGCGCAGCCAGATCGATGTGCCCGTGGCACGCCTCTACACCCATGCGCCGCTGTATATCCCGGTGGAAGTGGTGCATGGCCGCCAGCCGGGACCGGTGATGCTGGTGTGTGGCGGCATCCACGGCGACGAGATCAACGGCGTGGAGATCGTGCGCCGCCTGCTGCGCTCGCGCCAGATCCAGCGACTGCGCGGGACCCTGATCGGCGTGCCCATCGTCAATGTCTTCGGCTTCGTGCAGCACAGCCGCTATTTGCCGGACCGGCGTGACCTCAACCGTTGCTTCCCGGGCAGCGAGTCGGGTTCCCTGGGCGGTCGGGTGGCGGCCCTGTTCCGGGAACAGATCGTCGATCAGGCCACCCACATCATCGATCTGCACACCGGGGCGATCCATCGCACCAACCTGCCGCAGGTCCGTGCCCAGCTGACGTCAAACGAGGAGACCGAGCGCATGGCCAATGCCTTCGGCGCGCCGGTGATCCTCAACGCCGACCTGCGCGAGGGCAGCCTGCGCCACTACGCCCAGAATCGCGGTATCCCGGTGCTTACCTACGAGGCCGGCGAGGCGCTGCGCTTCGACGAGTGGGCGATTGCCCCGGGGGTGCGCGGCGTGCTGCGGGTGATGCGTCGGCTGGGGATGCTGACCGGCGAGCATCGCCGGCGCACGCCCCCGGCGGCGGAGGTTGCCAACGGCTCGAGCTGGGCCCGGGCGACCATCGACGGCATCCTGCGGCCACGGGTGCGGCTGGGCGCGCGCGTGGCCAAAGGCGAGCGTCTGGGGCTGGTAGCGGATCCTTTCGGCAATGCCGAGGAGGGGGTCCGGGCGATGGCCGATGGCATCGTCATCGGCATGAGCCGACTGCCGCTGGCCAACGAGGGCGAGGCGCTGTTTCATATCGCCCGCTTCGATGCCATCGAGGAGGCGGAGAGCGCCATCGAGGACTTCCACTCGAGCCTGGCGCCGCCGGATTCGCTCTACTGAGACTCGAGCCTGCGCAAGCCGCGCCAATCGCTCGGCCCCGTTTCGCGAAGCGGGTGGGCCGTCACGCCACGGCGGCGACGTCGCGCTCGGGGACCAGCCCCAGGGCGTCGTCGAGGACCGCCAGGCCCGCGCCCTCGCGGTGGGCATGCTCGGCGAGGTGGCGACGGAACTTGCGCCCGCCCGGCTGGCCCTGGAAGAGGCCGAGCAGGTGGCGGGTGAGGTGGTTGAGCTTTGCGCCTTCTTCGAGGCGGCGAGTGATGTAGGGGCGCAGGGCGCGGGCCGCGGCGTGGCGGCTCGTCGCCGGGCCTGGCGTGCCGTAGAGTGCCTTGTCCATCTCGGCGAGCCGCCAGGGGTTCTGGTAGGCCTCGCGGCCGACCATCACACTGTCCACATGCTGGAGCTGGGCGCGGCAATCGTCCAGGGTCTTGATCCCGCCGTTGATGCCGATATGCAGCTCGGGTCGGCTGGCCTTGAGGCGATGCACCCGCGGGTAGTTGAGCGGTGGCACATCGCGGTTCTCCTTGGGGGAGAGCCCCTCGAGCCACGCCTTGCGGGCATGCACGATGAAGGTGTCGCAGCCGGCATCGGCCACCGTGGCGATGAAGCGCTCGAGGTCGGCGTCCTCGTCCTGGTCGTCGATGCCGATGCGGCACTTGACGGTGACCGGGATCGACACCGCTTCCGTCATGGCCCGCACCGCGGCGGCGACCTTCTCGGGGTGGCCCATCAGGCAGGCGCCGATCAGGTTGTTCTGCACCCGGTCGCTGGGGCAGCCGACGTTGAGGTTCACCTCGTCATAGCCCCATGCCTCGGCGATGGCCGCGCATTCGGCCAACTCGCCGGCGTCGCTGCCGCCGAGCTGCAGCGCCAGCGGATGCTCGACCTCATCGAAGCCGAGAAAGCGGCTGCGCGGACTGCCGTGCAGGATGGCGCCGGTGGTTACCATCTCGGTGTAGAGCAGGGCACGACGACTCAGGGTCCGGGCGAAAACGCGGTAGTCGCGGGTCGTCCAATCCATCATCGGGGCGACGGAGAAGGTGCGGTCGAGCTTTTGCATCGGCATCACGGGGTTGTGCGGGAAGGCGCCTAGTCTACCAGCCCTGGTCCCTGCCTGCCCATGTCAGGCCAGGGGGCTCGGCGTAGCGCCTGAGCATCTCGTATGCTACCTGTGTGGATTGGACCTAACAGGGGGGACTCATGTGCGGCCGCTTCGCCCTCTACAGTGACCTTCCCCGCCTTACCGAGAGGCTGGGCTTGCCGCTAGCGTCCCGAGCGCTGAGGCCGCGCTACAATGTGGCGCCGGGCACCTGGATCACCGTGGTGCGTCATCCCCGCGATGACGCACCGCTGGTGGTGGATGAGGTGTGGTGGGGCTACCGGCCGCATTGGGCGAAGGAGAAGGCCCCCGAGCCCATCAACGCCACCGTCGAGAAGGTCGCCACCTCCCCCTACTTCCGCGGGGCGTTCGCCCATCATCGCTGCCTCGTGCCGGTGGATGGCTGGTACGAGTGGCTGTCGGTGGCGGGGAAGAAGCAGCCGTACTTCCTGTGCCGTCAGGACCGCGAGCCGATCTGGCTGGCGGCCATATGGAGTGAACGGCCCGACGGCAGGCCCGGCGGCGTGATCCTCACCGAGCCGGCCCGGGGCGTGGCCAGCGAGATCCACCCGCGCATGCCGCTGGCCTTGGAGGCCGAGAGCCTCGAGCCCTGGCTCGACCCTCATCTGACCGACCGCGCGACCCTTCGCCAGGTGGTGCACCACCTGCCCGCCGATGCACTCACCTATTGGCCGGTGAGCACGCGGGTGAACACGCCCACCCATGACGAGGCCTCCCTCGTCGAGCCGGTCGCGCCCGGGGCTTGATCGGCGACAGGATCCTCCTTCCGCGCGTTATCCAGCCGACCGAACAGTCACGAACACCATGTCATGGCTGCCGAAAGCCCGGAGGTGAAAACCTGCGCTGAGCCTCCATACTGTCAGGGGTGCATCGCGCGCCGACATCCATCCGTCAAGGAGCGAGCCATGAGTGAGCCACTCAACGAGCAACAACAGGAGCTGCTGGCCCGCGTGCTGCAGCATGGCGGCGTGCTGGCCGCCCCCTTCGGCCATGTCGGCGAGGACAGCCTGCTGGAGGAGGTGCTAGAGGAGATCGATGCCTTGGAGGCCATGGGCCTGCTCACGGTCGACCGGGTGCGGGGCAGCGATGAGCCGGAACGCATCGAGCTGACCGAGACAGGCTATGATGCCTTGGGCATGGCCTAGTACTAGGCACTGACCTCGACCAGGACCACCTCGCTTTCCTGGATGGCGCTGACGTGGAGCTGTGACTCGTCGGCGATGGCCAGACCGTCGCCGGCTTCGGCCGTCACGCCATTGACCTCGATGCATCCCCGGGCCGGCACCAGATACGCCTTGTGCCCAGGGGCTAGGGGATAGCGGACACTCTGGCCGGCCTCGAGCGTGGCGGCCACCAGGCGCGCCTCGGCGCGGATCGGAAGGGCATCGCCATCGCCCAGGCCGCTGGCCAGAGTGATGAAGTGACCGCTGCGCTCGCCGCGGGGGAAAGGACGGGTGTCCCAGGCGGGGGGCAGACCGGTTTCGTTGGGCATGATCCAGATCTGGAAGATCCGGGCCACCGTGTCTTCCTGGTTCATCTCGCTATGGGCGATGCCGGTGCCGGCACTCATCACCTGGACGTCGCCGGCCTCGGTGCGCCCCTGATGGCCCAGGGTATCCTGATGGGTGATGGCCCCTTCACGCACATAGGTAATGATCTCCATGTCGCGGTGTGGGTGGCGGGGAAAGCCGGAGTGCGGGGCGATGGTGTCGTCGTTCCAGACCCGCAATTGCCCCCAGTGCAGGCGCTGGGGGTCGAAGTAGTCGGCGAAGGAGAAGTGATGGCGGCTGTCCAGCCAGCCGTGGTGGGCACCGCCCAGGGTGGCGTAGGGGCGTCGTTCGATCATCAGGGGCCTCATGCGGTTGGGGCTAGGCGGTCCTGGCCGCCCGGTGTCAAGATGGCATGATCGCCTGCTCAAGCGGCGGCGATAAGCGCAAATTGTCGTATGACGCGATCGATTTCCTCGATCCCGGGCCGTGAGCCACCTGCTGGGCACGGTGGCGGCAGGCGATGTTGGCTGGTCGGGTCGACGCTTGACGCGCATCAGGCTCAGCGTAGAGGCTGATATGCTATGAAATAGGAAGAAGGGCGCGGGGCAATATCCTCCCGACATTGCCGGCCAGGTCACGACGACAGGAGGTAGGGGTATGGCGGATCGGAAGGTGGAGCTGGAAAAACTGCGTGATGAGCTGATCGCACGGATCGACCGCTATAAGGCCCATAAGGGCGGCCCCCTGGACCGGGACATGGAGGAGCAGGCCATCGAGTTGGAGAATGATGAGGTGATTGAGTCGCTGGAGAACGAGGCCGAGGCGGAGCTTACCCAGGTGATGCATGCGCTGGCCAGGATCCGCGAAGGGGAAGGGGAGACCTGCGAGGCCTGCGGGGAACGCATCGATGCGGCACGGCTCGCCGCCCTGCCCTATACCACGCTGTGCCGTGACTGTGCCAGTGCCTGAAGGACGAGCGAGCGTGGCGCATCCCGAGGGAAACCAGGGGGGTGGCGGAGGCCCTTCCTCGACCGCGAGGCCAGGCATGTGGGCATGGTGGCGAGGGGGGACAGCGTCGGTGCTGCTGCTCCTGCTGGTCGGCTGTGGGGGCAGTGAGGAGGAAGAGGGTGCGCCGCAGGAGCGGCTCGGGGGCGTGGTGCAGCCGCAGCCGACCGAGCAGGCACCGGCACCGCCTCAGGTCGAGCCGTTCACGGAACCGGTGGCCATCGAGATCGCGGCGAGCCTGGGCAGCGATCGTCGTTTGATGGTGGATGGCACGACCAATCTGCCCGATGCCACGCGGCTGCAGGTGCTGGTGGAGCGAGAGGTCAGCGGCGTGCGCTGGCAGGAGCGCACCGCGGTGACGGAAGGGCGCTTCGCAGCCGGGCCCTTCGGTCCCGGCAGCGGCCTCCCGGACGGCGGCTATCGCATCACCGTGAACATGCCGCCGGCCAGCGTCCAGCCGGCGGCGGTACGGGCGCGGCTCGGCGATAAGGGCCAGCATCTCAGCGGGCCGTTGGTGCGATCGTCGCCGCATGGCCTGGGGCAGGTGGTCAGGGCGTCACAGCGTTTCCTGGTTGGCAGCGAGACCCGGCATACCACCGACCGGGTGGAGGTCAGGGAGCTGAATTGATATCGAAGCGAGGGCTTACAGGGGCTCGGCGCGCCAGCGTGCCACCAGCTTGCCCTGCAGGCGAGACTCTGGCGTGCAGGGCTCCGCCTCCTGGCTGTCCTGGCGCTGGAGCAGCAGTTCGCCGGTCGATCCCTGCTGGATCTGCCGGGTGAGCAGTTGGCCTTGCTGCTCGATCAGGTAGACCCCCGACTGCCGGAAGATCTCGGTCGGGGCGATGGCGACCAGATCGCCTATCGCCAGGAAGTCGAAGGACTCGCCAGGCGCCGGCGTTACCAAGTAGCACTCACCATCCCAGCGCTGATTCGGCACCATGTCGATGGGCAGGTCGATGTTCCGGGACGCCCCCGCCTGCCAGGGCAGGGGCGTACGGCTGCGCAGGTAGAGCGGGGAGGCGCTGCCGCTCTCGCCCTCGATGATCATCGAGAGCGGGCAGTTCAGGGCCTTGGCCAGGGCCACCAGGCGCTCGTGACCGATCTGCTTGATGGCGCCGGACTCCCAGTAGGAGATGGTCACGTCCGATACCCCGACCCGTCGTGCCAGGGCCGCCTTGTTGAGCTTGGCCTCCAGCCTGAGCTGTTTGATCCGGGGGCCGAGAGTGTCCATTGGCATCTTCCTGTCGAAAATGAATGTGAATATGGATAGAGCAGTAACGCCGGATCATCGGTGATCGCTTACCACCGTGCAACCTGTCGGCTAACGGTAAAATAACGCTTCACGGCAGGCTCACCAAGCGATCGGCATGTCGTTCCAGTCGCGAAAGTTGCCGCTCTCTTCCGGCGTGCACTTGCTTAGCGCGTCCAGCAGCCGTCCGGCCACGAAGGCCGGGGAGAACAGCTTGTCCTCGGGGACCCGAGCCTGGAAGGGGCGTGAGAGGTCGGTGTCGGTGGTGCCAGGGTGCAGACTGATCACCATGGCCTGGGGATTGAGGCGGCGCAGCTCCACGGCCGCGGTCTTCATCAGCATGTTATGGGCTGCCTTGCTGGCCCGATAGCCATACCAGCCGCCCAGCCGGTTGTCGCCGATCGAGCCGACCCGGGCCGAGAGGCTGGCCACCACCACCGGGTGGTGTCCCTTCAGGTGGCCCTGCAGGGCCTTGAGCAGCAGCGCCGGGGTGACCGCGTTGACATGGAAGAGCCGGGTCATGGCCGTGGCGTCCAGGTCGTCGAGCTTCTTCTCCGGGGCAATTCCCTGCGCCTCGTCATGCAGCATGCCGATCGAGTTGATCACCAGATGCAGCGGAGCGTCATCGAGATGTGCCGCCAGGGTAGCCAGCCCGGCGTCGGTGGTGATGTCCGCCGACAGTGGCGACAGCCGCTCGTCATCGTGTTGCCGGGCATGGCGGCTGACCGCGAACACGCGGCCGGGGCGATCGCTTTCCAGCAGGGCATCGATAAGGGCACTCCCGATGCCACCAGAGGCACCGGTCACCAGAGCGGTGAAGCCATCAGGAAGCTGAGGCAACATGGGGCAGGCTGTCTCCATCGGGACCAGTAGGGGCGCGCAAGAAAGAGACCATGTGCAGGCGCAATGATTCCGTCCCGCGGCTGCCGGGACTCGGCCAGGTGCGTATAATGCGCCCATCCGCCCTGGTCGCAGGGCCTCACTCCACCGACCGAACCTAGGACGACATGACCGTACGTACCCGTATCGCGCCGTCTCCCACCGGCGACCCCCATGTGGGCACCGCCTATATCGCCCTGTTCAACCTGTGCTTCGCGCGCCAGCACGGCGGCCAGTTCATCCTGCGTATCGAGGATACCGATCGTGCCCGCTCCACCGCCGAGTCCGAACAGATGATCCTCGACTCGCTGCGCTGGCTGGGGCTGGAGTGGGACGAGGGCCCGGACGTGGGCGGTCCCCATGGCCCCTATCGCCAGAGCGAGCGTGGCGACATCTACGGGGAATATGCGCGCCAGTTGATGGCCTCCGGCCATGCCTTTCGCTGCTACCGCACCAGCGAAGAACTCGATGCCCTGCGCGAGGCGCGCAAGGCCGCCGGCATGCACCTGGCGCTCAAGCCGGCCGACCTGGCGCTGCCCGCCGAGGAGCAGGCCCGCCGGGAGCGCGAGGGCTGGCCCCATGTGGTGCGCATGAAGGTGCCGGCCAGCGGCACCTGCGTGGTCGAGGACATGCTGCGCGGGGCCATCGAGGTGGACTGGGCCCAGGTGGATGCCCAGATCCTGCTCAAGTCCGATGGCATGCCCACCTACCACCTGGCCAATGTGGTCGACGACCACCTGATGGGCATCACCCATGTGCTGCGCGGCGAGGAGTGGATCAACTCCGCCCCCAAGCACCAGCTGCTCTACGAGTACTTCGGCTGGCCGATGCCAGTGCTCTGCCACATGCCGCTGCTGCGTAACCCCGACAAGTCCAAGCTCTCCAAGCGCAAGAACCCGACCTCCATCAACTACTACCGGCGCATGGGCTTTTTGCCCCAGGCGGTGACCAACTACCTGGGGCGCATGGGCTGGTCGATGCCCGACGAGCGGGAGAAGTTCAGCCTCGACGAGATGATGAGCCACTTCGACATCCAGCGTGTCTCGTTGGGCGGGCCGGTCTTCGACCTGCAGAAGCTGACCTGGCTCAACGGTGTCTACATTCGCGAGGACCTGGATGACGACGCCTTCCTGCAGGCGCTGCGCGACTGGGCCTTCAACGAGGACTATGTGCGCCGGATCCTGCCGCAGGTGCGCCCGCGGGTGGAGACGCTCTCCGACGTCATGCCACTGGCCGGCCACTTCTTCTCCGGGCTGCCGGCGATCGAGGAAGGGGACTTCGATGTGGTCAAGCTGGGTCGCGAGGACCTGCTCAAGCTGCTGCAGTTCCTGGTCTGGCGCTTCGAGGCGGTCCCGGCCTGGCACAAGGAGGCCCTGTTGGCCGAGGTGAAGGCCCTGGCCGGCCATTTCGAGCTGAAGATGAAGGCCTTCCTGGCGCCGGTGTTCATCGCCATCACCGGCTCCACCTCCAGCACCTCGGTGATGGACGCCATGGCCATCCTCGGCTCCGACATGACCCGGGCCCGCCTGCGCCATGCCATCGAGGTACTAGGGGGCGTGTCCAAGAAGCAGGCCAAGCGCTTCGAGAAGGAATACCGGGAGCTGTAAGACGCGGCTGCGCCGCTTCTTCCTCCTTCTGAGAAGGTGTTGACGAAGCCGAAAGCAATCAGTACCATACGCTCCGTCTTCACGAGATATGGGGCCTTAGCTCAGCTGGGAGAGCGCGACACTGGCAGTGTCGAGGTCAGCGGTTCGATCCCGCTAGGCTCCACCACCCTTCTCGATTCGAAGTCGTTGCGTCCCATTCGTCTAGTGGTCCAGGACACCGCCCTTTCACGGCGGGAACAGGGGTTCGAACCCCCTATGGGACGCCATGCCGTTATTCTTGCGAGACGCTTCGAGCGTCTTTTTTTGTCCCCGGCCGTCAGGCGGGGATTCCCTCCAGTTGTTGTCATGTCGAGACGATATGCCGCCAAATGCACGCATATCAGGCTTGACTTGTCCACGTTTTCCGTTCTTTTGGGGTGTTCTGTGCACAGGGGCGCCAGCGAGGCCCCTAGTACGGGGCTTTGTCAATAAAGTCTTTTAAATCAAAGCATTGGGCGTGATTAAAAATTGATCAATCTAAGGCGAGGCCGCTGTTCATGGCGATTCGACGGCCTTTTCGAGATGTTTTGAACAGGGTTATCCACAGAATGTGTGGAAAACAGGGCGGCACCGCCGGTGCGACGCCTGGGTCTGGGAAAAAGGTAGCAAGATGAGTGCTTCCATCCTCATGTTAAGCAGAAAGTCAATAATAAGTGCTAGGCATGACTAAATTTTATCGATGACACATTTCATCTTGTCAGAAGTGGCCGCGCCACCAGGGCAGGCCCTCGCCGTACCGCGGTCGCTGGCCTCGAGAGGGCAAGGTGGTAGGCAAAACGCGCGAAGCCGCCCGCAGGCGGCTTCGCATCGTGCGGCGGCCGTGCCGCCGGGGAGACGACTTACTTAGTCGGGTAATCGCGCTGGGTGTGGCCCGTATAGAGCTGGCGCGGACGACCGATTTTGTAGCTATCGCTGAGCATCTCGTGCCAGTGGGAGATCCAGCCAATGGTGCGAGACACCGCGAAGATCACGGTGAACATGTTCTTCGGGATACCCATCGCCTTGAGAATGATACCTGAGTAGAAGTCGACGTTCGGGTAGAGCTTGCGCTCGATGAAGTACTCGTCCTCCAGGGCAATCTCCTCCAGACGCTTGGCGATCTTGAGCTGCGGGTCGTCGGCCATGCCCAGCTCGGCCAACACCTCGTCGCAGGTCTCCTTCATCACCTTGGCGCGCGGGTCGAAGTTGCGATAGACCCGGTGGCCGAAGCCCATCAGCTTGAAGGGGTCATCCTTGTCCTTGGCCTTGTCGATGAAGCGCTGGATGTTCTCCTCGGACTCGTCACCGATCTCGTCGAGCATGTTCAGCACGGCCTCGTTGGCTCCGCCGTGGGCCGGGCCCCACAGGGCGGCGATGCCGGCACTGATACAGGCGAAGGGATTGGCGCCGGTGGAGCCGGCCAGGCGCACCGTGGAGGTGGAGGCGTTCTGCTCGTGGTCGGCATGGAGCATGAAGATGCGGTCCATGGCCTTGGCGTAGACCGGGTTGACCCGATACTCCTCGCAAGGGTTGCTGAACATCATGTAGAGGAAGTTCTCTGCATAGCTCAGGTTGTTGCGCGGGTAGTTGAATGGCTGACCGATGTTGTACTTGTAGGACATCGCCGCGATGGTCGGCATCTTGGCGATCAGGCGGATCGCGCTGATTTCGCGGTCCTCCTGCTTGGAGGTGTCCATGTGGTCGTGATAGAAGGCAGCGAGGCCGCCGACCACGCCGCAGAGGATCGACATCGGATGGGCGTCGCGGCGGAAGCCCTTGAAGAAGTTGTTGATCTGGTCGTGGACCATGGTGTGGTTGGTGACACGGGAGCAGAAATCCTCGTACTGCGCGTCGTCCGGCAGCTCGCCGAACAGCAGCAGATAGCACAGCTCGACGAAGTTGGACTCCTTGGCCAGCTGGTCGATCGGATAGCCACGGTGCAGCAGCACCCCCTTGCCGCCGTCGATGTAGGTGATGGCCGACTGGCAGGAGGAGGTGGCCATGAAGCCCGGGTCGTAGGTGAAGAGGCCTTCGCCACCCAGGCCGCGTACATCGATGACGTCGGGGCCCAGGGTGCCCGAGTAGATCGGCAGCTCGATCGGCTTCTCCAGACCATCTACCGTCAGTGTCGCTTTCCTGTCAGCCATAACTGGCCTCCTCTCGAGTTCAAGGTGGGGCGATGAGTCGTGATTTCGCTGAAGTCGCCGGCGAAAAGGTTCGCCCACTATAGAAGCGTCCCAGCGATTGTCAATTAGCCCATGGCCCGCGGTTGCTTGTGAATGCTGCGATACAGCATAGCACTGTTGTACAGGAAATGCTGCTTCGCATCATGGTGGTGTGATGGCCACAAGGCCCTGGGTCGGGCCGGTCAGGAGCGTGTCAAGTCGGGGATTTTTGAGCTGGTACCAAAGTCGAGTTCGCATGTCGGCCATTTGTCATGGGTGGGGCATGTCCCTATAATCTTGTCGCGCGACTGGCAGGAAACGGCGCTTGTGGCACCGCCGCCACGAGCGAGTCCCTTCCCGAAACCACCGCCCGCTCGGGTCTCCCCGACAGCCGCAGAGTGGGCCAAGAGAGTGTGTAGAGAGCCGTGAATAGCAAACGACCCGTAAATCTGGATCTGTCCACGATACACTTCCCCCTTCCCGCCTTGACGTCGATCGCCCACCGCATCACCGGCGTCATCCTCTTCATCGGTCTGATCTTCGCCTTCTGGGCGTTGGATGCGTCACTGTCTTCCCCGGCCGGCTTCGCTGCCGTGAGTGATGCCCTGGCCCACAACTTCCTGGCCAAGCTGATCGCCTGGGGGCTGCTGTCCGCGCTGGCCTTCCACTTCGTGGCAGGCATCAAGCACCTGCTGATGGATATCAATATCGGCGTCACGCTCGAAGGCGGCATCAAGAAGGCGCAGATCACCGTCGTGGCAAGCGTGGTCCTGATCATTCTGGCTGGAGTCTGGGTATGGTAACCAATATCACGAATCTCGGGCGCAGCGGCCTCTCGGACTGGCTGCTCCAGCGCGCCTCGGCCATCGTCCTGGCCCTCTACACCCTCTTCCTCGTCGGCTACCTGCTGCTCAATCCGGGACTCGACTACATGGCCTGGAGTGGGCTGTTCGACCAGACCTGGATGCGCATCTTCTCGCTGCTGGCCTTCATTTCGCTGGCCGCCCATGCCTGGGTCGGCCTGTGGACCGTGACCACCGACTATCTGAAGTCGACTGGCATTCGTCTCGTCACCCAGACCGTCATCATCCTGGCCATCTTCGTGTTCCTGGTCTGGGGCATCCAAGTTCTGTGGGGAGCCTGATTCATGTCCAACATGCGTAGCCTGACGTTCGACGCCATCATCATCGGTGGCGGGGGGGCCGGTATGCGGGCCGCCTTGGAACTGGCCAAGTCCGGCAAGAAGACCGCCGTGCTGTCCAAGGTCTTCCCGACCCGTTCGCACACCGTGTCCGCCCAGGGTGGCATCACCTGCGCCATCGCCTCCGCCGACCCCGAGGATGACTGGCGCTGGCACATGTACGACACCGTCAAGGGCGGCGACTACATTGCCGACCAGGACGCGGCCGAGTACATGTGCTCCGAGGGCCCCAAGGCGGTCTTCGAACTCGAGCACATGGGCCTGCCGTTCTCCCGCTTCGACAACGGCCGTATCTACCAGCGCCCGTTCGGCGGCCAGTCCAAGAACTTCGGTGAAGGGGGGCAGGCCGCCCGCACCTGCGCCGCCGCCGACCGTACCGGCCATGCCCTGCTGCACACCCTCTACCAGAACAACCTGAAGAACAATACTACCTTCCTTAACGAGTGGTATGCCGTCGACCTGGTCAAGAATGCCAACGGCGATGTGGTGGGCTGTATCGCCATGGACATCGAGACCGGTGAGGTGGTTCACGTCAAATCCAAGGCCACCGTGCTGGCTACCGGCGGCTCCGGCCGGATCTATGCCTCCACCACCAATGCCCTGATCAACACCGGCGACGGTATCGGCATGGCGCTGCGCGCCGGCGTGCCGATGCAGGACATGGAGATGTGGCAGTTCCACCCCACCGGCATCCACGGGGCCGGTGTGCTGGTGACCGAGGGCTGCCGCGGCGAGGGCGGCTACCTGGTCAACAAGGACGGCGAGCGCTTCATGGAGCGTTACGCCCCCAACGCCAAGGATCTGGCCGGTCGTGATGTGGTGGCCCGGTCCATGGTCATGGAGATCCTCGAGGGTCGCGGCTGCGGCGAGCACGGCGATCACGTCTTCCTCAAGCTCGACCACCTGGGCGAGGAAGTGCTCAGCAAGCGCCTGCCGGGCATCGTCGAACTGGCCAAGACCTTCGCCCACGTGGACCCGGCCCAGGAGCCGATCCCGGTGGTGCCGACCTGCCATTACATGATGGGCGGCATCGCCACCAACGTGCATGGTCAGGCCATCGCCCAGGACGCCGAGGGCAACGATCATATCGTCAACGGCCTGTACGCCTGCGGCGAGGCGGCCTGCGTGTCGGTCCACGGCGCCAACCGTTTGGGCGGCAACTCGCTGCTCGACCTGGTGGTGTTCGGTCGGGCGGCCGGCATGTTCATCGAGAGTGCGCTCAACGAGGGTATCGAGTACTTGGATGCCAACGAGGCCGACATCGAGACCGCGATGAAGCGCATCACGCGCTGGAACGAGTCCGAGGGTGGCGAAAGTGTGCCGGCGCTCAAGCGCGAGTTACAGAACATCATGCAGAACGCCTTCGGCGTCTTCCGCCAGGAGGACAACATGCAGAAGGGGGTCCAGCAACTGGCCGAACTGCGTGAGCGTATCGCCAAGGCCCACCTGCCGGACAAGTCCGGTGCCTTCAACACCGCCCGGGTCGAGGCACTGGAACTCGACAACCTGATGGAGGTGGCCGAGGCGACTGCCATCGCGGCGCTGGAGCGCAAGGAGAGTCGGGGTGCCCACTCGCGCTATGACTATCCGGACCGCGACGACGTCAACTGGCTCAAGCATTCGATGTACTTCCCGGCCGAGAAGAAGGTCGGTCAGCGCGACGTCAACTTCGCGCCCAAGACCGTCGACATGTTCGAGCCGAAAGTCCGTACTTACTAAGGGGGAGTCACGATGTCCAAGCTTCAGGTATCCCTGTACCGCTACCACCCGGAAACGGACTCCGCTCCCTATATGCAGGAGTTCCAGGTCGACACCCAGGGCCGAGACCTGATGGTGCTCAACCTGCTTGAGATGATCAAGGAGGACGACAGCACCATCGCCTACCGGCGCAGCTGCCGCGAGGGCGTGTGCGGCTCCGACGGCATGAACATGAACGGCAAGAACGGCCTGGCCTGCATCACGCCGCTCTCCGCGGTGGTGAAGAACAACAAGCTCACGCTGCGCCCGCTGCCGGGGCTGCCGGTCATCCGCGACCTGGTCGTGGATATGGGGTTGTTCTACAAGCAGTATGAGCGCATCCATCCGTACCTGCAGAACGATACGCCGTCGCCGGCCATCGAGCGCCTGCAGTCGCCGGAGGAGCGCGACAAGCTCGACGGCCTCTACGAGTGCATCCTGTGCGCCTGCTGCTCCACGGCCTGTCCGTCGTTCTGGTGGAACCCGGACAAGTTCGTCGGGCCGGCCGGTCTGCTGCAGGCCTATCGCTTCCTGGCCGACTCCCGGGACACCGCGACCCGCGAGCGCCTGTCCGAGCTCGAGGACCCGTTCTCCGTGTTCCGTTGCCGCGGCATCATGAACTGCGTGGCGGTCTGCCCCAAGGGGCTGAATCCGACCCGTGCAATCGGCAAGATTCGCGAGATGCTGCTGGCCAATGCCACTTAAATCGGGACGGCCAGCTTGTTATCATGTTTGCCGGCCCATGGCTGCGGTCAATGGCCGCAGCCCTGACCCGGTCGACAGGTGAAAGAGAGCCGGTGCCCTGTGCACCGGCTCTCGACCATCGAATACCCGGTGTCCGCCTGGGATGCCGATACCACCCCATCAGTGCAGGGTGACCGAGACATGCAACAAGGCATAATGGAGTTGATGTGGCGCTCTTCCCACGTCAGTGGTGGCAATGCCCACTATGTGGAAGCGCTCTTTGAACAGTACCTCGAGGACCCCTCCGCCGTTCCCGACGAGTGGCGCCAGTACTTCGACCAGCTACGCCCCGACGGCAGCCCTGGCCAGGACGTTCCGCTTGCCCCCATCCGTGATCAGTTCTACGAGCTGGGCCGCCACCCCCAGGCCCGCGCCGCCCGGGCGGTCGACAGCGGGGAGAACCGCAAGCAGGTCAAGGTCCTCCAGCTGATCAACGCCTACCGCTTCCGCGGGCACCAGAAAGCCGACATCGACCCGCTTGGCCTGCGTAGCCCGATCCCCGTTCCCGACCTCGACCTCTCCTTCCACCAGCTCTCCAAGGCCGACCTGGACACCGAGTTCCAGACCGGCTCATTCTTCATGGGGCTGGACAAGGCGCCGCTCAAGGAGATCGTCAACGCGCTGGAACAGACCTATTGTCGCAGCATCGGCTGCGAGATCATGCACATCGTCGACACCGAGGAGAAGCGCTGGCTGCAGCAGCGCTTCGAGTCGGTGCGTTCCCAGCCCCGGTTCAGTGACGAGGTGCGCAAGCACGTGCTCGAGCGCCTGACCGCCGCCGAGGGCCTGGAGAGCTACCTGGCCTCCAAGTACCCGGGCACCAAGCGCTTCGGGCTGGAAGGGGGCGAGTCCTTCATTCCGATGATGGACGAGTTGATCCAGCGCGCCGGCGGCTATGGCACCAAGGAAGTGGTCATCGGCATGGCCCACCGCGGTCGCCTGAACGTGCTGGTCAACATTCTCGGCAAAAATCCCTCCGAGCTGATCGACGAGTTCGACGGCAAGAAGGTCATCGAGCGCGGCTCCGGTGACGTCAAGTACCATCAGGGCTTCAGCTCCAACGTCATGACACCGGGCGGCGAGGTCCATCTGGCGCTGTCATTCAACCCCTCCCACCTGGAGATCGTCGCCCCGGTGGTCGTCGGCTCGGTGCGCGCCCGTCAGGATCGTCGCAACGATGCCGACGGTGGCAAGGTACTGCCGATCAACGTCCATGGCGACGCCGCCTTCGCCGGCCAGGGGGTGGTCATGGAGACCTTCCAGATGTCTCAGACCCGGGCCTACCGGACCGGCGGCACGGTGCATATCGTCATCAACAACCAGGTGGGCTTCACCACGTCTCACCCCGAGGACTCGCGCTCCACCGAGTACTGCACCGACATCGCCAAGATGGTTCAGGCGCCGATCTTCCATGTCAACGGCGACGACCCGGACGCCGTGTTGCATACCACCCAGGTCGCACTGGACTACCGCCAGCAGTTCAAGAAGGACGTAGTGATCGATCTGGTCTGTTACCGCCGTCGCGGCCACAACGAGGCCGACGAGCCGTCCACGACCCAGCCGATGATGTACAGCAAGATCAAGCAGCATCCGTCGTCGCGGACCCGCTACGTGAATCGGCTGGTCGAGGCGGGGCTGCTCACCGACGACGACGCCAAGGCCATGATGGAGAAGTACCGGGACGACCTGGTGGCCGGCAACCATGTGGCCAATGCCCTAGTGCAGAAGCCCAATACGGCGCTGTTCGTCAATTGGAAGCCCTATCTCGGCCACGAATGGTCCGGCCACACCGACACCAGCTTCGACATGAGGCGCCTGCAGCACCTGGCAGCCCGGATGTGCGAGATCCCCGACGGGATCGAAGTGCAGCGCCAGGTGGCCAAGATCTATGACGATCGTCGCAAGATGCAGGCTGGCAGCCTGGCCCTGAACTGGGGGTTCGCCGAGACCCTGGCCTACGCCACCCTGCTCGACCATGGCCATCCGGTACGCCTGACCGGTCAGGACGTGGGGCGTGGCACCTTCTCCCATCGCCATGCGGTGATTCACAACCAGAAGGACGGCAGTGCCTACGTGCCGCTGCAGCACATGGTCGATGGCCAGCCGCGTTTCACCATCCACGACTCCTTCCTGTCGGAAGAGGCCGTGCTGGCATTCGAATACGGCTATGCCACCACGGCGCCCAACGACCTGGTGATCTGGGAAGCGCAGTTCGGCGATTTCTTCAACGGCGCCCAGGTGGTGGTCGACCAGTTCATCTCCTCCGGTGAGACCAAGTGGGAACGCCTGTGCGGCCTGACCATGCTGCTGCCCCATGGCTACGAGGGCCAGGGCCCCGAGCACTCCTCGGCCCGCCTGGAGCGTTTCCTGCAGCTGTGTGCCGAGCACAACATGCAGGTCTGTGTGCCCACCACGCCGGCGCAGATCTTCCATCTGTTGCGTCGCCAGGTGATCCGCAAGTTGCGCAAGCCACTGGTGGTGATGTCGCCGAAGAGCCTGCTGCGCCACAAGGACGCCACCTCGAGTCTCGACGAACTGGCCGACGGCCGCTTCCAGATGGTGCTGCCCGATCAGGGGGAGCGCGAGGCCGAGCAGGTCGAGCGCATCATCCTGTGTGCCGGCAAGGTCTACTACGATCTGGCCAACTGGCGGGAGGAGAATGCCCGAGATGACGTGGCCATCCTGCGTCTCGAGCAGCTCTATCCCTTCCCCGAGGAGGAGCTTTTCGAGGCCATCAAGGCCTATACCAACGCCTCCTGCGTGGTGTGGTGTCAGGAGGAGCCCCTCAACCAGGGCGCCTGGTACCCGAGCCAGCACCACATGCGGGCGGTGGCCGAGCGGCTGCGTGACGGTCTGGGACGTGACCTCAAGTTTGCCGGCCGCCCGGCCTCGGCCGCACCCGCCGCGGGCTACATGTCCGTGCATACCGAACAGCAGCGCCAGCTGGTGGAAGACGCCTTCAACCTCTGAGGCGTCTCACCGCGAGAGAGAACACACAAGGGAAACGACATGGCTACCGACATCAAGGCACCTACCTTTCCGGAATCCGTCGCCGAGGGCAGCGTCGCCGCCTGGCACAAGCAGCCGGGTGACAGCGTCGAGCGTGACGAGCTGATCGTCGAGATCGAGACCGACAAGGTAGTGCTGGAGGTGGTGGCGCCCGAGGCCGGCACCCTCAGCGAGGTGCTGGTGGAAGAGGGTGATACCGTGGAGTCCGAGCAGGTGCTCGGTCGCCTCGGTGAAGCCGCTGCCAAGGGCGGCGGCGACAAGAAGGCCGATGACCAGCAGGCTGACGAGGCGCCGGCCGAGGCCAAGGCGGAGTCGAAGGATGAGGCCAAGGAAAAGACACAGGACGAGGCCAAGCCGGCCGCCGGTGGCAAGACCCACGAGGTGAAGGCACCGAGCTTTCCTGAGTCCATCCAGGAAGGCACCGTGGCCAGCTGGAACAAGCAGGTCGGCGAGGCGGTCAAGCGTGACGAGTTGCTGGCCGAGATCGAGACCGACAAGGTGGTGCTCGAGGTGGTGGCGCCGGCCGACGGTGCGCTCGCCGAGATCAAGGCCGAGGAGGGCAGCCAGGTCACCTCCGAGCAGGTGCTGGCAACCTTCACCGAGGGGGCCGGTGGCGAAACCGAACCGACGGGGGATGCCGGCGGGGAGAAGGCCCCGGGATCGGCCGACGATGGCGCCAGCGACCAGCGAGTCGGTGACAAGATCCTGGCCCCGGCGGCCCGCAAGATGGTGGCCGAGCATGACCTCGACGTGAGCAGGATCGAGGGCACCGGCAAGGGCGGGCGCATCCTCAAGGAGGACGTGCAGAAGGCCCTCAAGGAGGGGACCGCCAAGAAGGCGGCCAAGCCCGCGGGGGGCGCTCAGGCGGCCGCGGCACCGGCTCCGGCCGTGGAAGGTGAGCGCCCCGAGAAGCGGGTGCCGATGAGCCGCCTGCGCCAGACCATCGCCAAGCGCCTGGTCCAGGCTCAGCAGACCGCCGCCATGCTCACCACCTACAATGAGGTGGACATGGGCGCGGTGATGGATCTGCGGGCCCAGTACAAGGACACCTTCCTCAAGGCCCACGATACCAAGCTCGGCTTCATGGGCTTCTTCGTCAAGGCGGCCTCCGAGGCGCTCAAGCGCTTCCCCGACGTCAACGCTTCCATCGACGGCACCGACATCGTCTACCACGGTTACCAAGACATCGGGGTCGCCGTGTCCACCGACCGCGGCCTGGTGGTGCCGGTATTGCGTGACACCGACAGCATGAAGATCGCCGATGTCGAGAAGTCCATCGTCGACTTCGGCAAGCGCGCCCGTGACGGCAAGCTCGGCATCGACGAGATGCAGGGCGGCACCTTTACCATCACCAACGGCGGTATCTTCGGCTCACTGATGTCGACGCCGATCCTCAACCCGCCCCAGACCGCCATCCTGGGCATGCACAAGATCCAGGAGCGGCCGATGGCGGTGAATGGCAAGGTCGAGATCCGCCCCATGATGTACCTGGCGGTTTCCTACGATCACCGCATGATCGACGGCAAGGACGCGGTGCAGTTCCTGGTGACCATCAAGGAACTGCTTGAGGATCCGGCCCGACTGCTGCTGGACATCTGATCTCGCGACTGACCGCAGACAAAACCTGCGAACTGCAACGAACAGGAGCCAACATGGCCGACAAGTTTGATGTGATCGTCATTGGCGCGGGCCCCGGTGGCTACGTGGCCGCCATCCGTGCCGCCCAGCTGGGCCTGAAGACCGCCTGTGTCGAGAAGTGGATCGGCAAGGAAGGCAAGGTGGCGCATGGTGGCACTTGCCTGAACGTGGGATGCATTCCGTCCAAGGCGCTGCTCGAGGCGTCCCACAAGTTCGTCGAGGCCAAGCACGACTTCGATGACATAGGGATACAGGCCGGTGACGTCAGCATGGACGTCAAGAAGATGATGGCGCGCAAGGACAAGATCGTGAAGAACCTGACCGGCGGCATCTCCGGTCTGTTCAAGGCCAACGGCGTCACCGCCATCGATGGCACCGGCAAGGTGCTGTCCAAGAGCCAGGTCGAGGTCACCGACCAGGACGGCAAGGCCACCACCTATGAGGCCGACAACATCGTCGTCGCCGCCGGCTCTGTGCCGGTGGAGATCCCGCCGACTCCGCTCAAGGACGACCTGATCGTCGATTCCACCGGTGCCCTGGAGTTCCAGGAGACCCCGAAGCGCCTGGGCGTGATCGGCGCCGGCGTCATCGGCCTGGAACTGGGTAGCGTGTGGAATCGTCTGGGCTCGGAGGTGACCATGCTCGAGGCCATGGACGATTTCCTGCCCATGGTCGACACCGCCATCGCCAAGGAGACCCAGAAGCTGCTCAAGAAGCAGGGCCTGGACATCAAGCTGGGGGCCCGCGTCACCGGCTCCGAGGTCAAGGGCAGCGAAGTCGTGGTCAAGTACTCCGACAGCAAGGGCGATCAGGAGATGACCTTCGACAAGCTGATCGTCTGCGTCGGTCGCCGGCCCTACACCCAGGGTGTGATCGCCGATGGTGTGGAGGTCAACCTGGATGAACGCGGCTTCATTCAGGTCGACGATCAGTGTCGCACCAGCCTGCCGGGTGTCTACGCCATCGGCGACTGCGTGCGCGGCCAGATGCTGGCCCACAAGGCGTCCGAGGAAGGCATCATGGTGGCGGATATCATCGCCGGCCACAAGGCAGAGATGAACTACGACGCCATTCCCTGCGTCATCTATACCTTCCCGGAAGTGGCCTGGGTCGGCATGAACGAGCAGGATGCCAAGGCCGCCGGCATCAAGGTCAAGACGGGCGCCTTCCCGTTCGCGGCCAGTGGTCGTGCCATGGCCAACAACGCCACCGAGGGGCAGGCCAAGGTCATCGCCGATGCCGAGACCGACCGGGTCCTGGGCATGCACATCGTCGGCCAGCATGCCGGCGAGATGATCGCCCAGGGCGTGATCGCGCTGGAATTCGGCTCCAGCGCCGAGGATCTGGCCCTGACCTGCTATGCGCACCCGACCATGTCGGAGGCCGTGCACGAAGCCGCGCTGGCCGTGGAAGGCCATGCCATCCACATGGCCAACCGCAAGAAGAAGTAAGGACAACAAGCGCCACCCGCCGGGTGGCGCGTCGCTTCCGGCGACGTACCGGGAGCGGACGGTGATGACCCGGGAGCGGCAAGCGCTGTCGGCCCCTTCCGGTCATCGTTCGAGTCACATGCAACCAATGGCATGAATCGATGAACCTTCACGAGTATCAGAGCAAACAACTGTTTGCCGACTATGGTCTGCCGGTGTCCAAGGGCTTCGCCGTGGACACGCCCGAGGAAGCCGCGGAATCCTGCAAGAAGATCGGCGGCGACAAGTGGGTCGTCAAGGCCCAGGTGCACGCCGGGGGCCGCGGCAAGGCCGGCGGTGTCAAGCTGGTCAAGAGCCCGGAGGAGGCCAAGGCCTTCGCCGAGTCCTGGCTGGGGAAGAACCTGGTGACCTTCCAGACCGACGAGAAGGGGCAGCCGGTCACCAAGATCCTGGTCGAGACCTGTACCGACATCGCCAATGAGCTCTATCTGGGTGCGGTAGTCGACCGGGGCACGCGCCGCGTGGTGTTCATGGCGTCCACCGAGGGGGGCGTGGAGATCGAGAAGGTCGCGGAAGAGACCCCCGAGAAGATCCTCAAGGCCGAGATCGACCCGCTGGTGGGTGCCCAGCCCTATCAGGCGCGTGAGCTGGCCTTCGCCCTGGGCCTCTCCGGCAACCAGGTCAAGCAGTTCACCAAGATCTTCCTGGGCCTGTCCAAGCTGTTCCATGACAAGGACCTGGCGCTGCTGGAGATCAACCCGCTGGTGATCACCGAGGAAGGCAACCTCCACTGCCTCGATGCCAAGATCAACCTGGACGGCAATGCCCTCTATCGCCACCCGGACCTGCAGGCGATGCGTGACCCCTCCCAGGAGGATCCGCGCGAGGCCGAGGCCGCGGCCTGGGAACTCAACTACGTGGCCCTGGAAGGCAACATCGGCTGCATGGTCAACGGCGCCGGCCTGGCCATGGGCACCATGGACATCATCAAGCTCAACGGCGGTCAGCCGGCCAACTTCCTCGACGTGGGCGGCGGTGCCACCAAGGAGCGCGTGGCCGAGGCCTTCAAGCTCATCCTCTCCGATGATTCCGTGAAGGCCGTGC
This sequence comes from Halomonas cerina, assembly GCF_014192215.1. Lineage (GTDB taxonomy): Bacteria > Pseudomonadota > Gammaproteobacteria > Pseudomonadales > Halomonadaceae > Halomonas > Halomonas cerina. Next base: position 39,792 of record NZ_JACHXP010000014.1, read on the forward strand.
TGGTCAACATCTTCGGCGGCATCGTGCGCTGCGACATGATCGCCGAGGGCATCATCGGCGCCGTCGAGCAGGTCGGGGTCAACGTGCCGGTGGTGGTGCGTCTCGAGGGGAACAACGCCGAGCTGGGGGCCGAGAAGCTGGCCTCCAGCGGTCTGAACATCATCGCTGCCACGAGCCTCACCGATGCGGCTCAGCAGGTCGTCAAGGCAGCGGAGGGCAAGTAATGAGCATCCTGATCGACAAGAGCACCAAGGTCATCTGCCAGGGCTTCACCGGCGGCCAGGGGACCTTCCACTCCGAACAGGCGATCGCCTATGGCACCCAGATGGTCGGCGGCGTGACCCCGGGCAAGGGCGGCCAGGAGCACCTGGGCCTACCGGTATTCAACACCGTCAAGGAAGCCGTGGAGCAGACCGGCGCCGAGGCCAGCGTCATCTACGTGCCGGCCCCGTTCTGCAAGGACTCCATCCTCGAGGCCGCCAACGCCGGCATCAAGCTGATCGTGTGCATCACCGAGGGCATTCCGACGCTGGACATGCTCGACGTCAAGGTGAAGTGTGACGAACTGGGCGTGCGCCTGATCGGCCCGAACTGCCCTGGCGTGATCACCCCCGGTGAGTGCAAGATCGGCATCATGCCGGGCCATATCCACCAGCCCGGCAAGGTCGGCATCGTGTCGCGTTCCGGCACCCTGACCTATGAGGCCGTCAAGCAGACCACCGATCACGGCTTCGGCCAGTCCAGCTGCGTGGGTATCGGCGGTGACCCCATCCCGGGTTCCACCTTCATCGATATCCTGGCAGAGTTCGAGAAGGATCCGGCGACCGAGGCGATCGTGATGATCGGCGAGATCGGCGGCACCGCCGAGGAAGAGGCCGCCGCCTACATCAAGGAACATGTCAGCAAGCCGGTGGTGTCCTACATCGCCGGGGTCACCGCGCCTCCCGGCAAGCGCATGGGCCATGCCGGTGCGATCATCGCCGGTGGCAAGGGCACCGCGGACGAGAAGTTTGGTGCCCTGGAAGCGGCGGGCGTTAAGACCGTGCGCTCCCTGGCAGAGATCGGCGACGCCCTGAAGGAAGCCGCCGGCTGGTAAGCCGATCGCGTCCTGCTAGGCGCAGCAGCGAAAGGGCACCTTGGGTGCCCTTTCGTGTGTCAAGGGGGCGAAGCGTCCCGCTCACTCGGCCAGGCACCAGCGATCACGACCCTCACGCTTGGCGTCCAGCAGGGCCTGGTCGGCGCGGTAAATAGTGTCCCGATAGTCCTCGCCCGGATGATGCTCGGCGATGCCGATACTGGCGGTGAGCACCAGGCGCTCTGCCCCGAGCCTCAGGTCCAGGCCCCGCAGGCGCTCGCCGAGTCGCCTCACCAGGGCCTCGGCCTGGTCCAGGCCGGTATCCGGCAGTACCAGCAGGAACTCCTCACCGCCCCAGCGGCCGCACAGGTCGTTGGCGCGCAGTGCGCTTTTCAGGGTCTGAGCCAGGGCGACCAGTGCCCGGTCACCGGCGGCATGGCCATGGCGGTCGTTGATGCGCTTGAAGTGGTCGATGTCGACCATGGCCAGGCTCAGGGGGCCGGCCTGACGCTTATCGGCCGCCATGCAGTCCAGATGCTTGGTCAGGTGGCGGCGATTGGCCAGTCCCGTCAGCGGGTCGCGGGTCGAGACGTCCTCGAGGGTCTGGTTGCGCTCGTGCAGCAGGTCCTGGTAGCGGTCGGCGATGCGTGACAGCTTGCGCTGTCGCTTCAGCTGCCGCTGGAGCTGGTGGCGGGTCGCGTGGAGGTCCTGCTGGGCGGTCTGCTGGAAGCCATCGGCGATGCTGACCAACCGCTCGAGTCGCTCCCGCTGCTCCAGGTGGTGGTGGTAGAGCCGCTCGAGGGCCGAGCGCAGGGGATGGCCTTGGTGGGACGTCATGGCGAGCAAGGCTTCTACCTCATCGAGCAGCGCCTGGTCTCGTGAGTTCACGCGGAGACCTCGAGGGGGCGGATGACGAAGGAGAAGGTGCAATCCTCCCTGAACTCCTCGGCCAGCTCCGCGATGCGCTCGTTGCGGGGATCGTAGTGCCAGACGACGCCGACCTTGCGGTCTTCCCGATGGGCATCCTCGAGCAGGTCGAAGATGTCCATCATCGCCTTCACCGAGCTGGTATTGAGATAGACGAGCTCCAGCGAGAGCTCCAGGGGCCGGGACTCGCGTTCCAGGAAGGCCTCGACCCAGTCGATGACCCGGCTGAACAGCTCATAGGAATTCTCCGGGTAGGAATCGCCTTGCAGGCTGAGGCGGCCTGCCTGCCAATCGCTCTGAATGGCGGGAGTCGAGGCGCTGCCGGGAAGGTTCAGATCTTGGCGCATGGGAGGATGACCGTTCAGATGGTGGCTGTCAGGCTAAAAAAACTTTGGCCAGAAGACAACGGCTGCAGTGAGGTCTGCAGCGGTCGGGATGACTTGCGGGCCATGTCGATCAGGCCTAGGCCAGCGCCGCTGGGAGCGGCCTCGTCCCGCGGCCGGCGCAGCTGCTGTTTGTAAGCTTTCTTGAGTTCGATGGCGTCGAGTCCCGCCAGGCCCGCCACGGCCTCGACCAGGTGTCGGCCGTCGGCGTCCTCCACCAGGTTGCCCGCCGAGACCAGGTAGTGTCCGGCTTCGTCCCGGGCCACGGCAATGGTGGCGGTAGCCTGCTCCTCGTCATAGCCTTGCTGGTTGGCGTAATGGCGGATGTTCTGGGTCATCTCGATGTAGACGGCGAAGACGTCCATCGACGCCGAGAGGGCGGCCGACTGGCGGTTCAGGTAGTTGCGCAGGGCATGACCGATCTCCTCGATCAGGCTGCGCGAGATCGGGCCGTTGAAGCACAGCATGATGCGCTGTTGCAGGTAGGTGTCGCGCAGGGTCAACAGGTCCATGGCGTCTCCGGGCCAGAGGGTTGAAAGGTGACGAGGCGCTGGCCTCCCTCCTCGGGGGCCACGTCGAAGCGGAAGCACAGCAGGGTGATGTCATCTCGCTGGGCATGCTCACCGCGGTAGGCATCCAGCTCGGCCGCGTAGGCAGCGATCTGGGTGGCCAGCGGTGCCGTCGCGTGGCGGCGCAGCATGGCCTTGAAGCGGGTATGGCCGTAGCCGAAACCGTGCTCTCCACCGGCCTGGTCGAGGAAACCGTCGGAGCACAGCGTGTAAGTCCAGTCCCGATGCAGGGGCATGACCCGGTTCTCGTAGGTCATGGCGCGCTTCTGTCCCAGGGCACGCTTACCGCCGGGGTGTACCTCCATCCGCTCGCCGTCGCTGGCATAGAGGGGCATCTTGGCGCCGGCGAAGGTCAGGCGGCCGGCACCGTGCTCGATCCATACCAGCCCCACATCCATGTTCGTGGCGATGGAGGCGGGCAGCGACTCCTTGTGCAAGGTGGCTCGATTCTGGCGGTCGGTTTCGTTGAGGATGGCGGCCGGGTCGTGGGCGCCGACCTTGAGGATGGCATTGTCGATGATCGCCCGGGCCAGCATGGTCATCAGTGAGCCTGGGACTCCGTGCCCGGCGCAGTCGATGACGCCCATCAGGTAGCCCCGCTCGGTGGCGCGGAAGACATAGAAGTCGCCGCCCACCTGGTCCCGGGGGCGCCATAGCACGGCATGGTGGTCGGCCAGGTGGGTGGCCAGTTGACGGCTCGGCAGGATGGCACGCTGGATGATGCTGGCATACTCCAGGGAGGCGTCGATCTGTCGCCGGGCGGCGGTCATCTCGGCGTTGGTCGCTTCCAGGTCCCGGGTGCGCTGGCGCACCCTCTCCTCCAGTTCCTGGGTATGGTGCTCGACCCGCCGGGCCATGTGCGCGAAGGCCCGGGACAGCTCGCCGATCTCGTCACCCCGCTCGGTGGGCAGGCGGCTGGTGTAGTCGCCGTCGGCGATGGCTCGGGCCGAGTGCTGCAGCCGGCGCAGGGGGGCCAGGATCAGGCGATCGGTGCCATAGGCGAAGCCGGCCATCAGGATGGTCAGGATCAGGGCCAGGGTGGCCACCAGCGGCCAGAACCAGCGACTCTCGAGGACGGGGGCGCTCTTCAGGTCCAAGGCCGAGACCAGCAGCCACTGGAGCTCGGGGATGTAGCCGACGGTGAGCAGTCGCGGTTCGCCCTCGAGGCTGACTTCCAGGGTATGCAACTCGCCGGGATGCCGGCGGGCCTCGAGCATGGCGGCTTCCAGTCGCGTCTGCTGGTCGGCGTTGCCCAGCAAGGCCTGCAGGCGGCGGGTGTCGCCGTCCAGGCCTGCCTGGGCACCGGAGCTCAGGGCGAGACGTCGGCGATCGGGATGGGCCTGGATGGCGCCTCGGGCGTCGACGATCATCGGTGTCAGGCCGGGAGCGGTGTTGCGCAGGAAGTCATCGAGGAAGCGACTCAGGTCGAGCCCACCGCCGGCCAGACCCAGCGGTCGGCCGGCCTCCATGACCTTGACGTTGAACCACACCCTGGCCTGGTCGAGCTTGGCATCGACATTGACGTTGATGTTGTAAGAGGAAGTGCTGTCCATGGTCGCGAAGTACCAGGTGTCCTCCGGGTCCTCCGGCGACAGTCGGTAGCGGGGGCGACGGCTATGGGATGAATCAGCGTCATTGTAGTAGTAGTCGCCGCTGGTATGGTCGATGGCGAAGTAGGCATTGCCGCTGAACTGGTGGCGGAAGCCCTCGGCCTCCCGGAAGAAACGGTCGCGCTTGTCGGGATCGTCCGGTGATGCCAGCCACTCGCGGGTCACCACCGAACCGGCGAAGCGCCGCGACAGGGCGAGTTCCCGCGACACCGGCGCGAGGATCCGCTGCATGTGCAGCAGGGTGTACTGCCCGGCATAGCGGGTGGCGAAGTGGCGCCGCACGTCATCCATGGCCTGCCAGCCGATCAACAAGGCCGGAATCAAGGCAAGCAGGCAGGCCATCAACAGGGTCAGGGTCGACTGGCCGCGCAGTCCCCAGCGGTTGGCCATGGGCAGGTTCCCTTGCGTGGGTCCGGCGTCGACACGCGTGGCGTGTCATGGCCGAGCTCCTTCGGTACTAGATAATTACTACCATGCCACAGCCGACGGGAAACTACGATCCACGGCCCAGGCGGTGCAGGGCTATCGCAGATAGCGGTATCGCTCGGGGCTGATCCGTCGACAGGTCTGCGAGGGGGCGCTGTGAACCCCTCTACGACCTGTCCTCGGCGCCCCCGTCAGATCCAACTGCGATAGCCTTGCCAGGCGGTGCTGGGGCCAGCACGCGGTCGAGGCAGCCAACGGGCTCACCGCCAGCCTGAAGACCTGTAGGCGACAGTGGGGCGACAACCGCAACGCAAGACGGCGACCCTCGGGGCGCCGTCCTGTCGCAGGGTCACGACTGGGGTCAGTCCGCCGGGCGCCCGACCAGCGAGCGTGTCTCCTCACGGGCCTCGGTCAGCGCCACGCGGATGATATCCCCGAGCTTGAAGCGCTCCTCGCCCTCGATCTGGATGCGCCCTTCCTTGTCGTCGATGGCCACCTTGTCACGGTCACTGTGCATCAGCGGTGCCGGGATGAAGGCGGTAGCGCCGTTGGCGGTCAAACGTACGCGCATGCCCCCCCGATTGATGGCGATGATCTCGGCCTCGAAGGTCTCCTGGGCCTCGGCGGCCGGGCCCAGATAACGCACGTAGAGCCAATCCTTGACGTCGCGCTCGGCCATGCGGTTCAGGCGGCGGCGTTCGGTGAGCTGTTCGGTAAGCGCCTGGCTCGCCTCGGCCGGTGCCTGCTCGCCCCTGAGCACCCGCTTGATCAGCCGGTGGTTGACCATGTCCCCGTACTTGCGGATCGGCGAGGTCCAGGTGGCGTAGGCGGTCAGGCCCAGGCCGAAGTGGGGGCCGGGCTGGGCCGACATGCTGGTAAAGCCCTGGAAGCGGCGCAGGCGGGCGTCGAGCCAGGCGTCGTCGCGGCCCTCCAGGTGGCGCTTGAGTTCCCGGTAGCGAGGCAGCTCGGTGAGCTGTTCGCGCTCCACCTCGATCTGCTGGTCGGCAAGGAACGCCTGGGCGGCCTCGGCCTTCTCCGGCTCGAAGGCGCGGTGCACGTTGAAGATCCCGTGGCCGACATGCTCGGCGAGCAGATGGGCGCAGCAGGCGTTGGCCGCGATCATCGACTCCTCGATCATGCGGTTGGCGATGCGCCGTGCCTCCGTGCGGATATCCAGCACATTGCCGGCCTCGTCGAGGTCGAAGATATAATCCGGGCGGTCTTTGAACACCAGGGCATGCTCGGCGCGCCAGGCGCTGCGTGCCTCGGTCAGGTCGCGCAGGGCCTTGAGCTGCTCGCCGATCGCCTCGTCCGGTGCCCAGTCGCCCTGGCCCTCGAGCCAGTCGGAGACGCGATCATAGGCCAGCTTGGCGTGGGAGCGGGCGGTGGCGGCGAAGAAGCGGTAATCGCCGAGGCGGCCGTCGGCTTCGATCTCCAGGGTGCAGGCCAGCACCGGTCGGTCCCGGCCCTCCCACAATGAGCAGAGATCATCGGCCAGCTGCTCGGGGAGCATGGTGACGTTCTGACCCGGCAGGTAGACGGTGAAGGCACGGGTGCGAGCCTCCAGGTCGGCGGCGTGGCCTTCTTCCACGTAGGCGGTGGGATCGGCGATGGCCACGGTCAGCGACCAGCCGCCGTCGTCGCGGGGCACGATGCGCAGGGCATCGTCCATGTCGCGGGTCTTCTCGCTGTCGATGGTGAAGAAGGGCTCGGCGGTGAGGTCCTCACGCGTGAGCCCCTCGTCGCGCAGCGGCCAGTCATTGCCGGCCTCCGGGCACTCCTGCTCCAGGGCGTGGCGGGCCAGGGTGACGCGCCAGGGCACGGCGGGATCGTCGGCCTTGGCCACCAGCTCGTCGATCTGGGTGAAGAAGCCGCGGTCGTCGGGCTTGAGGGGATGGCGCACCAGGCGGGCCACCACCCAGTCGGTGTCACCGATGCTCGCTTCGTCGAGGCTGCGCTTGATGCGCGCCTTGAGCACGTTGTTCACCGACGGGTGGTCAGGGATTACCGCCAGGCGCCCATCGCGCTTCTGCACCCGGGCGATGAAGCGTGCCATGCCGGTCTCGAGAAGGGTATCGGGCTCTACGGACGTCTTCTCGCCCTCCTCGTGGAGGATGGCCTCGACACGGTCGCCATGCAGCACCTGCTTCATGGCGGGAGGCGGCACAAAGTACGACTCGCCGTCGTCGGTCTCGAGGAAGCCGAAGCCGCGGTCGGTGGCCTTGATCACCCCCTCGACGCGGGGTGTGGTCTCGCGGATCTGTTGCTTGAGCTGGGCAAGCACCGAGTTGTTCTGCAGCATGGTCACGATCGGTTGGCGGGGGTAAGGGAGCCACTATACGGATTCCGTCCGCCCGCGCCAATCGTGGCAATGCCGGCAAGCCGTCTCCGGATAGCGCTAGGTGGAAAGTGACCCCAGCCGTGTCGCGATAGGCCGTCACGGAGGGCCGGAACACCCGATCGAGGGATCGCCCCTAGTGGACGGTGATCACGCTGCAGGGGGCGGCGTGGCTGATCTTGTGGGAGACGCTGCCCACCACCAGCCCCTTGAGGTCGCCGAGCCCGCGACTGCCCATGACGATGGCATCGACCCCGCGCTGCTTGGCCTCCTCGAGAATACGCTGGGCGGGACTGCCCTGACCGATCACCGTCTCGACATTCTCGATGCCGAGGGTCCGGGCTTCTTCCGCGGCCTTGTCGAGCAGCTCCCGGCCGATCTTTTCGCGCTTCTCGAGGGTGGCCTCCATGGGCACCGCGCCGAGTCCCCACACCAGCAGGGGCTCGTGTTCCAGGGCCTCGGGAATGTGCAGCAAGACGAGTCGGCTGTCTTCCTGGCGGGCCAGCCTGCAGGCCACACTGAGCGCCAGGCGCGAGTGTTCCGAACCGTCGATGGGTACGAGAATGGACTGGAACATGGGGGATCTCCTTGCCGGGCCAAGGTGAGAGTATTTCCAGCCTAGTCGCTGGCTCGGCCCATGTCATGACATGGATCAAGCCTCCGGCGACTCGTCGCGCTCGAGCCGGCGCAGCTGCTGCCAGAGCTCGCGGCGGATGTCGGCCACCCGGGGCTGTTCATCGGCCGCGAAGGCCAGCGGGCGCGTCAGGCGCTGGGCACGCAGGCCCAGCCGGGCGCCCAGCAGCCCGATGCCGAGCCCCTGGCCGGCCCGGGCGGATAGCTTGCCGGCCAGGTTGAGCGAAAGCAGCTCCATGCCGGCCTGGGCGGCCATCTCGCTGGCCCCGGCGAAGGCCATGTCGCGCAGCACCTGGCGCAGTAGCCGCAGGCGTGCTGCATAGCCGAGCTCCAGACCATAGAGGCGGCACAGTCGGTCGATCAGCGCCAGGTGGCGCCAGGCGACCAGGCCCATGTCGACCAGCGTCAAGGGGCTCACCGCGACCATCACCGCCGTCTCGCCGCACATGCGGGAGATCAGCCGGCGGGCCTCCCGGTCACGCGGGGCCAGCAGATGATGGGCGAGCAGTGTCTGCAGGTCGTGGCCGTCGTGATGGGGCTGGCGGGCCGCCTGGAAGGCGACCCAGTGAGGATGGTCATCGTCCAGGTCGAGCTGGCGCTTGAGGCGCTCGGCGAGGCTTAGGGCCTGCTTGGGTCGGCGCTCGGGCAGTCGGGACAGCGCCTGGCGCAGGTGCTCGTGACGTCGAAGACGACGCAAGCGCCATAGCTCCCGCAGCAGAGCCGTGATGCCGGCGCCGATGGCGCCGAGCCCCAGCAGTTGCCAGCCCAGGGCCAGCCAGTCGTTGCCGGCCAGGGCCGAGGGCAGGGTGAGGACCAGCTCGGCCGCGCCCAGGCCCAGGGCGCCAAGCAGCAGGGCCAGCAGGCCACGGTGGCGGCGCCGTGGCGGGGCGAGGCCGGCGGAGAGCGCCTGGTCGGCCGGTGTCTCCGGCGCGGGCGAAGGGGCGAGGGCGCGGCTCGGCAGGTCGGGCGCGAAATGGCGTCGCGGATCGGGGTCAGCCGGCGACGGGGGCGGCTCGTCCAGGTCGAAGCGCCGGCTCGGTCGGGGATCGCGGGTCGGGGTCATGTCAGCTTGTCTCCGATCAGCCAGTCCAGGGCGCTGTCCAGGCGGATATGCGGCAGCGCTCCGCCCTCCCTTGGCAGGGGACGAAAGGCGGTGAAGGTGAAGCCTTGGCGTGCCCAGAAGGCGGCATCGGGCAGGCGGTTGGGCACCTCGCCGGGGAACATCAGCACCTCCTCGCCCGCCAGGGTGGTGCCGCGCAGGGCCGGCAAGGTCTCGCCGCGCTGCTCGACTTCCCGTGCCTCGGTGGCGCGGATCGAGGCCAGCGACAGGGCGCGCACCGGCACGTCGGCGAAACGCAGGTCCTTGAGCGGCTCGGCCAGCAGGGCTTCGAGCAGGCCGACCAGCCGAGCGTGCTGTTCCGGTGTCACATGGTCGGCCTTGGTGGCGGCGATGGCCAGGCGGTCGATACGCGGCGCGAAGAGGCGCGAGAGCAGGCTGCGCCGGCCGTAGTCGAAGCTCTGCATCAGGTTGGCCAGGGCCCGGGACAGGTCCTCGAAGCGCTCGGGACCCGCGTTCAGTGCCCCCAGCACGTCCACCAGCACGATCTGGCGATCGAAGCGCCGGAAGTGCTCACGGTAGAAAGGCTTCACGATGTGCTGCAGGTAATGGTCGAAGCGCCGGGCCAGGGTGGCGTAGAGGCTCTGTGCCGGCAGCGCTGCCAGGGTGTCACGGTCGGCCTCGGCGATGCCGGGCAAGGGAAAGAATTGCAGGACCGGGGCACCGGCGAGCTCGCCGGGGAGCAGGAAGCGGCCGGGCTGCAGGTCCGAAAAGCCGGCTTCCCGGGCCGCTCGCAGACCCGCGGCATAGTGCTCGGCGATCTCCGCGAGCCGTGCCTCGTCGACCTCGCTGGCCGGGTCCAGGGTCGAGACGGCGTCGTGCCAGACGGCGAAGAGGCCGGCACGCTCGCAGCCGATGGTCGGCTGTTGGGCCTGACTCCAGCTCAGGTAGTCGTGGCCCAGCAGCGGCAGGTCGAGCAGCCATTCTCCGGGGTAGTCGAACAGATCCAGCGTCAGCTCACGGGTCTCACCGCCCAGCAGGCGGCGTCGGCTCGGCCGGTAGCGGATCACCAGGCGCAGTTCGCTGATACCGCGGGTAGGCTCGGGCCAGCGGGGCGGGGTCGCGTCCAAGGCGCTCATCGCCTGGTCGTAGGGAAAGCGCGGCACGCCGAGATCCTGCTGGGCGACCCGGCGCGCGCCAAGCAGTCGCCCCTCCCGGGCGGCAGGCAGCAAGTCCAGGCGGGCCTCGAGGCCGGCGTGGCGGAGCTGGTTGACCAGCGACGTAAGAAAGGCGGTCTTGCCCGAGCGCGACAGGCCGGTCACCGCCAGCCGTAGCTGGCGGTCCCGGCCGCGTTCCAGCAGGTCGTGCAGTTCCCGGGTCAGGGGATGGCGCATGGCATGGCGTCCGTGTCGGCGATCATCAGATTTTTCGCGGGATACCCGGTACTTCTAGTGCCGGGAGGGATAGCGTGTCGCCCGAAGGGCGACCTGGATTACGCTACCGCTCGTCCCGCTTCTCCTTTGTCGTTGCGGGTGGGTGTCAGGTGGTAGCAATAGCCATCACCGCGTTGCAGGAGCGTGCAGTGGCGCCAGGAAATGCCCTGCACGACGCCGTGCTCGGTCTGGATGTTGAAGCTGCCGGTCTGGCGGATCGCCACACGACCCACATGGGTGCCGGCCTTTTTGCCGCTGGGCACTACCGCCTTGACCATATCGCCGGTCTGGAAGCCGTGCACCTGCTTCCGGCGCATCAGGATGCCGCGTGGAAAGCCAAACTTGTCCAGGCGAGTGCGCTGGTAGCTGCCCCGGCCCATGGCCCTGAGAGTCAGCGTCGGCACCTGCCAGCCGTGCAGGGCCTCGACCTGACCGACACAGGCGGCATCCAGCGCGTGCGTCTTGGGGATGCCGAGGCGCTGACGGTTGTACTTGGTCAGGCCGCCTGTCCCTACCGCGACAGGCAGCCCCTTGCGTTTGAGGTTTCGGTTCAGCGCCCAGCGGGTGGCATTGACGGCACTGGCATCGCGCAGCGGCCTGTCGTGCTGCTGGATAACCCGCCGGTAGCGGGCGTCTGCCGACTGGCGATGCTGTGTCAGCCGCTTTTTCAGTCCTCTGGCGGTGGCAAAGAAGGCATCCAGCGTGTCGGCGCCCTTCTCCTGATTGCAGTCGTGGCAGGCCAGGGTCAGATTGCCGATGCGGTCGGAGCCGCCATGGCTTCGTGACTCGATATGCTCGATCTCCAGTGGGGTGTTGGTGGCGCCGCAGTAGGCGCACTCGTGACCCCACTTCACCAGCAGGTACTCGCGGACCTCGTAGCCCAGCAGGGTGCCCTGCTGGTACTCGACGCCGGAAATCTCGGGATTGTCGAGCTTCTGGGTGTCGAAGCGCACCAGCTCCTGGCTGAGAGAGGTGATCGGTGCCAGGCGGCAGAGCCGATCCACCCAGGCAGAAAGGGTATCGACACGGTGCTGCAGGCTGGGCGCCAGCCAGCCGTCTCGGCGGGTGCGATTGTCGAAACGTGGCGCACGATGACGCAGGTTCTTGGTGCGACGGCGGCGGCGGAAGGCACGGCGCTGATCCAGCGCCTCACGGATCTGAAAGCCGCGATGCACCAGCTCGAACAGACACAGCACATGATGCTTCCCGACCTCTCTCTCTTCGCTGTTTTCGCGCATCAGCGCCAGCCCGGTGATACGGCTGCCGGGGTCGATGCCCAGCCTCAGCGGCTGCGTCTCGCCGTCCACTCGATCCTTGAGGCGAATGGTGAATGGATAGCGCTTGTGCACCACGGCCCGGCCTCGCGCCAGCATCAGCCGAGCCCGCTTTTCCGAGCACGGCATCAAGGGCCGCTTCTGTCTATCCAATACGAAAACCGCCATGGCGATTTCCTCCTTGTCGTTGCCCTTACGGGCCTTGTGCCGTGGGCCTGTCGGCCCATCTCCCCTCGGGAATGTCCATGACCGGCTCCTGCCGACACCGTTGCCGTCAGCAGCGATCAGAACCTTCGGCGCTTTACCTTTCGCCAGCATGATCCTGATCTTCCAGCGCCCACCGCTGTGGAAGCACGGTGGGGTGGGTCTTGACGACCTGTCACGAACGTAGCCGGTGGGTGTCCGCTTTCCCTGGTCAACCGAGCCTGCTTTCACAAGCTCCGCCGTTCACGGCGGGGTAGTTGACGGAGGCGTGACTTGGGGGCCCTGGTGTCGTATCACAAGATGTCGCCAGCCCAGGGCCAGGACCGGCAGCAGGCACAGCGGCAACAGCACGGCATTGAGGCGGCTCCAGCCCAGCGCCGTGACCAGCGGACCGGCGAGCAGGGCGGTCAGGGCCACGGTCGTGAAGACCAGGAATTCGTTGGCGGCCTGGGTGCGGGCCTTCTCGGCGGGTCGGTAGGCCTCGGTGAGCAGCCCGGTGGCCGGCAGGAAGGTGAAGTTCCAGCCTAGGCCGAGCAGGATCAGGCCGGCATGGAAACCGGCAAGCCCGGCCTCGAGGTGGGCCACCAGGCTGCTGGCGAGGAGCAGGGTGCAGCCGGCCAGGATCAGGCGGGGCGCACCGAAGCGGGCGGTGAGCCGGCCGGTCACGAAGGAAGGCAGGAACATGGCCACCACGTGCCACTGGATGGTGGTGGCCACCTGGTCGAAGGGCAGGCCCTCTGCGGTCATGGCCAGAGGCGTGGCCGTCATCGCCAGGTTCATTACCCCGTAGCCGATCAGTGCCGCCGTCACGGCAACGATGAAGGTCGGCTGGCGGAGGATCTCGCCGAGGGGGCGGGCCTCTCCCTCGCCGTGGGTGCGTTGCGGTGGCGGCAACCGGATCAGCGCCAGCACGACCAGGGCCAGCAGGTAGAGGGCGCCGAGCCCCAGAAAGCTGCCCAGGAAGGGGGTCTCGGCCAGCGCCCGGCTATGCCGGGCCAGCCAGGGACCGAAGAAGGCGGCCAGCACCCCGCCGCCCATCACCAGGCCGATGGCGCGGTCACGCAGGGGGGCCGGGGCGGCCTCCACGGCCGCGAAGCGGTACAGCTGGCCGAAGCCGATGCCGATGCCGATCAGCCAGGTAGCCACCAGAAACAGCCCGAAGTGCTCGCCGGCCAGCGCCTGCACCGCCAGGGCCGCCCCGGCCAGGCCCAGCAGGTTGCCGAGCATGAAGCCGCGACGCCATCCCAGGCGGGCCATGAGCAGCGAGGCCGGGATGGTGGCGCACATCAGGCCCAGCCATTGGGTGGCCACCGGCGCGGTAGACCAGGCCGGGGCAGGCGCCAAGACGGCGCCGATCAGCGGCGAGACGGCGATCAGCAGGATGTTGCCGCTGATCAACAGGGCCTGGCACAGCGACAGCAGGGACACGGCGAGGGGCATGGTGCCTCCATGACAGGGGCGGCCAAGCGCTACTGGCCCCCGGAGATGACGTCATGCCGATCTTCCCACCGCGTCGCGGAAGGCGCAAACACGAGACCCGGTGGCAAAGGCGGTGTCGCCGGAGCGGGCGGATAGGGGCAGCGCCACGCCGGTGAGCACGATGGCGAAGGGCATCGGCGGGTCAGCACCGGCGCTGTCGCTGTCTACGGGGGCGGTACGGCGCCGACCGGGACGGGCTCCACCAGGCCGAACAGCTGGGCCAGCAAGGGGGCGGTGGCAATCAAGAAGCCGAGCACGGCCAGGCCGTACCCGAGCAGGCGATGACGTTGCCGACGGGCGAGCGTCAGTCCGCCGATGCAGACCAGCAAGCCGACCAGGTTGAAGGCGTAACCGAGCATCTGAAGGAGTTGGTAGGCGGTCATGGGACTCCCGTGGCATGGTGATCGAAGCGAGTGACGGCTAGCCTGACAGGATATCAGCTGAGGCGAGGGAGGAAGCGTCCATGGCCCGCAGGCATCCCGGTGCGGTGATCGACTTCTGGTTCGGGGAGCTGGCCCCGGCTCAGTGGTTCCACAAGGCACCGACGCTGGATGACGAGATCCGCCGGCGTTTCGGGGCCTGTCACGCGGCGGCCGCGCGGGGTGAGCTGTGGCACTGGCGCGACTCGGCCCGGGGGCGACTGGCGGAAGTGATCGTGCTCGACCAGTTTTCCCGCCACCTGCACCGTGGCTCGTCACAGGCCTATGCCTGCGATGCCCAGGCCCTGGTGCTGGCCCAGGAGGCGGTGGCGCAGGGAGCGGATCGCTACCTGGATGTGCCCTGGCGCGCCTTCCTGTTCATGCCCTACATGCACAGCGAGTCGCTGGTGATCCACGACGAGGCCCTGCGCCTGTTCGACCAGCCGGGGCTGGAGGAGAACCTGCGCCACGAACAGCGCCATCGTCAGGTGATCGCCCGTTTCGGCCGCTATCCGCACCGTAATGCGGCGCTCGGGCGTCCTTCGACGCCGGAGGAGCATGCCTTTCTTGCCGGCCCGGGGGCTTCCTTCTGATCCGCGGCTACGCCACCATCAGCCTGCCAGACACCATCGAGCACACCCACCCACGACCACTAAGGAGGACATCATGGGCATCATCGCCTGGCTGATCATCGGGGGACTGGCCGGCTGGATCGCCGGTCACATCATGCGCGGCGGCGGCTTCGGCCTGCTCGGCAACATCGGGGTGGGGATCGTCGGCGCGGTGCTTGGCGGTGGCCTGTTCAGCCTGCTGGGCCTGCAGGCCGGGGGCTTCATCGGCTCCCTGGTGACCGCCATCGTCGGCGCCGTGGTGCTGCTGTGGGTGATCGCCAAGGTCAAGAAGGCCTGACGACGACCGGCAAGGAGGCCAGTTACGCCCCGTCCCGCCGCCGATACGGCGGGGCGGGGCGTGCTTCTGCCGGCCCTGGGCCGCTAGAAAGGGCATCAACAAGGGAATGCCATGTACCTATTGCAACGACTCAGCGCGGCGCTGGTACGCGGCATCGCCGACATGGGCTGGCGGCTGCTCGGACTGCTGCTCCTCGCCTACCTGCTCCTCGCCTGGCTCGGGCTGGCCCTGACCGGCGAGCAGGCGCTGGTCGCCTCCCTGGCGACCTTCCTCTATTACATGATCGTCACCGTCTCCACCGTGGGCTACGGCGACGCCTCGCCGGTATCGACGGGCGGGCAGCTGATGGTCGTCTTCTTCATCATTCCGGTAGGGATCGGGCTGTTCGCCACCCTGCTGGGCAAGGCCTCGGCCCTGGTCATCTCGCAGTTCACCAGGCGCCTTCACGGGGAGCAATCGATCATGCAGCAGGACCATATCGTCATCGTCGGCTTCAATGCCTACACCGAGTCGCTCGTCAGACAGGTCCGGGAAGAGGCCCGGGCGGGACAGCTGGTGGCGCTGTGTGTGGATGCCACGGCGCCGGACCGCAATCCCTTCCTGGAACTGGGGGTGGAGTACTGCCGGGCCGCCTCCCTGACCGATGAGACCCTCTACGCGCGGGCCGCGGTGAAGGATGCCGCGCTGGTGGTGGTCGACGTCGAGGACGACAGCGAGACCAACCTGGTCTGCATGCACCTGGCCACCATCGTGGCTGAGCGCTGCATCATCACCGCCTACGTCAAGAATCAGATGGTCGGCCGCCTGCTCGAGGTGCACTGCCCCAAGGTGAACGTGATTCCCTCCCTGCATCAGAAGATGCTGGTCAAGGCGGCCCTCGACCCCGGCAGCGAGGAGGTCATGCGCAAGCTTGTCGATGCCGACCAGGAGCAGACACAGTACATGACCCGCCTGGCGAGGCTGTCCTCCCCGCTGTCGGTCGATCGGGTGGCCGACCGTTTGCGACGGCGTTGTCGGGCCTCGCTGATTGCCATCAAACAGGCGGGGGACCTGCATCCGCGCCTCAATCCCGATGACACTATCCTGCTGGATGCCGACGACGAGGTGTTCTACATCGCCGCCCAGCGCCTCACGGCCGAGGAACTGGTCAGCCATCTGGCCGACGAGGCGCGTGAGGCCTGACGGACGAGGCGTGGCGAGGGCTTGCTCTGAGCGCAGACCGCCCGGCTGTCGCCAGCCGGGCGGTGAGGGTCACGCTAGCGTGGCACCGCGGCTCAGGCGGTGGCGGCGCTCTTGCTGCCCACCAGTTCCTTGAGGGACTCCTCGACGATGGCGAGGCCTTCCTCGAGCACCTCGTCCTCGATGGTGACCGGCATCAAGAAGCGGATGGTGTTGCCGTACAGGCCGCAGGAGAGCAGGATCAGCCCCTTCTCGCGGGCCTTCTTGCACACCGCGCCGGCCAGGTCGGCATCCGGGGTATGATTGGCCTTGTCGGACACCAGGTCGACGGCGGCCATGGCGCCCAGGTTGCGGGCATTGTCGACGCAGTCGAAGTCCTGCTGCCACTGGGCGAAGCGCTTGGCCAGCTTGTCGCCCAGCGCCTGGCTCTTGTCGAGGATGTGCTCTTCCTCGAACACCTCGAGCACCGCCAGGGCGGCGGCACAGGAGACCGGGCTGCCGGTGTAGGTGCCGCCCAGCGAGTTGCCGCCGGAGGCGTCCATATGCTTGTCGGTGCCGACCACCGCGGAGATCGGCATGCCGTCGGCCATGCTCTTGGCCATGGTGATGATGTCCGGCTCCACGCCGCTGTGCTCGATGGCGAACATCTTGCCGGTGCGCCCGAAACCGCTCTGGACCTCGTCGACGATCATCAGCATGCCGTGCTCATCACAGATCTCGCGGATCGCCTTGAGGAAGCTGGCCGGGGCCTGGTAGAAGCCGCCCTCGCCGAGCACCGGCTCGAGCACGATCGCCGCGGTGTCCTTGGGGTTGGCATCGGTCTTCAGGGCCATCTTCAGGCCACGCAGGGCCTCGTCCTCGCTGACGCCGTGGTAGGGCACCGGGTAGGGGGCGCGGAACACGTTGCCCGGCATGGTCCCGAAGTCGGTGGCGTAGGGGGCGACCTTGCCGTTCATGGCCATGGTCATGAAAGTCCGGCCGTGGTAGCCGCCATCGAAGCAGATGACGTTATTCTTGCCGGTGGCGGCGCGGGCGACCTTCACCGCGTTCTCCAGCGCTTCGGCGCCGGAGTTGGCCAGCATCACCTTGGCATGGCCACGCACCGGGGTGATCTGGCTGAGCTTCTCGGCCAGCTTCACGTAGCCCTCGTAGGGCATCACGGTCTGGCAGGTGTGCATCACGCGGTCGAGCTGGTCCTTGACCGCCTGGACCACCTTGGGATGGCGATGGCCGATATTGAGCACCCCGATGCCGCCGGCGAAATCGATGATGCGGTTGCCATCGGCGTCCCACACCAGGGCGTTCTCGGCACGATCGGCGAACTGAGTGGCCGGGCTCGCGGCTCCATTGGCCACATAGCGCTGCTTGAGGTCGTTGAGCTGAGCGTTGTTCATGAATCCTGCCTCCTTGGTAAGACGTGGCGGGCGATCAGAGGCCGCCGACACAGACGTATTTTAGTTCAGTGTACTCGTCCAGGCCGTGGCGCGACCCTTCGCGTCCCAGGCCCGATTCCTTTACTCCCCCGAAGGGCGCCAACTCGGTGGAGAGGATGCCTTCGTTCACCGCCACCATGCCATATTCGAGCCCTTCCATGACACGCCAGATGCGGCGATAGTCGCGGGCATAGAAATAGGCAGCGAGGCCGAACTCGGTGGCATTCGCCATGGCGATGGCCTGCTCCTCGGTCTCGAAGCGGAACACCGGGGCCAGCGGGCCGAAGGTCTCGTCCCGGGCCACGCGCATCTCCTCGGTGACGTCGGCGATGATCGTGGGCTCGAAGAAGGTGCCCCCCAGAGCGTGGGGCTCGCCGCCGCAGACCAGGCGCCCCCCCTTCTCGAGGGCATCGGCGATGTGAGACTGCACCTTGTCGACGGCGGCGGCGTTGATCAGCGGGCCCTGGGCGACGCCGTCCTCGAGGCCGTTGCCGACCTTGAGTTCCCCCACCCGGGCGGCCAACTTCTCGACGAAGGTGTCATAGACGCCGGCCTGGACCAGCAGGCGGTTGGTGCACACGCAGGTCTGTCCCGAGTTGCGGTACTTGGAGGCCACGGCGCCCTCGACGGCGGCATCCAGGTCGGCGTCGTCGAAGACGATGAAGGGCGCGTTGCCGCCCAGCTCCATGGAGGCCTTCTTGACGGTGCCGGCACACTGGGCGAGCAGCGTCTTGCCCACCGGGGTGGAGCCGGTGAAGGAAATCTTGCGCACCCGCGGGTCGGTGGTCAGCACCTCGCCGATCTCCGCCGGGTGGGCGGCGGTGACCACGTTGATCACCCCGGCGGGGAAGCCGGCATCCTCGGCGAGCCTGGCCAGGGCCAGGGCGGTCAGTGGCGTGGCTTCGGCCGGCTTGATCACCACCGGGCAGCCGGCGGCCAGGGCCGGGGCACACTTGCGGGTGATCATCGCCAGTGGGAAGTTCCAGGGGGTGATGGCCGCGACCACGCCGATCGGTTCGCGAAACACCAGGATGCGCTTGTCCACGCCATGGCTCGGCAGGGTCTCGCCGGCCACGCGCTTGGCCTCCTCGGCATAGTACTCCACGAAGGCGGCGCCATAGGCCACCTCGCCACGGGACTCAGCCAGCGGCTTGCCCTGCTCGAGTGTCATCAGCCGCGCCAGGGCCTCCTGGTGCGCCATGATCGCCTCGTACCAGCGCCGCAGCAGCGCGGCGCGCACCTTGGCCGTGGTGCGGCGCCAGGCCGGCCAGGCGGCCTCGGCGGCGGCCACCGCCTCGCGGACCTCCTCGGCCGTGAGGTCCGCCACCTCGGCCAGGACCTCGCCGGTGGCAGGGTTGGTCACGACGAAACGGCGCACGCCGTCGCGCCACTGGCCGGCCACGTACGCCTTGTCGATGAGCAGCTCGGATTCCGTGGTCATGGGATCTCCCAATGAGGGTGACTATCTTGTTTGACGAGTGTGCATTATTTAAAACAACGCGCCAAGCCTTTCCCGCCTTTCCCCTAGGGTTTTTGTACCTCCCTGGGGCGTGGACGTCGGCGGGGGACATGGCTTTCCGTTACACTATCTCGCCGACTTCCGGCGGCGCCCGACGCCGCCCTTTAATTCTGTTTGTTGCATGGCGAGGTGAGCCTTGGTCGATCCCCTGAATGCCTGGTGGGCCCAGCAGCTGGTGCTGTGTGACTGGGCCTTCACCCCCGACCCCCTGACCCTGGCGCCGGAAACGGCCGAAGCCCGCCTGACCGAGCTGGGTGTCGTCGACCGGGGCGAGCTCGGCTGGCGACTGCTGGAGGCTTTCGACACGGGGCAGCCCGACTCCTCGCAGCTGCTGGGGGGGCTGGAGCTGGCGGCCCTGGCCGGAGCGGCCGGCTGGCTCGGCGAGACCCGGGCCCGGGACTGGGCCCAGCGGCTGGCCGAGGAGATCATCGCCCATCACGCCAGTCTGGATGATTGGCTGGCGGCGCTGCGCCAGTCGCGCAGCGCCCTGGGCTGGATGCTCGGCGACGACGGCTTCGGCGAAGCCTCGGAAGCGCTGGCGGTCCTCGAACATGAAGGGGAGGGGGTCACCTGGGAGCTGCTGGTCGAGTGGCTGGCCATCCAGCGGCGACTGCTGCCGCTCTGGCCCGAGGAAGCCGAGGCCCGGGTCTGGCGGCTGCGCGCCGCCTTCTCGCCGGTGGTGGAGGCCACGGCCGAGGCACGGGACTGGCAGGATGTCGAGGCCTGGCTCAAGGAGGGCTGGGAGATCACCGGCCGTGATGATCTGGTGCGTGCTCTGCTGTGGCTGGCGGCCCAGGGGGACCGCCAGGGTTGGGACCTTGACGCCCTGCGCCTGCTCGAGGCCGGGAGCGATGAGCGGCGACGCTGGCTCGAGGCACGTGCCCCGCATGAGCGTGCCGCCGCTCGCGTGCTGCTGGGCTACGTGACGGAGGGCGAGCCCCTGGAGTGGGCCGCCTGGGACTGGTTGCGCCTGATCGACCTGGCATGGGCCGGGGCCTGCCTGGGCTGGCTCGAGGCGACGGAGGCCCGCCACTTCGCCCTGCACGGGGCCGACCTGATCCAGCGCCGCTACAGCGACTGGGCGGCTCTGGCCCGGGCCTACCAGCGTGGCCGCAGCCTATTCGAGGGCACCGACCTGCTGGCCAGCCTCGAGGCCGACTGGTGCCTGCTGCTGCAGTCGCCGGTGAGCCCCTGGAAGGTCGCGCTGCAGGGACTGATCGAGGCCGAGCAGTTTGAAGCGTCCCGGGCGGCGATACGCGCCTGGCGCCAGCCGGCACGTCACTGGGTGCTGGCATTGGCCGCGGTGCGTGAGCCGGAGCTGGCGACACGGCAGGGAAAGCCGTCTGCGCTGCCCGAGCCCCGTCGGCAGGATGCCCGCAGCTACCTGGCCGAGACCCTGGACCTGCACGGCGAGGAGGGCGTCGAGGCCCTGGCCCGGCACTGGCTGCCGGCCCAGGCGCATCACCTGAACCAGCTGGCGGCCGACGCGGCCCATGGTGCCTTGCCGCCGGCGGAGACTCCCTTCGGCCACCCTCCCGACGAGGCGCTGGCGAGCCGTGACGACCTGGGACGTGGCAGCCGCCACGCGGCGACCATCCACATGGCGGAGAAGTACGCCTTCCACCTGCAGATGGCCATGGACAGCGGCCTGTTCGACGAGGGACGCCTGGCCGGTCTCGCCGAGGCGCTGCAAGGCTCGCTGTGCCGCTTCTATTCCGGAGCCCGGCGCCTGCTCGAGGCCTGGGCGCAGTGGGAGGCGCTGCTGCCGGAGCCGGAACAACCGTCGCTGGTGCTCGAGATTCGCTGGCACCTCGAGGACCCGGGCAGCCTGTTCCACTGGCTCGACTGGCGAGGCGGGGCCTGGCAGGAACCAGGACCGCGACCGAGCCTGACCCATTTCACCGCCATGTCCCTGGTCGGCCCTCTCAACAGTGCCGCCTGGAGCCTACCGCACCCCGAGAGCGAGCGCGAGTGCGCCGCCATCCGGGAGTGGGTAGATGACCACTATGGTCTGCATACCGCGACGGAACTCGCCGACTTCATCGACTACCTGCTGGAGGTCGGCGATCGCCAGGAGTACCAGATCAACTATGCCCCCTACACCCTCAACCGAGCGCGACTGGCCTCCGAGATTGCCACTCTGGAGAGCGGGGAGTGCAACGAGGAGGAGCGCAACCACCTGCTGCGCCTGCAGCGGGTAAGGGACGACGAGGACGGTTGCAACGACCTGGATCTGGCCGCCTGGGATCTGGCCCAGGCGGTGGACCTGGCGATCGCCGGCCGTCAGCTGGATTGGCTCGACGAGGCGGCGTTCCGGCACCTGCTGGAGCGGGCTCATGCCCTGGCGGCGCGTCACTACGGTGGCTGGGAGGAGTATGCCCGGGGCCTGTATGCGGGCTTCTCGTTCTTCATGGGCGAGACGCCGGAGCGGGAGGCCTTCCTGGCCGGCCTGCGCCAGGCCTTGGTGGCCTGGCTCTGCGGGGCACCGCCCCTGGCCGGCAGCTGGGCCAGTCTGGATTTCCCCGGGGCACGAGCGAGCCACTGGGCACCGCTGCATGTCGATACCCTGCCGGGAGACAGCCATCTGCTGCATTGAGCTTGACTATCGCCAAGCCCGACGGCGTTGGCTATGATGCGAGGCTTTGCCATGACCGGCTTCCGCCTGTCGGACGTTGGCCGCTACCTGGTGAGCCGCCGTCAGGTCGCATCGGCGGTGGGCCTCGATGGCTCCACCACCCCGGCGACGATGTCCAGCGACCCGGTGAGACGAGGAAAAACCGTTGATCGTCAATATGTTGCGCCCTGCCGCTGCGATACTGGTGGTGCTGGTCTGGCTGACCGGCTGTGCCGCGGGACCGGAGGCCGAACCGGGCCCGGTAGAAGCGTACTTTGTCCGGGACCTGCCCGGCCTGCCCCGCGGCTGGGACCCGATGATGTCGCCGGTGGACAATCCGATCCTCGAGGCTCGGCACCTGCAGAACCCGCCGCCGGCGGTGATTCGCCGTGCCCTGCTGGCCCAGCACCAACACTGGGTGGGGACCCCCTACCGGCTGGGTGGCGAGAGCGAGCGGGGCATCGACTGCTCGGCCCTGGTGCAGAGCGTGTTCAGCGACACCTTCCGTCTCGCGCTGCCGCGCACTACCGGCGGGCAGGCCCATACCGGAGTGTCGGTCGATCGTCTTGAGCTGCGCCCGGGTGACCTGGTGTTCTTCCGCCCGCCGGGTCGCTATCGCCATGTCGGCATCTACATCGGCGATGGGCACTTCCTGCACGCCTCCACCTCGCGGGGCGTGATGATCTCGGACCTCGACGATCGCTACTGGCAACGTCACTTCTGGCAGGCACGCCGTGCCCTGGCGCCTGCGTTGCTCGCCCAGCGCCTCGTCGAGCGTGTCGAGGGTTGAGCCGGCGCCTACAGCGCGCCACGATTCGCCAGCAGACCATCCGCTGGGCATCAGGAAGTGCCCGTCGCCTCGGCCTCGTCGCCCCAGATCTCGTGCAGCCGCTCGGAACGGCCACAGGCTGACTTGTAGTAGTTGTAGCGCAGCGTGTTCTTTTTATAGAAGTTCTGATGGTAGTCGCCGGCCGGGTAGAAGGCCTCGAAATCGATGATCCGGGTGGCGATGTCCTGGTCGAAGCGTTCGGCCACCGCCTGGCGGCTGGCCTCGGCCTGCTCGCGCTGAGCGTCGTTCATGGGGAAGATGGCGCTCTGGTAGGTGTGGCCCTCGTCGCAGAACTGGCGGTCCACGGCGAAGGGGTCGATGTTGCGCCAGAAGACGTGAAGCAGGGTATCGTAGTCGACCGCGTCGGGGTCGTACTCGACCTTGACCACCTCGATATGGCCGGTGCCACCGGCGGCGACCTGCTCATAGGTCGGGTTGTCCACGTGGCCACCGCTGAAGCCGGAGGTGGTCTCGACCACGCCCTCGACCTTGTCGTAGGCCTCTTCCATGCACCAGAAGCAGCCGCCGGCGAAGACGGCGCTCTCGGTGTCGGCGGCCAGCGCGGGGGCGGCCAGCATGGCGACGAGCATGATGGGACCCAACAGGTGGCCAGGAGTCTTGCGGGTCATGGCGTTGCTCCTTGTCGGAAGGATGTAGCGATAGTCCAATGAAAGTGGGAATCCTTACACTCCTAGTCTAGACAAGGCTGTAAGGATTCTCGTGCCGACGCGACCGAGGGCGGTGTCCAATCTGGACATGGGAGATTCACAGGGAGTGACCGACTTGACCAAGCGACGCCTGATACTGCTTAGCCTCATCGCCCTCGCTTTCGTGGCGTTCTTCCTTAGCGGCGCCGACCAGCTGCTGACCCTGGACAATCTGAAGGCCGAGCAGGCCCGGTTCCAGGCCTGGCTGGCCGAGGAACCTTTCACCGTGGCCGGCGGCTTCTTCGTGATCTATGTGGTGATGGCGGCGCTGTCGTTGCCCGGCGCGACCCTGCTGACCCTGCTCGGGGGCGCTCTGTTCGGCTTCGGCTGGGGGCTGGTGATCATCTCCTTCGCCAGCACCCTGGGCGCCACCCTGGCGGCGCTGATTGCCCGCACCCTGGCCCGGGAACCCTTAGAGCAACGCTTCGCCATCCAACTCGAGCGCATCAATGCCGGTATCCGGCGGGAAGGGGCCTTCTACCTGTTCACCTTGCGGTTGATCCCGTTGTTTCCTTTCTTCGTCATCAACCTGGTAATGGGGCTGACCCGGATGCGCCTGACCACCTTCTACTGGGTCAGCCAACTGGGCATGTTGCCGGGTACCGCGGTCTACGTGAATGCCGGCCGTGAACTGGGCCACCTCGAGTCGCTCGCCGGGATCCTCTCGCCGGGATTGATCGGCTCCTTCGTCCTGATCGGGCTCTTCCCCTGGCTGGCCCGGGCCCTGGTGAGCATCGCCAGGCGCCGCCGGCTGGCCCGGCGCTTCGCGCGGCCGAGGCGCTTCGATCACGACATCGTGGTGATCGGCGGTGGCTCGGCGGGCCTGGTGGCCAGCTATATCGCCGCCGCGGTCAAGGCGCGGGTGGCGCTGGTGGAGCGCGATCGCCTGGGCGGCGACTGCCTGAACACCGGCTGTGTGCCCTCCAAGGCGCTGATCCGCGCGGCTCGGGTGGCCCACGAGATTCGCGAGGCGCCGCGCTACGGGATCCAGGTGGGCGCGCCGAGCGTGGACTTCCCGGCGGTCATGGCGCACATCCATGGCGCCATTCGCGAGGTCGAGCCCCACGACAGCCGGGAGCGCTACGAGGGGCTGGGGGTCAAGGTCATGGCGGGGGAGGCCCGACTGGCGGATCCCTGGCGGGTGGGGATCCGCGACGCGACGGGAGAACGGCTGCTGACCACTCGCCACGTGATCATCGCCAGTGGCGCCCGGCCTCGAGTGCCACCGCTGCCGGGTCTGGAGGCGATCGAGGTGCTGACTTCCGACAACCTCTGGCAGCTCGAGGTTCTGCCCGGGCGGCTGCTGGTCCTCGGCGGCGGGCCGATCGGCTGCGAGCTCGGCCAGAGCTTCGCCCGCCTGGGCAGCCACGTCACCCTGGTGGAAATGGGCGATCAGCTGCTGCCCCGGGAAGACCGCGACGTGGCCGCCGAGATCGAGGCGCGCCTGGACGAGGAGGGGGTCGATGTCCGCCTGGCGACCCGGGCGTTGCGGGTGGTCCCTGAGCCGGACGGTGCTGGCCATCGCCTGGTGGTGGCTAGTGGCGAGACCGAAAGCTCCCTGTCCTTCGACCGCCTGCTGGTGGCCGTGGGGCGTCAGGCCAACGTCGAGGGGCTGGGCCTGGAGGCGCTGGGTGTGGAGACGCGGCCCGACGGCACCCTGGCCGTGGACGACACCCTCCAGTCGGTGCTTCCCAACGTCTGGGCCTGTGGCGACGTGTCGGGCCCCTACCAGCTGACCCATGCCAGCGCCCACCAGGCCTGGCATGCCACCGTCAACGCCCTGTTCGGTGAACTCAAACGCTTCCGGGTCAGTTATCGGGCCCTGCCGGCGGTCACCTTCAGCGACCCGGAGGTGGCGCGGGTCGGGCTCAACGAGCGCGAGGCCCTCGAGCAGGGCATCGCCTGCGAGGTCACGCGTTACTCGCTCGCCGACCTGGATCGCGCCATCGCCGACGGTCATCGGGAAGGCTACGTCAAGGTGTTGACGGTGCCGGGCAAGGACCGCTTGCTGGGCGCGACGATCGTCGGCCAGGGGGCCGGGGAGATGCTGGCCGAGTTTACCCTGGCCATGACCCGGGGCATCGGCCTGAACAAGCTGCTTGGTACCATCCATCCCTATCCGACTCGCAGTGAGGCGGTGAAGGCGACGGCAGGGGTGTGGAAGAATGCCCACAAGCCCGAGCGCGTGCTGCGCTGGCTCGAGCGCTACTTTGCCTGGCGACGGGGCCGGGCGACCCCCTCACGCGAGTCTGCTGAAGTCAGCAAGACCACCGGGAGTTGAGATGCTGGATCGCTGGACCATGCCGCTGACCCAGCGGCCCTTGCTGCGCCTGGCCCATCGACTGGCCAAGATCGGACTGCGTCCCGACCAGGTGACCCTCATGGCCTTTGCAGTGGGGGGACTGGCGTTGCCGCTGTTGGCCATGGAGGCCTATGGCTGGGCGCTCGCGATGATCCTGCTCAATCGCCTGGGCGATGGCCTAGACGGCGCCCTGGCGCGGCTGACCCATAACACCAGCGATGCCGGGGGGTTCCTCGACATCGGGTTAGACTTCGTCTTCTATGCCGCGGTGGTGCTGGGCTTCGCCCTGGCCGACCCGGCGGCCAACGCCCTGGCCGCCGCCTTCCTGCTGTTCGCCTTCATCGGTACCGGGACCTCCTTCCTGGCCTTCGCGATCATGGCCGTTCGGCACGGGCTGGACCGGCCGCGCTTCCAGGAGAAGGCCTTCTACTATCTGCATGGGCTGACCGAGGGGACGGAAACCGTGCTGGCCTTCGTGGTGTTCTGCCTGTGGCCGTCGCACTTCCCGATGCTGGCCAGCCTGTTCGCCACGGCCTGCCTGATCACGACCGCGATGCGCCTGTGGGGCGGCTACGGCACCCTCAAGGCATTGCCGGGGAAGGGTAGCTGAGCGGTGAGGCGGGCGTGGGCATGCCGCTCAGGCATGTAAAAGGGGGCAGCCAGTGGCTGCCCCCTTTCCTACGACCTGCGGCCGAGACCGCAGGGGGATGCCGTGACGACCGATCAGTGCTCGTGACCACCTTCGCCATGGACATGGCCATGCTCGACCTCTTCCTGGCTGGCTTCGCGGACCTCGGCGACTTCGACATCGAAGTTCAGCTGCTGGCCGGCCAGCGGGTGGTTGCCGTCCACGGTGACGGTGTCACCCTCTACCTTGGTGACGGTGACCATCAGCGGACCGCCCTGCGTCTGGGCCTGGAACTGCATGCCGGGCTCGACGCTCTCGACACCCTGGAAGGCATCGCGCGGGACCTCCTGGACCAGCTGTGGCTGCACTTCGCCATAGCCTTCCTCGGGCGAGACCTTGGCCTGGAGCTTGTCGCCGACGGTGTGACCCTCAAGCTCCTTCTCGAGGCCCGGAATGATGTTGCCGGCACCGTGGAGGTAGGTCAGCGGCTCGCGGCCTTCCGAGCTGTCCAGCACTTCCCCGGCATCGTTGGTCAGGGTGTAATGGAAGGCGACAACGGCGTTCTGCGCAATCTGCATTGAGGGTTGAACCTTTGATGTGTGCATGTGACTGGATATGGTAACGCGCGGCCCCCGCGGCTGTCAGGGGCGAGGGACATTTTTCAGGTTACGGCGCCTGATCCTGAGTCGTGTTCACGCCCTGGCAGGGCGGTTGCGTGACCCCCCAGGCGGGGATACCCTTTGCAGGTCGTCACATTCCCGTAGCTTTCCGACATGACCCTGTGGAGATCCCATGACCTCGATCCTGATCTGGCTGATCGGCTTCGCCGTGATCCTGTTCCTTTGCCTCCATCGCTGGGAGGCCACCGTCAGCAAGGCGCTCGACAAGCTGCTTCCCGCCGTGCTGCGCAGCGAGGATGACCGCTGGGTCTGGTGCCCCGCCATCGCCGTGCTGGTGGCGACCTACCTGGTACGCCCGGTGGACATGCTGATGAGCGTGATCATCATCGGCCTGGTAGCGTTGATCGGCTGCAAACTGGCCGGCTGGGCCATGAACAAGGTCGATCTGCACTGATGATCCAGACAGGGCGATAGCGGATAGGCTTCCGCCCAATGCGATAAGGCCCGCGGATCGCTCCGCGGGCCTTTCGCTTACTGGCAAAAAATCATCAGTAGGGAACGACGCTGGCGGTGCTGCCACTACCGACGATGCGCACGCGCTGCCCCACCTGGAAGGGCTGATCGGCCTTCTGCACGATCACCACGTTCTGACCGTTGTCCTGGCGGACCTCGATCTCCCAGGCGGTGACCCGGTTGGTGGATTCCTCGATCTTGCTGCCGGCCACGGCACCGCCGAGGGCACCGGCCACGGTGGCCAGTTGGCGCCCAGAGCCGCCGCCGACCTGATTGCCGAGCAGGCCACCGATGACCGCGCCGCCGCCGCTGCCGAGTAGGCCGCCGGCACGGCTGTCGGCCTGGATCTGCACCTGGCGCAGCGCCGTGATGGTGCCGTAGGTCACCCTTTGGGCGCTCTTGGCCTGGTTGCCGGTATAGACGTTGCCTCCATAGGGGGCGGTGTTGGCACAGCCGGCCAGGGTCAGTAGGCCGAGGGCCAGGATAGGAACAAGGCGTTTCACGGGAACTCTCCTTCGCTTGACGGATGCATGCATTGCCGGGAAATACAGACGGGAAGCAACGTGTTGCAGAACGCTGTTTGATAACCAGTCTATCCTGCGTCGCCCGCGTTGACCAGAGCACCGGACAAAGAGTGCCTAGTCCCCCGAACTCCTTGGCAATATGCAAGAAGGGAGGCCTTTGGCCTCCCGAAAGTTCCCGCCTTTGTCCGGCGGCCGGTTCAACCGAACTGGTTCATGGTGTTGTCCTTGCCGCCGGCCTTGAGGGCTGCCTCGCCGTGGAAGAACTCCTTGTGGTCGTCGCCGATGTTGGAGCCGGCCATGTCCTGGTGCTTGACGGTGGCGATGCCCTCGCGAATCTCGCGGCGCTGCACGCCCGCCACATACGCCAGCATGCCCTCATCACCGAAGTAGCCCTTGGCCAGGTTGTCGGTGGACAGGGCCGCGGTGTGGTAGGTCGGCAAGGTGATCAGGTGGTGGAAGATGCCGGCCTCGCGGGAGGCATCGCGCTGGAAGTTGCGGGTCCACTCGTCGGCCTGGGCGGCGAGCTCGGTCTCGTCGTACTTCTCGTTCATCAGGTCGTCACGGTCATAGGCCGAGACATCCTTGCCTTCCTGCTCCCAGGCATCGAACACCTGCTGGCGGAAGTTCAGGGTCCAGTTGAAGGAGGGCGAGTTATTGTAGACCAGCTTGGCATCCGGGCAGGCCTCGCGGATGCGGTTGACCATGCCGGCGATCTGGCCGACGTGGGGCTTCTCGGTCTCGATCCACAGCAGGTCGGCGCCGTTCTGCAGGCTGGTGATGCAGTCCAGCACCACCCGGTCCTCTCCGGTGCCCGGCTTGAACTCGTACAGGCCCGAGGCCAGGCGCTTGACCTTGACCAGCTTGCCGTTCTGCTTGATC
Organism: Halomonas cerina; assembly: GCF_014192215.1. Classification (GTDB taxonomy): domain Bacteria; phylum Pseudomonadota; class Gammaproteobacteria; order Pseudomonadales; family Halomonadaceae; genus Halomonas; species Halomonas cerina. Next base: position 68,275 of record NZ_JACHXP010000014.1, read on the forward strand.
ACCACGTCACCGTTATCGATGTCGGAGGCACTGGTGATCTCCTCACCGTCCAGGTAGCTGTTGTACTGATCACCCAGGTCGCCCGGCTCGTGGGTCACGGCGATCTTCTGGGTCAGGCCGGCCCCCAGGGAATCGGTCCGGGCGACGATCACGCCATCCTCGACACCGAGTTCCAGGAAGGCGTAGCGCACGGCGTTGAGCTTGGCGATGAAATCCTCGTGGGGCACCGTGACCTTGCCGGCCTGATGACCGCACTGCTTCTCGTCGGAGACCTGATTCTCGATCTGGATGCAGCAGGCGCCCGCCTCGATCATCTTCTTGGCCAGCAGGTAGGTCGCCTCGGCATTGCCGAACCCGGCGTCGATATCGGCGATGATCGGCACCACATGGGTCTCGTGGTTGTCGATCCTGGCCACGATCTCGTCGGCTTTGGGCTGGTCGCCGGCCTGCTTGGCCTCCTCCAGATCACGGAACAGGTGGTTGAGCTCCCAGGTATCGGCCTGGCGCAGGAAGGTGTAGAGCTCTTCGATCAGACTGGGCACGCTGGTCTTCTCGTGCATGGACTGATCAGGCAGAGGGCCGAATTCCGAGCGCAGCGCGGCGACCATCCAGCCGGAAAGGTAGAGGTAGCGCCCCTTGGTGTGGCCGAAGTGCTTCTTGATGGAGATCAGCTTCTGTTGGCCGATGAAACCGTGCCAGCAGCCTAGCGACTGGGTGTATTGGGCGCTGTCGGCGTCGTAGGCCGCCATGTCCTCGCGCATGATCTTGGCGGTGTAGCGGGCGATGTCCAGGCCGGTCTGGAAGCGGTTCTGCACGCGCATACGGGCGGCGTGTTCCGGGTTGATGTTATCCCACTTGCCGCGTTGGGCCTCGCGCAGCTGGGCCAGGGTCTTGAGTTCGTCGTTATATGCTGCCATGGGGCCATCCTCTCTCTGAGACTCTCGTCGACGCTGCCGCCTTGGGGGCGACGTCGCCACCGCGGGACTCGCCATCTGCACCATTCGGCCATGCCTTATGCTGCATCTGCGAAGTTCTGTCAGGTTCCTCGTGTTCCCAAGACCTGTCACTAAGCCCTTGGTCGAACCAGGTGAGTGAGGGAAGAGGCCCTTAACGACACGTCACGTGTCTGCTCCGGCGGCTCCCTCACTCGTCTTGGCAGCCACTATGGCCTGGCATGGTGGGCATAAACAATTGATCCTTGGGGGCAGGCAGCGTTGTAACTCGACTACAGAAAGCCTGGAAAATGGCCCTTTTTTGTAGTCGAGTTCCTCGTGACGGAGGAGGTGGCGTCAGTCGGTCAGTCGATGGACCATGTTGCGATGCAAGATGCCGGCCTCCATGAAGGTGACGCCGAAGGCCTCGAAGCCCAGACGTTCGTAGAAGGCCAGGGCATGGGTCTGGGCGGCGAGTTCCACCGTGCTGTGGCCTTCCCGGCGGGCGGCCTCGATGGCTGCCCGCATCAGGGCCACGCCGATGCCTTGGCCGCGGTAGGGCTCGAGCACCGCGACGCGGCCGATATGGGCGTCGGGCAGCAGGCGGGCGGTACCCACGGGGTCGCCATCGAGCCATGCCAGGAAGTGCCGGCAGGCGTCGTCGAGGCCGTCCCACTCCTCTTCGACGGGAACCCGCTGCTCCTCGATGAAGACGATCCGGCGGATCTCCGTGGCCTCCTGCCCGAGCTCGTCCCAACTGCCCTCGCGAATCTCCAGCGTTGTCTCTTGCACTTTCAATCTCCTAGCAAGATCCTGATTTCCTTGCCTACTCCTCGAACTCATCGGCCCAGGTCAGGCTGCCGGCGTCATGCAGGGCGGCCAGCAGGGACGGGGCCTCCTCGAAGGCCAGCAGCGCCGCATCCAGCGCCGCGTCGGAGGCCAGGGTGCGAGCCAGCGGCAGGGCGCATTCGACGCCATCACCATCGGCGAACAGGGTCGCGCGATCGTCGTCCAGGGCTCGCCAGGCGAAGCGCGATCCGGGGTTGCGCAGCAGTTCGCTGCCCTCTTGTAGTTCGGCGACAAGGTCCTCGGCCGCGGTCGGGGTCTCGGTGGGGACCAGCTGGTCGACGTACTTGGGTTGGGTCATCACCCGGCCGAACCACTGGGCCAGCTGGGCCGGGTCGTCGAGAGTGTCGAGGATCAGCGCGCGCATACGCGAAAGCGCCGCGTCGTCCAGCTCTCCCGGATCGGCGGGTGGCGCCATGCCGGCATCGGCGTAGCGCTTCGAGGCTGGCAACTGCTCGCCCAGGTAGTCGGCGAAGGAGGTGATCGCCTCGTCCGCGGAGGGCGCCCGGAAGCCCACCGAGAAGGTCAGGCAGTCCGTGGACTGGCTGACGCCATGGTGGGCCCAGCCGGGGGGCAGATAGAGCATGTCGCCGGGCTCCAGGACCCAGTCCTGGCCGGCCTCGACCGCGAAGCGCTCGAGGATGCGCAGGTCGATGCCGTCGAGGATGGGGGCATCGTCGGCGACCTTGCCACCGAGCTGCCAGTGCCGCTGGCCGCTTCCCTGGAGCAGGAAGACGTCGTACTGGTCGACGTGGGGGCCGACGCTGCCGCCGGGGGGCGCATAGCTGACCATGACGTCGTCGAGTCGCCAGCGGGGCAGGAAGGTGAAGGCCTCGAGCAACTCGGCCACCTCGGGGACATAGTGGTCCACCGCCTGCACCAGCAGGGTCCAGTCGCGCTCCGGCAGGCGGGCGAAGGTGGCCTCAGTGAAGGGGCCGTGGCTGACCTGCCAGGGGCCCTCGGGGCCGCGCTCTTCGACCAGGCGGGCCTCGATGTTGTCCTCGCAGGCCAGCCCCGCCAACTCGTCGGGCGAAAGCGGGCTCTCGAAGTCGGGGAAGGCGCCGCGGATCAGCAGCGGCCGGCGCTGCCAGTAGTCGTTCAGGAACTCGGCGGCGGAAAGGCCGCCGAGCAGAGGGAGCGGAGTATCGGAAGTCATGGGCACCACCTCTTGCAATGCTGAAGCCGTCGGTGGCTTCGAGTCGCGGCTGAGCCGGGGACAGGCCTGCAAGGGGGCGCTGTAAATACCTCCCTGTACGCTACTTTTGCCATCCATGGCAAAAGACCCCCTTTACGGCCTGTCCCCGGCGCCGCTTACCATACTGCTTGGGCGCTGGGCGCTGGGCGCTGGGCGCTGGGCGCTGGGCGCTGGGCGCTGGGCGCTGGGCGCTGGGCGCTGGGCGCTTACAGCCGTCGCGCCTGGGCCTCGGCGTTGCCGATATAGGTGGCCGGGGTCAGCGCCTTCAATTCTGCCTTGACAGTCTCAGGTAGTGCCAGGGTGTCGATAAAGGCCGCGAAGCCGGCCTGGTCGATGCGCTTGCCGCGGGTCAGCTCCTTGAGCTTCTCGTAGGGCTTCTCGATGCCGTAGCGGCGCATCACCGTCTGGATCGGCTCGGCCAGCACCTCCCAGCTGGCATCGAGGTCCTCGGCCAGCCGCGCCGGGTTGGCCTCGAGTTTGCCGATGCCCTTGAGGGATGCCTGGTAGGCGATCAGGCCGTAGGCCAGGCCGACGCCCAGGTTGCGCAGTACCGTGGAGTCGGTGAGGTCACGCTGCCAGCGGGAGATCGGCAGCTTCTGGGCCAGGTGGCCGAGGAGGGCATTGGCCAGGCCCAGGTTGCCCTCGGAGTTCTCGAAGTCGATGGGGTTGACCTTGTGGGGCATGGTAGAGGAGCCGATCTCGCCCTCCACGGTCCTCTGCTTGAAATAGCCCAGCGAGATGTAGCCCCAGACGTCGCGGTCGAAGTCGATCAGGATGGTATTGAAACGGCACACTGCATCGAACAGCTCGGCGATGTAGTCGTGGGGTTCGATCTGGGTAGTGTAGGGGTTGAAGGTCAGTCCCAGCCCCTCGACGAAGGTGCGGGCATTGGCTTCCCAGTCCACCTCCGGGTAGGTGGCGAGATGCGCATTGTAGTTGCCCACCGCGCCGTTGATCTTGCCCAGGATCTCGACACCCTCGATCTGTCGGAGCTGGCGGCGCAGGCGATAGGCGACATTGGCCATCTCCTTGCCGAGCGTGGTGGGGCTCGCCGTCTGGCCATGGGTGCGCGAGAGCATCGGTTGCCCGGCGTGCTCGTGGGCCAGGTGGGCCACCTCCTCGGCCACTTGGTGCATCACCGGGAGCAGGGCCCGCAGACCGTCGGTCAGCATCACGGCGTGGGAGAGGTTGTTGATATCCTCGCTGGTGCAGGCGAAGTGCACAAACTCGCTGACGGCGTGCAGCTCCGGCGACTCGGCGATCGTCTCCTTGAGGAAGTACTCCACCGCCTTGACGTCGTGATTCGTGGTGGCTTCGATCGCCTTGATGCGCTCGGCATCGGCGACCGAGAAGTCACGCAGCAGGGCCTCCAGGCAGGCCGTTGCCTCGGCGGAGAGCGGTGGCACCTCGGTGATCCCGGGGTGCGTCGCCAACCGCTGCAGCCAGCGCACCTCGACGGTGACACGGGCGCGGATCAGGCCGAACTCGCTGAAGTGCTCGCGCAGACTTTCGGCCTTGGCGCCGTAGCGGCCATCGACGGGAGAGAGGGCGGTAAGGGCGGACAAGGGAAGGGCGGTGGCTTGCATGGATCGGGTTCCGGTGGGCGTGGAAGAGTCGGTTCAGTTCAGGGTGTCCAGGGCCTTCTTGAGCGCGCCGCGCTGGAAGACCAGCTTCCAGCGCCGGCCGCCCTGCTGGTGCCAGAGCAGGGCGAAGCGGATGCCGGCCAGCAGGATGGCGCGCACCCGCTCGGGCATCATGCGGCTCTGCAGCAGCGAGGGGTCGCCCTGAACGACGATGCGGGCCTTGAAGGTGGAGATCGTCTTCTGATAGGCCTCGCCGAGGCTGGCGATGACATTCTCGTGGGTCTCGCCGAAGTGTTCGGCCTGTCCCTGGATGCGCGCCAGATCGCGGCCCAAGGCATCCATCATGGCCGTGTCGTTGCGTAGCTTGTTCATCAGCATCAGCAGCGTGAAGCCGTAGCGCATCACCACCGGGTTGGCCTGGCGTCGGCCGAGCACGGCGTCGAGCACATCGAGACCGCGACGCAGGTTGTTGGGGTGGCCGCCGTAGATCGCCTCGAAGCTCTCCGGGCTGGTATCCAGGGTGGCATGGATTAGGGTGTCCCAGGCGCGCGGGTCGACCTGGCCGTTGCGCGCCAGGTCATCGACCAGGCTGGCGGCCTGGAAGACCCCGGCCAGTGCCAGGACCTGGCGGACGGTGGGCGAGTCCGGGGCCCGATGGATCGGCGTGGAAGTGCTCATGCGTCCCGCTCCCTAGCGCTCCAGGTGTCACGGATCACGCCGCCGCCCAGGCAGATGTTACCGTCGTAGAGCACCAGCGACTGGCCCGGCGTCACCGCCCGCTGGGGAGCGTCGAAGCGCACCGTGACGCCACCGTCGTCCCGGACGCGCATGGTGCAGGGCACGTCTGCCTGGCGGTAGCGGGTCTTGGCGGTGAAGCGCCCGCTCGCCACCGGCGGCTCGCCCGCCACCCAGTCCATGGCTTCGGTGGCCAGGCTGTCGGTGTAGAGCAGGGGATGATGCTTGCCTTGCACGGCCACCAGCACGTTGCGCTCGAGGTCCTTGGCCGCCACGTACCAGGGCGCGTCCGGGTAGTCGGTCAGCCCGCCGATACCTAGCCCCTGGCGCTGGCCCAGGGTGTAGTACATCAGCCCCAGGTGCTCACCGATGACCTCTCCGTCCGGGGTCTCGATGGTACCGGGCTGGGCCGGCAGGTACTGCTGGAGGAAGTCGCGAAAGCGCCGTTCACCGATGAAGCAGATACCCGTGGAGTCCTTCTTGCGCGCGGTGACCAACCCGTGGCGCTCGGCGATAGCCCGCACCTCGGGTTTCTCCAGTTCGCCCACTGGGAAGAGGGTGCGGGCGATGGCCGCCTCGGGGACGGCGTGCAGGAAGTAGCTCTGGTCCTTGTTGGGGTCCAGGCCCTTGAGCAGTCTTGGCCGGAGGTCATCATCGGCGTGTCCGCGCACCTGCCCTTGACGAACATAATGGCCGGTGGCGATCTTCTCGGCCCCGAGCATCTCGGCGTACTCCAGGAACACCTTGAACTTGATCTCGCGGTTGCAGAGGATGTCCGGGTTGGGCGTACGGCCGGCCCGGTACTCGGCCAGGAAGTGTTCGAAGACGTTGTCCCAGTACTCGGCGGCGAAGTTGGCGGTGTGCAGCCGGATGCCGAGCTTGTCGCACACGGCCTCGGCGTCGGCCAGGTCGGCCTTGGCGGTGCAATACTCGGTGCCGTCGTCCTCATCCCAGTTCTTCATGAACAGGCCCTCCACCTCGTAGCCCTGCTCGCGCAGGAGCAGGGCGGAGACGGAGGAGTCGACGCCGCCGGACATGCCGACGATGACCTTGCCGGTGGTGGCTGTCATGGGCGCTCTCGAATCGGGTGTGGCTCAAATGGGGCGAGATTATACATGATGTGAGCGCCGAGCGCCGAGCGCCGAGCGCCGAGCGCCGAGCGCCGAGGGCCGAGGGCCGAGGGCCAAGGTCATACTGCGCTCCTTGCTCCTTGCTCCTTGCTCCTTGCTCCTTGCTCCTTGCTCCTTATCGCTCGTGAATCACGTTCATGGGGAAGAAGCGGCCGGCCTGGGCGTCGCGGAGGCGACGCATCACCAAGGGGCTGCGCAGGCGCCCCTCGCGCTCGAGGCCTTCCAACTCGTCGAGGGTTAGCCAGTGCACGGCGTGGATGGCCGGATCCAGGTCATTGCCCAGGTGCGCCAGCGCCATGCCGAAGAAGCCATGGCTGTGGAAGGTCTGGCCGTTGGGGGTCTCGAGAACGTACAGGCCGAGATAGTCGGTGATGCCCACCTGCCAAGCGGTCTCCTCGCGCAACTCGCGAAGGGCCCCATCCCGGATGCGCTCTCCCGGCTCTAGGTGGCCGGCCGGCTGGTTAAAGAGGGTGTAGGGGCCGCCGCGGTCCTCTTCGACCATCAAAAAGCAGCCGGCGCGTTCCACCACCGTGGCCACGGTGACCAGCGGGTGCCAGCGTCTCATCGGCGACCTCCTTTTTTAGCGTTGCCGCTTGCGCTTCTACCGCGGGTTCCTCGGCCACGACCGGCGGGCCGGCGCGGGGCATGCAGAACCTCGCGGCGCCATTCCCCGGGCGCCAGCTCATCGAGCCGCCAGGGACCGATGGCCACGCGTACCAGGCGCAGGGTGGGGTGGCCCAGGTGCGCGGTCATGCGTCGTACCTGGCGGTTACGGCCCTCGGTGAGGGTCATCTCCAGCCAGGTCGTCACCGGGTGGCGCTTCGGGTCCAGCGGTGGGTTGCGCTCGGGCAGGCCACCTGTCTCGAGACGCCGCACCTTCGCTGGACGAGTGCGGCCATCCTTAAGGGGTACGCCGTCACGCAGCGCCTGCAGGGCCGCCTCCTCGGGGATGCCCTCCACCTGTACGCGATAGGTCTTGGGCTGCTTGTGGCCCGGGTGGGCGATGCGGTGGATCAGCTCGCCATCGTCGGTAAGCAGCAGCAGGCCTTCCGAGTCATGGTCGAGTCGCCCGGCCGGGTAGATACCCGGCACGTCGATCACGTCGGCCAGGGTGGCACGACGTGTCCCTCCCTCCCCCTGGGGGTCGGTGAACTGCGAGAGCATGCGGTAGGGTTTGTGCAGCAGGTAGAGATGGCTCATGGCGTGGGCATTGGACTATGGTCGGGCGCGAGGTTGGCGTGGAACATGCGGCAAAGCCTACTCCGGGGCCGGGGCCGGATGCTATACTCCGCGCTCCACTGACCAGACCAGACAGGGGAGTTCTCAATGGGGTTCCAGAAAATCGTCGTACCCGAAGGCGGCCATAAGATCACCGTCAATGCCGACAACACCCTGAACGTGCCTAACGAGCCGGTCATTCCGTTCATCGAGGGTGACGGCATCGGCATCGACGTGACGCCGGCCATGAAGATCGCCATCGATTCGGCCGTGCAGAAGGCCTACAACGGCGAGCGCAAGATTCACTGGATGGAAGTCTATGCCGGCGAAAAGGCCACCCAGGTGTACGATGCCGATACCTGGCTCCCGGAAGAGACCCTCGAGGCCGTCAAGGACTACGTCGTGTCCATCAAGGGCCCGCTGACCACCCCGGTGGGCGGTGGCATCCGCTCCCTGAACGTGGCCCTGCGCCAGAAGCTCGACCTCTACGTCTGCCAGCGCCCGGTCCGTTGGTTCGAGGGTGTGCCGAGCCCGGTCAAGAAGCCGGCCGATGTCGACATGGTCATCTTCCGCGAGAACTCCGAGGACATCTACGCCGGCGTCGAGTGGAAAGCCGGCACCCCGGACGCCGACAAGGTGATCAAGTTCCTGCGCGAGGAGATGGGTGTCACCAACATCCGCTTCCCCGAGAACTGTGGTATCGGCGTCAAGCCGGTCTCCGAGGAGGGCACTAAGCGCCTGGTGCGCCAGGCTATCCAGTACGCGGTGGACAACGACCGCGAGTCGGTGACCTTGGTGCACAAGGGCAATATCATGAAGTTCACCGAAGGGGCCTTCAAGGACTGGGGCTACCAGCTGGCCAAGGAGGAGTTCGGGGCCGAGCTGCTCGACGGCGGTCCCTGGATGACCTTCAAGAACCCCAGGACCGGCAAGGAGGTCGTGGTCAAGGACGTCATCGCCGACGCCATGCTGCAGCAGATCCTGCTGCGTCCGGCCGAATACGACGTCATCGCCACCCTGAACCTCAACGGGGACTATATCTCCGACGCCCTGGCGGCCGAGGTGGGCGGCATCGGCATCGCGCCGGGCGCCAACCTCTCCGATGCCGTGGCGATGTTCGAAGCCACCCACGGTACCGCGCCGAAGTATGCCGGGCAGGACAAGGTCAACCCGGGGTCGCTGATCCTCTCCGCCGAGATGATGCTGCGCCACATGGGGTGGGTCGAGGCCGCCGATCTGGTGCTCAAGGGCATGGAGAAGGCCATTTCCAAGGGCGAGGTCACCTATGACTTCCACCGCCTGATGGACGATGCCAAACTGCTCAAGTGCTCCGAGTTCGGTCAGGCCGTCGCCGACAACATGTAAGCTCGGTGACGGTAGGGGCCCCCGTCCGCCCGGCGGACGGGGGCCCTTTTGTGCGCGCCACGGGGGACTCCACGAGTCCCCCGATGAACCCTGCCGGACATCCGTCGTCAAAGCTAGTTATAGGTCCGATGGTGTCCGGCTTGTCGAGATCAACGATGGTGCTTATGTTCAAGACAGACGAGGAAGCAGGCATCGTCCCGGTTGCCTCCGTCCATGGCGGGATGACGCGGCCTCCCGACCCGGCAGAGGACGACGAGGGGGATCTGGCGGTACAGTCGTCGGACCCGGAGTTGGCTCGGCCGCCCCTCTACAAAGTGGTCTTGCACAACGATGATTTCACCCCCATGGAGTTCGTGGTGGAGGTACTACAGACCTTCTTCCACATGGACAGCGAGTCGGCGGTGCAGATCATGTTGACGGTACACACCCGGGGCAAGGCCACCTGTGGGGTCTTTACTCGAGACATCGCGGAAACCAAAAGCCATCAAGTCAATCAATATGCACGAGAGAGCCAGCATCCATTGCTGTGCGACATTGAGGCTGCGGACTGAGTAGCGGCATGGTCGTAGAGGGCACGGCGGCGAGCGTTGGCAGGGCGACTTGCAACGCTGTCGTTTGTACCCGATGTTGATGATGCCGGACCTTGAACGATCCGACGCAAGCCCTAGGCGGCGAGAAGGGGACTGCCATGCTGAGCAAAGAACTTGAACTGACCCTGAACACGGCCTTCACGGTGGCGCGTTCCAAGCGCCACGAGTTCATGACCGTGGAGCACTTGCTGCTGGCGCTGCTCGACAACGCGTCCGCGGCCGACGTGCTGCGGGCCTGCGGGGCCAATCTCGACAAGCTGCGGTCCGACCTGCAGGACTTCATCAATTCCACGACGCCGCTGATTCCCGAGGATCAGGGGGATCGCGAGACCCAGCCGACCCTGGGCTTCCAGCGTGTACTGCAGCGCGCCGTCTTCCATGTCCAGTCCTCCGGCAAGAGCGAGGTCACCGGGGCCAATGTGCTGGTGGCGATCTTCTCCGAGCAGGAGAGTCAGGCGGTCTACTTCCTCAAGCAGCAGAACGTGGCCCGGGTCGACGCCGTCAACTACATCGCCCACGGCATCTCCAAGGTCGCCGGGCATGGCCAGAGTCAGGCCTCGCCCTCCCAGGAGGCCGAGGACGCCGAGGAAGGGGGCACCGAAAACGCCGGCAACCCTCTGACCGGCTATGCCACCAACCTCAACGAGCAAGCCCGCATCGGCAAGATCGATCCGCTGATCGGCCGCGACCATGAGCTCGAGCGGGTGGTACAGATTCTGGCCCGTCGACGCAAGAACAACCCCTTGCTGGTAGGCGAGGCCGGTGTCGGCAAGACCGCCATCGCCGAGGGGCTGGCCAAGCGCATCGTCGAGGAGGACGTCCCGGACGTGATCGGGGATGCCGTGGTCTACTCGCTCGACATGGGCGCACTGCTGGCCGGCACCAAGTACCGTGGCGACTTCGAGAAGCGCCTGAAGAGTCTGCTGGCGGAGTTGCGTAAGCAGCCCAACGCCATTCTCTTCATCGACGAGATCCATACCGTGATCGGCGCCGGGGCGGCCTCGGGGGGCGTGATGGACGCCTCCAACCTGCTCAAGCCGCTGCTCTCCTCCGGCGAGTTGCGCTGTATCGGGTCCACCACCTTCCACGAGTTCCGCGGCATCTTCGAGAAGGATCGCGCCCTGGCGCGACGGTTCCAGAAGGTCGATGTGCTGGCCCCGTCCGTGGAGGATACCGTGAGCATCCTCAAGGGGTTGCGTTCACGCTTCGAGGAGCATCATCAGCTCAAGTACACCGATGCCGCCCTGGAGAGTGCCGCGCGGCTGGCGGATCGCTACATCAACGATCGCCACCTGCCGGACAAGGCCATCGATGTCATCGATGAGGCCGGTGCCCACCAGCGGCTGCTTCCCATGGAGGTGCGGGTCGACACCATCGATACCGACCAGGTCGAGGCCGTGGTGGCCTCCATCGCCCGTATCCCGCCGAAGAGCGTCTCCAGCTCCGATCGCAAGCTGCTGGCCAACATCGACCGTGACCTCAAGATGCTGGTATTCGGCCAGGACGAGGCCATCGACAGCCTGGGGGCGGCCATCAAGCTCTCCCGGGCCGGGCTCAAGTCGCCGGACAAGCCGGTGGGCAGCTTCCTGTTCGCCGGACCCACGGGGGTCGGCAAGACCGAGGTGGCCCGTCAGCTGGCCCATATCATGGGCATCGAGCTGGTCCGCTTCGACATGTCCGAGTACATGGAGCGCCATACGGTGTCGCGCCTGATCGGGGCGCCTCCGGGCTATGTCGGCTATGACCAGGGGGGGCTGCTGACCGAGGCGATCACCAAGCAACCGCACTGCGTGCTGTTGCTCGACGAGATCGAGAAGGCACACCCCGAGGTCTTCAACCTGCTGTTGCAGGTGATGGATCATGGCCGTCTCACCGACAACAATGGCCGCGAGGCCGACTTCCGCCATGTAATTTTGATCATGACCTCCAACGCCGGGGTCGAACAGGCCACGCGTCGCTCCATCGGCTTCCAGACCCAGGATCATTCCACCGATGCCATGGAGGTCATCCGCAAGACCTTCTCGCCGGAGTTCCGCAACCGCCTGGACGGCATCATCCAGTTCCACGCCCTGCCCACCGACGTGGTGCGCAACGTGGTGGACAAGTTCCTGGTCGAGTTGCAGGCGCAACTGGACGAGAAGCGGGTCCAGCTGGACGTGGACGATGCCGCCCGGGACTGGCTGGCCGAGAAGGGCTACGACCCGGACATGGGCGCGCGCCCCATGGCCCGCCTGATCCAGGAAAAGCTCAAGAAGCCGCTGGCCGAGCTGATCCTGTTCGGCGAGCTGGCCGAGCATGGCGGCGTGGTCCACGTCAACGTGGAGAACGGCGAGCTGCACCTGGCCACGGAGACCGAGCTGGCCGATGCTCCCTGACGAGAGACCAGACCACGACACAGCGCCCTGTCTTCGGACGGGGCGTTGTTCGTCAGGGCAAGGGGTAAAGAGGCAGAGGAGGGGTGGTCATGACCCCCCGTGTCCGGCGGGCGCGGGTCAGCGTGAGCGATAGACGATGCGGCCCTTGGAAAGGTCGTAGGGGGTCAGCTCGACCTTGACCTTGTCGCCGGTGAGGATGCGGATGTAGTTCTTGCGCATCTTGCCCGAGATGTGAGCGGTGACCACATGGCCATTCTCCAGCTCGACCCGGAACATGGTGTTGGGAAGGGTATCGACGACGACGCCTTCCATCTCGATATGGTCTTCACGTGCCATATAGGCGGTTCCTCGCTGATGGTGACAAAACAAGGGCACGAAATCACGACAAGCGCCACCCGTGCCGACAGGATAGCGCGGTATTGTGCCGCATGCCGCTCGCCAAGGCAAAGTGGACCCTCTCGGGGTCACCGCTCGGTGCTGATCATCCGCCGCCAGTGTCGACCGTCGAGCTGCTCCAGGGGGTGGAAGGTCTGCTTGTAGGCCATCTTGCGGCATTCACGGATCCAGTAACCCAGGTAGACATGGGGCAGGCCCAGATGTCGGGCGCGCTCCACCAGGGCAAGCACGGCGAAGGTGCCCAGCGAGCGGCGTTCGTAGTCGGCGGTCGGCTCGAAGAAGGTGTAGATCGCCGACAGGCCGTGCTCCAGCTGATCGAAGGCCGCCACGGCCAGCAGGCGCCCGTCGAGGCGAAACTCCAGCAGGCGGGCGTACGGCTGATCGAGGGTCAGGAAGGTCCGGTACTGGTCGAGGCTCGGCGGATACATGTCGCCGTCGGCATGACGGGTGCGGATGTAGCGCGAGTAGAGCGCATAGTGCTCGGCGTCGAACACCGCGGGCCGGACACGCTGTTCGAGGTCGGCATTGCGGCGTTGGAGCTTGCGCTGGGTGCGATCGGGGGTGAAATCGGCGATCGGGATGCGGACCGAAATGCAGGCGTTGCAGCCTTCGCAATGGGGGCGATAGAGGTGCCGGCCGCTGCGGCGAAAGCCGAGCAGTGCCAGGGTGTCGTAGACCCCTTTCCCCGGTGCCTCCTGCGGGTCCAGGAAAAGCGTGGTGGCCTCGCGGCCCGGCAGGTAACTGCAGGCATGCGGTACGGTCAGGAAGAAGCGCAGGTCCCGTGTCGGCTGCCGTGGAGTGTTGCTGCTCAAGGCTGCCCCTCCTCTGAATCGTTGGCCTGCCCGGCATCGTCGGTCGGGTCAATCGGCGCCGATCGTCTCGAACGACCAGGCCGGTGCGATGGCCACGTCGTGGCCTGACTGGACGCCCCCGGGAGGATTGCCCAGCCACTCTTCAAGATAGCCGATGAAGGCCGGACGGGCGATGTCACGGGCCCCCAGGCTGGCCAGGTGGGGCGTGTGCACCTGGCAGTCGATCAGCCGTCCGCCACCGGCTTGCATGGCAGCTGCCAGGTGAACTAAGGCGACCTTGGAGGCGTCCGGCACCCACGAGAACATCGACTCACCGAAGAACACCGGGCCCAGCGCCACCCCGTAGAGACCACCGACCAGCCTTTCGTGTCGCCACACCTCCACGGAGTGGGCGATGCCCAGGCGGTGCAGTCGGCCGTAGGCCGCCTGCATGTCCGCGGTGATCCAGGTGCCGGGCTGCCCGTCGCGAGGAGCCGCACAGCTGACCATCACCTCGGCGAAGGCCCGGTCGGCGGTGATCCGGAAGCCGGCGTGACGCAGCCGCTTGCGTAGGCTGCGGCGTATGCGGATCTCCTCCGGAAACAACACCAGGCGGGGGTCAGGGCTCCACCAGAGGATGGGCTGGCCATCGCTGAACCAGGGGAAGATACCGCGTCGATAAGCGGCGACCAGCCAGGCGGGCGTCAGGGCGCCGCCGGCGGCCAGCAGGCCGGCGGGGTCGTCCAGGGCCGCTGCCGGCGGCGGGAAGGCGATGGGATGGTCGGGCAGCCAGGACAGCATGAAGGCATCTCCCTTGTCGTCGGCCACCTAGTGTGACCGGCGCCGGGGGGCGCCTCAAGGCCGCGGTGGCCCTGTGACGGCTGGCGTTGGCTCGGTATGATGGGTGGTTGTGCAATCTGGAAGACGCCGGTTGGCGCAAGGGGGGTGGCCGCTTGAGTGCCAAGAAGAAGTCCACACCGCGCGAGCGCGCGGTGCATGCCAGGGAAACGGCCAGGCGCTTCGGCCTGCGGCTGCAGGGGTCGACCCGAGAAGGGGTCGTGATCCTGTTGCTGGCAGCCTGTGTGTTCCTGTTGCTGGCCCTCTACAGTTTCGCCCCGGCAGACCCGGGGTGGTCGAGCAGTGGCCCGGAAACGTCCGTGGCCAACTGGATGGGGCCGGTCGGCGCCTGGCTGGCCGACGTGCTTTATTCGCTGTTCGGCGTCAGTGCCTTGTGGTGGCCGGGGATGCTCGGCTTTGCCGCCTGGTGGCTGATCCGCTCTCGCCAGGTGCGCTTCGAGTGGGATGCCACGGCCCTGGCCGTCCGCTGCGGGGGCCTGGTGCTGCTCCTGCTCGGCTCTACCACCCTGGGGGCGCTGCATTTCTATCGTCCCGATAGTGTCCTGCCCTATTCGGCGGGCGGTATTCTCGGTGAGGGACTGGTCGGCGCTCTGGTGCCGATGGTCGGCAATGCGGGGGCCGGGTTGCTGGCGACGGTGGCCATCCTCTGTGGCCTGCCGCTGTTCACGGGGCTCTCCTGGCTCATGGTGATGGATGAGCTGGGGCGCCTGGCCGTGAACGCCTGGCGCTGGGTGGTCGACCGCTTCGGCCTGGTACGGGAGTATCGGGCCGAGCGTGGTGCTCGCGATGATGAGGTACCGGCCCGGCGCCCGGCGGCGTCGCCTGAAGACTCCGATGAGCCCCGCCAGGAAGACGGCCACCCGGCGCCGGAGGATGACCCGGTGGCTGAGCCGCGCTGGTGGCAGCGCTGGGTGCCGGGTGCCGAAACCACGGCGGCATCTCGCGAGGGCGCTGCGCGTCGTGAGCCGGGCTTCGGTGAGCAGGGGGATACCGAGATTCCTTGGGAGGTGCCGGCGCGCACGCCCTCTGCCAAGCGTCCCGAGGCGGCCTACACCGCCACGGTCCGCGAGCCTAGCGTCTCCCTGTCGGCGACCCGCGAGCCGCCGCCTGTCGCTCGGCCGGCAGAGAGGATTTCGCGTCGGGAACCGGCGTTGGCGACCGAGGCCGCCCATGCCGAACGGGGCAGCGGTCATTCGGCACCGCATGAGGCGCGTTCCCGTGAGCCGTCTGTCGCTCCATCGGCGCCGGCCATCTCGCACCGGGAGACGGTGTCCGAGACCGAGACGACCCACCACGAGCCGGCAAGTCGCTACCAGACAGCGGCTCGCCGGGAGGCCGACGTAACCCCAGACTCGGCGTCGGAGTCTGTCGATACGCAGCGTGAGGCCGACGAGAAGCGTCCGCCACGCTCGGCCTCGCCGCCGCGGGTCCCGGAGGTCATACCGGAACCGGTGCTGCCCGATGACGACGAGATGCCCGGTGCCGCCTGGGAGTCGCCGAGTCAGAGGGCCGGCCACGAGACGCCAGCCGGGGCGGATGTCGAGCGCGAGGCGGAAAGGCACCGGGCCTCGGACAACGAGGTCCGGGCGTCGGTCGAGGCACCGCGACCCGCGCCCCCCGAGCCGCCACGGACCGGTTCCGGCGATCCTGCCCCCCGGGTGGCGACCGCCGAGCAGGGCCGTGAGGCCGCCGACAGCGACGAGGTCCCGACGCTGTGGACCGTCGAGCACCTGCAGAGCCAGCGGCCGATGCTCGATGACCTGCCCGAGCCCGATGGCGAGCTGCCGAGCCTGCGCCTGCTGACACCGCCCGAGCCCCATCAACCCTACTACACGGAAGCCCAGCTGGCCGAGATGGCCGAGCTGCTGGAGGTCCGGCTGCGCGAATACGGGGTCAAGGCCGAGGTGGTGGACACCTGGCCGGGCCCGGTGATCACGCGTTTCGAGATCAAGCCGGCCGCCGGGGTGAAGGTCTCCAAGATCAGCAACCTGGCCAAGGACCTGGCGCGCTCGCTGATGGTCAAGAGCGTGCGGGTAGTGGAAGTGATTCCCGGCCGGCCCACGGTAGGCATCGAGATCCCCAACCCCAAGCGGGAGATGATCCGACTGCGCGAGGTGATCGACTCCGACCGCTACCAGCAGGAGGCCTCGGCGCTGACCCTGGCGCTGGGGCAGGACATCGGCGGTGGCCCGGTGGTAGCCAACCTGGGCAAGATGCCCCACCTGTTGGTGGCCGGGACCACCGGCTCGGGCAAGTCGGTGGGCGTCAATGCGATGCTGATCTCGATGCTGCTCAAGGCCACCCCGGACGAGCTACGCATGATCATGGTCGATCCCAAGATGTTGGAGCTGTCGGTCTACGACGGCATTCCGCATCTGCTGGCACCGGTCGTCACCGACATGAAGGAGGCCGCCAACGCCCTGCGCTGGTGCGTGGCCGAGATGGAGCGGCGCTACAAGCTGATGGCCGCCATGGGCGTGCGCAACATCGCCGGCTTCAACGGCAAGCTCGACGAGGCCGAACGGGCCGGTGCCCAGGTGGCCGACCCGCTATGGGAGCCCCAGCCCTGGGAGATGCACCAGTCGCCGCCGGTGCTCGAGAAGCTGCCCTATATCGTGGTGGTGATCGACGAGTTCGCCGACATGTTCATGATCGTCGGCAAGAAGGTCGAGGAGCTGATCGCACGACTGGCCCAGAAGGCCCGGGCCGCCGGCATTCACCTGATACTCGCCACCCAGCGGCCTTCGGTGGACGTGGTGACCGGCCTGATCAAGGCCAACATTCCCACCCGCATGGCCTTCCAGGTCTCCTCGCGGGTCGATTCGCGCACCATCCTCGATCAGGGTGGCGCCGAGAACCTGCTGGGGCACGGCGACATGCTCTATCTGCCGGCGGGTTCCGGCCTACCGACCCGGGTTCATGGGGCCTTCGTCGACGACGACGAGGTGCACCGGGTGGTCGAGGACTGGAAGCGTCGCGGGGAGCCGGAATACATCGACGAGATCCTCTCCGGCGGCGTCTCCGCCGAGGCCCTGACCGGTCTGGAGGCCGAGGGCAGCGGTGACGGTGACGATGCCGAGCAGGACGCCCTCTACGACGAGGCGGTACAGTTCGTGACGGAATCGCGACGGGCCTCGATCTCGGCGGTGCAGCGTCGCTTCAAGATCGGCTACAACCGGGCCGCCCGCCTGGTCGAGGCCATGGAGGTGGCCGGTGTGGTCTCCACCATGGGCACCAACGGCGCCCGCGAGGTGTTGGCCCCGCCGCCGGTCGGCGACTGACCTCAACCATGCAGCAATGATGAAAGCACCGGTGGGGCGGCAACCCGCCGGCAAGATCCGGGTCCGAGCAGGAGGAAACCAGGATGGACCGTTCAGGGAGATACCGATGATGACAGTGAAGAAGCCCCTCGCCGCCCTGGCGCTGCTGGTGACCATGCCGGTCACGGCCCTGGCCAGTGAGGGTGCCGAGCGTCTGACCCGCATGCTCAAGCCCGTACAGACCTATGTGGCGGATTTCGAGCAGCAGATCCTCGACGGCAGTGGCCAGCGCCTCCAGGAGGCGAGCGGACGCATGTGGCTATCCCGGCCCGGGCGCTTCCGCTGGGAAGTGGATGCCCCCTATCAGCAGCTGGTGGTGTCCGATGGCGAAGAGGTCATCCTCTACGATCCTGACCTCGAGCAGGCCACGGTACAGGCCCTGGACCAGCGGGTGACCCATACCCCGGCCCTGCTGCTCTCCGGCAGCGCCGACGAGTTGACCGCCAGCTATGACGTGACTCGGGCCCAGCAGGGGGCTACCGAGACCTTCACGCTGACACCCAAGGACCCGGACACCCTGTTCGAGGAGTTGAAGATGTCCTTCCGGGGCGAGCGGCTGCACTTCCTGCAGATGACCGACAGCACCGGCCAACGCACCGGTATCGAGTTCGACGACGTGCAGCAGAACGTGGCCGTGCCGGAGGCGCGTTTTCGCTTCGAGCCGCCCCAAGGCACCGACGTGATCCGCGAGATGCAATGAAGCGCCGAGCTGAAAGCGCCAAGCTGCCCGGTGACGGGCGACGGGCGACGGGCGACGGGTAGCGAGGTAGAGAACATGAAACCCCACCGGGTTAACCTCCTGGTGGGGTTTATTTTTACTTGCTACTCGTTCGCTTCAAGCCAGCCTCTGCTTGGCCCTTGGCCCTTGGCCCTTGGCCCTTGGCCCTTGGCCCTACGCGCCGCTATCCGCCTCGCTATCGAGCTGCTCCCGCCACGCCATCAACTGCCCGTAGCGCTTCTCCTGGCCATATTCCGTGGGCCGGTAGAGGGCCTCGTGGGGAAGCTCTTCCGGCCAGCAGTCATGAGCACGGCCCGCCGGGTAGCCGTGGGGTTCGTGATGCGCATAGCGGTAACCCTGACCATGGCCCAGGGATTCCATCAGCCGCGTCGGGGCATTACGCAGGTAGATGGGCACCTCGAGGCGTGGCTGGGCGGCGGCGAAAGCTTTGGCGCGCTTCCAGGCCTGGTCGATGGCGTTGCTCTTGGGCGCCACCGCCAGGTGAATGGCGGCATGGGCGATGGCCCGCTGGCCTTCGTAGTCCCCCAGGCGCCGGTAGGCGTCCCAGGCCGCCATTACCAGCGGCAGGGCACGTGGGTCGGCGTTGCCCACGTCCTCGGAGGCGATGGCGGCCAGGCGTCGGATCACGTCCAGCGGATCGCCGCCACCCTGTACGAAGCGGGCGATGTAGAGCAGGGCGGCATCCGGGCGTGAGGAACGCACCGACTTGTGGATCGCCGAGAGCAGGTCGTAGTAGTGGTCGCCCTGCTTGTCGAAGGCGCTGGCCTGGTGACCCAGCACGTTCTCCAGGGCCTGACGGGGCAGGATTTCGCCACCGTTCTCGCCAGGCACGGTGAAGTCACAGGCGGTCTCCAGCAGCCCCAGGGCCCGGCGAGCATCGCCGGCTGCCGCCCGTGCCAGCAGGCCCAGCACCTCATCGGTCACCTGGATCCGGCGGTGGCCCAGGCCGCGCGCCGGATCCGCCAGTGCCCGTCGTAGCACCTCGACCAACTCCGCCTCGCCGAGCGTCTTGAGCACATGCACCCGGGCCCGGGAGAGCAGCGCCGAATTGACCTCGAAGGAGGGATTTTCGGTGGTGGCGCCGATCAGCGTGATCAGGCCCGATTCCACATGAGGCAGCAGGGCATCCTGCTGGCTCTTGTTGAGCCGATGAATCTCGTCGAGGAACAGCAGGGTCGCCTGGCCCTGTGGCTTGAGAGTCCGCGCCCGCTCCACCACGGCACGGATCTCCTTGACGCCGGCCATCACCGCCGAAAGGTGTTCCAGGTGGGCGCCGGACGCCTCGGCCAGCAACTCGGCCAGGGTGGTCTTGCCGCTGCCCGGTGGGCCCCAGAGGATCATCGAACGCACTACGCCGCTCTCGGCCATGCGCTGGAGTGGCTTGCCGGGCGCCATCAGGGCCTGCTGGCCGACATACTCTTCGAGGCAGCGCGGGCGCATGCGCCAGGCCAGGGGAGCGGTGTCATCGAGTGTGGCCTGCTGCAACAGGTCCATGGCTGACTCCTTCGCTGATGGGGGCAGAGTGTGGCATTGTCTCACAGGCCATACGACCTTGGACGACAGGCGGGATTCGCCGACAACGGCTAGCTTGAGACCAGCCACCAGCGATACGCACCGCTATCCGTCACTGAACCTTGCCCCCGGAGGCCAGTC
The DNA here is from genome assembly GCF_014192215.1 of Halomonas cerina. Lineage (GTDB taxonomy): Bacteria > Pseudomonadota > Gammaproteobacteria > Pseudomonadales > Halomonadaceae > Halomonas > Halomonas cerina. The sequence goes on from NZ_JACHXP010000014.1 coordinate 88,001, forward strand.
CAAATAGGATGCCTTCCATTCAGCACGACCTAGCAGAGGAGGCCACTGCCATGCCCATGCTGCATCAGCTGCGTCAGGATCACGCCAACATGGCGCGAATGCTGCACGTCCTGCAACTCAAGCAGAAGACCCTGGCAAGCGGCGAGCGTCCCAACTTCCAGTTGGTCAGGGAGGTCGTGGACTATATCCTCGACTATCAGGATGGCTTCACCCGGCCTCTGGAGAAGGTCTGCACCGAGCGCCTCAAGGAGTTGGATCCTTCGAGCGTGGAAGTCACCGAACGCCTGGCCAAGGACTATCGTGCCCTTAAGGCCAAGCTCAAGCGACTCTCCGGCGACCTCGACATGATCCTCATGGACTCGGTGGTGCCGATGGACCGCTTCGCCGACGACCTCAAGGCCTATGTCGATAGTCACCGCGCCTACCTGAGAGACGAGCGTGAGCTGCTCTTTCCGCTGATCCGCGAACACTTCGATGATCAGGACCTTCAACGCCTCGCAGAGGCCTTGCCGGACGGGACCACCGAGAAGCTCGAGCGTCTGCAGGAGGCCTACCCCGAGCTCTATGCCGAGCTGCGTGACGCCCCGGAACCCGTCACCTGAGCGCGTGGCCTGAAGGGGGCTGACGGCTTCGGGTCGCTGGCGACGTGAGGTAGAATACCTCGCGTGTGTTTGCCAAGAGTCGATCCGATGTCCGCGAAGCCGCCTGTTGCCGACCCTTCGACCCTCGCCCCCTGGGCGAGGGTCGATCTCGAGAGGGGTGGGTGATGCCTCGGGGCCCGGTGCTGGTCTTCGATTCCGGCGTGGGTGGCCTGTCGATGGTCGGAGCCTTGTGCCACCACCTGCCGGGAGTGGCCCTGGCCTATGCCTGCGACAACGCCATGCTGCCCTACGGCATCCGCGAGGATGACTGGCTGGTGGCCCGCATCCTGGCCGTCTGCGAAGCGGCCGTGTTGGCCAGCGGGGCGTCCGCCCTGGTGGTGGCCTGCAATACGGCCAGCACCTTGGCCTTGGCGGCCCTCAGGGCACGGCTAAGGATCCCCGTGGTCGGCACCGTACCGGCCATCAAGCCGGCGGCACGCCTTAGCCGTAGTCGGCATATCGGCCTGCTGGCCACCAGGGCGACCGTGGCGCGCCCCTACACCCTGGGGCTGATCCGCGAGTTCGCCGCGGACTGCCGAGTGCTGCGGGTCGCCGCCGACGTCCTGGTGAACGAGGCCGAGCGCCTCGTGGCCGGCGAGCCTCCCGACAGAAGGGTCCTGCGACGTGCCCTGGCCCCGCTGCGGGATGACCCGCAGCTGGATACCGTGGTGCTCGGCTGTACCCACTTCCCGCTGCTGCGAGAGGCGCTGGCCGAGGTCTCCCCTCCGGCCTGGCAGTGGGTCGATTCCGGCGAGGCCATCGCCCGTCGGACCGCCCAGGTGGTGGCCGATCCCGCCCTGCGTGGCGGGCCGGGGGCGAGCTTCGCCACCGCCCCCGATACGCGCCTGGCGCGGGGGCTGGCCGCCTTCGGCTTCGCCTCGCCCAAACCGTTGCCGGTGGGCTGACGCCGTTTCCCCTCGTTGGCGCGTCTCGTCGCCGCTGAGGCTTTCACTGCTCGCTGCTTTCCCATGTCCCTTACAGGAGCCGCCGTGGCCATCCCCGTCGTCGACCCCGTCCGCTATGATGAACAGCTCAAGGCCAAGCGTGCTCGCCTCGAGCATGATTTCGCCCGGTTCTCTCCCCCACCTCTGGAAATCTTTCCGTCGCCGCCGAGCCACTATCGCCAGCGCTGCGAGTTCCGGGTCTGGCACGAGGGCGATGATCTCTTCTACGCCATGTTCGAGGTCGACCCAGAGGATCCCCGGCAGAAGACGGTGGTGCGCCTGGAGGCGTATCCGGTAGCCAGCCGCCGGATTAACGCGCTGATGCCGCGGCTGCGCGAACGTTTGCGTGACAATCCCGTGCTGCGCCATCGCCTCTTCCAGGTGGAGTTTCTCACCACGCTCTCCGGGGAGGCACTGGTTACCCTGATCTACCATCGCCCGCTGGACGACGCCTGGGAGGTCGAGGCGCGCGCCCTGGAAGCGGCACTGGATATCATGATCATCGGCCGAGCCCGCAAGCAGCGCCGGGTGCTGACCCGTGACCACGTCTGGGAGTGCCTGGCCGTCGATGGTCGCGACTTCGTCTACCAGCAGGTGGAAAACAGCTTCACTCAGCCCAATGCCGAGATCTGCCGCGACATGCTGGGCTGGGCCCGTAACGTGACCCGTGGCAGCCAGGACCGGGATCTGGTGGAGCTCTACTGCGGCAACGGCAACTTCACCATCGCCCTGGCCGAGAATTTTCGTCGCGTGCTGGCCACCGAGATCTCCCGGACCTCCGTGGCCAGTGCCCGGAAGAACTTGGCCGCCAATCACATCGACAATGCCGAGGTGGGACGCATGTCCGCCGAGGAGTTTGCCCTGGCGCTCAAGGGGCAGAAGCAGGGGCGGCGCGTGGCCGAGATGGCCCTCGATGACTACGATTTCTCCACCGTGCTGGTGGACCCTCCCCGGGCCGGCCTGGACGAGCAGAGTTGTCGCCAGCTCTGCGAATATGAGCGTATCGTCTATATTTCATGCAGCCCCGAGACGCTGGTGCATAATCTCGAGACGTTGACGCAGACCCATACGGTGACCCGTTTCGCCCTGTTCGACCAGTTTCCCTGGACCCCCCATTGCGAGTGCGGGGTGCTGCTCGAGAGGCGGACCTGAGCGGCATCGCCGAGGCCCAGGACCGGCCGTCAAGAGATGATGCGCAAATGACATGCACCATGAGCGAAAGGGCAAGTCGCTGTAGGGGCGGGAGAAATAGGCGTAAGTTCAGGCCTACGAGGCCAGGAGGCCTCACGATACGTTTTCCGGCCGCCGAGAATCGCGGCCGCTGGCAGCCGAGGTGATGGATGCAACACGTCGCACAGGAAGAAGCTCGTCAGGACCTCTTCAAGCAGCTCCGGCAGCGGCTGGAAAGCCGGCTGGAGCAGGACAAGGCCGAGCAGGTGAATGCCTTCGCCCGCTACTTCTATGCGGCCGTTCCGCTGGAGGATCTCACCGATCGCCGGCTCGACGACCTCTACGGGGCCACCCTGTCGGTGTGGCACTTCCTTCAGCAACTCGATCCCGAGGCGCCCAAGGTGCGAGTCTTCAACCCCAGTTTCGAGGAACATGGCTGGCAGTCGACCCACACCTTCGTCGCCGTGCTGCATCCTGACATGCCCTTCCTGGTCGACTCGGTGCGTATCGAGCTCAACCGTCGCGGCATGACCGTGCATGCCATCCACAATTCGGTGCTGGCGGTGGCCCGTGACGACCAGCATCGCCTGGAGCGGGTCGCTTCGCCCGGTGAATCCGGTGCGCCCGAGGCCCGGGAGTCACTGATTGCCATCGAGGTGGATCGCCACTCCGACCCCGACGAGTTGGCGGAGATCGAAGACAGTCTGCAGGAGGTGCTGCGTGACGTGCGCACGGCGGTGGCCGATTTCGAGTCGATGCGCGACAAGGCCCGGGAGGCCCTTGAGGAGATACAGGGCTGCTGCCCGCCGTCGATCGACAACGAGGATCACCGTGAAGCCATCGCCTTCATCGAGTGGCTGTTTCATGACAACTTCACCTTTCTGGGCTATGACGAGTACGAGGTCAGGCAGGAGGGTGACCGGCAGTCCCTCGACAAGGTGCCCGGCAGCGAGCTGGGGGTCTTTCGCCTCGATCAGCCGCGCTACCAGGAGCGTATCCGCACCGATATCGGGGTCGAGGGCGACCATTATGTGCTGGTGCCCCAACTGCTGTCGTTCGCCAAGAGCGCCCACCATGCCCGGGTGCACCGCCCGACCTACCCCGACTACATCTCCATCGACCGCTACGACGATCAGGGCAAGGTGATCGGTGAACGTCGCTTCCTGGGGCTGTTTACCTCCAGTGTCTACAATGAGTCGCCGCGCAACGTGCCGATCCTGCGCCGTAAGCTGCAGAGGGTGATCGACAAGGCCGGCTTCAATCCCAAGGGGCACAACGGCAAGCAGCTGATGCATATCCTCGAGGTCTACCCGCGTGATGACCTCTTCCAGATCGATATCGACGAGCTGACCCAGACGGCACTGGGCATCCTGGATGTCCGTGAGCGTCGCCGGGTGCGGCTGTTCATCCGCGAGGATCGCTCCGGCCGGTTCTATTCCTGCCTGGCCTTCGTGCCGCGCGATGTCTTCTCCACCGAGTTGCGGCTGCGCATCCAGGACCTGCTTTGCGAGGAACTCGACGCGACCTTCGGGGACTTCAATACCTATCTCTCGGAGTCGGTATTGGCGCGTATCCAGTTCATCCTGCGCTTCAAGGGCGACAGGCCCGTGTCATATGACCTCAAGCGCCTGGAGGGCAAGCTGGCCCGGCTGGCCCGCAACTGGCGCGACGACATGCACGGTGCCGCCATCGAGGCCTTCGGGGAGGAGCAAGCCAACCTGCTGATGTCACGCTTCCGCGATGCCTTCTCGGCGAGCTATCGGGATGACTTCAGTGCCCGTTCGGCGGTCTTCGACCTGGAGCACATCGGCGAGCTGGACAAAGGGGCGCCTATCGCCCTGACGCTCTATCGCCTGGTCGAGGAGGAGGGCAGCGGCGTCAATATCAAGCTCTTCCATCGTGATGCACCGATCCCGCTCTCCGATGTCCTGCCGATGATGGAGAATCTCGGCCTGCGGGTGATCGGCGAACGTCCCTACGAGGTGCAGGCCCGCGACGCGACCTACTGGATCCACGACTTCGATCTGGAGCACCATACCAGTACCGAGGTCAACCTCCAGGAGATGCGTGACCCCTTCATCGAGGCCTTCCGGCGTATCTGGGTGGGCGAGGCCGACAACGACCCCTTCAACCGGCTGATCATCGGCGCTACCCTCGACTGGCGCGAAGTGGCCATGCTGCGGGCCTACGCCCGCTACCTGAAGCAGATCCGCTTCGGCATGTCCCAGGACTATATCGCCACCACCCTGGTCAACCATCGCGAGATCACCCGCGAGCTGGTGACCCTCTTCGAGCTGCGCTTCGACCCTGCCGAGAGCTCCGACCCCGATGCGGTCGAGGCCTGCCAGTCGCGCATCCAGTCACTGCTCGACGAAGTGGCGAGCCTCAACGACGACCAGCTGCTGCGCCGCTATGTGGAATTGATCCTGGCCACGTTGCGCACCAACTATTACCAGTGCGACGAGCAGGGGCGTCACAAGGACTATATCGCCATCAAGATGCAGCCCTCGAAGGTGACCGGCATGCCCAAGCCGCGTCCGGTCTACGAGATCTTCGTCTGCTCGCCGCGGCTCGAGGGCGTGCACCTGCGGGGCGGCAAGGTCGCCCGGGGCGGGCTGCGCTGGTCCGACCGTCACGAGGACTTCCGTACCGAGGTGCTGGGCCTGGTCAAGGCCCAGCAGGTCAAGAACGCGGTGATCGTGCCGGTGGGCGCCAAGGGCGGCTTCGTCTGCAAGCGCCTGCCCGAGACCGGCAATCGTGATGACCTGCAGCAGGAGGGCATCGCCTGCTACCGCACCTTTATCCGTGCCCTGCTCGATGTCACCGATAACCTGGTCGGGGGTGAAATCGTGCCGCCCCGCGACGTGGTGCGGCATGACGATGACGACATCTACCTGGTCGTGGCCGCCGACAAGGGCACCGCGACCTTCTCCGACATCGCCAACGAGATCTCCGCCGAATACAACCACTGGCTCGGTGATGCCTTCGCCTCCGGTGGCGCCAACGGCTACGACCACAAGAAGATGGGGATCACCGCCAAGGGCGCCTGGGAGTCGGTCAAGCGCCATTTCCGGGGCCTGGGCGTGAACACCCAGCAGGACGAGTTCAGCGTGCTGGGCATCGGTGACATGGCCGGTGACGTCTTCGGCAATGGCATGCTGCTGTCCGACCAGATCCGTCTGGTGGGGGCCTTCAACCACCTGCACATCTTCGTCGACCCCGACCCGGATACGTCAGCCAGCTTCGCCGAGCGCAAGCGCTTGTTCGAGATGCCGCGTTCGAGCTGGGAGGACTACAACAGCGAGCTCATCTCCGAGGGGGGCGGAATCTTCAAGCGCAGCGCCAAGTCGATTCCGATCTCCCGCCAGATGAAGACGGTGTTCGGCATCCGGGAGGACCGCCTGCCGCCCAACGACCTGATCCGCGCCATGCTCAAGTCGCGGGTGGACCTGATCTGGAACGGAGGGATCGGCACCTACGTCAAGAGCAGCGAGGAAACCGATGCCGAGGTGGGGGACAAGGCCAACGACGTCCTGCGCATCGACGGTCGAGAACTCCAGTGCCGGGTGGTCGGCGAAGGCGGCAACCTGGGCCTGACCCAGCGCGGGCGCATGGAGGCGGCAGCCAGAGGCGTGCGAGTGAATACCGATTTCATCGACAACGCCGGCGGGGTCAACTGTTCCGACCATGAGGTCAACATCAAGATCCTCATCGACGAGGTGGTCACGCGTGGCGACATGACCGAGAAGCAGCGCAACCAGCTGCTGGCCGACATGACCGATGAGGTCGCCGACCTGGTGCTGCTCGACAATTACCGCCAGACCCAGGCGATCGACCTGGCCGAGCAGCTCAGCGCTCAGGGCATCGGCCCCTTCCGGCGCTTCATCAGCGAGCTGGAGGCCGCCGGCCAGATCGATCGCGAGCTGGAGTTTCTGCCCAGCGACGAGGCCCTGATGGAGCGGGCCAGCAACGACCAGGGCATGTTCCTGCCGGAACTCTCGGTGCTAATCTCCTACGCCAAGAGCGTGCTCAAGGGCGATCTGATCGCCTCGGAGGTGCCGGATGACCCGACCATTACCCGCTACGTGGAGCGGATCTTCCCCAAGGTGCTGGTCGAGCGCTACCCGGACGAGATGTACGGCCATCGCCTGAAGCGCGAAATCGTGGCGACCCAGGTGGCCAACGATCTGGTGGACCACATGGGCATCGTCTTCGTGCGTCGGCTGCTCGACGCCACCGGCGCCGGACGCGCGGATATCGCCCGAGCCTATGTCATCGCCCGGGAGAGCTACCAGCTATCGCGGCTGTGGGAGCAGATCGAGGCGCTCGACAACCGGGTGCCCAGTGCCACTCAGTACGCCATGATGCTGGACCTGATGCGCATGGTGCGTCGCGCGACCCGCTGGTTCCTGCGCAATCGCCTCAGCCTGAGTACGCGGGATGCCATCGACTATTTCGCCCCGCGTCTTGCCCAGTTGCAGGAAGGGATCGGCAAGCGGCTGCGCGGTGAGGAGCGCGAGGCCTGGGAAGCGCGCCGTCAGGAACTGGTGGCCGCCGGCGTCCCCGAGGGCCTGGCGGCCACGGTGGCTGCCGCCGGCAGCCTCTACGCGGGACTGGGGATCATCCAGGCGGCGCTGCAGACCGACCAGAAGCCCCAGCGAGTGGCCGAGGTCTTCTACGAGATCGGCGATCGCCTGCAGCTGCCCTGGATGAGCCAGCAGATCACCCAACTCAAGGTCCGTGACAGCTGGCAGGCCCAGGCCCGGGATACCTTCCGTGATGACATCGACCGACAGCAGCTAGCGCTGACAGTAAGTGTGCTGGGCATGGAGGACGGTCCCTGGGAGTCGGTGGCACGTGTCGACCAGTGGCTTTCGTACCATCAGGGCATGCACCAACGCTGGTGTCGTCTGCTGGATGAGGTCGGCGGCGGCAGCCAGGGGGGCTTCCCGCTGTTTGCCGTGGCGGTCCGCGAACTGGTGGACCTGGCCGAGAGCAACCAGGAGAGCTGAGCGTCGCGCGTCGCTGGCCTCGGATGCCCCGCCGGCTGGGCGGGGCAGGTCAAGCCATCATGCCTAAAGCAGGAAAAGGGTGGCCAGGCCCAGGAAGGCCATGAAGCCGATCACGTCGGTGACCGTGGTCAGGATCACCGACCCAGAAAGGGCCGGGTCGATCCCGGCACGCTTGAGCATCAGCGGGATCAGAATGCCGGCGATGCCGGCGGCTAGCATGTTGATCACCAGGGCGACGGCGATGACCAGGCCGATGCCCAGGTTCTTGAACCAGAGCACCGCCAAGACGGCGACCACCAGGGCCCAGAGCAGGCCGTTCAGGGCGGAGATCCCGACCTCCTTGCGCAACAGCCAATTGCTGTTGGTGCGACTGATCTGGCCCAGGGCCAGGCCGCGGATGGCCAGGGTCAGGGTCTGGCTGCCGGCGATGCCGCCCATGCTGGCGACGATGGGCATCAGCACCGCCAAGGCCACCAGTTGGTCCAAGGCCGCCTCGAAGCGGCCGATCACCCAGGCGGCGAGAAAGGCGGTGAGCAGGTTGATACCGAGCCAGATCGCCCGGCGCTTGGCGCTGGGCAGGATCGGGGCGAAGAGGTCCTCCTCCTCGTTCAGGCCGGCCATGTTCATCAGCGCTTGCTCGGAGTCATCGCGGATCACGTCGACGATGTCGTCGATCACGATGCGGCCCAGCAGCAGACCGTCTTCGTCGACGACCGGGGCCGAGACCAGGTCGTGGGTCTGAAAGAGGGTCGCCACGTCACGGGACTTCATGGTCACCTTGATGCTGTCCACCTCGGTGTCCATCAGGTCGGCCACGGCCCGCTCCTGATCGCTGGCCACCAGGCGAGAAAGCGGCAGCACGCCGACGAAGCGCCCGTTGCGGTCCACCACCATCAGGGTATGGGTATTGTCGGGTACGCTCTCCTTCCAGCGCAGGAAGCGCTGCACCGTCTCCAGGCTGACATCCGCGCGCACGGCAATGGTATCGGTGCGCATCAGGCGGCCGGCGCTGTCCTCCTCGAAGGAGAGGGTCTCCTCGAGTCGGCTACGCTGCAGCGCATCCATGGAGCGCAGCATGTCCTCGGCCACCTGCTGGGGCAGGTCCTCGAAGAGCTCGGCCAGATCCGCGGTATCCAGGCCGGCCGTGGCCGCCACGATCTCGTGGTGATCCATGTCGTCGATCAGGGTGCTGCGCACCTCGTCATGCACATGCAGCAGCACCTCGCCATCCACTTCCTGGGGCACGCGCTCCCAGAGGCGGATGCGTTCGTTAGGTGGCATGGACTCCAGCAGCAGGGCGACCTCGGCGGGCTCCAGATCGGCGATCACATCGTCGACCTGTTCCAGCTCCTCCTTCTCCAGGGCCAGGTGAATCCGCGACAGGCGGTGCTCCAGCGTCTCGGTGGTGTCGGTCATCTCATCTCCCTGGCGTCGTGCCGTCGAGGCTGACAACGGTTCTCGTCATTGGCCTGCGTTAGGCATGCGTTTGCCTCGACAAGTAGACCATAAAAGGGGCACTTCATGGCAGGCGGCAGCGACCGCCATCACGTCCCACGCCAGGCTCCGACACCGCGACTCGCCCCTACCCCGCATCCCTTGACGGGATGCGTCGTCATGCGCCGGGCGCGCTGGTATACTCCAGCCGCCGTCAGACCGCCAGGAGATGCCATGTATTCGCTTGCCCGTTCGCTGCTCTTTCGTCTCGAGGCCGAGAAGGCTCACGGGGTGGCACTCTCGGCGCTGGACCTGGCCCAGCGGCTGGGGGTGGCGGGATGCGTCGGGGGGCAACGGGTCGAGGACCCGGTGGAGCTGATGGGTCTGCGGTTCCCCAACCGGGTCGGCCTGGCTGCGGGCCTGGACAAGAACGCCGACCACTTGGAGGCGTTGGGCACGTTGGGCTTCGGCTTCGTCGAGGTAGGGACGGTGACACCCCGTCCCCAGGACGGCAACCCTCGGCCTCGCCTGTTTCGTTTACCGGAACAGGAGGCCATCATCAATCGCATGGGCTTCAACAATGCCGGCGTGGATCACCTGGTCGAGCGCGTCAGGCAGGTCCGTTTCGATGGCGTGATCGGGATCAACATCGGCAAGAACCTCACCACGCCGGTGGAGCGGGCCGTGGACGATTACCTGATCTGTCTGGGCAAGGTGCATCCCTATGCCCATTACGTGACGGTGAATATCTCCTCGCCGAATACCCCGGGACTTCGTAACCTGCAGTTCGGTGCCCATCTCGATACGCTGCTGGGAACGCTGCGCGAGGCAGGCAGTCGGTTGGATCGTGACGCCGGTCGGCGGGTGCCCCTGGCGGTGAAGATCGCCCCCGACATGACGCTGGACGAGGTAGCCCTGGTCGCCCGGGCGCTGGCGGACAACGGCATCGATGCGGTCATCGCCACCAATACCACCGTCTCCCGCGAAGCGGTGACCGGACTTCCTCATGCCGACGAGCAGGGCGGGCTATCGGGACGTCCGCTGTTCGAGCCGTCCAATGCGGTGGTTCGTGAGCTGCGCCGCCACCTGCCTACGCTGCCCATCATCGGGGTGGGGGGCATCGACAGCGCCGAGACGGCCGTGGCCAAGGTCGAGGCCGGTGCCGACCTGGTCCAGCTCTATTCGGGGTTCATCTACCGGGGGCCGGCGCTGGTGGGGGAGTGCGCCCGAGCCCTGAAGGCCCATGGTGACAAGGCCTGAAGGGCAAACGCAAAAAGCCCATGGCTATGCCATGGGCTTGATAGAATCGCCAGTTCGTCTGACGGTGGGTGATGGGCCCGAGTATGAAAAAGGGTCACACCACCATGGGGTTCTTGTGAATGCCGGAGACCCCTGTCATGCCGGCCCATTGATCCCCACGACCTTCACGCCAACCGCTCATCCAGTACTCGCGTAGATTGATATCCTGACTCGGACATTCATCGCGGGAACGACCCGAGAGACCTGCCTTGTACCCATGGACATAGGCACGCTGGAAGCGATCACGTTTCTGTCGTTTCATTGGACTACCTCTTGATGAAGGTACCGACAAGAACTCGACCTCGAGATCGGAGTTCATTATGCCCGGACTCCCGTGGCAAAGTGACAGCAGGCAAGTGGCCTCCGTGCACTCAAACAGGATCCGTCAACAAAAACGCATGCGTTCTTCAGTAGCTACTGAGTCATTGATAGCCCAACTGGCATGCCATTGTCGACCGACGATTTGTAACAGGGCGTTCACGCGAGCGTCACCCTCAACACTCGCCCCGGCACCATGCCGATGGACCTCTCATGACTGATATACACGCTTCCGTCCCTCTCGCCTTCCTGGCCACTTGCCCCAAGGGCATCGAACTGCTGCTGGCCGATGAGCTGGCCAGGCTGGGGGCCGAGCCGGGCAAGACCACGGTTGCCGGCGTCCACTTTCGGGCCAGCTTGGCCTGCGCCTATCGCATCTGCCTGTGGTCGCGGCTGGCCAACCGGGTCATCCTCTGTCTGGTGCGCGAGGAGGGCGTCGAGCATCCCGACCGGGTCCGCTCGGCCACGGCGGCCATCGACTGGCGGGCGCATCTCGGTCCAGGGCGCAGCCTGGCTGTTGACTTCCATGGCCGCTCCGAGCAGATCCGTCATACCCGCTTCGGCGCCCAGACGGTCAAGGATGGCGTGGTGGATCGCCTGCAGGCGGAGGGCGCGCCGCGACCGAACGTGGATACCCGGTCGCCGGATCTGCGACTCTATGCTCACCTGCATCGGGGGCGCTTGCTGCTGGGGGTGGACCTGTCCGGCGACAGCCTGCATCGGCGCGGCTATCGTCGCGACGTGGGCCATGCCCCGCTCAAGGAGAACCTGGCTGCCGCCCTGCTGATCCGCGCCGGCTGGCCTGAGCTGGCCCGTCAGGGCGCGCCGCTGGTCGACCCGTTGTGCGGGGCCGGCACGCTGCTGATCGAGGCGGCGATGATGGCCGCCGACATGGCCCCCAACCTGCAGCGCGAGTGCTTCGGTTTCCATGGCTGGGCCGGTCATGACGAGGCCGGCTGGCGCGAGCTCAAGCGCGAGGCCGAGGCCCGGGCGAGCATCGGCCGCAAGCGCTGTCGCTCGCGGCTCTTCGGCTTCGACCGAAGCCCGCCGGCCCTCGCGGCGGCCAAGGCCAATGCCATGCGTGCCGGCATCCCGGCCCTGATCACCCTGACCGGTGCCGGGGTAAGCCAGCTCGAGCGACCGGCACAGCTGTCGGAGACGACCCGGGGACTGGTGATCACCAATCCGCCCTATGGCGAGCGGCTCGGTGAGTTGCCCGAACTGGTCGGGCTCTACGGCGAGCTGGGCAAGCGGGTGAAGGCCGCCTTTCCCGGCTGGCGGTTGGCCATGTTCACCGCCAACCCGGACCTCGGCCACCGCCTCGGCCTGCGAGCCACCAAGCACTATTCGCTGAAGAACGGGCCTCTGGACGCACGGCTGCTGCTGATGGAGGTCCCGGAGGACGAGGCCGGGGCCGGCGGCGAGGCGACGCAGGCTTCGACGTCGGCACCGCGCTCCGAGGGGGCCCAGATGTTCGCCAACCGGCTGGACAAGAACCGCAAGCGGCTGAAGAAGTGGCTCAAGCGCTCCGGCGAATCCTGCTACCGGCTCTATGACGCCGACATGCCGGAGTACGCCTTGGCCATCGATGTCTATGGCGACCATGTCCATGTGCAGGAATATGCCCCGCCCCGTTCCGTCGAGGCGGCCCAGGCGCAGAAGCGCCTCTTCGATGCGCTCTCGGTGATCCCGGACGTACTGGACGTCGACCCCGCGCGGGTGGTGGTCAAGCGTCGCGAACGCCAGACCGGCAAGGGGCAGTACGAGAAGCAGGCGAGCCGCGGCGAGCGCTTCGCGGTAAGGGAAGGCCATGCCCGGCTGTGGGTGAACCTGCATGACTACCTGGACACCGGGCTCTTCCTCGACCACCGGCCGGTGCGGCGCCGGTTGGCGGAGATGGCGCCCGGTAAGCGCTTCCTGAACCTCTTCTGCTATACCGCCAGTGCCACCGTGCAGGCGGCGCTGGGAGGCGCGGCCGACAGCGTCAGTGTCGATCTCTCCAATACCTACCTCGACTGGGCGCGGGACAACTTCGTTCTGAATCGTCTCGATCCGTCCCGTCACCGCGTGGTCCGTGACGACTGCCAGCACTGGCTGGAGACCGCCGGCGGCCAGTTCGACCTGATCTTCATGGACCCGCCGACCTTCTCCAACTCCAAGCGGATGGACGGCACCCTGGACGTGCAGCGCGACCACGGCCGCCTGGTACGCCTGGCCATGGCCCGGCTGGCACCGGGCGGCACCCTGGTGTTCTCCAACAACCAGCGGCGCTTTTGCCTCGACGAGGACCTGACGGCCGAGTTCTGGGTCGAGGAGATCTCGGCGAAGACCTTCGACCCGGATTTCAGCCGACGCCCAAGCCTCCATCATGTATTTCTGATTCGACACCGGGAGGGCGCATGATCCGGCTGAGGCTCTATACCACCCTGGGCTGTCATCTCTGCGAGCAGCTCGAGGCGCTGCTGGCCACCCTGATGGCCGTCGAGTATCGCCTGGACAGAATCGAGATCAGCGAGGACGATGGCCTGGTCGAGCGCTACGGGGTGCGCATCCCGGTGCTGGTGGATGCCCGGGGCGATGAGCTGGAGCGGGGCTTTATGCCCGAGCGCCTGGCCGGGTGGCTGGCGGCGCGGGGCTGGCGGGACGAGGCGGCCTGGCATCGGTTGCAGCGGCCGCTCGGCGAGGAGGTGGTAGCGGGCGAGCCAGAGCCGGCAAGGGGCGCGACGCGGCGCGGCGGGCGGCGCTACCTGGGATGATGATCAGGCGCCGGACCGGCATCCTATTGCGCGCTGGGCGCTACAGCGCGTCCAGCAGCGAGAGCTGGCGGACGGCGTCGCGCCCCTCGGGACTGTGGTCGTCCACCTCCAGCACCTTGTGGAAGCCCCGGGAGGCCTGGATGGTGGCCTCGTCGTCCAGCCACATCCTGGCCTGGTCATGGGTGTCGGCGAGCTGGTGCTTAAGGCCGCCGAACTGGGTGCCGATCTGCCCCCAGGCGCGGCTGAAGATCCAGTCGCCGAACATGTCCTGGTGCACATGCACCAGCACATAGTCATGGTCGGTTTCCCAGCGGACGATCACGGCGGCTCCCTGTCGGCAGGCGCCGCCAGTAGGGCGGCGCTTCGGTGCTGGCGCCTATTGTAAGCGCTCACGCTGCCCGGACAAGCCATGTTATCCCTACCCAGGACAATTGCAGTTGGGTCTAGCGAGGGGCGCCGGGGACAGGTCGAAGAGGGGGTCCTACGCCATGGATGGCGTCGGTAGCGCCCAGGGAGGGGTTCATAGCGCCCCCTCGCAGACCTGTCGACGGATCAGCCCCTAACTGCGATAGCCCTGATCCCTACGCATCAGGAGTCATCACATGAGAATCATCGTCGATGCCAATGTCCCCACCGCCGAGGCCTGCTTCGGGTCCCTGGGCGAGGTCGTCTCGGTGCCGGGTCGCGAGATCGACGTGCACACGCTGCGGGATGCCGATGCCCTGGTGATCCGCTCCATCACCCGCCTCGATGCCTCGCTGATCGAGGCTGCCCTGCAGGCCGGCTCGCGGCTACGCTTCGTCGGTACTTGCACCATCGGCACCGACCATGTCGACCAGGCGGCACTTGCGCACCACGGGATCGCCTTCGTCAGTGCCCCGGGCTGCAACGCCGAGGCGGTGGTGGACTATGTCCTGGGAAGCCTCTCGACCCTGGCGGAGCGCCAGGGCTGGCGACTCGCCGAGCGACGGGTCGGCATCGTCGGGGTGGGCAATGTGGGCGGTCGCCTGCTGGGCCGCCTACAAGCGTTGGACATCGAGTGCCTGGCCTGTGATCCACCACGGGCCGCAGCGGAGAGAAGCGATGGCTTCCATGATCTCGATACCCTGATCGCGGATTGCGACGTGCTCTGCCTGCACACGCCGCTGGTGCATGAGGGGCCCCACGCTACCCATCACCTGCTGGATGCCAGGCGCCTCGCCGAACTGGCGCCGGAGACCGTGCTGCTCAATGCCGGGCGCGGTGACTGCGTGGACGGGGCGGCGCTGCGCCAGCGACTGGCCGGGCGGGGGGACCTGACCGCCGTGTTGGACGTCTGGGAGGAAGAGCCGGCCATCGACGCCGCCCTGCGTGACCTGGCCGAGATTGCCACGCCGCATATCGCCGGCTACAGCCTGGACGGCAAATTGCGTGGCACCCATCACATCTATCGGGCCCTGGCCCGGCATGTCGGGCTGCCGGCGCGATTGACCCTGGCGGACCTGGCGCCCGCCCCTGCCTTGCCGGCCCTTACCCTGGACGACGGCCTGGCCACCGAGGAAGCCCTGCGTCTGTGCATGCGCGCCGTCTACGACGTGCGCCGCGACCACGACAGCCTGTGGCGTGAGACCCGCCGCCAAGGGCTGGCCAAGGGCTTCGATGCTTGTCGGACCCGCTATCCACTACGCCGAGAGTTCTCGACCCTGGAGGTGACGCTGCGCCCGGGGGCCGAGGAGCTGGGGCCGGTGCTCGAGGGGGCCGGTTTCCGCCTATCGTTGGCTTGAGCCACGAGCCACGAGCCACGAGCCACGAGCCACGAGCCACGAGCCACGAGCCACGAGATTCGGGCCACGAGATTCGGGCCTCGAGCGGTTGGCAGCAGGCTTGAGTTTCACGGAGACTGCCCGCAGCCCGCAGCCCGCAGCCCGCAGCCCGCAGCCCGCAGCCCGCAGCCCGCAGCCCGCAGCCCGCAGCCCGCAGCCCGCA
>NZ_JACHXP010000015.1 GCF_014192215.1 Halomonas cerina
GATCACCTTCGCTTCGTTCTTCAGCTTGTCGATCAGCTCATCCACCGAGCCCACCTTGACGCCGCCCTGGCGCTCGGCCGGCGGCTCGACCTTGAGCAGTTTGAGCCGTGACGCCACCTCGACACCCAGCTCCTCCGGGGTCTTGGTGTCCAGCGGCTTCTTCTTGGCCTTCATGATGTCGGGGAGCTTGGCGTAGCGGGGCTCGTTCAGGCGCAGGTCGGTGGTGACGATGGCCGGCAGGGTGAGCTCGACGGTCTGCAGGCCGCCGTCGATCTCGCGGGTCACCTTGAGCGTGCCGTCCTCGACCACGACCTCGGAGGCGAAGGTGCCCTGGGGCCGGCCGGTCAGGGCGGCGAGCATCTGGCCGGTCTGGTTGTTGTCGCTGTCGATGGCCTGCTTGCCCAGTATCACCAGGTCCGGCTGCTCTTCCTCGACCACCTTGGCCAGGGCCTTGGCGGCGCCCAGCGACTCGACGCGTTCGTCGGTCTGCACGTGGATGGCCCGGTCGGCGCCCAATGCCAAGGCAGTACGCAGCTGTTCCTGGGCGGCCTTGGGCCCCACGGTGACGGCGACGACCTCGGTGGCCACCCCGCGCTCTTTCAGGCGCACCGCCTCTTCCACGGCGATCTCGCAGAAGGGGTTCAGGGCCATCTTGACGTTGGTGAGGTCGACGTCGGAGTGGTCCGGCTTGACCCGGATCTTGACGTTGTAATCGATGACGCGTTTGACCGCGACGAGTACCTTCATAGTGTCCTCGCTTGGTTCACTCTCGGAACCTGATGGTTGGTGGGATGCACCCGACGCTGCCCAGCATCCTGCATCCTTATAACCAGCTGGCATGCTTCTAGATATTTCATGCAAGCGTTTGATAGGCGCCGCATCGAAAAAAACTTCGACAATGTGCCATACCCGGGTCCATGGCAACAATCCCCATGCCATGATGCCCCGTAAAAGGAGGATAATGCGATGCACCATCGCAGGGGATGACCCGTTGACGTTATTATGCCTATCATGGGCTCAGGCTAGAAGCAAACGACCGTTTTAAATCCTACCGACGTTAGTGGTAGCCAGGCCATGGACGTCGGGGACAGCGAGGAGAAAACAGGTGGAAGAACAAGTCGAACGCGATTCCATGGATTTCGACGTGGTCATCGTCGGCGCCGGGCCTTCGGGCCTGGCCGCGGCGTGCCGGCTGATGCAGCAGGCCAGCGAGGCCGAACAGGAGCTGACGGTGTGCGTGGTCGAGAAGGGCTCCGAGGTGGGCGCCCATATCCTCTCCGGGGCCGTCTTCGAGCCCCGCGCCCTTCAGGAACTCTTCCCCGACTGGGAGGAACGCGGTGCCCCGCTGACCACACCGGCGACCCGTGACGAGCTCTACCTGCTCAAGGATGCCGAGAAGGCCCAGAAGTTGCCCAACGCCCTGGTGCCCAAGACCATGCATAACACCGGCGGTGACCAGACGCGCTACGTGATCAGCGCCGGCAACCTGTGCCGCTGGCTGGCCGAGCAGGCCGAGGCGCTGGGCGTGGAGGTCTTCCCCGGTTTCGCCGCCCAGGACGTGATCGTCGATGAGGACGAGGTGGTGCGGGGGATCCAGATCGGCGATATGGGCGTGGGCGCCGACGGCCAACCCAAGGACGGCTACATGCCGGGCATGGAGCTGCGTGCCAAGTACACCCTGTTCGCCGAGGGGGCCCGGGGGCATCTGGGCAAGCGCCTGATCGACCGATTCAAGCTCGATGAAGGCAAGGACCCCCAGCACTACGGCATCGGCCTGAAGGAGCTGTGGGACGTGCCCGCCGACCAGCACGAGCCCGGCCTGGTGCTGCACGGCTCCGGCTGGCCGCTGGATAAGCACACCCATGGCGGCTGGTTCCTCTACCATGCGGAAAATACGCAGGTGGTGGTGGGGCTGATCATGGACCTGTCCTACCAGAACCCCTATCTGTCGCCCTTCGACGAATTCCAGCGCATGAAGCACCATCCGGTGCTCAAGCAGTATCTCGAGGGGGGCTCACGGGTCGCCTATGGCGCCCGGGCGATCGCCAAGGGCGGGCTCAACTGCCTGCCGAAGATGACCTTCCCCGGGGGGCTGTTGATCGGCTGCGATGCCGGCACCCTGAACTTCGCCAAGATCAAGGGCCTGCACACCGCCATGAAGTCCGGCCTGGTGGCCGCCGAAGCGGTGTTCGAGGCCCTTGCCTCAGGCGATGAAGGCGGCCACGAGCTGACCGCCTTTACCCAGAAGTGGGAAGACAGCTGGGCCTACCGGGAACTCGACGCGACCCGCAGCTTCGGCCCGGCGATCCACAAGTACGGCACCGTGGGCGGTGGTGCCTACAATTTCCTCGACCAGCTCGTCGGCGGCAAGCTGCCGACCCTGCACGACACCACCCCGGATCACGCCACCCTCAAGAAGGCGGCGGAGTGCGAGGCGATCGACTACCCCAAGCCCGACGGCAAGCTGTCCTTCGACAAGCCCTCCTCGGTGTTTTTGTCCAACACCAACCACGAGGAAGACCAGCCCTGTCACCTCAAGCTCACCGATCCGGAGCTGCCGATCCGCGACAACCTGCCGAACTACGCTGAGCCGGCGCAGCGCTACTGCCCGGTGGGGGTCTACGAGGTGGTCGAGGACGACGCCGGCAAGCCGAAGTTCCAGATCAATTTCCAGAACTGCATCCACTGCAAGACCTGCGACATCAAGGACCCGGCACAGAACATCACCTGGGTGGCGCCGGAAGGCGGGGGTGGGCCGAACTATCCGAATATGTAGGCTGCGGGCTGCGGGCTGCGGGCTGCGGGCTGCGGGCTGCGCCGGCAAGGTTAGCTCGTAGCCTGTCGCTCGAGGCTCGCAGCTGGCGCCAGGTGCCTGGGCTCGCCGCCCGAGGCCCTTAGCCCGCGGCCTGCAGCGCCTGACGCAGCGCCTCCACCACCCGCGTCTGCTGCGCGGCCTCCAAGTAGGGATGCATGGGCAGGCTGAGGATACGCTCGCATAGCGTCTCACAGGCCGGCAGCCGACACCGGGGGTCAGCCAACGCCGGCTGCCGATAGAGCGGCGTCGGATAATGGATGGCGGTGGGAATGCCCGCCTCGGCCAGGCTTGCCTGCACCGCCTCGCGATGCGATACGCAGGTACAGTACTGGGCATAAACGCTGGTGTTGCCGTCCGCGACCCGAGGCGTGATGATGTCCGCCTGCTGCAACAAGCGGTCGTAGCGTTCCGCCACCGCCTGACGCAGCACCACCTCCTCGTCGAAGCTCTCTAGCTTGGCCAGCAGCACGGCGGCCTGCAAGGTGTCCAGGCGGCTGTTCATGCCCAGCCGCGAATGGTGGTAGCGTCGCGCCTCACCATGACGGGCCACCAGACGGATCGCTGAGGCCAGCTCGGCATCGTCGGTGAACAGCGCGCCGCCGTCGCCGTAGGCGCCCAAGGGCTTGCTGGGAAAGAAACTGGTGCAGGCCACTCGGCTCAACGCGCCGGAGCACCGGCCGTGCTGGGTGGCACCGAAACTCTGGGCGGCATCCTCGATCACGGTCAGGCCATAACGGTCGGCCAGGGCCGCCAACGCCGCCATGTCGGCACATTGCCCGAACAGCGAGACCGGCATGATGGCCCGGGTCCTTGGCGTGATCATCGCCTCGCCCCACTTGGGATCCAGCAGGCCGGTCCCCGGCTCGATGTCCGCATAGACGGGCCGGGCTCCCACCAGGGCCACGCTGCTGGCGGTGGCCACGAAGCTGAAGCCGGGCACGATCACCTCGTCGCCGGGACCGATGTCCAGCGCCCTCAGGGCGATCTGCAGGGCATCGGTACCACTGGCGCAGGTGATGCAGTGGGCGACGCCGA
Source organism: Halomonas cerina (assembly GCF_014192215.1). Lineage (GTDB taxonomy): Bacteria > Pseudomonadota > Gammaproteobacteria > Pseudomonadales > Halomonadaceae > Halomonas > Halomonas cerina. The sequence continues at coordinate 3,851 of NZ_JACHXP010000015.1, forward strand.
CCCGCCGGGTCAGTTGACGCTCCAGCGCCTCCACCTCGGGACCCAGCACATAGCAGCCGTGAGCCAATACTGCCTGCATGGCGGCCTCGAGCCGCGGCCTGAGCCGCTGCTGCTGGGCCCCCAGGTCGATGAAGGGCATCATGGCCGCGCGCTCCGCGCCTGTAACAGGGCCAGCAGCCGGGGATGGGCCTCGCCATCCCTTGGCGCCTCGCGCGGTGCCTGACGTACGGCTTGCACGATTTCCAGGCTGTGGCGTATCACTTGGGTCCCGAAGCCGCGACCCGCCAGGATCTCGCGATAGCTGACGACATGCAGGTCGGTGAAGCCAGCGGAAAACTCGAACTCCTCGCCGTCGCAGATCAGCGAACGGTAGGTGGACTGCCGGCCCCGCACCGCTTCCGGCAGGTCCTGGGCATCGATGGACAAGAACCAACGTACCCTGGCCTTCTCGTACTCCAGAAAACCGGCCACCTTGTGGTCATCCCTGTAGTGCACCACGTTACGCTGCAGTTCGCCGAAGATCAGGTGCAACACGTCGAAGAAGTGTACCCCGATATCGGCCTCCACCCCGAACGACTTACGTGGATCGCCCTTCCAGCTGGCCTGGTACCAGGGGCCGCGGGAGGTGATATAGGTCAGCTCGACCTCATACTTGCTATCCTGCCGCTCGGCCACCACCTTGTCGCGCAGCTCATGGATCGCCGGATGATGGCGCAACTGCAGGATGCTGTGGATGCGTCGGCCGGTTTCCTGCTCCATGCAGCGCAACTCGTCGAGCTTGTCCGGGGTGGGCACCAGCGGCTTCTCGCAGATCACGTCGCAGCCCAACTGCAGGCCGGCGACGATATGGGCGCTGTGCAGATGATTGGGGGAGCAGACCACCATATAGTCCAGCGCCTGATCGCCCGTCCGCTTGAGCCGCCAGGCGTGTTCCAGGAAATACTCGAATTGAGTGAAGAAGGCGCAGTCGGTCGAGATGGAATCGAGAATGCCCACCGAGTCATTGATGTCGTAGGCGGCGACCAGCGAATGACCGGTAGCCTGGATGGCCTGCATGTGGCGCGGCGCAATGTAGCCGGCTGCCCCGATCAGCGCGAAATTCATCGGCCATCGGCCCTCGGTTCTCGACCCTCTAGGATAAGAGTAGCGGTGAGAACCGGGTCTGCCTACTGGCCGCGAATCACCGGCCGACCGGGATCGCGGATCCACTCGCTCCAGGAGCCGGGATAGAGCCGGGGCAGCGGTCGGCCAGCCACCCCATAGGCGAGGATGTCATGGCAGGCGGTGACCCCGGAGCCGCAGTAGGCGATCACCTCGTCCCCCCCGGGCAGTTCGGCATCCAAGGCTGCGGGAGCCTTGAAGCGCCCGGCCTCGTCGAGGTTCTCGGCACTGGGTCGGCAGACCGCCCCGGGGATATGCCCCGCCACCGGGTCCACGGGCTCGACCTCGCCTCGGAAGCGCTCGTGGCTGCGGGCGTCCACCATGAGGGCCTGGCCGGACAGCACCTCCTCGGCCGTGGCCCAGGCCTCGTCGCGATAGGTCGGCCTCCAGTCGCTCGGTGAGGGGACGGGTTCACGCCCCAGCGGCAACTCGCCGCCGGCGTCCAGCCAGGCCCGCAGGCCGCCGTCGAGGACACGCACCTCAGGGTGGCCGGCCCAGCAGGCGAGCATCCACCAGGCCCGAGCCGCCGCCAGCTGGCCGCCCCTATCGTCATAGACCACCACCGCGCGGTCGGGCGAGATCCCCAGCCGCTGGATCACCGCGGTGAAGGCATCATGGGAGGGCAGCGGGTGACGGCCGCCTTCCCCTGTCGGCCCAGCCAGATCCCGGTCCAGATCGAGATGCAGACTGCCAGGTACATGACCCTCGCGCCATAAACGCTCGCCGGCGTCCGAGTCCCCCAGCCGCGCCCGGCAGTCCAGTACCCGGGGGGGACGGTCACCGTTTAGGGCGCGGCGCAGTTCATCCGCATCGATCAGCACTTGGCTCAAGGTGTTCTCCTTCCAGCAGTTCGATGGGGGCCCGTCGAGCGATCAGTCGACGCCGACCGGCCTGACGAAAGCGGACCTCGATCACCGGGTTGGCCGGGTCGCCCTCCACCACGCTGATCTCGCCCTCGCCGAAGACCGCATGAGTCAGGCGCTGACCGACGCGATAGTCGACCACCGGCACAGCAACGCCTGCCGGCAAGGCCGCGGCCTCGACGGACAGGGTCTCGCCCAGGGCCGCGAGATAGCGGCGCACCAGGTCGGGATAGGTCACCGGGATCGGGGTCGCGCCCTGTCCCGCCAGTCGGTCGGCGACCCGCTGGCTATCCTCCCAAGCGGTCTCGCCGATGAAGCGACTCGGTCGGTGGTCACCACCATCATGCAGTACCACCAGGCGTTCCCGGGCCCGGGTGATCGCCACATAGAAGAGCCGCCGCTCCTCTTCCAGCCGCGCCGTCGTCAAAGGGTTGTCACGGCTGTAGTGGGGAAAATCCTCCTCGTTGGCACCGGCGAGCAACACGAGCGGCCACTCCAGCCCCTTAGCCCCGTGGACCGTGGTGATCAGCACCCCGTCGTCGCGATTCTGCACCGGCCGGCGCAGTAACTCGATAAAGGCCTCGAGGTCGCCTGTCTCCCCGGCCTGCTCGACCAGTACGTCGAGCAGGCGCACGTCCTCCTCGCCCTTGTCACGCCGCGCCGCTGCCCGCTTGAGCACCTTCTCGGCTTCCACGCTCTCGATCACGTGCTGGAGCAGTCGTGCCGGCGGCCAGGCGCTGAGGCGTGGCAGCTCACAGAGCAGCATCCAGCGACGCTTCAAGGTGCGTCGCTGGTGAGGCCTGAGTTCCGTCAGCAGGGGGACGTGGTGTTCCGGCCAGCGTTGGGTCTCGGCCAGATGCACGGCCAGCGCCGTCAGGCGCTCCCGGGCGACGAAAGGGGTGGGCTGGGCGAGCAGCATGAGCAGGTGACCGGGGTCCTGGAGCAGGCGAGGCTCCCTCGCCAGCATCAGGTAGCCGGCCAAGGCCTCCACCAGCGGCAGGCGGAACACGAAGCGATCCTCCCGGCTCAGCCTGAAGGGAATGCCCTCGCGCAACAAGGCCAGTTGAATGGGCACCGATAGCGCCCAACTGCGTACCAGCAGGCTGGCCTCGTCCAGGCGGCGTCCCTGCCGGCACCAGTCCCCCAGTTCGCCGATCAGCCCTTGGGTCCCCTGTGCCACCGATACCGTGGTCGCCGGATTCCGGGGTGCCGCCAGGCAGAGCTGGTCGGGGCGTCGCCGGTTGGCGGCGATGGCATGGTTGGCCACCAGGGCCAGGGCATGGCCATGCCGGAAGGTCGTTGAGAGGGGATAGTCCCGGGCAGCCCCAAAGGTGGCGGTGAAATTCTCGAGCATGGTATCGGGATGGGCGCCACGCCACTCGTAGATGCATTGGTTGGCATCCCCTACGGCCATGACGGCGGCCTCGCGACCAGCCAGCATCGCCAGCAGGTGCTGCTGGGCGACGTTGATGTCCTGATACTCGTCGATGATGACGTGATCGAGGAAGCCCTGCACCCGGGCATGCAACGCGGGCTCTGCCTCGAGCGCCCGCAGCGGACGATAGAGCAGGTCCGAGTAGGTCATCAGGCCCTGATCGGCCAGCAGGGTCTCGGCATGCTCGAAGGCCGCCACGAAGTGATCGGTCTCCTCGCCCAGGCCGAGCCGGGCATACAGCTCGGCCGGCGGCGCCATCTCCGCCTTCACCAGGCCGCAGAAATGCGCCAGCGTCTCCAGAGTATCGCTTTCCAGCGCCGAGTCGCGAGTCTCGGACGCACTCTCCAGCGCCTGAAGCGTGGCCTGGCGCAGCAGACGCTCGAGTTGCCAGTCGGCGGTGAGTAGCTCACGCGGCGCCAGCACGCCCCAGCGGGTCAGGGTGCCGGTGAGCCGGTGACCCAGGGAATGGAAGGTGCGCACATCGGGCAGCGCCTGACCGGAGGGCGCCATGGCCGCCAGTCGCGACTGGAAGTCTTCCCGGGCGGAGCGGTTGAACATCAGCACCAGCAGGCGTGCGGGTGGCACACCGCACTCCAGCAGGTGCAACACGCGAGCCACCAGAGTGGTCGTCTTACCGGCACCGGCCACCGCCGCCACCCGCGCATGCCCCTCGCCGTGGGCTACCACGGCCTGCTGCTCGGCGGTCAACCGCATGGGAACTCGTCATCGGGCAGTTGCCCGGCCTCCAGGCGCCCCAGGGGATGCCAGGCGCCTCCGCTGGTCAGGCCAAGTTCGTTGCCCCCCTCGTCGAGCTCACGTGACTCCGCCTGTTCCACCAGGCGATAATAGACGTTGCGTCCCAGGCGGGCGACGAGGCCGAAGCGCACCGGCACCTCGGGGACGCTCTCGCCGGCCGGGGTCTCGCCCAGCGCCAGCCGATGACCGGCATCGAGCGGTACCCGGTCACCGACATTGGTGGTCAGCCACCAGCGGCCCTCCGACGCGGGTTCGGCATCGACGATGAGGAAGGGACAGTCCTCGACTCGAATACGCAGTTTCTCGGCCGGCGTCACCAGCACATGGCTGCCGTCGGCCTCACGGCGCAGCAGGGTAGAAAGCAGCCGTACCAGGCGTGGTCGGGTGATGGGCGAGCCCTCATGGATCCAGCGGCCATCGGCAGCGATCACCAGATCCATTTCGCCCTGGTGGTCGGGATGCCAGCGATCCACCGGTGGGATCTCCCCCTCGGGGTCGATATGTGCCAGCAGCGCATCAAGGTTCATCGCGGTGTCCTCCTAACCGGTCTTCTGCTATCAGCCTACACCAGGCCGGCGCTGGTCAGGGCCTCGCGCACGCCCTCCGGCGCCTCCGGGGCAGCTTCACGGAAGAGGTGGTAGAAGTTGGCCGTGGTCTGCATGGCCACCTCCGCCACGCTGATGCCTCGCTCGGCGGCGATGCATTCGGCCACCTCGACCACCCAGGCCGGTTCGTTGGGCCTGCCGCGATGGGGCACCGGGGCCAGGTAGGGGCTGTCGGTCTCGATCAGCAGCCGGTCCAGCGGCAACCGCCGGGCCAGCTCGCGGACCGACGCGGCATTGCGAAAGGTCACGATGCCCGACAGCGAGATGTAGAAACCGTGACGCACCGCCTCCCGGGCCATGTCCAGGTCCTCGGTGAAGCAGTGCAGCACGCCGCCCACCGCCGGGTCGGTGTGCTCGCGAATCAGCGCCAGGGTATCCTCACGGGCCTCCCGGGTATGGATGATCACCGGCAGCTCGAGCTCGCGGGCCGCGATCAGGTGGCGGCGGAAGCGTTCGTGCTGGACCTCGCGTGACACACAATCCGGAGCCTTCTCCAGATAATGGTAATCGAGACCGGTCTCGCCGATGGCCACGGCTCCGAATCGTTCGGCGCATTCCCTGATGGCCGCCACGCTCGGCTCCTCGAGCACCCGATGTAGGGGATGCACGCCGGCGGAGATCACCACATCGCCATGCTCGCGACTGAGGGTAGCCAGTCCCGGCACGTCCTCCAGGGTGACGGCGATGGCCAGAAACTGACGCACGTCCCGGCCCCGGGCGGCGTCGAGAGCGGCGGCCAGGTCGCCGCCATGGGTCGTCGCTGCCAGGCGATCGAGATGGCAATGGGAGTCGATAAACATACGCGAAAACACCGATGGTAATGAATCAGAAGGCAGTGATGGGCCTCTCTCGATCGGCCCTGGGCGCTGGGCGCTGGGCGCTGGGCGCTTTAAAGCGTATAGGTGGGGGTGCCCCTGTCGAGCTGGCCGGCCAGCAGGGTCTCGATCCGGTCACGCACGCCCTGGTCCTCGGCACTGAAATGGATACCGATGCCGGGCACGCGATACCCTGACACCCCCTCCGGCGAGACCCAGACCACCCGGCCGGTCACCGGCAGACGCTCACTCTCCCCCGGCAGCATCAGCAGCAGGAAGACCTCCTGGCCGAGGTCGTAGCTTTCGCGGGTCGGCACGAAGATGCCCCCGCGTTCGAGGACCGGCATATAGGCCGAGAGCAAGGTCGGGATGTCCTGAATGGTTAGGGACAGGGCTTTCTGTGCGGCCATGGGACTCTCCTCAGGAGCGTAGCAGCGTTGACCAGCGCACCAGCCAGGACTCGATCACGAGTTGGGGGTTGGGATTGCCCCCTTCGGCCAGCAGGCGGCGCTGTTCACGCGCATAATCCAGCAGGCGAAACCAGTCGCGGACCCGAGCATTCTTGACCGCCTGGCGATAGAGCGGTAACAGATCGGGGTTGCGCAGTTCCTCGGTCTCGCCGGACAGCCCCAACCGGATCAGGTCCTCGAGCCAGGCGATACCGTACCATAGGATGGCGTCGACCGACTGTCGCTCCAGCCTGGCGGCCTCGGCCACCGGCTCGCCGCCGCGCACCAGGGCATCGAAGGTCTCATGGAGCTGTTGGCGCAGGACACGAGCATCCGGTTCGGCCAGTTCCAGGGCGCGCAACGGCAGGCCTCCGGCGGCACGCCACCAGAAGCGCGCTTCGTCATGCCCGCCCAGGCGCTCGGCCAGCCACGCCAGGCAATCTTCCTCGGCAGGCGCCGTCAGGCTCCAGTGCTGGCAGCGTGAGCGGATGGTGGGGAGCAGGTGCGAGGGAATATCGGACAGCAGCAGGAAGAGCGTACGTCCACCGGGCTCCTCGAGACTCTTGAGCAGCGCATTGGAGGCGGCCACGTTCATCGCCTCGGCCGGGGCCATCACGATCACCCGATAACCGCCCTGCTGGGCGGTCTGGGCAACGAAGGCGTTCACCTCACGCACGGGAGCAATGCGGATCTGCCGCTTGCCCTCCTCGGGAGCGACCCGTAATAGATCCGGATGGTAGCCGGCGGCCAGCATCCGGCAGGCATGACACGCCCCGCAGGCGAGGCTCCCCGGAGACGCACAGAGGGTCCGGGCGATCAGTGCCTCGGCCAGCGACGACTTGCCCACGCCATGGGGGCCGGACAGTAGCAGGGCATGGGGTAGACGACCGGCATCGGCGAGACGCGTGAGTTCCTGCCAGCGCGGCATCAGCCAGGGCAACGGACGGGGACTCGCCTCGAGGCTCATGTCCACTCCGCCAGCTTGCGGTCCAGAAGCCGGCGCAGCTGGGCCTGGACCTCCTCGAGCCCGACCGCGGCATCGACCACCGTCATGCGCTCCGGGGCCGACGCGGCTTGGGCCAGGTAGGCCCGGCGCACGGCCTCGAAGAACTCGGCACGCTCGCCCTCGAAGCGGTCACGCCGGCCACCCTCACGGTCGAGGCGTCCCTCGAGACGCTGCTGGGAACCCGCCATGGGCATGTCCAGCAACAGGGTCAGGTCAGGCTCGAGCCCCTGCTGAACGAAGGTCTCGAGTTCGGCGATACGCGCCCGATCGATGCCACGCCCGCCCCCCTGATAGGCGTAAGTGGCATCGGTGAAACGATCGCAGACCACCCAAGCTCCCCGCTCCAGGGCGGGACGGATCACTCGGGCCAGGTGCTGAGCACGGGCGGCGAATATCAGCAGCAGCTCGGCATCGGGATCGAGCGGCTCCTCGCCGAACGGGTCAAGCAGCAGTCGACGCATGGCCTCGGCCCGGGGGGTGCCGCCGGGCTCACGGGTACGCACCACCTCGAGGCCTCGGGCCTCGAGGTGGTCGGCGACCAGCGACAGGTTGGTGGACTTGCCCACGCCTTCGCCGCCTTCCAGGGTGATGAAACGTCCGCGACGCGACATGACGACTTCCCGGTTCAGGGTGAATGGATCAACGGTTGCGGATATAGCGGTTCACGGCATTGTTGTGCTCGCGCAGCGTGCGCGAGAAGTGATGGCTGCCGTCACCGCGGGCGACGAAGTAGAGCGCCTCGCCATCCGCCGGATCCACCGCCGCCTCCAGCGAGGCGCGTCCTGGCAGGGCGATCGGCGTCGGCGGCAGTCCCTCGATCACATAGGTATTGTAGGGCGTGGCTTCGCGCAGATCGGCCCGAGTGATATTGCCATCGAAGCGCTCGCCCATGCCGTAGATGACGGTGGGGTCGGTCTGCAGACGCATGCCCCGCTCCAGACGACGGGTGAAGACCCCGGCGATGCGTCGACGCTCGCCGGCCACGCCGGTCTCGCGCTCGATCAGCGAGGCCAGAATCAGGGCCTCGTCAGGCGTCTCGAGGGGCAGATCCTCGGCACGACCGGTCCATATCTCTGCCAGGATCCTGTCCATCCGCTCCATCGCCTGACGCAGGAGCGCCAGGTCGCTCACGCCTTTGTGGTAGCGGTAGGTATCGGGGAAGAAGCGCCCCTCGGGATGCAGCCCCTCACGCCCCAGCCGGGCCATCACCTCGGCATCGGAGAGTCCCGTGGTACGATGCTCGAGCTTCTCAGCCGCGGCCAGGGCCGCCCGCATCTGGGCAAAGGTCCAGCCCTCGGGAACGGTCAGCGGATAGGTGATCCGCTCGTGGCGGTCCAGCAGCCCCAGCAGCTCACGGCCAGACATGCCCGGGGTCAGGCGATACTCCCCGGGGCGCAGTTCGGGCACGGCCTCGGGCTCGAGCCGCACCAACAGCCGGTAGGCCCAGCCATCGCCGATGATGCCCTGAGCAGCGAGATCACCGATCACTCGGTGGAACCCCGCCCCTTCGGGAACCTCATACAGGGTCGGCTCGGCCACCTCGAGGGGGGCCTCCAGCCGGGTCTGCCAGTAGCGATGGCCGGCGAAGGCCGCCACCGCGGCCAGAATCAGCAGAACGGCCAGGATCTTCACCACACGGCCCATACGTCTTCCTCGTTCAATGGTCTCTCACCTCTGGCACGGGATAGCCCAGCAACGCCTGGGCCTCGGCCTGCAGCCATCGATGCGGCGGTCCGAGTGACCAGCGGTGCTGTGCCCGGCCGTCAGGGTCATCCAGACGGGTCACCGGCCACAGTCCCTGGACGGAGTTGCCCAGCCAGAGTGCCTCGGCGTCGTTGAGCACCTCGGGACCGACGGCGACCTCGTGAAGCGCGACACGCCCCTTCAGCGCCTCGCGCAGGGTGCCGGCCACGCCGCAATGATCGAGCCGGGGGGTTTCCAGACGCCCTCCTCGCTGCCAGAAGAGGTTCATGCCGGTGGCCTCTACCAGACGGCCCTCGCTGTCGCACAGCAGCCCCTCGGCCGTATCCGGATCCTGCCACTCGCGACGTGCCAGGACGTTCTCGAGCCGATTGAGGTGCTTGATGCCGGCCAGGACCGGCTGGATGCCCAGCCGTAGCCGGCAGTGACGGACCCGGACCCCCTCCCACCAGCGGTTCGGGGTCGGAGCGAAGGGCAACAGCTGCCAGCGCAGGCGAGGCTTGGGCGGGTCCGGGGCGAGATAGCCACGACCACCGCTGCCCCGTGTCACCATCAGCTTGAGGACGGCCAGGCCCTTGGGTGCCTTCGCCAGGGGTCGCTCGAGATCCGCCTGCCGAGGCGCCGGGAATCCCAGGACCTCGGCACCGCGAGCCAGGCGCGCCAGGTGGTAATCCCACAGCACCGGGAACCCGTTGCGCACCAGCACCGTCTCGAACACTCCGTCACCGTAGGCCAGCCCGCGATCATCGAAGGGCACCTCCTGCCCGGGCATCAGGCCCAGGGGGGCGCCGTCGTCGGCCGTGGTGCTCACACCTTGGTGAAGACCAGGGTGCCGTTGGTGCCACCGAAGCCGAAGGAATTCGACAGGCTGATGTCGACCTTCATCTCGCGGGCGGCGTGGGGGACGTAGTCCAGCACGCAGCCTTCCTGGGGGTTGTCCAGGTTGATGGTCGGCGGGGCGACCTGGTCACGGATGGCCAGTATGCTGAAGATCGCCTCGACGGCGCCGGCGGCCCCCAGCAGGTGCCCGATCATCGACTTGGTGGAGCTCACCGCCACATGCCGGGAGGCCTCGCCCAAGACCCGCTCCACCGCCCGGCTCTCGGCCAGATCGCCGGCCGATGTCGAGGTGCCGTGGGCATTGATGTAGTCGACCGCTGCGGGATCGATGCCGGCATCACGGATGGCATTGGCCATCGACAGGGCGGCACCGCGGCCATCTTCCGGCGGTGCGGTCATGTGATAGGCGTCGTCGCTCATGCCGAAGCCGGTCAACTCAGCGTAGATGGTGGCCCCGCGGGCCTTGGCATGTTCGTACGCCTCGAGCACGATCACGCCGGCCCCGTCGGAGAGCACGAAGCCGTCACGATCGCGGTCCCAGGGGCGGCTCGCGGCGGCCGGATCATCATTGCGCGTGGAGAGTGCCCGGGCGGCCGAGAAGCCGCCCAGGCCCAGCGGCGTAGTGGCCATCTCGGCGCCGCCGCAGATCATCACGTCGGCATCACCGTAGGCGATGGTACGGGCGCTATAGCCGATATTGTGAGTCCCGGTGGTGCAAGCCGTGGTGATGGCGATATTGGGGCCCTGGAAGCCATGCTGGATCGCCAGGTTGCCGGAGATCATGTTGATGATCGACCCGGGCACGAAGAACGGCGAGATGCGCCGCGCGCCGCCCTTGAGCATCGCACTGTGATTGTGCTCGATCATCGGCAGCCCGCCGATCCCCGAGCCGATGGCGACCCCGATCCGACCGGCATTCTCCTCGGTGCACTCGATACCGGCATCGGTGATCGCCTGAGCGCCGGCCGCCATCCCGTACTGGATGAACAGGTCCATCTTCCTGGCATCCTTGGGATTGAGATAGGGGCTGATGTCGAAATTCTTCACCGAGCCACCGAACCGTGTGTTGAAGCCGCTGGGGTCGAAGTGCTCGATGGGGGCGATACCACTCTTGCCGGCCAGGATATTGGCCCAGCTCTCCTTCACGGTATTCCCCACTGGTGTGACCAGGCCGAGACCGGTCACCACTACCCTTCTGCGAGCCATCAGCTTTCCTCCAGACATCAATGGTGTCGCGCCCCCGCCGGGAGCCGTCATTGGGCACATTATACCCGACTCTCTGCGTTGTGCCTTCCGCGAACCGGCGTCACCAATAGCGCGAGAGCCGCCCTGCATGACAGGACGGCTCTCCTCGGGGGCCCCGCCCCCGGACACATCAGCAAGCGGTGCCGAACGCCCTGTTACTGGTGGGCGTTGACGTAGTCGATGGCTTCCTGAACGGTCGTGATCTTCTCGGCTTCCTCGTCGGGGATTTCGGTATCGAATTCCTCCTCGAGCGCCATCACCAGCTCGACGGTATCCAGGGAATCAGCGCCCAGGTCTTCGGTGAAGGAAGAGGAGTTCTGGATATCTTCTTCCTTGACGTTCAGGCGCTCGGCCACAACCTTCTTCACGCGCTCTTCGATGGTGCTCATTATGACGTACTCCAGTCGTTCACGTTAGCCGTTCTGATGATCAGCCGTTAAATCCGCAAGCCCAAAGCTGCGGGGTAGTTTATAGACCGCTCTGGGTCGACGCAACAGGCGTAAGGCACGCCCTTAGCGCATGTTCATGCCACCATTGACATGCAGCGTTTCGCCGGTGATATAGCTTGCCGACTCCCCGGTCAGGAAGCCCACCGCCGCGGCAATCTCCTCCGGCTGACCGAGTCTGGCCAGAGGAATCTGGTCGAGCAGCAGTGTCTTCTGCTCCTCTGGAAGCGTGCTGGTCATGTCGGTGGCGATGAAGCCCGGCGCCACCACATTGACGGTGATGGCCCGGGAGGCGACCTCTCGGGCCAGCGCTCTCGTGAACCCCTCCATGCCTGCCTTGGCGGCCGCATAGTTGGTCTGGCCAAGGTTACCCATGGTGGCCACCACCGAGCTGACCGAGACGATGCGCCCGAAACGGGCCCGGGTCATGCCACGCAGGCACGCCTTGCTGACGCGATAGACCGACTTGAGATTGGTCTCCATGACCGCGTCCCACTCGTCCTCCTTCATGCGCATCAGGAGATTGTCACGGGTGATGCCGGCGTTGTTGACCAGGATGGTCGGCGCACCGAACTCCTCGGTGATCGACTTCACCAGGGCGTCCACACTGGCCGGGTCGGTGACATCCAGGCGACGCCCTCCTCCCTCGATCCCTTGGGCCTTGAGGTCGGCCTCGATGCGCTCGGCACCGGCATCGCTGGTAGCGGTGCCGATCACGATCCGTCCCTGGCGTCCCAGCTCATGGGCGATGGCACGACCGATACCACGACTGGCACCGGTAATCAGGGCGACTCTACGCTCGATTGTCATGCTCTCTTCCGTCTCCATCCGGGGGTGAATCAGCCATTGGCCGACGGTGCCTGGCCCGCCGTCTCGCGGGCCAGCTCGAGGGCGGCATCGAGGCTGTCCGGGTCATTGACCGCCAGCCCGCGACTGCCCCGCGCGATTCGCTTGTTGAGCCCGGTGAGCACCTTGCCCGGGCCGCACTCGATAAACACGTCCGCACCGTGGTCGATCAGCGCTTCGACACAGGCGGTCCAGCGCACCGGCTGATAGAGCTGCTCGATCAGGCGGGTACGCAGCGTAGCCACGTCGGCATGCGCCTGGGCGTCGACGTTCTGGAACACCGTATAGCGCGGCGCCCGCAGTTCGACCTCGTCCAGCGCCTCGGCCAGCCGCTCGGCGGCCGGACGCATCAGCTCGCAGTGCGACGGCACCGACACCGGCAGCGGCATGGCACGCTTGGCTCCGGCCTCCTGGCATGCCGCGATGGCCCGCTCCACGGCCGCCTTGCTGCCGGCGATCACCACCTGGCCCGGCGCATTGTAGTTGACGGCGGCGACCACGTCGCCCTCGGCGGCCCGGGCACAGGCTGCCTCTACCTCGCCATCGTCGAGCCCGAGAATCGCCGCCATGCCTCCCTCACCCGCGGGCACGGCGGCCTGCATGGCCTCGCCCCGCAACCTGACGAGCCGTACGCCCTGAGCAAAAGGCAGCGTACCGGCACACACCATGGCGCTGTATTCGCCCAGGCTGTGGCCGGCCATGGCCAGGGGACGCGGCCCTTCGAGCTCCTGCCAGACACGCCAGATAGCCACACTGGCCGTCAGCAGTGCCGGCTGCGTGCAGGCGGTAGCATTGAGTCTCTCGGCCGGGCCTTCCTGGACCACCTGCCAGAGATCGTATCCCAAGGCATCGGCGGCCTCCTCGAAGGTAGTCCGCACCACGCTGTAGCGCTCTGCCAGCTCGCGCAGCATACCGATCTGCTGGGAGCCCTGCCCGGGGAAGACGAGGGCAAGGGGTTGGGTCATGTCGATCACCTTTGCTCTTGTTGGCGATCGCCGACAGCGGTCGTGGAGACCGGTGCCGGCGCATGGTGCCGGGGTCCTTTCCCGGCGGATACCACCCCGGCAGCACCGGGGCGGCAATGAACCAGTTCGGCGGCCAGTCGGCGCGGCAGGTCGTGCCTCACCTCCTGTACCGCCCGCCCCACCGCATAATGGAAGCCAGTGGCATCGGCACTGCCGTGACTCTTGATGACGATGCCATCCAGCCCCAGCAGGCTCGCCCCATTGTAGCGCACGGGATCGAGTTCGTTTTTGAGGCGCCTGAGCGCCGGTCTCGCCAGCAACCCGACCAGACGGCCGCTCCAGTGCGCCCCGAAGGCCGACTGCACGCGCTGCACCAGCATTCTCGCCAGCCCCTCGCTAGCCTTGAGCACGACATTACCGACGAAGCCGTCACACACCACCACGTCGGCCTCGCCGGAAAAGATCCCATCGCCCTCGATGAAGCCGAGGTAGTTCAGGTCCGGCAACCGGCGCAGGAGTTCGTCGGCCTGCTGGACGCTGACGGTCCCTTTGGTGCCCTCGACGCCCACATTGATCAGGGCCAATCGCGGCGATGGCAAGCCATCGATGTGGCGCGCCATGGCCTCGCCCATTAGTGCGAAGTCGACCAGTCGATCGGCGGAGGCCTCCACATTCGCCCCCAGATCCAGCAGATAGCAACGCCCCTCACGGCGCGTCGGGATCGCCGTACTGATGGCGGGGCGCGGAATACCGGCCACCGTACCCAGCGCCCGGCGCGACAGGGCCATCAGTGCCCCGGTATTGCCGGCGCTGACCCCGGCCTCGGCCTCGCCCTTGGCCAGGTCGCCGAGCATCCTCGCCATGCTGGTGTTAGCACCATGGCGCAACACGTCGGATGGACGTTGGTCCTGACGGATCACGTCGGGGGCATCGCTGACCTGTAGACGCGAGGCCGCCGCGGCGAGATGCCGCGGCAGTCGGGAGATCTCGTCTTCCAGTCGGCCAGCCGGGCCGTACAGTCGAAGTTCGAGATGCGGATCGGCGACGACCGCACTGGCCGCCCCCGCCACGGTGGCCAGGGGACCAAGATCCCCGCCCATGGCATCGACGGCGATACGCACGTCAGTCGCCGGGCATCACCGCAAGCGTCGCCGTCACCTCAGGCCTCGACGACCTTGCGACCCCGATAGAAGCCATCGGGGGCCACGTGGTGACGACGGTGGGTGGTACCGGTCTCCTTGTCCTGGGACAGGGCCGGGGCCGCGAGGGCGTCGTGGCTGCGGCGCATGCCGCGCTTGGAACGGGTCTTGCGGTTCTGTTGAACTGCCATGGGATGTCACTCCAGAGTGAACGTTGAATCAAGATTTGCCCTTGAGGTGCCTGAGCACGTCGAAGGGGCTGTCGGCGGGCGCCTCAGAGGTCTCGGCAGGCGCCGTGCTGTTCAGCTGCTCGGGCGAGACCTGGCACTCGGCCTCGTCGTGGTAAACCACCTGGGGCAGGCTGAGGATGAGCTCATCCTCCACCACTGCCAGCAGGTTCAGCTGTTCGTCCTCCACCAGCACCGGCTCGTGGGTACTCGGCAGTTCGGCGGCCAGGGCATCGCTGGTCACCATGCCGAGCAGGAAATCGCTCTCGACGCGCTGGGGCATCGGCGCGAGACAACGCCGGCAGGCCAGCAGCAGGTCGGCTTCCAGCCGCCCGCTGATCACCCGACGCCCCTGGGCATCGATGGTGAAATCCAGCCATACCCGGGCGTCCCCCGCCTGCTCCCCGATCGCCTCGGTGAGGCGCGCCAGTTCAGCGAGGGCGACAAGGCCTTCCAGGTGTTCGTCATGGGCAGCGAGCCGATAGGGCTCGACCCTGCCAGGGAGTCGTGAGGTCAACATAGGCGCGCAATGATAGGCACTCCCCCAGCCCCTGTCAAAGCCGCCATCGCCAGGGGGTACACTGCCCCTTTGCCCAAGGAGAAACCATCATGTCACGCCTGGTACTCGCCTCCGGATCCCGCTTCCGCCGACGGTTGCTGGATCGACTGGAATTGCCCTATGTCTGGCAGAGCCCGGACATCGACGAAACCCCGCATCCCGGGGAGTCCCCCGAAGCTCTGACCCAACGCCTGGCGCTGGCTAAGGCCGATCGGCTGGCCGAGGCCTGGCCGGATCACCTGATCATCGGCGCCGATCAGGTGGCCGTCTTCGATGGCGAGATCCTCGGCAAGCCCGGCGACGAAGCCACAGCGAGGCGGCAGCTGTGCCGTTTCTCGGGCCGGCGCGTGCGCTTCCTCACCGGGCTGGCACTGATCGACACCCGCCGCCTGCATCATCGCGTCTGCCACGAGACCTACGACGTGGTGTTTCGACCGCTTAGCGAGGCGGAGATCGCCCGCTACGTGGCGCAGGAACGCCCCCTGGACAGCGCCGGCAGCTTTCGCATGGAGGGCCTGGGCATCGCCCTGTTCGAGCGTCTGGAGGGGGATGACCCCAATACCCTGATCGGCCTGCCGCTGATCCGGCTCTGCGCGATGCTACGCGAGGCCGGGCTCGACCCCCTCGGCGGGCGCTAAGCTGCGGGCTGCGGGCTGCGGGCTGCCAGCCAACCATCAACTGCCCGACGCTCGTAGCCCGAGGCCCGTGGCTAATAGAGCTGATAGCGCAGCGGCGCGACGGCTCTGGGCAGGCCGAGCCACTCGGCGGCGACGCGACCGAACTGCCGGGAGAGTCGTTCGAGAGGATCCAGGCTGGGCGTATAGTCCCGCACACGCGGTGCCTCGAGACGCTCGAGGGCAAGGCTGTCGAGAGTGCCGAGGGTGTCGACCAGCCCCAGTCCCATGGCTTGCTCGCCGGTCCAGAGCAGACCACTGAACAACCGCTCATCCTCGGTCAGGCGCCCGGTTCGGCCGGCTTTTACGTCCTCGATAAACTGCCGATGAGTGGTCTCGAGCACCCCTTTCCAGAAGTCGCGCTGTTCGGGGGAAATGTCCCGGAAGGGATCGAGGAAGGCCTTGTTGTCTCCCGCGGTGAAGATACGTCGCTCCACGCCGAGCCGGTCGATTGCCTCCTCGAAGCCGAAACCGGCATGAATCACCCCGATCGACCCCACCAGGCTGGCCGGCGCGGCGACGATCTGGTCCGCCGCAGCGGCGATATAGTAGGCACCACTCGCCCCGATGTCCTCGATCACCGCAATAACCGGCTTGTCGCCGGCCTCGCGCAGGCGCATCACCTCGTCATATATACGCTGCGACTGCACCGGACTGCCACCAGGGCTATCGATGTGCAGCACCACCGCCTCGGCATCCGGCACCTCCCAGGCGCGCCTCAGCCCTTCGATGATGCGCTCGGCACTGGCCTTGGCATCACCATCAATCACGCCCTCGACCTTCACTACGCCAAGGTGGGGGCCCTCCATGACGCTGCGCCCCGGGGCCAGGAAGAGCCCATACAGGGTGGTGATCAGCGAGGCCAGGATCAAGGCGGCGAAGAAGAAACGGAAAAACAGCTTCCAGCGCCGCGAGCGGCGCTGTTCCGCCACGACGCCACCGATCCAGCGATCGAGCATCTGCAGCTCGGCCAATCGCCGGCGCTCCCGGAGCGTCTCGATGTCCTCCTCTGGGGCCGCGGCATCCGCCTCATGGCGCCCGTCACGGACCTTGCGCGCGTCCCGCGCCTCCTCGGGCGACAGCTCCGGCCCCGAGGTCCAGCGGTCGTCCTGATGATTGTCGCTCATGCTCTCTCCTTGATCGAGGCCCGATGACCCAGCATCAGGCGTGCAGCCAGTCGAAGAGATCGGCGGCGCGCTCGGCGGTGAAGACCGGACGGCTGATGGCGAGACGCTGCGGGGCGTGCACGCCGTAGGTCACCGCCACCCGGTCCATACCCAGGGCACGGGCCATCTCCATGTCGTATTCGGTATCACCGACCATGACCGCCTCGGCGACCCCGATATCCAGCTCGGCCAGCAATTCCTCGAGCATCCGCGGGTGCGGCTTGGAGCGAGTCTCGTCGGCGGTACGGCTGGCATGAAACCAGCGCCCGCTGTTGCTCTCGCGGAAGATGCGCTCAAGCCCGCGGCGACTCTTGCCGGTGGCGACCGCCAGACGAAGGGTCGGGTTGGCTCGCAACCGTTCGAGCCCCTCTTCCACGCCAGGATAGAAGCGCATGGGGGTTACATCCCCTTCGACGAAGTGATAGGCATAACGTGCCCGCAGCAGCTCGGCACGCTCGGTATCGATGCCGGGACAGAGCGTGGCGATCGCCTCGGGCAGTCCGAGGCCGATGATATTGCGTACCGCCGCATCCTCCAGCTCGCCCCAGCCCGCCTCCCGGGAGGCGGCCTGCATGCAGGAGACGATACGGGCCACGGAGTCCATCAGGGTGCCGTCCCAGTCGAAGATCATCAGTCGATAGCGCATGGTGGCTCCTGGTATCAGCGGAAAGGACGGGCGCGCTCGAGCACTCCCTCGAGTGCCTCGCCCAGCGGGGCCCGGATCTGTACCGGACGACCGCTGGTGGGCTCGGGAAAACTCAGTGAGGCGGCATGCAGGAAGAGCCGTGACAGGTCCAGCCGGGCGGCCAGTCGCTCACCCTCGCGGGTGCCGTACTTGTCGTCACCCAGCAAGGGATGGCCGGCATAGGCGGCATGCACGCGGATCTGGTGGGTGCGCCCGGTGATGGGCTCCGCCTCGACCAGGGTAACGCCGGCGAAGGTCTCGCGCACCGCGAAGCGCGTCCGGGCCACCTTGCCGGCCGGGTCCACCCGTACCCGGCGCTCGCCGTTGCCGGCGTCGAAGCGATCCAGCCGCGCGCTGACGATGTCGCGCCGCGCCGGCCAGCGTCCGGCCACCAGCGCCAGGTACTGCTTGGTCATTTCGTGTCGCTTGAGGGCAGTGTTCAGGGTCAACAGAGCCGGACGCGACTTGGCCAGGAGCAGGCATCCCGAGGTATCGCGATCCAGGCGGTGGACCAGCTCGAGGAAGTCCAGGTCCTCGCGGACCTGGCGCAGGGCCTCGATCAGGCCGATCTTGACTCCGCTGCCGCCGTGCACGGCGAGCCCCGAAGGCTTGTTGATCACCAGCCAATCGCGGCCTTCCAGCAGCACGCTACCGGCCAGCAGGTTGCGCAGGTTGTCGCTGACCTCGCGCACCGCCTCCCGGGGGGCTAGCCGCAGCGGCGGAATGCGCACCATGTCCCCCGCCACCAGCCGGGTATCGGCCTTGACGCGCTTCTTGTTCACACGCACCTCGCCCTTGCGCACGATGCGATAGACCAGGGCGCGTGGCGCCCCCTTGAGGCGGCTCATGAGGAAATTATCGACCCGCTGCCCCGCCTGGCCCTCGGTCACTTCCACCCACTTTACGTCGCGGCCTTCGGCCATGCCGGCACTCCACTGGAAACCTGCGGAAAACGCGTATTCTATCGCAGAGCGGGCCCTCCTGCGCCAATTGCCGGTACCCGGCCTTTACTGTTATATTGTCGGCTCGCTCCAGTGGGCCACCTGTGCCACGCCGAGCGCCTGCACGACAGACACGCAGGCCGGAGCGAAAAGATCAGGCCGCGACGACTCTCGCCACACCGAGGTCCCGCCGCCGAACAGCAAGCATGCAACGCCACGCTCGGCTCCCTGGAAGGCTCCACAGGACCAACGGGGACCCGGGATACGTATAACAACGTGCCGGAGGCCGGCGTCGGCGAATCGATGAATGCCAGGTGTTGGCGGTGACCGCAGGGCCGGATGGGCGATGTTCCACCGAGACATGTTCTGCCTCCGCCACGTACTCAACATGATCATGCCGGCACGGGGCCTCTCGTCGAGGCGTCCCGGGGTCGGACGGGCGCAGTACCGCATCCGCGACATGCGCTGAGCACAAGCACGCTGCACCCAGCGGTTCGCCGACGTCGACGCCCATGGGCGCCCACCGGCGCGTCCATTTTGCGAGACAACATGAAACGGATGCTCATCAACGCGACCCAGCCCGAAGAGCTGCGCGTCGCCTTGGTCGATGGACAACGCCTCTACGACCTGGACATCGAATCCGGTGCCCGGGAACAGAAGAAAGCCAATATCTATCGCGGCAAGATCACCCGCGTGGAACCCTCTCTCGAAGCCGCCTTCGTCGACTTCGGCGCCGAGCGCCACGGCTTCCTCCCCCTCAAGGAGATCTCCCGGGAATACTTCCTGAAGGAGCCCTCCGGGCGCCCCAGCATCAAGGAGGTGCTCAAGGAAGGCCAGGAAGTCATCGTCCAGGTCGACAAGGAGGAGCGCGGCAACAAGGGCGCGGCCCTGACCACCTTCATCAGCCTGGCCGGTCGCTTCCTGGTGCTGATGCCCAACAACGCCCGGGCCGGCGGCATCTCCCGGCGTATCGAGGGCGAAGAGCGCAGCCAGCTCAAGGAAGCCATGGGCCAGCTGACCGTGCCCGACAAGATGGGACTGATCGTGCGCACCGCCGGTATCGGCCGCTCCACCGAGGAGCTGCAGTGGGACCTCGACTACCTGATGCAGGTCTGGGAGTCGATCACCGAGGAGGCCGGCAAGCGCTCCGCCCCCTTCCTGATCTACCGGGAATCCAACGTCATCATCCGCGCCATGCGCGACTACCTGCGCCAGGATATCGGCGAGGTGCTGATCGACAGCGAGCAGGTGCATCAGGAAGCCCTGGCCTTCATCCGCCAGGTGATGCCTTCCTACCAGCAGAAGATTAAGCTCTACGCCGACGAGGTACCGCTGTTCTCGCGCTTCCAGATCGAGTCGCAGATCGAAACCGCCTACGAGCGCGAGGTCAAGCTGCCCTCCGGTGGCTCCATCGTCATCGACCACACCGAGGCACTGGTCTCCATCGACATCAACTCGGCCCGCGCCACCCGTGGCAGCGACATCGAGGAGACGGCACTGCAGACCAACACGGAGGCCGCCGACGAGATTGCCCGCCAGCTGCGCCTGCGTGACATTGGTGGCCTAGTGGTCATCGACTTCATCGACATGAGTCCGGCACGCAACCAGCGTGAGGTCGAGAACCGCATGCGCGATGCGCTCAAGCTCGACCGCGCCCGGGTCCAGATCGGCCGCATCTCGCGCTTCGGGCTGATGGAGATGTCCCGCCAGCGCCTGCGGCCCTCGTTGGGCGAGACCAGCGGCGTGGTTTGCCCGCGCTGTGATGGCCAGGGCACCATCCGTGACGTGCGCTCGATCTCGCTGTCCATCATGCGCCTGATCGAGGAAGAGGCCATGAAGGAACGCAGCGCACAGATCCGTGCCATCGTACCCGTGCCGGTGGCCACCTACCTGCTCAACGAGAAGCGCAACGTATTGGCCGACATCGAGCGCCGCCAGGGCGTCAGGGTGGTGGTGCTGCCGAGTGCCGACATGGACACCCCGCACTACGACGTCCAGCGCCTGCGCGATGACCATGTCGAGGAAGAGGGCACGACAAGCCAGTCAAGCTTCGAGCTTTCTACCGAGACCGAGATCGGCAAGGAGCCCGAGTCTGCCTTCGGCAAGCCGGTCCAGCGGGCCGAAGCCGCCGTCAAGACGGTCATCCACCACGAACCCGCCCCCGTCTCGCTGCAGCAGGAGGAACCCGCCCGGCCCACCGCAGCTGTCGCCGCCCCGCCGACGCCTCAGCCCCAGGCCGGTGTACTGGGACGCCTGGTCAAGGGGCTGGCCAGGCTGCTGGGCAGCGAGGAAGAGGCCAACAAGGCTCCCGAGTCGCCCACGGCTCGGGAGCAAGAGGAGCATCAGGCCCCTCCATCTCGTCCGGCCAGCGGCCCCCGTAGTCGTGACGACCAGCGCAGCGACAAGGCCGCTGGCGGCAACGGGCGACCGCGTAACCGCCGTGGCCCGCGCCAAGAGCGCGGCGAGACCGGCCGCGATGACACTCGCACGTCCAAGGCCCAGCGTCAGGGCGAGGCCAAGGCGGAGCAACCCGAAGGGCGCGGAGGTCGCGGACGTCGTCAGGACGATGGCCGTCAGGCGCCGGAATCCCGCAAGGCTCAGGAGGAGGCTCGTGGCCAGCCTCGCGAGACCCGCAAGCCCCAGGAAGCGGATGCCGAGCGCGGCAAGAGCGAGCTCCGTGCCCCGCTGCAGAAAGGCGAAGCGCCGGCGGAGGCCAGCGCGGCCGATACCACACCCAAGCGCACCCGCAACAACCCGCGCCAACGGCGTCGCCAGCATGCCATCAACCCGAAGGCTCTTGAGGAGCAGGAAAGGCTCCAGGCCGAGGCCGCCCGGGTCGCTACCGCAGAGGCGGAGGTCCAGCCGGCGGAGGACAAGGTGAGTCAGAAGCCGGCGCCCCAGGCCACGCAGCAGCCGGAAGCCCAGGCCGAGCCAGCGCCCGACGTCAAGAAGGCCGAGCCGACGCCTGACGCCAAGGCCGAGCCAGCGCCCGACGCCAAGAAGGCCGAGCCGACGCCTGACGCCAAGAAGGCCAAGCCGACGCCCGACGCCAAGAAGGCCAAGCCAGCGCCCGACGTCAAGAAGGCCGAGCCGACGCCTGACGCCAAGGCCGAGCCAGCGCCCGACGTCAAGAAGGCCGAGCCGACGCCCGACGCCAAGGCCGAGCCAGCGCCCGACGTCAAGGCCGAGCCAAAACCCGACGCCAAGGCCGAGCCAGCGCCCGACGTCAAGGCCGAGCCAAAACCCGACGCCAAGGCCGAGCCAGCGCCCGACGTCAAGAAGGCCGAGCCGACGCCTGACGCCAAGGCCGAGCCGAAACCCGACGCCAAGGCCGAGAGGCCGGCCAGCCGGCGTCGCCGCCGCCGTGCCCACAACGACCCGCGGGAGATCCGCCGTCGTGAGCAGGAGGCCAAGCGTCAGGAGGGCAACCAGGGCTGAGTCCGGCTCACCCCGCTAGACGCGCCCTGTTAACTAGAACGCCCGTGGCCACGGGCGTTTTTGGTCTCGGTGCGGGAAAACTGCGCTAACCACCCCTGACCTTTCCGGCGAGGCGCGGTTCACGTTCCAACTCGACCCCGAAGCGGCGGCGCACCTCCCCCGCCACACGATCGGCAAAGGCCAGCAGTTCCATCGCGCTGCCACCACCATGATGCACCAGCACCAGGGCCTGGCGATCATGGACCCCGAAATGCCCCTCCCGCCAACCCTTGAAGCCGCAGCGTTCGATCAGCCAGCCGGCGGCCAGCTTGATACGCCCCCCCGGCTGGGGAAAGCCGGGCATGTCGGGATAGGCCGCACGCAGGGCCTCGGCTTGAATCGCCGGCACCAGAGGGTTCTGAAAGAAGCTGCCGGCATTGCCCAGCACCTCGGGATCCGGAAGCTTTTCGCGGCGGATCGCACAGACCGCCTCGGCCACCTCCAGCGGTGTAGGCGTGGCACCGATCCGGCTTGCCAGATCGCCGTAGCCAAGCCGGGGATGCGGCCGGCGCGAGAGGCGCAGGACCAGCCGGGTGATCACCACCCGGCCATCCAGCCCCCGCTTGAAGATGCTGTCGCGATAGCCGAAGGCACAATCGTCGACGCCAAGCACCACCTCGCGGCCATCGTCAAGATGCAGCAGGTGCACCGTCTCGAGGACCTCGGCAAGCTCCACACCATAGGCGCCGATATTCTGGATCGGAGCGGCTCCGCAGGTGCCGGGGATCAGCGCCAGGTTCTCCAGGCCCCAGAAGCCGTGGCGGGCTAGGGCCATCACCAGTTCGTGCCAGACCACCCCGGCCTCGACATGGACCCGGACGGCCTCGCCGGCCGTTTCCTCCAGCCACCAGTCGGTCATGGCGGGCTGCATCACCAGTCCGGGCAGGCGCTCGGGGAGGATCAGGTTGCTGCCACCACCCAGCACGGTCAACGGCCACCCATACTGTCGCACCCAGACCAGCACCTCGCGAAGCTGGCCAACCGTTCTCGGTGCCACGAAGCGTTCGGCCCGGCTAGGCAGGCTCAGGGTATTGGCCGAGGAGAGATCATGATCGTACAGGATAGCCAGGCTCAAGCGTCGGCCTCCAGGCGCCGACGCAACTCCTCCACCAGACCGCGGGAGGCAGCCTCGACGAGGTCGAGCACTTCCTCGAAGCCCTGGTCACCCCCGTAGTAGGGGTCCGGCACGGCACGACCACGGTGGCCGGCGAAGTCGAGCAAGAGCCCGACATGCGCCTGGCAGCCCACCGGCCGACACTCCTCGAGGACCACCAGGTTATCGTGATCCATGGCCAGCAGATAGTCGAAGCGTGAAAAGTCGGCAGCGTCGAGTTGACGGGCCCGCAGCGCGGATAGATCGAGTCCTCGGGAGGCGGCCGCCGCGCGAGCCCGGGCGTCGGGCGCCTTGCCCACATGCCAGGCGCCGATGCCACAGGAGTCGACCACGACACGCTCGGCGAGCCCGGCCTCCTCGAGGTGACGACGGAGCATTCCCTCGGCGGTGGGGGATCGACAGATATTGCCCAGGCAGATGAAAAGCACGCGCATCACCGCCCTCCTCCTTCGCGATTCAGTAACTCGCGGACCCGCGCGAGATCCTCGGCGGTGTCCACGCCGGCAGGGTGTGGCTGGCTGGCCAGGGCCACCTGGATGGCATGTCCATGGTGCAGGGCCCTAAGCTGCTCGAGTTGCTCCAGCTGTTCCAGCGGTGAGGGGGCCCAATCGCCGTACTCGGCCAGGAAGCTCGCCCGATAGGCGTAGAGACCGATATGGCGTAGCCAGACATCGCTCTCGAGACGCTCGGGTCGGATGGCGAAGGCGTCTCGATCCCAGGCTTCTCGATCCCAGGGAATAGGGGCCCGGGAAAAGTACAATGCCCGTCCCGACAGCGCCCGCACCACCTTGACCACATTAGGGTTGAACAGGGTATCGATGTCGCCGATGGGCTCGGCGAGGGTGGCGATGGCGGCGCCGGGATCGTCGAATAGCCGCGCCGCCACCTGGTCGATCAAGGCCGCGGGAATCAGCGGCTCGTCACCCTGGACATTGACCAGCACGGCCTCATCGGCCAGCCCGAGCCGCTCGGCCACCTCGGCCAGGCGGTCGGTGCCCGACGGATGATCTTTTCGGGTCATGACCACCTCGGCCCCGAGCGGTTCGAGCGCCGTGCGGATGCGCACATCATCGGTGGCCACCACCACGCGGGCGGCGCCACTCTCGCCGGCCCGTCGCCATACATGGGCGATCATGGGCTCGCCGGCGATCTCGAGCAGGGGCTTGCCGGGCAGTCGCGTCGAGGCGAAGCGCGCCGGGATCACCGCGATGAACTCGCTCATGGTCCCTTCCCTCACGCCTTGCCACCGCGCCCGGGAGAGCTCGGTAGCTTCTCGTCCACCGTCATGACCCTGGCCTCCTCGGGCAGCATCACCGGGATGCCGTCGCGCACCGGATAGGCCAGGCCATCATAGTGACAGCGCAACTCCCCCGCCTCCCGGTCATACTTCAGCTTGCCCTTGCACAGCGGGCAGACCAGCATCGCCAGTAGTTCCTTGTCCATCGTTACGCCTCCGTGATCAGCAACGGCGCTGCGCCTGGGCAGCGCCTACATGTTCAAAGCGTCGCCAGGCGATCCTCCAGCCAAGCGATGAAGCCGGGATCGGGCTGCGCCTCTACCTCCAGTACCCAAGCCTCCCCCGGGACCAGGCCACGGCACTTGACCGCGTCCTTGGCGGTCATCACCACGGGACGATCATCCCCGAACGCCAGGTCCGCTGCTCGGTAGCGGTGGTGGTCGGCGAAGGGATGCGGAAGCACTTCGAGGCCGAGCTCTTCCAGAGTCTCGAAGAAGCGAGCGGGGCGACCGATGCCGGCCACAGCATGCACCGACCCCACGAAGGGCGGTGGCCTCAGTGGTCGACGCGGCCCGCACGCCAGCGGCCGCCAGCCCACCGGCGCCAGCGACATGCGGTGGCTGCCTGCCGGTACCGAAAAGCTCGCCTCTCCGTTGACCACCACCGCATCCACCGCGGCGAGCCTTGAGAGCGGTTCGCGCAGGGGG
Organism: Halomonas cerina; assembly: GCF_014192215.1. Lineage (GTDB taxonomy): Bacteria > Pseudomonadota > Gammaproteobacteria > Pseudomonadales > Halomonadaceae > Halomonas > Halomonas cerina. The sequence goes on from NZ_JACHXP010000015.1 coordinate 28,910, forward strand.
CCGGCAGGCAGGCAGCGGCCGTTGCCGAACCCACGCCGACCGTCTACCACTATCAGCGCCAGGTCACGCCCCAGCGCCAGGTGCTGGAGACCGTCATCACTGATCAGGATATCGCAGCCCGCCTCGATCAGCCGCCTGGCCCCGCGTGGACGCTCCGGGTCGACCACCACCGGTCGGCCGGTCTGGTCGGCCAGCATCCGTGGCTCGTCGCCGCTCTCGGTCACCGGTGTCGCCGGCTCGAGCAGCAGTGGATAATGCCGCGACCTGCCGCCATAGCCCCGGGAGAGGATCCCCGGCCGCCACCCCCGTGCCGCGAGATAACGGGCCAGCCAGGTCACCAGTGGTGACTTGCCGGTCCCTCCCAGGGTGATATTGCCCACCACGATCACCGGGACCGGGACGTGCCAGACCGCACGACGCCCGCTGGCATAGGCCGCGGCTCGTCGCCGGAGCGCCGCCCGGTAGAGTCCCTCGAGGGGGCGCAGCAGTCCAAGCCAGCCGGCCCCGCGATAGGCGGCCTCCAGCCAGCGATCACCCAGCGACCGCGTCATGAGACCGGGGCCTCCTGGAACTGCAGGCGATGCAGCGCCGCATAGGCGCCATCCCGGGCCAGCAGCTCGGCATGGCTGCCCTGCTCGACGATCTCGCCCTGCTCCATGACCAGGATGCGATCGGCCCGCTCGATGGTCGAGAGGCGGTGGGCGATGACTAGAGTGGTCCGTCCTCGACAGACCTCCTCCAGGGCTGCCTGGATATGGCGCTCCGACTCGGTGTCCAGCGCCGAGGTGGCCTCATCGAGGATCAGGATCGGCGCGTTCTTGAAGATCGCCCGGGCGATCGCCAGACGCTGGCGCTGCCCGCCGGAGAGCATGACGCCGTTGTCCCCGACCACGGTGGCATAGCCTCCCGGCAGGCGCTCGATGAACTCGTGAGCATGGGCGGCCCGGGCGGCGGCCTCGATCGCCGCCGGGTCGGCCTGGGGCTCGCCGTAGGCAATGTTGTCGGCGATGCTGGCGTTGAACAGGGTCACCTGCTGAGAAACCAGTGCCATCTGCCGGCGCAGGGGGGCCAGGCGATACTCCTCCACGGGTACCTCGTCGATCAGGACGCGTCCGGCGGTGGGCCGATAGAAGCGCGGCAGCAGGCTAACCAGGGTCGACTTGCCGCTGCCGGAACGGCCGACGATGGCCACCATCTCGCCCCGGTCCACCGCCAGATCGATGCCCTTGAGCACCTCGGGCTGGTCCTCCCCATAGGCAAAGCGCACGTCCTCGAAGCGGAGGTATCCCTCGAGCCGGCCGGGCTCCCGGGTGCCCACGTCGGGCTCGGTCGGCGCCTCCAGCAGGCCGAAAAGCTCACCGGCGGCGGCGATCCCCTTCTGGATCTCGCTGTTGATCTCGGTGAGCTGGCGTACCGGCTTGGCCATCAGCGAGGCCGCGGTGATGAAGGCCACGAACTCCCCGGCCGTCATATCGGCCATCAGCGCCGGTGCCATGGCCAGCCATACCAGCACCGCCAGCGACAGGGCCACCAGCAGTTGGATCACCGGCGTGCTGGTGGCCTTGGTCAGCGCCTCCTTCATGCTCTGGCGTCGATTGGCCTCACTGGCCGCGGCGAAGCGCGCCTTCTCATAGCCTTCCGCCCCGTGGGTGCGCACCACCCGGTAGCCGGAGAGGGCCTCCGAGGCGACATGGGTCACGTCCCCCATGGAGCGCTGGATGCGCCGGGAGATGCGCCGAAAGCGCTTGCTGGTATAGCGGACCACGCCGCCGATCAGCGGCGTCACCGCCAGAAACAGCAGGGTCAGCATCCAGTTGGTCCACAACAGGTAACCCACGAGCCCGATCACGAACAGGCCTTCGCGCAGCAGGATGGTGATGGCCCTGGTGGCCGCCCCGGTGACCTGCTCGACATGGTAAGTGACCCGCGAGATCAGATGGCCGGTGGAGTGGGTATCGAAGAAACGCCCCGGCAGGTGCAGCATGTGATTGAAGACGTCGCAGCGCAGGGCGTGCACCAGGTTGCGCGCCACGGTGCTCATGAAATAGGTGCCGAGGAAGGTGCCGAGGCCACGGGCGGCAAACATGCCCACCACGAACAGCGGCAGGAAGAGTCGGAAGGCGGCATCAGGCTCCTGGATGCCATCGATCAGGCGCTTCATCATCTCGGCCAGCGCCGTGCTCGAGGCGGCATAGATGACATAGCCAACAAGGGCTAGGGCGAAGGCACGCCAGTGGGGCCTGACATAGCCCAGCAGGCGCCGGTAGAGGGTCCAGCCGGAGTGTTCGATCACGGTGTCTCCGCTTGTGTGGATGTCTGAGCGCGGGTGGCGATGCGCACGCGCTCGATGCCGAGTCCGCCGGCCCGATCCAGTACCCGTACCACATCGGCATGGGCGGCTCGGGCATCGGCTTCCACCACCAGGCCATGGGCCCGGGCGCGCTCGACCTGCCTGGCCAGGGCCTCGGTCAGGGCGGCCTCGCCAAGGGTCCGCTCGCCGACACGGTACTCCCCTTGTGCCGTGACCACCACGGTCAGCGGCGAGACCGGCAGCGCGCCTCCGGCACGGCTCTCCGGCAATGCGAGCTCCAGGGCCTGGCGGGTCTCGAAGGTGGTCGAGACCATGAAGAAGATCAGCAGCAGGAAGACCACATCGATCAGCGGCGTGAGGTTCACCTCCACCGGGTCCCGACGCGTGCGGGGAAACTTCACGGCTGCTTCACCCGGGAAGCGGCATGCCCGTCGGCGGCCAGTGGATCACGCGCTGGATGGCCTTGGTCATGCCGCTCGGCCAGGGTCAGCTCACCCGGATAATGGGCCAGGAACTCGACTACCTGACCGGCCTGCTCCTCCATGCGCACCGTGATATCCTCGACGCGGCGCTGGAAGTAGCGGTGGAACATCAGCGCGGGAATCGCCACGGTCAGGCCCGCCGCCGTGGTGACCAGAGCCCGGGAGATCCCCCCCGCGAGATCGGCGGTCCGGTTGGCCCCGTCACCGGCGACGATGACCGAGAACACCTCGATCATGCCCACCACGGTGCCCAGCAGGCCGATCAGTGGCGTGATGGCGGCGATGGTGCCCAGGGGGCTCAGGAAGCGCTCCATATCGTGGATCACCGCGCCGGCGGCCTCCTCGAGGCGAAAGCGGACCTGCTCGTGACCGAGCCGGGCATTGCGCAGCCCGGCCGCCAGCACTCCCCCCAGCGGGGAGTGGCTCTCCAGCCAGTAGAGGTTGACCTGTCCCCGGGCCACCAGACCACAGACCTCCTGCCCGAGTCCACGGGGGGCGATGCGGCCCGCGCGCAGCGACCACAGGCGCTCGATGATGATCGCCGTGGCCGCGAGCGAGCAACCCAGCAGGGGAAGCATCAGCCAGCCTCCGGCGATCAGTGCATCCAGCATGTTCATGGCAGTCGACTCCCTGGCACGGTCACCGGATCGCCCGGTCGGTAGCGGGCGATTCTAACGCAAGGCAGCCGCCTTCGACACCGCCTGCCCGCCAGGGGGCGGTGCGCTCGGCCCGCACCCGGGACGAGGCGGGGCCTCCGAGGTACAGGGTCACGGCGCCATCGCGCCCCGTGAACCACAGGCAGCTTCCCACTTCCCGGAAGCGGCGAACCACCCGCTCGGCCGGATGACCGAAGGGATTGTACCGGGCCGCGCTGAAGATCGCATGGCGGGGCGCCAGGCGCCTGACCAACTGCACGCCGGAGCTGGTGTGGCTGCCGTGATGGCCCACCACCAGCACCGTCACCGGACCGTCGATGCGTTCCAGGAAGGCGCGCTCGACCTGCCGGCCGGCATCCCCGGTCACGACCAAGCGGTGGGAACCGGCCCGTACCTCGAGCACGCAGGAGCGGTCGTTGGAGGTCAGGGGACCGGCCTGCACCGGGGGCCAGAGCGCCCGGAATTCCACGCCGTCCCGCCGCCAGGCGAGACCCGCGACACAGTGCTGGATCGGTACCGCTACCGGTGCCCCCGGGGGTGCCAGCCAGCGGTCGACCCGATGTGCGGCGAGCAGGGCCGGCACCCCACCGGCATGATCCAGATCGGCATGGCTGACGATGACATCGTCGAAACGCTGCCCCGGCCCCCACAGCGATGCCAGCGGCATGAAGCCGGAGCCGAAGCGCGGACCGGTATCGACCAGCGCCCGATAGCCGGCAGTACGCAGCTCCACCAGCTGGCCCTGGCCGACATCGTGCACCCGCACGCGCAGTACCCCGGGCATCAGGGTCGGCGACGTGGCGAGCAGAGGGATCAGGACCAGCAGCACGCTGCCGGCCAGGCGCAACCGCCGCTCGAGTCCCGGCAGGGCCCACAGCAGGCTGATCGCTCCCAGGGCCAGCGCCAGCGGCAGGAGGCGATCGGGGGCCGGCACCCGGAGGGGCAGCCATGCCACGGTTACCTCGAGCACCGCGGCCAGCACCGTCACCAACCCGCCGAACAGCCACCAGCAGAGGTCCGACAGGGGCGACAGCCAGGCCAGCAGCCAGCCGAGCAGCCCCAGTGGCACCATCAGGCTGCTGACCAGCGGAACGGCGATCAGGTTGACCAGCGGGGCGGCCGGGGCGACGCGTGAGAAGGCCAGCAGCCCGGCCGCCGCCATCAAGGGCGCCAGCAGCAGTTGGGAACGCACTAGGGCGAGGACCCAGCCCCGCACGCCTCGGGGCCGAGGGCGCCCTTGCCAGACCAGGATCAACAGAGCCACCGCGACGAAGGAGAGCCACAGGCCGGGACGCCAGGCCGAGAGAGGGTCCAGCAGCAACACCATGGCCAGGGCCAACCACCAGGCCTGCCAGGGGCCCGGCGCATGACGCCCGCTGGCAACCCACAGCCCGACCAGGGTCATGACCATGGCGCGCAGTGCCGGGGGTTCCAGCCCCGCCAGCCAGGCGTAGCCAACCGCTGCAGCCCCGGCGAGCCACCAGGGCCAGACGGCCAGGCGCCAGACACCGGGCGTGACGCACCGGGCCAGGCCCCGGCAGAGCCCCAGCATGCAGGTGGCCACCAGCCCCACATGCAGGCCCGAGATCACCATCAGGTGCGTGGTGCCGCTGGCATTGAGCAGGTCCCAGTCCTCGCGGGTCAGCCGCTCGCTGGCCCCCAGCGTCAGGGCGGCCAGCCAGCGTGCGCTACGCGCCTCGAGATCATGGCTGGCCAGATGCTCGAGCGCCGCCTGTCGCAGCCGGACCCCGGAGGTGGCCAGCCGTTCGGGGGCCGGGTCCCGGCGCACATAGCCGGTGGCCTGGATGCCTTCCCGCCACAGCCAGGCCCGATAGTCGAACGCATGAGGATTAGCGAAGCCCGTGGGAGGGCGCAACCGGACCATCAGGCGCCAGCGCTCGCCGACCGCCATGTCCGGCGCTTCGAAGGCGCTTAACCGCACTCGCTTGAGCCTTTCGCACGAGGGAAGCCCCGCGTCCAGGGGACGACAGGCCTCGATCTCGAGGCGCAGGCGTGACAGCCGGGCCTCCCGACTCACCGCGACCAGACGTCCCTCCAGTACCAGGTCCTGGCGGGTCAGGCCCTCGGCAAGCTCGCCACCCCGTACCATCAGTAGCTGGCCGGCGAGGCTCAGCACCACCAGCGTGAGCAGCATGCCGAACCACTGCCTCGCGGCCAGCAGAACCAGCAGCCAGAGCCCGAGCCCCTGGAGCAGCGCGGCGCTGGCAAGATGGCCCGTCAGTACGCCCCCTAGGGTGGCGAGGGCCAGGGGAATGGCGATCCCGCCGCATCGCATGACATCATCCCTGATCGGCGCCATGGCCTTTGCCTGGCGCCCCTACGGAAAGCACGCCAGCGGCCATCATGGCGAGACACTCAGCTAGTATGGATAATAGCTCAGGTCCCGAAGCCGCGAGCCCGTCGACATGCCGCGCCGACTCCTGCAGCGCTATCTGCCTCACCCCGAGACCCTCCGGCGCCAGCGTTCACTGCGCTGCGTGAGTCACCTGACCGACACCCCCTCCCTGTGGCTCCTGTCGCGGCGAAGCGTCGCCAATGCCTGCTTCGTGGGACTGTTCAGCGCCCTGCTGCCGATCCCCTTCCAGATGCTGGTGGCGGCCGGTGGTGCCTGGCTGGTGCGCTGCAACCTGCCGCTCTCGGTGGGCCTGGTATGGATCACCAATCCCCTGACCATGCCGCTGATCTACTACGGTAACTACCGGCTCGGCGCCTGGCTGCTCGATGCGCCGGTGCGGGCGGCTCCGGAGCGGCTCAGTACCCAGTGGGTGGCCGAGCAGCTGCTGGACATCCTCCCCGCCCTGATGACGGGCTCGGTGGTCGCGGCGGTGGTCGTCGGCTTGGCCGGCAACCTGATCATCCGGCTGCTGTGGCGCTGGCAGGTCTCACGCAGCTGGAAGCGGCGCGCGCGGCGCCGCCGGCAGCGTCACGCCAGCCGGGACGAGGCCCGCGGCTCCGACCCGGAGCGTGCCTGAGGTCGGCGGGGAGGTCCTCGCGGCAGCGACGTTGGACGCTAGGCGTGACGGGCCTGTTCGGCGAGACGCCCGCCATCGAGCCTCAGGACCCGGTCCTGATGGGCGGCCAAGGCGGGATCGTGGGTGACGATGACGAAGGCACAGGCCGCCGTGACGGCGAGTCCATCCATCAGCGCCAGGATGCTGGCGGCCGTGGCCTGGTCGAGATTGCCGGTGGGCTCGTCCATCAGCACCAGGCTGGGATCGGTGACCAGCGCCCGGGCGATGGCCACCCGTTGACGTTCCCCCCCGGAGAGCTCACCGGGCTTGTGATCCGCCCGCTCCTGCATGCCCACCTTGTCCAGCAGTTCACGGGCCAAAGCCTCGGCGGCCTTCTTGCGCTGTCCGCGCACAATCAGCGGTAGGGCGGCGTTCTCCAGGGCGGTAAACTCCGAGAGCAGGTGGTGGAACTGGTAGACGAAGCCGATGTGGCGATTGCGGAAACGCCCCAGGGCGGCTTCCCCCAGCGAGAGCAGCGACTCCCCGGCGATCCGCACCTCCCCACGGGTGGGACGGTCCAGCCCACCGAGCAGGTTGAGCAGAGTCGTCTTGCCGGACCCGGAACTGCCCACGACCGCAACGCGCTCGCCGGCCCGCACCCGCAGCTCGAGACCATCCAGCACCGTCACGTCGCGCGGGCCCTCCCGATAGACCCGGGTCAGGTCGCGGCACTCGAGCATCACCTCGCGTATGGCGGGGGCGGTCTCCGACTGACGTGTCATGGCCGTCTCATTCATAGCGCAGCACCTCGGCAGGCTGGACCCGTGCCGCCTTCCAGGCGGGGTACAGGGTTGACAGGAAGGTCAGGACGAAGGCCGCCGCGACGATGTTGCGCACATCTGTCCAGTTCAGGCGCGACGGCAGGTCGCTGATGAAGTAGACCCCGGCATCGAGGAACTGGATGCCCAGGACCGTCTCCAGGAAGGCGATGACATCGGCGATGGTCAGGGCCAGCAGGACTCCGAGGCCCACCCCCACCAGGATGCCGATCACCCCGATCGCCACGCCCTGGACCATGAAGATGCCCATGATCGACCGCGGGGTGGCGCCGATGGTGCGCAGGATGGCGATGTCGGCATGCTTGTCGGTGACCACCATCACCAGGGTGGAGACGATGTTGAAGGCCGCCACGGCGATGATCACCGTTAGCAGCAGGGCGATCATGCGCTTCTCCATCTGGATCGCCTGGAAGAGGTTGCCGTAGGAGTAGGTCCAGTCGAAGCCGCGATAGCCCGGTCCCAGGTCATCGATGATCGCCCGGGTGACGCTGCCGGCCTGGAACAAATCCTCCAGCTCGAGGCGCAGCCCCCCCACCGCATTACCCAGGCGGGCTAGGGTCTGCATGTCCTCCAGGTGGGCATAGGCCATGCTGGCATCGAGGTCCGCCCCGACACTGAAGATGCCGCTTACGGTAAACCGCTTCAGGCGCGGGAAGACCCCCGCTGGCGTGATCGAGGCCTCGGGGACCAGCAGGGTCACCTGGTCGCCCACCGTTACCCCCAGGCGGCGGGCCAGGATCGCGCCCAGTACGATGTTCCACTCCCCCGGCGCCAGGTCATCGAGACGCCCTCGGGACATGTTCTCGTCGATGATCGATACCCGCTGTTCCCACGCCGGCTCGATGCCATTGACCATGGCACCCTCGTTGCGCCCCCCCACCGAAAACATACCCTGCTGCTGCACATAGGGGGCCGCCCCGATGACCTGATCCCGCTGCGTCAGGCGCTCGGCCAAGGGCTGCCAGTCGGTGAGGCCGCCTGGGGCCTCGATTCGGGTATGCGGCACCATGCCCAGCACCCGGGTGCGCAGCTCGTGGTCGAAGCCATTCATTACCGACAGCACCAGGATGAGCACGGCGACGCCGAGCATCAGGCCCAACATGGAGGTCAGGGAGATGAAGGAGATGAAATGGTTGCGACGCTTGGCGCGCACATAGCGCAACCCGATCAGCAAAGGCAGACGGTCGAGCATGGGATCGTTCCTTGTCGGCGGGCGCCCATGGTACGGCTTTTCGATCGCCCCTGCATCGCCGTCAGGCGCGATTTGCGCGATCCTTGCATCATGGAAGACATCGCCCTACATTCGCCGACGCGGCCTGTCGCCGCCCTGTTGACCGCTTCGCAAGAGATCCCGCTCCATGGCCAACCGCCTGCTACCCGAATGGACTCCCCAGGACGCCGTGCTGCTGACCTGGCCAGGCCCCGACAGTGACTGGGCTCCCCTGCTCGAGCGCATCGAGGCCACTCTCGAGGCCATGGTCGTGGCCATCACCCGCTACCAGTCCGTGCTGATCGCCGTGCCGGACGCCGCGACCCGCACCCACCTGACCAAGCGCTTTGGCTGGCTCGGGGTCCCGGACCATCGCCTGCGACTGGTCGTCGCACCGGCCGACGACACCTGGACCCGGGACCATGGCCCGCTGGCCGTGTCGCAGGATGGTACCTCGCGACTGCTCGACTATGTGTTCACAGGCTGGGGCGGCAAGTACGCGGCGACCCTCGACAATACCCTGACCCGTCGCCTCGCCGAGGCCGGCCTGTTCGCCTGTCCGGTGGAGGCCCGCGAGCTGGTACTCGAAGGGGGAGCCCTCGAGACCGATGGCGAAGGCACGCTGCTGACCACCGAGGCCTGTCTGCTCAACCCCAATCGCAATCCCCAGCTCGACCGGACCGCCTTGGAGGCGCGACTAAAGACCGAGCTGGGGGTCTCGCGGATTCTGTGGCTCGCCCACGGGCACCTGGAAGGCGACGACACCGACAGTCACGTGGACACCCTGGTACGCTTCTGCGACCCCGCGACCCTCGCCTATGTGCGCTGCGACGATCTGGCCGACCCGCACTTTCCGGCGCTGGCCGCGCTGGAGGAGGAGCTACGTGCCCTGCGTCGCGCCGACGGTGAGCCCTACCGCCTGATCCCGCTGCCCTGGCCCTCGGCCTGCTACGACCCGGTGGACGGTCATCGCCTGCCGGCGACCTACGCGAACTTCCTGATCATCAACGGCGCCGTGCTGGTGCCGATGTACGGCGATGCCGCCGACAGCCGGGCCCTGGCCGCCCTCGGCGAGGCCTTCCCGAAACGGGACATCATCCCCATCGACTGCCTCAGCGTGATCCGCCAGCACGGCAGCCTCCACTGCCTGACGATGCAACTGCCCACGGGCTGTCTGAGCCCCGTCACCCCGCAGCCCCCTCAAGGAGAGTTCCCATGACCCGTACCCTCAAGGCCGGCCTGGTCCAGCAACCCGCCTGGCCCGACAAGCAGCGCAGCCTGGACGAGAGCGAGGCCGGGATCCGCGAGCTGGCCGCGGCCGGGGCCGAGCTAGTACTGCTGCAGGAGCTGCACGCCACCCACTACTTCTGCCAGTACGAGGACACCGAGCTGTTCGACCTGGCCGAGCCCCTGGACGGTCCGAGCGGTCGCCGCCTGGCGGCCCTGGCGGCCGAGCTCGGCATCGTGCTGGTGGGCTCGCTGTTCGAGCGCCGGGCCCCCGGTCTCTATCACAATACCGCAGTGGTCTACGATGGCGACCGGGGTCGCGTCGGGCACTATCGCAAGATGCACATTCCCGACGACCCGGGCTTCTACGAGAAGTTCTACTTCACACCCGGCGATCACGATGCAGCACGCGCCCAGGGCTTTACGCCCATCGACACCTCGGTGGGCCGGCTCGGGGTGCTGGTCTGCTGGGATCAGTGGTATCCCGAGGCCGCGCGGCTGATGGCCCTGGCCGGGGCGGAGCTGCTGCTCTATCCTACCGCCATCGGCTGGCATCCCCCCGACGACGAGGACGAGAAAGCCCGCCAGAAGGATGCCTGGACCCTCATCCAGCGCGGTCACGGTGTCGCCAACGGCCTGCCGGTGATCGTCGCCAACCGGGTGGGACATGAGCCGGATCACTCGGGTGTCAGTCCGGGCATCGACTTCTGGGGCGGCAGCTTCATCTGCGGTCCCCAGGGCGAACTGCTGGCCCATGCCGGGCAGCAGGCCGAACGGCTGCTGGTGACCCTGGACATGACGCGCGGTGAGGAGGTACGACGGATCTGGCCCTACCTGCGGGACCGGCGCATCGACGCCTATGGGGACCTGACGCGGCGCTATCGGGATTGAGCGCGCCGAGCGCCGAGCGCCGAGCGCCGAGCGCCGAGCGCCGAGCGCCGAGCGCCGAGCAGGATGATGCCACCGGCAATGCTGGCATCAACGAAGAAACCCCGCCGGACTCGACATCCGGCGGGGTTTCTCATGGACTTCTTCGATACCGGCTGCTCGTCACAGAGCAGCTCGGCGCTTGCAGCTTGGCGCTTACTTCCAGAAATCCCGGATCGAGGCGATGCCCTGAGCGCCCACGGCGCGGGCATGGTTGGCATCATGCCGGGTCATGCCGCCCAGGGCGAAGACCGGCATACCGGCATGCTCGACCAGCTGCTGGAAGTCATGCCAGCCGATGGGCGCCACCTCCGGATGCGACGGGGTGGTACGCAGTGGCGACAGGGTCACGAAGTCACAGCCGATGCGATGGGCCCGAGCGAGCTGCGCGCGATCATGGGTGGAGGCAGACAGCCACTTACCCTCGGCCAGGGGGCGGCGCTCCAGACTCATCAGCCGCTCGCTGGTGAGGTGGAGGCCGTCGGCGTCCACCGCTTCCAGCAGCGACGGCTCCCCGTTCAGCACCAGGCGCGCGCCATACCGTCGGCACAGCGCCAGGGCGCTGTCCGCCCGGGCCAGATAGGCGGTTTCCTCGAGAGCCTTGTCACGCAGTTGTACCAGGCGAACCCGGTCTTCCGCGAGGGCCCGCTCCAGCCGCTCCAGGAAACGCGTCTCATCGGCCTCCTCGCCGGTGATCAAAAACTCGGTCGGCAGCATCACGGCGCGCAGGATCGGCAGGTTCGCCGCCGGGAAAGGATACTTGCCCAACTCGTCCATGGACACCCAGCGCACCGCCTGGCCTTCGCGCCCGAAGGGCTCGCCGGCGAACTCGTGGACCTGCCACACATCCAGCAGGATGTGCTTGTCGGAATACTCGTGATGGATCCGGATCAGCGGCTGGGCGCGGCGGATCTCCACGCCGAGTTCCTCATGCAACTCGCGCTTGAGGGCCTCGAGCCCCGTCTCGTAGGGTGCCAGCTTGCCCCCGGGAAACTCCCAGAGACCGCCATGGTCCACGTTGGACGGCCGCCGGGCGATGAGCACCTCGCGACCGTCGGCACTGATGATGGCGGCGGCCGCCACATGCACCCTTCTCTTCACCATTGCGTTCATTCACCTTTCCAACTTGTCCGCGGCGTGTCAGCCGTCATGGAATCTGAGTCTGGCTGGCGGCCGCCATCGACGCCCGTCAGCTACGATAGTCGGCATTGATCGAGACGTAGTCATGGGACAGGTCCGACGTCCAGACCGTCGCCGCCTGTCCGCCACGCCCCAGGTCGATGCGAATGCAGATCTCCTCCCGGCCCATCACCGCACTACCGGCCTCCTCGGTATAGCCTGGTGCCCGTCCCCCCGCCTCGACCAGGCGCACCTCGCCCAGGTCAATGATCACCCGGGAAACATCGAAGGCCTCCACCGGGGCTCGCCCGATCGCGGCCAGGATGCGCCCCCAGTTGGCGTCACTGGCGTACAGCGCGGTCTTGACCAGCGGCGAGTGGGCCACGGTGAAGGCCACGTCCAGCGCCTCGCGGCGCGAGACGGCACCCTCCACCTGCAGGGTGACGAACTTGGTCGCCCCCTCGGCGTCACGAATGATCGCCTGGGCAAGCTCGGTCATGACCCGCTGCAGGCCATCGCGAAAGCCCCTGACCGCCTCCTCGCTCGCCACTTCGGCCCCACGCCCGGTGGCGATCAGCATGCAGGCATCGTTGGTGGAGGTATCGCTATCCACGGTGATGCAGTTGAAGGTGCGATCGACGGTCTCGCGCAGCAGCGCGTCGAGCAGTGACTGCTCGACGGCGGCATCGGTGGCCACGAAGGCCAGCATGGTCGCCATGTCGGGCTTGATCATGCCCGAGCCCTTGGCGATACCGTTGATCGTCACGCTGTCATCGCCCAAGGGGACGATCACGCTGGCGCCCTTGGGTCGGGTGTCGGTGGTCAGGATCCCCTCGCCTGCTTCGTGCCAGCCGACGGGGCCGTCGTCGAGCCCCTGCAGCGCTGCCGGTAGGCCGGCCAGCAGACGCTCCATCGGCAGCGGCTCGCCGATCACGCCGGTGGAGAACGGCAGCACGGCCTCCGCGTGCGTGCCGGCCAATCGAGCCAACTCGGCACAGGTGGCCCGGGCATCGCGAAGCCCGATCTCGCCGGTCCCGGCATTGGCATTGCCGGTGTTGATCACCAGGTAGCGCGGCCCCTGACCACGAACGCTGCAGATTGCCAAGTGCTCCTTGGCGACGATCACCGGCGCCGCGCAGAAGGCATTACGGGTGAAGGTCCCGGCCACACGCGCGCCGTCGGGAATCTCGATCACCACCAGGTCACGGTGGCTGGGCTGCTTGATGCCGGCCCGTGCGGTGCCCAGCCGCAGCCCCTCGATCACCGGCATGGCCGGAAAGCTGGCTTCGCCCACTGCCATCGTCTCGTCTCCTGTCTGAATTTACCTCGAGCGTCGAGCGTCGAGCTTCGAGCTTCGAGCTTCGAGCTTCGAGCAGGATGATGCCCTGCGCCTCGCGGCTCGCGGCTCGCAAGCCCGTAGCCCAGCTCAGCTCAGCTTGCCGCAACACTGCTTGAACTTCTTGCCTGACCCGCACGGACAGGGATCGTTGCGCCCGACCTTGGGTCCCTCGCGGCGCAGCGGGCGACCATCGGCTCCCGGAGCCGGCACGGCCTCCGCTGATGCCTTCCGGTCGCTGGCAGATGGCGCCTCGTGGCGGCTGGCCGCGGCCGTCTTGTCTCGCGCCAGGGTCTCGCGACGCTGGCGTTCAAGCTCCTCGACCTCCTCGGGTCGACGCACCTGGACATGGCTGAGGATCCGCGTGACGTCGGCCTTGATATTGGTCAGCAGGGTCTGGAACAGCTCGAAGGACTCGCGCTTGTACTCCTGCTTGGGGTTCTTCTGGGCATAGCCGCGCAGGTGGATACCCCGGCGCAGATGGTCCATGGACTGCAGGTGTTCCTTCCAGCGCGTGTCCAGCACCTGCAGCATCACCTGCTTCTCGAAGCGACGCATCAACTCGGGGCCGGCGGCCGCCACCTTGGCCTGGTAGGCCTCGCGGTGCATGGCATGCAGGCGCTCCCGAAGCTGCTCCTCGTGGAACCGCTCGTCCTGCTCGGCCCACTCCACCACCGGTGCGTCGAGGTTGAACTCGGTCTTGAGGTAATCCTGCAGGCCGGGCAGGTCCCATTGCTCCGGGAGGCTCTGGGGCGGCACGAATTCGCTGATCGCCTCACCGAGCACCTCCTCGCGGATGCCCATGACGTTGTCGGAGACATCGTCGGCAGCGAGGATCTCGTTGCGCTGCTCGTAGATCACGCGACGCTGATCGTTGGCCACGTCGTCGTACTCAAGCAGCTGCTTGCGGATGTCGAAGTTGCGACCTTCCACTTTCTTCTGGGCCCGCTCCACCGCATTGGAGACCATCTTGTGCTCGATGGCCTCGCCGCGCTCCAGGCCCAGCGCCTGCATCAGGCGCTGCACCCGGTCGGAGCCGAACAGGCGCATCAGGTTGTCTTCCAGCGACAGGAAGAAGCGCGTCGAGCCCGGATCACCCTGGCGACCGGCGCGGCCGCGCAGCTGGTTGTCGATGCGCCGGGACTCGTGGCGCTCGGAGCCGACCACATGCAGGCCGCCGGCCGCCAGCACCGCCTCATGGCGTGCCAGCCAGTCACGCTTGAGCTGCTCTATCTGGGCCTCATCGGGAGCATCGAGCTTGGCGGCCTCCGCTTCCCAGTTGCCACCCAGCACGATATCGGTACCGCGGCCGGCCATGTTGGTGGCAATGGTGATGGCTCCGGGACGACCGGCCTGAGCGATGATCTCGGCCTCGCTTTGGTGCTGCTTGGCATTGAGGACATTGAACGCCATCCCCGCCTGCTTCATGAGGCCTGCCAGGTACTCGGAGGTCTCGATGGAGGCCGTGCCCACCAGCACCGGCCGACCCGCCTCGGTCTGCGCCTTGACATCCTCGATGATCGCCTCGAACTTTTCCTCGGCGGTCAGGTAAACAAGATCGTTCAGGTCCTCACGGATCAGCGGTTTGTTGGTGGGAATCACCACCACATCCAGGCCGTAGATCTGGCGGAATTCGAAGGCCTCGGTGTCGGCGGTGCCGGTCATGCCCGACAGCTTCTCGTAGAGACGGAAGTAGTTCTGGAAGGTCGTGGAGGCGAGCGTCTGGCTCTCGCGCTGGACGGGCACTCCCTCCTTGGCCTCCACCGCCTGGTGCAGGCCCTCGGACCAGCGCCGACCGGGCATGCTGCGGCCGGTATGCTCGTCGACGATCACCACCTGGCCGTCGTTGACGATGTAGTCCACGTCACGATGATAGAGGTGACGCGCGCGCAGGGCGGAATGCATGTGCTGCAGCAGGTTGAGGTTCTGGGCGGCGTAGAGGGAGTCCTCCTCACCCAACAGGCCCTCGCCGCGCATCAGTTCTTCGACCCGATGGTGGCCCTGCTCGGTCAGCTCCACCTGCTTCTGCTTCTCGTCGAGGAGGAAGTCGCCGCTCTCAGGATCCTCCTCGTCGCTGCACTGCGCCAGGTGGCGCGCCAGACGGTCGACGACCTTGTAGAGCTCGGTGTTCTCGTCGACCGCGCCGGAGATGATCAGTGGCGTTCTCGCCTCGTCGATGAGGATGGAGTCCACCTCATCGACAATCGCGAAGTGCAGCCCACGCTGGACCTTGTCCTCCAGGGAGAAGGCCATGTTATCGCGCAGGTAGTCGAAACCGAACTCGTTGTTGGTGCCGTAGGTGATGTCACAGCCGTAGGCGGCACGCTTCTCCTCGGCGGTCTGGCCGGCATAGATGGTACCCACCGAGAGGCCGAGGAACTCGTAGAGCGGACGCATCCACTCGGCGTCACGGCGGGCCAGATAGTCGTTGACCGTCACCACATGGACGCCCTTGCCCGGCAAGGCATTGAGGTAGACCGCCAGGGTCGCCACCAGGGTCTTGCCTTCGCCGGTCTTCATCTCGGCGATTCGTCCCTCGTTGAGGGTCATGCCGCCGATCAGCTGCACATCGAAATGCCGCATCCCCATGATCCGCTTGCTGGCCTCGCGAACGGTAGCGAAGGCATCCTGCAGCAGCGCCTCGAGACTTTCACCGGCCTCGAGCCGCTCGCGGAAGGCGTCGGTGCGGGCCTGCAGGGCCGCGTCGTCGAGGGTCTCGAGTTCCGGCTCGAGGGCCGTGACGTTCGCCGCCTGGCGGTTCATTCGCTTGACTTCACGGTCGTTCTTCGAGCCGACGACCTTGCGTAACAGGTTGTTGATCATGACGCATCCAGTAACTGCGTGTGGCATGCGGCCGCCGGACGCGGCCGCGCTCGAGTATCCGGGTCACGCCACACGCGGCGGGCCGCGTCGCGTCAGCACGTCCTGAGCCGCCACGGCGCGCCGCAAGGGGGCCGAGAGACGGCGTGGCTCGAGACCATGTTGCCCGACGCGCGGCACGCGGCGGTGATCCCGGCGCAGGGCGCACCGCCGCGCCCGAAGGTGCGTACGCGCACGAATCAACGCCGGTGCCAGGATGCAGATCTGGGCGAGACGCTCGGCGGGACGCAGGTGCTCGACCTGGGCCAGTCCTGCCGGCAGCAGACAGCCGACCAGCAGACCCGCCCACCACCAGCGGGCCGGACGGCGCTCCGGCGGCCGGCGCTCGCCCCGTGAAGGCGCCACGGCTGGCGAACGGATATCGGCGGTGAGGGTCGGCATGGCTGTCGAGGAACTCCCGTTACGTGCTAGGCTTTCGCGGTTCTTCCTTGGTGATGCCTGGCCGTCGTGGTGAAATGTGTCCCACGGCAGGCGACACCCGGGGCCCTCCCCGAGAATCAAGCTGATGAGTATAAAGGTTAAGCGGTTCCGCGCACAGCCCATGTCCCGCCTCCTGGAGGGCCGGGGCGAGCTAGGGCCCCTGATGCGCACGGCGAACCTGATCGAGACGGCACAACGCCACCTGCGTGATCACCTGCCCGAGGAGATGCGCGCGCATGTCTTCGTGGGCGGTTACCGCCAGGGACGCCTGACATTGATCACCGACCGGGCCGTCTGGCTGACTTGGCTCCGTTACGAGCAGCCACGCCTTCTGGCCGTGCTGCATGAACTGTCGGGCTTCGAGGCGGTCGCGTCCTTCACCCTGAAGGTTCGCCCGGTGCGCCCACCCACTCCCCCCTTGCGGCAGACACGCCACCTCCCGGCCCGGGCAGCCGACGAACTCTCGAGCTGCGCCGCCGAGGTGGACGACCCGCGCCTCCGGCGCGCCCTGGAACGCCTCGCCTCACACGCCGAACGCGAGCCGTAAGCCCGAAGCCCGCATTATCCCAGCCTGATATGAAACAACCCCGCTGGCAGGCCCAGCGGGGTTGTTTGTCTTCAAGCTTCCGGCCACGAAGCGGCGCTCTTCCCACTTACAGCTGCCGGCGAAGCCGGGGCTCAGGCCATGGCGGGTGCCGCATAGGAGATCGGTGACGCCTGGGCCTCATCCTCGAAGGTCACGACCTCCCAGGCCTCGGGCTGTGCCAACAGAGCGCGGCACAGCTCGTTGTTGAGGGCATGACCGGACTTCACACCGCGAAACTCACCGATCAGGCTGTGCCCCAGCTGATAGAGGTCACCGATAGCATCCAGCACCTTGTGCTTGACGAACTCGTCGTCGTAGCGCAGCCCCCCCTCGTTCACGATGCGATAGTCATCGACCACGATGGCATTGTCGAGGCTCCCCCCCAGCGCCAGGTTATGGGAGCGCAGGTACTCGAGATCGCGCATGAAGCCGAAGGTCCGTGCGCGCGACACCTCCTTGACGAAGGAGGTGGTGGAGAAATCCACCATGGCAGTCTGCTTCTGGTCTTCGAAGACGGGATGATCGAAGTTGATGGCGAACGAGACCTTGAAGCCCTGATGGGGAAGGAAGATCGCCTCCTTGTCACCCTCACGCACCACGATCTCGCGCTTGATGCGAATAAACTTCTTCGCCGCCCCCTGCTCGGCGATCCCGGCCGACTGAATCAGGAACACGAAGGGCCCGGCGCTGCCATCCATGATCGGCACCTCGGGGGCGCTGACATCGACATAGGCATTGTCGATGCCCAGGCCGGCGAAGGCCGACATCAGGTGCTCCACGGTAGCCACCTTCGCCCCGTCGGCGGAAAGCGCTGTGCACAGGGTCGTATCGGTGACGTTCTCGGCGCGAGCCGGGATCTGCACCTCGGGTTCCAGATCGGTGCGCACGAAGACGATACCGGTGTCGACCGGTGCCGGCCGCAAGGTCAGGTAGACCTTCTTGCCGGAGTGCAGGCCGACACCGGTGGCGCGGATGACATTCTTGAGAGTGCGTTGTCTGATCATGGGCAGTCGCCGAGCAGTGTTGGTTATCAAACACCGTTCACTATAGCACCAAACACGCGTTTCAACAAAAGTCTGCGCACCCTCCATCGACTATGTCATCGATAGACCGGCTTAATCGGCCTGACGCCTCAGGAAGGCCGGGATATCCAGATAGTCATCGAGCTCCTGGGCCTTGCGCTTCTCGGCCTGTTGACGGGGTGCCTCCTGGGGTTCCGCCTTGGTGGCAGTCGACGGCGTGCGGCCAGCGACGGCCTGCTGGCGGCGGTACTCGGGATTGGGGCGACGCATGGTCTCCCGGGGGGCCGCTTTCTGGCGCTTCTGCTGGCCGTCCAAGCCGGCGGCCACCACGGTGACGCGCAGTTCGTCGGTCATCTCCATGTCGATGGAAGTACCGACCACGATGGTGGCATCCTGGGAGGCAAACTCCTGGACGGTGGCCCCCACGTCGTTGAACTCACCGATGGACAGGTCCGGGCCGGCGGTGATGTTCACCAGGATCCCGCGGGCACCGTGAAGGTCGATGTCTTCGAGCAGCGGGCTGCGGATCGCCTTCTCGGCGGCTTCCCGGGCGCGATTCTCGCCGATGGCGCCGCCGGTGCCCATCATCGCCATGCCCATCTCGGACATCACGGTACGCACATCGGCAAAGTCGACGTTGATGATGCCGGGACTGGTGATCAGCTCGGCGATCCCCTGTACGGCCCCCAGCAGCACATCGTTGGCGGCACTGAAGGCCGTGAGCAGGGTCGCGCTCTTGCCCAGCACCGAGAGCAGCTTCTCGTTGGGAATGGTGATCAGGGAGTCGACATGCTCGGAGAGCTCTTTCATGCCCTCCTCGGCCGCGCGCATGCGCTTGGGCCCTTCGAAGGGGAAGGGGCGGGTGACCACCGCCACGGTGAGAATCCCTAGCTCCTTGGCGACCTGGGCCACCACGGGCGCCCCGCCGGTGCCGGTCCCCCCGCCCATGCCGGCGGTGATGAACACCATGTCGGCCCCGGCGAGCAGCTCGGCGATGCGCTCACGATCCTCCATGGCCGCCTGGCGACCGACATCGGGATCGGCACCGGCACCCAGTCCCTTGGTGATCTCGCTACCGAGCTGAAGGACGGTCTTGGCCGCGACCCGCTTCAGTGCCTGGGCATCGGTGTTGGCGCAGATGAACTCGACGCCTTCGATGCTGCTTTCGACCATGTGATTGACGGCATTGCCGCCACCGCCACCGACCCCGATGACCTTAATGACCGCACTGCTTGAGGGTGCGCTATCTACCAGTTCGAACATTTGCCCCGTCTCCTGGACCGTGTGCACGGCCCTGTCAGAAATTTCCTTTCAACCAGCCCTTGAACCTTGCCAGCGCCGGTATCCCGCCCCCGGATCCGCGCCGGGTGACGTCCTCGCGTCTTGACTGTGCCGTGATCGCTCCACCCTGCCCCTGACGGGCCTCCGATAGAGCGTACTGTAGCAAACCGACACCCGTCGAATAAATCGGGTTGCGCACCACATCGGCCAGCCCCCGGACATTCTGAGGACAGGCGATCCGCACCGGCATATGGAAGATCTCCTCGGCCAGTTCCACGACCCCTTCCATGCGCGAGGTCCCCCCGGTCAGGACCACGCCGGCGGCGACCATGTCCTCATAGCCACTGCGCCGCAGCTCGTCGCGTACCAGGGTGAACAGCTCCTCGTAGCGCGGCTCGACCACCTCGGCCAGGGACTGCCGGGACAGGTCCCGGGCGGGTCGATCCCCGACGCTGGGCACCTTGATCATTTCATCGCTGGCGGCCAGCTGAGTCAGCGCGCAGGCATACTTGACCTTGATCTCCTCGGCATGCTGGGTCGGGGTACGCAGCGCCATGGCGATGTCGTTGGTGACCTGGTCGCCGGCGATGGGAATCACCGCGGTATGGCGGATGGCCCCTTCGGTGAACACCGCGATGTCGGTGGTCCCGCCGCCGATGTCCACCATGCACACGCCGAGCTCGCGCTCGTCCTCGGTCAGCACGGCATGACTGGACGCCAGTTGCTCGAGAATGATGTCATCCACCTCGAGGCCACAGCGGCGTACACACTTTTCGATGTTCTGTACCGCATTCAGCGCCGCGGTCACCAGGTGAACGCGCGCCTCGAGACGCACCCCCGACATGCCCAGCGGTTCGCGAATGCCGCCCTGGGTATCGATGGCGAACTCCTGAGGAAGCACATGCAGGACGCGCTGTCCCTCCGAGATCGCACGTGCGCGGGCGGAGTCGATCACCCGGTCGATATCGGAGGAGGCCACCTCGCGCTCCCGGATGGCGACCACGCCGTCGGAGTTCATGGAGCTGATGTGACTGCCGGCGATACCCACATAAACCGAGTGGATGTCACAGCCGGCCATGAGCTCGGCCTCCTCGACGGCACGCTGGATCGACTGCACCGTGGACTCGATGTTGATCACCACGCCCTTCTTCATGCCACGTGAGGGATGAGAGCCGATACCGGCAATCTCGATCCCGCCGTCATCGGTGGGCTGGCCCACGATCGCCACGACCTTGGATGTTCCGATATCCAGCCCGACTACCATATTGGACGCATTGGAGGGACCTGCCATGAGTCGGGAATTCTCCTCGAACCTGACCCGCTGCGGGGAAATTCGCTGAAACGTGAGCTTGGTCACTGATTATAGGAACAAGCCTCCCTGCTCCACCAGCCCACGATGAAAGACCATTCACCATACGGCGATTTGCAGGCGAAAGAAACACCGCGGGGCATGACCAGAAGCCCTCCCGGGCCCCGCTCCATCATCCCCCCTCGCCGTTGTCCTCTCCTGCCGGTTCGCGCTCGCCGTGCCAGGCGACGGCCACGCCGTTGGGATATCGCAGATCGATGTAGCGGATATGCGACGCCAGGCTACCGAGCTCGCGCTGCCAGGCGGCAGCGAAACGCCCCAGACGCACCTCGCGGTCATTGCGCCCGAGCATCACCCAGATCCCGCTGTTCAGCTGCAAGCGCCAGGCCCCGCGCGGCTCGAGTCGCAACTGCTCGGGGGTGAGCCCCAGGGGCATCAGCTGCCGTGACAGCGCATCATGGTAAGCCAGCACCTCGGCCCCGCTGCCGGCAGGGCCGGCCAGGTCCGGCAAGTCGCCGGGCGGCGACAGGGGGGCAAAGTCGAAGGGCTCGCCCCGCGGGTTGAGGAGACGATCGTCGTTCCAGCGTGCCACCGGCACCTCCTCGACCAGTTGGAAGGTCAGGGCATTGGGCCACTCGCGCCGCACCCGGACCTCATTTAGCCAGCCGATGTCCCGCGCCCGGTCACGCAGGGTCTCCAGATCCACCGACAGCCAGGTGCGACCCTGCAGCAGAGGGGCCAGCCGGGCGCGAAGGTAGTCGGCGCTGACATGCTCGAGTTGCCCCCGGATCGACACGCGCTCGATCGGGCGGTCGAGCCACAGCCACAGCGCCCGGCCCCCCGCGCCCAGCACCAGGGCCAGCAGCAGCAGCCCGACCCACGTTCCTCGCCTCGCCATGGACTAGCGTGACTCCCCAACGGTCTCGAGAATCTGCAAGACTAGGGCATCGAAGTCGATGCCGGCATGGGCCGCCGCCTGCGGTACCAGGCTATGATCGGTCATCCCCGGGACGGTATTGACCTCCAGTAGCCAGAAGCGACCGTCGGCGTCGCGGATCACGTCCACACGGCCCCAGCCGCTGGCGCCGATGGCCTCGAATGCCTCCCGGCTGAGCGTGGCCAGCAACGCCTCGTCCTCGCCGGACAGCCCGCAGGGCAGATGGTAGCGGGTGTCGTTGGACATGTACTTGGCCTGATAGTCATAGAAGCCACCGGGCACCTCCACGCGGATCGCCGGCAACGCCCTGTCGCCAAGCAGCGACAGCGTATACTCCTCGCCATGTACGAAGCGCTCGGCCATCACCCGGGTGTCGAAGCGCGCCGCGTCGCGATAGGCCGCCTCCAGGGTATCGCGACTGTCGACGATGCTGATGCCCAGGGTCGATCCCTCGTGGACCGGCTTGACGATCAACGGCAGCCCCAGGCGCTCGACCACTCTGGCCCAGTCGGCATCCGGGCCGAGCATCACGCTCTCCGGGGTCGGCAGGCCCAGGGCCTGCCACACCAGTTTGGTACGCTGCTTATCCATGCCCAGCGCCGAAGCGAGTACGCCGCTGCCGGTGTAGGGAATGCCGAGCAGCTCCAGCGCGCCCTGCAGGGTGCCGTCCTCTCCACCGCGGCCATGCAGGGCGATGAAGACCCGGTCCGGCGCCAGCGCCTCGAGGCCCGCCAGGCCGCGTTCGGCGGGATCATAGCCGACGACATCCACGCCACCGCGCTCGAGCGCCGCGAGCACCGCCGCGCCGCTCTTGAGCGAAACCTCCCGCTCGGCGGAGCGGCCGCCGAACAGCACCACTACCCGGCCGAGCTTCGTCATCTCGGTCATCACAATGCCACCTCGTCGAGCTCCAGCGACGCCTCTGCCAGGCGCAGGGCAATGCCCCCTACGTCCCCGGCCCCCTGGGTGATCAGGATATCACCGGGGCGCAGCACCTTGGCCAGCAGCCCCGGCAGTTCGCTCTTGTCCTGGACGAAGATCGGGTCTACCTCGCCACGCTGGCGAATGGAACCGGCCAGAGTGCGCCCGTCGGCGCCGGGAATCGGCGATTCACCGGCACTGTAGACATCAAGCAACAGCAACACATCGACCCCGGCCAGGACGCGCACGAAGTCTTCATAGAGATCCCGGGTCCGGGAAAAGCGATGCGGCTGGTAGACCATCACCAGGCGTCGGTCAGGCCAGCCGTCCCGCACCGCCTGGATCACCACTTCCACCTCGCGGGGATGGTGGCCGTAGTCGTCGACTAGCATGACCTCGCCAGCGCCACCCGGTGCCGCGTAGGTCCCCTGAACCTGAAAGCGGCGACCGACCCCGGCGAAGTTCGCCAGGCCACGCAGGATCGCGTCGTCCTCGAGACCAGCGTCACTGGCCACGGCGATCGCGGCCAAGGCATTGAGGGCATTGTGACGCCCGGGCATGGCCAGACGCACCGACAGCGGTGCCAGGCCATCCGGCCGCAGCGCCGTGAAGTGGACCTCGCCGCCCTGCTGCTCGAAGCCCTGGATCCGGTAGTCGGCATCCTCGCTGAACCCGTAGGTCACGAACTGCCGGTGGACTCGACCCAACAAGCCGCGCACGTTGGCATCATCCAGGCACAGGATGGCCAGGCCATAGAACGGCAGGTTGTGCAGGAATTCGACGAAGGTACTCTTGAGCCGCTCGAAATCCCCCCCGTAGGTGGTCATGTGATCGGCATCGATGTTGGTGACGATGGCCACCATAGGCTGCAGGTGAAGGAAGGAAGCATCCGACTCGTCGGCCTCGGCGACCAGGTAGTCCCCCTCCCCCAGACGGGCATTGGTGCCGGCACTGGTGAGCCGGCCGCCAATCACGAAGGTGGGATCGAGCCCGCCCTCGCCAAGCAGGGTGGCCGTCAGGCTGGTCGTGGTCGTCTTGCCATGGGTGCCGGCCACGGCGATCCCATGGCGAAAGCGCATCAGTTCGGCGAGCATCTCGGCGCGGCGCACCACCGGCACACGACGTTCATGGGCCTCGTGAATCTCCGGGTTGGCCTCATCCACCGCGGTGGAGACCACCACCACGTCGGCGTCACGAGCATTCTCGGCGGCATGTCCGATCGTCACCCGGATGCCGCAACTGCGCAGCCGCGCCACCACGGAGGACTCCTTCAGGTCGCTCCCGCTGACAACATAGCCCTGATTGGCCAGCACTTCGGCAATACCGCACATGCCGGCCCCCCCGATGCCCACGAAATGGATCCTCCGGGTACGCCGCATGCCCAGGCCCCGGCCGTGGCGCGGGGCAATGGCCTGACCGGGAACCGGTCCAAGAGTGTCATCGCTCAAAACCTGTCTCCATGCAACCGGCCACCAGGCGCTCGACGGCCTCGAGGTGTGCACCCCACCGGGCCTGCACCGCCATGGTGGCGAGAGTGTCGGGGTCGAGCAGCGCCTCGAGCCGGTCGGCCAGTGACGCTGCGGTCATGTCATGCTGTGGCAGTAGCTGCGCACCACCGGCCTCCACCATCGCCTGGGCATTGGCCGTCTGGTGATCATCCACCGCATGGGGGTAGGGCACGAAGAGCGCCGGCTTGGCCGCCGCGGCCAGCTCGGCCACGGTCAGAGCTCCCGCCCGGCATACCACCAGGTCCGCCCACTCATAGGCCTCGGCCATGTCGTCGATAAAGGCGGATACGTCCGCGTCGACGCCATGACGATGATATCCCTCACGGGTCGCCGCCTCCTTGTCGCGGCCAGCCTGGTGATGCACCTGAGGCCGGCGGTCGTCGGGCAGGCGGGCCAGTGCCTCGGGCAAGGTGTTATTGAGAGCCAGCGCCCCCAGCGACCCGCCGACCACCAGCAGGCGCAGTGGGCGCGCTATCATCTCGTCAGCACCCCGGGGGCGCTCGCCGAGGGCGGCGATCTCGCCGCGCACCGGGTTACCGATCACCTCGGCACGGCCCGGGAAGGCCTGGGGAAAGGCGGCGTAGCGGCGCCGGGCGAGGCGCGCCAGCAGGCGATTGGTCAGCCCGGCCACGGCGTTCTGTTCGTGGATCACCAGCGGCCGGCGCATCAGCCAGGCGGCCAGCCCGCCGGGGCCGCTGGCGAAGCCCCCGAGCCCCACCACCAGACCGGGATCGACAGCGCGGATCACCCGGTGAGCCTGCCAGACGGCCCGCACCAGGTTCAGCGGTGCCTTGAGCCAGCCCGCCAGACCATTGCCGCGCAGCCCGCTCACGGCGATGCGGTGCAGGGGAAGGCCGGCCTCCGGGACCAGGCGGTTCTCGATGCCGCGTGGGCTGCCCAGCCACTCCACCTCGACACCGGCCGCGGCGAGGCCCCTCGCCAGCGACAGCGCCGGAATGACATGCCCCCCCGTGCCGCCGGCCATGATCAGGGCGCGGCGTTCCTCGCCTATCTTCATCCCTTGGCTCCCTGCTCGGTCATGGGTCGGGCGGCGCGTGATGCCTCGGGTGAAGTGCGTCGTTGCCGCCGGCGCGTCTCGACATCGGCCCGCAGCAGCAAGGCCATCATCATGGCACTGATCACCAGACTCGAGCCGCCATAGCTGAGCAGCGGCAGGGTCAGGCCCTTGGTCGGCAGCATGCCGGTGTTCACGGCGATGTTGATGAAGGCCTGCGCGCCGATGACCAGGGCGATGCCGTAGCTCAGGTAGGCGGCGAAGACCAGGCCGGCCAGCTCGGCCCGACGCCCCACGGCCATGGCTCGCCAGACCAGCAGCGCGAAGAGGCCAATCACCGCGATGGCCCCTACCAGCCCCAGTTCCTCGGCCAGCACCGCGAAGACGAAGTCGGTATGGGCCTCGGGCAGGTAGAAGAGCTTCTGGACGCTGTTGCCGAGTCCCACCCCCAACCAGTGTCCCCGGCCGAAGGCGATGAGCGCCTGAGTCAGTTGATAGCCGCTGGCGAACTGGTCGGCCCAGGGGTCGGCGAAGCTGGTGAGGCGGGCCAGGCGATAGGGTTCGGCGATGGCGGCCACGGCCCCGAGCGCCCCCACCAGCAGCATCAGCAGCAAGAAGCGTCCCCAGGGGGCGCCCGCCATCAGCAGCATGCCCATCACGCAAGCGGTCATCACCACCACCGCCCCGTAGTCGGGCTCGAGGATCAGCAAGAGCGCCATCAGAGCCATCACCGCCAAGGGGCGCAGGAAGGCGCCCCACTCCCGGCGCACCTGGGGCAGGAAGCGCTCTAGGTAACCGGCCAGGTAGACGATCAGACAGAGCTTGGCGACCTCCGAGGCCTGCAGGTTGAACGGCACCCCCGGCACGGAGAGCCAGCGCCGACTACCGTTCACCTCATGCCCCACCACCAGCACCAGGGCCAGCAGCGCCAGGCCAAGCAGCAGCAGCAGCGGCCCGTTGACCTTCCACCAGGCCAGCGGCACCTGCAGGACCAGCAGCGCCACCCCCAGGGAGCCCGCCACGAAGACCCCATGGCGCAGGCTGAAGTGCCAGGCGTTGCCGGTAAGGCTAGAGGCCACCTCGGTGGAGGCCGAGGTGACCATGACCCAGCCCATCAGCAACAGCGCCAGTGCCGCCACCGCCAACCAGCCGTCGAAGGGCTGCTCGGCGGTGGACAGGCGCCGACGGAGGCGAGACAGTCGACTCATGCTGGTCTCCCGCTCGCCAGGCGCGAGACCCCGCGGCGGAAGGCCTCGCCACGCGCCTGATAGTCGCGGAACTGATCGAGACTGGCACAGGCTGGCGAAAGCAGCACACAGTCTCCGGGACGGGCGATCGCCGCGGCCCGGGCCATGGCCTGCGCAAGATCCGTCACTCGGGTCACGGCCACCTGGCCCCTCAGCGCCGCCTCGAGACGAGCGGCATCCCGGCCGAAGAGCACCGCCTCGCGGCCGTGGCGAGCCAGCGGCTCGGCCAACGGGGAGAAGTCGGCGCCCTTGCCCACGCCCCCGGCCAACAGGATCAGCCGGCCGGCGAGTGTCGGCCCCAGTCCGGCGATGGCCGCCAGGGTCGCCCCCACGTTGGTCCCCTTGGAGTCGTTGATCCAGCGCACGCCATCGCGCTCGGCCACCAGCTCACCGCGGTGGGGCAGGCCGGCGAAACGCGTGAGCACGCGACGCATGGCGGGAAGCCCAAGCCCCAGGCGATGGCCCATGGCCAGGGCCGCCAAGGCATTGGCCTGGTTATGGCGACCCGGCAGGCGTACCGCCTCGGCCGGCATCAGCGGGCGTGTGCCGTGCATCAGCCAGGCCTTGGGGCCCTCGCCGCCGTCATGGTCGGCGATCCCCCACTCTTCCCCTTTCGGGGCCCGGGTCGTGAAGCGGTCCAGGGCCGGCAGCGGCTCGGCCGGCCAGGTGGCCGGGTCGTCGGCATTGACCACGCCGTGCCGTGCGCCCCGGAAGATGCCCAGCTTGGCGGCGCGATAGCCGGCCATGTTCCCATGACGGTCGAGATGATCCTCGGACAGGTTGAGGAAGGCGCCGGTCTCGGCCCCCAGCCAGGGGGTGGTCTCGAGCTGAAAGCTCGACAGCTCGAGCACGAAGAGCTCGGCGTCGGGCTGCTCGGCGAGCAGGTCCAGGGCAGGGGTGCCGAGGTTGCCGCCCACCGCCACGCGCAGGCCGGCTTCGCGAGCCATCTCGCCGAGCAGGGTGGTCACGGTGGACTTGGCGTTGGCCCCGGTGATCGCCGCAATCGGTGCCTGGGCCGCCCGGATGAAGAGCGCGATCTCGCCCACCAGGCGCGGCTCGTCGTTCTCGCCAGTATGCCCGGCCAGGGTGTCGAGTCCCGGCGTACGCGGATCCACCCCGGGACTCACCACCACCTCCCGGGCCTCGCTGAGGTCGAGGTCGGTAAGCGAGCCCCCATGCACCGCGATGTCGGGATAGGCGGCACGGAAGTCGGCCAGCCCCGGGGGCTCGATCCGGGTATCGGCGACCATGAAGGGCTGGCCGAGTCGGCTCAGGTGGCGACAGATCGCCCGCCCCGATACCCCGAGGCCGACCACCAGCGTGACTCCCTTCGGCACCTTGATCATGGCGGCTCCTTGCGTAGGTGGCGTGGTATCAGCGGACCTTGAGCGTGGCCAGGCCGATCAGCACCAGCACCACGGTAATGATCCAGAAGCGCACGATGACTCGCGGCTCCGGCCAGCCCTTGAGCTCGTAGTGGTGGTGCAGCGGCGCCATGCGGAAGATGCGTCGGCCGGTCAGCTTGTAGGAGCCCACCTGCAGGATCACCGACACGGTCTCCATGACGAAGATGCCACCCATGATGAACAGCACGATCTCCTGGCGTACGATCACCGCTACCACGCCCAGCGCCGCGCCCAGGGCCAGGGCCCCGACATCGCCCATGAAGACCTGGGCGGGATAGGTGTTGAACCACAAAAAGCCGAGCCCCGCCCCGGCAATGGTGGCACAGAATACCGCCAGTTCACCGGCCCCGACGACCAGGGGAATCTGCAGGTAGTCGGCGAAGACCACGTTGCCGCTGGCGTAGGCGAACACCGCCAGCCCCATGGCCACTAGCACGGTGGGCATGATGGCCAGGCCATCGAGGCCGTCGGTCAAGTTCACCGCGTTGGAGCTGCCGACGATCACGAAGTAGCTGAGCACGATGTAGAAGACCCCCAGTGGCAGCACGAACTCCTTGAACAGCGGTACGATCAGGCTGGTCTCCACCGGGGATGCCGCGGTGACATACAGCACCCCGGCCGCTGCCAGGCCGATCACCGATTGCCAGAAATACTTCCAGCGGGCGGGCAGGCCGCGCGGGTTCTTCTCCACCACCTTGCGATAGTCGTCGACCCAGCCGATGGCGCCGAAGCCCAGGGTCACCGCCAGCACCACCCACACATAGTGGTTGGTCAAGTCCCCCCACAGCAGGGTGCTGACCGCGATGGCCATGAGGATCATCGCCCCGCCCATGGTTGGGGTCCCCGCCTTGGAAAGGTGCGACTGCGGGCCGTCGTCGCGCACGGCCTGGCCGATCTGGCGCTCCACCAGGCGGCGGATCACCACCGGCCCCAGCCACAGGCAGAGCACCAGGGACGTCAGGGTCCCGAGGATCATCCTCAGGGTGAGATAGTCGAAGACACGAAAGGCGCTCTGGAACTGCGCCAGGAAATCAGCCAGAAAAAGCAGCATGTAGTGCGTTACCTTGATGCAGCCGGGCGCAGTGCCGCCACCACGGCTTCCATGCCGGCACTGCGCGAGCCTTTGACCAGCACGCTGGTTCCCGGCGGCAGATGATGGAGGACGTGGCGCATCAGCGCTTCCCGATCGTCGAAATGGCACCCGGATCCGCCGAAGGCGCGGCTGGCCGGCCGGGCCGGCTCGCCGAAGGTGCCGAGAAAGTCGATGCCCAGTTCCCGTGCATAATGCCCGACCTCGGCATGCAGCCGCGCGGACGCCTCACCCAGTTCGCCCATGGCCCCCAGCAGGCACCAGCGTGGCCCCGGCAACGAGGCCAGCACCTCGAGCGCCGCCTTCACCGCACCAGGATTGGCGTTATAGCTATCGTCCAGCAGGCGGGTTCCGTGGCGGCCATCCACCAGGCTGAGGCGCCCCGGCATCGCCGCGACCGTCTCGAGCCCGGCCAGCACGTCCGCCGTGTCGAGCCCCATGGCCAGCGCCGCCCCTGCCGCGGCCAGGGCATTGGCCACGTTGTGACGTCCGAGCAGGGCCAACTGGACACGCCCGAGCGCTCGGCCGTCCAGGACAAGCCTGAAAGCATAGCGCCCGACGCCGTCGCCGACCAGTGTCTCGGCGCGCAGACGGGCCTCACGGGCGAAGCCGAAATCGAGTACCTGCCGGGGCGCGGCAAGGCGCGCCCAGCTGGCGAAATAGCGATCGTCGCGATTGAGCACCGCCACCCCGTCGTCGGGCAGCGATGCCAGGATCTCTGCCTTGGCCTGGGCGATCCGACCCGGGCTCCCAAACTCCCCGACATGCGCCCCGGTGACATTGGTGATCACTGCGACCTGCGGCTCGGCCAGCGCCGCGGTCCAGGCGATCTCGCCGAGATGGTTGGCCCCGAGCTCCACCACCGCCTGGCGATGGTGGGCCGCCAACTCGAGCAGGGTGAGCGGCGCGCCGATATCGTTGTTGAGGTTGCCTCGGGTGGCCAGCGTCGCCCCACGGCGGGCCAGCAGCGTGGCCAGCATCTGCTTGACCGTGGTCTTGCCGCTGTTGCCGGTGACGGCCACCAGGGGCCCGCCCCAGGCACGCCGCCGCGCCCGGCCCAGCAGGCCCAGCGCCAGCCGGGTATCGGTCACTTTGAGCTGGGGCAGCGGATCCTCCACGCGGCGCTCCACCAGCGCCGCCACGGCGCCCGCCTCCCGGGCCTGGGCGATGAAGTCGTGGGCATCGAAACGCGTCCCTGCCAGGGCCACGAACAACGCCCCCGGAGAGAGCCGGCGGGTATCGGTGACGATCTCCCCCACCGGCGCGTCGATGACCGGAGCGGCCACGCCCAGCGCCCTTGCCACCTCGGCCAGCGAGTCCAGGCCGACAACGCTCATGGGGCACTCCCCGTCGCCCGCGCCGCCAGGGCGGCCTCGGCCTCGGCGCGGTCCGAGAAGGGATGGCGCCTACCATCGATTTCCTGATAGGTCTCATGCCCCTTGCCGGCGATGAGGATAATGTCGTCAGCCTTGGCCTCCCGAATGGCCTCATGGATCGCCCTCGCCCTACCCTCGGCGTCGACGGCCGATGCCCGGGCGGCCTCGGAGAGCCCGGCCAGGATCTGCTCGCGGATCGCCGCCGGCGCCTCGCCGCGGGGGTTGTCATCGGTGACCACCAGGCAATCGGCATGGCGCTCGGCGACCGCGGCCATCAACGGCCGCTTGCCGCGGTCGCGATCGCCGCCGCAGCCGAACAGGCACCATAGGCGACCACTGCCGGACCGGTGGGCCTTCAGGGCGACAAGGGCGTTCTCCAACGCATCCGGCGTATGGGCATAGTCGATGACCACCGTGGGCCCCGCCCCGGCGGCCAGGGCCTGCATGCGCCCGGGCACCGGGGCGAGCTTGGCCGCGGCGACGAATAGCGCCTCGAGGTCGGCACCGAGGCCGTAGAGGGTCGCCATGGCCAACAGCACATTGGTGAGGTTGAAGCGCCCCATCAGCGGCAGCTCGAGCACCCGCTCCCCCTCCGGGGTCGCGACCAGCGCGCGTTGGCCTTCGGCATGGGGCACCCAGTCGACCACCCGCAGGGTCACGGCCTCGCCCTCGCCCACCGCGAGCACGCGGACATCGGCCGTCAGGCCGGCCAGCATCAGTCGGGCCAGGGGATCATCAGCATTGACCACCGCCAGATCCAGCTCCGGACGACGGAAGAGACGCGCCTTGGCCGCGGCATAGGCCGCCATGCTGCCGTGGTAGTCGAGGTGGTCGCGACTCAGGTTGGTGAAGACGGCGGCCTGGAGCCGGCAACCGTCGAGCCGGCCCTGCTCCAGGGCATGGGACGAGACCTCCATGGCCACCCGGGTGATCCCCTCATTGGCCAGTGCGCCGAGCGAAGCCTGCAGCGCCAGCGGCCCGGGGGTGGTCAGCTCCCCCGGGTGCAGGGCCCCCGGCCGCCCGTGGCCGAGGGTACCGACCATGCCGGCATCCCGGCCCAGTGCCTGGCTGAGCGCCGCGATATAGTGGGTCACCGAGCTCTTGCCGTTGGTGCCGGTGACGCCGATCAGCTCCAGCCCTTCCGACACCGCGAAGGCCCGGTGTCCCAGCTCACCGAGCCGCTCGCGCAGGGCCGGCAACCAGCATACTCGGGCGTCATCGACCGTACGCGGCCCTTCGTCGTGGGCCAGCACCAAGGCCGCCCCCGCCGCCAGTGCGGCAGGGATGAAGGCCCGCCCGTCGCTCGCCACGCCCGGCACGGCCACGAACACAGCCCCGGCGGCCACCCGGCGACTGTCGACGACGAGCCGGACGGGGTCATCGAGGGTCACCTCCAGCGGCGAGACGGCGAAGCCGGGCCAGAGTGCAGCCAGGGCGGCCTGGAGTCGTGAGGGGCTCAGCAGCATGATGGCACCTGTGGTAGATGGCGATGACGTCGTCGCATGGCTCACTTCTCCCGCCGGTCCGGGGGCACATCCAGCAAGCGCAGGGCATTGCCGGCGACTCGCGAGAACACCGGCGCGGCCACGGCGCCTCCATAGTAATCATCGCCGCGGGGCCGGTCGATCATCACCACCGTCACGATGCGCGGGTTGGACACCGGCACGATCCCCACGAACAGGCTGCGATAGGCGCGCTCCCGGTAGCCGCCACCGGCGGAGGTCTTGCGCACGGTGCCGGTCTTGCCGGCGACGCTGTAGCCAGGCACTTCGGCCCGACGCGCGCCCGTCTCCGGCCCCACCACCTGGTCCATCATCTCGAGCACCCGGTCGGCGACTGCGGGCCGGATCACGGTATCACCGGCGGGCACCCGATCGAGCTTGAGCAGCGACGGGGGCAAGCGCCGCCCCTGGTTGGCGATGGCGGTATAGGCACTGGCCAGCTGCAGGGCCGAGACGGACAGGCCGTAGCCGTAGGAGAGCGCCGCCCATTGGCTACTCGACCAGCGCACCGGCGCCGGCAGGCTGCCGGCCGCCTCGCCGGGAAAGCCCAGCCCCGGGGCCTGGCCCAGTCCCAACTCACGATAGGTGGCCGGAATGATCGGGTCGTCGAGGCGCAGCGCCAGCTTGGACATGCCGATGTTGGAGGACTTCTCGAGGATGCCGGCCAGGCTGAGCTCACCGTAGTTGCGAATATCCTTGATGGTGAAGCGGTCGATGACCATCCAGCCCGGCGAGGTGTCGACCACGGTACCGAGCGGCAGCTCACCGGTCTCGAGCATGGCGGCCATGGCCAGCGGCTTCACCACCGACCCCGGCTCGTAGACATCGACGATGGCACGGTTGCGCAACCCGGCCGGATCGAGGCCCGCCCGGTCATTGGGGTTGTAGGAGGGCTGGTTGGCCATCGCCAGCACCTCGCCGGTGCGGGCATCCATCATCACCAGCACCCCACCATCGGCATCATGCTCGGCCACCGCGGCCTTGAGCTCACGGTAGGCCATGAACTGCAGGCGCTGGTCCAGCGCCAAGGTGAGATCCCCGCCAGGCTGCGCCTCGCGCAGCAGGGCCAGCTCGCGTACCAGGCGTCCGCGGCGGTCCTTGAGCACGCGGCGCTGACCGAGGGTGCCGGCCAGATAGGACTGATAGGCCAGCTCCAGGCCTTCCTGTCCCTGGTCATCGACGTTGGTCACCCCGATCAACTGCGCCGATACCTCACCCGCCGGGTAGTAGCGCTTGTACTCCTCCTGGACGTGGACGCCGGGGATGCGCAGGTCGAGCACCTCCCGGGCCGCTTTCGGCGTCATGCGGCGGCGCAAGTACATGAATTCACGCTCGGCATAGCGCGCAATGCGTGCATTGAGCGCCTCCAGCTCCTGGCCCAGCGCGCGGGCCAGCATCAGGCGCTGGATGTCATCCTGGGGGAGGTCCTGGGGATTGGCCCAGAGGGTCATCACCGGCGTCGAGATCGCCAGTGGCTCGCCATGGCGATCGGTGATCATGCCGCGGTGGGCGGGAATCGGATCGACGCGCAGGGTCCGGGCATCGCCCTGGCCCTGGAGAAAGGAACGATCGAAGACATGCAGGTCGACGATGCGTCCCGCCAGCAGGGTCAGGCCGCCCACCACCAGCGCCATCATGACCACGTAGCGGGCACGCCCCATGGGCGTGGCGGGGCGTGCACGACGCGAGGTCACCCCACTGCGGGAACCGGTGCTCATGGGCGAACCACCTCGACTTCCTCGATGTCCGGCAGGCGCATCTCGAGACGTTCGGCCGCCAGGCGCTCGATGCGGGCGGGCGCGGCCCAGGCACTCTCCTCCAGCAGCAGCTGTCCCCATTCGGTCTGGAGTTGCTGATGCTCGGTCTGCAACTGCTGCAGCTGCGCATACTGGTTGCGCACCTGGTGGCTGGTGGCGATGACGGCCAGCGCCGAACCCAGGCACAGCAGCAGCAGCACGCCGTTGCCTAACAGTGCCAGGCGGAGGCGCCGACGCACCGGCCAGCCGACATCAGCAGTGGAGGTGTTTCGTCCCTGAACCATGGCGGGCCTCAGTAGCGCTTGCGTGCCGCGCGCATCACCGCGCTGCGAGCGCGGGGATTGGCCTCGACCTCTGTCGCTCCGGGACGGCGCGCCTTGCCCAGGGCCTCGAGGCGACGCAGGATCTGGTCGTCGCGCAGCGGCACCCCACGTGGTACCTGGGTATCGCCGCGCACGTGGTCGCGGATGAATCGCTTGACACGGCGATCCTCCAGGGAATGGAAGCTGATCACCACCAGGTGCCCACCCGGGGCCAGGGCCTCGAGGGCCGCCTCGAGCGCCGCACCCAGCTGCTCCAGCTCGCCGTTAACCTGGATGCGCAGCGCCTGGAAGGCCCGGGTCGCCGGGTGCTTGCCCTTCTCCCAGGCGGGATGGGCGGCCTTGATCACCTCGGCGAGGTCCGCGGTGCGGGTGAAGGGCCGCTCGCCGCGGCGCGCGACGATGGCCCTCGCCAGCCGGCGGGCGAAGCGTTCCTCGCCATAGGCCTTGAAGACCCGGGCGATCTCTCCCTCGTCGGCGCGGGCTAGCCAGGCGGCGGCACTCTCGCCTCGGGTCGGGTCCATGCGCATGTCCAGCGGGCCGTCGCGCAGGAAGCTGAAGCCGCGCGCCGGGTCGTCCAGTTGCGGTGAAGAAACGCCGACGTCCAGCAGCACCCCGGCGAGACGGCCGTGGAGGCCGTGATCGCGGGCGATATCGCCCAGCCGGGCGAAGTCGCCCTGCTCGATGGCGAAGCGAGGATCGGTGATGGTCGCCGCCGCGGCGATGGCCTGGGGATCGCGGTCGATGGCCAGCAGGCGTCCCTCGCGGGTCAGGCGCGCGAGGATGGCCCGGGAGTGGCCGCCGCGGCCGAAGGTGCCGTCGAGGTAGGCCCCGGCCCGATCATGCACCAGAGCATCGACCGCGCCGTCGAGCAGCACGCTGGCATGGCGAAAACCGCGGGGGGCGTGTTGAGTAGCGGATGTCGGCATGCACGTCTCGTCGGCGGCCAAGGGGCCGTGTCATGGAGGGTGGAGGTACCGTGAAAACGGCGATGAAAAAGGGGGAGTCGGCCGATAAGCCGGGTTCTGTCGAGGACAGCCATTCCTCTAGGGACGACGTCACCGTCATCCTCGAGCAACCTACCCGAACCCGACGCGGGCCACGCCATGGGGTTCCTATTTGGTCTTGCTCCGAGTGGGGTTTACCGTGCCACGCACTGTTACCAGGCGCGCGGTGCGCTCTTACCGCACCCTTTCACCCTTACCGGCCTCCCGCGGGAGACGTAGGCGGTCTGCTCTCTGCTGCACTTTCCGTCGGCTCGCGCCGCCCAGGCGTTACCTGGCACTCTGCCCTATGGAGCCCGGACTTTCCTCCCCCGCCCCGATCCACCGACCGGGGCAGCGGCGACTGTCTGGCCAACTCCCGACGCAAGCATACCAGCGCCCCGCGCGCCCCTCAATCGCCATGCCCGTCCTTGAGTGCCTGGGCCTTGGCATACCAGGCCTTCTTGGCCCCGCCCAGGGTACGGGCCGCCACCGCAGCGGCCTGCTTGACCCCGACGCCCTCGGCGAGCATGGCCGTAAGCAGGGCATCGGCCGCGATGACCGAAGCCGCGTCGGCCGACCGGGGGGCGGCGCCCGCCACCATGATCACGAACTCGCCCCGGGCCTGGTCCGGGTCCTGCGCCATCCGCGCCAGCAGCGCTTCGGCACTGCCGTCGAGGAAGGTCTCGAAGGCCTTGGTCAGCTCCCGGGCCAGCACCAGGCGACGCTCACCGAACGTCACCGCCAGATCGGCCAGGGTAGCGCGGATGCGATGCGGCGACTCGTAGAAGACCAGGGTCTCGTCGCGCTCGGCCAGTGCCTCGAGGCGGGCGCGCCGCGCCCCGCCCTTCGCCGGCAAAAAGCCGCTGAACAGGAAGCGATCGGTGGGCAGCCCGGCTGCGGAAAGCGCCGCCACCAGGGCGCAGGCACCCGGCACCGGAACGATGCGTCGCCCTCGGGCCCGCAGCTCGCGCACCAGCACGAAGCCCGGGTCACTGATGAGGGGGGTGCCGGCATCGCTGACCAGCGCGACATCCTCCCCCACCGCCAGGCGGGCGTCGAGCTGCTCGACCCGGGTGGCCTCATTGTGCTCGTGGAGCGACAGCATGGCAGGCATGATGCCAAGATGGCGCAGCAGGCGCGCCGTATGGCGCGTGTCCTCGGCGGCCACCAAGGCCACGTCGCCGAGCACCCTCGCCGCCCGCGGGCTCAGGTCCTCCAGATTCCCAATCGGCGTGGCGACCACGTACAATGAACCGGCAAACGCGTCTGACATCTAGGCTCCCTGGGCACTGTCCGGACAGGGGACAAGGAAAGGTACATGCACATCTCGTCTCGCGGCCTGCTGGCCGCTGCGCTGACCGCGCTGCTGCTGGCCGGCTGCGGCCTCCAGCCCGGCATCATCGAACGCCCGTCCCCGGCCGATCCCGACCGCCTGCTCCAGCAGGCCGCCCAGCAGGCCCCCGACCAAGCCGCCCTGACGCGGCTCGAGGCCGCGGACATCCTAGCACGCGAGGGCCGCCGCCCCCAGGCACTCGAGGTCGCCCGGGAGATCGACGACCGCCAGCTGGCTCCCGAGGCGCGCCGGCGCTGGGCCCTGTTGCTCTCGGCGCTCGGCGAGAGCGAGAACGCGCCCCGGGCGGTGCTCCAGGCCACCGAACTGCTGGACGAGGTCGACCTCCCCCGCGAGCAGGCCCTGGTGCTCCTGGAGCGCCAGGGCATGGCGCTGAGCCGGGTCGACGAGCCCGAGGCTGCCGTCAGGGCACTGCTGCGGGTGCAGGCCGCCACCGACCGGGAAGACCTCAACGACCCCATCTGGCAGCAACTCTCGCGCCTGGCCCCCAGCACGCTCGCCGAGCTGGGCCGCGGCGCCGATGAACTGACCCGAGGCTGGCTGACCCTGGCCGAGCTGGTACGCGACGGCGGCGGTGATATCGCCCGACTCCTGGCGCGCCTCGATGACTGGCGCGTGCGCTACCGTGGCCACCCTGCCACCCGACGCCTGCCGGAGGAGATCACGGCCCTGCGGGCGCTGCGTGGCCAGGAGGTTCGCCACATCGCCGTCCTGCTCCCGGAGTCGGGGCCCCTGGCCGGGATCGCGGACGCCCTGAAAAAGGGCATGCGCACCCACCACCTCAGCGTGCTCAACGAGGGGGGCCGCGGGGTGCAACTGACCTTCCTCGATACCCGCCAGGCCGGTCTCGACACGCTCTACCAGGAAGCCGTCGACCGGGGCGCCCAGGTGGTGATCGGCCCGCTGGACAAGGATCGGGTCAGCGCCCTGGAACGACGCGAGCAGGTGCCGCTGCCCACGCTGGCCCTGAACTACGGCGAGGGCGAGCGCAACCACGCCAAAGGCCTCTTCCAGTATGGCCTGTCCGCCGAGGACGAGGCGCGCCTGGCGGCGCGACGCGCCTGGATGGATGGCCATCGTCGCGCCTCCCTGCTGGTGCCGGACAACGCCTGGGGACGCCGGGTCGGCGAGGCCTTCTTCACCGCCTGGCGGGAGCGCGGCGGGGAGATCGCCCATGCGGTGCGCTACAACCCCGGCATCCCGGCCACCGAGGCGACACGGCGCGCCGTCCAGAACCCCACGCCGGACATGCTGTTCCTGCTGGCCCTTCCCGACTACGCCCGGCAGGTGCCCCCGACGCTGGACTACTACTACGCCGGCGACCTGCCGATCTACGCCACCTCCCATCTCTATCAGGGCCAGCCTCAGCCCAGGCTCGACCGGGACCTCGACGACGTGATGTTCGTGGACATCCCCTGGCAGATTCCCGATGCCGCCGTGGGGGGCGTGGAGGCGCTCCCCTTCCTGACGAACTATCACCAGCTGCGCGAGGAGTCCGACCCCACCCTGTTTCGCCTGATGGCCATGGGTGTCGACGCCTATGAACTGGCGCGGCGCCTGCCGCAGTTCCTGGCGATTCCCGACAGCGAGTTCTTCGGTGCGACCGGCACCCTCACCATCGCCGAGGACGGCCGGATCCATCGGCGCCTGCCCTGGGCGCGTTTCGCCGACGGCATCCCGCAGCCGGTACTCTCCCCAGGCGTCTTCGCCGATGACCGGGCCCGCTGACGCCCGGGCCCGCGGGGCGCGGATCGAGCGCCTCGCCGCCGACTGGCTCGCCGACCGGGGACTGGTGCGGGTCGCTGCCAACCAGCATGCCAAGGGTGGCGAGATCGATCTGGTGATGCGCGACGGCGAGACGCTGGTCTTCGTGGAGGTTCGCCACCGTGCCGACAGCCGCCATGGACACCCGCTGGAGACCATCACCGCCACCAAGCAGCGCCGCCTGATCCGGGCGGCGCGTTTTTATCTCCAGCGCAACGGGCTATCATGTGCCTGCCGCTTCGATGTGCTGGCCGTCACCGGCACGCCTCCCGCCCTCGAGTTCACCTGGGTGGCCAATGCCTTCGAAGCCGTCTGATCGGTCACGCCAATCCGCCAAAGGACCCGGAACCCGCATGGACTTCCAGCAGCGCATACTCGGCCACTTCAACGCCAGCATCGATACCAAGACCTACGCCAGCGAGGTACTGCCTCCCTTCATCGAGGTCGCCAGTCAGATGATGGTGCAGAGCCTGGTCAATGAGGGCAAGATCCTGGCCTGCGGCAATGGCGGCAGCGCCGGGGACAGCCAGCACTTCTCCTCGGAGCTGCTCAATCGCTTCGAGCGCGAGCGGCCCAGCCTGCCGGCCCTGGCCCTGACCACCGACACCTCCACGCTGACCTCGATCGCCAACGACTACACCTACAACGAGGTGTTCTCCAAGCAGGTGCGCGCCCTCGGTCAGCCCGGCGACATCCTGCTGGCGATCTCCACCAGCGGCAATTCGGCCAACGTCATCCAGGCCATCCAGGCGGCCCATGACCGCGACATGACCGTGGTCGCCCTTACCGGTCGCGATGGCGGCGACATGGCCTCACTGCTCGGCCAGGATGACTGCGAGATCCGGGTGCCCGCCACCTCCACCGCCCGTATCCAGGAGGTTCACCTGCTGGTGATCCACTGCCTGTGTGATTTGATCGACGAACAACTCTTCGGCGCAAGCGAGTGATTCCATGACTGCAAGACTTCGACTCATTCCCCCGGTTGTCGGCATGCTGCTGCTGCTGTCCGGCTGTTCCTCCACCGCCCTCACCGCGGCCACGACCGAAGGCCCCATCCGGGAGCATTACGGCACCCGCACCGAGGGCACCAAGGTTGAGGACCAGAGCATCGAGACCAAGATCGACCACAACCTGGGGGCCACCGACGCCCGCCTGGCCGACGCGCGCATCAGCGTCGACAGCTTCAACGGCATCGTCCTGCTGACCGGCCAGGTGCCCAGCCAGGAGCTGAAGGCGATGGCCGGCGAAGTGGCCAATCAGGTGCGCAATGTCCGCGAGGTGCACAATGAACTGACCATCGCCGCGAACCTGCCGGCTAGCCAGAGACTGCAGGATACCTGGATCACCACCAAGGTACGCACGACCCTGGCGACCCAAGGGCCGGTCGACGTCAACCGGCTGCATGTCGTCACCGAGAACGGCAGTGTCTACCTGATGGGCATCGTCACCCGGGCCGAGGCGGACCGCATCGTCAACATGGCCTCCAGCGCCGGCGGCATGCAGCGCATCGTCAAGGTCTTCGACTACATCGACTGACGCATCCCCAACGCGAAATGGCAGGCCACCAGGCCTGCCGTTTCGCGTTGTCGACCACAAATGGCTTGCCGCCTCAGCGCCTCACTTGATCACCCTAAGCGCCGGACGCCCCTTGTGTCGCGAGGCCGCCTCCTTGCCTTCGGTCTCCTCGGCATCCTGGCCACCGGACTCGACGCCGGCCAGTGAGGGGCCGGCATCCTGGGTGCTATCATCGGCTTCGTCGGCGGGCACCTCCGGCATGACCGGCTCATGACCGAAGACCATGCCTACACCATTCTCTCGGGCATAGAGCGCCACCAGCGCCTCGGTCGGCACCCACACCTGCATCGGCTGGCCACCGAACCGAGCCGCGAAGCCGATGGCGTCGTTTTCCATGAACAGGTCGCGCACCGCCGTCGGCCCGAGGTTAAGCACGATCTGGCCGTTCTGGACGAACTGCCGGGGCACCTCGACACCCGGCTGTTCGGCATCGACGACGATGTAGGGCGTCAACTCATTGTCCAGCAGCCACTGGTACAGCGCCCTGGCAAGATAGGGGCGACTCGATTGCATCGGCTGGCTCTCCGTGAAACGGCCCCCACCCATCGGCAGGGGCGGAATGTATGGTCTCAGGCGCGGATCTCCCGCTCGCGCTCGCTGAGCGCCGCCTTGAACCCTTCTCGATCGAAGACGCGTGCCATGTAGTCCATCAGCGGCTTGACCTGCTTCTCGGGCAACTCGATATCCAGCTGGGGAAGCCGCCAGAGGATCGGTGCCAGGCAGCAATCCACGAGGGTAAATTCCTCGCTCATGAAAAACGGCATGTCCTCGAAGATCGGCGAGATACCGATCAGACTCTCGCGCAGCTCCTTGCGCGCCTTGTCGGCTTCCTTCCGGGAACCGCTCTGGACCTGTTCGACCAGCGGGCACCATTCACGTTCGATGCGGTGCATCCACAGCCGACTCTGCGCTCGCGCCACAGGGTAGACCGGCAGCAAGGGAGGATGCGGGAAGCGCTCGTCGAGGTACTCCATCATCACCTTGGATTCGTAGAGCACCAGGTCCCTGTCGAGCAGGGTAGGCACGCTATTGTAGGGATTGAGGTCGGCGAGCTCCTCGGGATGGTGCTCATCGGTCACCTCGACGATGTCCACCGCTACCCCTTTCTCGGCGAGCACGATGCGCACCCGGTGACTGAAATGATCGTCACCTCCGGAATAGAAGATCATCGACGACCGCTTGGCCACTACACCCATGTAACAATCCTCGCATCAGTTCGAGCCAAGATGATAACACGACCACCCCCGGCCTGGGGGCCGTCGTGACGCCTCCACCGCCAGACAGACACCACGAGGGCGCATGCCCCATGGCCATGCGCCCTCGTGACCTGCCTCACCGGTGGATCAGTGAATGTCGCGCCAGTACTCGCGCTTAAGCAGGTAAGCGATGACACCGAAGATGAAGATGAAGATCAGCACCTTCGGCCCCAGCGCCTGGGCCTGGAGCTTGGTGGGCTCACCCACGTAGGCCAGGAAGTTGGTGATGTCGTACACCGCTGCCTCGAACTCGTCGGGCTCCATCGAGCCGGGTTTCGTCACCTGCAGGGTCTCGCAGGACTGATACTTGCCGGTCAATGGATCGAGTTCGGCCCCCTCGATGGGATGGTCGGAGGCGGCACAGACCTTCTCCTGCACGCCCTGCAGCGGTTCCAGCACGTTGGGCATGGCGACCAGCGGGAAGACCGCGTTATTGACGCCGGTGGGCCGCGACGCATCCTTGTAGAAGCTCAGCAGGTAGGAGTAGATCCAGTCGGTACCGCGCAGCCGCGCCTCGAGGGTCAGGTCCGGCGGCGCGGCACCGAACCAGTTCTCCGCATCACCGCTGTTCATGGCGATATGCATCTGGTCGTTGAAGCCCAGTTCCTCGGCGAAGATCAGGTTCTCCTCGACCAGATCCTGAGGCATATTCAGGTCTTCGGCGGCGCGGGCGAAGCGCTGATGCTCCAGGGAGTGACAGCCCATGCAGTAGTTCACATAAAGCTTCATGCCATTCTGCAGCGATGCCTGATCGTGCAGGTCCGGCTCCATGGAGTACGGCACACTCGCTCCCCCCGCGGCCATCGCCGTGAAGGGCACCAGCGCGACAAGCAGTGCGAACAGTTGCTTTTTCATTAGCCAGTCACCCTTTCCGGAACGGGTTTGGTCTTCTCCAGCCGGGTATAGAACGGCATCAGCAAGAAGAAGGCGAAGTAGATGACGGTGCACACCTGGGACAGCAAAGTGCGCCCCTCGGTAACCGGCAATACCCCGAGCACGCCCAGGATCACGAAGCTGATCGCGAACAGCGCCAGCATCACCTTGGAGATCCAGCCCTTGTAGCGCATGGAGCGCACCGGGCTTCGATCGAGCCAGGGCAACACGAAAAGCACCGCGATGGCCGCCCCCATGCAGATCACGCCGAGGAACTTGGCATCGAGGCCGAACAGCGAGAAGGTGATCGCGCGAAGGATCGCGTAGAAGGGCGTGAAGTACCACACCGGCGCGATATGGTCGGGTGTCTTCAGCGGGTTGGCCGGTTCGAAGTTGGGCTTCTCGATGAAGTAGCCACCCCCCTCGGGGAAGTAGAACACCACCACACAGAACACGAACAGGAAGACCGCCACGCCGACGAGGTCCTTCACCGTGTAGTAGGGATGGAAGGGAATGCCGTCCAGGGGCTTACCGGTCTCGTCCTTCTTCTTCTTGATGTCGATGCCGTCGGGGTTGTTGGAACCGACTTCGTGCAGGGCGATGATGTGAAGCACCACCAGCGCCAGGATCACGATGGGCAGTGCCACCACGTGCAAGGCGAAGAAGCGGTTCAGGGTGATACCGGAAATCAGGAAGTCACCGCGCACCCACTGGGCCAGATCCGGCCCGATGGCGGGGATGGCCGAGAACAGCGAGATGATGACC
This sequence comes from Halomonas cerina, assembly GCF_014192215.1. GTDB lineage: Bacteria > Pseudomonadota > Gammaproteobacteria > Pseudomonadales > Halomonadaceae > Halomonas > Halomonas cerina. Next base: position 71,136 of record NZ_JACHXP010000015.1, read on the forward strand.
TGCGCCCCCCAGTAGGACATCTGGCCCCAAGGCAGCAGGTAGCCCATGAAGGCCTCGGCCATGAGCAGCAGGTAGATGGCCATGCCGAAGATCCACACCAGTTCGCGGGGCGCCTTGTAGGAGCCATAGAGCAGACCGCGGAACATGTGCAGGTAGACCACCACAAAGAAGGCCGACGCCCCGGTAGTGTGCATGTAGCGAATCAGCCAGCCCCACTCCACATCGCGCATGATGTACTCGACGGAGGCGAAGGCGCCTTCCGCCGTGGGATTGAAGCTCATGGTCAGCCAGACCCCGGTGAGGATCTGGTTGACCAGTACCAGCAGGGCCAGCGAGCCGAAGAAGTACCAGAAGTTGAAGTTCTTCGGGGCATAGTACTTGGCCATATGGTCCTGCCACATCTGGGTGGCGGGGAAGCGGTCATCGACCCAACGCATGAACCCGCGCTCCGCCTTGGCCTTGTTGGGGTTAGCCATCAGGCAGTCTCCTTGTCTTCGCCGACGGTGATGACATCATCAGAGTCGAAGCGGTAAGGGGGGACCTCGAGATTGGTCGGGGCCGGTACGTTGACGAACACGCGCCCGGCGAGGTCGAAACGTGAGCCATGGCAGGGACAGAAGAAGCCGCCGGGCCAGTCATCGACCCCGACGCCCTCGGCGTTGGGTTCAGGCTTGAACAGCGGTGAACAGCCGAGATGGGTGCAGATGCCGATCAGCACACCGATCTCGGGCTTGATGGAGCGCAGCGGGCCATCGGCGTACTCGGGCTGCTGGGGCACGCTGGAATCCGCATCGGCCAGGCGAGAAGGGTCGATGGACTCGGTGCGCTCGATCATTTCCGGCGATCGATTGAGAATCCAGATGGGCCGACCTCGCCACTCGACGGTCATGCGCTGACCGGGTTCGAGTTTCGACACGTCCGCCTGGACGGGGGCACCCGCCGCTCTTGCCCTGGCACTGGGCTGCCAGGAAGCCACAAAGGGGACCGCAACCCCGACGACACCCACCGCACCCACGACGGTGGTGGCGCCCACGAGGAAACGGCGCCGCCCTTTGTTTACGCCGTTGTCTGCCATTACAAGGTTTCTCCCATCAGCTTACCCGCTCACTCATCACGAGCGCACAAATGTCCCGCGACCACGGATACCAAATGTGTCTATGGTAAAAAATCATGCCCCCCTGCACAAGGACATTGCCCCGTGACCAAGGTGGCAGACCAGCAACAACTCTTTGATCCAGCAAAAAAAACGCCCAGGCGTAACACCCGGGCGTCTTCCTGGATCAGGGCAAATGCATCACCGCTTGGAGAACTGCGGACGGCGGCGTGCCTTGCGCAGCCCCACCTTCTTGCGCTCGACCTGGCGAGCGTCGCGGGTCACATAGCCGGCCTCGCGCAGCGGCTTGCGGAAATCCTCGTTGTACTCCATCAGGGCACGGGTGATGCCGTGACGGATGGCGCCCGCCTGGGCGGAGCCACCACCGCCCTTGACGGTAACATAGGCATCGAACTGGCCGAGGGTCTCGGTCAGCTCGAGGGGCTGACGGACCACCATGCGACCGGTGACGCGACCGAAGTACTCATTGAGATCACGGCTGTTGACGGTGATCTTGCCGGTGCCCGGCTTCAAGAAGACCCGGGCGGTAGAGGTCTTGCGGCGACCGGTACCGTAATACTGCTGTGTCATGGCGAAGACTCCCTCAGATGTTCAGTTCTTGCGGCTGCTGGGCGGCGTGCGGGTGCTCGGTGCCGGCGTAGACCTTGAGCTTGGAGTACATGGCACGACCCAGCGGGCCCTTCGGGAGCATGCCCTTGACCGCGGACTCGATGACGCGCTCGGGGGCGTGAGCAATCATCTTCTCGAAGTTCATGGAGCGGAGGCCACCTGGATAGCCGGTGTGGCGATAGTAGTTCTTGGCGCTGGCCTTGTTGCCGGTGACCTTCACCTTCTCGGCATTGATCACGACGATGTAGTCGCCGGTGTCGACGTGCGGGGTGTATTCCGGCTTGTGCTTGCCGCGCAGGCGACGCGCGATCTCGGTGGCCAGGCGGCCGAGTGTCTTGTCCGCCGCGTTGACGACGTACCAGTCGCGCTGGACGGACTGCGGCTTGGCAGTGAACGTCTTCATGGGTGAATCACCAAATCGATGTATTGGGTCCTGACACCGGCAGGCCGGCGGGGACCATCCCTATTCTTCTTGGTTGCCGCCCGGGGCGACAACGGTCGAGCGAGCGCGCATTCTACACGAGCCGCCACCGGCAAGGCAATGCCAGCGCGCGCTTGCTGCGGGCTGCGGGCTGCGGGCTGCGGGCTGCGGGCTGCGGGCTGCGGGCAGCCTCCGTCTTATCGGGCTGGCTGCCAACTGCTCGAAGCTCGTGGGCTCGAAGCCCGTAGCTCCCGGCAAAGCCGGGTCAGGGCTTGTGCGGCAACGCCAGGTAGTCGTGGGACTGCATCTCCTGGAGCCGCGACAGGGTCCGCTGGAACTCGAACTCCAGCTTGCCGCCCTGGTAGAGGTCCTCCGCCGGCGCTTCGGCGGACATCAGCAGCTTGACGCCACGGTCATAGAACTCGTCGACCATGTTGATGAAGCGCCGAGCCTGGTCGTCGGTGGCCCCACTCATGCAGGTGACATTGGAGACCAGCACGCTGTGAAACTCCCGGGCCAGTTCGATGTAGTCGTTCTGGCTGCGTGGGCCGTCGCACAGCTCACGGAACTCGAACCACACCACGTCGTCGTGCAGCCGCCGGCTACGCAGCACCCGGTGATTGATCTCGATGGGGGCATCGGACTCCCCTTCATGCCCGGCAATCTCGCGAAAGCTGCGGGCCAGCTCGGCCTCGGCCTCGGCGTCCAGGGGCGAATGGAAGATCTCGGCGCGCTCCAGGGCCCGCAGACGATAGTCGATCCCGGAATCCACGTTGACTACCTTGCAGTGGCGCTCGAGCAGGTCGATGGCCGGCAGGAAACGGGCCCGCTGCAGGCCCTCCTTGTAGAGATCAGCGGGCACGATGTTGGAGGTCGCTACCAGTACCACCCCCTTGGCGAACAGGGCCTCGAGCAGGTTGGCGAGGATCATGGCATCGGTGATGTCCTTGACGAAGAACTCATCGAAGCAGATCACCCGTGCCTCGTCAGCGAACTTGCCGGCGATCAGGGTCAGCGGGTTACGCTCGCCTTTGCAGTGCTCCAACTCGTTGTGCACCCGCTGCATGAAGCGATGGAAGTGGGTACGCATCTTGTCGGGAAACGGCAGCGCCTCGTAGAAGGTGTCCACCAGGTAGGTCTTGCCGCGCCCCACACCTCCCCAGAGGTAAAGCCCCGAGACCGGCGGCAATGCCGGCGCCGCCGGTGTGTCCTCACGCCTGCCGAATAGCCCTGCCACGCGAGACCTGAGCCCCTTGCCGGTCGCTGTGGGGCGGGGTCGGGTACGCGGCGTCGCCACCAGCTCGTCGTAGAGATGCTGAAGGTGCTCCACCGCCTGCTGCTGGGCGGGATCGAACTGGAAGTCGTCGCGCTCGAGATCGGCCCGATAGCGCGCCATCGGCGGAAGCGCCTCGCGGGTTACCGATGTCGTGTCACTCTCGCTCATGTGCATTCCTGGCGGCCTGTCCTTGGGTCGTTCAAGAGAACGATTATACGCCAGCCGCCCGCGCGTTGGCATGGCCCCGCGTTGACCCCATGCTCCGCTTCGACCGTATAATGCCGGTGTATCGCTCTCGTCTGGTGTGACGGGTCGTCTGACAGTTTCAGGGAGAATGACGTGGACGAAAGCAACATCAACTGGGTGCTGGCCATCGCCTGTCTGCTGGCGGGTATAGGCATCGGTGCGCTGGGCTATCACCTGCTCCATACCGGCGCCGGGACGCAGCAGAAGCTGCGCCAGCGCCTCGCGGAGCGTGACCGCGAACTGGTGGACATCAAGGACGGCATGGGAGACCGCCTGGAACGCCTCACCCAGCTGGCCGAGAGCCTGCGCCGCGAAAGCCAGCGCCTGGAGGAGGAAGTCGAAGCGGCCAGCGGCACCCTGGGCGCTCCCTCGCTGCGCCGCCAGGCCATGGACCTCGTGTCCCGCGGCGAGACACCATCCGACGAAGACGCGGTCGCGGTGCCCCGCGACTATGCCGACGGCAACCGTGGCACCCTTTCCGAGGACTACGGCCTGCGCCATCAGGAAGCCGCCAGTTCCCAACCGCTCCGCCACTGAGAGACCGCCCGGCGCCCTGCCCGGAACACGGCAGGGGCAGCGCCCACTGGCTCAGGCGGGGTTGTCGATATCCACGAACCGGTGGGTGACCCCAAGCTCATTAACCAGCCACTCCCCCAATGCCCTGACGCCGTCGCGCTCCGTGGCGTGATGGCCGGCAGCCAGGTAGTGGAGCCCCATCTCCCGGGCCAGGTGGGTGGTCCGCTCGGAAATCTCCCCGGAGATAAAGGCTTCGGCTCCTGCCTCGGCGGCGAGGCCAATCATGTCTTGGGCCCCACCGGTACACCACGCGACCCGACGGAGCTCTCCCCCACCCGGCGCCTCGACCAGCAGCGGCGCACGCCCGAGCCGTTCGCCGACATGCGCGGCGAGCGACGCCCCGTCAAGACCAGATGGCGGCGTACCCAACCAGACCAGCCCTTCACCCAGCTCCCCATCGGCACAGCCGGTGACCTCGAAGCCCAGCCGCCGAGCCAGCTCGGCGTTGTTGCCCAGCCCCGGATGGGCATCCAGGGGCAGATGATAGGCGAGCAGGTTGATGTCGTGACCTAGCAGGGTCGCCAGGCGCCGGCGCTTCATGCCGGTGATGGTGACCGGCTCGTTCTTCCAGAAGTAGCCGTGGTGGACCAGCACCAGGTCCGCCTGCCAGGCCACCGCCTCGTCGAGCAGGGCCTGGCAGGCGGTCACCCCGGTCATCACCCGTGTCACCTTCTCCCGGCCGGCCACCTGCAGGCCATTCACGGTATAATCCTTGAAGCGTTCCGCCCCAAGCAGTCGATCACAGGCAGCGACCAGGTCGTCACGATGCGTCATGCAGCCTCCGGGCGTGGTCAGGATGACAATGTTACACTCTGTCGATTGTACTCAGCGGGCAGGCGGCCCGCGACCCTGCTCAAATGACGAGGACCCCCGCCGCATGCGACGCACCCTGTGGCGTTCAGCCTTCCCCTATCTGTGGCCCGTGATCATCGGCGTGCTGCTGGCCATCGTGCTGCTCAATGCCTTCCCGCGCCTGCTGGGTCCCGAGTCGACACCCTCGGAGTCACCTGATCGACCACCGGCCGACATGGCCCCCGCCGATGCCGCGACTCGCTCCTCCCCCGACCTGCGCCAGGCCGCACCGCTGGACCGCGGTCAGGGTCCGGTGAGCTATGCCGAGGCCGTGGAGCGTGCCGCCCCCGCCGTGGTCAACATCTACTCGTCGCGGGTCGTGGAGCGCGATGCCCACCCCCTGATGTCGGACCCCTTCTTCCGTCAGTTCTTCGGCGACGAGCTACCCTCCCGCCAACGCATGCTATCGAGCCTCGGCTCCGGCGTCATCGTCAGCGATGATGGCTATGTGCTGACCAACCATCATGTCATCCAGGGCGCCGATCAGATCCAGGTGGCGCTGCGGGACGGCCGCGAGACCTTGGCCGAGGTGGTGGGCACCGACCCGGAGAGCGACCTGGCGGTGCTACGCATCGGCCTGGACGACCTGCCGGTGATTCGGCTCAGCGACTCCACCCGGGTCGCCGTGGGCGACGTGTCGCTGGCCATCGGCAACCCCTTCGGCGTGGGTCAGACCGTGACCATGGGCATCATCAGTGCCACCGGTCGCAGCCATCTGGGCCTCAACGCCTACGAAGACTTTATCCAGACCGATGCGGCCATCAACCCCGGCAACTCCGGCGGCGCCCTGGTCAATCCCGAAGGCGCCCTGGTGGGCATCAACACCGCCATCTTTTCCCGCTCCGGCGGCTCCCAGGGAATCGGTTTCGCCATTCCCGCCAACCTGGCCCGCAACATCCTCGAGGAGATCGTGACCCTCGGCCGCGTGGTCCGCGGCTGGCTGGGGGTCGAGGCCCAGGAGCTCAACCCGGAACTGGCCGCCTCCTTCGGCCTCAAGGCACCGGCTGGGGTGATCATCGCCGGCGTGGTACCGGGCGGCCCCGCCGACCAGGCCGGCCTGCAGCCCGGCGACGTGCTCTTAGAGGTCGACGGCGAGCCGATCCTCGACCCACGCCAGACCATGAGCGACATCGCGGCGGTCAAGCCGGGCATGTTACTGCCGGTGACGGTGGTGCGCGGCGGCGAACGCGTCGAGGTGGAGCTGACGGTAGGTGAGCGTCCCACCCCGCGAATGCCGTCCCGCGACCGCCCACCGGCACGTCCCACCCCCTGAGGCAACCTCCCTGGCGACGCCCCCGCCGTCAGGTGGTGCGGCCGCGATCCACGAGGCCTCAGTCGCGGATGCGATACTCGGCACTGCGGGCGTGGGCGGTCAGGGATTCGCCCCGAGCCAGCACCGAGGCGGTACGCCCCAACTCGCTGGCGCCTTCGGGCGAGCAGTGGATGATCGAGGAGCGCTTCTGGAAGTCATAGACCCCCAGCGGCGAGGAAAAGCGCGCGGTGCCGGAGGTCGGCAGCACGTGATTGGGGCCGGCACAGTAGTCACCGAGGGCCTCGGCCGTATAACGGCCCATGAAGATCGCCCCGGCGTGACGGATCGCCGGCAACAGGGCTTCCGGCTCGGCCAGCGACAGCTCCAGGTGCTCCGGGGCGATACGGTTGACCAGTGCCACGGCCTCGTCCCGATCCCGACACGCGATCAGCGCCCCACGGCTGGCGAGCGATTCCCGCACGATGGCTTCGCGGTCCAGCGTCGGCAGCAGGCGCTCGATGGCCGCCTCCACCTCCGCCAGGTGCTCGCTCTCCCAGCTCACCAGGAGGGCCTGGGCATTCTCGTCATGCTCGGCCTGAGAGAAAAGGTCCATGGCCAGCCACTCCGGGTCGGTCCCACCGTCGGAGACCACCAGGATCTCAGAGGGTCCAGCAATCATGTCGATGCCCACCTGGCCGAACACCGCCCGCTTGGCGGTGGCCACATAGATGTTGCCGGGACCCACGATCTTGTCGACCCGGGGCACCGTTTCGGTGCCATAGGCCAGGGCCGCCACCGCTTGGGCCCCGCCGAGGGTGAAGACATGATCGACACCGGCCAGGTGCGCCGCCGCCAGCACCAGCTCGTTGAGCACCCCGTCGGGGGTGGGCACCACCATGACGATCTCGGGCACGCCGGCCACGTGGGCCGGAATCGCGTTCATCAGCACCGAGGAAGGATAGGCCGCCTTGCCCCCCGGTACATAGATACCGGCCCGGTCCAGGGGGGTGATCTGCTGGCCCAGCACGCTGCCGTCGGCCTCGGTGTAGCGCCAGGACTCGGGCTTCTGACGCTCGTGATAGGCCCGAATGCGCTCGGCTGCCTGCGAGAGCGCCTCGCGCTGCGCCTCGGGCAGCCCCTCATAGGCCTCACGAAGCCGCTCGGGGCCCACGGCCAGCTCGGCCATCCCCGTCACCGCGAGACGGTCGAAGCGGTTGCTGTATTCCACCAGGGCCGCATCGCCCCGTGCCTTGACCGTGGCGAGGATCTCGTCGACCCGATGCTGCACCTCGGCATCCGACACCCCTTCCCAGGCCAGCAGGGCCTCGAGACGAGCATCGAAGTCGGCATCCCGAGTGGAAAGGCGGGCCAGTGTCGCACCGGCAACGGGAGAATCACTCATGACGGGTGGGTCCTGTCGGAAAGGGAACGAGAACGCTATCCTGCCGCGGCGCAGCGCGGCGGGCAAGGTGCCGGCGGCTATGAGGCCGAGACAGCGGCGCTATCACGACGGCTGACGACCGCCTCGCGCAGGCGCTGGATCAGCGGCTTGAGGCGTTCATGCTTCATGGTCATGGCCGCCTTGTTGACCACCAGGCGAGTACTGACCGGGGCGATCAGCTCGCGGGGCTCCATGCCGTTGGCCCGCAAGGTGTTGCCCGTATCGACGATATCGACGATCTCATCGGCCAGGTTCATCAGGGGGGCCAGCTCCATGGCGCCATAGAGCTTAATCACCTCGGCCTGGATGCCCTGCTCGGCGTAATAGCGCCGCGCCACGTTGACGAACTTGGTGGCCACCCGGCGGCGCGCCCGGGCCGGCTCGGCGCCGGTGATGCCCGCGGTCATCAGCTTGCAGCGGGCGATTTCCAGGTCCAGCGGCTCGTAGAGCCCCTCGGCGCCATGCTCCAGCAGCACGTCCTTGCCGGCCACGCCGACATCGGCGGCGCCGAGCTGTACATAGGTGGGCACATCGGTGGCCCGCAGGATCACCAGCTTCACATCGGCCAGGTTGGTGTCGAACAGCAGCTTGCGGCTGGCTTCCAGGTCCTCGGCGGGTGCGATGCCGGCATCGGCCAGTAGCGGCAGGGTCTCGTGGAGAATGCGGCCCTTGGAGAGGGCCAGAATCAGTTCCTTGCTCATGGTCTCGCCTGTTGTCGGCTCAGCCGGGAATGCGCTTGATGCGCGCCCCCAGCAGCTGCAGTTTTTCCTCGATGCACTCGTAGCCGCGATCGATATGGTAGATACGGTCGACCAGCGTCTCGCCCTCGGCCATCATCGCCGCGATCACCAACGAGGCGGAGGCCCGCAGGTCGGTGGCCATGACCGGGGCCCCGGAGAGGGTCTCGACCCCGGTGACCACGGCGGTATTGCCCTCCAGGGCGATGTCGGCGCCCATCCGATTGAGTTCCTGAACGTGCATGAAGCGATTCTCGAAGATGGTCTCCACGACCCGCGCGGTGCCCTCGGCTACCGCGTTGAGCGCCACGAACTGGGCCTGCATGTCGGTGGGAAAGGCCGGATAGGGGGCCGTGCGCACATTGACCGCCCTCGGTCGCCGGCCCTGCATGTCGAGCGCGATCCAACCCTCGCCGGTGGTGATAGTGGCCCCGGCTTCCTCCAGCTTGGCCAACACCGCTTCGAGGATGTCGGCCCGGGTGTTGCGCACCCGCACCCGCCCCCGGGACAGCGCCGCGGCGACCAGGAAGGTGCCGGTCTCGATGCGATCCGGCATGACGTCGTGCTCGGCGCCGTGCAACCGCTCGACGCCGTCGATGACGATGGTGTCGGTGCCGTGACCCCGAATCCTCGCGCCCATCTTGATCAGGCATTCCGCCAGATCGACGATTTCGGGCTCCCGGGCGGCATTCTCCAGCACCGTGGTGCCTTCCGCCAGCGTGGCCGCCATCAGCAGGTTCTCGGTGCCGGTCACGGTGACGGTATCGAAGAAGATGGTAGCCCCCTGGAGCCGACCGTCAGCGCGGGCCCGGATATAGCCCCCCTCGACATGGATCTCGGCGCCCATGGCCTCCAGGCCGCGGAGATGCAGGTCCACGGGGCGTGAGCCAATAGCACACCCCCCCGGCAGCGAGACGTCGGCATGGCCGAAGTGGGCCAGCAGCGGCCCCAGCACCAGGATCGAGGCGCGCATCTTCTTGACCAGCTCATAGGGCGCATGGCACTCGGTCACCTGGGCGCCATCGAGCTGGATACTCATTTGCTCGCCCATCACCGGCTGCATGCCCATGTGCCCAAGCAGTTCCAGGGTGGTGGTGATGTCCTGGAGATGCGGCAGGTTGCCGATGGTCACCGGCTCGTCGGCCAGCAAGGTCGCGCAGAGGATCGGCAGGGCGGCGTTCTTGGCACCGCTGGCCCAGACCTCGCCGTCGACGGGACCATTCCCGGTAATGATCAGCTTGTCCATGACGGATCGCTCTTCAGGCCCCCGGGTTCTCGGCGGCGGTCTGCCACTGGGCGGGGGTATAGGTCTTGATGCTCACGGCATGCAGGGCGCCGGAGGCGATCTCCTCGGAGAGCGCCCCATAGATGAGCTGCTGGCGCTTGACCGGTGACAGCCCCTCGAAGGCCTCACCGACGGCCACCACCTGGAAGTTGCAGCCTTCGCCCTGGATATGGAATTCGCAGCCCTCGACGCGACGCTCGAGCAGCGCCTTGACCTCACTGGGTTGCATGGAACCGGCCCTCCTGTGATTGCGCGGTGGACGATCCGCCAGCCGACCGATGTCGCTGGCGTGATCACGAAGCCGCCATGGTAAAGAAAAGCCGTGCGCTTGGCGATGCCGTCCTGCCGGGGACGGTCAGGGAGACGGCAGAGGCAACAGGGTGTCGAGACCCGCAACCCGGGTCAGGCGGGCCAGGGGGGAGGAGAGGTGGACCGCCTGGACCTCCACCCCATGCTGACGGGCGATGCGGGTCCATTCCAGCAGCACGCTGATGGCGACACTGCTGATCCGGTCCACCCCCCGCAGGTCGAAGGCCACGGTACTGGCGGCCGGGCGCGAGGCGATCCAGTCGCCTCCGGCGGCAGCCATGGCCGCCGCCTCGCCGAAATCGACACTGCCGACCACTGCCAGCACGGCATCCTGCGTCTCCAGCCGGGTGCCGTGCCGCTCGAGCAGCACACTCATGCGCTGCCGCCCTGCTCCAGTTCCTCCACCGCGAGCTCGGGCGCCCAGCTCTGGATGACGGCGTCATAATCCCGATTGTGATCGCGCATGGCCTGATCGAACTGGTTACGGAAGGTCAGCCCCAGGTTGATGCCGTTGACGATCACGTTGACCACCTTCCACCGGCTGTCGTCGAGGCGCAGGGTGTAGCTGACCGGATAGACCGTGCCGTCCTTGGCCACGATCTCCATGTCCACGCTGGCCTGGTCCTCATAGCGCGGAGCCTGCTGATTGTCGAGCACCCGGATCTCGCGATAGTCGAAGGTGATCAGCCCCTTCGCATAGGTGTCGATCAGGGTCTGGCGGAAGGTGTCCACGAACCGCGAACGCTGCCGGGGCGTGGCATTGGAAAAGTAGCGTCCCATCACGCTGGCCCCGATATAGCGGAAGTCCGCCACCCCCTCGAGACTCTCATCGACGATGCGCTCGAGCTCCTCGATGTGCTCGGCGAAATAGTCCTCGCGACCCTCGATACGCGTCATCAGCGCCTCGATGCTGTCGCGGATCAACTGTTCCGGGCTCTGGGTAGGCTGGGCCACCGATGGCAGGGCTACCAACACCAGGCACAGGGCCAGCAGCAGGTGGCGCAGCCGGAGAAAGGGATGCATCTGGATCATCGTCACGACTCCTCGCCGGTCACTCGGGACCGGACTCATTCCTTGGCCAGGGTAGAAACGAACTGCTGGATCAGTTCTTCGAGCACCAGTGCCGACTGGGTATCGCGCACGGTGTCACCATCACCGAGCGTCTCGGGGGCCCCGCCCATCGAGAGCCCGATGTATTGCTCGCCGAGCAGGCCGGCGGTGAGGATGGCGGCCGTGCTGTCCTCGGGCAGCGCCCCCTCGAGCGTGGCATCGACCTCCATGACCACCCGGGCATCGAACCACTCCGGGTCGAGCTCGATGGTCGTCACCCGCCCCACCGTGACGCCGGCCATGGTGACCCGGGCCCGCGGCTTGAGGCTGCCGACATTGGCGAAGTTGGCCTCCAGCCGGAAGGTGTCGCCGGGCGCCGAGAAGGTCAGGCCACTGACCCTCAGGCCCAGGAACACCAGGCCGAGGATGCCGGCCAGCATGAACAGGCCGACCCCCAGCTCCATCGTCTTGCTGCGCTTCATTCCATGTCTCCAAAAGTTCGCGACGGCTCGGCCCTTGCCATCTGCCTCATGAAAGCCCACCGAACATCAGGGCGGTCAGCACGAAATCCAGGCCCAGTACCGCCAGAGACGAGTAGACTACAGTGCGGGTAGTGGCCCGCGAGATGCCTTCCGAGGTGGGAATCAGATCGAAGCCCTGGAAGACGGCGATCCAGGTCACGACCAGGGCGAACACCACGCTCTTGATCAGGCCGTTGGCCACGTCGTCGATGAACTCCACGCTGGACTGCATGTTGCCCCAGTAGGAGCCCTCAAAGACCCCCAGCCACTCGACACCGACCAGGTACCCCCCATAGATACCGACCACGCTGAAGCCGATGGTCAGCAGCGGCAGGGACACGAAGCCGGCCCACAGCCGCGGGGCGACCACCCGGCGCAGCGGGTCGACACCGATCATCTCCATGCTGGTCAGCTGCTCGGTGGCCTTCATCAGGCCGATCTCAGCAGTGAGCGCGGACCCGGCCCGACCGGCGAACAGCAGCGCCGCCACTACCGGCCCCAGCTCGCGCAGCAGCGAGAGCGCCACCATCTGTCCCAGCGCCTGCTCGGCGCCGAAATCCACCAGGATGGTATAGCCCTGGAGTGCCAGCACCATGCCGATAAACAGTCCCGAGACCAGCACGATGGCCAGCGACATCACCCCGACGAAGTGCATCTGGCGCAGCCACAGGCGCAGCCCCTCGGCCGTCGGCACGCCGACGGCAGACAGCAGCAGGAAGACGGCGGCCCGCCCCAGCGCCTCGATGATGTCACAGGAGCGCTGCCCCAGCCGCCGGATGCAATTGATCATCGCGGCCCTCCCGCGCCCAGCAGGTCGGCATGAAAGTCCAGCGCCGGATAGTGAAATGGCACCGGCCCGTCCGGCTCGCCATGGATGAACTGGCTGACCCGCGGGTCCTCGTCCACGTCGAGGCTCGCCGGCGTCCCGTGGGCCATTACCCGGCCGTCGGCGATCACATAGACATAATCGGCGATCGACAGCGTTTCCTTGATGTCGTGGGAGACCACGATGGCGGTCAGGCCCAGGGCATCGTTGAGCCGCTTGATAAGCTGCACCAGCACGCCCAGGGAGATCGGGTCCTGACCGGTAAAGGGCTCGTCGTAGAGAATCAGCTCCGGATCCAGGGCGATGGCACGTGCCAGCGCCACTCGCCGCGCCATGCCACCGGAAAGCTCCGAGGGCATCAGCTCGCGAGCCCCACGCAGGCCAACGGCCTCGAGCTTCATCAGCACCAGATCTCGAACCATCGACTCCGGCAGGTCGGTGTGCACGCGCAGGGGGAAGGCCACGTTCTCGAAGACATTCAGATCCGAGAACAGCGCTCCGCTCTGGAACAACATGCCCATGCGACGGCGTAGCCTGAACAGCGCCTTGCGCGACAAGGCATGCACGTCCTGGCCGTCCAACTGCACCCGACCGCGATCGGGGGTGAGCTGTCCGCCGATCAGCTTGAGCAGAGTCGTCTTGCCCGTGCCGCTGGGGCCCATGATGGCCGTGATCCCGCCACGGGGAATGGCCATGTCGACGCCACGGAAGATCTCCTTGTCGCCACGAGAGAAGTGCAGGCCCTCCACTTCCACGAAAGGGGAATCTGTCATCGAGATGCCTTGCCGAACCAAATTATCGAACATCGTATCCTAACTCGCCATCGCTGCGCCAGCGCCTTGCGTGCCGCCGGCTCAGCATGTTCAATGAACGCCCCTGAGCCGTCGGACATCGCCCGTCACCATGCTGGTTCCCTTCCTCGTCGTCATCCTCGGCCTCGCCGGCCTGACGTGGAGTGCTGACCGCTTCGTCGGTGCCGCCGCCGCTACCGCCTGGCGAGCCGGCATGAGCACGCTGCTGGTGGGCATGACCATCGTCTCCCTCGGCACCTCGGCCCCGGAGATCATCGTCTCGGTGATGGCGTCCCTGGATGGCGCCCCGAACCTGGCCACCGGCAACGCGCTAGGCTCCAATATTGCCAATATCGCCATGGTGCTGGGGGTGACGGCGCTGGTCGTCCCGATCCCCGTGCGCTTCTCCATCGTGCGCCGCGAGCTGCCGCTGCTGCTGGGAGGCACAGGGCTGGCCGGCTATGCCCTGGCCAACGGCCACCTGGACCGCCTCGATGGCCTGCTACTGCTCCTGCTGCTGGGATTCAGTCTGTGGTGGCTGTTCTGCGCCGATGCTCCCGACGAGACGCAGCACGAGGGCATCCCCGGCATGCCGCTGTGGCAAGCCCTGGCCTGGCTCGTCGGCACCCTGGCGATCATGGGGGCGAGCTCCCGCGTCCTGGTCTGGGGGGCCAGTGAGTTGGCGCGTGGGTTGGGCGTCAGCGAGCTGATCATCGGACTGACCGTGATAGCCATCGGTACCAGTCTGCCGGAACTCGCGGCCTGTGTGGCCAGCGCCCTGAAACGCCATCACGACCTGGCCATCGGCAACGTGATCGGCTCCAACCTCTTCAACATGCTCGCCGTGCTGCCGATGCCGGCTCTGCTCGCGCCCGGCGCCACCGACCCGGCCGCCGCCGGACGCGACTACCCGGTGATGCTGCTGCTCACCCTGGCCCTGGGCGCGCTGCTGCTGTGGAATCGACGAGGCTACCTGAACCGACTGCCAGGCGCCCTGCTGGTCCTGGCCTACCTCGCCTACCTGGCCAGGCTGGGTAGCGCCGGCGCCATGGCGGGAGGCTGCCCCCTTGAGTGAAACCGCGCAACAGGCAACAATCTCCGTCATGACCGATGAAACGCACTCCCCGGCCGGCACCTCTCCCCTGCGCGACAGCGCACGGCGCACCCTCGAGCTCGAACAGCAGGCCATCGCCGCTCTGTGCGAGCGGCTGGATGCCCACTTCGATCGCGCCTGCGAGCTGATCCTCGCCTGCCGCGGGCGAGTAATCGTGACCGGCATGGGCAAGTCCGGCCATGTCGCCGGCAAGATCGCCGCCACCCTGGCCAGCACCGGGACCCCGGCCTTCTTCGTCCATCCCGGGGAGGCCAGCCACGGCGACCTGGGCATGATCACCCCCGGCGATGTGGTACTGGCCCTGTCGAACTCCGGCGAGACCGCCGAGGTCACCGCCCTGCTACCGCTGCTCAAGCGGCTGGGCACCCCCTTGATCAGCATGACCGGACGCTCCGGTTCGACCCTGGGACGGCATGCCGACGCCCATCTGGACGCCGGCGTCGAGCGCGAGGCCTGTCCACTGGACCTGGCCCCCACCTCGTCCACCACCGCCGCCCTGGCGCTGGGCGATGCCCTGGCCGTCGCCCTGCTCGAGAGCCGCGGCTTCACCGCCGAGGACTTCGCCCGGTCCCACCCGGGTGGTAGCCTGGGCAAGCGGTTGCTGCTCAAGGTTTCGGACCTGATGCATCAGGGCAACCGCCTGCCCCAGGTATCCCTCGGCAGCCCGTTACGCGACGCCCTGCTCGAGATCACCCGCCAGGGGCTCGGCTTCACCTGCGTTACCGACGAGGACGGCCGGCTGGCCGGGGTCTACACCGACGGTGACCTGCGCCGCACCCTGGATCAGCACGGCGACCTGCATGCCCTGCGGGTCGACGATGTCATGACCGTGCCGGGCAAGCGCATCGCCCCCGACACCCTGGCTGCCGAGGCGGTCCGCCTCATGGAAGACAACCGCATCACCGCGCTGGCCGTGGTGGACCCCGACGGCCGCCCGGTCGGCGCCCTGCACATGCACGATCTGCTGGCCAGCGGCGTCATCTGACCTCTACGACAAGGACCCCCCATGTCTTTCGATTCCCCCCTGCTCGACCCCCAGCTCGTCGACCGCCTGCGCCGCCTGCGCCTGCTCGCTCTGGATGTCGACGGCGTGCTCACCGACGGCCGCCTCTACTTCCAGGCCGACGGCATCGAGATCAAGGCCTTCCATACCCACGACGGCCACGGCATCAAGCTGCTGCAGCGGGCCGGCATCCAGGTGGTCCTGATCACGGGCCGTGATTCCCCCATCGTCAGTCGACGCGCCGCGGCACTCGGTGTGGTGCATGTGATGCAAGGCGTCGAGAAGAAGCTGCCCGCCCTGCAGCAGCTCTGCACCCGGCTCGACCTCGACCTCGAGCAAGTGGCCTTCTGCGGTGATGACATGCCGGACGTGGGTGCCATGAAACGCGCCGGCATCGGCATCAGCGTGCCTGGCGCGCCGAGCTACATTCGCAAGCATGCCGACTGGGTTACCGAGCGTCCCGGCGGCCACGGCGCGGTACGCGAGATCTGCGACACCCTGCTGCAGGCCCAGGGCCACTGGGACGCGGTACTGGATACCTACCTCCATGGGCAGGGCTGATCGCGCATGACCCTACCGCGTCTCTCGTATCGGGTCTGGCTGTTCCTGCTGTTGCTGGCCCTGGGGGGCGGCCTGGCGCTGCTCGACATGCGTGACACCCCCCCGCCAGGCCCCGTGCCGCGGGATGCCGCCGGCGAGCCCGACTACTACCTAGAGGAGGCGCGGCTGACCCGCTTCGATGCCGCGGGGCGCCCTCATCAGCAGCTGACGACGCCGCGTCTGGTGCATACTCCCCAAGACGACGTGACCCGTCTCGAGGCGCCACGGGCGCGCCTGATCGATGCGTCGCAGCGCGTATGGCTGGCCCACGGCGATACCGGCACTCTGGGTGCCGGCGGCAACCCGCTGACCCTGACGGGCCATGCACAGCTCGAGGCTCCCGCGGAGCGCTGGCACCTGGCGACCGAGATCCTGCATTACGATGCCGATGCCGGACACGCCTGGAGCGAGACGCCCGTGGTTCTGCGCCAGCCGCCGCAGACGATGCGCGCGGAGCGCTTCGATGCCTGGATCGATGACAGCCGCGCGCGCTTGACCGACAATGTGCGCGGCCACCATCCGCCTGAGCCCCGAGAGGAGCCCGCCTCATGAAGCGACCCGTACGCGCGTCCCTGCTGGCCCTGAGCCTCTTCCTCCTAGCCCTGGCCGTCCTGCCGGCCTGGGCCCTGGAGGGGGACGCCAGCGCCCCCATCGAGGTGGTGGCCGATCGGCTGGACCTGGATGACCGCGCCGGTACCGCGGTCTATCGCGGCGATGTCGAGATCCGCCAGGGCAGCATGCGGCTCACCGGTGAACGGGTCGAGATCCAGCGCAATGCGGCGGGCCAGCTGACCCGAGCCACGGCCACCGGCGAGCGCGCCTACCTCGAGCAGAAACCGGCGCCTGACGAGCCCTTGGTGCGCGGTTGGGGCCGCACCGTGATCTACCACGTCGCCGAGCGGCGCATCGAGCTGATCGACCGGGCCGAGCTCCATCAGGGCGGCGATACCTTCGACGGTGGTTACCTGGAGTACTTTCTCGACCGTCGCGTGGTCCAGGCACGCGCCGAGGCCGAGGGGGTCCAGGACCGCCAGCGGGTACGCATGACCCTCGAGCCGGAGCGACAGGAGAATCCATGAAGACCCTTCGTGCCCGGCACCTGGCCAAGAGCTACAAGCGGCGTCGCGTGGTCCAGGATATCAGCCTGACCATTGGGCAGGGCCATATCGTCGGCCTGCTCGGTCCCAATGGGGCCGGCAAGACCACCTCCTTCTACATGATTGTGGGCCTGCTGCGCGCCGACGCCGGCGAGGTGGCCATCGACGACCTGGATCTCTCCCGGGCCGCCATGCACGAGCGGGCTCGCGCCGGCATCGGCTATCTGCCCCAGGAAGCCTCGATCTTCCGCAAGCTCTCCGTCGCCGACAACATCATGGCCATCCTCGAGACCCGGCGAGACCTTGATCGCATCGGCCGCAAGGCGCGTCTGGAGAAGCTGCTCGAGGACTTCCATGTCACCCATATCCGCGACAACCTCGGGATGAGCCTGTCCGGGGGCGAGCGCCGTCGGGTGGAGATCGCCCGGGCACTCGCCACCGAGCCCTCCTTCATCCTGCTCGACGAGCCCTTCGCCGGGGTCGACCCCATCTCGGTCGGCGAGATCAAGAGCATCATTCGCCAGCTCAAGGCCCGCGACATCGGCGTGCTAATCACCGACCACAATGTCCGCGAGACGCTGGACATCTGCGACCATGCCTACATCGTCGGTGACGGTCAGATCATCGCCGACGGCAATGCACAGGCGATCCTGGCCAATCAGCGTGTCCGGGAGGTCTACCTGGGCCAGGACTTCAGGCTTTGAGGCCTGACCATGCGCCAACCCACTGATCTAAAGCAATGCCGGCCCAAAAGGCATGGAAATTGCGCATGGCATGCAACTTGCAGAAAATCGACTTGCATGCCGCTCCCTGCGGGACTAGGGTGAGAGCTTTCCGGCAGTTCGAGTGGTTTCTCCCATGGCCTTGAAGGCGTCCCTTCAGCTGCGGGTCGGCACCCAGCTGACCATGACCCCCCAACTGCAGCAGGCTATCGCGCTGCTGCAGCTCTCCACCCTGGACCTCCGCCAGGAGATCCAGCAGGCGCTGGAGTCCAATCCCATGCTCGAGCTCGAGGAAGAGTTTGGCGAGATGGCGGTGAGCGAGGCCACCGAAGAGACATGGTCCAGCGAGATTCCCGAGCAACTCACCACCGACAGCGAGTGGTCCGACACCTATCAGGACCTGGCCCCATCCGGTGGCAGCGGCGAGGGACCGGATTTCGAGCGCCAGGCCGCCGGCCAGAGCCTGCAGGGCCACCTGGCCTGGCAGCTGGCCATGACCGACCTGGACGCGCGCCAGCGACTCATCGCCGAGAGCCTCATCGATGCCGTCAACGCCGACGGCTACCTGGCACAGTCCCTCGAGGAACTGCGCGACGGGCTTCGCGACCAGGGCCTCGAGGGCCTCAAGACCCGCGAGGTGGAGCAGGTGCTGATGCGTCTGCAGCAATTCGAGCCCACCGGCATCTTCGCCCGGGACCTGCACGAGTGCCTGATACTGCAGCTCGCCAGCCTGCCCGACGATACGCCGCTGCTGCCCCAGGCCCGGCGCCTGGTGCGCCAGTTCCTCGAGGCCCTGGCGGGAAATGACCGACGCCTGCTGAAACGACGCCTGGGCCTCGAGGACGATGCCCTGGACGCGGTGATCCAGCTGATCCGCCACCTCGACCCGCGCCCGGGCAGCGCCTATGCCGATAGCCGCAGCGACCATGTCATTCCCGACCTGGTCGTGCGCCAGACGCCCGAGGGCTGGCAGGTAGAGCTGAACCCGGAGGCCATGCCGCGCCTACGCATCCAGCCCGATTATGCCGCCTTGATCCGCCGCGCCGACAAGAGCCAGGACAACCAGTTCCTCAAGGACCACCTCCAGGAGGCTCGCTGGCTGCTGAAGAGCCTGTCGAGCCGCAACGATACCCTGCTGCGGGTCGGACGCGAGATCATGGTCCGCCAGATCGACTTTCTCGAGCAGGGCGAGGAGGCCATGAAGCCATTGATCCTGGCCGATATCGCCCAGACCGTGGAGATGCATGAGTCGACAATCTCGCGGGTCACCACCCAGAAGTTCATCCACACGCCGCGCGGCATGTTCGAGCTCAAGTACTTCTTCTCCAGTCAGGTGGGGGGCGGCGGCGGCGGCGACGCCCACTCCAGCACCGCCATCCGCGCCCGGATCCGCAAGCTGATCCAGGAGGAACCGCCCCGCAAGCCGCTCTCCGACAGCAAGTTGGTCATGCTGCTGGCCGAGGACGGTATCGAGGTGGCCCGACGCACCGTCGCCAAGTATCGCGAGGGCATGAATATCCCCTCCTCCAGCGAGCGCAAGCGCCTGCGCTGATCCTCGACATCCCTGACGCGTCAGCGCCTGTCACGCGGGCCACGCGCGCCTTCGCGTGAGGGCTAGAGCCCGGCCCGAATCCGTGCAGTACAAGGGGTTTGCACGGCCGTAAAAAGGGTTACAATCGGATCACCACCCGAAGGACCAAGGAGCGTGTCATGCAAGTCAACATCACCGGCCATCATGTGGAACTGACCGACGCCCTGCGTGACTATGTGCAAGAGAAGCTGGCCCGCATCGAACGCCACTACGATAACATCACCACCGTGCAGGTCACGCTCTCCGTCGAAAAGGAACGCCAGCAAGCGGCCTGCATCCTGCATGCCGCCGGTGCCGATCTCCATGCCGAGGCCGTTGACGACGACATGTATGCCGCGATCGACGCCCTGGCCGACAAGATGGACCGCCAGTTGGTCAAGCACAAGGAAAAGGCCCAGGCCCGCGCCCAGGGCGCCGGTGCTCGCTGACCCGTCATGACACTGGAAACCATCCTCCCTCCCGAGCGTACCCTCTTCGGCGTGCCAGGGGGCAGCAAGAAACGGGTGCTGGAATTCTTCAGTACCTTCATCGCCCAGAACACCCCCAGCCTCGACAGCCAGGAAGTCTTCAGCCGTCTGATTGGGCGGGAGCGTCTCGGCAGCACCGGGATCGGTCACGGGGTGGCCATTCCTCATGCCCGGAGCCCGCACTGCAAGGCCCCTATCGCCGGCTTCATGAAGCTCGCCGAACCGGTGGACTTCGATGCCATGGACGGGGAACCCGTGGACCTGGTGTTCGTGCTGTTGGTGCCCGAGGAAGCGGATGACGCCCACCTCGCCCTGCTGGGTGAGGTGGCCGGCATCATGAATGATGCCGACACCCGTAGCCAGTTGCGGCACTGTACTAGCCAGCGCGACCTGCACGAGCGTCTCATCGAGGCCATCCGGCGACAGGCGCCGCCCGCCCACCAGTGAGCCGCCCGTCAAGGTGCATCCGGCCCGCCCGTCTATCCGACCAGGAGTCCCGCCATGCAGCTCGTGATCATCAGCGGTCGTTCCGGGTCGGGCAAGTCGATCGCCCTGCAGGCGCTGGAGGACACGGGCTTCTACGCCATCGACAACCTGCCGGCCATGCTCCTCGGTCCCTTGGTCGACGAATTGCGCAACGGCCGCTCGTTGCGCTCCTCCATTGCGGTGAGCATCGACGCACGCAACCTGCCGGACGCCCTCCAGCGTTTTCCGAGCCTGCTGGAGGAGGTTCGGGCCCGAGATATCGACTGCCAGGTGGTCTACCTGACCACCGATGCCCGTATCCTGCTGGAGCGCTACTCGGCCACGCGCCGGCGCCACCCCTTGACCCGGGACAGCCACATGACCCTGGCCGAGGCGATCGACCGGGAGGAAGAGGCGCTGGCCGAGATCCGCGATCTTGCCGATCTGGTGATCGACACCTCACGCCTCTCGGTCCATGAGCTCAGGGGGCGCATCGCCGACCAGGTGGGCAGCCACCGGGCCGAAGAACTGACTCTCACCGTGGAGTCGTTCGGCTTCAAGCGTGGCGTGCCTCTGGACGCCGATATTGTCTTCGACGCCCGCTGCCTGCCCAACCCCTACTGGGACCCGAGCCTGCGTGACGCCACGGGCCGCGACACCAGCATCATCGCCTTTTTAGACGCCTACCCGATGGTCGCCGAGATGCACGATGACATCCTGGCCTGGGTCGAGCGCTGGCTGCCGCGCTACCGCGCCAGCCAACGCAGCTACCTGACCGTGGCCATCGGCTGTACCGGCGGCCAGCACCGTTCAGTGTATCTGGCCGAGCGGCTCGCCCGGGCGCTGGCCGGCCGGCGACCGGGCGTGCGGCTGCGTCATCGCGAACTGGGTCTGCAGCGGAACCTGCAGACCGATGCCATGGAAGACTCCGAGAAGGAAGGATGTTGAGGCGTGCCGAGCCGTAACCTGACCCTCACTAACAAGCGGGGCCTGCATGCCCGGGCCGCCACCAAACTGGTGCAGTGTTGCCAGCCCTACGCCGCCCGGGTCACCGTGAGGCGCGGCGAGCAGCAGGCCGAAGCGAGCAACATCATGTCGCTGCTGATGCTGGCCGCTCCCTGCGGCACCGAACTGACCCTCGAGGCCGAGGGCGAGGACGAGGAAGAGGTCCTGGATGCCCTGGAGGAGCTGTTCGAGGCCCGTTTCGACGAGGACGCCTGAAGAAGAAGGAAGAAGGAAGAAGGAAGAAGGAAGAAGGAAGAAGGAAGAAGGAAGAAGGAAGAAGGAAGAAGGAAGAAGGAAGAAGGAAGACAGGCTAGGCGATGCCCTTCCTTCTTCCAGGCGCGAAGCGCCGGTCTTCCTTCTTATCGCGGCGTAGCCGCGTCTCGGGCGCTACGCGCCCGCGACGGTCATCTCGTCGATCAACCAGCTGCCGGTGTGGATGCTGCCCCGCGTGTCGATGTCGTCACCGACGCCGGCCAGCCCCTTGAACATGGTCTCCAGGTTGCCAGCGATGGTGAACTCCTCCACCGGGTGCTGGATCCTGCCCTCCTCCACCCAGAAGCCGGCCGCGCCGCGGGAGTAGTCCCCGGTCACGCCATTCACACCCTGCCCCATCAACTCGGTGACCAGCACCCCGCGGCCCAGCCGCGCGAGCAGGGCCTCCCGGGACTCGAGCGGCGCCTCGATCCGCAGGTTACGCGCCCCGCCGGCATTGCCGGTGGTCTCCATGCCCAGCCGCCGGGCGCTGTAAGCCGAGAGCATGTAGCTGGCCAGCCGGCCATGCTCCACGAAGACGTTATCGCGGGTCTGGACCCCATCGTTGTCGAAGGGGCTACTGGCCATAGCGCCCCGCTCCATGGGGCGCTCGAACAGCGAGAACCACTCGGGGAAAAGCGTCTCGCCCAGGCGGTCGCAGAGGAAGGACGCCTGGCGATAGAGGGCCCCGCCGGCGATGGCGCCCATCAGGTGACCGACCAGGCCGCTGGCCAGGCTGGGATCGAAGAGCACCGGCATCCGCCCAGTCGCCGGGCGGCGGGCCCCCAGCCGCCGCAGGGTACGGGTGGCGGCACTGCGTCCCACGGTCTCCGGTGCCCACAGGTCGTCCGGGTGACGCGCGCTGGTATAGTCGTAGTCGCGCTGCATCCCGCCCGCGTCCTCGGCGATCAGCATGCAGGACAGCGAATGCCGGCTACCGCGCTGACTGCCCAAAAAGCCGTGGCTGTTGCCGTAGACCCGCACGCCCTCGCCACTGGAGAGGCTGGCGCCGTCGGAGCTCTTGATCCCGTCCATGCCGCGACCGGCCGACTCGCAGGCCAGGGCGATATCGATCGCCTCCTCGGTGGTCAGGGGCCAAGGATGGTGGACCTCGAGGTCCGGCAACTCGCGGGCCATGAGGGAGGCATCGGCCAGGCCGGAGGCCGGGTCCTCGCCGGTGTGGCGGGCGATGGCCAGAGCCTTTTCCACCACGTCGCGGATCGACGCCTCGCCGGCATCGGTGGAGGAGGCGCTGCCCTTGCGTTGCCCCACATAGACGGTCACCGCGATGCCCTGGTCCCGGGAGAGCTCGACGGTCTCCACATCGCCCTCGCGCACGCTGACGCCGACCCCCTGGTCGACGCTGGCGCCGAATTCGCAGGCATCGGCGCCCAGCTGGCGCGCCAGCGCCAGGGCCGTCTCGGCACGGGACTCGAGCAACCGCTGCTGGGCGGCGGCATCGAAAGCCTCTGTCATGAAAGTCTCTCCTCACTACGGCCGGCCTCGGGGCCGGCAATCACGTGCATTGTCCAGCCCGCCGCGACGGGCTGATATACTGGGCCATTTCCGACCTCCGACGAAGTGGAACCGGCATGACCCAGGATGACCTTTCCCCGGCCGACGAACGGCCCAGCAAGTCCCAGCTCAAGCGCGAGATGCATGCCCTCCAAGTCCTGGGCGAGCGGATCATCGCCATGAGCGACGCCGAGCGGGCCCGCCTTCCCCTCTCCGACGACCTGCTGGCCGCCGTGGAGGAGACCGGCCGCATCCGCGCCCGGGAGGCCCGCCGCCGGCACATGCAGTATGTCGGCAAGCTGATGCGCCGCGAGGACCTCGACGGTATCCAGGCCGTCTTCGACGAACTCGACCAGGAGCAGCTGCGTCGCGACCACGCCTTCCATCGCCTCGAGACCTGGCGCGACCGGCTAATCGACGAAGGCGATGACGCCGTCGAGGCCTTCATCGCCGAGTTTCCCGATGTCGATCGCCAGGCCCTGCGCCAGCTGATCCGCAACGCCCGCCGCGAGCGCGAACAAAGCAAGCCGCCCACCAACGCCCGCCGGCTGTTCAGGCTGATCCGCGATTCCGCAGGACTCTAAAGCGCCGGGCTACGGGCCACGGGCAGCGAGCCAAGCTCGAAGCTCGAAGCTCGAAGCTCGAAGCTCGAAGCTCGAAGCTCGAAGCTCGAAGCTCGAAGCTCGAAGCTCGAAGCTCGAAGCTCGAAGC
>NZ_JACHXP010000016.1 GCF_014192215.1 Halomonas cerina
CGTAGCGTTTCGAAAAACCTCAAGCAGAACAAGCCCTTCTGCCACTCATCACCGCCTGCAACGTAGCCCGTCGCCGGCAGCGGATGCGTACTTTACGGATTATCCGCGGGCCACGCAAGCCCTGCGGGGAAAAAGTTTCCGGCGAAGATCGAAGGCATGATATCTCGGCGTCAGGCATCAGCTATGGGACGGGGTATGGCGGAGCTTGCGCATCATCGCCAGCAGTGGCCCCGAGCTCACATAGCTACCGAACAGCAACAGCAGCATCACCGAGGGTTCGATGGAGATCACCACAAAGCCGAGCACGATTGCCAGCAAGACCACGAAGGGCACCGGTCCCTTGAGGTCCAGGTCCTTGAAGCTGTAATAGCGGATATTGCTGACCATCAGGATTCCCGTCACCCCCACCACCAGGAGCATCAGCAGCTTGAAGCCGAAGGCCTCGGCATCGAAATTGTGGAAGGTCCAGACACACGCGGCCACCAGAGCCGCCGCGGAGGGACTCGGCAGACCGATGAACCACTTCTTGTCGACGCTGCCGATCTGCACATTGAAGCGGGCCAGGCGCAGGGCGGCGCAGGCGACATAGAGGAAGGCCACCACCCAGCCGGTCTTGCCGACATCCTGGAGGATCCAGGTGAAGGCCACCAGCGCCGGCGCCATGCCGAAGGAGATCATGTCGGCAAGGCTGTCGTACTCCGCCCCGAATGCACTCTGGGTATTGGTCAGGCGTGCCACGCGACCGTCCACGCCATCGAGGACCATAGCGATGAAGATGGCCACCGAGGCTGCGGTGAAGTCACCGTTGATGCCGGCCACCACAGCGAAGAAACCGGAGAACAGCGCCGAGGTGGTAAACAGGTTGGGCAGCAGATAGACGCCCTTTCGTCGCACCTTCTTGCCGCCTTCCTCGGCCTCCTCGATCACCTCCGACTCGCGCAGGAAGCTCGAGGCCAGATCGTCATCACCCGACCGGGACGGCTCGCGTTCATTGTTGCTGGGGTCCTGGCTCATCAGTCCTGTCCGTTGCGGCTTGTCGTCGGCCCCATTCTACACACACAGCAGCGCTTGGCTCATCGTGATGACACCCCTATCCTGAAACGTGACGAGGGCACGGATGCCCGTGCCCTCGTGCAAACTACCGGAACCGTTCCCTCGGATCAGTTCTTCGACTTGTCGACCAGTTGGTTAGCGGCGATCCACGGCATCATGGCGCGGAGCTTTTCGCCGACCTGCTCGATCGGGTGCTCGGCATTCAGGCGGCGACGCGCGGTCATCGACGGGTAGTTGCTGTTGCCCTCGTTGATGAACATCTTGGCGTACTCGCCGGTCTGGATGCGCTTGAGCGCATGGCGCATGGCCTCGCGAGACTGCTCGTTGATGACCTCGGTGCCGGTCACGTACTCGCCATACTCCGCATTGTTGGAGATGGAGTAGTTCATGTTGGCGATGCCGCCCTCGTACATCAGATCGACGATCAGCTTGAGCTCGTGCAGGCACTCGAAGTAGGCCATCTCCGGTGCGTAGCCCGCCTCGGTCAGGGTCTCGAAACCGGCCTTGACCAGCTCCACGGCGCCGCCGCACAGCACCGCCTGCTCACCGAACAGGTCGGTCTCGGTCTCGTCCTTGAAGGTGGTCTCGATGATGCCGCTGCGACCGCCGCCGATGGCGGCCGCGTAGGAGAGCGACAGTTCCTTGGCGTTGCCGGAGGCGTCCTGGTGGATGGCGATCAGGTCGGGAATGCCACCGCCCCGCACGAACTCGGAGCGCACGGTATGGCCCGGCGCCTTGGGCGCAATCATCACCACGTCCAGGTCCTGGCGCGGCTCGATCTGGTTGTAGTGGATATTGAAACCGTGGGCGAAGGCCAGGGTGGCCCCCTGCTTCAGGTTCGGCGCGATCTGGTTTTCGTAGATCGCCTTCTGGTTCTCGTCAGGCGCCAGCACCATTACCACATCGGCCACCTTGGCGGCCTCCTCGACGGAGGCGACCTTCAGGCCGGCGGCCTCGGCCTTGGCGGCGGAGGAAGATCCCTGACGCAGGGCGACGGTGACGTCGACGCCGGACTCCTTGAGGTTGTTGGCATGGGCGTGGCCCTGGGAGCCGTAGCCCACGATGGCCACCTGCTTGCCCTGGATGAGGGAGAGATCGCAGTCCTTGTCGTAGTAGACGCGCATACTCATGCTGTGCTCCTGATCGGAAGAAGTGGAAAACGAGTGTCAGCGTTGATGGCCACCCGCGCCGTCTGGTGCGGCGCTGGGATCCGTTAAAGCCGATGACGTCACTTTACGCCAGCCCTCTGCGTTGCGTAAAACGCGATATTTGCAATACCACATCCCGGAATGTGCAATACTTGCCCCCATGGACATGCGCCCCCTCAAGCACTTCCTCGCGCTGGCCGAGACCCTGCACTTCGGCCGCGCCAGCGAGGCCTGTCACGTCAGCCCCTCGACGCTTTCCCGTTCGATCCGCCAGTTGGAGGAGAGCCTGGGTGGCGTGCGGCTCTTCGAGCGGGACAATCGCCATGTGGTGCTGACCCGACAGGGCCACACCTTCCAGACCTGGGCCCGGGATACCCTGGAGCAGTGGGAACAGTTGCGCCAATCGCTGATGAGCGAGGCCCGCACCCTGACCGGCGAGATCAGCATCTACTGCTCGGTGACCGCCAGCTACAGCTTCCTCTACGATCTGCTCAGCGCGTTCCGCTCCCGTTACCCGGGCATCGAGCTCAAGCTGCATACCGGCGACCCGGCCCAGTCCATGCCCCGGGTGTTGGCCGGCAGCGAGGACATGGCGATCACCTCCCGGCCCCGCCAGCTGCCCGAGGCCTTGGCCTTCAAGTCGCTGACCCGCTCGCCGCTGGTCTTTATCGCCCCGCGGAATGGTGCGCCCTGGATTCCTCCCGCCCCCGAGAGCCCCAGCACCGCCCAGTGGCAGGCAGTCCCCATGGTGCTCTCCGAAGCGGGGCTGTCCCGGGAGGTCAGCGATACCTGGTTCAAGGCACTGGGCGTGACGCCGCGTATCTATGCCCAGGTCGCCGGCCATGAGGCCATCGTCAGCATGGTTGGCTTGGGCTTCGGAGTCGGCGTGGTGCCGAAGATCGTGCTCGATACCAGCCCGCTCTCGGAACGGGTCCGCATCCTGCCGGTCAAGCCCGAGCTGCCCCACTACGACGTGGGGCTGTGCGTGCTCAATCGCCGCCGGAAGAGCCCACTGATCGCCGCCCTGTGGGACGAGGTCGAGGAGCGCGGGTGAGCGGCCACGAAAAAACCGCCCCGAAGGGCGGCCTTTGCAGTCGGGAGATGGGCAAACTTACAGGGAAAGGACTTTATCTCCCCGGGCGATCCCCGACACCCCGGTGCGCGCCACCTCGAGCACCCCCACCGGCGCCATGGCCTGGAGGAAGGCGTCTAGCTTGGCGGCATCGCCGGTGATCTGCACCGTGTAGAGGCTCGGCGTCACGTCCACCACCTGGGCGCGGAAGATGTCCACCGTGCGCTTGACCTCGTCACGAGCCGCCCCCAGCGCCTTGACCTTGACCAGCATCAGCTCACGCTCGATGTGGTTGCCCTCGGTGAGATCCACCAGCTTGACCACGTCGATCAGCTTGTTGAGGTGCTTGGTGATCTGCTCGATCACCCGGTCGTCGCCCACGGTGGTCACGGTCAGCCGCGACAGGGTCTCGTCGTCGGTGGGCGCCACGTTCAGCGTCTCGATGTTGAAGTTACGCTGGGAGAACAGTCCCACCACGCGCGACAGGGCACCCGGTTCGTTTTCCATCAGAATCGAGATGATATGGCGCATCAGGTCCGCTCCGTCTTGGAAAGCAGCATGTCACGCATGGAGCCCAGGGGCACCTGCATCGGATAGACGTGCTCGTGCGGGTCGACGAGAACATCGAGGAAGATCAGCTCATGCTTGTCGGCAAAGGTACGCTCCAGTGCCGGCTCGAGCTCCTCGAGGGTCTCCACCCGCAGCGCGGTAAAGCCATACGACTCGATCAGTTTCTGGAAATCGGGTAGCGACTCCATGTAGGAATGCGCGTGCCGAGACTTATAGTTGAGGTCCTGCCACTGGCGCACCATGCCCAGCGAGGCATTGTTGAGGTTGACGATCTTCACGCCGCCACCGAACTGCTTACAGGTCGACAGCTCCTGCATCATCATCTGGAAGCTGCCCTCGCCGGTCACGCAGATCACCTGCTCGTCCGGGAAGTGCTGCTTGATGCCCATGGCCGCCGGGAAGCCGAAGCCCATGGTGCCGAGCCCCCCGGAGGTGATGAAGCGGTTGGGCTTGTCGAACTTGTAGTACTGGGCCGCGAACATCTGGTGCTGGCCCACATCGGTGGTCACGTAGGCCTCGCCGCGCGTCACCCGGCACAAGGCCTCGATGACCTCCTGGGGCTTGATCGGCTCGCCGGGACGGGACGGCTCGTAGAGCTTGCCGCGGCGCGTCTCGCGCCAGCCGTCGATGGTCTTCCACCACTCGGCCAGCGCCTCGGGATTGGCGATCTCCTTGCCCTGCACGAGGCTGATCATCTCGTCGATCACGCTCGCCGCCGGCCCCACGATCGGCACATCGGCGCGTACCGTCTTGGAGACGGAGCTCGGGTCGATGTCCACATGGATGATCTTGGCCGTGGGGCAGAACTTCGAGGTATTGTTGGTCACCCGGTCGTCGAAGCGCGCGCCGATGGCGATGATCAGGTCGGCATGGTGCATGGCCATGTTCGACTCATAGGAGCCGTGCATGCCCAGCCAGCCCAGCGACTGAGCATCGCTCTGTGGATAGGCGCCGATGCCCATCAGGGTGGTGGTGATCGGGAAGCCCAGCCGCTTGACCAGATCGGTCAGGCCTTCGCAGGCTCGCCCGGTGACCACGCCGCCACCGGTGTAGAACACCGGACGACGCGCCTTGAGCATCAGCTCCACGGCCTTCTTGATCTGGCCGGTATGGCCGCGGGCCACGGGGTTGTACGAGCGCATCCTGACCTTCTTCGGGTAGACGTACTCGTAGCGCTCGGTAGGCGCCGTCATGTCCTTGGGAATGTCCACCACCACCGGGCCGGGGCGGCCGGTGGCGGCCAGGTAGTAGGCCTTCTTGAGGACTTCCGGAATCTCGCTGGGGTGACGGATCGAGAAGCTGTGCTTCACGATCGGCCGGGTCACGCCGATGATATCGGTCTCCTGGAAGGCGTCGTCGCCGATCAAGTGGCTCATCACCTGGCCGCACAGCACTACCATGGGAATCGAGTCCATGTAGGCGGTGGCGATGCCGGTGACCGCATTGGTGGCCCCGGGGCCGGAGGTCACCAGCACCGTGCCCGGCTTGCCGGAAGCCCGGGCATAGCCATCGGCCGCATGGGTGGCGGCCTGTTCGTGGCGGACCAGGATGTGCTTGACCTTGTCCTGGCGGAACAGGGCGTCGTAGATATGCAGCGCCGCCCCACCGGGATAGCCATAGATGTATTCGACGCCCTCGTCCTGAAGGAAGCGGGCGATCATGTCCGCGCCGGAAAGCAATTCCACAGATGTTTCTCCCCTGAAGGTCTCGAGTGCGATCCGTGTCCTTAGTGCGGAACACGGGGTCGAGTGCGACGGTATGCCGCTGCCGACATTGCCGGCACCTGATGCCAAACCCTGGCAAATAGCCCTGTTGGGGCCTGCACTCTCATCACGGCGGTTCACCGCGTCGGGGCGTTGGCCAGGCCGAGCGGTTGGCTCGGGCCCGGAAGTCCTTGGGCGGGTAGAGGCGCTCGGCCTACCCTTCGCACGGGGTTGGGGGGTTGCCCGCTGGTGTCCGTGCCCACGATCAGGAACGCTCAAGATTCTATTAGCATCGCGGAAGTGTCAACCGCGCCCCGCCAAGATCTGACACGGCCCCGGTATACAGGCCCCGGACGGAAGCCCGCAAAAAGCCCGCCGGGCAGGAAGCCGGGCGGGCAAGGGGGTTACAGGACGCAACCTGATGAGAAGTGTAGTACGTCGCCGACCGGTTACCCGGTCGGCGATGTAACGAATTGTGCCCCGTTACTTGTGAAACACCAGGTGTTCCCCCTCGGCATCGACACGGATCACGTCGCCCGGCGAGAAGCGCCCCGCCAGCAGGTCCTGGGCCAGCGGGTTCTCGAGTCGACTTTGGATCGCGCGCTTCAGCGGTCGGGCGCCGAACACCGGATCGAAGCCCACCATGGCCAACTGGGCCATGGCTGCGTCGCTGACCTCGAGGGAAAGCTCATGCTCGGCCAGCCGTGCGCGCAGCCGGTCGAGCTGGATGCCGGCAATGGCCTGGATCTGCGCCTGCTGCAGGGCGTGGAACACCACCACCTCGTCGATGCGGTTGATCAGCTCGGGGCGGAAATGAGCACCCACCACCTCCATGACTGCACTCTTCATCTCCTCATAGTGCTCGTCACCGCCCAGGCGCTGGATGATGTCCGAGCCCATGTTGGAGGTCATCACGATGACGGTGTTGCGGAAGTCCACGGTGCGCCCTTGGCCATCGGTGAGCCGGCCATCCTCGAGCACCTGCAGCAGGATGTTGAAGACATCCGGGTGGGCCTTTTCCACCTCATCGAGCAGCAGCACCGAGTAGGGCTTGCGGCGCACCGCCTCGGTCAGATAGCCCCCCTCCTCGTAGCCCACATAGCCGGGAGGCGCCCCGATCAGCCGCGCCACGGAGTGCTTCTCCATGAACTCCGACATGTCGATGCGTACCATCGCCTCCTCGGTATCGAAGAGGAAACCCGCCAGCGCCTTGCACAGCTCCGTCTTGCCGACCCCGGTGGGACCGAGGAACAGGAAGGAGCCGTTGGGCCGGTTCGGGTCGGCGAGCCCGGCCCGGGAGCGACGCACCGCGTTGGCCACGGCGGTGACAGCCTCGTCCTGGCCGATCACCCGCTCGTGGAGTGCCTCCTCCATGCGCAGCAGCTTGTCGCGCTCGCCCTCGAGCATCTTGGCCACCGGGATGCCGGTCCAGCGCGACACCACCTCGGCGATCTCCTCCTCGGTGACGTTAGAGCGCAGCAGCTTGTGGCCGGAGGTGTCCGCCTCTCCCTCGCCGGCCTCGGCGATCTTCTTCTCGAGCTCGGGAATCACCCCGTACTGCAGCTCCGACATGCGCCCCAGATCCCCCTGGCGACGCGCCTGCTCGAGGTCGGTGCGTGCCCGGTCGAGCTCGTCCTTGAACTGCGCCGCCCCCTGGATGCTGGCCTTCTCGGCCTTCCAGATCTCGTCGAGGTCGGCATACTCCCGCTCGAGCTCGTCGATCTGCTCCTCGAGGCTCTCCAGGCGCTTTTTGGCCGCCTCGTCGGTCTCCTTCTTGAGGTGCTCGCGCTCCATCTTGAGCTGGATCAGCCGGCGGTCGAGACGGTCCATCTCCTCCGGCTTGGAGTCGAGCTCCATGCGGATCCGCGAACAGGCCTCGTCGACCAGGTCGATGGCCTTGTCGGGCAGCTGGCGGTCGGTGATATAGCGGGTCGAGAGTTTGGCCGCGGCGATGATGGCGCCATCGGTGATGTCCACCCCGTGGTGCACTTCGTAGCGCTCCTTGAGGCCGCGCAGGATCGCCACGGTGTCCTCCTCGCTGGGCTCGTCGACCAGCACCTTCTGGAAACGTCGCTCAAGCGCCGCATCCTTCTCGATGTGCTGGCGGTACTCGTCCAGAGTGGTGGCCCCCACGCAGTGCAGCTCGCCGCGCGCCAGCGCCGGCTTGAGCATGTTGCCGGCATCCATGGCGCCCTCGGCCTTACCGGCGCCGACCATGGTATGCAGCTCGTCGATGAACAGGATCACCCGGCCCTCCTCCTGGGCCAGCTCCTTGAGCACCGCCTTCAAGCGCTCCTCGAACTCGCCGCGGAACTTGGCGCCGGCGAGCAGCGCGCCCATGTCCAGCGACAGCACCCGCTTGTCCTTGAGCCCTTCCGGTACCTCACCATCGACGATGCGCTGGGCCAGGCCCTCGACGATGGCGGTCTTGCCCACGCCGGGCTCGCCGATCAGCACCGGGTTGTTCTTGGTGCGCCGCTGCAGCACCTGGATGGTACGGCGGATCTCGTCGTCGCGGCCGATGACCGGGTCGAGCTTGCCGTTGGCGGCCCGTTCGTTGAGGTCCAGGGTGTACTTCTCCAGCGCCTCACGCTGATCCTCGGCATTGGGATCGTCGACCTTCTCGCCGCCCCGCACGCTGTCGATGGCGGCCTCGAGTGCCTTGCGGGTGATCCCTGCCTGGCCCAGCAATTTGCTCACCGCATGACGCATCTCCAGCGCGGCGAGCAGCACCAGTTCGCTGGCGATGTACTGATCGCCGCGATTCTGGGCCTCGCGGTCGGTGAGGTTGAACAACTTGATCAGGTCACGGGAGGGCTGCACCTCACCCTCGAACTGGCTGACCTTGGGTAGATCATCCAGGTGCCCCACCAGGGCATCACGCAGCCGTGCGGCATCACCGCCGGCCTTCTGCACCAGCGCCTTGACGCCGGTATCCCGGGCATCGAACAGGGCCAGCAGCAAATGACCGGGCTCGAGCTGGTTATGCCCGCGCCCCACGGCCAGGGACTGGGCATCGGCCACGGCGTTCTGCAGCTTGGCGGTGAACTTGTCGAATCGCATACGCTTTCCTCCGTCGGGGGAGACGGCGCGATTCGGACGCACCGCCTGTCCCGGTGTCATGGGTCTTGACAACCTAAGTGGCGTCAGGATGGCCGGCTTTCAAGGCGCCAGCCACCGGAAAGCGAAGCGGGTTGATATGGGTCAAGGGTGCGGGCTGCGGGCTGCGGGCTGCGGGCTGCGGGCTGCGGGCTGCGGGCTGCGGGCTGCGGGCTGCGGGCTGCGGGCTGCAATCTCTGACGCTGCCAGTCCCCGTCAACTGCCCGAAGCTCGAAGCCCGTGGCCCGTTGCTACCTGAGCCAGATCACGCTGGCCATGCGACCGGTGACGCCGTCATCGCGACGGTAGGAGTAGAAGCGGGACTCGCAGGCGGTGCAGAAGTGCCCACCGCTGATGTGGGCCACCCCGAGGCGTTCCAGGCGCAGGCGTGCCAGCTTGTAGAGGTCGGCCATGAAGTGGCCCAGACGGTAGGGGCTGGGCTCGAAGGCGCCGAGGGACTCCGGGTGCACCGCGACGAAGGCCTGACGCACCTCCGGGCCCACCTCGAACTGGGCATTGGAGATGGCGGGGCCGAGCCAGGCCATCAACTCCTCGGCGGGAATGCCCAGGGCCGCCACCGTCGCCTCGAGCACGCCGCCGGCCAGCCCACGCCAGCCGGCATGAGCCACTCCGATGCGCTCGCCGGCCCGGTCGCAGAAGAACACCGGCAGGCAATCGGCGGTCAGCACCACGCAGGCGTAGTCGCGCCCCGTGGCTACCGCAGCATCGGCCTCGGGCACCTGGCTCGAGAACTCCTGCTGCACCCGCGCCCCGTGCACCTGGTCCAGCCACAGCAGCGGACGGTCGTCGCCGATCATCTTGTGCAACTGCCGACGACAGAGCGCCACGTGGTAGGGATTGTCGTCCACATGCTCGGCAGGGTTGAAGGCGGCGAACTCCCCCTGGCTGGGACCGGTCTCGCGGGTGGTGACGAAGGCGCCCACGTTAGCGGGCGCCGGCCAGTCGGGCGTGATCAGGGTCGGGCGCAGTTCCAGGGCATCGCTCATTGCATCGTCTCGGCGTCGTCGCGAAGGAAGTCGAGCAGCATCAGCAGGTCATCCGGCAGCGGCGCGCGGAAGACCATTTGCTCGCCGCTGCCCGGGTGCACGAAGGCTAGCTTGCGGGCATGCAGCGCCTGACGGGGAAACTCGCGCAGCACTTCCTTGAGGGGCTCGCCGGCGCCGCCCGGCAGCTTCAACCGCCCTCCGTAGACAGGATCACCGATCAGCGGGTAACGCAGGTGTGCCAGGTGCACCCGGATCTGGTGGGTGCGACCGGTTTCCAGGCGACAGCGCACATGGGTATGGGCGCGAAAGCGCTCCACTACCCGGTAGTGGGTCACCGCGGGCTTGCCGGAGGCATTGACTGCCTGGCGCTTGCGGTCCTTCGGGTGGCGGCCGATGGGGGCGTCCACGGTACCGCCGGCGGTCATTACCCCGACCACCACGGCATCGTACTCCCGGGACACGCTGCGCGCCTGGAGCTGCTCCACCAGGGTGGTCTGGGCCGCCAGGGTCTTGGCCACCACCATCAGGCCGCTGGTGTCCTTGTCCAGGCGGTGCACGATGCCGGCCCGGGGGATCGCCGCGAGCCCCGGGCAGTGATGCAGCAGGCCGTTGAGCAGCGTGCCGTCGGGATTGCCGGCGGCCGGGTGCACCACCAGGCCGGGCGGCTTGTCGAGCACCAGCACCTCATCGTCTTCGAAGACGATGTCCAGCGGGATCTGTTCCGGCTCGAAGCGGGTGTCATCCTCGATCTCGGCGGCAAGCGCCAGCGCCTCGCCCCCATAGACCTTATCCTTGGGTTTGGCGGGGCTGCCGTCGACGGTCAAGGCACCGTCCTTGATCCATCCCTTAAGACGCTCCCGGGAGAAGTCGGCGAAGAGTTCGGCGGCGGCCTGGTCGAGGCGCAGGCCGGCCATGCGCTCGGGAACGCGTTGCTGGGCTTCGAGGGTCTGGGACATGGGCTCGCGAATGGGTCCGTCTGCTTGGGTCTGCACCGCCCGCCGATGGCCCGGCGGCATGCGGCCGGATGACTGCGTTTCGCCGCGAGGTGCTTTATAGTGGGCGGATGTCGGCCGATTCTAGCACGGTCGCCCCGGGTTGTTTGACATGAGGATCACGATGCACCTTATCAGCTCCCCCGCCCGCCTGGCCGCCCTGCTGCTGGCCGGCGCCCTGCTGGCCGGCTGTGCCAGCACTCCCGAGGACGAGGAAGCCGAGCTCGACGGCGTCGCCGAGCGCGAACTCTACGAGGAGGGGCGCGAGGCCCTGGAGGGTGGCCGCCTGACCACCGCCATCAACCGCCTCGAGGCCATCGATACCCGCTTTCCCTTCGGTGAACACGCCGAGCAGGCCCAGCTAGAGCTGATCTACGCCTACTACGAGACCGACGACTGGGAAGCCGCCCGGGCCGCCGCCAGCCGTTTCATCCGCCTGCACCCGGAGCACCCCCAGGTCGACTACGCCTACTACATGCGTGGCCTGGCCGCCTGGCAGGCCGGCCGCTTCAGCCTCGAAGGCCTGCGGCTGATCGATATCTCCAAGCGCGACCTGGGCGCCACTCGCGACGCCTACAGCGACTTCAGCGAGCTGGTCCAGCGGTTCCCTGACAGCCAGTACGCACCGGACGCCCGCCAGCGCATCGTCTACCTGCGCAACCTACTGGCCCGCCATGAGCTGCACGTGGCCGACTTCTACCTACGCAAAGGGGCCTACGTGGCCGCCGTGGAGCGCGGCCGCTGGGTGCTGGAGAACTATCCCCAGTCCCAGGCCACCCGCGACGCCCTGGCGATGATGGTGGAGGGTTACCTGGGCCTCGACATGCGCGATCGTGCCCGCGAGACCCTGCGGGTGCTGATCGACAACGCCCCCGATCATGAGCGCCTGGACGGCCGCACCTTCAGGCCGCAGCACGTCGACGCCCGACCGGTCTCGGTCTGAGGCGAGCGCCGAGCGCCGAGCGCCGAGCGCCGAGCGCCGAGCGCCGAGCGCCGAGCGCCGAGCGCCGAGCGCCGAGCGCCGAGCGCCGAGCAGTATGATGCCGAATTCGGATCTGGCGCCAATGAGAAACCCCACCGGGTGTCGAGTCCGGTGGGGTTTCTCGTGTACTGCCTCGATATCCGCCGCCCGTCACTGAGCAGCTCGGCGCTTGCAGCTGGGCGCTGTCGTCATTCCCCGGGCTGTCAGGAATAGTGCCGTTCTTATACCCAGCCTTGGAACAAATCCCTTTTCCACGAATATAGAAAAGGTATACTTTTTATCCATGGACGCTTTCGAGTTCGACTCGCGCAAGAGCGAGGCAAACCGGCATAAGCACGGCATCGACTTTGTCGATGCCCAGCGTCTCTGGGAAGACCCGGACTTGCTGGAGGTCCCGGCAAAGACCATGGATGAGCCACGGTTCGTAGTGATTGGCAAGATCGATGGGAAGCACTGGTCCGGTATCATTACCTACCGAGAAAAGCACATTCGCCTGATCTCGGTCAGGCGCTCACGCAGCAGTGAGGTAGCCCTCTATGAAAGCCCATGATCTCGATAGCCGCTTCGATGAAGGTGACGACATCATCGATGAGCTTGACCTGACGCAAGCCAGGCGCCCGCTCAGAAAGCAGAAGCGTGTCAACGTCGATTTCCCGACCTGGATGATCGACTCGCTGGACCGGGAAGCCGCTCGTCTCGGCGTCACTCGCCAATCGATCATCAAGATCTGGCTCGCCGAGCGTCTGGAACAGCACGGCTCACATTCGCACTGACCCTCCCCCCTTGGTAGAACGCCACCGCCCGGAAGAGCGGTGGCGTTGCTTTGGGCTGGGCGCTCGGCGCTGCCCGAAGGGCGCTTACTCCCCCGGCTGCCAGCCGTTGACGATGGGGTAGCGGCGATCCCGGCCGAAGCCGCGGCGGGTGACCCGCACGCCCACCGGGGCCTGGCGGCGCTTGTACTCGTTGCGATCCACCAGCTTGACCACCTGGTAGACGTCATCGCGCTCGAAGCCCGCCTCGATGATCGCCTCGGCGCTCATATCCCCCTCGATGTAGCGCACCAGGATGGCATCCAGCACATCGTAGTGAGGCAGCGAATCGATATCCTCCTGGCCCGGCGCCAGCTCGGCCGAGGGCGGGCGATCGATCACCCGCTCGGGGATCGCCGGCGACTGGGCGTTGCGCCAGCGGGCAAGGCGATAGACCCAGGTCTTGTAGACGTCCTTGAGCGCGTTGTATCCCCCTACCATGTCGCCGTAGAGCGTCGCGTAGCCCACCGCCATCTCGCTCTTGTTGCCGGTGGTCAGCACCATCAGCCCCTTCTTGTTGGAGATCGCCATCAGCACCACGCCGCGACAGCGCGACTGCAGGTTCTCCTCGGTGGTGTCGGGCAGGGTGCCGGCGAAACTCTTGGCCAGGCTCTCGTTGAAGGCCTCGACCACCGTCTCGATGGACAGCACGTCATAGCCGACGCCGAGCAGCCTCGCCTGTTCGGCGGCATCGTCCTTGGAGATGTCCGCCGTGTAGTGATAGGGCATCATCATGGCATGGACGCGATCCGCCCCCAGGGCGTCGACGGCGATGGCCAGTGACAAGGCCGAATCGATGCCCCCGGAAAGCCCCATGACCACCCCTTGGAAGCGGCACTTGTTGACGTAGTCACGCACCCCCGTGACAAGCGCCGCGTAGAGATCCTCCTCGGGCTCGACCTCGGGCTGGGTCTCGCCGAGACGCGGCTCCCACCTGCCGTTCTCGCGCACGAACTGCACCGGCATCAGCCCCACTTCCCAATGCGGCGCCTGGACCCGCAGTTCCCCCTCGCGGCTTACACAGGCCGATCCGCCATCGAAGACGAGCTCGTCCTGTCCGCCGATCATGTTGACGTAAACCAGCGGCAGCCGGACATCCCGGGCACGCTGCTCGAACAGCGCCAGGCGTTCGGCCGGCTTGTCCTGGTGGTAGGGTGACGCGTTGAGGGTGAGGAGGATCTCGGCGCCGGCATCGCTCGCCTGCTTCACCGGCTCCTCCGCCCAGATATCCTCGCAGATCAGGATACCGAGCCTGGCCCCCTTGTGCTCGATCACCAGCGGGCGACTGCCCGGCGTGAAGTAGCGACGCTCATCGAACACCAGGTAGTTGGGGAGTGCCTGCTTGGCATACTCGTCCAGCCACTCGCCGTTGTAGAGCACCCCGGCCAGGTTCCAGGTATGCCCTTCGCGGCGGCCGGGATAGCCGACGATCACCATGACGTCGCGTACCACCTTCTCGGCCATGCGCGTGCGCGCATGACGCAGGCGCGTTTCCATGGAAGGGCGGAAGAGCAGGTCTTCCGGCGGATAGCCGGTCAGGAAGAGTTCCGGCAGCACCACGATATCGGCTCCATGCTCGAGGCGCGCCTCGCGCACCGCCTCGATGGCACTATCGGTATTGCCGGGAATGTCCCCGACCAGCGGGTCCAGCTGAGCCATCACCAATGTCAGGTCTTGCATGGGCGTAGAAATCTCTCGAGAATCCTCTGATACCTGCATTGTCCCGCAAGGGCGGTCGAGTGGCAAAGGCGACCGACCCCATCCAGGGAGTCACCGTAAGGATGAACCTGTTGCTGATACGCCTGATCATCTTCGCCGTGCTGCTCTTCGCCGGCCTCAAGCTCTACCGCATGTACCGGGAGTGGAAGCT
The DNA here is from genome assembly GCF_014192215.1 of Halomonas cerina. Taxonomy (GTDB): domain Bacteria; phylum Pseudomonadota; class Gammaproteobacteria; order Pseudomonadales; family Halomonadaceae; genus Halomonas; species Halomonas cerina. The sequence goes on from NZ_JACHXP010000016.1 coordinate 14,306, forward strand.
GGAGCGCGAGGAAGCCGACCGCAGTGTGCCCCAGGGCGGCCAGATGGTGCGCTGTGCCTGGTGCCAGGTGCACCTCCCGGAAGACGACGCCCTGCGCGAGCGGGGGCAGTGGTTCTGCTCCCCCGACCACCGGGACAAGTATCTCGAGGAGCAGAAGCGGGAGGAGTGAGGGCCAAGCAGCCAAGCAGCCAAGCAGCCAAGCAGCCAAGCAGCCAAGCAGCCAAGCAGGATGGTGGCAGCGGCACCTCCCGGGCAGCTAGGCGGGTTTTCGTGGGAGCGCAATTTATTGCGCGATGGCGCCGCCAGGCGCCCAGTACACACCACAGCGCGCCGACACATCGCGCAGCAAGCTGCGCTCCCACGACCTCCCAGTTTCCGCGAACTGTAACGAAACTTGTTACCGGCCCGCACTACCGGTCTTTCAGCCGATAGGGCATAGGATCCAGGATCGGTTCACGACCCAGCAACTGGTCGACCAGCAGCCGGGTCGAGGCCGGGGCCAGCACCAGGCCGTTGCGGTAGTGGCCCGCGTTCACGTGCAAGTTCTCAAGGCCCGGCACCGCGCCGATGAAGGGCATGCCATCGGGCGAGCCGGGGCGCAGCCCCGCCCAGTGATGTTCCACCGCGCAGTCGGCCAGGGCCGGCACGATGCGCGTGGCGCTCTGCCGCAGCGAGACGTGTGCTTCCTCGGTAACCGTCTTGTCGAAGCCCACCTCCTCCAGGGTCGAACCGGCCAGCACCCGGCCGTCGGCCCGCGGGATGACGTACCGCCCGTCCATCAGCACCACCCGCCGAACCAGGTCGGGGGGCGCCTTGAAGAGGATCATCTGCCCCTTCACCGGACGCACCGGCAGCCGGAGGCCGGTCGTCTCGAGCAGCCCCGCCGCCCAGGCCCCACCGCAGACGATCACCTGGTCGGCCGCTAGTGGCCCGGTGGCGGTCTCCACCGCCGTGACCCGCCCGCCGGACCGGCGAAACCCCTGCACCTCGCAGCCCTCGCGGAGCGTGACCCCCGGCATGTCTGCCAGCCGACGCCGCAGTGCCTGCGTGAGACGAGGGTTGCGGATGCTGCCCAGGGTCGGCATCCACAGCGCCCCGTCACAGCCCGGTGCGACATTGGGCTCCTTGGCGTACAGGAAGTCTGACCCCACCCGCTCCAGCGGCTTGCCCACCTTGCGGGCCCAGGCCAGCGCCCTGCTCTCGTCGTCGACGCGCAGGTAGAGCAAGCCCCGCTGGCGATATTCCGGGTCGATGCCGGTCTCTTCCAGCAGGCGCAGCGCCAGCTCGGGGTAGAAGCCCTCCGACCAGGTGGACAAGCGCGAGATGGGCGCCGAGTAGCGCCAAGGATAGAGCGGCGAGACGATACCGCCCCCGGCCCAGGAGGCCTCGCGGCCGCACTGGCCGCGCTCGAGCAGAGTCACCGAATGGCCGGCATCGGCCAGTTGCAGGGTGGTCATCATGCCGATGACGCCCCCCCCCACGACGAGAAAATCACTCACAGGCGATATCCGAAATGGCTTATGGAGAAAAAGCGGTGACAGGCTAGCGTGAAGGAAGCCCCAGGGAGGGGGCGTTCCAGGAGGGAGCCATGCGTCTCGTCACCACCCGCGGCCAACACCATACCGGCAAGGCCAGCCGGCTGGCAAAGCCGCCCCAGGGCGGTGTAACCCTGATCGAGCTGCTGGTCGCCCTCGCCGTGCTGGTAATCACGATCACTTGGGCCGTGCCGAGCTTTCAGCAGTTCAGCGCACGCAATGAAGTCGCCGCTGAGGTACTCAGGATCAAGACAGCTCTTTCGATAGCCCGGAATACGGCGATCGCGCGGAGAACGAAGATCACAGTGTGCTCAAGCACTGGGCCACTTTATGAGACTTGCGACTTCGATGACTGGAGCCACGACTGGGTTATCGTTGAAGGGAAGGTAACGGGAGGAAGATTGACCGGTCATACTATTCTCAGGCAGCTGAAAAGCATGGATGGAGTTACTGCCAGTTTCAGCAGAAACGATCGTCCAGTACAGTATGGAGAACTAGGAAGGACTACAGGATATAATGGCACTTTCAGCCTATGTGGTCATGGCGATGCTGGAGCACAGGTTGTTGTCAGTAATTTCGGTAGAGTTCGAGTTGAGACAACACAGCCATCTTGCCCAGATACCTGACTACACCTTCGCAAAACATGCTTCTCTCATCCGTGCAGTAGCGAATCGATCATAGTCAAAGTAGAGATATTAAAAAACGATGCACCTCCCACTCAATTCCATTCAAGGATTTCCTTAAAGCTTGCAGAGCCACCTCCGTCACCTTCATCCAACCCAAGAAGCTCCTGAACCGTCACTCCAAATGGCGAGATAGCCTGTTCCACGGCAGTCTCATCGAACCACACGGTCCCCTTGTTACCGCCACCATTGAACTTAGCTCTTGTAGCCATCATAGGAGTCCAATCATCACCAGAAAAGTCCACGTTCATCACAACCAACATACCAGAAAGATCTGCGTTCCCTCCTATACGCGCCTGACCATTCAGCACGACATGGAGGCCCTCAAGGTTACTATTACCGGTTACATCCAGGCCATATTCATAAAAATGGACACCCGGGTACTTGCTTGAAGCATTAACACCTTCATCCAAGTATTGCTTGTACATCCCCTTAATAATCTCAACTAACCCAAGGTAGGGATAACCGTTCCCAGCCAAGGTCTCACTCCCCTCTTCCAGCGACAGCCCTGTCTTATTATTCCCTGTAATGCCATCCATTATATCTTGCGCACTCAGCCCTCCTTCTGCCTCATAGAGAGACACCGCATACACCTTGTTTGACACCCCATCAACCTCAATAACACCACCCGCCATCCTGCTTTGCTGAGAGTTAGGCCACTGCACTTCTGCATTCTCTGCTATACCGCCTGGAAATACTGTCGCAGAAGGGTCACCAAAACCGGAAAGGTTGAACTCAACAAAAACCGGATCGCTTTGGGCGCCACTACCATTTTCGGTGGCCCCCATCGCTACAATATACTGATCAAAGCCATCCTCAATATAGCGATAGTAGCAGGTCACTCCTCCACCACAGGCATCGCCACTTTTCGCAAATTCAAAATTACCATCATCAACAAAGTCACTCCAGTTCATTGCCTCAATAGAAGATTTCGATGCAGAAGAGAAGTTCATGACCCCACTTCCAAGTTTTTCCCACCCCTCCGATGCAGCCATTTCAGCCCCCATCTGCGCCTCAGCCATAGCCTTGTAGTTACCCGCCAGGCGCTCCTCTATCAGCGCTGACTGCATACCCGAGACACCCAGCATCAGTGATACTGTCAGAAGTGAAAGCACAACAATAAGTGCTGCACCACCTTGCTTATTAAACATCACTCACACCCATCCTTATAACCATGAGCATTATAGCAATTATTCCCATACATCTTCGAGCCATCCATGTAATAACCGGGGTTATCAGGATTCGGGGTCTGACTTGGATCATCATCGCCGGTTTCGCCGGTTTCGCCGGTTTCGCCGGTTTCGCCGGTTTCGCCGGTTTCGCCGGTTTCGCCGGTTTCGCCGGTTTCGCCAGTGTTGCCGACACCAGCAACCGCCTCTCTGCGACTCATCGCATAAAACTCGATAGGCGACGACCCCCTACCCAAAGTCAAGGAAATCAAGTAAAGCCCATCAGTGTCTGCATCCGGAGTAGCCTTCAGTGTCCCGCTGCAGCCATCGGCATCGGAAAAACCATCTACCAGAGGTTGATCCTCGTCAGTGTCGTAAAGGGTGCAACTGTGCCCATCCTCTGAATCTTTGAATTCGTAGCGATCTTGGTCAAAACTGCCGCTACGAATCTCGCGAACCAGGACATCCGATGCGAACGTGAGCGCCGCCTGCTTGTCACCGAGCTGCTCTATCTGCCGAAAGTTCTGTAGCCCCAACAGGAAAAGCTGTCCGGCCCCCAGCGTAATGATCAAGCCAATCACCAAGGCGATCATCAGCTCGACCAAGCTAAACCCTTGCTGACAGTATGCGCTTTTTATTTGCTTCATGGCGTGCCCGGTAAGCGAAAGGTGTAGCTAAGCGTCTCGGTCGTACCGCCGAAGCGCATTTCATTCCAAGTCACATTCACCGTAAAGGAGCAGTCACCCGATGGCGCGTACGATAGGGCACTCAGGCCGGGCAACCTCGATGACCAGTTGGATTGCCAGCCCACCGCATCCACATCATCTGGATCGGGGCAGGCGGGAAACGACGCTTCTAGCTCTGCCCACAGCCGCTCCTGAGCATCTTGCGCCGCAAGCGAGGCGACAGAACGCTGATACCCAGCATGCGCGCTCTGCAGCGCCTTGAGCTGCATCCCCGCTACCCCCAGCAGGCCGATGGAAAGTACCAGCAGCGCGATCAGTGCCTCGATTAGAGTAAAGCCTCGGGATGCCCTGAACCTTGCCATGGAGATCTACGCTCCCTCTGCCAATGACTTGCCGACCCGGCCGAAGCGGCTGACGGCAATGGCTTTTGCCGAGCTGTAATCATGACTCAGCGTAATGGTGCAACCGCTGCTGCAGTCGGTAGAGCCATCATCGACCCGGCCCGCACCATTGAAGGTGATCGCCAGATCGGCACTCACATTTACCTTGCCACTGCCTCCGCTTCGTTGTCGTAGCACATTAGCTTCGCTATCCACCACCTGGTAGGACCAGCCTTGATCAAGGTCGAAGGTCACAAGCTCGCGCCGCTTGATGGCTTCGCTGCGGGCATAGTTGAGGCCGGACAGGATCTCGTTGTACTCAGTGGCCATCTGGTTGCTCGCCATCATGCTCTGGAAACCTGGTACGGCGATGGTCGCCATGATGACGATCACGGCGATGGTGACCAGAAGCTCGATAAGGGTAAAGCCACGATATCGCATCGTCTCACCAGCACCCTGACTCAGGCGTCGTGGCTCCCGCCTCGTCAATCGTCAATGTCTTGCACACCGCCTTGACCTGGTTGCCATCATGCGTGGCAGTCAGCGTATAAGAGGAAGCCGAGGGGGATCCCGTAATCTCGTAATACCCCTCATCGGAATCGACGGGTAGGCTGATACAGCCGTTATAGGTGTAGTCAGCGGTGTAGCAACGCTCCAGCTCGCCTGCCAGTTCCATCAACTTCGCCTGACCGTCACTGACACGTGCGTTTTGCACGTAGTTTTGATAGCTGGGATATGCAATCGCCGCGAGGATGCCGATAATCGCCACCGCAATCAGCAGCTCGATCAGCGTAAAGCCTGAGTGGCGGCAGCCATGGGTGGCCAGGTGTCGGGTGCGGGTCGGGGTCACACCGGGGACCTCCCTGCGGATCGTGGCTAGTGTTTCAGTATGTATCAAGCTCGGGCGTGGCGATAGGGTCTGATGCCGGAGTGACCAGTCGGATGAGGCTTCCTGCGACCAAAGATGTAAGCCCTCGGCCGAACAGGATGCCCGAACTGTTTTCACCGGCTTGTGAGCATAAGCATACGTCAGACGACGCCCGCTACCTAATACTTCCAGCTGACCAATGGCGATGAGAGGCCCCACCCGGCGTGCGCCATCACCTGCCTCAACGACAACACCGCCGTCACGACCATGACGGCGGTGTTGTCGTGTCGCCCGGAGCAAGCGAGCTCACTCGCTGACGATCACCCGTTCCCGCAGCTCACGGGGCATGGAGAAGGTGATGGTCTCCTCGCGGCCTTCGAGTTCCTCGGGGGCGCTGGCGCCCAGGGCCTTGAGGCGCTCGATCACGCCTTCGACCAGCACCTCGGGGGCGCTGGCACCGGCGGTCACGCCGATGCCGGTCACGTCTTCTAGCCAGGCCGGGTCGATCTGCTCGGCGCTGTCGACCAGGTAGGCGGGGGTGCCGACCCGTTCGGCGAGCTCGCGCAGGCGGTTGGAGTTGGAGCTGTTGGGGCTGCCCACCACCAGCACCAGATCGCAGGTCGCGGCCAGGTCGCGTACCGCGTCTTGGCGGTTCTGGGTGGCGTAGCAGATGTCGTCCTTGCGCGGCCCGTCGATCTCGGGGAACTTCGCCCGCAGGGCATCGATCACCTTGGCGGTGTCGTCCATGGAGAGGGTCGTCTGGGTGACGAAGGCCAGCCGGCTGGGGTCCTTAACCTCCAGGCGCGCCACGTCGTCCTCGTCCTCCACCAGGTAGATGTGGCCACCGTAGGAGGTGTCGTAGCGCCCCATGGTGCCCTCCACCTCCGGGTGGCCTTCATGGCCGATCAGGATGCACTCCTGGCCGCGCTTGGCGTAGCGCAGCACCTCCATGTGGACCTTGGTGACCAGCGGGCAGGTGGCATCGAAGACCTTGAGTCCACGCTGCTCGGCCTCCTGCTGCACGGCCCGCGAGACGCCATGGGCGGAGAAGATCACGATGACGTCGTTGGGCACCTCGTGCAGCTCCTCGACGAAGATCGCCCCACGCTCACGCAGGCTGTCGACCACGAAGCGGTTATGGACCACCTCGTGGCGCACGTAGATGGGCGGCCCGAAGACGTCCAGGGCGCTGTTGACGATGTCGATGGCGCGATCGACGCCGGCGCAGAAGCCACGGGGGTTGGCCAGCTTGATTTGCATGGAGTTAGCTTGCATAGAATTGGATTGCATTGAGGCCTTGCCTTGATCAAAGATCAGTCGAAGATGTCATTCAGGGTGTCGGCTGTCAGGACACGTTCAGCCCATCGATCCAGCTCTTCCACCCCGGCTTGTGCCACCCTTGACTCCACCTCCTCAGGCAACTCACCGAATTTCAGTGCCAGCAGTTTCAACAGCAGCTCGGCACGGCCACTTACCTTGCCCTGCTGCATGCCACGCTGCATGCCACGCTGCATGCCACGCTTTTCGGCTATGCGCTCGAAGGATGTGACATAGGCCATCTGTATTTCCTCCTCGAAACGAAGCAGCTGGACTTCCAGCTGCTCCTCCAACGCCGTCGGCAAAGCCAACATCCAGTCGACCAGGCGCAATAGCTCCAGCACTTCTTCACGGGCGTACCCACGCAGGTAAAGCTGCTTCATCAGGCTGAACTTGCTGACCAAGCGGGCACCGTCATCGCCCTTGGTGTGGTGTGCTTCCAGCTGTGCCAGGACTACGACAGCAAAGGGGTTGGTGCTGTTCTCCAGTACGCTACGTTCCTGAGCCAGCTCCAGCAGATTGACTACCGGAAAACTGAAGGTCAGCCGTGTCTGCCAGAGCTGCTGCTCATGATAACCGATCGCGGCCCGACTGCGCTGGTCGGTCAGAATCGCGATGCTGGCGATGCGCCGGCTCGGGTACTTGTCCTGCAGCCGGTAGTAGTACCGATACATCCGGGCATTGAAGCGTCGATCGGCCCGGCCCTGCACCTCCACATGGACCAGCACCCAGGTCTCGCTACCCTCCAGGGTAAACACCTTGACCAGCTTATCGGTATGGCGCCGCCCGGCGTCAGTATCCCGTACGACCTGCTGCAGCTCCTTATCGAGGAATTCGTGCGGTCGCGACCAGTCGATCTCGGCATGTATCGAGGGTAGCAACAGTTCGAGGAACTGCGGGAAATAGTGTTCCAGCGCCTCTTTCCAGGGTGAGTCGTAGTCGCTGTTACCGGCCGGGGTGTCCTGCATGGGCCACCTCAATGCGTCGTGGCGGGCTTCACGTCGATCACTTCCACCTCGAAGGTCAGGGTACGCCCGGCCAGCGGATGATTGAAGTCCACCTCGACCTGCTCGTCGTCGATCCGCTTGATCACCCCGGGCAGCTCGCCGCCGGCGGCATCGGCGAAGGACATCACCATGCCCACCTCGGGTTCGTCGCTGTCGAAGTCCTCGCGCTTGAGCACCTGAATGTTCTGCGGGTTGTGCTGGCCGAAGGCATGCTCGGGGGTGATCTCGTAGGTGCCGGTCTCGCCGGCGCCCAGGCCCTTGATGGGGTGCTCGAAGCCCGGCGGCAGGTTGCCGTCGCCCACCTGGAAGGTGGCCGGCGCCTTGTCACGGGTGGAATCCACCACGGTGCCGTCTTCCAGCTTGAGGGTGAAGTGCAGGGTCACTTCCATGCCCTCGTCGATACGGTAGTCGCTCATTGAAAGTCTCTGTTTGAAGGGCTCGGTCAGGAGTTTCGCTTGCGCGCGCGACGTTTCTCGCCGAATACCGACTCCCAGATCAGCCCGATGGCGCCTAGGGTGATGCCGATATCGGCGATATTGAAGGCGGGGTAGTACCAGCCGGCCACGTGGAAGGACAAAAAGTCCACCACGTAGCCATGCACCAGCCGGTCGTAGAGGTTGCCCAGGGCCCCACCGATGATCAGCGCCAGAGACACGGCCAGCAGCGTCTCGTCGCGCTTGAGGCGGCGCATCCAGACCGTCAGGCCGATGCTCGCCCCCACCGCGATGGCGGCGAACAGCCAGCGCTGCCAACCGGGGTGGCCGGCCAGGAAGCTGAAGGCCGCGCCGGTGTTGTGCAGCAGAGTCAGGTTGAAGAACGGCAGCACCTCCACCGGCCGGGCGTAGGCCAGCCAGGCACTGGCGGCGTACTTGGTGGCGAGGTCCAGCGCGATCACCGCGGCGGCCAGCCACAGCCAGCGCAGCGGCCGGTGCATGGGGGCCACGTCGGCCGCGCCTGTTTGCTGCTTGTCGCTCACGGCGGTGTCGTCTCCCTGGGTCATGGTGGTCGGCTCACGCAAAGTATCGGGTCTCGCCGGGACCGTCCGGCAGGTTGCTGATGCAGCGGCCACACAGGTCGACATGTTCGGCGTGCGCGCCCACGTCCTCGCGATGGTGCCAGCAGCGCTCGCACTTGGGGTGGGGGCTGGCCGCCACCGCGACCTTCAGCCCCGCAAGCTCGGTGGCCTCGGCCGCACGCCCCTCGGGCTGTTCGCTATCAGACAAGGGCGCCAGGCGCACCGCGCTGGTGAGCATCACGAAGCGCAGCTCGTCGCCCAACCTGGCGAGCGTCGCCTGCAGGTCTTCATCCACGTAGAGGGTGACCTCGGCGGCCAGGCTGCCCTTGATGGTCTTGGCGTTGCGGGCGTCCTCCAGGCACTTGTTGACCGCCTGCTTGATCTCGAGCACCCGCTCCCAGAAGTCGCGCCCCATCTCGGCATCATCGGCCAGAGTAGCGAGCCCTTGGTAGTATTCCTCGAGCAGCACGCTCTGGCCGCGCTTGCCCGGAATGTGTTCGAAGATTTCCTCGGCGGTGAAGGAGAGGATCGGGGCCACCCAGCGCACCAAGGCCTCGACCACGTGGTACAGCGCGGTCTGGGCGCTGCGCCGGGCCACGGAATCGGCCTGGGTGGTGTACTGGCGGTCCTTGATCACGTCCAGGTAGAAGCCACCCAGCTCCCGGGCGCAGAAGCCGTGCACCTGCTGGTAGACGTCGAGGAAGCGGTATTCCACATAGGCGCGCTCGATGCGGGCCTGCAACTGGGCGGCGCGATCTACCACCCACTGGTCCAGGGCCAGCATCTCGCCGAAGGCCAGGGCGTCGCGGCGGGGATCGAAGCCATGGAGGTTGGCCAGCAAAAAGCGCGCGGTATTGCGGATGCGCCGGTAGACGTCGGCGGTGCGCTTGAGGATCTCGTCGGAGACCGCCATCTCGCCGCCGTAGTCGGTCGAGGCGACCCACAGGCGCAGGATGTCGGCGCCAAGCTTGTCCATCACCTCCTGGGGCGCTACCACGTTGCCCACGGACTTGGACATCTTGCGGCCATGGGCATCCACGGTGAAGCCGTGGGTCAACAACCCCCGGTACGGCGGGTGGCCGTCGATGGCGCAGCCGGTGAGCAGCGAGGAGTGGAACCAGCCGCGGTGCTGGTCGGAGCCTTCCAGGTAGAGATCCGCCCGCGGGCCGCTCTCGTGACCGTGGGGGTGCGAGCCGCGCAGCACGTGGCGATGGGTGGTGCCGGAATCGAACCACACGTCCAGGGTGTCGGTGACCTTGTCATAGTCGGCGGCTTCCTCGCCCAGCAGCTCGGCGGGGTCGAGACGGAACCAGGCATCGATGCCCTCGCGCTCGACGCGGCTCGCCGCCTCTTCCATCAGTTCGACGGTGCGCGGATGCAGCTCGCCGGTGGCCTTGTGCAGGAAGAACGGGATCGGCACGCCCCAGTTGCGCTGACGCGAGATGCACCAGTCCGGACGGTTAGCGATCATGGCGTGCAGGCGTGCCTTGCCCCAGGCGGGGGTGAAGGTGGTGGCCTCGATGCCCGCCAGTGCCTGCTCGCGTAGGGTCCGGTCGTCATGACCTGCCATGTCCATGCCCACGAACCACTGGGCGGTGGCGCGGTAGATCACCGGCGTCTTGTGGCGCCAGCAGTGCATGTAGCTGTGGGTGATGGTCGTGTGGGCCATTAGCGCCCCCACCTCGTCGAGCTTGGCGACGATCTGCAGGTTGGCCTTCCAGATCATCTGGCCGCCGAAGAACGGCAGGTCGTCGACATAGACGCCGTTGCCCTGTACCGGGCTCTCGATCTCCTCGAAGCTCATGCCGTGGGCGCGGCAGGTCACGAAGTCGTCGACGCCGTAGGCCGGGGCCGAGTGGACGATGCCGGTGCTGCCCTCGTCGATCGCCACATAGTCGGCGAGGTACACCGGCGAGCAGCGGTCATAGAAGGGATGGGCGAACGCAACCCCGTCGAGCCGCTCGCCGGTCGCGGTGGCGATGATCTCGCCGTCCAGGGCGAAGCGCGACAGGCACGACTCGACCAGTTCCTCGGCCAGCACCAGCAGGCGATCTCCCACGTCCACCAGGGCATAGGTGAACTCGGGGTGGACGTTCAGCGCCTGGTTGGCGGGGATGGTCCAAGGCGTGGTGGTCCAGATCACCACGGCGGCGGGCTTGGGAAGCCGGTCGAGACCGAAGGCCGCGGCCAGGCGGTCGTCCTCGGCACAGGGGAAGGCCACGTCGATGGCATCGGACTGCTTGTCGGCGTACTCCACCTCGGCCTCGGCCAAGGCCGAGCCGCAGTCGAAGCACCAGTTCACCGGCTTGAGGCCCTTGAAGACATAACCGCCCTTGACCATCTCGGCCAGGGCGCGGATCTCGCCGGCCTCGTTGGCGTAGTCCATGGAGCGGTAGGGGTTGTCCCAGTCACCGATCACGCCCAGGCGCACGAAGTCGGTCAACTGCGCCTGAATCTGCTCGGCGGCGTACTCGCGGCACAGCGCGCGGGCGTGCTCGGGCTCGAGGTGCTTGCCGTGGGTGGTCTCCACCTTGTGCTCGATGGGCAGGCCATGGCAGTCCCAGCCCGGCACATAGGGGGCATCGAAGCCGGCCAGGTTCCGCGACTTGACGATGATGTCCTTGAGGATCTTGTTGACGGCGTGACCGATGTGGATGCTGCCGTTGGCGTAGGGAGGACCATCATGGAGCACGAAAAGCTCGCGGCCACGACGCGCCTCACGCAGGCGATGATAGAGGTCCAACTGCTGCCACTGCGCCACCCGTGCGGGTTCCTTCTTGGGCAGCATGCCGCGCATGGGGAAGTCGGTTTCTGGCAGGTTCAGAGTGTGCTTGTAGTCGCTCATATTGTGGGGGTCAGCCGTCGTCGTGGTCGGCGGGCGCACCCGCCGAGGAATCGGGGATCACGGCCTCGCGCGCCAGCGGCGCCGATGCCAGAGGAAGCCTATCGTCGAGCGTGTCACCCGGAGGATGCGCCGCGAAATAGTGCCGAGCACGGGCCAAGTCGGCACGGATCTGCATCTTGAGCGCGTCGAAGTGCGCGAACTTCACCTCGCCGCGCAGCTTGGCGCAGGGGAACACCGTCAGGCGCTCACCATAGAGGTCGCCGTCGAAGTCGAAGAGGTGCACCTCGAGCACCGGTCGCTCACTGCCCACCGTGGGGCGCCAGCCGATATTGGCCACGCCAGGCAGCCGGCGGCCATCGGGCAGGTCGGTGACCACCGCATAGACGCCCTGCAGGGCCAGCGAGAGTGCCGGCTGCGGCAGGTTGGCGGTGGGCACGCCGATGGTGCGACCGAGTTGACGGTCGGACACCACCCGGCCGCCCAGCCGGTAGGGGCGGCCCAGCAGACGCGCGGCGGCGGCGAAATTGCCACTGGTCAGCAGGGTACGCACCCGGGTGCTGGAGACCCGCTCGTCGTCGAGGGTGAAGGTGCGGGTGTGCTCGACACCGAAGCCCCGGGACTCCCCCACCGCGGTGAGCAGGTGGAAGTCGCCGCGGCGATCGCAGCCGAAGCGGAAGTCGTCGCCCACCACCAGGTGGCGCACGTCCAGCCCGTCGATCAGGACGCGGTCGATGAACTCGCGGGCAGTGAGGCTACGCAGGGCATCATTGAAGGGCAGGCAGAGGATACGGTCGACACCGCACTCGCCGAGCAGCGCCACCTTGTCGCGCAGCCGGGTCAGCCGCGGCGGCGCCTGGTCGCCGGCGAAGAACTCCCGCGGCTGGGGCTCGAAGACCACCACCGTCACCGGCAGGCCGAGCCGGGCGGCCTGCTCGCGGCACTGCTCGAGGATCGCTCGGTGGCCACGATGCACGCCATCGAAATTGCCGATGGTCGCCACGCAGCCGCGATCCTCCTCGCGCAGGTTGTGCAGTCCTCGAATCACTCGCATGGGCGTCATCACGCTGGGAAATAAAGTCCACGATTATAACGGACCGGGGGCCCCTTGACAGCCGGCGCGGCATGGTCTTCGCCTACCCCTTCATCCGCTCACTTCAACTTTTCATTCGAAAATGCCGCAGACGCACCCCGAAGGTCGCCAGCCAGGCGAAATAGACCGCCGCGCCGGTCACCACCAGCGCCGACAGCCAGCCGGCGCGCATCCAGACGCTCCAGCCGAGCCATTCGGACCACGCCGGCGCCAGCCAGCCGACCCCCACGCCCATCACCGTGCAGCCGCCGAGCAGCTGCACCCCGTAGCGCCTCCAGCCCGGCTGGAAGACCAGCACCCCCTGCTTCTTGAGCAGCCAGCCCAGCAGGCCGGCATTCAGGAAGGCCGAAAGCGCCGTGGCCAGCGCCAGCCCGGCATGGGCCAGCGGCCAGATCAGGATCAGATTGAAGACCATGTTGGCGACCATGGCGAGGATGCCGACCTTGACCGGCGTCTTGGTGTCCTGGCGGGCGAAGAAGCCCGGCGCCAGGACCTTGATCAGCATGAAGGCCACCAGCCCCAGGGCATAAGCGCGCAGGCTCATGGCCGCCATGGCGATATCGTGCTCGGTCATGGCCCCGTAGTGGAACAAGGTGATCAGCAAGGGTTCGGCCAGTACCGCCAGCGCCAGGGCGGCCGGCAAGCCCAGCAGTAGCACGCTGCGGATCGCCCAGTCGAGCATGGCGCTGAAATGCTCACGGGACTGCTCGGCGTGACGCCGCGACAGCGCCGGCAGGATCACCGTGCCGATGGCGATGCCGAAGACCCCCAGCGGCAGTTCCACCAGCCGGTCAGAATAGTAGAGCCAGGAGACGCTGCCTGCCGCCAGCAAGGAGGCGAGCACGGTGTCCAGCAGCAGGTTGATCTGCGACACCGAGACACCGAACAGCGCCGGCGCCATCAGGGCCAGGATGCGCCGCACCCCGGCATGGGCGAAGTCGGGCCAGGGGCGCGGCAGCAGCCCCAACCGCGCCAGGAAGGGCACCTGGAAGGCCAGCTGGGCCACCCCGGCGATCAGCACCCCCCAGGCCAGCGCCAGGGCCGGTTCCTCGAACAGCGGGGTGAGCGCGAGGGCCGCGCCGATCAGCGAGAGGTTGAGCAGCACCGGGGTGAAGGCCGGCACCGCGAAGCGGTTCCAGGTATTGAGCGTACTGCCGGCGAAGGCCGTCAGCGAGATCAGCAGCAGGTAGGGAAAGGTCAGCCGCAGCATATCGGCGGTCAGCGCCAGCTTCTCCGGGTCACGCCCGAAGCCTGGCGCGAAAACCCACACCAGCCAGGGCGCGGCGAGCATGGCCAGCGCCGTGATCAGTGCCAGCACCGCGGCGAGGCTGCCGGCCACCGCATCGAGCAGTTCGCGCACCTCACGCCGACTGCCCCGGGTGGCGGCCTCCGAGAGCACCGGCACGAAGGCCTGGTTGAAGGCGCCCTCGGCGAACAGCCGACGCAGGAAGTTGGGGATCTTGAAGGCGACGAAGAAGGCATCCGCCCCCTGGCCGGCCCCGAACAAGGCGGCGATCACCACGTCGCGGGCGAGCCCCAGCACCCGCGAGAGCAGGGTCATGGCCCCGACGACCAGGCCGGAGCGCATCAGGCCCGCGGCCTTGGGCGCCACGGCCTTGTCACTCTCATCCACCGGGGCCGGTGGCGACTGCTCGCGATCCGTCACGTCTGCGTCCTCACCTGGCCATGGCCCCGGTGGGAGCGACGGTTCGGCGCTCCGACTTCAGATCGCGAAGGAGGCCGAAGGCCTCCCCGGCGGCTCAGGCAACACCGCCGGGCGCCTGCCGGCGCCATTCGTCGAAGCGTCGAACCGGCAATAAATTGCGCTCCCACAGGAGAGTGTCGGGCTCTTCACGAATAAAAAAACCGGCCGCAGCCGGTTTTTCGTCGGCATGCCCGCGCATGGCGGGCACCCGGAGGCGTCCGGCGTGCTTACGCGGCCAGGGCCTTGACGCGTGCGTTCAGGCGGCTCTTCAGGCGCGCGGCCTTCCTTTTGGAGAGCACGTCCTTGTCGGCGATGCGGTCGATGACCGGCTGCGCCTGCTTGAAGGCGTCCATGGCCTGGGCGTGATCACCGCCGTTGATGGCCTTGATGACGCGCTTGACGTAGGTGCGGACCATGCTGCGCTGCCCCGCCTTCAGGACACGACGCTGTTCGGCCTGACGGGCACGCTTGCGGGCTTGCTTGCTGTTCGCCACTGACTGTCTCCTTGGAGAAAGTTGTTATCGCCGATGCCGGCGATCTATGTTAACTGATTGACTCAACAGGGAAATGCAAAAATCCCCGTCGGCCTGGCCATCCGACCGACTGCCTGCGGGGCAGCCGTCGCTCACGGGCCGTGTCTGAGAGGATGGCGTATCCTATCACGCCCCCTCCCCGCTTGCCATAGCTGTGCCACGCGGCTAGCGCGCGCTGCGGCGCAGCTAGAGCACCACCAGGTTATCGCGATGGATCAGCTCCGGGGCCTCCATATAGCCGAGAAGCGCCTCGATCTGGTGACTGGGCTTGCCGAGAATGCGCCGCGCCTCGTCGGCGCCGTAGTTGGTCAGCCCCTTGGCCACCCGCTGGCCCTGCTCGTCGACGCACAGCACCATGTCGCCGCGCACGAAGTCGCCGGACAACGCCTTGACGCCCACCGGCAGCAGGCTGGAGCCACGGCTCTTGAGCACCTTCACCGCCCCGGCGTCCAGGGTGAGGCTGCCACGCACTTGCAACTGGCCAGCCAGCCAGCGCTTGCGTGCCGCCATGGGCGCCCGCTCGGGCCGCAGCAGGGTGCCCAGCCGCTCGCCGGCGGCCAGCCGGGTGAGCACGTCGGGCTGGCGCCCGCTAGCGATAGCCGTGACCGCCCCGGAGCGGGCGGCCAGCCGGGCCGCGCGCACCTTGGTAGTCATGCCGCCGCGTCCCAGGGTACCGCCTCCGCCGGCCATGGCGGCCAGGGCCGGATCATCGGCGCGCCCCTCAGGAATCAGCCGGGCATGCGGGTCATGGCGGGGGTCGGCGTCGAAAAGCCCCTCTTGGTCGGTGAGGATCACCAGCGCATCGGCCTCCAACAGGTTGGCCACCAGCGCCCCCAGGGTGTCGTTGTCACCGAAGCGGATCTCGTCGGTGACCACGGTGTCGTTCTCGTTGACCACCGGCACGACGCGCAGATCGACTAGGGTGCGCAGCGCCGAGCGGGCATTGAGGTAGCGCTTGCGGTTGGAGAGATCATCGTGGGTCAGCAGCACCTGGGCGGTGAGCAAGCCGTGGCGGGCAAAGTGGCCCTCGTAGCATTCGGTGAGGCCATTCTGGCCCACCGCCGCGGCGGCCTGCAGCTCGTGCACCGCCGAAGGGCGCGCCTGCCAACCCAGGCGCACCATGCCGGCGGCCACGGCGCCGGAAGAGACCAGCACCACCTCCATGCCGCGCCGGTGCAGCGCGGCGATCTGGTCGACCCAGCCACCGATGGCGGGCTCGTCGAGGCCGCGACCGTCATTGGTCAACAGCGCGCTGCCGATCTTCACCACCACCCGGCGCGCCCCGCGCAGGGCCTCACGGCCGGGGGCCTGTTCTTCGGGCGTCATCTCGTTCGCTCCTGATTCACTCACCCCTGGATCACTCACCCCTACTGCACGTACTCGACCTCGACATCATAATCGTCATCATCGTCGTCGACGTCATCTTCGTCATCGCGCCGACGCTTGCGGCCCAGCCGCGCCTCGGTGCGGGCCACGGCCTCGTCTTCCATGCGACGACGCATTTCGCGGGCGAGTGCGGCGGCCTCCTCATCCTCGTTCTCCAGTCGGCGCTGCTCGGTGAGCCAGCGGTGGGCGGCCTGCACCAGCGCGTCGGTGCCGTCGCCACTGATCGCCGAGACGCGAAACACCGGTCCTTCCCAGCCGAGCCGCTGCACGATCGCCTCGGCGGCCGCCTCGCGCTCCGCCTCGGGCAGCAGGTCGAGCTTGTTGAGCACCAGCCAGCGAGGCAACTCGGCCAGCGCCGGCGAGAATTCGCCCAGCTCATGGGCGATCGCCCGGGCAGCCGCTACCGGGTCGCTCTCGTCGAAGGGCGCCACGTCCACCACGTGGAACAGCAAGCGGGTGCGCGTCAGATGCTTGAGGAAGCGCAGCCCCAGGCCGGCGCCGTCGGAGGCCCCCTCGATCAGCCCCGGGATATCGGCCATCACGAAGTGCTCGTGGGGGCCGAGCTTCACCACGCCGAGGTTGGGCACCAGGGTGGTGAAGGGGTAGTTGGCGACCTTGGGCTTGGCGGCGGAGACCGCGCGGATCAGCGTCGACTTGCCGGCGTTGGGCATGCCCAGCAGGCCCACGTCGGCCATCACCTTCATCTCCAGGCGCAGGTTGCGCCGCTCGCCCTCGGTGCCCGGCGTGGTGCGCCGCGGGGCCCGGTTGGTAGAGGACTTGAAGTGGATGTTGCCAAGCCCCCGGCGCCCCCCCTGGGCTACCGGCACCACCTGGCCGATCTCGGTGACGTCGGCGATCACCTCCAGGGTGTCTTCATCGATCACCGTGGTGCCGACCGGCACCTTGACGTGCAGATCCTCGCCAGCCCGCCCGCTCATCTGGCGCCCCTGGCCGGGCTGTCCGTTCTGGGCCTTGTAGAAGCGCTGGTACTTGAAGTCGATGAGGGTATTGAGGGCATCGTCACCGATCAGGTAGACGCTGCCGCCGTGGCCGCCATCCCCACCGTCGGGCCCACCCTTGGGCACGTACTTCTCGCGGCGAAAGCTCAGGCAGCCATTGCCGCCCTTGCCGGCTTCCACGATGATCGAGGCTTCGTCGACGAACTGCATCTGTCACTCTCCTGGCGGCCTGTGCCGCCATGATACAAGAAGGCCCCGCGCTGGCGGGGCCTTCTCTGACCACCCGGCACGGCGCGCGGCCGGCCGGGTGGCACTTGCGGTCCGGGCGGTCTCAGGCGGAGACGACGCTCACGAACTTACGGTTCTTCGGACCCTTGGTCTCGAACTTGACCACGCCTTCGTCCAGGGCGAACAGGGTATGGTCCTTGCCGATGCCCACGCCGGTGCCGGCATGGAACTTGGTGCCACGCTGGCGAACGATGATGTTGCCCGGGGTCACGACCTGGCCGCCGAACAGCTTGACGCCAAGGCGCTTGGATTCGGAGTCGCGACCGTTACGTGTGGAGCCCGCTGCCTTCTTGTGAGCCATTGCAAATACCTCGCTCGTTGAGGGGACTGACGCTTACGCGGAGATCCCGGTGATCTTGACTTCGGTGAACCACTGACGGTGGCCCTGACGCTTCATATGGTGCTTGCGACGACGGAACTTGATGATGGTCACCTTGTCGCCACGACCGTGGGCGACGATCTCGGCGGAGACCTTGGCGCCGTCGACCAGCGGGGCACCGACCTTCACGTCGTCGTCACTGCCTACCAGCAGCACCTCGTCGAACTCGACGGTATCGCCGGTCGGCACTTCCAGCTTCTCGAGCTTGAGCGTCTGGCCTTCCTGAACGCGGTACTGCTTGCCACCGCTCTTGATAACTGCGTACATACTTGTCTCTCCAGGACTCATCGGGAGTTGGCTCTTGATCGGCCTGCTGCGAGTGGCGCCCCTTCCGGCAGCCATCTGACAGGGAGCGTGATGAGTGGGTCGCGGATTATAACGGTAGCGCCTGGATGGCACAACCCACCGGCCCGCGCGGGCAGGGACGCCACCGAGCCGGCCCCGAGGCCTGCCAGCCGCGCCTTGACGCCCCCCGAGGGGGCCCATAGCATGGCCGACAATCTCCGGCCGGAACAGGCCCACAGCGCGCCTCGGCCCCCACCCGACAATCGATGCCACCTACATGCCTGCCAACCGTCCGTCGCCCCACCCCGAGGTCCCCGCCACGCCCATCCATGCGGTGGTCGGCGAGGACTTCGCGGCTGTCAACCGCACGATCATGGATCAGCTGGCCTCACGGATCCCGCTGGTCGAGACCATCGGCCAGTACATCATCGCCAGCGGCGGCAAGCGCCTGCGCCCCCTGCTGGTGCTGTTGGCGGCCCGCGCGCTGGGTTACACGGGCGACCGGCACGTGACCCTGGCCACCCTGATCGAGTTCATGCACACCTCGACGCTGCTGCACGACGACGTGGTCGACGAGTCCCATATGCGCCGGGGCAGGGCTACCGCCAACGACGCCTGGGGCAATGCCCCCTCGGTGCTGGTCGGCGACTTCCTCTACTCCCGCTCCTTCCAGATGATGGTCGAGGTGGGCTCGATGCGGATCATGGGGGTGCTCTCGACGGCCACCTGCACCATCGCCGAGGGCGAGGTGCAGCAGCTGACCAACGTCGGCAACCCCGACATCGACGAGGCGGCTTACTTCGAGACGATCCAGGGCAAGACCGCGATGCTCTTCGAGGCGGCCTCCCACAGCGGGGCGATCCTGGCCGAGGCCACCCCCGAGCAGGAGGCCGCCCTGCAATACTATGGCCGCTACCTGGGCCTGGCCTTCCAGCTGGTGGATGACCTGCTTGACTACCAGGGCGATGCCGACGCCATGGGCAAGAACGTGGGCGACGACCTGGCGGAGGGCAAGCCCACCCTGCCGCTGATCCAGGCCATGGTCGCCGGCACCCCGGAACAGACGAAGCTGATCCGCCGGGCGATCCGCAAGGGCGGGCTCGACCAGCTCGACGCGGTGCTGGCCATCGTCCGCGACACCGGCGCGCTGGACTACACCCGGGCCCGTGCCGAAGAGATGGCCGACAAGGCGCTGGCGCAGCTCGAACACCTGCCGGCGAGCCCCTACCGCGACAGCATGGCCGAGCTGGCCCGCCTGGCCGTCGACCGGCAGAACTGAGCCGCAGAAAGCGGCTCACGGGGCTTGCATGCTCGCACGGCTTGCGTATAATGCGCTCCGTCGGCCAGCACAGGCACGACGCAAGAAACGTTCGGAGTATAGCTCAGCTTGGTAGAGCGCTGCCTTCGGGAGGCAGAGGTCGTAGGTTCGAATCCTGCTACTCCGACCAACGAATTCAATGATTTAGGCCCATCTTCTCTTCTGCTGCCTGAATCTCACGTGACCAGATCGTGACTCAAGGCCCTCGGTCTTCCCGGGGGCTTTCCTATTTTACCTCCTGTTTGCCCTTATCGAGACGCTCCTAAGCTGGCCATCGACCTGCTGCGCCGCTACCACGACCAGCACCATCTGGACTTCGAGGTGGCAGGGTACGAAGGGGCGCCGGCGCAGCTGCGCCACCAGAACCGCAAGCTCATCGCCTCCACCGAACTGGCCTGCTTTCCCGGCTCTAGGCGTGTTGGACGTTGCCGCAATGGTGTGCTCTACACTGCCAGGACAGCCAACGGCTCAGGAGGTGGCGCCATGCGCGACTACCTGCGGAAACATACGAACCCGCCCGTCTTTCTCTTCTCGGCCATCCTGGCTCTCGCCTTCGTCAGCTGGGGCGTGACGGCTCCTTCTCACCTCGGCACGATCGCCTCCGACATCAACGATTGGATCACCCGGGTCTTCGGCTGGTGGTACATGCTGTGCGCCAGCGCCTTCCTGGTCCTGGTGGTGATCTTGATGTGTAGCCGCTGGGGGCGCATCCGCCTGGGGCCCGACGACAGCCGCCCCGACTGGTCCACTCTGTCGTGGTTTTCGATGCTGTTCACCGCCGGCATGGGCATCGGCCTGGTGTTCTTCGGTGTCGCCGAGCCGGTCTTCCACTTCAATGATCCCCCCGTCGGCGAGGGCGGCAACAGCCAGGCCGCCCTCGAGGCCATGGGGATCACCATCTTCCACTGGGGCCTGCACCCCTGGGCCATCTACATCGTCGTCGGACTTTCGCTGGGCTACTTCTGCTTCCGCAAGGACCTCCCCATGCGCCCGGCCGCCGCGCTGTATCCCTTGATCGGCAAGCAGATCTACGGTCCTGTCGGTCACCTCATCGATATCCTGGCGGTCTTCGGCACTCTCTTTGGCCTGGCGACCTCACTGGGGCTCGGTGCCACTCAGATCAACGCCGGTCTCAACGAAGTCTTCGGCCTGGAGATCGGGGCTACCTCCCAGGTCATCATCATCGGCCTGATCACCGCGGTCGCGGTCACCTCGGTCATGCTGGGTCTCGACGCCGGCATCCGCCGCCTGTCGGTGGTCAACATGTACCTGGCGAGCCTGCTGGCCGTCTTCGTGTTCCTGGTCGGGCCGACGATCTTCATCCTCGAGCTGATGGTCAACAGCACCGGCCACTACCTTCAGCACCTGCCGGAAAGCAGCTTCCAGATGTACTCCTTCTCGCCAGCCGGTTCCGAGTGGCTGGGCGACTGGACCCTCTTCTACTGGGGCTGGTGGATCTCCTGGTCGCCCTTTGTCGGCATCTTCATCGCCCGCGTCTCCCGGGGTCGCACCATCCGTGCCTTCATCGGCGGGACCCTGATGGCGCCGGTCGGCGCCTCCATCGTCTGGTTCGCCATCTTCGGTGGTAGCGCCCTGGAGCGAATCCTTTCCGACCCAAACAATCCCTTGGCGAACGCCGGTACCAACGACGCCATGTTCATCCTGCTCAACCAACTGCCCATCTGGCCCATCCTGGGCACCCTGGCTTCCCTGCTGGCGATCCTGGTCGTCTCGCTGTTCTTCGCCACCTCCTCGGACTCCGGCTCCCTGGTGGTGGACATGCTGACCAATGGCGGAGACCCCCATCCCAACAAGGGCCAACGCCTGTTCTGGGCGGTGCTGGAAGGAGTGATCGCCGCCGTGCTGCTGGCCGCCGGCTGGACCGTCGCTGGCGATGCCACGGCGGCGCTCAACCCACTCCAGACCGCCGCCGTGGCCATGGGTCTGCCCTTTTCGCTGGCCTTGGTGCTGATGAGCTGGGGGTTGATTAAGGGCTTGAATCAGGAGCAGGCGCAGAGTCCCGGGCGTCGTGACCGCTACGTCTACCCCTCACCACCACGGGAATGAGTCATCAGGCCCGATCGCTGAAGACGGACCGACTCGGGCGAAAGACACGCAAGAGGAGACACGGCCTCAGGTCACGGTGATGACCGAGCAGTCGGCGGCATGGCTGACCTTGTGGGAGACGCTGCCGAAGACCATGCCGCGCACATCGCTGATGCCCCGGCTGCCCATGACGATGACGTCAACGCCGAGCTTGCCGGCCTCCTTGAGGATCAGCTCCGCGGGACGCCCCTGGCAGACCACCTCCCTGACCTCGATGCCCTCGAGATCGACCGCTTCGCGGGCCTTGGCGATGTTCTCGTGAGCGGTTTCCTTGAGACCCGCCGCCAGCTTCTCGCGCGCTTTCTCGTCGAAGGGTTCGGCGGTGCCGCCGGTGAACAGCCCGATGTTGTCCGGCGGGAACTCGGCCACGGTCATCAGGTGCAGGATGGCGGAACTGGCACGCGCCAGCTGAGCCCCCAAGGCCAGCGCCTTCTCGGCATGCGGGGAGCCGTCGACGGGAACGAGGATTGACTGGTACATGAGTGAGCCCTTTCCTTTACTGGGGATGGCGGGAGCCGGTAACGGCACGTTACCTCCTAGACTAGACGCTGCCACCATGTCGGCAAAGGGCGATATACGACGCCCGCAACCGCTCACTCCTCGTCGTCGGTCAGTTGCCGGCGCGCCATCGCCTTGCGCGCCCGGTTGCGCCGGTAGAGGCGGACCAGGGCGATCCACAACGCCGCTGCCACCATCGCCGCCAGGGTCCAGCCCTGCCAGGGCCGGGCGGCATCGCCCATCAGGGTCTCCAGAGTGATGATCAGGATGAACCCCAGCGCCTGACTGGCGATGGCCAGGGCCCGCAGGGTATCGAAGGCCGGTTGTGCCATGAATGCTCCCGCTGATGACAGCACTGCCCGCCGGCAGTAGGCTTGGCGACACGAATCCGCCGAGTGTAACCGGTCCGGCGCACCGCGCCGACCCTCTGGAGCCGTTGCCACGCCATGGATGCCATCGCCCTGGGCCCGGTGCTGATCGCCGTGCCTCGCCTGTATGCCTTCGCCGCCGCCCTGGTGCTGCTGGCGGCCAGCGCCTTCCTGCTCGGCCTGCCACGCCGCCGCCATGCCCGTTGGTTCAATGGCCTGCTGGTGACCTGGCTGCTTGGTGCCCGGCTCGGCCACGTGCTGACTCACCTGCCGGCCTATGCTGAGGCGCCGCTGGATGCTCTCAAGCTCTGGCAGCCGGGCTTCCACGGGGCCTGGGGGCTGCTGGCGGCGCTGGCCTGGACCGCCTGGACGCTGCGCGACCGTCTCGGAGCGATGCTGGGTGGCATGGGCCTCGCCATCGGCGCCTCGTTGATGTGGTTGACACTGGTGACCCTGGCGCCCCTGAGCGGCGGCATGGCCCTTCGCGAGTTGCCCGACCTCGCCCTGGAAAACCTCGAGGGGGAGCCGGTGAACCTGGCCTCGCTCACCGGCGAGCGGGTGGTGGTCAACCTCTGGGCCACCTGGTGCCCGCCCTGCCGGCGCGAGATGCCACTGCTGGCCGAGGCCGACGCGCGAGATGACGTGACGGTGGTGGTGGTCAATCAGGGCGAGGAGCTGCTGCAGGCCGCTCGCTACCTGGATGAACAGGGCCTCGACTTCCGCCATGCCCTGCTCGACCCGCGACAGCGACTGATGGTGCTGACCGAGTCCCCGGGTCTGCCCACCACCCTACTGTTCGATGCCGAGGGGCACGCGGTGGCGCGCCATGTGGGCGAGTTGACCCGCGCCCAGCTCACGGAGTGGCTGGCAGCGCCTTGAGATCGGTGGGGATGCTTAAGCCCGGCCGGGCTTTGCTGTAAGATACCGCGCCTTGTCGTTGCCGGGCCTGGCCGGCGGTACATGAATCGATCTTAAGCATCTCCGAGGGACCATGAGCGACTTCTCACCCGGCCAGCGCTGGATCAGCGACGGCGAGGCCGAACTCGGCCTGGGTACCATCCTCAACGTCGACGCCCGCAGCGTCACCGTGCTCTTCGGCGCCAGCCAGGAAACCCGTACCTACGGCCTCCGGCACGCCCCCCTCACCCGAGTGGCCTTCGGCAGCGGCGATCGCCTCCAGGCCGCCGACGGCTGGCAGATGACCGTCGACGACAGCAAGGAGGTCGATGGCCTGATCGTCTACATCGGCGAGGACGACAGCGGCGAGCTCACCGAGCTCCCCGAGGCCCGCCTCGCCGACACCATGCAGTTCGATCAGGCCCGCGACCGCCTGCTCACCGGCCAGGTCGACCGCAACGACTGGTTCGACCTGCGCTTTCGTACCCTGCACCACCATCACCGCATCGAGCAGAATCCGGCGCTGGGCTTGGCCGGGGCGCGCATCGATCTGATTCCCCACCAGCTGTATATCGCCGACGAGGTCGCCCGCCGCCACGCCCCCCGGGTGCTGCTGGCCGACGAGGTGGGCCTAGGCAAGACCATCGAGGCCGGGCTGATCCTGCATCGGCTGCTGCTCAGCGGCCGCGCCGAGCGGGCCCTGATCCTGGTGCCGGCGAGCCTTACCCACCAGTGGCTGGTCGAGCTGCTGCGCCGCTTCTCCCTGGAGGTGACCCTGCTCGACGAGGCGCAGAGCCAGGCCCATGGCCAGGCCAACCCCTTCGAGGCCGGCCAGCTGGTGCTGGCCAGCCAGGACTGGCTGTTCGCCAACACCCATCGCCAGGCCCAGGCCGAAGCCTGCGACTGGGACCTGCTGATCGTCGACGAGGCCCATCACCTGGACTGGAGCGAGGATGAGGTCGGCCCCGGCTACGCCTGCGTGGAGCGACTGGCCGCGAAGATCGCCGGCGTGCTACTGCTCACCGCGACCCCGGAGCAGATGGGTCTCACGAGCCACTTCGCCCGCCTGCGCCTGCTCGACCCCGACCGCTATCATGACCTGGCGCAGTTCCGCGACGAGGAGCAGCACTACGTGGAGGTCGCCGAGGCCATCGATGCCCTGGAGCGTTTGCCCGGTGAGGCGGCCGACCGCGAGCGGGTCACCGCGGTGATCGACGAGCCGGATAGCCTGGCGTTGCTTGATACCTTGGCGGATGCCGAGCGGGCAGAGGCCCAACGGCAGTCGGCCCGGGATCAGCTGCGCGACCAACTGCTCGACCGTCACGGCACCGGCCGGGTGATGTTCCGCAACAGCCGGCGCCACGTGGGCGGCTTCCCCGAGCGACATCTCGAGGTCGTTTCCCTCGAGGCGCCCTCCCCCTATCGCCGGGTGCTGCGCCGCCTGGGCCGGGACGAGGATTACCTGGACGAGCTGCTGATCGAGACCGGCCTCGATCACCCCGAGGTGCTGATCTATCTCGACACCATGTACCGGGCGCTGGCCGATGATCCCCTTAACACCGAACCCTGGTGGCAGTTCGACCCCCGCGTCACCTGGCTGCTCGAGCGCCTGGCCGACACCGCCGAGGGCGGCTTCGCTGACGACAAGGTGCTAGTGATCGCCCATGACCGCGAGACCGCACAAGGCCTGGCCGAGGCGCTGCGGGTGCTGGGCGGCTTCCATGCGCCGGTGTTCCACGAGGGCCTGACCTTGGTCGAGCGCGACCGGGCCGCCGCGGCCTTCGCCGACGAGGAGGAGGGCTGCCAGGTGCTGGTCTGTTCGGAGATCGGCTCCGAGGGCCGCAACTTCCAGTTCTGCCGTCACCTGGTGATGTTCGACCTGCCACTGCATCCGGATCAGCTGGAGCAGCGCATCGGCCGCCTCGATCGCATCGGCCAGCGCCACGCCATCCACGTGCATGTGCCTGTGTTCACAGGCAGTCCCGGCGAGAAGCTACTGCGCTGGTACCGGGAGGGAATGGACGCCTTCAGCGCCCCCCACGGCCTGGGCAGCGAGATCTTCGCCGCCTTCGGCGATGCCCTAGCCGACGTCCTGCTCGACGACGAGAGCCTCGACGAGGTCATCGAGGAGACCCGGGCGCTGTTCGAGGCGCGCCTGGCCGAGCGCAACGCCGGACGCAACCGGCTGCTGGAACTCAACGCCTGCCGACACGAGCGCGCCGAGGCGGTGATCGAGGCGATCCGCACCCTGGATGCCGACAAGGCGCTGGCCCGTTATCTGGACCAGGCTCTGGACATCTTCGGCGTCGACAGCCACGAACTCGGTGGCGGCCTTCTGCACCTGCAGCCCAGCCCGCAGATGCTCGACGGCCTGCCGGGCCTGGTCAAGGGCGAGGAAGGCTTCTCGGCCACCCTCTCCCGAGGGCGGGCCCTGGCCCGCGACGATATCCAGCGGCTCTCCTGGGAGCATCCCCTGCTGCGCGAGATGATGGAGCGCATCCTCAACGGCACCATGGGCAACACCGCCCTGGCGCTGCTCAAGCACCCGGCGATCCCTGCCGGGCGGCTGATGGTGGAGCTGGTCTTCCGCACCCACTGCCCGGCCCCGAAGCGCCTGCACCTCAACCGCTTCCTGCCGCCCACGGCGGTGCGGGTGCTGCTCGATGAGTCTGGCGCCAACCTCACCGACAAGGTCTCCTTCACCGGCCTTGCGAAGAACCTGCAGAAGGTCAAGAAGGCGGTGGCCCGGGACCTGATCAAGAGCCGCCTCGCGCAGCTGCGCGAGCTGATCGATAGGGGGGAAGGCGAGGCCGAGCGTGAACTGCCGAGCATCATCGAGGCGGCCCAGGGCCGGATGCGCGCCGAACTCGATGCCGAGCACACCCGCCTCGAGGCGCTGGCACGCCGCAACCCCGCGGTACGCGAGGATGAGCTCACCGCCCTGCGCGATGAGCGCCAGGCCCTGGACGCGGCCATCGAGACCGCCCGGCTGCGCCTGGATGCGGTGCGAGTGATCGTCACCGTGGGTGACGAAACACGGTGACGTCGGCGAGCCGGGGCTGATCCGGGGACAGGCCTGCGAGCGGGGCCGGCCCTCCGGAGGCGCTGTGAACCCCTCCATGGGCGCTACCGATGCCATCCCTGGCATAGGACCTCCTCTTCGGCCTGTCCCCGACGCCCCTCGATGCTTTTCGGGAAGTATCACCCCAGGATATCGGCCAGGGCTTCCTCCAGTGTCGGGAAACGGAACGTGAAGCCGGCCTCGAGCAGCCGCGCCGGACGCATATCGGCACCGGTCAGCAGCAGCCGGGACATCTCGCCGAAGGCGGTCTCCAGCACGATGGCCGGCACCGGGAAGATCGCCGGCCGGTGGAGGTGGCGCGCCAGGGTGCGGGTGAACTCGGCGTTGGTCACCGGATGCGGGGCACTGCCGTTGAAGGGTCCCGAGAGGTCGTCGCGCTCGATCAGAAAGAGGATGGCCCGCACCACGTCCTCGCGATGGACCCAAGGCATGAACTGCTTGCCGCTGCCGAAGCGCCCGCCGAGCCCCAGCTTGAAGG
This sequence comes from Halomonas cerina, assembly GCF_014192215.1. Taxonomy (GTDB): domain Bacteria; phylum Pseudomonadota; class Gammaproteobacteria; order Pseudomonadales; family Halomonadaceae; genus Halomonas; species Halomonas cerina. The sequence continues at coordinate 41,183 of NZ_JACHXP010000016.1, forward strand.
GCGGTAGCATCTTCTGCAGGCTACCGCCCCCGACATCCAGCACCAGCCCGAGGCGCAGGATGGCCAGGCGCGTGCCGAAGGCCTCCACCTCCTGGGCGACCTCCTCCCAGCGCTTGCAAAGCCGGTGGGCGAACTCGTCATGGGGCGGTGTCTGTTCGGTGACCTCTCTATCACCCTGGTCACCGTAGTAGCCCATGGCGGAGGCGGAGACCATCACCGCCGGCGCATGGCCGTCGCTGGCCTGCAACTGCTCGCATAGGCGCACCACGTCACGGGTGACATTGACCCGGGAGTCGATCAGCCGTTCCTTCTGTTCCTCGCTCCAGCGCCGGGCCGCGATGGACTCGCCGGCCAGGTTGACGACCGCCTGCGGCGGCGTGTCGACAAAGTCCAGCGCCGAGCGGCGAATCTCGGTCCCTTCCGGCAGCCGGTCGCGCACCCGCTCCGGGTCCCGCGAAACCACCAGCAACCGGTGACCGGCTTCCTTGAGTCGCCGGCACAGGCGTTGCCCGACGAAGCCGCTGCCTCCTGTGATCAGTACACGCATGCGGTGCCCTCCCCCTGCCTCACTGAGTTATACAGCCATTGTACACTTCTGCTAGTCTAGCGGATGAGACCGACTACCCGCGAGGTTGCCATGTCACATGCCCCAGGTTCCACCGCCATCATCGGGGCCGGTATCGCCGGCCTGGCCTGTGCCCGCCACCTCCAGGCCGCCGGCGGGTCGGTGACGCTGTTCGACAAGGCCCGAGGGCCAGGTGGGCGGATGGCCAGCCGTCGCCTGGGTGAGGCGGTAGTGGACCTCGGCGCGCAGTTCTTCAGCGTACGCGATGCGGCCTTTCGGTCGGAGATCGAGCGCTGGCAACGCGCCGGGGTCGTCGCGCGATGGCCTACCTCATCCTGGCAGGCGGGCCCCGAGGGCTGGTCACGCCACGACGACGGCCGTCCCCGCTGGTGCGGTGCGCCTCGCATGAGCGCAGTGACCCGCCACCTCGCCCATGGCCTCGAGCTTCGCTGCGCCACTCGCATCGCCTCCCTCGATCACCGGGAAGACCGCTGGTGGCTGGTCGACGCGGCCGGTCAGCGTCAAGGCCCCTTCGCCTGGGTGGTGATCGCCACTCCCGCCCCCCAGGCCCGAGCTCTGTTGGCCGCCCATGAGCCGGCGCTGGCCGACGCTTGCGACCAGGTGATCCAGCGCCCCTGCTGGACCGGCTGGGTGCTGTTCGACCGTCCCCTGCCCTCGCTACCGGATGTCGAGGATGGTTGGCAGGCGCTGCGCCTGGCTGAAGGCCCGTTACGCTTCGTCGCCCGGAACCAGACCAAGCCCGGCCGCGACGACCAGGGCGAGAGCCTCAGCCTGCTGGCCCGGCTGGAATGGAGCCGGGTGCATCTGGAAGAGGCGGCCGAGGCCGTGGCCTGCCAGCTGCTCGACGCCTTCCGCGACAGTCTGCCGACCGGCACCCGCCTGCCCGAGCCGGTCGCACGGGGGGCTCACCGCTGGCGCTATGCCCAACCCGATGTCTTCGCCGCCGGCGAGCCCGTCAACCGCGACTACCGACGCGCCTCCACGGGGCTCGCCCTGTGCGGCGACGCCTGGCGTGGCCCACGCATCGAAGATGCCTGGCTCTCGGGCCACCATCTGGGCGAGGCCCTTGTCCACCAACCGACCCTCACCTGAACGGAGACCCCGCCATGCGCGACGCCCTGATCCTGCTGGCCCACGGCTCCAGCGACCCGAACTGGCGCGCCCCCTTCGAGCACTTCGCCGACGCCCTCGCTGGCCGGCTGACGACCCCGCTGCGCCTGGCCTACATGGAACTCTGCGAGCCTTCCCTGGAGGCCACCGTAGCCGAGCTGGCCGAAGCCGGTGTGAGACGCGCCGAGATCCTGCCGCTCTTCTTCGCCGCCGGACGCCATCTGCGCAAGGACGTGCCCGCGCAGGTCGAGGCCCTGGCGGCGGCCCACCGCGGCATCACACTGACCCTGCTGCCGCCGGTAGGCGAACATCCGGCCTTCGTCGAGGCCCTGGCCGCGGTGGTGGCCGAGCAGGCGGAGACGACCGGGGCCCGCGAAGCCTAGGCGCCCTTGCCTTGTACATCCTGAATGATTTGTACAAAATCAGATACCGCCATCGTACCGGCGCCCCAGGACCACGCCTCGCCGCGACGCGGAAGGCATCAGGAAGGCAGAGGCAAGCATGAGTGACAAGGCGACCCACCCAGCCGACACGCCGCTCTACCCGATCCGCGAGGTCTCGCGACTGACCGGCGTGAACTCGGTCACCCTGCGTGCCTGGGAGCGCCGCTACGGCTTGATCCGCCCGCAACGCACCCCGAAGGGGCATCGCCTCTATGCCCGTGAGGACATCGATCGCATCGAACGCATCCTGCAATGGCTCAATCGCGGCGTGCCGGTCAGCCAGGTCCGCGACCTGCTGGAGCAGCCGGACAGCGTGGAGGCCCCGCCCCCCGCCGCCGGCGACTGGGAGAGTCAGCGACGTCAGCTGATCGCCGCCGTCGAGGCCTTCGACCAGCCTCGCCTGGAAGCCCTGTTCAACCAGGCGCTGGCGCTCTACCCGGTGGCTACCTGCATCGAGGAGCTGTGGCAACCGGTGGTCCGTGAGCTCGAGGAGGGCTGGGACGACCACCTGGGCGCCGTCCTGCAGCGTCGTACCCTGGAGGCCTTCCTGCGCACCCGTATCGGAACCCGTCTCTACCATGCCAACCAGGTCGCCCGGGGGCCGATGCTGCTGATCGTGTCGCTACCCGACGATCCCGGCCCGCTCTGGGTGCTGTTGGTAGCCCTGGCCGCCAGCGACCAAGGCTACCGGGTGCAGCTGTTCGATACTCCACTGCCCTTCACGGAGCTTCCCTTGGCCGTGGAACGCTTCCATGCCAGCGCCCTGCTGCTGGTCAGCGGACAGGCCGAGAAGGCCGACCTGGTGCGCCGCCAGCTGCCGCGGCTCGCCGAACAGCTGGCGGTGCCCCTGGCGCTATGTGGCCCGGTGGCACGCATCCGCGAGGCCGAGCTGGATCCGACCCGGGTCGAGGTGCTCGGCGATGACTTGCCCCAGGCCATGGCACGCCTGCAGCCCCTGACTCAGGACGCCTGAATCGCCGCCGCCTGCCACTCGGAGCCGATCATGTCCCCGACCCTGCTCTGGTTCCGCAGCGACCTGCGCATCCACGACAATACCGCCCTGATAACCGCCGCCCGCCGAGGACCGATCATCGCCGTCTTCCTGCGCAGCCTGCCCCAGTGGCAGGCGCACGGGCACGGAGCCAACAAGCTGGACTTCTGGCATCGCGGCGTGGCGGCCCTGGGCGAGGCCCTGGCCGGGCTGAATACCCCGCTGCTGCATCGCGACATCACGACCTTCGATGAGGCGCCCGAGGTCCTGCTTGCCCTCGCCCGGGAAACCGGCGCCGCGGCTCTGCACTTCAACCGCGAGTATCCCCTCGACGAGGTCCGCCGCGACGCCCGGGTGATCGAGGCCTTCACTGCCGCCGGCTTGACCGCCACCGGCCACCACGACGCCGTGGCCTTCGCCCCCGGCGAGCTGCTCACCGGCAAGGGCGACTATTACGGCATCTTCACGCCCTTCGCCAAGGCCTGGCACCGCCAGCTCACCGCCGAGCGCCTGACCCTGCGCGACACGCCGGCCCCCCAGCCCCGCCAAGCCATCGCCCCGGACCCGCTGCCGGCGTCGCCCGAATTGACGGACACGCCGGTGGACGGGCGACAGTGGCCTGCCGGCGAGGGACCGGCCGCCGACCGCCTGGAACGCTTCCTGCGCTTTCGCGGCCGCCACTACGCCGATCAACGTGACTTCCCGGCCATTCGGGGGACCAGCGAGCTCTCGCCCTACCTGGCGCTGGGCATGATCTCGCACCGCCAATGCCTGCAGGCGGTACTCGCCGAGAACGATGGCGCCCTGGCCGGCGGCGACGCCGGCCTGACCGCCTGGGTGAACGAGCTGGTCTGGCGGGAGTTCTACCAGCATGTGGTGGTGGGTTTCCCCCGGGTCTGTCGTCACCGCGCCTTCCAGGCCCATACCGAGGCACTGCCTTGGCGCGACGACGACGCCGGCTTTCGCGCCTGGTGCGAGGGACGCACCGGCTACCCCATCGTCGACGCCGCCATGCGCCAGCTGGTGGCCACCGGCTGGATGCACAACCGCCTGCGCATGGTCACCGCCATGTTCCTCACCAAGCACCTGCTGATCGACTGGCGGCGCGGCGAGACCTTCTTCCTGCGCCACCTGGTGGACGGCGAGTTCGCCGCCAACAACGGCGGCTGGCAATGGGCGGCCTCCACCGGCACCGACGCCGCTCCCTACTTCCGCATCTTCAACCCGACCACCCAGTCGCAGCGCTTCGACCCCGATGGCCGCTTCCTGGCCGAGTGGCTACCCGAGTTGGCGGCACTGCCGGCCAAGGCACGCCATGCCCCTGGCCGTGACCTACTGGACCGCCTCGACTATCCCGCACCTATCGTCGCGCACAAGGCGGCCCGGACCCGGGCGCTGGACGCCTTCAAGGCCCTGCCCCCCGACCGCTGACCCTGCCCGCTACCGAGGATCCTCCCATGAGCCATGACCCCGCGCTGGAAGCCTTCTGCGCCTTCTACAAAAAGCTAGACAAAAACTGTACAGAAAAGCTATACAGGATATATACTCAAGACGTGGAATTCGTCGACCCGCTTCACCGGATAAATGGACTGCCGGCCCTGGAAGGCTACTTCCGGACCCTGTACGAGAACGTGACAGCGTGTCGCTTCGACTTTCATGACCGCCTGCGACAGGGGGACCACGCCTTCGTCACCTGGACCATGCACCTGGCGCATCCGCGTCTGGCGGGTGGCAAGGAGATCTCGGTGGAAGGCGGCTCGCACCTGGTTTTCGCCGGTGACGGCTCGGGGCGGGCAAGACGGCACCAAGACTATTTCGATGCTGGTGCATTGCTCTACGAGCACCTGCCGGTGATCGGACGGCTGATAGGCGCGATTAAGCGACGCGCGGGAGGGTGACCCCAGGCCACCGTCTCCCGCGTAACACCAGGCCCCCAAGAGCCTCGGGAGACGACATGATGGCAGCGTACACAACACAACGCATCTGGCTGACTGGGGCCACCTCCGGTATCGGCCGGGCCCTGGCCGAGCGCCTGCTCGACCAGGGCCATCGGGTCGCGCTCAGTGCCCGCCGTCCCGAGGCCCTGGCCGACCTGGCCGGCGACCGGGACAACGCCCTGCCGCTGCCCCTGGACGTTACCGACCGCCAGACCGTGCTGGCGGCCGGGCGGCGGCTGGAGGCCCGCTTCGGCGGGCTCGACCTGGTGATCCTCAACGCCGGCACCTGCGAGTACCTGGACGCCCGGCACTTCGATGTCGAGCTGGTCGAGCGGGTCTTCGCCCCCAACGTCTTCGGTGTCCTGTACGGCATCGAGGCTGCCCTGCCGCTGCTGCGCCGGGCCCGAGCCGAGGGCGGCCGCCCGCTGCTCGCCGCCACCTCCAGCGCCTCGGCCTACCTGGCCCTGCCCCGGGCCGAGGCCTACGGCGCCTCCAAGGCGGCCCTCAGTCACTTTTTGGAGTCGCTGCGCCTCGACCTGGCCGGCGAGGGCATCGACGTGAGCATCATCCATCCCGGCTTCGTCAAGACACCGCTCACCGACCGCAATGACTTCCCGATGCCGATGCGGGTGAGCGTCGAACAAGCTGCGGAGGCCATCCTCGCCGGCCTCACCGCCCACCGTCTGGACATCCACTTCCCGCGGCGTTTCACCTTACTCCTCAAGCTGCTGGGCGTGCTGCCGCCGGGCGTGCGCTATCGCCTTGGCCGTCGCCTGGCCCGCGACCCGAACAGCACCCCACGGGAGGCCCGCTCATGACTCTGCCCTTCTCGCCCGCCGCCTCCCAGCGGAGTGCCGCCCAACGGAGTGCCGCCCAACGCATCGCCGTGGTCGGCAGCGGCATCGCCGGCATGGCCGCCAGCTGGTATCTGTCGAGTCGCCACGAGGTCACCCTCTTCGAGGCCGACACGCGGCTGGGGGGTCATACCGCCACCGTGGATGTCACCGTCGACGGTCGCGCCTACGCCATCGATACCGGCTTTATCGTCTTCAACGACTGGACCTACCCCCACTTCCGGCGACTGCTCGAGCGCCTGGGTGTGGCGAGCCAGCCCACCGAGATGAGCTTCTCGGTCCACGAGACGGCCCGGGATTTCGAGTACAACGGCCACACCCTGGCGAGCCTGTTCGCCCAACGCAGCAACCTCCTACGCCCGCGCTTCCATGGCCTGCTGCGCGACATCCTGCGCTTCAATCGCGAGGCCACCCGGGACCTGGTCGCTGAGCGCCTGCCCGCGGGGCTGACCCTCGGCGAGTATCTCGATCGCGGTGGCTTCGGCCGCGACTTCCAGCAACGCTACCTCCTGCCCATGGGCGCAGCGATCTGGTCGGCCAGCATCCACGACCTGCGGGGGTTCCCGCTGCGCTTCTTCGTGCGCTTCTTCTACCATCACGGCCTGCTGTCGGTGACTCACCGGCCACAGTGGTACACCCTGGTGGGCGGCTCGCGGGCCTACATCCCGGCCCTGACCGCCCCCTACGCCGAGCGCATTCGCCTGGCCACCCCGGTGCAGGGGATCCGCCGTGAGGCGAACGGCGTGCGACTGCGCAGCGCCGCCGGCGTGGAGCGTTTCGACCAGGTGGTGCTGGCCTGTCATGCCGACCAGGCGCTGGCGATGCTGGAGGACGCCTCCCCTGCCGAGCGAGCAATCCTCGGCGCCCTGCCGTACCGAGACAACGAGGTGGTCCTGCACACCGACACCCGGATGCTGCCACGTCGTCGCCGCGCCTGGGCCAGCTGGAACTACCGCCTGGATGGCCGCGGCGGCGACGCCCGGGCCTCGGTGACCTACGACATGAACATCCTGCAGCGTCTCGAGGCCCCGCAGACCTTCTGTGTCACCCTCAACGACGGCGCAAGCATCGACCCGGCGACGGTGCTCGGTCGCTACACCTATGCCCACCCCCAGTTCACCCTGGCCGGCCAACGCGCCCAGGCGCGTCACAGCGAGATATCGATGCCGGCACGGCGCACCCACTTCTGTGGCGCCTACTGGCGCAACGGCTTCCACGAGGATGGCGTCTGGAGCGCCCTGCGCGTCGCGCGTGCCCTGGGCTGCGACGAGCAGGCGGCACCCGACGCGCGTCTCATGTCTCCGGAGGCCCTGGCATGATCCGGTCACCGCACTCGCGCATCTATCGTGGGCAACTGCGCCACCGGCGTTTCCTGCCGCGCCACCACGCCTTCACCTACGGGGTCTGGATGGCCTGGCTCGACCTGGACGAGCTGCCCGAGCTGTTCGACGGCGTGCCCGGCTACAGCACCCGCCGGCCGGCGCTGGCACGTTTCCGTCGCGAGGACTATCTCAGGGACGATCTGGCGCCCCATGACCGCCCGTTGAAGCAGGCGGTGCGCGAGGAGCTCACCCGTCAGCTGGGCAGCGCCCCTGACGGGCGGATCTGCCTGCTGACCCAGCTACGCACCCTGGGCGTGGGCTTCAACCCCATCTCGCTGTATTACGCCTATGACGCCGGAGGCGAGCTGCGCGCGCTGCTCGGCGAGGTCAGCAACACCCCTTGGGGCGAGCGGACCACCTACGCCTGCGCCGTGGACCCACGACGCCACAGCCACCAGGCCGCGTTCGTCAAGGCCATGCATGTCTCCCCCTTCAACCCCATGGACCTGACCTACCGCTGGCGCTTCGACACGCCGGGCGAGACGCTCGCGATGCACATGGAGACCTGGAAGGACGGCACGCGACACTTCGACGCCACCCTGACCCTCGAGGCCCGTCCGGCGACCCGCGGCGTACTGGTTGCCACCCTGGCCCGCCAGCCCTGGATGGCGCTGAAGACCCTGGCCGGCATTCACTTCGAGGCATTGCGCCTGTGGCTCAAGCGCGTCCCCCTGCATGCCCACCCCGGTCACCCCCACTCGGGAGCCCCCGCTCCCCACCACGAGGAGAGATCGTCGTGAGTACCCTGCGTTCCACCCGCCCTCACTCCCTGCCCCTCGACGATGACCGATGGTCCCGCTGGCTCAAGCCCCGGCTGCTCGACCCGCTGGACCGTCTCGAAGGGGGCGAGATCACCCTCATCGACGGCCACCAGTGTCATCACCTCGGACAGGGCGGCGAGCTGAGGGTGACCCTGGTGGTCCGCGACAGTCGCCTCTGGAAGCGCTTGGCGCTGGGAGGCACCGTGGGGGCCGCCGAGGCCTACCTGGACGGCGATTGGGACACCGACGACCTGGTCGCCTTGGTGCGTCTGTTCGCCCGCAATCTGGAGCGGATCAACGACGACATGGAGGGGGGTCTGGCCCGGCTGGGTCGCTGGCTGCTCAGTGGGCTCTATGGCCTGCAGCGCAACACGCTTGATGGGTCACGGCGCAACATCGCGGCCCACTACGACATCGGCAACGAGCTCTTCGCGACCTTCCTCGACCGCGACCACCGCATGTATTCCAGCGCGGTGTTCCCCCATGCCAAGGCCAGCCTGGAGGAGGCCTCCACCCACAAGCTCGACCGAATGCTCGACCGGCTGGACGTGCGGGCCCATCACCACCTGCTGGAGATCGGCACCGGCTGGGGCGGCCTGGCCCTCCATGCGGCACGGACCCGCGGCTGCCGGGTCACCACCACCACCATCTCCGAGGAGCAGTACGCCCATACGGCCCGACGCATCGCCCAGGCGAGGCTGGGTGATCGCATCACCCTGCTCAAGCAAGACTACCGGGAGCTGGAGGGGCGCTACGACCGGCTGATCTCGGTGGAGATGATCGAGGCGGTCGGCCACCAGTATCTCGACACCTACCTGGCGACCCTAGACCGCCTGCTCGTCGACGACGGCCTGGCCATGCTGCAGGCCATCACCATCCGCGACCAACGCTTCGAGGCCGCCAAGCGGGAGATGGACTTCATCAAACGCTACATCTTTCCCGGTGGCTTTTTGCCCTCACACCGCGCGATCCTCGACGGCCTGACGCGGCGCACCTCCCTCAACGTGGTGTCACTGGAGGAGATCGGCCCGCATTATGCCCGTACCCTGCGCGAGTGGCGCCAGCGCTTCGAGGGCAGCCTCGATCGGGTACGCAAGCTCGGCTATGACGAGCGCTTCATCCGCATGTGGCGCTACTACTTCTGCTACTGCGAGGGGGCCTTCCTGGAGCGCACCATCGGCACCTGCCACCTGCTACTGGCCAAGCCCGGCGCCCGCCCCGCGCCGTTGACCGGCGCGGTATAGAAACCACCATGTCGCCTCACGCCCTGGGCTTGATCGCCAACCTCGCCGCCTTCCAACTGGGCTGGTTCGCCTGTGTACTGGGGGGGTCGGCCCTCGGCGCCGCGGTCACGGCCGTCATCCTGGGCCTGCACCTGCGGCTTCTCGCCCGTCCCGGCGAGTGGCGCTGGCTGGTCGGCTTCGCGGTCCTGGGGCTCGGGGTCGACGGCGCTCTGGCGCTGGCCGGGGGGTTCGCCTTCCCCGCCGGCACCCTGACCCTGGGGCCCCTGCCCCCCTGGCTGTGGCTGCTCTGGCCGCTCTTCGCCACCCTGCTCCACCACTCGCTGGCCTGGCTGTGGCAGCGCCCCTGGCTGGCGGTCCTGGGCGGTGCCACCAGCGGACCGCTCTCCTATTTCGCCGGAGCGCGCCTGGCGGGCGTGGAGCTGGCTCCCTGGTTGCTGCCCGTCGAGGCGCTGGCCTGGGCGCTGATCTGCCTGTGGCTATGCCGGCGCCTCGGCCAGCGGCGCCGGCAAGGATTCGTCGCGAACGGCTAAAGCCGACGTTAGCAGTGCGGCTTGTCGCGACGGCCCTGGCGTGCATTCACCGTGCGTGAACAGTAGACTAGGCGGGCACGGGGCCGCCCGGGTGCACCTGCCGGCCGCGGCACACAAAATCTCGACTCTCGGAACGACTCAGTGACCAAGCAACACTCCTTTGATCGCGAAGCACTGCTGGCCTGCAGCCGCGGCGAGCTGTTCGGCCCCGGCAACGCCCAGTTGCCGGCACCCAACATGCTGATGCTTGATCGCATCACGCACATCCACGAAGAGGGTGGCGAGCACGGCAAGGGCGAGCTGATCGCCGAGCTGGATATCCACCCGGACCTGTGGTTCTTCGACTGCCACTTCCCGGGAGATCCCGTGATGCCCGGCTGCCTGGGGCTCGATGCCATGTGGCAGCTGGTCGGTTTCTACCTGGGCTGGCTCGGGCATCCCGGCCGAGGCCGCGCCCTGGGCTGCGGCGAGGTCAAGTTCACCGGCCAGATCCTGCCCGAGGCCCAGAAGGTCACCTACCGCATCAACATCAAGCGCATCATCACCCGGCGCCTGATCTTGGGCATGGCCGACGGCACTGTCTCCGTGGATGGCCGCGACATCTACCAGGCCAACGACCTGCGCGTCGGCCTGTTCACCTCCACCGCGAATTTCTGAAGGAGGCTTCCATGCGACGAGTGGTAGTCACCGGACTGGGCATCGTGTCCTGCCTGGGCAACGACGCACAACAGGTCCTCGAGGCGCTCAGGAGCGGGCGCTCGGGCATTCGCTTCAAGGAAGAGTACGCCGAGCTCGGCTTCCGTAGTCAGATTGCAGGCGTGGTCGACATCGACCTGGAGGCGCTGATCGACCGCAAGCTGCGCCGCTTCATGGGCGACGCCGCGGCCTATGCCTATGTCTCCATGGCCCAGGCCATCGAGGATGCCGGGCTCTCGCCGGAACAGGTCTCTAGTGAGCGTACCGGGCTGATCGCCGGTTCGGGTGGCGCCTCCAGCGCCAACCAGGTGGAGGCCGCCGATGTGATGCGCGAGAAGGGCCTGCGACGGGTCGGCCCCTATCGGGTCACCCGTACCATGGGCAGTACCGTCTCTGCCTGTCTGGCCACGCCCTTCCGAATCAAGGGCGTCAACTACTCCATCTCCTCGGCCTGCGCCACCTCGGCCCACTGTATCGGCAGCGCCATGGAGCAGATCCAGATGGGCAAGCAGGACGTGGTCTTCGCCGGTGGCGGCGAGGAGGAGCACTGGACCCTATCCTGCCTGTTCGATGCCATGGGCGCCCTGTCGACCCACTACAACGAGACACCTGAGAAGGCCTCGCGCCCCTATGACCAGGCCCGCGATGGTTTCGTTATCGCCGGTGGCGGCGGCATGGTGGTCCTAGAGGAACTCGAGCATGCCAAGGCCCGCGGGGCGAAGATCTACGCGGAAGTCATCGGTTACGGGGCGACCTCCGACGGTCACGACATGGTCGCGCCCTCCGGCGAGGGGGCGGTGCGCTGCATGCGCCAGGCGCTCGCCACCGTGAACGGCGACATCAGCTATATCAACACCCACGGCACCTCCACCCCGGTGGGCGACATGGCCGAGCTCAAGGCGATCCGCGAGGTGTTCGGCAACACCACACCGGCGATGAGTTCCACCAAGTCGCTGACCGGCCACTCCCTGGGCGCCACCGGCGTACAGGAGGCGATCTACTCGCTGCTGATGCTGGAGCACGACTTCATCGCCGCCTCCGCCAACGTGGAACAGCTGGACGACCAGGCCAAGGGCTTTGACATCGTCACCGGGCGTCGCGATGCCCCCGGCGTCAAGCGGGTGCTCACCAACAGCTTCGGCTTTGGTGGCACCAACGCCTGCCTGGTCTTGGAGAAGTACACCGACTGACGTGGTCGTCACCGCCGGTGAAACGCCAGAAGGCGCCCTTAGGGGCGCCTTCTGGCGTTATGCACCGTTATCGTCGTCAGCCGGTCACCGTCTCGCGACCGGTGACCGACTGCGAGGGACGCGGCACCTCGGAAATCTCGGCGAGTCGCGCCTCGATCCAGGCCTCGGTCTCGGCCAGCACCGCCTCGGGAGTCCGGCCGACGGTCTCGATGGGCTCCCCCACCACCAACGTCAGGCGCCCCGGACGCTTGACCCAGTGCCGCCCCGGCCAGCGCTCCCCGGCATTGTGGGCCACCGGCACCACCGGCATGCCGGCGCGGCAGGCGATCACTGCTCCACTCTTGTTGTAGCGGCGCCGGTGCCCCGGCGCGACCCGGGTGCCCTCGGGAAAGATCAGCACCGAGAGTCCTTCCTCGAGGCGAACCTTGCCTTGGGTGAGCACCTGCTTCATGGCGCGGGCGGGGCGGGAACGGTCCAGGGCGATGGGGTGCAGAAGACGCAGCCCCCAGCCAAAGATCGGGATATTGAGCAACTCGCGCTTGAGCACCGTGCAGACGGGCGGCTTGAGCAGCTGCAGGTAGACCGTCTCCCACTCGCACTGGTGGTTGGCCAGGATCACGCAGGGCCCCTCGGGAAGCCGCTCGTGGCCACGGATCTCGTAGCGCACCCCGCAGGCCAGACGAAACCAGGCGACGATGAAGTGGTTGTAGAGGTTGAGCAGACGATAGCGGGACTTCAGTGGCAGGAAGGGGGCCGGCGGCAGGAAGAGCACCCCGCACACCAGCATGGCCAGGAAGTAACCGGCATAGAAGACCAGGCTGCGGATCACGTTCATCGTGGCATCGACTCCTCTGCCGTCTTGCCGTCGTCCCTAGCCAGGCACCAGGTATCCAGCATGCGCCCCAACTCGAGGCGCCACGGCTTCTGGTGCACACCGAATACCTCCAGGACCCGGCGACAGTTCAATACCCGGCGCAGCGGCTGGTCATGGTGATGGCTGAGCGCCTTGACGCCGCCCAGCGCGAGCGTCTCGCCGCGACCCTCGAGTCGCGTGGCGAGCTGGGTACGCATCACGGAGACGAAGGTGTAGGTGCTCACCGGCTCGGTGCCGGCCAGGTGGTAGCTGCCCCAGGCCTCGGCGCCGCACTGCTGCTGCTGGAGCATCCCGATCAGCGCCATGGCCACCGCATCCGCCGAGGTAGGACACAGGATGACGTCGGACTCGGCCCGCACTTCGCGACCGGCCACCAGGGTATCGATTAACTCGCCCAGCCAGGCATGGCTGCCCTCCAAGGCGAATAGTGGCCCCAGCCGCACGATCAGGTGCCGGGGCAACTCGGTGCGGATCCGGTCGCCGACCCGCACCAGTCGACGCAGGCCATCATCCCGAGGCTCGGGAATCACGTGCTCGTCGATGGGGGCATCGACGCCATCCTCGTAGAGCTGGTCGGAGACGCACCACACCAGCGGAATGTCCGCCTCGCGACACGCCACCAGGCAGGCCTCGACCGCCTCGGCATGGGCCGTGACGGCAGCCGGGTCGGCGCTGATGGGGCGTGACAACGGTGGAATCACCAGGGCATCCGGCTGCACGGCCTCCAACAGGCCGGCCTCCAGCACCAATCCCGGCTCGATGGTCAGCTCGGTATCGGCACGCCGGTTGGCTTCCCGAGCCAGCGCCAGGCTCAGGCAGTGGCCGGCATCCAGAATCAGCAGCTTCACGGCAGTTCCTCGGCGTTACGCGGCTAAAACGGGATCTCGTCATCGAAGTCGTCGAAGCTGCCCGGATCGGGGGCGCCATAGTTGCCGCCTTGTTGCTGGCCACCGCCCTGGTTGGGCGTCGGCCGCGGTGCGGGACGCGGCTGCGGTTGGCCGCCACCGTAGTTGCCGCCTTGCTGCTGATCGCCGAAGCCACCGCCCTGCTGAGGCTGGCCACCGAAGCCGCCGGCCTGCTGGGCCGCCATGCCGCCGCCCTGGAAGTCACCGCCGCCTCCGCGGGAATCGAGCATCTGCATGTCGTTGGCGACGATCTCGGTGCTGTAGCGATCCTGGCCGTTCTGGTCCTGCCACTTGCGGGTCTGCAGGCGACCCTCGACATAGAGCTTGGAGCCCTTCTTGAGGTATTGCTGGGCGATCTCGGCCAGCTTGTTGAACATCACCACCCGGTGCCATTCGGTGCGTTCCTGGCGCTGACCGCTCTGGCGATCCGTCCAGGTATCGGTGGTCGCGAGGTTGAGGTTGGCGACCGCGGTACCGGAGGGCGTGAAGCGCACTTCCGGATCCTGGCCGAGGTTACCGATAAGAATGACCTTGTTGACGCCACGGGCCATGGTTGACTCCTTTAACTCTCGAATTCGTGATGCAGTGGAATGCGCGGGCACCGGACCATTGGCCCCGGTCCACGCGAGACGATCTCATGCCCTGAGCGCTCAGGTACCACGCCGATGCTCGCCCGAGGCGACCAGTTTTGCCAGGGCCTGCTCGTCGAGGCGCTGGCGATCGACCTTGAGGTAGGCCAGTCGCTCCTCGGGAACGACCAGCACGTCTTCGACCCCGGCCACCTCGGCGAAGCGCGCCATCAGGGTGTCCAGGGCATCATCATGATGGGTTTCCTCCAGGGCGACCACCTCGCTGGACAGATAACGGGGCGCGGCCATGCCGGTCATCAGTACCAGCCAGGCGAGTCCCAGCAGGGCCGCGCCCACGAAGACCGCGGCAAGCCCCCACTGCTGGGCCAAGGCGCCACCCAGCACGCCGCCCAGGAAGGCGCCCAGGAATTGGCTGGTGGAGTAGACCCCCATCGCAGTGCCCTTGGCCCCGGCCGGGGCCAGCTTGCTGAGCATCGAGGGCAGGGTTGCCTCCAGCAGATTGAAGGCAATGAAAAACAGCAGCAGCCAACCGACCAGACCCCACAGGCTACTGGCGAACCCGGCCAGGCCTGCCAGGCTGAGGGTGATGGCCGTGATCGCCGAGAGACACATGCTCTTCATGCGGCGACGCTTCTCGGCGATGATGACCAGCGGCACCATGGCCACGAAGGCCAGAGCCATGACGCCCAGGTAGACCCAGCCATGGTGCTCGATGGCGATGCCGGACTCGACCAGGCGGAAGGGCACGGCGACGAAGATCGCCATCAGGATCAGGTGCAGGCAGAAGATCGAGGCATCCATGCGCCACAGTTCGACCCGGCCAAGGATCGTCCCGAGCTGACCACGATCCAGTCCCACATCCCGGTGTCGCACACGTCGGGGGGCCGGTGGCACCAGCTTCCACAGCACGACCAGGCCCAAGGCGGCCAGCCCCGCGGTGAACCAGAAGACCCCAGCAAGCCCGAGGCCAGCCGCGATCAGCGGTCCCAGCACCATGGCCACGGCGAAGGCCACCCCGATGGACAGCCCGATGGTGGCCATGGCGGCGGTGCGCACCTGTTCGCGGGTCTGGTCGGCGAGCAGGGCCATGATCGCCGCGGCGACCGCCCCGCTGCCCTGCAGACAGCGTCCCAGGATCACTCCGCCGATGCTGTCGGCCAGCGCCGCCACCACGCTGCCGACCAGGAACAGCACGAGCCCCGCGGCGATCACCGGCTTGCGCCCTAGCCGGTCGGAGACCAGGCCGAAGGGGATCTGCAACACGGCCTGGGTCAGGCCATAGATGCCCAGTGCCAGGCCGACCAGCAGCGGCGTGGCGCCCGCCAGCCGGTCGGCGTAGAGCGCCAGTACCGGCAGCACCATGAACAGGCCCAGCATGCGTGTGGCATAGAGCCCGGCCAGCCCGGCGATGGCGCGACGCTCGGTGGCCAACAGCAGTCCTGAGAGCTTTCGCATAGGGATCGACGTTCCGTGGACAGGCCCGCGGGCCCAGAGGTGGACCGCATATTCTAGCGGCTCGCCGCCCCCCAGGGAAAGCCGCCGGCGTGACGCGCTTTGCCGGGCCCGCGCCGGCAACCGTATAATCGACCCTTTACCGCGTCCGCGAGGTGGGAATGGACAGGATCCTGGTCAGGGGTGCCCGCACCCACAACCTGAAGAATATCGACGTCACGCTGCCCCGGGACAGGCTGATCGTGGTCACCGGCCTGTCCGGCTCGGGCAAGTCGTCGTTGGCCTTCGACACCCTCTACGCGGAGGGGCAGCGGCGCTATGTGGAGTCCCTCTCCACCTATGCCCGCCAGTTTCTGTCGATGATGGAGAAGCCCGATGTCGACCATATCGAGGGGCTGTCGCCGGCGATCTCCATCGAGCAGAAATCCACGTCCCACAATCCCCGCTCCACCGTGGGCACCATCACCGAGATCTACGACTACCTGCGACTGCTCTATGCCCGAGCCGGCACGCCGCGCTGCCCGGAGCACGGCGAGGACCTCGAGGCCCAGACCATCTCGCAGATGGTCGACCAGGTGCTGGGCCTGCCCGAGGGCAGCAAGCTGATGCTGCTCGCCCCGGTGGTCAAGGGACGCAAGGGCGAGCACCTGCAGCTGCTGGCCGAGCTGCGCGCCCAGGGCTTCGTGCGCGCCATGGTCGATGGCCAGGTGCTCGAGCTTGACGACATCGCCCCGCTGGACAAGAACCGCAAGCACGATATCAGCGTGGTAGTGGACCGCATCAAGGTCCGCGAGGGCCTGGCCCAGCGCCTGGCGGAGTCCTTCGAGACCGCCCTGGGGCTCGCCGACGGTACGGCCATCGTGCACTTCATGGACGGCGAGCACGAGGACATCGCCTTCTCCTCGCGCTTCGCCTGCCCGGTGTGCGGTTACTCGATCGCCGAGCTCGAACCGCGCATGTTCTCCTTCAACAACCCGGCCGGGGCCTGCTCGAGCTGCGACGGCCTGGGTGTGCAGCAGTTCTTCGACCCCGACAAGCTGATCAGCCATCCCGAGCTGTCGCTGGCCGAGGGGGTGATCAAGGGCTGGGACCGGCGTAGCGTCTTCTACTTCAACCAGCTCCAGGCGGTAGCGGACCACTACCGCTTCACCCTGGAGACCCCCTGGCAGGACTTGGCCCGCCATGAGCGTGAGATCATTCTCCACGGCAGTGGCCATGACGAGATTGCCTTCACCTACGTCAACGACCGCGGCCGCAAGGTGACCCGCGAGCATCCCTTCGAAGGGGTGCTGCCCAACATGCAGCGCCGCTACCGCGAGACCGAGTCGAGCATGGTCCGTGAGGAACTGGCGCGCTACATCGCCGTGCAGCCCTGCCCCACCTGCCACGGCTCGCGGCTGCGCAAGGAGGCCCGCCACGTCTTTATCGACGGTCACACCCTCCCCGAGCTGGTCCACCTGCCGATCGGCGAGAGCCGTGACTACTTCGGTGTGCTCGCCTTGCCGGGCCGCAAGGGCGAGATCGCCGAGAAGATCGTCAACGAGATCCATGCCCGCCTAGAGTTCCTGGTCAATGTGGGGCTCGACTACCTCAACCTGGAGCGTAGCGCCGAGACCCTGTCCGGCGGCGAGGCCCAGCGCATCCGCCTGGCCAGCCAGATCGGCGCCGGCCTGGTGGGGGTCATGTACATCCTCGATGAGCCCTCCATCGGCTTGCACCAGCGCGACAACGACCGACTGCTCAAGACCCTGGAGCGCCTGCGTGACCTGGGCAACACCGTGATCGTGGTGGAGCACGACGAGGAGGCCATCCGCGCCGCCGACCATGTGCTCGACATCGGTCCCGGGGCCGGTGTCCACGGCGGTCGGGTGGTGGCCCAAGGCACCCCGGACGAGATCATGGCCACCGAGGATTCGCTGACCGGCCAGTATCTGGCCGGCGAGCGGCGCATCGAGGTCCCGCCCTGGCGGATTCCCGGCAACCCCGAGAAGGTGGTACGCCTCACCGGCGCACGGGGCCATAACTTGCAAGACGTGACCCTGACGCTACCGCTGGGACTCTTCGTCTGCGTCACCGGGGTCTCGGGCTCCGGCAAGTCGACGCTGATCAACTCCACCCTGATGCCCATCGCCGCCCGGGAGCTCAACCGCGCCAGTAGCCTGACCCCGGAGGCCCATGACGGCATCGAGGGGCTGGAGCACCTCGACAAGGTCATCGACATCGATCAAAGCCCCATCGGCCGTACCCCGCGCTCCAACCCGGCCACCTACACCGGCATCTTCACCCCCATTCGTGAGCTCTTCGCCGGCACCCAAGAGGCCCGCTCGCGGGGCTACAAGCCCGGCCGCTTCTCCTTCAACGTCAAGGGCGGACGCTGCGAGGCCTGCCAGGGCGAAGGGATGATCAAGGTGGAGATGCACTTCCTGCCGGACATCTATGTGCCTTGTGATGTCTGCAAGGGCAAGCGCTACAACCGCGAAACCCTGGAGATCGCCTACAAGGGCAAGAGCATCCACGAGGTGCTGGAGATGACCGTCGAGGAGGCGCTCGAGTTCTTCAGTCCGGTACCGGCCATCGCCCGGCGACTGCAGACGCTGATGGATGTGGGGCTGTCCTATATCCGTCTGGGCCAGAGCGCCACCACCCTCTCCGGCGGCGAAGCCCAGCGGGTCAAGCTGGCCCGGGAACTGGCCAAGCGCGATACCGGCAAGACCCTCTATATCCTCGACGAGCCCACCACCGGGTTGCACTTCGAGGACATCCGCCAGCTGCTCACGGTGCTCCACCGCCTGCGCGACCACGGCAACACCATCGTGGTCATCGAGCATAACCTGGATGTGATCAAGACCGCCGACTGGCTGATCGACCTGGGTCCCGAGGGTGGCTCCGGGGGCGGGCGCATCATTGCCGAGGGCACGCCGGAGCAGGTCGCTCGACTCGAGGACTCCCACACCGGCCGCTTCCTCAGGCCGCTGCTGAAACGGCATGCCACGAGCTCCCAGCCACGGGCCACGAGCACGGCGGAGACCTGACCAAGCTAAAAAAACCGGCTCCCCTAGGGGAGCCGGTTTGGCGTGTCGCACCAGAAAGGCCGGGCGAGGATCACTCCTCGGCGACTTCCTCGACGACCGGACGGTCGACCAGTTCGACGTAGGCCATGGGGGCGTTGTCGCCGGTGCGGTAGCCGCACTTGAGGATCCGGACATAGCCGCCCGGACGGTTGGCATAACGCGGCCCCAGCTCGTTGAAAAGCTTGCCGACCGCGTCCTTGGAGCGGGTGCGGCTGAAGGCCAGACGCCGGTTGGCGACGCTGTCCTGCTTGGCCAGGGTGATCAGCGGCTCGATGACGCGACGCAGCTCCTTGGCCTTGGGCAGGGTTGTCTTGATCACTTCGTGCTCGACCAGCGACACGCTCATGTTCTTGAACATGGCCTGGCGATGCGAGCTGGTGCGATTCAGGTGACGACCACTCTTACGATGACGCATGGTTGTGATTCCTTACCTAACGGGGACTCGAGTCGACGCTCACGCAGAGGCCTTATCGTCCTTGAGGCTCGCCGGCGGCCAGTTCTCTAGCCGCATGCCCAGGGACAGACCGCGTGTGGCCAATACGTCCTTGATCTCGTTCAGGGACTTCTTGCCGAGATTGGGGGTCTTCAGCAGCTCCACCTCGGTGCGCTGGATCAAATCCCCGATATAGTAGATGTTCTCGGCCTTCAGGCAGTTGGCACTGCGGACGGTCAACTCGAGATCGTCTACGGGGCGCAGCAGGATCGGATCGATGTGATCCTCTTCCTCTTCCATTTCCTGTTCCTTATCGGCTTCCAGGTCGACGAACGCGGCCAGCTGCTCCTGCAGGATGGTCGCGCTGCGACGGATCGCCTCTTCCGGATCCAGGGTGCCGTCGGTTTCCAGGTTGATGATCAGCTTGTCGAGGTCGGTGCGCTGTTCGACACGCGCGGCCTCGACGGCGTAGGAAACCCGACGCACGGGACTGAAGGTCGCATCCAGCTGCAGGCGGCCGATGGCACGGGACTCGTCGTCCGCCTCGCCACGTACGTCCGCCGGCTCGTAGCCGCGGCCGCGGGCGATCTTGAGCTGCATCTTCAGCTCGGCCCCTTCGTTGACATGGGCGATGACGTGCTCGGGGTTGACGATCTCGACGTCGTGGTCGAGAGCGATGTCGCCCGCAGTCACGACGGCCGGGCCCTGCTTGTTCAGCGAGAGCACCGCCTCGTCGCGGCTATGCATCTTGATCGCCACGTCCTTGAGGTTCAGGAGGATTTCGATGACATCTTCCTGGACGCCCTCGATCGCGCTGTACTCGTGGTCGACCCCACTGATCTCGGCGTCCACCACGGCACAGCCGGGCATGGACGAGAGCAGGATGCGACGCAGTGCATTGCCCAGCGTGTGGCCGAAGCCACGCTCGAAGGGCTCGAGCACGATCTTCGCGTGATGTGCGCTGATCTCTTCGACCTTGATATCGCGAGGACGGAGAAACTCTGTCACTGAACGCTGCATATGAATACCTTTCAGGCTGCCAAACGGATACTCGGTACTGAAGGCCGCCCCCCGTGGTCGGAGGACGGCGCGGTCTGGCCGCTGATTACTTCGAGTACAGCTCGACGATCAGGTTTTCGTTGATGTCGGCAGACAGGTCACCGCGTTCAGGCAGAGCCTTGAAAGTGCCTTCCATCTTCTTGGCATCGGTCTCGACCCAGGCCACGTCGCCACGGTTGGCGGCGATGCCCAGGGCGTTCTGAATACGCGCCTGGTTCTTGGCCTTCTCGCGGACGGAGACCACGTCACCGGGCTTGACCTGGTAGGACGCCACGTTGACGCTCCTGCCGTTGACGGAGATGGCCTTGTGGCTGACCAGCTGACGCGCCTCGGCACGCGTGGCGCCGAAGCCCATGCGGTAGACGACGTTGTCCAGTCGGGATTCGAGAAGCTGCAGCAACACCTCGCCGGTCGCGCCCTTCAGGCGGGCCGCTTCCTTGTAGTAGTTGCGGAACTGCTTCTCGAGCACGCCGTACATGCGACGTACTTTCTGCTTCTCGCGAAGCTGCAAGCCGTAGTCGGAAAGACGCTGACGGCGCTGGCCGTGCACACCCGGAATCTGCTCGGATTTGCACTTCTTCTCGAAGGGAGTGACACCGCTCTTGAGGAAGAGGTCGGTGCCTTCCCGACGAGACAGTTTGCACTTCGGTCCAATATAACGAGCCATGAATCTGTCTCCTTAAACGCGGCGTTTCTTCGGCGGACGGCAGCCATTGTGGGGAATGGGCGTCGCGTCGGTGATGCTCTGCACGCGGAAGCCGGCGGCGTTGAGCGCGCGCACGGCGGATTCACGGCCCGGACCGGGGCCCTTGACCAGCACGTCGACGTTTTTCACACCATACTCGGCTGCAGCGGTCGCTGCACGCTCGCTTGCCACTTGAGCAGCGAACGGGGTGCTCTTGCGAGAACCACGAAAACCCGAACCACCGGCAGTCGCCCAGGAGAGCGCGTTGCCCTGGCGGTCTGTGATCGTAATGATCGTGTTGTTAAAAGAGGCGTGGATATGCGCGACGGCATCCACGACCTGCTTTTTAACCTTCTTACGGTTGCTACGCGGGTTAGCCATGTTGATGTCTATTCCTGTCGTTACGCCAGAACGTGCGTGTTATTTGCGGATCGGCTTGCGCGGGCCCTTACGGGTACGCGCATTGGTCTTGGTACGCTGACCACGCAGCGGAAGACCACGACGATGACGCAGACCACGATAGCAACCCAGGTCCATGAGACGCTTGATGTTCAGCGTCGTATCACGGCGAAGGTCGCCTTCTACGGTGTACTTGCCGACCTCGGAACGCAGGGTATCGACTTCTTCAGAAGACAGCTCCTGGATCTTGGTGGTCGGCGCGATGCCGGCCGCGTCACAGATTTGACGTGCGCGAGTACGGCCAATCCCGAAGATATAGGTCAGCGAGATCGCCGCATGCTTGTTGTCCGGGATATTGACGCCTGCAATACGGGCCATCAGCTTACTCCGAAATTTGAGCGGCTTGCTCGATTGGTCATCTACAAAAGGCGCAACAGCATACCCCTTTACCCGCCAGAGGGCAAGGGGTATGCCGGCACCCGATTCATGACAGCGTCGGGGCTCAGCCCTGGCGCTGCTTGTGCCGCGGTTCGCTGCAGATGACGCGCACGGCGCCATTGCGACGAATGATCTTGCAGTTGCGGCACATTTTCTTCACGGAAGCTCGAACTTTCATCGTTCCATCTCCATAGTTGGCTCGCGCCGCGAGCCAAGGGTTCGGCTCGCGGCGCGCCAAATCTTGCCAGCGGCGCGCCTCAGCGCATGATGCCGCCGCTGCCGTAGCCTTTCAGGTTGGACTTCTTCATCACCGACTCGTATTGGTGCGACATGAGGTGCGATTGCACCTGGGCCATGAAGTCCATGATCACCACCACCACGATCAACAGCGAGGTGCCGCCGAAGAAGAACGGCACGTTCCAGGCCACGATCAGGAACTGGGGCATCAGGGAGACGGCAGTGATGTAGAGGGCACCGAACAGGGTCAGACGCGTCATAACCTTGTCGACATAGCGAGCGGTCTGCTCGCCGGGGCGGATACCCGGCAGGAAGGCCCCCGACTTCTTGAGGTTGTCGGCGACATCCTTGGGATTGAAGACCAGCGCTGTGTAAAAGAAGCAGAAGAATACCACCGCCGCGCCGAAAAGCAAGATATACAGCGGCTGGCCCGGGCCGAGGGCCTGGGACGCGCGCTGCAGCCACTCCATGCCTTCCCCGGCACCGACCCACTGCCCCAGCGACGCTGGGAACAGCAGGATGCTCGAGGCGAAGATCGCCGGAATCACGCCTGCCATGTTGACTTTGAGCGGCAGATAGCTGCTCTGGCCGGCATACATCTTGTTGCCGACCTGGCGACGCGGGTAGTTCACCGTGATGCGGCGCTGGCCGCGCTCGATGAACACCACGAAGGCCACGGTGGCGATGCCCAGCACGGACAGGGCCAGCAGCGGCAGCACGTTCCAGGCGCCTTCGTTGCGGGCCAGCTCGAACGCCTGCCCCACAGCACCAGGCAGGCCGGCGACGATCCCCGAGAAGATCAGCAGCGAGATGCCGTTGCCGATGCCCTTCTCGGTGATCTGCTCGCCCAGCCACATCAGGAACACCGCCCCGCACACGAAGGTCACGATGGCGGTGAAGTAGAAGCTGAAGTCGGCCGTGTAGGCGATCCCCTGGCTGGCCAGGCCCACCGACATGCCGGTGGCCTGGATGAAGGCCAGGAGCACGGTGCCGTAGCGCGTGTACTGGCTGATCTTGCGGCGGCCGGCCTCGCCCTCCTTCTTCAACTGCTCGAGGTGGGGCGAGACGGCGGTCATCAGCTGCATGATGATCGACGCCGAGATGTAGGGCATGATGCCCAGGGCGAGGATACTCATGCGCTCCAGGGCGCCCCCCGAGAACATGTTGAACATGCCCAGGATGGTGCCCTGTTGCTCCCTGAACAAGGCAGCAAGCTGGTCAGGATTGATACCGGGAACGGGAATGTGGGCACCGATACGGTAGACCACGATGGCGAGGAGTACGAAGCGCAGACGCGCCCAGAGTTCACTCAGACCGCTGCCCATCGCCGGCATGTTTCCTGACTTGGCCATTTAGTCCTCTACCTTGCCGCCGGCAGCCTCGATCGCGGCACGGGCCCCCTTGGTGACCTTGATGCCGCGGACGGTAACCGCCTTGTTCAGTTCGCCGGAAAGGATCACCTTGGCATACCGCGTGGCGTCCTTGAGCACGTTGGCCTGCTTGAGGGACGCCAGGGTGACCTCGTCACCCTCGACCCGGGCCAGTTCGCCCAGCCGGACCTCCTCGGAGGCCAGCGACTTCGCCGAGGTGAAGCCGAACTTGGGCAGACGCCGCTGCAGCGGCATCTGGCCGCCCTCGAAGCCGGGCTTCACGCTGCCGCCGCTGCGCGACTTGAGGCCCTTGTGGCCGCGGCCGCCGGTCTTGCCCAGACCGGAGCCGATGCCACGACCGACACGCTTCTCGGCGTGCTTGGAGCCCGGTGCCGGGCTCAGGCTATTGAGTTTCATGGATTACTCTCCCTCAACACGCACAAGGTAGTTGACCTTGTGGATCATGCCGCGGACGGCAGGGGTGTCTTCCAGTTCAACCGTGTGACCGATGCGGCGCAGGCCGAGGCCCTTCATGGTGGCCTTGTGCTTGGCCAACACGCCGATGGTGCTGCGGGTCTGGGTAACCTTGATCGTTGCTGACATGGTGCTTACCCCGTGATCGCTTCGACAGGCAGACCGCGCTTGGCGGCCACGTCTTCCGGCGACTGCAGGGAGGCCAGACCGTTGACGGTCGCCCGCACCACGTTCACCGGGTTGGTGGAGCCGTAGCACTTGGCCAGGACGTTGTGCACACCGGCCAGCTCGAGCACGGAGCGCATGGCGCCGCCGGCGATGATCCCGGTACCCTCGGAAGCCGGTTGCATGTACACCTTGGAGGCGCCATGACGGGCCTTGACCGGATACTGCAGGGTACCACCGGTCAGGTTGACCTTGACCATGTTGCGGCGGGCCTGTTCCATCGCCTTCTGGATCGCCACCGGCACCTCGCGTGCCTTGCCGCGACCGAAGCCGACACGACCGTTGCCGTCACCCACGACGGTCAAGGCGGTAAAGCCGAAGACCCGGCCCCCCTTGACCACCTTGGCGACACGGTTGACCTGCACGAGCTTTTCCTGCAGATCGCCGCTTTGCTGTTCGTTCTTCGCCATCGTAAAACCCTTTAGAATTCCAGGCCGCCTTCACGAGCGGCGTCGGCCAGGGCCTTCACACGACCATGGTACTTGAAACCGGCACGATCGAAGGCCACCTGGGTGATGCCCGCCTGCTTGGCACGTTCGGCAATCAGCGCGCCCACCTTGGCGGCGGCGTCGGCATTGCCGGTACCGCCTTCACGCAGGGCCTTGTCCAGCGTGGAAGCGCTGGCTAGGACCTTGCCACCATCCGGCGAGATGATCTGCGCGTAGATGTGACGCGGGGTACGGTTAACGCACAGGCGATACACGCCCAGCTCGCGGATCTTGGCGCGAGCGCGGCGGGCACGACGGAGACGAGATTCTTTCTTCGCGTTCATAACCCTGCCTTACTTCTTCTTGGCTTCTTTGCGGCGGACCTGCTCATCCGCGTACCGGATCCCCTTGCCCTTGTAGGGCTCGGGCGGACGGAAGGCACGGATCTCCGCGGCAACCTGGCCGAGCTTCTGCTTGTCCGCGCTCTTGAGCACGATCACGGTGTTCTTGGGCGTTTCCGCCGTGACACCTTCAGGCAGCGTGTAGTCGACCGGGTGTGAGAAGCCCAGTGTCAGATTGAGCGTCTGGCCCTTGGCCTGGGCACGATAACCGACGCCGTTGATTTCGAGCGACTTGGTAAAGCCCTCGGATACACCGGTGACCAGGTTCTGGACCAGGGCACGAGTGGTACCGGCCATCGCCCAGCTCTTGGCGGACTCGCTCGGCTGGAAGGACAGCTGGCCTTCTTCCTGGCCGATGATCACGTCCGAATGGACGGTCATGGACAGGGTGCCCTGGCCGCCCTTGACGGACAGCTGGTCGTTATCGAGCTTGACCTCGACGCCGGCGGGCACTTTGACTGGATATTTGGCTACGCGTGACATTCCAAACTCCTAGAATACGGTGCAGATGACTTCACCACCGACACCCGCCTGGCGAGCCGCACGGTCGGTCATCACGCCCTTGGAGGTGGTGACGATCGCGACGCCCAGCCCCTCGGCCACCTTCGGCAGCGCTTCCTTGCCCTTGTACTGGCGAAGGGAGGGCTTGGAGACCCGCTGGATGTGCTCGATGACCGGCTTGCCCTCGAAGTACTTGAGGCTGACGGTCAGCTCGGGCTTGGCGGTCTCGCTGACGGCGAAGTCGTTGATGTAGCCCTCTTCCTTCAGTACGCGAGCCACCTCGACCTTGAGCTTGGAGGACGGCATGGTCACCGCCTCCTTGGTGGCCATCTGCGCATTGCGGATACGGGTGAACATATCCGCCAGAGTGTCTTGCATGCTCATTTACGTTGCGCTCCTGATGATTCTACGTGGCGTTACCAGCTGGACTTCTTGAGTCCGGGCACGTCGCCACGCATGGCGGCTTCACGCAGCTTGTTGCGGCCGAGGCCGAACTTGTTGTAGTAGCCATGCGGACGGCCGGTGATGCGGCAGCGGTTACGCTGACGCACCGGGCTCGAGTCACGCGGCAACTGCTGCAGCTTGAGCTGCGCGTCGAAGCGCTCTTCGTCGGAAGCGTTCACGTCCTGGATGATCGCCTTGAGCTCGGCGCGCTTGGCGGCGTACTTGGCCACCAGCTTGGCGCGCTTCTCTTCGCGTTCTACCATGCTCTTCTTTGCCATGATCCCACCCTTATTTCTTGAACGGGAAGTTCAGTGCGCTCAGCAGCGCACGCCCTTCGTCATCGGTGTTGGCAGTGGTGGTGATGGTGACATCCAGACCCCGGATCCGATCGATCTTATCATACTCGATTTCCGGAAAGATGATCTGCTCACGCACCCCCATGGAGTAGTTGCCACGACCGTCGAAGGACTTCGGGTTGAGACCACGGAAGTCACGAACGCGGGGGATCGCGATATTCACCAGGCGATCGAGGAAGTCCCACATGCGCTCACGGCGCAGGGTGACCTTGATCCCGATCGGCCAGCCTTCACGCACCTTGAAGCCCGCGATGGACTTGCGTGCCTTGGTCACCACCGGCTTCTGGCCGGAGAGCTTCTCCAGGTCGCCGATGGCGTTGTCGATCAGCTTCTTGTCACTGGTCGCCTCGCCGATGCCCATGTTCAGGGTCACCTTGGTGATCCGGGGCACCTGCATGACGTTGGCGTAGCTGAACTGCTCTTGGAGTTGAGCCACCACCTCGTTCTGATAACGTTCTTTCAAGTTCGCCATTTTGCTATCCGACTCGCGTTAGGCGTCGATCTGCGACTGCGTCGACTTGTAGATACGTACCTTGGTACCGTCTTCCTGAACCTGGAAGCCGACGCGATCCGCCTTGCCGGTCTCCTGGTTGAAGATGGCCACGTTGGACGCGTGAATCGGTGCCTCGCGCTCGACGATACCGCCCTGGTTGCCCGCCATCGGGTTGGGCTTGGTGTGACGCTTGATCATGTTCACACCGGACACGACGAAGCGGTCGTCCCTGAGGACGCGCTTGACGGTGCCACGCTTGCCCTTGTCCTTGCCGGCGATGACGATCACTTCATCGTCACGTTTGATCTTTTGCATATCCGCCTCGCTCCTTACAGCACTTCAGGCGCCAAGGAAATGATCTTCATGAACTTCTCGGTACGAAGCTCACGGGTCACCGGCCCGAAGATACGGGTGCCGATCGGCTGCTCGTTGATGTTCTGCAACAGAACTGCCGCATTTCCGTCGAAGCGGATCAGCGAACCGTCGTTACGACGGACGCCACTACGGGTGCGAACCACCACCGCCTTGAGGACCTGGCCCTTCTTGACCTTGCCACGCGGAATGGCTTCCTTCACCGTGACCTTGATGATGTCGCCCACGCGAGCATAGCGGCGGTGCGAACCGCCGAGCACCTTGATGCACTGCACCCGGCGCGCCCCGCTGTTGTCGGCGACATCCAGCATTGTCTGAGTCTGAATCATCGGTTTTCTCCAAACCTAATCTGACTGCACAGGCTTGACTGGCCTTGGCCGATCAACCCTTCGCCTGTTCGACGACCTCGACCAGTGTCCAGGCCTTCTTCTTGGACAGCGGACGGCACTCCTGAATGGACACCGTATCGCCAGCCTTGGCCTGGTTGGCCTCGTCATGGGCGTGCAGCTTGCTGGAGCGCTTGACGTATTTGCCGTAGATCGGGTGACGCTCACGACGCTCGATCATCACGACGATGGACTTGTCCATCTTGTCGCTCACCACCTTGCCG
This sequence comes from Halomonas cerina, assembly GCF_014192215.1. GTDB lineage: Bacteria > Pseudomonadota > Gammaproteobacteria > Pseudomonadales > Halomonadaceae > Halomonas > Halomonas cerina. The sequence goes on from NZ_JACHXP010000016.1 coordinate 68,724, forward strand.
GTGAGCGTACGGGCTTTCTTCTCTTCGGCCATTTCAGTCACCTGCCTTCTCGTTGAGCACAGTCTTCACGCGGGCGATATCCCGACGAACCTGCTTGAGCAGATGTGTCTGGCTCAGCTGACCGGTGGCCTTCTGCATGCGCAGGTTGAACTGCTCGCGGAGGAGTTCGAGAAGCTGCTCCTGGAGCTGCTCTGCGGACTTTTCACGAATTTCCTGGGCTTTCATCACATCACCGTCCGTTTCACAAAGGTGGTGGAGACCGGGAACTTCTGCGCCGCCAGGGCGAATGCCTCGCGGGCCAGCTCCTCGGAAACGCCTTCGATTTCGTAGAGGACCCGGCCAGGCTGGATCTGGGCGACCCAGTACTCCACGGACCCCTTGCCCTTACCCATGCGGACTTCCAGCGGCTTCTTGGAAATCGGCTTGTCGGGGAAGACACGGATCCAGATCTTGCCACCACGCTTGACGTGACGAGTGATCGCACGACGACCGGCCTCGATCTGACGGGCGGTGACGCGGCCCCGGCCGGTGGCCTTGAGGCCATACTCGCCGAAGCTCACCTTGCTGCCGCGATGCGCCAGGCCACGGTTGCGGCCCTTCTGCACCTTGCGGAACTTCATACGTTTGGGTTGTAACATCGACTCGCTCTCCCCTTACCTGGAACCTTTCTTCTTGGAGGGCGCGCTTTGCGGCTGCTTGGCCTTGGCGCGGACCTCCTCGATGCCCCCGAGGATCTCACCTTTGAAGACCCACACCTTGACACCGATGATGCCGTAGGTGGTCTTGGCCTCGTAGGTGGCGTAGTCGATGTCCGCACGCAGGGTGTGCAGCGGAACGCGACCTTCCCGGTACCACTCGGTGCGGGCGATCTCGGCGCCGCCGAGGCGACCGGAGAGCTGCACCTTGATGCCGCCGGCGCCCAGGCGCATGGCGTTCTGCACGGCACGCTTCATGGCACGGCGGAACATCACACGACGCTCGAGCTGGCCGGCGATGTTCTGCGCGACGAGTTGCGCATCGAGTTCCGGCTTGCGGACTTCTTCGATGTTGACGTGCACGGGCACACCCATCATCGCGGTGACCTCACGCCGCAGGCGGTCGACGTCCTCGCCCTTCTTGCCGATCACGATGCCCGGACGAGCCGTATGAATGGTAATGCGGGCGTTGTTGGCCGGACGCTCGATGGTGATGCGGCTCACGGAGGCGTTCTTCAGGCGCTCCTCGATGAAGCTACGCACGGCGAGGTCGTTGTTCAGCTTGTCGGCATAGGTGCCGCCCTCGGCATACCAGACCGAGGCATGGTCCTTGACGATACCCAGGCGAATGCCTGTCGGATTGACTTTCTGACCCATCTGGTCGACTCCTACTTCTCGGCTACCTTGACGGTGATGTGGCAGGTGCGCTTCAGAATGCGATCCGCACGGCCCTTGGCGCGCGGACGGATGCGCTTGAGCGTCATGCCCTCATCGACGCAGATGGTCGAGACACGCAGCTCGTCGATATCCATGCCGTTGTTTTCTTCCGCATTCGCGATGGCGGACTGCAGCACCTTTCTGACCAGCTTGGCGGCCTTCTTCGGGGAGAAGGTCAGCAGGTCGAGCGCCTCGGCGACCGGTTTACCGCGCACCTGGTCAGCCACCAAACGGGCCTTCTGGGCGGATAAACGAGCGCCACGCAGCTTGGCTGTGACTTCCATCTCTCAATCCTCTCTGGCTTACCGTTTGGCTTTTTTGTCCGCCGCGTGACCGCGATAGAGGCGGGTGGCAGCGAATTCGCCCAGCTTGTGGCCAACCATTTCCTCGGAGACGTGCACCGGGACATGTTGGCGACCGTTATGGACTGCAATGGTGAGCCCGACCATGTTGGGCAGGATCATGGAACGACGCGACCAGGTCTTGATCGGTTTGCGGTCGTTCTTCTCCACTGCAGTCTCAACCTTCTTCAGCAGATGAAGGTCAATGAAGGGACCTTTCTTCAGTGAACGTGGCACAGCCGTTACCTCTTGATGTCTTGGCGTTGGATCTTAGTTCCGGGCCTTGCGGCGGCGGACGATCAGCTTGTCGGTGCGCTTGTTCTTGCGGGTCTTGTGGCCCTTGGTGGGGATGCCCCACGGAGACACCGGGTGACGCCCCCCGCTGGTGCGGCCTTCACCACCACCGTGCGGGTGATCCACCGGGTTCATGGCCACGCCGCGAACGGTCGGGCGCACGCCCCTCCAGCGCTTCGCACCGGCCTTGCCAAGCTGACGCAGGCTGTGCTCGGAGTTGCTGACTTCCCCCAGGGTCGCGCGGCACTCGGCCAGCACCTTGCGCATCTCGCCGGAGCGCAGACGCAGGGTGGCGTAGTTGCCTTCGCGGGCGACCAGCTGGGCGCTGGTGCCGGCGCTGCGTGCAAGCTGGGCGCCCTTGCCGGGCTTGAGCTCGATGCAGTGCACGGTGGAACCCAGCGGGATGTTGCGCAGCGGCAGCGCATTGCCCTTCTTGATCGGCGCATTGACGCCGGACTCGAGGCGATCCCCTGTGCTCACGCCCTTGGGGGCGATGATGTAGCGACGCTCGCCATCGAGGTACTTCAGCAGGGCGATATGCGCGCTGCGGTTCGGGTCGTGCTCCAGGCGCTCGACGATGGCCGGAACGCCATCCTTGGTGCGCTTGAAGTCGATGACCCGATAGTGGTGACGGTGACCACCGCCCACGTGGCGGGTGGTGATGCGACCGTGGTTGTTACGGCCACCGGACCGGGACTGCTTCTCGAGCAGCGGCGCGTAGGCGCGGCCCTTGTACAGCTCCTCGCCAACGATCTTGACGACGTGGCGACGACCGGCGGATGTGGGTTTTGTCTTGACGATTGCCATGATCCGTACTCCTGCCCTTATTCGGCGCCAGAGAAGTCTTCAAGCGTCTCGCCGGCGGCCAGTGTCACGTACGCCTTGCGATAACCCTTGCGCTGACCCAGACCCTGCGCGGTGCGCTTGGTCTTGCCCTTCATGTTCAGCACCTGAACACGGTCGACCCTCTTGCCGAACAGCTCCTGGACGGCAGCCTTGATCTCGGGCTTGGTCGCGTTGCTTGCCACCTTGAACACGTACTGGTTGCGCTCGGCGGCCATGGCGGCCTTCTCGGTCACGTGCGGACCGAGCAGCACCTTGAATACACGCTCCTGGTTCATGCCAGCTTCTCCTCGAATTTGCGCAGGGCGGAGACGGTGGCCAGCACCTTGTCGAAGGCCACCAGGCTCACCGGATCGGCGGCGGCGACGTCCACCACATCCACGTTGGGGATGTTGCGGGCGGCCAGGTACAGGTTCTCGTCAACCTCTTCGGTGACGATCAGCACCTTCTCCAGGCCCAGCTCGCCGAGCTTGGCCACCAGCTGCTTGGTCTTCGGTGCCTCGACGGAGAAGGCATCGACGGCCACCAGGCGCTCCTGACGGACCAGCTCGGAGAGGATCGAGCGCATGGCCGCACGGTACATCTTGCGGTTGACCTTCTGGGAGTGGTCCTGTGGACGGGCCGCGAAGGTCACGCCGCCGCTGCGCCAGATCGGCGAGCGGATGGTCCCGGCACGGGCACGCCCGGTGCCCTTCTGGCGCCATGGCTTCTTGCCGCCACCGCGCACGTCGGAGCGGTTCTTCTGGGCACGCGTCCCCTGACGACCACCGGCCAGGTAGGCGGTGACGACCTGATGCACGAGCGCTTCGTTGAATTCTTTGCCAAAGGTGGCGTCGGACACTTCGACCGTACCGGCGCCTGCACCTGCAAGATTCAGATTCATCGGTAAGTTCCTCTTCAGCCTGCTTTGACGGCGCTGCGCACGATGACATCACTGCCGGTGGCACCGGGGACGGCACCCTTGATCAGCAGCAGGTTGCGTTCGGCGTCGACACGGACAACTTCCAGGCTCTGCACGGTGCAACGCACATTGCCCATCTGGCCGGCCATCTTCTTGCCCTTGAACACGCGGCCCGGCGTCTGGCACATGCCGATAGAACCCGGCGCACGGTGAGAGAGGGAGTTACCGTGGCTATTGTCCTGGGTGCGGAAGTTCCAGCGCTTGACGGCGCCCTGGAAGCCCTTGCCCTTGGAGGTGCCGGTCACGTCGATCATCTGACCAGCTTCGAAGAGGGATACGGTGAGTTCGCCGCCCACTTCCGGAGCCTCATCGCCTTCGGCGAGGCGGAACTCCATCAGCGAACGACCGGCCTCGACACCTGCCTTGGCGAACTGCCCGGCCTGGGCTTTCGACAGGTGCTTGGCCTTGCGGGAGCCGGTTGTCACCTGAACCGCGGCGTAACCATCCGATTCGATGGTCTTCACGCATGTCACGCGGTTGGGTTCAACCTCGATCACGGTCACGGGCACGGATGCGCCATCCTCGGTGAAGACACGGGTCATCCCGGCCTTCCTACCGACCAAACCGATAGTCATTCTCTGTCTCCTTTAGTGTACGGGGCTATCACCCGCTATGGCTGCCCTTTCCAGAGCATTCCACTAGCACGTTGTATGGCGCCTCACGGCGCGGCGGCTGCTGGACGCCCCATCATGGGCGAACGCTGGGCCGCGAGTGTCTAGTGTGGGATCAGTCGAGCTTGATCTGCACGTCCACGCCGGCGGCGAGGTCGAGCTTCATCAGGGCATCGACGGTCTTCTCGGTGGGCTCGACGATATCGAGCACCCGCTTGTGGGTACGAATCTCGTACTGGTCACGGGCGTCCTTGTTGACGTGCGGCGAGATCAACACGGTATAACGCTCGCGATTGGTCGGCAGAGGAATCGGACCCCGGACCTGGGCGCCGGTACGCTTGGCGGTATCAACGATCTCCGCGGCGGACTGGTCGATCAGGCGATGGTCGAAGGCCTTCAACCGAATGCGAATCTTCTGGTTCTGCATTTGCCCTAAACTCCAATGGATCTTGACGGCGCGAGCCGTCAACCCACGCATTCAAAGGATGCGCATTATAGGCGCGCCGACAGCGAGTGTCAAACGCTGCCGTCGGTGCGCAGAAAGGGGGCCCCACGCGGAGCCCCCTTGGATCGTTCGAGCCGTAATGCTTACTCGATGATCTTGGCCACGACGCCGGCGCCGACGGTGCGGCCGCCTTCACGGATGGCGAAGCGCAGGCCGTCGTCCATGGCGATCGGGGCGATCAGGGTGACCACCATCTTGACGTTGTCGCCCGGCATGACCATCTCGACGCCTTCGGGCAGCTCACAGGTACCGGTGATGTCGGTGGTACGGAAGTAGAACTGCGGACGATAGCCCTTGAAGAACGGGGTATGACGACCACCCTCGTCCTTGGACAGCACGTACACCTCGGCCTCGAACTTGGTGTGCGGGGTGATGGTGCCCGGCTTGGCCAAGACCTGGCCACGCTCGACGTCGTCACGCTTGGTGCCGCGCAGCAGGGCGCCGACGTTCTCACCGGCACGCCCTTCGTCGAGCAGCTTGCGGAACATCTCGACGCCGGTCACGACGGTCTTGACGGTGTCCTTGATACCGACGATCTCGACTTCCTCGCCGGCCTTCACCACGCCGCGCTCGACACGGCCGGTGACCACGGTGCCGCGGCCGGAAATGGAGAACACGTCCTCGATCGGCATCAGGAACGGCTGATCGATGGCACGCTCCGGCTCCGGGATGTATTCGTCCAGGGCCTTGATCAGGTTGGCAACGGCGGTGGTGCCCATGCCGTTGTCGTCCTTGCCTTCCAGGGCCATCAGGGCGGAACCGGTGATGATCGGGGTATCGTCACCCGGGAAGTCGTACTCGTCGAGGAGTTCACGGACTTCCATCTCGACCAGCTCGAGCAGCTCCTCGTCGTCGACCATGTCGGCCTTGTTCAGGAACACGACGATGTACGGCACGCCGACCTGACGAGACAGCAGGATGTGCTCGCGGGTCTGCGGCATGGGGCCGTCGGCGGCGGACACGACCAGGATGGCACCGTCCATTTGGGCGGCACCGGTGATCATGTTCTTGACGTAGTCGGCGTGCCCGGGGCAGTCGACGTGGGCGTAGTGACGGCCCTCGGACTGGTACTCCACGTGGGAGGTGGCGATGGTGATGCCACGCTCACGCTCTTCCGGGGCGTTGTCGATGGCATCGAACTCGCTCCAGTCACCGCCGAACACCTCGGCGGAAACGCGAGTCAGCGCCGCAGTCAGGGTGGTCTTGCCGTGATCGACGTGACCGATGGTGCCGACGTTGACGTGCGGCTTGGAACGCTCAAATTTTGCCTTAGCCACTGCTATAACCTCTTTACGTTAGCTAACGGTTAACCGTTCTGGTTGATGACGGCTTCAACGACGCTGGACGGCGCCTCTTCGTAGTCCGCAAACTCCATCACGTAGCTTGCGCGGCCCTGGGTCTGAGAACGCAGATCGGTCGCATAACCGAACATCTCAGCCAGCGGTACCGTGGCGCGGATGACCTTGCCCATTGAAGAATCATCCATGCCCTGGACGAGGCCACGACGGCGGTTCAGGTCGCCCATGACATCGCCCATGAACTCCTCGGGGGTCACGACCTCGACCTTCATCACCGGCTCCAGGAGCACGGCCTTCGCCTTCTTGGCACCTTCCTTGATCGCCATGGAAGAGGCAACCTTGAACGCGGTCTCGTTCGAGTCCACGTCATGGTAGGAACCGTCGAACAGCGTGACCTTGACGTCAATCATCGGGTAGCCCGCGATGACACCGTTCTGCAGCTGCTCGTAGGCCCCTTTCTCGACGGCCGGCACGTATTCCTTGGGAACCACGCCGCCAACGATTTCCGAGGTGAACTTGAAGTGCAGGTCCTCGTCCTCGCCCTTGTCCTCTGCGGTGAGAGGCTCGATGCGCAGATGCACGTGGCCGTATTGACCGCGGCCGCCGGACTGGCGCACGAACTTGCCTTCCTGCTCGATACTCTTGCGGATGGTCTCGCGATAGGCCACCTGCGGCTTGCCGATGTTGGCCTCGACCTTGAACTCGCGACGCATGCGGTCGACGATGATGTCCAGGTGCAGCTCGCCCATGCCGGAGATGATAGTCTGACCGGTCTCCTCGTCGGTGCGGACCTGGAAGGAGGGGTCTTCCTGGGCCAGCTTGCCCAGTGCCACGCCCATCTTCTCCTGGTCGGCCTTGGACTTCGGCTCGACGGCGACGGAGATCACCGGGTCCGGGAACTCCATGCGCTCCAGCACGATCTTCTCGTTCAGGTCGCACAGGGTGTCACCGGTGGTGACGTCCTTGAGGCCGATACAGGCGGCGATGTCGCCGGCCAGCACTTCCTTGATCTCCTCGCGGGAGTTGGAGTGCATCTGGACGATACGGCCGACCCGCTCCTTCTTCTGCTTGACGGAGTTGTAGATGCTGTCACCGGACTTCAGCACGCCGGAGTAGACGCGAATGAAGGTCAGGGTGCCGACGAAGGGGTCGGTGGCGATCTTGAAGGCCAGGGCGGCGAAGGGGGCGCTGTCGTCCGCCTCGCGGGTGGCGATGGTACCATCCTTGTCGTCCAGTTCACCCTCGATGGCCTTGACCTCGGTGGGTGATGGCATGTACTCGATCACACCATCCAGCACCGCCTGCACGCCCTTGTTCTTGAACGCGGAGCCACAGGTCACCAGGACAATCTCGTTGTCCAAGGTACGGCGACGCAGGCCGGCCTTGATCTCCTCGGGGGAGAGCTCGCCTTCCTCGAGGTACTTGTCCATCAGTTCCTCGGAGGCCTCGGCGGCCGCCTCGACCATCTGCTCGCGGTACTCTTCGGCCTTGGCCTGGAGCTCCGCGGGGATGTCCACCAGGTCGTAGTTCATGCCGAAGTTGTCTTCATCCCAGAGGATGGCCTTCATCTGGATGAGGTCGATAACGCCCTTGAACTCGTCCTCGGCCCCCCAGTTGATCTGGATCGGCACGACGTTGGCACCCAGACGGGTCTTCAGCTGGTCGACCACCATGAAGAAGTCGGCACCGGCGCGGTCCATCTTGTTGACGAACACCATGCGCGGAACTTCGTACTTGTTGGCCTGACGCCAGACGGTCTCGGTCTGCGGCTGAACGCCGGAGCTGCCACACAGCACGACCACGGCACCGTCGAGCACCCGCAGGGAACGCTCCACCTCGATGGTGAAATCGACGTGTCCGGGGGTATCGATGATGTTGATGCGGTGCTCATCGAACTGCTTGTTCATGCCCTGCCAGAAGCAGGTGGTCGCCGCGGAGGTGATGGTGATACCACGCTCCTGCTCCTGCTCCATCCAGTCCATGGTGGCCGCACCCTCATGGACCTCACCGACCTTGTGAGACAGGCCGGTGTAGAACAGGATACGCTCGGTCGTGGTGGTCTTGCCGGCATCGACGTGTGCCACGATACCGATGTTACGGTAACGCTTTAGCGGTGTCTTGCGAGCCACGTTGGAACTCTCCGTTGGTTGGCGATGCGTCGGAAGCGACGCGCTTAGAAGCGGTGCACTTAGAAACGATAGTGCGAGAAGGCCTTGTTGGCCTCGGCCATGCGATGCACGTCCTCACGCTTCTTGACGGCAGAGCCCTTACCCTCGGCGGCGTCAAGCATCTCGCCCGCCAGGCGCTGCACCATGGTTTTCTCGCCACGGCGGCGCGCGGCATCCGCCAGCCAGCGCATGGCCAGCGCTTGACGACGGGAGGGGCGAACCTCGACCGGCACCTGATAGGTCGCACCGCCGACACGGCGTGACTTGACCTCGACCATGGGCTGAATGGCTTCCAGCGCCTTGTCGAAGATCTCCAGCGGCTCTTCCTTGCTACGCTCGGCAACCCTGTCCAGCGCACCATAGACGATACGCTCAGCTACGGACTTCTTGCCGCTGATCATCAGGTGGTTCATGAACTTCGCCAGGCGCTCGCTTCCGAACTTGGGATCCGGCAGGATCTCGCGCTTGGCCGCAACTCTTCTTCTAGGCATGATAAGCCCTCTGTAAAGGATCCTTCAGGTAAACCCGGGACTCCCGCCCTCGCGATGACACCAGGCAGCGCCCGACCTTACTCTTATCAGACCGTGACAAAACGGGATTGGGGAACGCCCTGGCCTCAGACCTTGGGACGCTTGGTGCCGTACTTGGAACGGCCCTGCTTACGGTTCTGCACGCCGGAGGTGTCCAGGGCGCCACGCACGGTGTGATAGCGCACACCGGGCAGGTCCTTGACGCGGCCGCCGCGGATCAGGACCACGGAGTGCTCCTGGAGGTTGTGGCCTTCACCGCCGATGTAGGAAGAGACCTCGTAGCCGTTGGTCAGGCGCACGCGGCAGACCTTACGCAGGGCCGAGTTCGGCTTCTTCGGGGTAGTGGTGTAGACGCGGGTGCAGACGCCGCGCTTCTGCGGGCAGGCCTGCAGCGCCGGCACGTCGCTCTTGGCGGCCTGGCGCTTGCGCGGCTTGCGCACGAGCTGATTGATCGTTGCCATGGTGTTTAGCTGACTCCAATGGGTTGCCTTGCCTCGACAGTGGGTGCGGGCGCACCGCCCCACTGTTAAAGGCTGCGCATTCTAATGGCTGACAGGGCTGGCCGTCAAGCAGGGCGCCGCCTCGCAGCGGCGCCCTGCCGGGTCGCCGGTCAGATCTCGTCGTCGTCCGAGTCCAGTGCGGTGAGCTGGGCGCCCAGCTCCTGCTCGACGTCCTGCGCCGACGGATGAAGCAGTCGCTCGGTATCCTCGCGCTTGCGGCGACGCTCCGCATGGTGGGTCAGGCCGGTACCGGCCGGGATCAGGCGGCCCACCACCACGTTCTCCTTCAGGCCGCGCAGGTAGTCGCGCTTGCCCGTCACCGCCGCCTCGGTCAGCACCCGCGTGGTCTCCTGGAAGGAGGCCGCGGAAATGAACGACTCGGTGGCCAGGCTGGCCTTGGTGATCCCCAGCAACAGGCGCTGGCACTTCGCCGGGAACCGCTGCTCCCGCGCCAGTCGGGCATTCTCCTCCAGCACGCGGACCAACTCGACCTGATCCCCCGGGATGAAGTCGGAATCCCCGGCGTCGGTGATCTCCACCTTGCGCAGCATCTGACGCACGATGACCTCGATGTGCTTGTCGTTGATGCCCACGCCCTGCAGGCGATAGACGTCCTGCACCTCGGTGGTGATGTACTTGGCCAGCTCCGCGGTGCCCAGCAGGCGCAGGATGTCGTGCGGATTACTCGGGCCGTCGGAGATGACCTCGCCCTTCTCGACGGTTTCGCCTTCGAACACCGCGATCTGGCGCCATTTCGGGATCAGCATCTCGAAGGGGTCGCCGTCGCCCGGAGTGATCGTCAGGCGGCGCTTGCCCTTGGTCTCCTTGCCGAAGCTGATCGTGCCGCTGATCTCGGCGAGGATCGCCGGCTCCTTGGGCTTGCGGGCCTCGAACAGGTCGGCGACCCGCGGCAGACCCCCGGTGATGTCCTTGTTGCCGGTGGCTTCCACCGGGATACGGGCCACCACTTCACCGACGCCGATGTGCGAGCCGTTGTCCACGGTGACGATCGCCTTGCCCGGCAGCAGGTACTGCACCGGGGTGTCCGAGCCACTGACGGTGACCGGGCTGCCGGTCTCGTCGGCGAGCAGGATCATCGGGCGCTTGTCGCGGCCGGCCATGGGCCGGGCCGCCGACTCGATCACCTCGATGGAGGACAGCCCGGTCATCTCGTCCACGCTACGATGGATGGTCAGGCCCTCGTCCATGTCGGCGTACTGCACCTGGCCCTCGGCCTCGGCGATGATCGGGTGGGTATGCGGATCCCATTTGGCCACCGCCTGACCACCATCGACCGGGTCGCCATCGCGCACGGAGAGCTCGGCGCCGTAGGGCAGCTTGTAGTACTCGCGCTCGCGGCCATGGTCGTCGGCGACGGCCAGGGCACTGGAGCGGGAGACCACCACCAGCTTGCCGTCGCCGCGCTCGACGTACTTGATGTTGTGCAGGCGCACCCGGCCGCCGTGCTTGACCTGGACGCTGTCCACCGCGGAGGCCCGGGAGGCGGCCCCGCCGATGTGGAAGGTGCGCATGGTTAGCTGGGTCCCCGGCTCACCGATGGACTGCGCCGCGATGACGCCCACGGACTCACCGATGTTGACCTGGTGACCGCGCGCCAGGTCGCGACCGTAGCAGGCCGAGCAGACGCCGTGGCTGGTCTCGCAGGTAATGGTCGAGCGCACCACGATCTCGTCGACGCCCATGGTGTCGAGCTCGGCACACCAGGCCTCGTCGAGCAGGGTGTCGCGCGGGATCAGCACTTCTTCGGTGGCCGGGTCGATGACATCCTGGGCCACCACGCGGCCCAGTACCCGCTGCGCCAGGGAGACGATGATGTCGCCGCCCTCGATGACCGGGTGCAGCGTCAGGCCGGTCTCGGTGCCACAGTCGGCCTCGGTGATGACCATGTCCTGGGCCACGTCGACCAGGCGACGGGTCAGGTAACCGGAGTTGGCAGTCTTGAGTGCCGTGTCCGCCAGGCCCTTGCGCGCGCCGTGGGTCGAGATGAAGTACTGCAGGACGTTCAGGCCTTCCCGGAAGTTGGCGACGATCGGGGTCTCGATAATCGAACCGTCCGGCTTGGCCATCAGGCCCCGCATGCCTGCCAGCTGGCGGATCTGGGCGGCACTCCCCCGGGCCCCGGAGTCGGCCATGATGAAGACGCTGTTGAAGGAGTCCTGCTCGACCGTGTTGCCCTCGCGGTCGACCACGCTCTCCTTGGAGATGCCGGCCATCATCGCCTTGGCGACCTGGTCGTTGGCCCGGGCCCAGATGTCGATGACCTTGTTGTACTTCTCGCCCGCGGTCACGAGGCCCGAGGAGAACTGGTCCTCGATCTCCTTGACCTCTTCCTCGGCGGCATCGACGATCTCGGCCTTGGCGTCGGGGATGACGAAGTCGTTGACCCCGATCGAGGCACCGGACCAGGTGGCCATCCGAAAGCCGGTATACATCAGCTGATCGGCGAAGATCACCGTGGGCTTGAGGCCGGCGCGACGATACACCTCGTTGATCAGCCGGGAGATGGCTTTCTTCTTCATCGGCTGGTCGATCAGCGAGAAGGGCACCCCCTCCGGCAGGATACGGAACAGCAGCGCACGCCCCACGGTGGTGTCGTAGAGACGACGATGCGTGCTCTTCTCACCGGTCTCCTCGTCGATGTCCACCTCGTCGAGACGCGCCTTGACCCGGGCGTGCAGCGCCACGTTCTGGGTGCCGAAGGCCCGCTCCACCTCGTTGAGGTCGCTGAACACCATGCCCTCGCCCTTGGCGTTGATCTTCTCGCGGGTCATGTAGTACAGGCCCAGCACCACGTCCTGGGACGGCACGATGATCGGCTCGCCGTTGGCCGGTGACAGCACATTGTTGGTAGCCATCATCAGCGCGCGGGCCTCGAGTTGCGCCTCGAGGGTCAGCGGCACGTGCACCGCCATCTGGTCGCCGTCGAAGTCGGCGTTGTAGGCGGCACACACCAGCGGGTGCAACTGGATCGCCTTGCCCTCGATCAGCAGCGGCTCGAAGGCCTGGATCCCCAGGCGGTGCAGGGTCGGGGCACGGTTGAGCAGCACCGGGTGCTCGCGGATGACATCGGCGAGGATGTCCCAGACCTCGGGCAGCTCGCGCTCGACCATCTTCTTGGCGGCCTTGATCGTGGAGGCATAGCCCAACGACTGGAGCTTGGAGTAGATGAACGGCTTGAACAGCTCCAATGCCATCTTCTTGGGCAGGCCGCACTGGTGAAGGCGCAGGGTCGGACCCACGGTGATCACCGAGCGGCCGGAATAGTCGACGCGCTTGCCCAGCAGGTTCTGGCGGAAACGGCCCTGCTTGCCCTTGATCATGTCGGCCAGCGACTTCAGCGGACGCTTGTTGGAGCCGGTGATGGCCCGGCCACGGCGACCATTGTCGAGCAGGGCATCGACCGCCTCCTGCAGCATCCGCTTCTCGTTGCGCACGATGATGTCCGGCGCGTTGAGGTCGAGCAGCCGCTTCAGGCGGTTGTTGCGGTTGATGACGCGACGATACAGATCGTTGAGGTCCGAGGTCGCGAAGCGGCCACCGTCCAGCGGCACCAGCGGACGCAGGTCCGGCGGCAGTACCGGCAGCACCTCCATGACCATCCACGCCGGGTCGTTGCCGGAGCCCTGGAAGGCTTCCAGCAGTTTCAGTCGCTTGGACAGCTTCTTGATCTTGGTCTCGGAGTTGGTCTGCGGGATCTCCTCGCGCAGCCGCTCGACCTCTTCCTCGAGATCGATGTCCTTGAGCAGTGCCTGGACGGCCTCGGCCCCCATGCGGGCATCGAAGTCGTCACCAAACTCCTCGAGGGCTTCGAAGTACTGCTCGTCGTTGAGCAGCTGGCCGCGCTCCAGGGTGGTCATGCCCGGATCGATGACCATGAAGCTCTCGAAATAGAGCACGCGCTCGATGTCACGCAGGGTCATGTCCAGGAACATGCCGATGCGCGACGGCAACGACTTCAAGAACCAGATGTGGGCGACGGGGCTCGCCAGCTCGATGTGGCCCATGCGCTCGCGGCGCACGGCGGCCTTGGTGACCTCCACGCCACACTTCTCGCAGATGATGCCGCGATGCTTCATGCGTTTGTATTTGCCGCACAAGCACTCGTAGTCCTTCACCGGACCGAAGATCTTGGCGCAGAACAGACCGTCGCGCTCCGGCTTGAAGGTACGGTAGTTGATGGTCTCGGGCTTCTTGACCTCGCCGTAGGACCAGGAGCGGATCATGTCCGGCGATGCCAGCGTGATCTTGATCGCGTCGAACTCGTCGGACTGAGACTGCGATTTGAGGACTTTCACCAAATCTTTCATGGGTCGGCTCCGTTGCGGAGTTGTCATGGGCGGGGGCGTTACCGCCCCCGCGGACCGTCATTCTGTGAAGCGCAGGCGGTGCAGCCTCAGCTCTCCAGCTCGATGTCGATGCCCAGCGAACGGATCTCCTTCACCAACACGTTGAAGGACTCCGGCATGCCCGCCTGCATGGTGTGGTCGCCGTCCACGATGCTCTTGTACATCTTGGTGCGCCCTTCCACATCGTCGGACTTGACGGTGAGCATCTCCTGGAGGGTATAGGCCGCGCCGTAGGCTTCCAGGGCCCAGACCTCCATCTCGCCGAAGCGCTGGCCACCGAACTGCGCCTTGCCGCCCAGCGGCTGCTGGGTGACCAGGGAGTAGGAGCCGGTGGAGCGCGCGTGCATCTTGTCATCCACCAGGTGGTTGAGCTTGAGCATGTACATGTAGCCCACGGTCACCGGGCGGTCGAAGGCATCGCCGGTACGGCCGTCGTAGAGGGTCATCTGCCCGGAATCCGGGAGGTCGGCCAGGCGCAGCAGGTGCTTGATCTCGTGCTCCTGAGCACCGTCGAACACCGGCGTGGACATCGGCACGCCGCCCTGGAGGTTCTTCGCTAGGGCGATCACCTCGTCGTCGGCCAGGGTGTCGATGTCCTCGACCCGGGTTCCCGGCGTCGAGTTGTAGACCTGCCCCAGGAAGTCGCGGATCTCGGCCACCTGCTGCTCGCGGGCGTCGCGCAGCAGCCCCTCGATCTTGACCCCAAGGCCGCGGGCCGCCATGCCCAGGTGGGTCTCGAGGATCTGGCCCACGTTCATCCGCGAGGGCACGCCCAAGGGGTTCAACACCACGTCGATCGGCTCGCCGTTGTCGTCGAACGGCATGTCCTCGACCGGCATGATCGCCGAGATGACCCCCTTGTTACCGTGGCGGCCGGCCATCTTGTCGCCTGGCTGCAGGCGGCGCTTGATCGCCAGGTAGACCTTGACGATCTTCAGCACGCCCGGCGCCAGATCGTCGCCTTGGGTGAGCTTGCGCTTCTTGTCCTCGAAGCGCTCGTCCATTTCCTTGCGACGGTTCTCGAGCTGCTCGTCGGCCTGGGCCAGCAGCTCGTTGAGCGCCTCGTCCTGCATCCGCAGCTTGAACCACTGCTGACGCGGCAGTTCCTCGAGATAGGCGTCGCTGAGTACGTCGTCCTTCTTGAGCTTGGGCCCGCCGTTGACGGCCTGACCGGACAGGGTACGCTTGAGGCGGCCAAAGGTGGCGTCCTCGGCGATGCGGTAGGTCTCCTGCAGATCCTTGCGCACCTCGTCGAGCTGCATTTGCTCGATGGCCAGTGCTCGGGAGTCCTTCTCCACGCCGTCACGGGTGAACACCTGGACATCGATGACGGTGCCCTTCATGCCGGTGGGGGCCCGTAGCGAGGTGTCCTTCACATCACTGGCCTTCTCGCCGAAGATCGCGCGCAGCAGTTTCTCTTCCGGGGTCAGCTGAGTTTCACCCTTGGGCGTGACCTTGCCGACCAGGATGTCGCCCGGCCCCACCTCGGCGCCGATATAGACCACGCCGGCCTCGTCCAGCTTGCCCAGTGCCGACTCGCCCACATTGGGGATGTCGGAGGTGATCTCCTCGGCCCCCAGCTTGGTGTCGCGGGACACACAGGTCAGCTCCTGGATGTGGATGGTGGTGAAGCGGTCCTCCTGGACGGCCCGCTCGGAGAGCAGGATCGAGTCCTCGAAGTTGTAGCCGTTCCAGGGCATGAAGGCGATGCGCATGTTCTGGCCCAGCGCCAGGTCGCCCATGTCCACGGATGGCCCGTCGGCCAGGATGTCGCCCCGGGCCACCTCGTCCCCCGGGCGCACAATCGGGCGCTGGTTCTGACAGGTGTTCTGGTTGGAGCGCAGGTACTTGGTCAGGTTGTAGATGTCGACCCCGGCTTCGCCACCGATGATCTCGTCCTCGTTGACCCGGACCACGATGCGCTTGGCATCGACCGAATCGATCACCCCGCCGCGACGTGCCACGGCGCAGACGCCGGAGTCACGGGCCACGAAGCGCTCCATGCCGGTACCGACGAGCGGCTTGTCGGCGCGCAGGGTCGGCACCGCCTGGCGCTGCATGTTGGCCCCCATCAGGGCGCGGTTGGCGTCATCGTGCTCGAGGAACGGAATCAGGGCCGCGGCCACGGAGACCACCTGACGCGGCGAGACGTCCATCAGTGTCACCTGTTCGGGACGCATGAAGGTGGTCTCGCCACGGTGGCGCACCTGGACCAGGTCGTCGGACAGCCGGCCGCTTTCGCTCACGGTAGCCGAGGCCTGGGCGATGACGAAGTCACCCTCCTCGATGGCCGAGAGGTGGACTACGTCATCGGTGACCTGGCTGCCCACGACCTTGCGGTACGGCGTCTCTAGGAAGCCGTAACTGTTGGTGTGGCTGTAGGTGGCGAGCGAGTTGATCAGGCCGATGTTCGGCCCTTCCGGGGTCTCGATCGGGCACAGGCGGCCGTAGTGGGTGGCGTGGACGTCACGCACCTCGAAGCCGGCCCGCTCGCGGGTCAGGCCGCCCGGGCCAAGCGCGGAGACGCGGCGCTTGTGGGTGACCTCGGAGAGCGGGTTGTTCTGGTCCATGAACTGGGACAGCTGGCTGGAGCCGAAGAACTCCTTGACCGCGGCGGCCACCGGCTTGGCATTGATCAGGTCCTGGGGCATCAGGCCCTCGCTCTCCGCCATGGAGAGGCGCTCCTTGACCGCCCGCTCGACGCGCACCAGGCCCACGCGGAACTGGTTCTCGGCCATCTCGCCCACGCAGCGGATGCGGCGGTTGCCCAGGTGGTCGATGTCGTCGACATCGCCGAAGCCGTTACGGATGTTGATGAGCTCGCGCAGCACGTCGAGGATATCATCGCGGTCGAGCACGCCGGAACCGGTGTCGGCGTCGCGACGTAGGCGGCGGTTGAACTTCATGCGACCGACGCCGGACAGGTCGTAGCGGTCTTCGGTGAAGAACAGGTTGTTGAACAGCGTCTCGGCGGCCTCCTTGGTGGGCGGCTCGCCGGGGCGCATCATGCGGTAGATCTCGACCAGGGCCTCGAGCTGGGACCCGGTGGTGTCCAGCTTGAGGGTGTCGGAGATAAAGGGACCACAGTCGAGATCGTTGGTGTAGAGGGTCTCGAGCCGGGTGATGCCGGCCTGGCCGAGGCTCTCGAGCAGCTCCGGGGTGATCGCGGTGTTGCAGGGGCAGATCAGCTCGCCGGTGGCTGGGTTGATCTGGTCCTTGGCCAGCACCTTGCCGAACAGGTAGTCCATCGGCACCTCGAGACGCTCGAGGCCGGACTTCTCCAGTTGGCGGATATGCTTCTGGGTGACGCGACGGCCTTCCTCGACGATGACGTTGCCCTCGCCGTCCTTGATGTCGAAGGTTGCGGTCTCGCCGCGCAGGCGCGACGGCACCAGCTCCACGGAGAAGCCGGACTTCTCGATGTGGAAGGTGCTGGTCTCGAAGAACTCGTCGAGGATCTCCTCGGCGCTCATGCCCAGGGCGCGCATCAGTACCGTGGCCGGCAGCTTGCGGCGGCGGTCGATGCGTACGAAGACGTTGTCCTTGGGATCGAACTCGAAGTCGAGCCAAGAGCCGCGGTAGGGGATCACGCGGGCCGAGTAGAGCAGCTTGCCGGAGGAGTGGCTCTTGCCCTTGTCGTGATCGAAGAACACGCCCGGTGAGCGGTGCAGCTGGGAGACGATGACGCGTTCGGTCCCATTGACCACGAAGGTGCCGTTCTCGGTCATCAGGGGGATCTCCCCCATGTAGACTTCCTGCTCCTTGATGTCCTTGATCGCCTTGTTCGACGAGTCCTTATCGTAGATGATCAGGCGAACCTTGACGCGCAGGGGGGCCGAGTAGGTGACGCCGCGCAGCTGGCACTCCTTGACGTCGAACGCCGGAGTGCCGAACCGGTAGCTGACATACTCCAGGGCGGCGTTGCCGGAGAAGCTCTCGATCGGGAAGACGGAACGGAAGGCGGCATGCAGGCCGACCTCCAGGCGCTCCTCGGGTGAGCGGTCCTGCTGGAGAAAGTCGTAGTAGGAATCCAGCTGGATGGCCAGCAGGTAGGGCACATCCATCACTTGGGGCAGTTTGCCGAAATCCTTGCGGATGCGTTTTTTCTCAGTGTATGAGTAAGCCATCTGTATTCCCCAGCTTGTTCACCATGGGTGACCGATGCATGTCGGCGCCACCCGACGGGTGCGGCCCCGTCAGGCGCTGACGGCAAGCCTCCAGGGGAGGCTCGCCGTCGGAATTCGGCTAGCGGTGGCCCGTGGGGCCAGCGGCTAGTGACAACAGAAAAAGGCCGGCAGCGGGTGTCCCGCCACCAGCCGTGGAAGCTTACGCAGCGCGTGAAGCCATGGGCCCAAGGGTTACTTGAGCTCCACGCTCGCGCCGGCGTCTTCCAGCTTCTTCTTGGCCTCTTCGGCGTCTTCCTTGGACATGGCTTCCTTGATGGTCGCCGGTGCGCCGTCGACGGCACCCTTGGCTTCCTTCAGGCCCAGGCCGGTGATCTCGCGGACCGCCTTGATGACGTTGACCTTCTTGTCGCCGGCGCCGGTCAGCACCAGGTCGAATTCGGTCTGCTCTTCCTCGACAGCGGCTTCAGCGCCACCCGGGCCGGCCACGACGGCCGCCGCGGCAGAAACGCCGAACTTCTCTTCCATCGCCTCGATGAGCTCGGCGACTTCCATCACGGACATGTCGGCGACGGCGTTGATAATGTCTTCTTTGGTCAGTGCCATGGTCTAGATTCCTAACTTTGCGGGAGTCTCGGCGTGCCGATGACTCGAGGATTCAATATTCGATTCTCGCTGCGGGCTCGAGTTCGCCGATCAGGCGGCCTCTTCCTGCTTCTGGTCACGCAGCGCGGCGAGGGTACGGACCAGTTTGCCGGCAGACGCCTCCTTCATGACGGACATCAGCTTGGCGATGGCCTCGTCATAGGTCGGCAGGGTCGCCAGACGGTCGAGATCGCTCGCCGGGATCAGCTCGCCTTCGTAGGCCAGCGCCTTGACCTCGAAGTCCTTCTCATTCTTGGCGAATTCCTTGAACAGGCGGGCGGCGGCACCCGGATGCTCATAGGAGAAGGCCAACATGGTCGGACCCGAGAAGGTCTCGTCCAGAATCTCCCAGGGGGTTCCGGACAGGGCGCGGCGTGCCAGGGTGTTGCGGACAACACGGATCTGCACGCCATTCTCGCGGGCCTGCTTGCGCAGGTCGGTCATCTTGCTGACCGCGACACCACGAGAATCGGCAACAACGACGGAGAGAGCGTCCTTGGCGGCTTCACTGACCTCGGCAACGATCGCCTTCTTGCCTTCGAGTGCTAGTGCCACTGTGATCACTCCTTCGTGCCGGACCCTCGCTCGAGGGTTCCGGTGGTTACCATCTCCCCCCGGCACGAGGCTAGGGGGCCTGGATGATGGTGCTCACCAGCGTACTGGCGGCACACCATCTGCGCAGGCAGCCCGAGGGGGCGATTAAGCCGCCGGCTCACGGCGAGCGGCGGCACCTGCGGTCTTTGACGGTGCCCCGCCGGCAGGCCTGAGCCCGGCACGGGGACCGCAAAGTCTCTTGCCTGTTATCGATACGGCCCAACTCAGACCAGCGCGGACGCATCGACGGTCAACCCTGGCCCCATGGTGGTGGACAGAGTGAACTTCTTGAAATACACACCTTTGGACGTGCTCGGCTTGAGCTTCTTCAGATCGGCGACCAGCGCCTCCAGGTTGCCTTGGATGGCGGCAGCATCGAAATCGACCTTGCCCAGGGTGGTGTGGATGATGCCGTTCTTGTCGGTCCGGAAGCGCACCTGACCGGCCTTGGCATTCTTGACCGCGGTGGCCACGTCCGCGGTCACGGTACCGACCTTGGGATTCGGCATCAGGCCGCGCGGACCGAGGATCTGGCCCAGCTGGCCGACCACCCGCATGGCGTCCGGCGAGGCGACCACCACGTCGAAGTCGAGCTGGCCCTTCTTGACCTGCTCGGCCAGGTCATCCATGCCGACGATGTCGGCACCGGCTTCCTTGGCGGCATCGGCGTTGGCCCCCTGAGTGAAGACGGCGACACGCACGTCCTTGCCGGTCCCGTTGGGCATGACGGTGGCACCCCGCACGACCTGGTCGGACTTGCGCGGGTCGACGCCCAGGTTGATCGCGACGTCCACGGACTCCTTGAACTTGACGGTGGACAGCTCGGAGAGCAGGGCCACGGCCTCGTCGAGGGAATATGCCTTGTTCGGGTCGATCTTCTCGCGAATCTGCTGCGCACGCTTGCTGAGCTTGGCCATGATCAGAGCCCCTCCACATTCAGGCCCATGCTGCGGGCACTACCGGCAATGGTACGCACCGCGGCGTCGAGATCGGCAGCCGTCAGGTCCGGCTCCTTGGTCTTGGCGATCTCCTCGAGCTGCTCACGGGTCACGGTACCGACCTTCTTCTTGTTCGGCTCGCCGGAGCCGGACTTGATGCCGGCCGCCTTCTTCAGCAGCACGGCCGCGGGCGGCGTCTTGGTGACGAAGGTGAAGCTGCGGTCGGAGTAGACGGTGATGACGACAGGCGTCGGCAGACCCGGCTCGATGCTCTGGGTCTCGGCATTGAACGCCTTGCAGAACTCCATGATGTTGACACCGTGCTGACCCAGCGCGGGGCCCACGGGGGGACTCGGGTTGGCTTTACCAGCTGCGACCTGCAACTTGATGTAAGCCTGGACTTTCTTGGCCATGTTGGACTCCAGTTGGGTAGTAGCGCCTCGGAAAACACTGCTCAAATGTCTGCGCGGGCGAATCGCTGCGTTGCGCGCTGCTCGACATCCTCACCTAGTACCGCATAGGCTCCGGTGTCTGCGCTGCGTGCGCCTTGCGCTTCATCCCGCTCGCCAATTTGTACAGCGTCTCCCTTGCGGCTCCCCGGGTTACGCGGCCGCCTCGGCGACCGCCACGAAACGCGCCCGGACGAGAGGGCTTATTCCTTCTCGACCTGGGCAAACTCCAACTCGACCGGCGTGGGACGACCGAAGATCAGCACGCTGACCTGCAGGCGACTCTTGTCGTAGTTGACTTCCTCGACCACGCCGTTGAAGTCGGCGAAGGGGCCATCGATGACACGCACGGACTGGCCCGGCTCGAAGAGCGTCTTCGGCTTGGGCTTTTCGGAGCCGTCCCTGACCCGACTCAGGATGGCGTCGGCCTCCCGCTGCGTGATCGGCGCCGGCTTCTCCTTGGTGCCGCCGATGAACCCCATGACGCGCGGGGTCTCGTTGACCAGGTGCCAGGTATCGTCGTCCATTTCCATCTCGACCAGCACATAGCCGGGATAGAACTTGCGCTCGCTCTTGCGGCGCTTGCCGTCACGCATCTCGACGACTTCCTCGGTGGGCACCAGGATCTCGCCGAAACGATCCTCCATGCCATACATCTTCACACGCTCCCTGAGGGAGCGCATGACATGCTTCTCGAAGCCGGAGTAGGCGTGTACGACGTACCAACGCTTGGACATGAGATCTCCTAACCAATGACGCCGGACATCGCCCAGCCAAGAAGGGTATCGATGATCCACAGCATCAGCCCCACCACCAGCACGGCCACCAGCACGATGGCCGTGGTCTGCACGGTCTCGGGACGCGTCGGCCAGACAACACGCTGGATCTCCTTCTTCGCGCTGCGGGCCAACTCAAGCAGATCACGCCCCTTGGTGGTGGTCAGGGCCACCACCCCAGCAGCGACGCTGAGCACGACGACACCGAGCACACGATAGAGAAGCGCCTGATCGGCGAAATAAGCATTGCCGACTACGGCAAGAACCAGCAGAGTGACGACAGCCGCCCACTTGAGCCCGTCATGGCGCGACTCCTGCACCTCGGCGCTATGCTTCATGAAAACGAGACTCCTCAGGGTGCGGCAATCGAAACATGAAAGTCTATGGGAACTCGCCAGCCTGGGGAAGACTGGCAGGCCAGGAGGGAATCGAACCCCCAACCTGCGGTTTTGGAGACCGCTGCTCTGCCAATTGAGCTACTGGCCTGTAACTGCTTCCGGACCACCCTTTGCAAGCGGCCTATGCGACAGCGGGCGCCATCATAGCGAAAGCTGCTCCGGCTGACAAGCCCTTTCCCCGCACCTCTTCTCGGCTCGACACTGCCCGGGGGAGGAAAGAGAGAAGGCGAGCCGCGGCTCGCCTTCTCGAACTGGAGCTCATGGACGGATTTGAACCGTCGACCTCACCCTTACCAAGGGTGTGCTCTACCCCTGAGCTACATGAGCGTAACACTGATCGGCGCCAGGGCGCCGGCAAACCTGGAGCGGGCAGCGGGAATCGAACCCGCATCATCAGCTTGGAAGGCTGAGGTTCTACCATTGAACTATGCCCGCCTGCCCACTCTTGCTGCCTCGGCCTAACCAAGCAGGCCCGGCGAAAATCTGGTGGAGGGGGAAGGATTCGAACCTTCGAAGCTTTCGCGGCAGATTTACAGTCTGCTCCCTTTGGCCACTCGGGAACCCCTCCAACTGGCGATGCATTCTACCGCCTTGGTTTCCGGTGTCAAGTGATTGTTTTCCCGATCATCTTGACGAGTCAAGACAAGAGCGCCGTGACGACCCTGCCTTTCCGGAACGCGGCGCATTGTGTCAAAGCAGCATCGAGAATGCAAGCCCGGCGCGGATCTTTTCCAGCGAGACCGGCGCCGGCACCCCGGGCGCCCCCGACATCCGGCCGGCCCGCTCGGCCGCCGTCAGCGGAAAGCACGCCTCGAGCCCGGCGTAGACCATGTCCGGCCACACCGCATGGGGGATCTGGAGACCTCGCGCGACCACCCGGGCATCGCCCCCGGTGAGCAGTACCGGCAAGGCCACGCCTTCGCGATCGCACACCTCACTGTAGATGCGATTTACCGCACTCACCGCGGCCATGAAGATGCCGTGATTGACGGCTTCCACGGTGCGACGCCCCGGCACCAGCAGTTCCTCGGCCTCACTGTCGGGGTCGATGGCCACATTGCGCGTTCCGAGCTTCAGGCTCTCCTTCATGAGACGCAGACCCGGCAGGATGTAGCCGCCCAAGTGACGACCGCCGGGCATCACGAAGTCCACGGTAATGGCGCTACCGCAATCCACCACACAGCAGCCCCCCGCCAGTTGATAACCGGCCAGCACGCCCATCCAGCGATCCACGCCAAGCTTTCCTGGCTCCTGGTAGCCATTGACGACGCCCAGTGCCTCGGGCATCGAACGGGCGACATGTACTCGGCCGACGCGATGCTCGAGTAGCGACACCGTCTGCTCCAGCACCGCCCGACGGGCCACGCTGGAGATGCGCACGGCCTCCACCACGTCCAGATCCGGAATGTCGGCCCCCGGGCGCCACTCCTCGCGCGTCCAGACGGCCCCTCGTGAACGGATCTCGCTGCTGTCGGCATCCTTCAGTCGCCATTTCGACAGGGTATTGCCAATATCGAGATCCAGGATCATGAGCGCCCTCGCACGCTGATTTCACCGCCCGCGAGCTTGACACGCCCCGTCTCCTGACGTACCCAGAGGTTGCCTGCGGCATCGACGGACTCGGCAATGGCTGGCTCGCGATCGCCACCACGCAGGACATCCACCTCTTGGCCCGCGTAGGCATGGCGCTCGTTCCAGGCCAACTGCCAGGCTCCGAAGCCCTGCTGCTCGAAGGTCGCCATCAGCGGCAGCAGCTGCTCCAGCAGCTCCACGGCCAGCCGGTTTCGGGAAAGCGCCGGCGCCTGGTCATGCACCGCGGCCACGGGCTGGTCGATGCCGTCACGAAAAGCGGACGGCAGATCGACATTGATGCCCATGCCGACCACCACCTCACAGGGACCAGCGGCGTCCCCGCTGATTTCCACCAGGATCCCGGCCAGCTTGCCCAGGCCGTCCTCACGCGTCTCCAGCAGGACATCGTTGGGCCATTTTAGCCACGGCCTGACACCATGTCCTTCAAGCACCCGGGCGAGCACCACGCCGATCGCCAGGCTCAGCCCCTCCAGGGCCGCCACGCCCGACTCCACTCGCCAGCCCACCGAGACCATCAGGGTCCGCCCCCAGGGCGTCACCCAGGTACGGCCGCGGCGCCCTTTGCCGGCACTCTGCTGCTCCACCAGGCAGACCTCACCGTGCCCCGCCCCCTGGGAGAAGCGTTCGCGCAGGAAGGCGTTGCTGGACGGGAGCGTCTCTTCCACGAACAGGCGGGTGAGATACCGCCGGGCTTCCCGTGACAGACCGGCCACGACGGCCGCGCCATCCAGCAGCTCCATGGGCTCCGCCAGCCGATAGCCCTGCCCTTTCACCGCCTGCATGGGAATGCCCAGGGCTTCCAGCTTGCGCAGCTGCTTCCAGACGGCTGCTCGGGACACCCCCAACCGCTCACCGAGCTGCTCGCCGGAATGGAACTCGCCGTCGCTCAACAGGCGGATCAGGTCACCGATAGTCATGCGCATGCCCCTGGCGGGAAAAGGCCACATTCTAACGGAACCGGCTAGTCCCGGAAATCCACCGATCGGCCATGAAAAAACCCCGACCATTGGGGATGATCGGGGTTTTCTCGGGATAGATGCCTGACGATGACCTACTCTCGCATGGGGAAGCCCCACACTACCATCGGCGCTGAGCGGTTTCACTGCTGAGTGCGGCATGGGATCAGGTGGTT
>NZ_JACHXP010000017.1 GCF_014192215.1 Halomonas cerina
GTCGTCGAGGCCCGTATCGAGGAACTGGGCCTGCCGGTGAGGCCCGGCGTCGATTTCGAGCTGATCGACTCGCAGGACTATCCTGGCTACGCCGACCTGGCCAGCGACTACCACCAGCTGATGGGACGGCGCGGTGTACAGCCGGAGGCCGCCGAGAAGCGCGTCCGCAGCCGGGCCACCATCCTGGCCTCGCTGCTGCTGCGCCGGGGCGAGGTGGACGCCATGATCGCCGGCCCGGTGGGCACCTACCGCGAACACCTGGGTCTGGTGCTGGATGTCATCGGCCTGCGCGAGGGCGTGACCACGGCGGCCGCCCTGCAACTGCTGATCCTCGAACAGGCCACCCTCTTCATCGCCGATCCCTTCGTCAATTACGACCCCGATGCCGGTCAGATTGCCGAGATCACCCTGCTGGCCGCGGAGCAGATCCGCCGCTTCGGGATCACGCCCCGGGCCGCCCTGGTCTCCCACTCGAATTTCGGCAGTTCCGACTTCGACAGTGCCGGCAAGATGCGCCAGGCGCTAGCGCTGATCCGGGAGCGCGCGCCGGATCTGGTGGTGGATGGCGAAATGCAGGCTGACTCGGCGCTGTCCACGGGCGTGCGCGGGCGCATCCTGCCCGACTCGCTGCTCACCGGCGAGGCCAATCTGTTGATCATGCCCAACATCGATGCGGCGAACATCGCCTTTACCGCCTTGAAGGTACTGGGCAACGGGGTGTCCGTGGGCCCCATCCTGCTGGGGGCCGCCCAGCCGGTGCATGTGCTCAACCGCACGGTCACCGCACGGGGGATCGCCAACATGAGCGCCTTCGCCGTGGTCGAGGCACAGACCGATCGTTGAATAAGGCGATGCCGACCGATCCCAGGGAGACGGTCCATGGCATGGGAAAACTATAAGGACCGTCTTCCTACGCTGGGACGCCATGGCCATGGTGGTGCACGCCTCTAGGACATTGCCTCGGCGGTTGGTAGGGGTGTGGGTAACGAGGGCTCAGCTGAGCCGTTGCATGTAGTCCATGTAGCCGAAGGTCTTCACGGTGCGCACTTCGCGGTTGGCCTCGTCGATCCGGCAGATCGACGGCAGGCGGATGCCGTTGAAGGTGGTGGTCTTCACCATGGTGTAGTGGGCCATGTCGGTGAACACCAGCCGGTCGCCGACCTTGAGCGGGGCATCGAAACTGTACTCGCCGACGATGTCGCCGGCCAGGCAGGTCTGGCCCCCCAGGCGATAGGTGTGGGCCTTCTCGCCGGGCTCGCCCGCACCGAGGATCTCCGGCCGGTAGGGCATCTCCAGCACGTCCGGCATGTGCGCCGTGGCCGAGGTGTCCAAGATGGCGATGGTGCCCTCGTTTTCGACGATGTCCAGTACCGAGCAGACCAGATAGCCGGTGTTCAGCGCGATGGCCTCCCCCGGTTCCAGGTAGACGGTGAGGTGGGGGTGGCGGGCGCGGAAGTCGCGGATCACCCGCACCAGCCGCTCGACGTCGTAATCGTCGCGGGTGATATGGTGGCCGCCGCCGAAGTTTACCCATGCCATGCCCGGCAGGTGCTGGCCGAATTTCGCCTCGAAGGCCTCCAGGGTGTGCTCCAGGGCGTCGCTGTTCTGCTCGCACAGGGTGTGGAAGTGCAGCCCCTCGAGCCCCTCCAGATCCGCCGGTGTGAGGTCCGCGGCCCGGGTGCCGAGCCGCGAGCCCGGGGCGCAGGGGTCGTAGATCGCCACCTTGCCCTCGGAATACTCCGGGTTGACCCGGAGGCCGCAGGAGATCGCCCGCGGTGCCCGGGCAACCCGGTCGCGGAAGCGTCGCCACTGGGCGGGAGAGTTGAAGCTCAGGTGGTCGGCATGGCGCAGTACCTCGCTCATCTCCGCGTCACCGAAGGCCGGCGAGTAGACATGCACCTCGCCGCCGAAGGTCTCGGCGCCGAGGCGGGCCTCGTCCTGGCCACTCGCCGTGGTGCCCACCAGGTAGTGGCGGATCATCGGGAAGGTGTCCCACATGGCGAAGCCCTTCAAGGCCAGCAGGATGCGCGCGCCGCTGGCCGCCTGGACCTCCCTGAGGCGCTCCAGGTTGGCCCGCAGGCGAGCGTCGTCCACCACGTAGGCGGGCGACGGGCAGGCGTGGATATCGAAGGGGTAGCTCGGTTCTGCCATCGGTCAGGCCAGCGGGTCGGCATCGGGGTCGAGCTCGACCATCTGCCACGGCAGGCCCATGTCGCCGATGCGCGCCATGAAGGGGTCCGGGTCGAGCTGCTCGACGTTGAACACGCCTTCGCCCTTCCATAGGCCCTCGAGCATCAGTATCGCACCGGTCACCGCCGGTACGCCGGTGGTGTAGGAGATGGCCTGGGACTTGACTTCTTCATAGCACTTCTCGTGATCGCAGATGTTGTAGATGTGCACCTTGCGCCGCTTGCCATCCTTGAGGCCGTCAAGGATCACGCCGATGTTGGTCTTGCCCTTGGTGCGCGGGCCCAGCGAGGCCGGGTCGGGCAGCACCGCCTTGAGGAACTGCAGGGGGGCGATCTCGCGGCCCTCGAACTCGATCGGCTCGATGCGGGTCATGCCGACGTTCTCGAGCACCTTGAGATGGGTGAGGTACTGCTCGGAAAAGGTCATCCAGAAGCGGATGCGCTTGAGGCCCTTGATGTTCTGTGATAGGGACTCGAGCTCTTCGTGGTAGAGCAGGTAAAGGTCCTTCTCGCCGATGCCGTCGAAATCGAAGGTGCGCTTCTCGGCCAGGGGTGCGGTCTCCTTCCACTCGCCCTCTTCCCAGTAGCGGCCGTTGGCGGTGATCTCGCGGATGTTGATCTCGGGGTTGAAGTTGGTGGCGAACGGGTAGCCGTGGTCGCCGCCATTGGCATCCAGGATGTCGATGCGATGGATCTCGTCGAACAGGTTCTTCTGGCCCCAGGCGCAGTAGATGTTGGTCATGCCCGGGTCGAAGCCACAGCCCAAGGTGGCCATGTTGCCGGCGCGGGCGTAGCGCTCCTGGAAGGCCCACTGCTCCTTATACTCGAACTTGGCCTCGTCCGGGTGCTCGTAGTTGGCAGTATCCAGGTAGGGCACGCCGGTGCGCAGGCAGGCCTCCATGATGGTCAGGTCCTGGTAGGGCAGGGCCACGTGGATCAGCACGTCGGGCTGGAAGGACTCGATCAGCACGACCAGGGCCTCGACGTCGTCGGCATCCACCTCGGCCGTGTGGATGGGCCGGTCCAGCTGGGCCGCGATGGCGCGACACTTCGCCTGGTGGCGACTGGCCAGGCAGATCTCGGAGAAGACTTCCGGATGCTGGGCGCACTTGTGGGTCACGACGCCACCGACGCCGCCGGCGCCGATAATCAGGACTTTGCTCATTGGGGTTCAAATCCAGATCGGGAAAGGTTCAACAATGGCAGGGGTTTATCGGTAGCGGGAGCGCCTTCGCGTGCCCTATGCCGATGCTACCCCAGTCTCGCATACTGCCTGGGCGCTGATGATGGCGTCCACAGAGGTCGCTAGCAAGTGCTTTTCATAGGTAGCTTTCGACTAGGGTATAGGTAGGACGCCCGCTACTCTTGATGATGTCGAGATGTTCATCCGCGTCCGTGAGGCCCGATGAGCCCGAGTTCGCTTGAACCGGCTCTGCCGGCAGAAGTTTGCAGAAGAAGGGGGAGCCATGAGTGACCAACGACGTTCGGCGCCACAGGGGAAGAACAGGGAGACACCCTCGTCCGAGGAACCGCACGACATGCTGGCTGAGCAATACGCCGAGACCATCACCCGGCTAATGGCCGAGTCGACCCGGGCCTGGCAGGGCTGGCTCCAGCGGCAGGAGCGTGGCGATTTCTTCACCCTGCCCGATCCGGCTGTCGCGGCCAAGGCGCTTGCCAACCTGAACCAGCAGTTTCTGCTGCATCCGGAACGGTCCCTGAATGCCCAGCTGAAACTGCTGGAGGGCTATGGCGAACTCTGGCAGAACACGCTGCTGCGACTCTCCGGTCACGATCCGTTATCCACGGCCCGGCCCGACCCGAAAGACCGCCGCTTCAAGGCGAAAGGATGGGAGGAGAACCTGTATTTCGATGCCCTCAGGCAGGCCTACCAGTTGACCGCCGAGGAGTGGTTGAACGCGGTGCATGATGTCTCCGAGGGGGTCGACAGGGAGGAGCGGGTGAAGATCGAGTTCTATGCCCGCCAGTTGATGGACGCCCTCGCCCCCAGCAACTTTTCGATTACCAACCCGGAGGTGGTCGAAGCCACGGTCAGAACCGGCGGTGCCAACCTGCTGCGCGGCCTGGCCAACCTGATGAGCGACCTGGCGCGAGGCGAAGGCCTGTTGCGTATCCAGCAGAGCGATTCAGAGGGGCTCGAACTGGGGAAGAACATCGCGGTGACGCCAGGCAAGGTGATCTTCCAGAATGACTTGATGCAACTCATCCAATACGCGCCGGCCACCGAGGAGGTCGACCGGCGGCCCTTGCTGATCGTCCCGCCCTGGATCAACAAGTACTACATCCTGGACCTGACCCCGGAGCGTTCCTTCATCCGCTGGGCCGTCGAGCAGGGCATGACGGTATTCATTATCTCGTGGGTCAATCCGGACGAACGCTATGCTGAGGTGGCCTTCGACGACTACCTCACCGAGGGCACCCTCAAGGCCATGGACGTGGTGGCCGAAGTCACCGGCGAGGCGTCACTCAACACCATCGGCTACTGCATCGGCGGTACCCTGCTGGCTTGTACCCTGGCGCATCAGGCCGCCCGGGGGGATGATCGGGTGAGTAGTGCGACTTTCTTCACGACGCTCCTTGACTTCAGCGAGGTGGGACCGCTGGAGGTGTTCATCGACGAGGAGCAGATCCGCTTCATGGAGCAGCATATGGAGCGGCGCGGCTACCTGGAGGGCACGCATCTGGCCAATGCCTTCAACCTGCTGCAATCCAGCGATCTGATCTGGAGCTTCGTCATCAACAACTACCTCTTGGGTCGCGACCCCAAGGCCTTCGATCTGCTCTACTGGAACTCCGATTCCACCCGGATGCCGCGACGCATGCAAAGCTTCTATCTGCGCAACATGTACCTGGAGAACCGCCTTGCCGAGCCGGGAGCGATTTCGCTGGCGGGAGAAGCCATCGACCTGGGCAAGGTGCGCACGCCGGCCTTCTTCGTCGCGACAGAGAAGGATCACATCGCGCCCTGGACAGCCAGTTATCGGGGGGCCCATCTGCTGGGCAGTCGTCCCCGCTTCCTTCTGGGTGGCTCGGGCCATATCGCGGGCGTCATCAACCCGGCCAGCTCCTCGAAATATGGATACTGGTCCTATGGACACTTGCCTCGCGACCCCGACCGCTGGCTAGAATCGGCCAGCCACCATCCGGGCTCCTGGTGGCCGGAATGGCGCCGCTGGATCCAGCGCCACAATGGCGGCCAGGTGCCGGCTCGCGAACCCGGTGGGGAGCGATTCCCGCCCCTGGAGGATGCGCCGGGCTCCTATGTCCAGGTGCGTGTCGATACCGCCTCAACGCAGGACACCTGAACGCCACACCGGGCAAAAGGCGAGGAACCAACCCCGGTAGCCAGTAGGTGTCTGGTCGTCCTGGTGGGGGCTGACGACCGGGTCAGAAGGCGTAGCTGACCGTGGCCTTGACGCTACGCTCGGCGCCGAAGTAGCAGAAGTTGATGCTGCTGCAGCCGGCCACGTAGTCCTCGTCGAGCAGGTTGTTGACGTTGAGCCGTGCCGAGACGCCCTCGAGGCCCACCTCGGTCAGGTCGTAGCCGAGGGTGGCATCGACCACAGTGTAGTCGGGCACCTTCTCGGTATTGGCCTCGTCGGCGTAGATGTCGGCGTAGTAGCGCACCCCGAGCCCGGCATCCAGGCCGGCGAGCCCGTCCTGCTGGAAGGCATACTGACCCCACACCGAGGCCTGGTGGCGCGGCACCCAGTTGTCGGTGTTGCCCTCGTTGGCATCGTCGGTCTTCTCGAGGGTCACGTCGGTGTAGCTGTAGCCGGCCTGCAGGCGCAGGTTGTCGGTCAGTTGGGTATGGGCTTCCAGTTCGACGCCCCGGGACTCGATCTCGCCGGTGGCGCGGAAGAAGGTCTCGCTGGCGCGCTTGGTGGCCAGGTTCTCCTGGGTGATGTGGAACAGCGCCAGGCTGTAGCGATCCTGGGTGCCGGCCGGCTGGAACTTCAGGCCCGTCTCCACCTGCTCGCCCTGGGAAGGCTCGATCAAATCGCCATTCTGGTCGGTGGCGGAGTTGGGGCTGAAGGAGGTGGTGTAGCTGGCATAGGGTGCCAGGCCGTTGTCGAAGAGATAGAGCACCCCGGCGCGACCGCTGAACTGAGTGTCGTCCAGTTCGCTCTCGGCACCGCTGTCGCGGTCGGTGTTGGAGATATCCACCCAGTCATGGCGCCCACCCAGGTTCACTCGCCAGTTCCCCAGGGCCAGCTGGTCCTGGAGGTAGACGCCGGTCTGCTCGAGTTCCCGCTTGCGGCGGATATCCGGGAACATGGCGATGGGCTCGGCGCCGTACTCGGGATCGAAGGCGTCGATGGTAGGGAACATGCCCGAGCCCCAGACGACGTCGTTATCGAGTTGTTGGTAGTCGACGCCGGCCAGCAGGGTGTGCTCGGCGGCCCCGGTGCTGAGCCGTGCCTCGAGCTGGTTGTCCACGGTGAAGGCCTGGAGCGACTCGTCGCCGCTGGAGAAGAAGCGGTTGAGCTCGGTGTCGCTGGCCCAGCCGAAGGCGTAGACCTGTTCCAGCTCGACGTCGGCGTCCGTGTAGCGCAGCTTCTGGCGGCCGGTCAGGGTGTCGTGGAAGCGGTGCTCCAGCTCGTAGCCGACCATGTATTGGTCGCGCTCGAAGGTGTCGAAGTCCTCCTCGCCCTCGAAGAAGGTGTTGGCGATGCGACGCCCGGCGTGGTCGACCACCGTGCCTTCGAAGGGCAGGCCCGAATGATAGCCGCCTTCCGGGTCCTTGTGCAGGTAGGCGTGCAGGGTGAGGCTGGTGGCGTCGGTCATGTCCCAGGTCAGCTGGGGGGCGAAGGCGTAGCGTTCCTCCTCCACTGGGCCGAACTGGGTATCGGCGGCTCGCGCCAGGCCGGTCAGACGAAAGGCGAGGCGGCGCTCGTCGTCCAGCGGGCCGGTGAGGTCGAAGGCGGCGCTACGCTGGGCGTTGTTGCCTGCCCCCACGCGCAGTTCCCCGCCGCGCTCGAACTCCGGACGCTTGCGGGTCTGCGCCACCAGGCCGCCCGGAGAGGCCCGGCCATAGAGCACCGAGGCCGGCCCCTTGACCACCTCGATGCGTTCCAGGAAGTAGGGATCGATGACCAGCGAGCTGAAGGAGCCGCCGTCGCTCATCACCTTGAGGCCGTCGAGGAAGGTGTTGTTGACGCTGCCGTCGGTGAAGCCGCGCAGCACCAGGTAATCATAGCGGTTGGAGGCGCCGACCTGGTTGGTGTAGACACCGGGCGTGTAGGCGGCGGCGCGCTGTACGGTCTCGGCGCCCCGGGCCTCCCACTCCTCATTCTCGATGACCGAGACCGACTGCGGCGTCTCGTTGAAGGGCGTCTCGGTCTTGGTAGCCGCCTCGGCAGTGACGGTCAGGGTGGAGAGTGGCTCGGCTTCTTCGGCATGGGCGGCTAGGGCCGTGCCGGCGGCGACGAGCGACACCGCCAGCGCCAAGGGACGTGGAGTCGGCATGAAGGATTCCTGTGAGGGTGATGCTGAGTGACTTTAGGTAATGAGAATTATTCCTTTTTATGGCCGGGGCGAGGTATGCGCGATGCTCACCTGGCTATGCGAGGTGATCAGCCCGCCGGCGGGAGGGAACTCGGCGGGTAGCCGAAGTGGCGGCGGAAGGCGGTGGCGAAGTTGCTGGCGTGGCGGTAGCCCGAGAAGTGGGCGGCCTGCTGGACGCTGTAGCCCTGGCGAAGGTAGTCGTGGGCCAGGCTCAGCCGGCACTCGCGCAAGTAGTCGAACACCGAGCGGCCAAAGGCCGCCTGGAACTTGCGCCGCAGGCTGGCGGGGCTCATGGCGGCGAGTTCGGCCAAGGCGGCCAGGCGATGGTCGCCGGCGGGGGCGTCGCGCAGGGCGTCGCGGACCCGCTCCAGACGTTGGCGTTCTTGGGGCGCCAGACGCGACGCGGAGACCGGTGCCGCCGCATCGACGCGGCCGCCATGGGCCAGCAGCTGCAGGCTCAGCCCCTCGAACACCAAGCGCTGGGCGTCATCCGGCAGCGGCGTGGTCAGGGCCTGCTCGAGGCCCTGGCGTAGCGGTTCGGGTAATGGCCAGGCATGGAGATGGGAGGCGCCTGGGGCCGGCGCACTCATGCCCAGCCGGGCCAGGCAAGTCTCGTCGAGGCTCAGGGTCAGGGCGCGCAGGCGCTGGCCGGCGGGTTGGGAGGCGGCCAGGCCGTGGTGGGCCTCGAGTCGCACGCTCAAGGCCATGCCGGGGGAGAGCGTCAGCGGGCCCTCGTCGCCCAGGGCCACTTCGGCCCTTCCTTCCAGCAGGACGATGATCGACAGCGGTGAGCGTGCCCGGGAGCGCGAGTCGTAGCGGTGCAGCACCTCCACATCGGAGACGACCAACTGCATGCCGTGTCGTGGCGAGAACTCGCGCACCAGGCCGCGTACCACCGGCACCTCGGCCCGGGGCGAGAGGCCGGGGACCCGATAGTCGAGGCCGTAGCGCCGGCCATAATCTTGCAGGTCCCGGGACGTGTGCGGGCGCTCCGCATCAGCGGGCAGGCTCATCCGGCCGCCTTCACCGCCTTGCCGGCGCGCCGGCATTCCAGCGGGCAGTTGGCACAGTAGCCGAGCTCATCGATCAGGTAGCGGATGCAGCACAACCGGCGCACCCGAGCGGGCTGATCCGGCGCGGCGGGCGTAACGTAGCGCACTGGCCGGTAGAGCGGGTTGCGCCGGCCATCGGGCAGGCGGCGGCTCTCCATCAGCGCCTGGGCGGGCTCGGCCAGGCCCTTTGATGCCATGGGGTGGTCGGCCAGGGCACCGGCGAAGTACTCGAAGTAGTTGCCGGCATTGCTCCAGAATACCTTGGGCGAGGCCCCGGTGGCCGCGGCCAGGGCCTCGACCAGCGGCGTCAGGTGGCCGTCGAGCAAGGTGGCGAAGCGGGGATAGGGATCGAGCTCGGCCAGCGGACGGCCGGCGTGGCGCAGGTCGAGGCCGGTGGTCTGCCCCTCGGCGGACTGCGCCAGGTGCAACTCGTCTAACCCCAGCGGCAGGTCGCGTTCGAGCAGCAGGTTGGCGGCCAGGCCATGGGCCGCCAGGGCGCTGAAGTGCCACTTGGACCACAGCGAGGCTACCGCCCGGCGATCGCCCTGGCCGTATCGGGCGCCGAAGCGCGCGAACAGCGCGTCCAGGTAGGCCGGGTCGAGCAGCGTGCGGGCGGGCAGGGCGTCGGGGCCGGGCGCCGCCGAGACCTTGGGAGGCGCCAGGCCTTCCAGGGGCCCGATATACAGGGTCGACAGCGCTTGGGACATGGGGCCTCCACCGGGGACGTCGATCGATACCGGATGATAGATGAAATGCGAATCGTTATCAAAAAATGGTTCGGCAATGCTCGATGGCCTGGGCCACGTAGCGTCCGGCCATGCGCTCGGAGACGCCAAGGCGCCGGCCGATCTCGGCCTGGGGAAGCCCCTCCAGGCGGTGCCAGGTGAGGGCCTGGCGCTGGCGGGGCGGCAGGGCATCCAGAGCCTCGCACAGACGCATCAGGCAGAGGCGGCGCTCGGTGACCTCCTCGGGACAGGGCCGCGGACAGGCCAGGCAGAGCCCGGGGTCGTCGAGGGGCTGGCTGGCGGGGCGCGAGCGGCAGCGTCGGTGGTGGTCGATGACCAGGTTACGGGCGATGCGAAACAGGTAGGCCCGGGGCTCCTCGAGCCGAGTGGGTTCGGGGTGCTGGCCGAGGCGCAGGAAAACCTCCTGGCAGAAGTCCTCGGCCAGGTGGGGACACGGCAGCTGGTGCCGGAGATAGCCGGCGAGGTCGCCGGCATGGCGTCGGAAGAGGGTGTCGAGATTGGGGTGGGCCGTCATGAGATGCTCCGTCCTGGGAACCGGAGCGCCCCATTATTATGATAATAAGTCTCATTATCAAATTTATTGCCCGGGCCGTGGGGCCCGGGCGGGGCCGGACTAGGCCGACGCCTCCTCGGTCGCGTGATTCGCCACGGTCTCCGGGCGATAGGCGGCGATGGGGTTGACCAGGGTGCCGGCGAACTGAAGGTTCTTCGCCGGGTCGGCCAGGTCGATCATCTGCTGGTGGTTGTTGAGCTGCAACCGGTTCAGGCAGGAGCGGGTGAACTCCGGGGCGAAGAGGTCATGCCGGGCGAACTTCTCGGCGAACTCGGGATGGTCCTGCTGGTAGTCGATGACGCAGCGGGCCACCCGCTCCCAGAACAATTGCTCGCTTAGGTCGCCCTGTTCGACGAGGATCGGCGCCATGAAGCGCAGGAAGCAGTCGAAGACGTCGGTGAAGATCGACAGCACCTTGAGCGGTTCCGGTACCTCGACGGCGATTCGAGAGACGGCCTCGGGCAGCGCCACCTCGGTGTTCATGATGCCGATCTCCTCGGCGATGTCCTTCATGATGGCGCGCACCGGCACGCCGTCCTCGAGCTGTAGGATCAGGTTCTCGCCGTGGGGCATGAACACCAGGTCGTAGGCATAGAAGCAGTGCAGCAGGGGGCGGAAGTAGACCCGCAGGTAGCGGTCTAGCCAGTCGTGGGTGGCGAGCCCCGAGGCCTGGATGAGCCGCGGCAGCAGGGCGCGCTCGTCGGCGTCGACGTGGAGCAGGGCGGCCATGGTCATCAGCCGCTGGCCGTCCTGCTGGTAGCGCACCGGGCTCTCCCGCCACAGGCAGGCCAGCATCTTCTTGTAGGCGCTGTAGCGGTCGAAGGCCGGCTCGATGGCGTCGCGCCTAAAGCCGATGGCCGCCTCCTCGCGCAGCACCGTGAAGCCTTGGGCGGCAAGCTCCGGGTCGTCGTCGACCAGGGCCTTGATCCAGTCGTTGATGGCCGGGGTGGCGCGCATGTAGTGGGGCGAGAGGCCGCGCATGAAGCCCATGTTGAGGATCGACAGCGCCGTCTTCACGTAGCGCCGGCTGGGCTGGCTGACGTTGAACCAGGTGCGGATCGACTGCTGGGCGCGGTACTGGTCGTGGCCGTAGCCCAGGCAGACGATGCGGCCTCGGGCCACCTCGGCGGCGAAGGTGATGGCCAGCTTGTGGAACCACTGCCAGGGGTGGGCGGGCATCAGCAGGTAGTCCGCGGGCTCGAGGCCGCGGGCCTCGAGCCGGCGGTGGAAGTCGGCCAGCGTCGCCTCGCCCAGCTCGTCGCGCAGCAGGGCCGCGTAGTCCAGGCCCTCGATGGCGCTGAAGTGGGCGTCCTCGCGGTGCACGGCCAGCCACACCAGGGTGATGGGGGCGGCGGCCTCCGGGGCATAGGCGTGGTAGTCCACGGCGTCGAAGCCCATGCGCCCGTTGTTGGCCACGAACACCGGGTGGCCCTCGGTCATGGCGGCCTCCAGGGTCTGGAAGTCGGCGTCGACCAGACCGTCGGCGTCGGGTCGGGTGTCGGCGAGCTTGTAGGCGCCGCCGAACAGGGTGCTGGCGACCTCCTCCAGGTAGACCGGTAGCATCTCGTCGCCGATGCCCAGAGGGCGGCGGAACTCGAGGATGAAGCGCTGGGCATCGAGTTCGGCCGGGGCGCCGTCGACGCGCTTCTCCAGGGAGTCGAGGTCGATCACCCAGTGATCCAGCGCCAGGCGGCGGGCGCGGAAGCGGTACTCGGCCGCCTCGTCCGGGGCGGCCAGGCGGTAGTCGCCGTGGCCGTCGGCATTGACGGCGGTTTCGACATTCAGGCCCTCGGGGGCCAGCAGCTTCTCATGGGTGAATTCGGCGATGGCCTTGCGGATCAGCCAACGGTTGGCCCGGGCCCAGAACTTGGGGGTCAGGTGGGCGGCGGCGCGGGCCGGGTCGGCGGCCAGGGCCGGGTCCAGGCGCGGGTTCTCGGCGCTCACCGCCGAGGCGAAGGCCTCGCGGTCGCAGAAGGCCAGGTGGGCGGTCTTCTCCTCGAGCTCGACCTCGCGCTCGTAGACGAAGCCGACCCGGCGGTTGAGCGGATGGATCTTGCGGTTATTGACATCGGGCTCCACCACGATGCGCCGCGTGGTGGAGTCCTCGAACATGAAGGCAAGGATGGTGGTGATCACCTGGGCGCTGAAGCCGGGCAGCGGCGTCTCGGCCGGGGCCACCAGGAAGTGCATGCCGCGGTCGCCCTCGGCCACCGCGTAATGCTCGCCGATGGGGTCGTGGCGCGGGTCGTAGCACTCCACCAGAAAGGCCGGCTCGCCGTCGAAGAGCCCCAGGTAGCCCTGGGCGTGGTCGCTCTCCTGGAGGTCGCGGTAGAAGGCCTGGACGCGCTCGGGGGAGTGGCCCTGCATGCCCCAGAAATGGGCCCGGGGTGCTGCGACCCAGGCGTGGATCCGCGCCAGGTCCTCGGGCAGGTGCAGCGGGCGCAGGCTGAAGGTGCCGAGCTCCTGGGCGTGGCGGCGGTAGGTGATGCGGGTGGTCGGGATCGGTTGGAAGAGGTTCATGGTCAGGTCCTTGCAGAAAGGGGTTCGTTAGGCCGCGCCGGGGTCGCCTCGGAC
Source organism: Halomonas cerina (assembly GCF_014192215.1). Classification (GTDB taxonomy): domain Bacteria; phylum Pseudomonadota; class Gammaproteobacteria; order Pseudomonadales; family Halomonadaceae; genus Halomonas; species Halomonas cerina. Next base: position 12,644 of record NZ_JACHXP010000017.1, read on the forward strand.
CGGGCGAGCAGCAGGCGATGGGCCAGGGCGCAGAGCACGAAGCCCAGTGCGGCGACGAGGAAGGGGCTGGCCAGGCCTTGGGCGTCGACCAGGTGGCCGGCGCCCCAGGAGGCGATAAGCACGCCGAGCCCCTGGAAGACGTGGATCTTGCTGAAGTCGCTGGCGTAGCGCTCCGGGGTGCTGAGCTGGAAGAGGCGCACCTCCAGGCGCACGGTGACGCGGAACAGTGCCCAGCCGAAAAGCAGGCGGCCGGCCAGGATGGCGGTGATCTCGCCGCTGGCCTGCAGCAGCAGGCCGGTGAGGCCGATGGCCAGGGGCAGGACGATGGCCTGGCCGCCCGGGCGGCGGCCCAGCAAGTCGAGGGCCAGCAGGGCCACGGCCACGCCGCCGGGAATGGCGAAGACCGCCCCGGCCAGCACCTCGCCGGGTAGGCCCGAGGCCAGCTCCCAGTATTGGACGAAGAAGGGCCGGGCCAGGTAGGCGCTGAAGGTGAACAGCAGCATCACCACGCCCAGGCGCAGGATGGCGGTGCTGGTGCCCGGGGCTGGCGGGGTGGCGGGGGCGGCGTGGGGCGCTCGGCCGCGCTTGAGCAGCAGCAGGCAGACCGCCACCTGCAGGGCGTCGCTGACCGCCATCACCCGGAACACCTGGGCCGCCTGCCAGTGCTCCAGCACCAGGCCACCGATCACGGCGCCGAGGATGCCGCCGGCATGCACCACCACCGAGAGCGTGCCGATCAGGGTGGCGTGGCGGTCCTGGGGCGCGAAGTGCATCAGGTAGGGGTAGACCAGCAGGTAGCTGGCCTTGGCCACCAGCATGGCCAGCGACAGACCCCAGAACCACGGCAGCGAGGTGACCACCGCGCAGGACAGGCTCAGGCACCCCGCCACCACCTGGGTGCCGATCAGCAGGCGCAGGGTGCCGACCCGGCGCGCCAGGCGCGCCCAGGCGGGCAGCGCCAGCATCACCACCAGGCAGCTCATCGCCAGGTAGGCCCCGACGTGGGAGGGATCACTCACGCCGAAGCGCTCGGCGAAGAACTGCGGGTAGAAGGGCAGCAGCATGGCGTCGCTGACCACCGCCACGGCAGTCACGGCCACCAGCCAGGGGGTCGGGCTCATGCGGGCTCCGCGTCCATGGGTTCGAAGACGGCCGCGCTGGGGGCGCCGAAGCGCTGGTAGGCGATGCGCTCCTCGATGGGGTAGATCTCCTTGCCGGTCAAGGCGCGGATGATGCAGGCGTTGCGATAGGGGCCCATGCCGAGATCCGGCGCCACAAGGCTGTGGGTATGCAGCTCGGCGTTCTGCACGAAGATCTCGCCGCGTCCGCCGTCGATGTCGTAGAAGCGGCCCACGGCGAAGCGTCCGGCGTCGTCGAAGGCGATCCGCGAGGTGATGGGCGCCAGGAAGTCCGGCATGTGGTAGCGGTAGCCGGTGGCCATGATCAGCGCCGGGGTGCGGTGGCGGAAGTGACGCTGCTGCTCGGTGTGCCACAGGGTCAGGTCGTACTCGCCGCGCGCGGCGTCGAAGCGGCAGGTCTCGAGGCGGGTGTTGGTGAGCAGCTCAGAGCGCACCTCGCCGCCGAGCTCCTTGGCGTAACGCAGGTCGTAGATGGCGTCGATCAGCTCCAGGTTGATGCCCTTATAGAGGCTCTTCTGGCGCTGCATCAGCGCGTTGCGGGTGGCTTCGGGCAGGGCGTGGAAGTAGTCGATGTAGTCCGGGGAGGTCATCTCCAGGGTCAGCTTGCCGTACTCCAGCGGGAAGAAGCGCGGCGAGCGGGTGATCCAGTCGAGCCGGTAGCCGAAGCGGTCGATGTCGGCGAGTAGGTCGTGGTAGATCTCGGCGGCGCTCTGGCCGCTGCCGACCAGGGTGATGGCCGCCTGGCGCTGCAGCGCGGCCTTGTGCTCCAGGTACTCGCTGGAGTGCAGCGGCCGCGGGTCCACGTCGCGGCAGCCCTCCGGCAGGTAGGGGCTGGTGCCGGTGCCGAGCACCAGGTGTCGGGCCAGGTGGACCCGGCTCTCGCCGCTTGTGGTATCGCGGCAGCTCACCCGGTAGACGCCCGTGGCCTCATCGAAGTCGACCCGGGTCACCTCGGTGCCGAAGCGGAGGGTGTCGAGCTGTTCCACGGCCCACTGGCAGTAGCGGTTGTACTCGTTACGCAGCAGGAAGAAATTCTCGCGGATGTAGAAGTTGTAGAGCCGGCCCTGCTGCTTCAGGTAGTTGAGCACGCTGAAGCGGCTGGTGGGGTCGGCCATGGTGACCAGGTCGGCCAGGAAAGGCGTTTGCAGGGTGGCGTCCTCCAGCAGCATGCCGGGGTGCCAGTCGAAGCCGTCGCGGCGCTCGAGGAAGAGGCCGTCGAGCTCCTCGATGGGGTTGGTCAGGCAGGCCAGCCCCAGGTTGAAGGGGCCGAGGCCGATGCCGATAAAGTCGTGAACGTGTGGAGGCATGGTCGTGTCTCGCAGGAATTCAGGAAGCGGCGGCGCGGGCCGGGGACTGCCCCCAGGCGCGGCCGTGGTGGACGATGCGCTCGACGATGGCGGTGAGATCCTCGAGCCGGGTGTCAGGGTTGAGCAGGGTGAACTTGAGATAACGCTTCCCGTCGACCCGGGTGGCGGCGATTACCGCCTCGCCGCTGCGTGACAGCGCCGCGCGCACGTAGGCGTTGAGCTCGTCGAGCTCGGCCTCACTGAGGCCCGCCGGGTGGTAGCGGAATACCAGGGTGCTCATGGGTGGGTCGAGCAGCACCTCGAACTCCGGGTGGCGGGTCAGTTCGGCGTGGGCCTCGCCGGCCAGATCGATGACCCGCTCGAACATCTCGCCCAGGGCGTCGGCGCCCATGATGCGCAGGGTCAGCCACAGCTTGAGGGCGTCGAAGCGCTTGGTGGTCTGCAGGCTCTTGTTAACCTGGTCCGGGGTGCCGGCCTCGGCCTGGCACAGCGGGTTGAGGTAGTCGGCGTGGTAGGTGACGTGGCGCAGGTCGCGGCGCCGCCGGACCAGGAAGGCGCTGCAGCTCACCGGCTGGAAGAAGGTCTTGTGGTAGTCGACGGTCACCGAGTCGGCGTGCTCGATGCCGGCCAGGCGGTGCCGATAGCGCCGCGAGCACAAAAGGCCCCCGCCGTAGGCGGCGTCCACGTGTAGCCAGATGCCGTGCGCCCGGCACAGTGCGGCGATCTCCTCGAGGGGGTCGATGCTGCCGAAGTCGGTGGTGCCGGCGGTGGCCACCACGGCGATGGGGATCAGATCCCTCGCCAGGCACTCCTCCAGACGCGCCTTGAGGGCCGCGGGATCCATGCGGTAGTGATCGTCGCAGGCTACCGGCATCACCGCCTGGTAGCCGAGCCCGAGGATCGCCGCTGACTTCTGCAGGCTGAAGTGGCTGATCTCGGAGCCGAGAATGCGCAGCCGGCGGTAGTCCGCGGGCAGGCCTTCGTGCTTATTGCCGCCGTGATCCACCAGGGAGGCGCCATGGTGGTCCCGGGCGATCATCAGCGCCATCAGGTTCGACTGGGTGCCGCCGCTGGTGAAGACGCCGTCGGCGTCCCGGCCCAGGCCGATGCGGCTGGCCGTCCAGTCGATCAGCGACTGCTCGATGAAGGTGCCGCCGGCGCTCTGGTCGAAGGTGTCGAGCGAGGAGTTGATCGGTGAAAGGATCGCCTCGGCGAGGATGCCGGGCAGCACGATGGGGCAGTTGAGGTGCGCCACGTAGCGGGGATGGTGGAAGTAGACGGCGTCATCCAGGTAGACCCGCTCCAGTTCCTCCAGGGCCGGGCGCAACTCGCCGAGGGGCGCATCCAGGTCGATGGTCCCGAAGAGCCCCTTGAGGTCTTCGGGACTCGCGCCGGTGAAAGGGCGGTCCACGCCGCCCACCTTGCGCCGTACCAGGTCGATACAGCGCGTCGCTTGCTGCCAGTAGGCCTCGGCATGACGGGCATTGAACAGCTGGTCGGTCGCCAAGGGGGCGGAGAGGGTACCCAGGGCGGCGCCCCTTTCCTCGAGCCGTGATGATGTCATGGTGTCACCTTGTTCGTTCGTCGCCGCCGGTGTGGCTGCGGCATCTCGGGGAGGCCGTGCCTGCCCGGGTTCCGGGAGCACGACGGGATCCGATAATAATGCGAATCCTTATCATTTATTGCTGTGGCCCGAGGGATAACGACGGCGGGGGTGAGTTCTGAACCGCAGAGGACGATTTTTTTGGTTCATGGCACGTTGCCGGGCAAGGCGGCGCGGACCTTCAGGAAGAAATACGCCGTGTCGTGATACCCGTAGGCCATCCGTTTAGATAGGGGGCCCGCCTGCTCGCAAGGTGCACCAGGGCACGGGGGAGAGCCATGTCGTACGGTGGAAAAGGTGGGGGCGAGGCCAGCGGCGTCAGTCGGTCGTCGGCAAAGAAGGGGCACCTGCCAGGCGGCGCACTTCGACGTGGGCGAGCCAGTCGATGTCCCGGGCGCGGGCCTCGAGGTGGTGGATCACCGCGTCGCTGTCGAAGGGCGACGACTCGTCCAGGCAGATCACCACCGTGACCGCGCCCTCTAGGTAGTGAAGCTCCATCTTGCGGATGGCCGGCCAGACGTCCAGCGCTGCCCAGCGCTGCGCCAGGGCGGCCTCCACCTCGGGGCGCAGCGGCAGTCCCGGGAAGCGACTGGGATCGCCCTCGCCGGCATCGTCCTCGGGATCGATGTGGAAGGTGAGGTCGGTGAGGGCGGGGAAGGCGTTGCGCAGGCGCCGGCTCACCTCGTTGCCGATCTCGTGGCCTTCGGAGACGCTGATCCGCGGTGATACCACCACGTGTAGATCAAGCATGGTGTGCCCGGCCGACTGGCGAGTGCGCAGGTCGTGTATGCCCTCGACACCGGACACGCTCATCGCCACCTGGCGCATCTCCTCCTGCGTGGCTACGGGCAGGGCGGTATCAATCAACTCGCGGCCCGACTCCCACAGCAGGTCCCAGCCCACCTTGCCAACCATCAGACCGACGATCACGGCGGCCACGGTGTCGATCCAGGTGGCGCCGAATTGGCTGCCCACCAGGGCGACCATCACCACGCCAGTGGAGAGCACGTCGCTGCGGTGGTGCCAAGCGTTGGCCTCGAGCATCTTCGAGCCGATGCGCCGCGCCACCCGGCGTGTCACGTGGAAGAGCCACTCCTTGGACAATAGCGCCAGGGCCGTCAACAGGATCGCCCAGACACCGGGCGGCGGGATCTCAGTGGTGGAGAACAGTCGCTCAAGGCTCGACCAGGCGATACCGCCGGCCACGAAGATCAGCACGCTGCCCAGAAACAGGGTGGCCAGGGTCTCGATACGGCCGTGGCCGTAGTGGTGGTCGTGGTCGGGACCCTGGTGACCATAGTGAGAAGCGGTGATCACGAAGCCGTCGGTCACCAGGTCGGAAAAGGAGTGGATGCCGTCGGCGACCAGCGCGGCGGAGCCGACCATCCCGCCGACCAGGATCTTGGCCACGCCGAGCAGGGTGTTGACTACCACGGACAGGAAGGTGACGCGCTGGGTCGCCTGATGCTTCTTGAGGTTGGTCTGCATGGTCGTTCCTCGGCACGCTCCTCTGGGCAGGCCACCGGATGAAATATCGGCCGAAGGGTACCGAAGAGGTCCAGATTTGCACAAGACGTCGACGCACCTGGCGTCTCCCCTTTTTTGCCTGTCGCCCACCCACACCCCTCCCGCCGAGGAAACGTCAGCGTCTGGCGAGCAGGCAAGGGAGGTCAAGGGCAAGGCGCCGAAGCCGACCGACATGGCGGCAGATGTGTAAATAAATGTAGCGATACTGTAATCGTTCGGCTACGCTGGATAAGGCGAGGCTCAGATGCATCCTGGATGCGGATGGGTGATCGCGAGAAGAGACTCATGGCCAAGGACGGCCGCCCTCACCTGGCTGCCCACCACGGGTGGCGCGGATATCATCCCCTTGCAGGCCCTCCCACCCTCGTAGCCCTCTCCGACATCCTCCGGGCATCCGCTCGAAACGCCGATCACGCCATGCTCGAGGCAGACCAAGCGGTGCCATGAAAGGTGGCACCGCATAGGGAAAGAATTGCAGAATCCAGTTGATTATACTAAAAGGTATAAATATCTAGTTATCACTGTAATTCAGTATAATCGCCATGAGCCTACAGAAGTTTCTCTACCACCGGCATGCGCTGGCCGAGTCGATTGCTCAGGGGCTGACCGGGGAAGGGTTGGTCGACTACAGCTCGGGGCTCTTCCTGGCGGCACCGCGACGCACAGGCAAAAGCACGTTCCTGAAGCAGGACCTGATGCCGCTCTGCGAGCAGCGTGGCTGGGAGGCTGTCTATGTGGATCTGTGGACCAATCGACAGGAGGATCCCGGGTACCTGATCGAGCGCACCGTCATGAGGTCGTTGAAGCGTTATGAGCCCCAGCTGAAGCGGTTGCTAAAAGCTGCGGGGGTGCGCCGTGTCTCCCTGGAGCGAACGCTGCATTGGGACCTGGATCGAGAGAACCTGCCGGAGGGGGCCACCCTGGCGGAGGCGTTTGAGGCGCTGCAGGCGGCGTCGGGTCGCATGGTGGTGATGATTGTGGATGAGGCCCAGCATGCCCTGAACACCGAAGCCGGCATTAACGCGATGTTCGCGCTGAAGGCGGCACGGGATGCCCTCAATCTGGGGGAGGAATCGCCGGGGTTGCGCCTCATTCTCACCGGGTCGAGTCGTGATAAGTTGGCGATGCTGGTATTGAGTCGTGACCAGCCGTTCTTTGGTTCCAGCGTGACGCCATTCCCGCTGCTCGGGGAGGATTTTGTCGAGGCCTACACCGCGGATCTCAACACCAAGCTGGCGCCCGGTAATACCTTCGAGGCGAAGGAGGTGTACGAAGCGTTCCGGCGGGTTGGACATCGCCCCGAATTGCTGGGCGAGGTGGTGAGGCGCGTGGCGCTGGAGCTGGGCCAGGCTCCCGACCTGGGGAAGTTGCTGTCGCAGGGGGCGGCGGAGGTGCAGAACGGGCTCTGGGCGGAATATGAGTCGGCTTACGCGGTGCTGTCGCCGCTACAGCGTGCCATTCTGCGCGTCATGGCCGAGGCCGCGACAACGGGGGAACGCCTGGCGATGTTTGCCGACACGACGGTTGAGCGCATCAATGCGGCGGAACAAGCCGAAGGGGGGAGAGGTAAGGTGCGCCCCCAGTCGATCCAGGCGGGACTCGATGCGCTACGCGATAAGTCCCTCGTCTGGCGGTCAGGCCGAGGTGCTTACGCGCTGGAAGACAGCGGGTTCGGGGAGTGGCTGCTGGCCCAGTGACCTAATTGCATAGGTACTTATTCGACGTTGCCGTCAAGAAACGCTCTCCTTCTCTGGGGTGGGGCGTAGATGCCTCGCGTAGGCGCGGGGTGTCTGCCATCTGGCTCAGCGGCTCGGCAGCAGGTCGCCGGGCACCAGGTGACTGAGGGTGCGCCGCGCCAGCAGGTCGCTGGCCGCCTCGATGTCCGGGCCGAAGAAGCGGTCCTTGTCATAGTAGGCGACGCGCTCGCGCAGGGTGCGACGCGCCTCCTCCAGGGCCGGCGAGGTGGTCAGGCCGTGGCGCATGTCGATGCCCTGGCAGGCGGCCAGCCACTCGATGGCCAGGATGCCGCGGACGTTGTCGGCCATCTCCCAGAGGCGCTTGCCGGCGGCCGGCGCCATGGAGACGTGGTCCTCCTGGTTGGCCGAGGTCGGCAGGCTGTCGACGCTGTGCGGATGGGCCAGGGCCTTGTTCTCACTCGCCAGGGCCGCGGCGGTGACCTGGGCGATCATAAAGCCCGAGTTCACGCCGCCGTTCTCGACCAGGAAGGGCGGCAATTGGGACATGTGCTGGTCCATCATCAGCGAGACGCGGCGCTCGGTGAGCGAGCCGATCTCGGCGATCGCCAACGCCAGGTTGTCGGCGGCCATGGCCACCGGCTCGGCGTGGAAGTTGCCGCCGGAGATGACGTCGAACTGCTCGGCGAAGACCAGGGGGTTGTCGGAGACCGCATTGACCTCCACGGCCAGCACCTCGGCTGCCTGGCGGATCTGGGTCAGGACAGACCCCATCACCTGGGGCTGGCAGCGCAGGGAGTAGGGGTCCTGGACCTTGCCGCAATGGGCATGGGAATCGCTGATCTCGCTGCGGCTGCCCAGCAGGTGGCGATAGGCGCCGGCGGCGTCGATCTGGCCGCGCTGGCCGCGCACCTCGTGGATGCGCGCATCGAAGGGCGAGCGTGAGCTCAGGGTCGCCTCCACGGTGAGCGAGCCGCACACGGCGGCGGCGGCGAAGAGGTCTTCGGCCTCGAACAGCCCCTTGAGGCCATAGGCGGTGGACACCTGGGTGCCGTTGAGCAGCGCCAGGCCCTCCTTCGGTGCCAGGGCCAGCGGCTCGAGGCCGGCGATGGCCAGCGCCTCGATGGCCGGCAGCCATTCGCCCTTGTGGCGGGCCTTGCCCTCGCCGAGCAGGACCACGCTCATATGGGCCAGGGGGGCGAGATCCCCTGACGCGCCGACGGACCCCTTGAGCGGGATATGCGGGTAGACCTCGGCGTTGATCAGGGCCACCAGGGCGTCCAGCACCTTGCGGCGGATGCCGGAGAAGCCGCGGGCCAGGCTGTTGACCTTGAGCACCATGACCAGGCGCACCAGGTCGTCGCTCATGGGCTCGCCGACGCCGGTGGCATGGGAGAGCACCAGAGCACGCTGCAGGTCCTCGAGGTAGTCCTTCTCGATGCGGGTCTGGGCCAGCAGGCCGAAGCCGGTGTTGATGCCGTAGACGGTGCGGTCCTCGGCAATTACGCGGTTGACGCAGTCGACGGCTTTCTGGATGTCGGCGTCGGCGCTGGCCGGCAACTCCACCGTCACAGCGGCCTCGAAGATCCGGCGCGCCTGCGCCAGGGTCATCCGGCCGGGAGTGATCTCGAGATGGGGCATGTTGGGCACTCCATGTGGGCCTCTCTTAGAGCACATTTTCCATAGGGGCAGCGAGATGAGCGCCGGGGACAAGCCGGAGCGAGGGTCTTTTGCCAGGGATGGCAAAAGTAGCGCCCAAGGAAGGGTTCACAGCGCCCTCGTGCAGGCTTGTCACCGGAAAAGCTCATCGCTTTCGTCGAATGGTCAAAGGAGCTCTTACCCTTCGAGCATCGGCAGGTCGAGTCCGTTCTCGCGGGCACACTGCTTGGCGATGTCGTAGCCGGCATCGACGTGACGCATGACGCCGGTGCCCGGGTCGTTGCGCAGCACCCGGCCCAGGCGGGCATGGGCATCCTCGCTGCCGTCGGCGACGATCACCACCCCGGCATGCTGGGAGTAGCCCATGCCCACGCCGCCGCCGTGGTGCAGCGACACCCAGGTGGCGCCGGAGGCGCAGTTGAGCAGGGCGTTGAGCAACGGCCAGTCGGACACGGCGTCGGAGCCGTCCATCATCGCCTCGGTCTCGCGGTTGGGGCTGGCTACCGAGCCGGAGTCCAGGTGGTCGCGGCCGATCACCACCGGCGCCTTGAGCTCGCCGCTCTTGACCATCTCGTTGAAGGCCTGACCCAGGCGGGCGCGGTCCTTGAGGCCGACCCAGCAGATCCGCGCCGGCAGGCCCTGGAAGGCGATCCGCTCCCTGGCCATGTCGAGCCAGTTATGCAGGTGCGGGTCGTCGGGGATCAGCTCCTTGACCTTCTGGTCGGTCTTGTAGATGTCGTCGGGGTCGCCGGACAGCGCCGCCCAGCGGAAGGGGCCGATGCCCTGGCAGAACAGCGGACGGATGTAGGCCGGCACGAAGCCGGGGAAGTCGAAGGCGTTGTCGACGCCCTCTTCCTGGGCCATCTGGCGGATGTTGTTGCCGTAGTCGAAGGTGGGAATGCCCTGGGCCTGGAAGTCGAGCATGGCCTTGACGTGCACCGCCATGGACGCCTTGGCGGCCTTGACCACCGCGTCGGGCTCGGACTCACCGCGGGCCACGTACTCTTCCCAGGTCCAGCCGGAGGGCAGGTAGCCGTGCAGCGGGTCATGGGCGCTGGTTTGGTCGGTGACCATGTCGGGCTTCACGCCACGGCGCACGAGTTCCGGCAGGATGTCGGCGGCGTTGGCGCACAGGCCGATGGAGATGGCCTGGCCCTCGGCGGTGTAGCGCTCGAGGCGGGCCAGGGCGTCGTCCAGGTCCTCGGCCTGCTCGTCCAGATAGCGGGTGCGCAGGCGGAAGTCGAGGCGCGACTGCTGACACTCGATGGTAAGCGAAGTCGCGCCGGCCAGGGTCGCGGCCAGGGGCTGGGCGCCACCCATGCCGCCGAGGCCGGCGGTGAGGATCCAGCGGCCCTTGAGGTCGCCGCCGTAGTGCTGGCGGCCGGCCTCGACGAAGGTTTCAAAGGTGCCCTGGACGATGCCCTGGGAGCCGATGTAGATCCAGGAGCCGGCGGTCATCTGGCCGTACATCATCAGCCCCTTGCGATCCAGCTCGTTGAAGTGCTCCCAGTTGGCCCAGGCCGGCACCAGGTTGGAGTTGGCGATCAGCACCCGGGGGGCATCCTTGTGGGTCTCGAAGACACCCACCGGCTTGCCGGACTGGATCAGCAGGGACTGGTGGTCCTCCAGGCGCCGGAGGGTCTCGACGATCTTGTCGAAGCACTCCCAGTCGCGGGCGGCGCGGCCGATGCCGCCGTAGACCACCAGGTCCTCGGGGCGCTCGGCGACGTCAGGGTGCAGGTTGTTCATCAGCATGCGCAGCGGCGCTTCGCTGAGCCAGCTCTTGCAGGACAGTTCGGGCCCGGTGGGCGCGGCGATCCGGCGGCTGGGGTCGTGACGCTTGTCGGTATGGGACATGCTCGGAATCCTCGCTGGGTTTTCGCGGTAAGGGGGCTGACGGCTGGCGTGCCGGTTCAGCCGTTCAGGGTCAGCAGATGGACGAGCCGCGCCGCCACCTTGGCGGTGCGGGCGTCCACGTCGAAACGGGGGTTGAGCTCGGCCAGGTCGGCCAGGCGCAGCTTGCCGCTGTCGCGGATCACCTCGAGCAGTGGTTCGAGCAGGGCCAGCGACACGCCGCGCGGGGCGGGCGCGCTGACGCCCGGCGCCTCGGCGGCGGGCAGCACGTCCAGGTCGATGGTGAGGTAGAGGTGGTCGCAGGCGGCCACGAAGCGCCCCACGTCGCGCCGGATGGCGTCGAGGCGCAGCGGGTCGAACTCGCGATCCTCCCGGACCAGCACGTCGAGTGCCTCGGCACGCTGGAAGAGGGCGCGGGTATTGGCGGCCCGGCTGACGCCCAGGCAGGCGTAGCGGAAGGGCCAGCCGCGGGCCTGGCAGCGTTCGGCGATCTGGGCGAAGGGCGTGCCGGAGGAGCGCACCTGGGCCGGGTCGCGCAGGTCGAAGTGGGCATCGAAGTTGATGATGCCCACGCGGGGAGGCTCGGCCCCCCGCTCGAGATGGCGGGCCAGCCCGGACCAGCTGGCATAGGCCACCTCGTGGCCGCCGCCCAGCACGATGGGCAGGTGCCCGGCATCGAGCAGCGGGGCCAGGCGGTCAGCCAGCTCGGCCTGGGCGTCCTCCAGGGCGTCGCCTTCGCAGGTCACGTCGCCGGCATCATGGGCCGGGCCTCGGCGGTGCCAGGCCAGCGGAGCCAGGGCGCGGCGAATGGCCTTGGGGCCGGCGGTGGCGCCGGGACGGCCCTGGTTGCGGGCGACGCCGGCGTCGCTGGCGAAGCCGATCAGCACGGTGCCCGGGACGGCACCGGCCTCGAGAGGGCGGATGCGCTGGTGCCAGCGCTCGCTGTCCGGCTCCGGGTCCGTGCGACCCTGCCACAGGCTCATGTCGATGGCGGTGGGAAGCTCGTGTTCAGGCGTCATGGCTGGGGACTCCCTGGAAGACACGCTGACGCAGACGGCCCGGCTGGACGGCATAGGCCAGCTCCGCCGGCGAGTCGATGTCCCAGACGCAGAGGTCGGCCGGCGTCCCTTCCTGGATCCGGCCCAGCCCCGTGAGGCCGAGGGCGGCGGCACCATGGGCGGTCATGCCGGCCAGCGCCTCGGAGGGCGTGAGGCGGAACAGGGTGCAGGCCAGGTTGAGCATCAGGGTCGGCATGAACAGCGGCGAGCTGCCCGGGTTGGCGTCGGTGGCCACGGCCATGGGCACCCCGGCCTGGCGCAGGGCGGCGACGGGCGGTTGCTGGGTCTCGCGCAGGGTGTGGAAGGCCCCGGGCAGGATCACCGCCACGCTGCCGGCTTCGCGCATGGCATCGATGCCGGCCTGATCGAGGTACTCGATATGGTCGGCGGAGAGCGCGCCGTGGCGGGCGGCCAGGGCGGTGCCGCCGAGGTTGGAGAGCTGCTCGGCGTGAGCCTTGACGGGCAGGCCGTGCGCCTTCGCGGCCTGGAAGACCCGCTCGCACTGGGCCACCGAGAAGGCGATCTTCTCGCAGAAGACGTCCACCGCGTCGGCCAGCCCCTCGGCGGCGGCCGCCGGGATCATCTCCTCGCAGACCAGGTCGATGTAGGCGTCGCCGTCGTCCCGGTACTCCGGCGGCAGGGCATGGGCGCCGAGCAGGGTGGTGACCACGCGGACCGGCAGGGCCTCGCCGAGGCGGCGGGCCACGCGCAGCATCTTCAGTTCGTCCGCTACGGTGAGGCCGTAGCCCGACTTGATCTCCACGGTGGTGGCGCCATCGGCGATCATCGCCTCCAGGCGGGGCAGGGCGGCCCGGAAGAGGCTCTCCTCGGAGGCCTCACGGGTGGCCTTCACGGTGCTGAGTATACCGCCGCCGCGTCGGGCGATCTCCTCGTAGCTGACGCCCTCGAGTCGGGCTTCGAATTCGTCGGCACGCCCACCGCCGAAGACGAGATGGGTATGGCAGTCCACCAGGCCCGGCGTCATCACGCCGCCGCTGCCCATGTCCCGGCAGGCGTCGGCAAGCGGGTCGCTGAACTCCGCCATGGGGATCAGGCGGGCGATCCGTTCGTCCTCGACGATCACCGCCATGGGGTCCGGCAGCGTGGCCAGCCCGTCGAAGACGGTGACGTCGCTCCAGAGTCGGCGATTCGGCGGTGTTTGTGTCATGTCAGTGCCTCCTGCTGTCTTATTGTATATACAAATGTTAGCCCATCTCTCCGCCTTCGTCACCCTCTTTGGCGATCCGGCTCATGGTGGGATGAGACGAGCGGAGTTGCCTGAATAATCATATAAAATCAATAATATATGGAGGTTCGCATCACGCGGTTATCGTTGCTCCTTCCGCGCCTTCGACCAAAGTGTAAGGCGGCGGCGCGCAAGATGTTGGCGTGCGACCGGCTCATAATGTATATACATTAATACGGCATCCCGTCATCCCCAACCACAACGACAATCCAGGAGTGTTCCATGTCCACCCCTCCTTCTGTCTCGCCAACGGCGCATCGCCATTCCTCGGCCACCGTGCTCAAGCTGTTCCTGCCCAGCCTGCTGGGCGTGCTGATCTTCTTCGTGCCCCTGACCCTTGGGGGCAAGACCACCATCCCGCTGGATCACATGGTCACCGGGGCCAAGGCGCTGCTGGGCGGGGCTAGCGGCTATTACGCCCTGACGCTGATCGTGGCGGGGGCCATCTACCCGCTCTACAAGGGCATCTGGCGGCGCAGCCTCACCGATGTCATCTTCACCGTGCTAAAGTTCGCGGGGATCCTGACGGCCGTGCTGGCGCTGACCGGCTGGGGGCCGGCCTTCCTGCACACCCCGGACATGCTGCCTTTCCTGTTCGAGAAGCTGGTCATCCCGGTGGGCCTGATCGTGCCGATCGGCGCCATCTTCCTGGCGCTGCTGATCGGCTTCGGCCTGCTCGAGCTGATCGGGGTGCTGGTCCAGCCGATCATGCGCCCGATCTGGCGCACCCCGGGGCGTAGCGCCATCGACGCCGTCGCCTCCTTCGTCGGCAGCTATTCTATTGGCCTGCTGATCACCAACCGGGTCTATCAGGCGGGCGAGTATTCCGCCCGCGAGGCGGCGATCATCGCCACCGGCTTCTCCACCGTCTCGGTAACTTTCATGATCATCGTCGCCAAGACCCTGGACCTGATGAGCGTCTGGAACGCCTATTTCTGGCTGACCCTGGTCATCACCTTCCTGGTCACTGCCATCACCGTGCGGATTCCGCCGCTGTCCGGCATGGACGACACCAAGACCGACCCCGAGCCGGAGGCCGAGTCCGGCCGGCGGCTCGCCACCGCCTGGAACACCGGCCTGGACGTGGCCGCCAAGGCGCCCAGCCTGCCGGCCAGCGTGGCGCTGAACTTCCGCGAGGGCCTGATCATGGCCATCAGCATCCTGCCGTCCATCATGTCCGTCGGTCTGGCCGGTCTCCTGCTGGCCAAGTACACCCCGGTCTTCGAATGGCTCGGCTGGGTGTTCTATCCCTTCGTCGCCGTGTGGGGCGTGGAGGAGGCCGCCGCGGTGGCCCAGGCCTCGGCCGCCGGTTTGGCCGAAATGTTCCTGCCGGCGCTGCTAATGGGGGATGCCGGCTTCGTGGCGCGCTTCGCTACCGGCGTGGTCTCGGTGTCCGCGGTGCTGTTCTTCTCCGCCTCGATCCCCTGCATCCTGTCCACCAGCATCCCGATCTCGGTGGGGCGCATCGTGGTCGTCTGGTTCCTGCGGGTGGCATTGAGTTTGCTGCTGGCGGTGCCCACCGGGCTCCTGGTTCAGTCCCTGCTGTGACGCCCGGAGGGCGCTCCGACGGGCGCCATTCCATGCAAAAGGCCGGAGGCGTTCGCCTCCGGCCTTTTCTTGCGGCGTGTATCGCCCTGTCAGGCGGTGTGCAGTGAGGAGCGCAGCTTGTAGCGGTCCCCCGGGTGGATCAGCCGGGCATAGCTGACCAGGTGGTCGCCGGACCAGGTGCGGCGGATCATGCGCAGGCAGGGTTGGTTGGGCGTAATCTCGAGCAGCTTGGCGGTGTCGGGATCCACCGTGACGGCCTCCACCACATGCTCGACGTCGCTGATCGGGCAGGCCGCCACCAGCACCTCGTTGGGCGTATGGCGGGTGAAGTCTGTCTCGAGGTAGTGGGGAACCTGGCGGGGATTGACGTAGCGATCCTCGAGCTGGATGGGCACGCCATCCTCCCGGTGGACGATCAGGGTGTGGAAGACCCGGGTCCCCAGGCGCACCCCGAGGCGCATGGACACCTCATCGCCGGCGTCCAGCGCCTCGGCGGCGAGCACCTGGCTGCTGTAGGCATGGCCGCGGCCCTCGACCTCGGCGGCGATGTTGTGGACCTCGACCAGGGAGGATTCCGCCTTGTGGTCGGTGACGAAGGTCCCGACACCGGGCTGGCGGGTCAGATACCCTTGCTGCACCAAATCGCGGATGGCCTTGTTGGCGGTCATGCGGCTGACGCCGAAGTCCCGGGCCAGCTGCTCCTCCGGGGGGATCTGGTGGTGCGCTGGCCAGTCGCCGCCCTGAATCTTCTCCAGCAGGTGCTGCTGGATCTGTTGGTAGAGGGGGGAGGCGCTGGCCATTGGGCATCCTTTCACGCGAGGCTAATGTCTATACAACTAGTCTACCACCCTAAGCGCCCAACACACCCCCGCGGTCTGGATAGAAGACCTGTCAGGTGGTCCAGAGGAGGGGGACCACTTCACCCCCAGTTGTGGGGGTATGTCAAAGGATGTGGTGGGGCGTCCAGACACAAGAAAGGGGCCCGGAGGCCCCTGTTCATGCGGTTTCTGGTGCTTCTTGGGAAGTCCTGAAACCTTGGTTTGGTGGAGGCGGCGGGAATTGAACCCGCGTCCGCCGGTACTCGCCCATTGGCTCTACATGCTTAGGTCCGTCTTTTGCTTTAGCGCCTCTGGCTCCGACGGGCAGGATCCAGCGACACGATTCCTCGTCAAGTTTAACGATTGGCGAGAGGACACCACCAACCGCGATCCCATCAGTCTTGGCTCGTATCCCGTCAGCGATGAATGGGCACATCGCCTTCGGGCCGGGCTAGAAGCTAGCAGTCTTTAGGCTGCCAGCGCGCCCTGAGCGTAGTTGTCGTCGTTTGCGACTATTTGTCGTGATGTTGGATTTACGAGATACATCACGCTCTCGGCATGCACCGCAGGGGTTGTCACCGGCGTCGAAGCCATGTCGCCCCCTCAACACTCATCCTAACAGGATGTCTTTTTTTATGACAGCTCTCAGAAGGGTTTGTTCCCGCCGGAAGCGTCATGGTCGTCAGTCTGCAGGAGATGCACTCTGTGACCCGTCAAGCCTTGTTTTGTTCCCGCATGATGCGTCCCTTCTGCCGCTGCCAGTCGCGGCTCTTCTCGGTGGCGCGCTTGTCGTGCTGCTTCTTGCCAGTCACCAGCGCCAGCTCGCACTTGATCAGGTTGCCCTTCCAGTAGAGCTTTAACGGCACGCAGGTGTGTCCCTTGTCCTGCGTGCGCGAGAAGATCTTGGCGATCTCCTTGCGGTGCAGCAGCAACTTGCGGGTGCGCGTGGGGTCGGCCACCTCGTGGGTGCTGGCGGTATTGAGCGGCGTGATGTGGCTGCCCAGCAGCCAGGCCTCGCCGTTCTTGACCAGAATGTAGGTGTCGGTGAGCTGCGCCTTGCCGGCACGCATGCTCTTCACCTCCCAGCCGGCCAACGCCACCCCCGCCTCGAAGGTCTCGTCGATGTGATATTCGAACCGCGCCTTCTTGTTCAGGGCGATGACATTGTTGCCAGGGCCCTTGCCCTTGCCTTTCCCTTTCTTGTTGGCCATGGAACCTCGTGACGTGATCGGTGCGACCTCTGTGTGGCGACCCCTCCGATATGGGGGGAAGCATGATATCATTCAAGGTCGAAATAACCGCTCATGATACGCCTTGGGCCCCCTGAAGTCAGCGGAGAGGTCAATGCCAACGGTCAATCGGTCCGCCCTGGTGCGGCACACCCCTCGAGAAATGTTCGATCTGGTCAACGATTTCGAGCGCTACCCGGAGTTCCTTCCAGGCTGTCGGAAGGCGCGCCTGATCGAGCAGGACAAGGCCCACCTGGTGGGGGAGATGACCCTGGGGCGCGCCGGCATCGAGCAAAGCTTCACCACTCGCAACGACCTCTACGAGCCGGAGCGCATCGAGCTGTCCTTGGTCAAGGGGCCGTTCAAGCGCTTGCGCGGTCGCTGGCAGTTCACGCCCATGGGCCAGGATGCCTGCAAGGTGAGCCTCGAGATGGAGTTCGAGTTCGCCAGCCGCCTGCTGGGCATGGCCTTCGGCAAGCTGTTCCAGCAGGTCGCGGGGCAGCTGGTGGATGCGTTCACGCACCGGGCCGACAACGTCTATGGCCGGCGTTAAGCGGCGCCGGCTGCGCGTCGAGGTGGCCTTCGCGTTGCCTGAGCGGCAACGCCTCGTGAGCCTCGAGGTGCCCGCGGGCACCTCGGCGCGCCAGGCGGTGAGTCTGGCCCGGCTAGAGGCGCACTTCCCGGAGCTTCCGCCTTCCACCTTTCGCGACGCCGATCTCGGCATCTTCGGTCGGCGACTGCGCGACCCCGAACGCGTGGTGCTTCGGGAGGGTGACCGGGTCGAGGTCTATCGCCCGCTGCAGATCGATCCCAAGGCCGCCCGGGCCGAGCGAGCGGTACGCGGCAAGCGCTAGGGGCGGACCGGTCTCAGGGGCGGTCCGGGGTAACGTTGTCGAGGGGGGCTTCCGGGACATCGTCGATCGCCTTGCTCGCCGGGCCGATGCCGCGATTCTCGGGTAGTGCCGGGGCGCGGGAGAAGTCGCCACCATGCGCGATCTCCGCCAGGCGGTTGCCGTCGAAGGTGAGGGTGACACGGCGCTGCTCCACGCCACCGTAGGCCTCTTCCAGCCGGTAGACGTAATCCCACTCATCGGCATCGAAGGGGGCTTCGAGCAGGGGGCTGCCCATCACCTCGGCCACCTGCTGACGGGTCATGCCTGGACGCAGCTGCTCGACCATGCCGGCAGTCACCAGGTTGCCCTGAGGGATATCGCGCTTATACACGCCGAAGTAGCTGCAACCGCTGGTCAGGAAGAGCAAGAGGAAAAGGGTGACAATTCTGGTCGGCTTTTGCATTTGCGCCCATTCTTCACTATCGTGGATTCGGTCGATCATAACCGACCCTACCCGATACTGCGAAGAGCGACCATGGCCGACCAGAACCATGAATTGCGCAAGGCCGGTCTGAAAGTGACCCTGCCGCGCCTAAAGATCCTGCAGATCCTCGAGACTGCCACCGACCAGCACCACCTGAGCGCCGAAGACGTCTACAAGACGCTGCTGGAAGCCGGCGAGGATGTGGGCCTGGCCACCGTCTATCGCGTGCTGACGCAATTCGAGTCCGCCGGGCTGGTGACCCGCCATAACTTCGATGGCGGCCATGCCGTCTTCGAGCTGTCTCAGGAAGAGCACCATGATCACATGGTGTGCCTGGACAGCGGCGAGATCATCGAGTTCTACGACGAGACCATCGAGCGTCGCCAGCAGGAGATCGCCGAGGAGCACGGCTACGAGCTCGTCGACCATGCCTTGGTGCTCTACGTGAGGCCTCGAGGCTCTCGGTCGACCCGCCAGGAAGGCACCCAGAAGAAGTGATACTGCTCCGCTGAACCCGCCAGGCACTCGACCGCGGCCCCGATCCCAGGATCGGGGCCGTGTTGCGTTGGTAGGCGGGGCGCTCAATGGTGGGCGCGCTGGCTGGCGTCGAGCATCTCCCGGGCATGGGCCAGGGTCTGGTCGGTGAGGGTCATGCCGCCCAGCATGCGGGCCAGCTCGCTCACCCGGCCGGCCTCGTCGAGCAGGGTCATGCGGGTCAGGGTGATGTCCTCCCTGGCCTGCTTGGTGATGTGCAGGTGCCGGTGGGCCTGGGCCGCCACCTGGGGCAGGTGGGTGACGGTCATCACCTGGCCGCTCTCGCCGAGCCGGCGCAGCAGCTGGCCGACGATCTCCGCGGTGGCGCCGGAGACCCCCACGTCCACCTCGTCGAACACCAGGCTGGGGATGGTGGAGTGCTGCGCCGCCACCACCTGGATGGCCAGGCTGATGCGCGACAGCTCACCGCCCGAGGCCACCTTGGCCAGAGGGCGGGCCGGCTGGCCGGGGTTAGCACTGATCAAGAAGCGAATGCGATCCTGACCCTCCGGGGCCGAGGTATCGCGCGGCGCCACCTCGACCTCGAAGCGTGCCTTGCCCATGGCCAGGAACGCCAGCTGCTCCTGCACGGCCCGACCGAAACGGCCGGCGGCCTCGTGGCGCGTCTCGCTGATCACGGCGGCCTGCTCGCACCACTGCTGCTTGAGGGCCTCGACCTCCCGGGAAAGGGCATCGAGGTCATCATCGCTGCCGTCGATGCCGGCCAACTCGGTGGCCAGCGTATGGTGCAGCGCGGTGAGTTCCTCGGGCAGCACGTGGTGTTTGCGGGCGATGCGGTGCACCTCGCCCAGCCGCTCCTCGACCCAGGCCAGGCGCTCCGGGTCCAGTTCGACATCGGCGGCGACGTGGTTGAGCTCGCGGCTGGCCTCCTCGACCTGGATGCGTGCGTCACCGAGCATGGAGAGCGCCTCGGCCAGGGCGCCGCGGTCGCTGCCGGGAAGCGCCGAGAGCCGGTTGATCGCCTGGGTCAGCCGCGCCAGCACGCCGCCTTCCTCGCCGTCGCAGCACTCCGCGGCGAAGCGGGTCTCCTGCAGCCGTTCCTCGGCGTGGGCCAGCGTCTCCTGTTCCTCTTCCAGTCCCTGGAGCTCGCCCTCGGTCAGGGCCAGCGCCTCGAGCTCCTCGACCTGGTAACGCAACAGTTGGCGACGAGCGCGCACTTCATCGCCGTCCTCGGCCAGGCGCTTGAGCCGGCGCCGGGCCTCGCGCCAAGCCCGGTAGGTCTCGGCCAGCTCGGCCACCGCCTGGCCATGGCCGGCGAAGTCGTCGAGCAGGCGCAGGTGGGTCTCCTCGCGCAACAGGGCCTGGTGGGCATGCTGGCCATGGATCTCGATGAGGTGCTCGCCCAGCGCCTTGAGGTCGGCCACCGTGGTCGGCTGGCCGTTGATCCAGGCCTTGGAGCGCCCGGCACGGGTCACGACCCGGCGCAGCAGGCAGTCATCATCGGGCAACTCGCGGCGGGCGAGCCAGGCACGGGCCTCGGGGAGGGTGGCGATGTCGAAGCGGGCGCTGAGGTCGGCCCGCTCGGTGGCGTGGCGCACGCTGCCGGCGTCGGCCCGCTCGCCTAGGCACAGGCCCAGGGCGTCGAGCAGGATCGACTTGCCGGCCCCGGTCTCGCCGGTGAGGGCGGTCATGCCGCCGGCGAGCTCGAGCTCCAGATGGTCGACGATGGCGAAGTCACGAATGGCGAGCTCTGTCAGCATGGTGCGTGTCTCCCGGCGCAGGGCCTGTCCGAAACGACTGATCATCCATCCACTGTGGTGGTTGTTTATACAGTGATAGTGGCTGTTTATACAGTAGTCGGCCGGGCGGAACAATGCACGGTCCAGAGATCTGCCTTCGTCGCCTTGAGTTCGTCACAGCCAGCCCCATATACCTCCGACATTGATGCCCGTGACATTCATGTCGTGTTGGCGGCTTTGCCGTCGCCCCAAGCCATCAGGAGACCCACATGGCCAAACAACCGCAGACGCCACTGGAAGAGGAAGTGGAGCGCGCCGACCAGGATGCCGAGCCGCAGCGCGAGCCCACCGAGGGCGAGCTGCAGGATGCCGCCCAGGCGGCAGAGACCGCCGAACAGACCTCGGCGGATGCCGACAACCTCGAGAGTGGCGATGCCGAGGCGCTAGCGGTGAAGGTCGAGGAACTCGAGCAGGCGCTGGCCGAGGCCAAGGACCAGGCGCTGCGCACCGCGGCCGAGGCCCAGAACGTGCGTCGCCGTGCCGAGCAGGAGGCCGAGAAGACGCGCAAGTTCGCCCTGGAGAAGTTCGTCAAGGAACTGCTGCCGGTGGTCGATAGCCTGGAGAAGGCGCTGGAGGCCATGGGCGAGGATGCCACCGAGGCGCACCGCGAGGGGGTGGCCATGACGCTGAAGATGCAGCACGACGTGCTGGCCAAGTTCGGCGTCGAAGTGGTGGAGCCCGAGGGCGAGCCCTTCGATCCGCAGTACCATGAGGCCATGGCCATGGTGCCCAACCCCGAGCTCGAGCCCAACACCGTCATGGAGGTGATGCAGAAGGGCTACCTGCTTAACGGGCGCCTGGTGCGGCCCGCCATGGTGGTGGTCAGCAAGGCCGCCGAGTGACCCGACGCGACAATTGCGGGGGCAGGGCTTGAAAAGCGTCGCTCGGCCCCCAGATAGACGTCAACTCCGTGGTGAAAGCCGCAGAACACGCTCTTTCGTGACACCGCAACGACTTTCGAGGATTACCTATGGGACGCATCATCGGGATTGACCTGGGGACCACCAACTCCTGTGTGGCCGTGCTCGACGGCGACAGTGCCAAGGTCATCGAGAACGCCGAGGGCGCGCGCACCACGCCGTCCATCATCGCCTACACCGAGGACAACGAGATCCTGGTGGGCCAGGCGGCCAAGCGCCAGGCGGTCACCAACCCGCACAACACCCTGTACGCCATCAAGCGCTTGATCGGCCGTCGCTTCAAGGACGATGTCGTGCAGAAGGACATCAAGATGGTGCCCTACACCATCACCGAGGCCGACAATGGCGACGCTTGGGTGGAAGTGAAGGGCAAGAAGCTGGCGCCGCCGCAGGTCAGCGCCGAAGTCCTCAAGAAGATGAAGAAGACCGCCGAGGACTACCTGGGTGAGACCGTCACCGAGGCGGTCATCACCGTGCCGGCCTACTTCAACGACTCCCAGCGTCAGGCCACCAAGGATGCCGGGCGCATCGCCGGCCTCGAGGTCAAGCGCATCATCAACGAGCCGACCGCGGCGGCGCTGGCCTACGGCATGGACAAGTCCCGCGGCGACAAGACCATCGCGGTCTACGACCTGGGCGGCGGCACCTTCGACATCTCCATCATCGAGGTGGCCGACGTCGAGGGCGAGACCCAGTTCGAGGTGCTGGCCACCAACGGCGACACCTTCCTGGGCGGCGAGGACTTCGACCTCAAGCTGATCAACTACCTGGTCGATCAGTTCAAGGCCGACAGCGGTATCGACCTGTCCGGCGACAACCTGGCCATGCAGCGCCTCAAGGAAGCCGCCGAGAAGGCCAAGATCGAGCTGTCCAGCGCCCAGCAGACCGAGGTTAACCTGCCCTACATCACCGCCGACAACACCGGGCCCAAGCACCTTAATGTCAAGGTGACCCGGGCCAAGCTCGAGTCGCTGGTGGAAGAGCTGGTCAAGCGCTCCATGGAGCCGTGCAAGACCGCGCTCAAGGATGCCGGCCTGTCCGCCTCCGAGATCGACGACGTCATCCTGGTGGGTGGCCAGACCCGCATGCCGATGGTCCAGAAGTCCGTCGCCGAGTTCTTCGGCAAGGACGCCCGTAAGGACGTCAACCCGGACGAGGCCGTGGCCGTGGGCGCGGCGATCCAGGGCGGCGTGCTGGGCGGTGACGTCAAGGACGTGCTGCTGCTCGACGTCACCCCGCTGACGCTGGGCATCGAGACCCTGGGCGGCGTGATGACCCCGCTGATCGAGAAGAACACCACCATCCCGACCAAGAAGACCCAGACCTTCTCGACCGCGGATGACAACCAGACCGCCGTGACCATCCACGTGCTGCAGGGCGAGCGCAAGCAGGCGGGCGGCAACAAGTCACTGGGCCGCTTCGATTTGGCCGACATCCCGCCGGCCCCGCGCGGCGTGCCGCAGATCGAGGTCGCCTTCGACCTGGACGCCAACGGCATCCTGCATGTGTCCGCCAAGGACAAGGCCACCGGCAAGGAGCAGTCGATCGTCATCAAGGCCTCCAGCGGTCTGTCCGAGGAGGAGGTCGAGCAGATGATGCGTGACGCCGAGGCGCACGCCGACGAGGACAAGAAGTTCGAAGAACTGGTGCAACTGCGCAACCAGGCCGATGGCATGGTCCACGCCGCGCGCAAGACCCTCGAGGAGGCCGGCGACAAGGCCACCGACGAGGAGAAGCAGGCTATCGAGACCGCCGCCGCTGAGCTGGAAGAGGCCGTCAAGGGCGACGACAAGGACGACATCCAGGCCAAGCTCGACAAGCTGACCGAGGCCTCCGGCAACCTGGCCCAGAAGATGTACGCCGACCAGGCCGAGGCGGCCCAGGGCGCCGAAGGCGGTAGCAGCGCCGGTACCAAGAAGGAAGATGACGTGGTCGACGCCGAGTACGAAGAAGTCAACGACGACCAGAAAAAGCAGTAAACCACGACGTCTGAACCACGGACGACGCCAGCGCGGGAGGCCCTCTCCCGCGTTGGTGTTTCCGTCGAGTCGCTACGGAGGCGGACAGACCCATGTCCAAGCGTGACTACTACGAGGTGCTGGGCGTCGAGCGCGGGGCCGACCAAAAAGACATCAAGAAGGCCTACCGACGGCTGGCCCAGAAGTTCCATCCGGACCGCAACCCGGACGATGACAAGGCCGCGGAGAAGTTCCGCGAGGTCTCCGAGGCCTACGAAGTCCTGGCCGACAGCGAGAAGCGCGCGGCCTACGACCAGTTCGGCCATGCCGGCGTCGATGGCCAGGCCGGTGGTTTCGGTGGTGCCGGTGGCTTCGGTGGCGCCGGAGCCGGGGGCTTCAGCGACATCTTCGGCGATGTCTTCGGCGATATCTTCGGCGGGGGCGGCGCGCGGCGCCATCCCAATGCGCCGCAGCGCGGCAGCGACCTGCGCTACAACCTCGAGCTCGACCTCGAGGACGCGGTGGCCGGCACCAGCGTGGATATCCGCGTGCCGCGCCATATCGAGTGCGAGCGCTGCGACGGCGGCGGCGCCGAGCCGGGCTCCAGCAAGGAGACCTGCCCGACCTGCAACGGCATGGGCCAGGTACGCATGCAGCAGGGCTTCTTCGCCGTGCAGCAGACCTGCCCGACCTGCCATGGCTCGGGCCAGCACATCAAGGTGCCGTGCCACAAGTGCCACGGCGAGGGCCGGGTACGCGAGACTCGCACCCTGTCGGTGAAGATCCCCGCCGGCGTCGACACCGGCGACCGCATCCGCTTGAATGGCGAGGGCGAGGCCGGCCTCAACGGGGGGCCGCCCGGCGATCTTTATGTCCAGGTGGCGATCAAGCCGCACCACATCTTCCAGCGCGACGGCCGCCACCTGCAGTGCGAGGTGCCGATCAACTTCGTCGACGCCGCCCTGGGCGGCGAGCTCGAGGTGCCGACCCTGGATGGCCGGGTCAAGCTGAAGATCCCGCCGGAGACCCAGACCGGCAAGCTGTTCCGCCTCAAGGGCAAGGGCGTGAAGCCAGTACGCGGCGGTCCCCCGGGGGATCTGCTGTGCCGTGTGGTGGTCGAGACTCCGGTCAAGCTAGGCGAGGAGCAGAAGGAACTGCTGCGTCGCTTCCAGGAGAGCCTGGAGGGCACCAACAGTCACCACCACTCGCCGAAGAAGTCGAGCTTCTTCGACGGCGTGAAGAAGTTTTTCGAGGATATGAAACCGTAAGGCTCGCCTCGTTGACCTCTAAAGGCCCCGCGCTCCACCAGGAGGCGGGGCCTTGTCATGTCGGGTCAGCGCTGCAGATGTTCTTGCCGCCAGGCGAGGGCCTCGGGGCAGGGGTGCCAGCGCGGATCCTGGGGCAATACCAGCGGGTGGCCGTCCAGCTCGCAGAGCCAGCGGTTGTCCGCTACCAGGGTGTCGATCGCGGGGCTGAGATGCCAGCGATGATCCGGGCCCGGAGCGATCAGATGGTTGTCCATGGCCCAGTGCAGATTGGGTGTGAGCGCCAGACCGTTTGTCGGCCGATCATCCTGGCTGACGCTGAAAGGAATCAAGTGAGCGGCTTCCACCAGATAGCGGTAGTCGGGCGTGATATAGCGCAACCGGCTGGCCGCGCAGCGATAGTCATAGGCCTCCAGCACCAAGGTGCGAAAGGCGGCGGAGCGAGCGTACTGCTGCCGTGACTCTTGGATGCTGCCTTTCAACTTCTCGGGATGCTTCTCGTATTCGCCGCTGGCCAGTGCCGCTTGAAAGTATTTCTGTAGTCGCGCATGGGCTGCTTGATCCGATGAAAGGTAGCGGTTCACCAGCAGGGCACAGGCCTCTTCGGCTGTCTGACGGTCTTGGAGAGCTGAGAAAAGCGCGGGATCGAGTCGAGCAGAAGAGAAGCGCTCCAACAGCTTGTTCAGGGACTTCGGCTGGCCGAGCTGGTCCGCCAAAGGGGCCAGTTCAGAAGTGTAATCCGGCGACCAGAGGAGCCCCTCGGGGCCTTGGTCATTACGCAGATGCCAGAGAGGCAGCCAGGGGCTGGCCTTGTGGCGCTCACCACTGGCCAGCTCAAAAAGATCGTGATAGCGGATCAACAGTCGTCGATCGATGGCCACCTTACTGGAGACGATATGGCCAGCCTGGATCTCGCAGATTATGGACAGCAGCAGACAGGGCTTGTTGAATGGGCTTCCCGTTCGAAGATGCTTGAGGCATTCCAGCCGCTCATCCATCTGCTTTGTCTTCCCTAGTGAAAGGATGGCGATAACGTATCGCGCTCATGCCGCTGTTGTCATGCCGGATCGTCAGTTCCCAGGGGTGGTTTGGAGGCTTGGTCGCTTTTGATCATGGGAGTCATTCCGGCTGACGGTGTAACATGTCTGGTTTGCGATCAGCGCTGGACTTGGCGTAGGGCGCCGAGGCGTTCTGTTGGCGCCGGGTATGGTCAGCCGGGCGCATGATGTCGATGGCTGTCGACCCACGACGAGGGCGGAAACGCTCTGTGTTACTCAGATACGTAGACAAGGAAGCTCATGGAAAACGTCGCGGATCGGCCGATGGCCGGCATCCTGCTCCGGCTGCTGTCCGGCATTCTGTTCACGGGGATGATGGTGTGCGTGAAGGTGGTGAGCACCGAGGTGCCGCTGGGACAGACCGTGTTCTTTCGCTCAGCGTTCGCGCTGCTGCCCATCGTGATCTTCATGACCTGGCGGCGGGAGTTTCCCCGGGCCCTGGCCACGCGGCGCCCGCTCGGGCACCTGCTGCGCTCGGGGCTGGGGGCGGCGGCGATGTTCGCCTCCTTCGCCGCGGTGGCCCGGCTGCCGGTGGCCGAGGCGACGCTGCTGGCGCAGCTGGCCCCGGTGGCCATGGCGGTGGGCGGCGTGCTGCTGCTGGGGGAGCGTTTCACCCGGCATCGCGCGGCGGCGTTCGCCCTGGTGCTGGGCGGCGTGGCGGCGCTGGTGCTGCCCGATCTGGGCCGTGGTCAGGACCAGGGACGCGTGCTGGGCTATGCGCTGGGCATCCTCGCCGCGCTGCTGACGGCGGGCGCGCTGGTCACGGTGCGGCGCATCTCGCGCACCGAGACGCCAGCCTCCATCGCCTTCTACTTCGTGCTGGTCACGGCGCTGGCGGGCCTGGCCACCCTGCCGCTGGGCTGGGTGGGCGTGTCGGGGCCGACCCTGGGGCTGCTGATCCTCTCGGGGCTCTTCGGTGGCGCGGCGCATATCTGCATGACCCTGGCGCTGCGCTTCGCCGAGGTCTCGCGCCTGGCGCCCTTCGAGTACGTGGCGTTGATCTGGCCGGTGCTGGCGGACCTGCTGATCTTCGGGCTGCCGCTGTCCAGCGGGTTCCTGCTGGCCCTGCCGCTCGTCCTGGGCGGGGCGGGCCTGGCGGCGCTCGAGGGACGGCGAGGAGCAGTCACACGGCCTCTTCGACAATGAGCTGGGGCCGGCCCTTCGAGCAGGACTCGATGCGGGCGGTCACCCGATAGACGCGATGCAGCAGCTCGGGGGTGACCACCTCGTCGGTCGGCCCGCAGGCGACCAGTTGGCCGTTCTCGAGCACCATCGCCTGATCGGTGAAGCGCAGCGCGTGGCCCAGGTCGTGCAGGGCGGCGATCACCAGCATGCCCCGCTCCCGCGCCAACCGCCGCAGGATCGACAGCAGGTGGATCTGGCGGTGCAGGTCGAGCGCCGAGGTGGGCTCGTCGAGCAGCAGGATCTCCGGGTTCTGCACCAGCGCCTGAGCCGCGCCCACCAGTTGGCGCTGGCCGCCGCTGAGGTCGCCGATGTCACGCTCGCCCAGATGGGCGATACCCAGTTCGGCCAGGGCGTGGTCGACCTCGGCCAGGTCATCGGCCTGCACGTTCAGGCGGCGCCCCTGCATGCGCGCCAGCAATACCGACTCGTACACCGTCAGCACCGCGTTCGCCCCGGTGTCCTGGGGCATGTAGGCCACGGGGCGTTCGCCGGTGGCGCCCTTGATGCGGACCGTGCCGCCGCCGTCAAGCAGCCCGAAGATGCGCCGGAAGAGGGTCGACTTTCCCGCCGCGTTGGGACCTAGGACAGCCACGACCTGACCGCCCTGGAAGCCCGGGGTGGTGATCTCGGAGAGAATCCGGCGGCGGCCGTAGCGGGCCGATAGCCTGTCGAGCGTGAGCGTTACCATGAGGCCTTCTTGTGGCTGAGGACGAGGAACAGGAAGAAGGGAATGCCCACCAGCGAGGTGATGATGCCGATGGGAATGACGGTACCCGGTATCAACACCTTCGACAGCACCGAGCCGACGGAGAGGATCAGGGCCCCGCACAGCGCCGCGCCAGGCAGGAAGAAGCGCTGATCCTCGCCCAGCAGCATGCGGGCGATATGCGGCCCGATCAGGCCGATGAAGCCGATGGTGCCGACGAAGGCCACGGCGATGGCGGCCAGCAGCGCGACCAGCACCAGCACCTCCAGGCGAAGCCGGCGGGGTTTCACCCCCAGGCTCTCGGCCTTGGCATCGCCCAGGCGCATGGCGGTCAGCGCCCAGCCGTGGCGGGCCAGCAGTGGCATGACCACGGCCAGCACGCCCAAGGCGATCCACAGCTTGGGCCAGGTCGCCTTGGTCAGGCTGCCCATGGTCCAGAACACCACCGCGGACACGGCCTGCTGGCTGGCGAAGAACTGGATCAGCGCCATCAGGGCGTTGAAGATGAACACCATGGCGATGCCCAGCAGCACGATGGTCTCGATGGTCACCCCACGTCTGAGACTCAGCGCATGGATGAAGAAGGCGGTGACCATGGCCATGACGAAGGCATTGATCGGCACGACGTAGTCTACGGCGGCGGGAATGATCACCACGCCGAAGGCCAGTGCCAGGGCGGCGCCGAAGCCCGCCCCGGCGGAGATGCCCAGCGTGAAGGGGCTGGCCAGCGGGTTGCTGAGGATGGTCTGCATCTGGGCACCGGCCACCGACAGGCTGGCGCCGACCACCAGCGCCATCAATGCCACCGGCATGCGGATCTCCCACAGGATGACGCGAGCCTGCTGACTCACGTTATCTGGGGTGAACAGCGCGGCGATCACCTCGCCGAGGCCGAAGCGGGCCGGCCCTAGGGCGAGGTCGACACACAGGCTCAAAAACAGCGCCAGCGTCAGGGCGGCGAGGATCAACTGGCGGCGAACCACCAGGGCGCGGTAGAAATCGCGTCCCTCGGGAGCGCCCTGCTCGGTGGGTGATGGGCTCGTGCCGGCGTGCATGTCAGCGGTCCTTCAGCGAGAGCCAGTAGCCTGGCGTGTAGTCTACCGGCAGGAAGCGGTCGTGCAGCTCCTTTATCGTCGCCTCGGGGTCGAGGTCGGCGAATAGCTCCGGGTGGAACCACTTGGCCAGCTGCTGCACGGCGACGAAATAATAGGGGCTGTTGTAGAACTGGTGCCAGATGGCATGGACGTTGTCGGTCTCGACGGCCTCGATGCCAGTCATGGCGGTGCGCTCCGTGAGCGCCTGGAGCTTGGCGTGGGCGGCGTCCATGTCGGCGCCGGGCCCCACGCCCACCCAGGCCCCGCCGGGCACATAGGCCTCCCAGTTACCGCCGGTCACCACCACATGATCCGGGTCGGCGGCGATGATCTGCTCGGGGTTCAGCGAGCCGAAGGTGTTGGGGATGATGCCGTCGGCGATGTTGGTGCCGCCGGCGATCTCGACATATTCGCCGAAGTTGCTCGGGCCGAAGCTCATGCAGCAGTCCTCGGAGTAGCCACCGGCGCGGTCGACGAAGACGCTTGGGCGCTCGGGGTCGGCGGCCTCGAGCGTTTCGGTGATGCGGGCCATCTGCTCCTGGGCAAAGGCGATGAAGGCCTCGGCGTCTTCCTCCTCGCCTAGCAGTTCGCCCATCAGCCGCATGGAAGGGATGGTGTGGGCAAGCGGCTCCTCGCGGAAGTCCACGTAGACGATCGGGATGCCCAGCTGGCCCAGCTTGTCGTCATAGGCGGCATCCTCGGTGGCCGCCCTGGCCTCGAGATTCATCAGCACGACGTCCGGCTGCAGCGCGGCGGCCTGCTCCACATCGAAGGTGCCGTCCTTGAAACCGCCGAAGGTGGGGGTCTCCTTCAGTTCGGGGAAGCGCTCGGCATAGGCGGCGTAGTTGTCCGGATCGGCCTGGGAGAAATCCTCGCGCCAGCCCACGACGTGCGCGAACGGATCTTCCGGTTGGAGGGCGCCGAGCAGGTAGATCTGGCGGCCTTCTCCGAGGATCACGCGATCCACAGGCGCATCGACGCTGACCTCGCGGCCGGCGACGTCGGTGACGGTGATCGGTTCGGCCTGGGCGGCCGCACAACCGAGGGCAATCGCCGCGCCACCGGCGGCGTTGAGCAGGGAGTTATGCATGTGCGGGTGTGGTACTCGTTGATGGGGAGCTTCAAAATCCGGGTCGACGACGCGCACGGAGGGGTCTCGCTATACCTTGCGTCTCATTCCCATTCGTAAACGGCGAGTAGTATGGCCGAATCCCCAGGTCGCGTCGAGGCGGAGCACCAACACTACAACCACCCGGCGCGCCGGAAGCGCCAGTAGAGCCAGCCGCAGGCTACGCCCATCACGAGTAGGGCCAGAGGATAGCCGAGGCGCCAGTCAAGCTCCGGCATGTGGGCGAAGTTCATGCCCCAGATGCCGGCGAGAATGGTGGCCACCGCGAAGATGGCCGCCCAGGCCGCCAGCCGCTTGTGGACCTCGCCTTCGTCGATCGCCACCATCGACAGGTTCACCTGGATGGCGGTGATGGCCATCTCGCGGATGGTATCCACCGCCGCCTCGATGCGATGCAGGTGGTCGTAGACATCGCGAAAGTACTCCTGTGTCTTGCGACACAGCGCCGGTACCCGGCCGCCGAACAGGTGGGCCGCGGCCTCGCCCAGGGGCATGGCGGCATGCTTGAGCTGCATGGTCTGGCGCTTGAGCTGGTAGAGGCGTTCCAGGCTGCGCCGCGCCGTCCCCCTCACGAAGATCTGGTCTTCGATGCTCTCGAGCTCAGCCTGCAGGGCCTCGACCACCGGGAAGTAGCGATCGACGATGGCATCCATCAAGGCATAGAGCACGAAGGCCGGTCCATGCCGCAACAGCTTCGGTTCACGTTCGCAGCGCCGCCGTACCATGGCGAAGCCCTGGCCGGGGTGCAGCCGCACCGACAGCACATAGCCGGGGCCGGCGAACACCGCCACCTGTCCGGCTTCCAGCTGTTCGTCGCGCAGCGTGATCATGTGCATGATCATGAACAGTGCCTCGCCGTACTCCTCGAGCTTGGGGCGCTGATCCCCTTTCAGGGCATCCTCCACGGCCAGCTCGTGGAGGCCGAACACTTCCTGGAAGGCGGCCATCTCCTTGTCATCCGGGTTGTGCAGGGCCACCCACACGAAGCGGTCCGGCTGACCCAAGTAGTTTTCGATCTCATGGGTCTGGATGTCACGCAGGCGATGTCCCTTCTCGTAGGCCACGCAGTTGACGATCATGGTCGTGTCCTCCTGCCGGATGGTAGCGTCCTGGGGATAGAGCATAGCGCCTGGGAGCGGTCGATTGCCGGATCGCCCTGTGAGCGACCGGTGTAGCAAGGCGAGAGACGCTCGCCTTGGCCGGGGCTGGCGCGTAAGGGACGTGGCGTCTTAGTCTGGAGGCACACTCGCTTCGACCGCGGAGGCCGCCATGCCCATTTCACGAGCCGAGATTCCCACCAAGGACGCCAAGAAGTTGATCGAGCGCCTGTGTCAGGAGTGGTCCAGTGCCCGGCCCATCGACCGGGAAGAGATCCAGGCGCGGATCACCTTCGACGAGGGCAGCTGCCTGCTCCGGGCCGAGGCGGACCAGCTGGTCGTGGCCGTGGAGACGCTGGAGGACGGCACCCTGGACCAGCTCGAGGGCCGGGTGAATGCGGCCCTGGAGGGCCTCGCCGACGTCAAGCTGGACATCGTCTGGGAGAATTGATCACCGCCACGCCGTCGGTTCGCGGCGCCCACCTGGGCATGCTGCTGTGGGCGATGCTGGTGGGACTGTCGTTTCCCGCGGTGGGGGCGATGAGCGAGCTGCCACCGCTCTCCCTGACCTCGCTGCGGTTCGTCATCGCCTGCAGTGGCCTGTGGTGGCTGGCCAGACGCTCGCCGGTCTTT
This sequence comes from Halomonas cerina, assembly GCF_014192215.1. Classification (GTDB taxonomy): domain Bacteria; phylum Pseudomonadota; class Gammaproteobacteria; order Pseudomonadales; family Halomonadaceae; genus Halomonas; species Halomonas cerina. Next base: position 43,982 of record NZ_JACHXP010000017.1, read on the forward strand.
TTGCCCTCGTTGCGCGCGCTGCCGCTCTACGCCCTGATGGGGCTTTGCCTGGCGGGCTTCTTCGGCGCCATGTTCTGGGCGGCGCATCATGCCACGGCGCTCTCCATGGCCACCCTCTTCGTGACGGTGCCGCTGCTGGCGTTCCTGCTGGGACTGGGCTTCGGCGTCGAGCGGCTGGCCTGGCGGCTGCCGGCGATCCTTGCCCTGGGAGCGGTCGGGGCGCTGGGCCTGGCCATCGCCGAGTCACTGGAGTCGGGCGGACGCCTGCGGTTCGGCCTCGGCGAGGCGGTGTTCTTCCTGGGCTGCCTCTCTACATCGCTCTATCCGGTGCTTAGCAAGTGGGGGCTTTCGACCGGGCGCCTGCCGGAGTCGGCGGCGGTGCGTACCTTCTGGAGCCTGGGGCTGGGCGCCGTGCTGATCGGGCTGCTGGGTTTGGCTGTCGAACCGGTGGGTCGCCTGGCGTCGATGACCGGCCGCGACCTGCTGTTGCTGGTTTATCTGGGGCTCTTCTCCAGCGCCCTGACCTTCTGGCTGCTGCAGCGGGCCACCGCGGTGCTGACGCCGGGGGCGGTCACCGCTTACAGCTACCTGGTGCCCTTCGTTTCCATGCTGCTGCTCTTCGTCCGGGCGCCGGAACGGCTCGGCTGGGTCTGGCTGCCCGGCAGCTTGCTGGTCATCATCGCCATCGCCTTGCTGATACACCATGACCGGGCCTCGACGGTTTCGCGCTGAGCGTGAGGCTCAGTCGAGGGTATCGTGGTGTGTCGGCCCGGGCGGAGCGAAGCGGGTGCGGATCTCGGCATGGATCGCCTCGACATTGTCGGTGTAACGGCGCGAGAAGTGGAAGGGAATCAGCTGTGTCACCTCGGCGGCCGCGGCGAGCTCGCCGCAGGCGTGGGCGGTGAGGTGGTGGGTGGCGCGGGCCTGGTCGGCGTCGCCCTCCAGGAAGGTGGCCTCACAGAAGAGCACTCGGGCGCCGGCGGCCAGGGCGATCAGGCGCCGGCGGTTCTCGGCGGTGTCGCCGAAATCGGTGGCATAGACCAGCCGCTCGCCGGGTGCGGTGATCAGCAGCGTATGGGCCAGTGACGCGACCTGCCGTCGCGTGCCGTCGGGGAGTCGTAGCCAAGCGTCGTCCTCGCCGGCCAGCACGCGCTCCTTGAGCTCGCCCAGCCAGGGGCCGGGCGACCAGCCGTGGTGGACAAGGCGCTCCTTGCGCACCTTCAGCTGGCGCTCGGGCTCGAAGGCGAAGGCCAGCACCGGGGTGCCATGATCCAGGACCACCGCGCGCACGCGAAAGCCGCGCTCGGCGTGCAACACGCCGTCGGGGGCGGGGCGTGACGGCAGGGCGACGGGCGTCTGCCCGGCGGTGATGCGATGGCGCACCAGGTGCTCGCCATGCAACTCGCTCACCTCGAAGCGGGGCGCCTTGTCGCCGACCCGGTCCCAGAGCACGCCGTTGACCAGGCCGGCGAGGTGCGCGGCCAGTCCCGGCGGGCCGTAGACGCGACACGGGGGAAAATCGCCGATGCGCGAGCGCAGCAGCCAGGGAAAGCCCCCGATGTGATCGAAGTGGGCGTGGGTAATGAAGACATCGCTCACCTGGTGGGCGAGCCGGGCGGGCAGCCGGCCGGGATCGCCGAGGTCGAACAGTAGGCTGCGCTTGCGCTGGGTAAGGCGAAGCTGCAGCAGCGGGTCGCCGAAGCCGCCGTTGACCAGGGTCGCGGTGACCGCGGCGAGCCGGGCCTGTGGTTGCGGTCCCTGCCAGGCCTCGCGTGGGGCCAGGGCGGCGTCGGCCGTGTCAACCGGCCGGCTCGGCGGCGGGCGATAGGGACGGGCGGTGCCCAGCTGGCCGTCTGCGCGACGCTGGGCGTCCCGGATCAGCAGGACGTGGGGCGTGGTGTCCCAGGCCGGCGCGCGCAGGCTTAGCCGGTCGGCCGCCAGGGCGAGCACTTCACCCAGCCCCAAGGGGGTGCCGCGGGCATCGAACAGCCCGACCTGTCGGCCACGCCAGGCATCGGTCGCGCTGCGCGGTGGGGGGGTGCCGATGACCGCCAACCGGGAGAGGTCGAGGTCGTGCGTGTCGGCACCCTCGAGCCAGCGATCCCAGGCCGCGGTGCGCTGCTCCCTACGCTGTGCCTTGCCGGGATGGTGAGCGCCTTCTGCCGGCGCCAGCCACACAAGGGGCAGGCCCAGGGCGCGGCACTCCGCGTCCAGTGGAGGTGGGCGGTCCTCCGGCGCCACCATCAGCACGGCTTCCACCCCGCAGGCCGCGATCAGCGTGGGGAGCAGCTCGGCCGCGGCCACGCCGCGGACCAGGCCGGGGGCGTCGATGATCACCGGCACGGGCGGCGGCAGGGCGCGTGCTAGCTCACGGGCCGCCGCCACCAGCGGCAGGCGAAAGCGCGCGGCGTCGAGGGTGGCGAGGGGCATCATGGCCTCGAGGCGCCAGTCGCCCTCGCGCCAGCCCCCCCGGCAAACGGCCCCGGGCGGGCCGAAGCCGGGCAGGCCGGGGTCGAGGGTCAGGCCGTGGCATACCACACCCGCCTCGGCCAGGCGGCGGGCGGCGGCCCGGGCCAGGGTCGTCTTGCCGGTGCCCGGGGGGCCGGCGAGCAGCACGCGTGGGTGCCGGCGCAGCAGCGTCAGCAGGGGGTGGTCAGGTGGCAGGCAGTCGGCGTGGGAGGGCATGGCCGGGTTCCTTGCAGCGACGGCGGTGTCTCTGTCCAGTGTGGGCGATGCCCCCGCCGCGGTGCCAAGGACGGACGCGCGCCGTCGGCGGGGGCTCTGGTATACTCCCGGCCATTCACGCCAACGCATCCGCAGGAGATCGCATGACCCGTATCGCCATCGTCGGGGTCGCCGGCCGCATGGGCCGCACCCTGGTCAACGCCGTGCAGCAGGATGCCGGTGCCACCCTGGCCGGTGGCGTCGTCGAGCCGGGCAGCTCGCTCGTCGGGACCGACCTCGGTGAGTTGGCCGGCGTGGGCCGGCTGGACGTGACCGCCGTGGATTCGCTGGAGGCGATCCTCGACGATGTCGACGTGCTGATCGACTTCACCTCCCCGCAGGTGACCCTGGCCAACCTGGCAGCCTGCGCCGCATACGGCAAGGCCATCGTCATCGGCACCACCGGCCTCGACGACGAGCAACTGGCCGAACTCGACGGCTACCGCGACCGGGTGCCGATGGTGTTCGCGCCCAATATGAGCGTAGGGGTGAATCTCACGCTGAAACTGCTGGAAACGGCGGCGAAGGCGCTGGGCGACGAGGGCTACGACATCGAGGTGATCGAGTCCCACCATCGCCACAAGGTCGACGCACCCTCCGGCACGGCCCTGAAGATGGGCGAGGTGGTCGCCGATGCCCTGGAACGTCCGCTCAAGGAATACGGCGTGTTCGAGCGCGTCGGCCAGTGCGGACCGCGCTCGGACCGCGAGATAGGCTTCGCCACCGTGCGGGCCGGGGATATTGTCGGCGAGCACACCGTGATGTTCGCTACCGAGGGCGAGCGCATCGAGATCACCCACAAGGCGAGTAGCCGCATGACCTTCGCCAAGGGCGCGGTGCGCGCCGCGCGCTGGGTAGCCGGCCAGGGCAATGGCCGCTACTCGATGCAGGACGTGCTAGGGCTTTGATCCCGAAGGTTCTGCCGATGGCAGGAGCTCGGGGCTGTTCCGTCGACAAGCCTGCGGGGAGGCGCTGTGAATACCTCCCTGTACGCTACCGACGCCATCCCTGGCGTAGGACCTCCCCTCCGGCTTGTCCCCGGCGCCCCTCGCTATGGGGCACTATAATAGACCTGGCTCTTCTGGTCCCCCCGGGGGTAGCCGCCGGGCGCCGTTTCCTGTAATATCCCTAAAATTTTGGCCGGGCGCATCGGGCGAAAGCCCTCTCGAGCGCTTGTTGCTTCGGCCCAGGCATTCCGAGCGAATGACAACAAGCGGGATGAAACCGGTCTTACATCGGGTTTCGTCCCGCTTTTTTACGGCCTTCACAACCGTGCCCGGCGAACGATTTATGCCTCGACGAGCTATTCCTTATAGCTGTCTGTAAAAGCTGTTCGTAAAAACATGGGAGGACGTTGCATTGAACAGACCCGCGATACTGGCCTTGGAAGATGGCAGTGTGTTTCATGGCACGGCCATCGGGGCCGATGGACAGACCAGCGGTGAGGTGGTGTTCAATACGGCCATGACCGGCTACCAGGAAATCCTGACCGACCCCTCCTATACCCGGCAGATCGTCACCCTCACCTATCCCCATATCGGCAACACCGGCATCAACGCCGAAGACGTGGAATCCGGCGCCATCGCCGCCGCCGGCCTGGTGATCCGCGACCTGCCGCTGGTGGCCAGCAACTTCCGTTCCGAACAGTCGCTTTCCGACTACCTCGCCGGCCAGAACGTGCTGGGCATCGCCGATATCGATACCCGCCGCCTGACCCGCCTCTTGCGCGACAAGGGCGCCCAGAATGGCGCCATTCTCGCCGGCCCCGATGCCGAGGGCGAGGACGCCGTGGCCCGCGCCCTGGAGACGGCCAAGGCCTTCCCCGGGCTCAAGGGCATGGATCTCGCCAAGGTGGTCTCCTGCCAGTCGCCCTACGCGTGGACCGAGGGCGAGTGGGTCCTGGGGCAGGGCTACGCCGACACCCGTGAGGCCGAGCGGCCCTACCACGTCGTCGCCTACGACTACGGCGTCAAGCGCAACATCCTGCGCCTGCTGGCCTCCCGCGGCTGCCGCCTGACCGTGGTGCCGGCCCAGACCCCGGCCAGCGAGGTGATGGCGCTGACCCCGGACGGGATCTTCCTCTCCAACGGCCCCGGCGACCCCGAGCCCTGCGAGTACGCCATCGCCGCCATCCGCGAGCTGCTCGAGACCGGGGTGCCGATGTTCGGCATCTGCCTGGGTCATCAGCTGTTGGCGCTGGCCAGCGGAGCGCGCTCGGTGAAGATGAAGTTCGGCCACCATGGCGCCAATCACCCGGTGCAGGACCTCGAGACCGGCCAGGTGATGATCACCAGCCAGAACCATGGGTTCGCCGCCGACGAGGACTCCCTGCCCGAGACCCTGCGCGCCACCCACCGGTCGCTGTTCGACGGCACCCTGCAGGGCATCGAGCGCACCGACTGCCCGGCCTTCAGCTTCCAGGGACATCCCGAGGCGAGTCCCGGCCCGCGTGACGTGGCGCCGCTGTTCGACCGTTTCGTCACCATGATGAAGGAACGCCGCTAAGCGCGAATCACCCGACATCAGCCTGTTATTCACCGATTAGCCGCGGGAACCGTCATGCCCAAACGTACCGACATCCAGAGCATCCTGATCATCGGCGCCGGCCCGATCGTCATCGGCCAGGCGTGCGAATTCGACTATTCCGGCGCCCAGGCCTGCAAGGCGCTGCGCGAGGAGGGCTACCGGGTCATCCTGGTCAACTCCAATCCGGCCACCATCATGACCGACCCGGCGATGGCCGATGCCACCTACATCGAGCCGATCACCTGGCAGGCGGTCGAGAAGATCATCGAGGCCGAGCGCCCCGACGCCATCCTGCCTACCATGGGCGGCCAGACCGCGCTGAACTGTGCCCTGGACCTCGACCACCACGGCGTGCTGGCCAAGTACGATGTGGAGATGATCGGCGCCAACGCCGATGCCATCAACAAGGCCGAGGACCGCGACCTCTTCGACAAGGCCATGAAGAACATCGGCCTGGAGTGTCCCAAGGCCCAGGTGGCCCACGCCATGGACGAGGCCTGGCGCATCCAGGGCGAGCTGGGCTTTCCGGTGATCATTCGCCCCTCCTACACCATGGGCGGGTCCGGCGGCGGCGTGGCCTACAACAAGGAGGAGTTCGAGGAGATCTGCACCCGCGGTTTCGAGCTCTCCAACAACCACGAGCTGCTGATCGACGAGTCACTGCTGGGCTGGAAGGAGTACGAGATGGAGGTCGTGCGTGACAAGCACGACAACTGCATCATCGTCTGCGCCATCGAGAACTTCGACCCCATGGGCGTGCACACCGGCGACTCCATTACCGTGGCCCCGGCCCAGACGCTGACCGACAAGGAATACCAGATCATGCGCGACGCCAGCCTGGCGGTACTGCGCGAGATCGGCGTCGAGACCGGCGGCTCCAACGTCCAGTTCGGCGTCGATCCCGATACCGGACGCATGGTGGTCATCGAGATGAACCCGCGGGTATCGCGCTCCTCGGCGCTGGCCTCCAAGGCCACCGGCTTCCCGATCGCCAAGATCGCCGCCAAGCTGGCGGTGGGCTATACCCTGGACGAGCTGTCGAACGACATCACCGGCGGGCGCACTCCGGCGTCGTTTGAGCCGTCCATCGACTATGTGGTCACCAAGATCCCGCGCTTCACCTTCGAGAAGTTCCCCCAGGCCAACGATCGGCTGACCACCCAGATGAAGTCGGTGGGCGAGGTGATGGCCATCGGCCGTACCTTCCAGGAGTCGCTGCACAAGGCCCTGCGCGGCCTGGAGACCGGCAACGATGGCCTCGATCCCATATTTCCCGATTTCAAGTTCGGCGAGTTCACCCCCGACGCTCTGGCGCGCATCAAGGGCGAGCTGCAGGCCGCCGGGGCCGAGCGTATCTTTTATGTGGCCGACGCCCTGCGCGCCGGCATGAGCGTCGAGGATGTGTTCGCCCTGACCAACATCGATCGCTGGTTTTTGGTGCAGATCGAGGACCTGGTCCTCAACGAGGCGGAAGTGGCCAAGCGCTCGCTCTCCGAGTTCAGCCCCCGGGAGCTGTTCGCCCTCAAGCGCAAGGGCTTCAGTGATGCCCGTCTGGCCAGCCTGCTCGGCGTCTCCGAGAAGGAGTTCCGCAAGACCCGCCAGCAGGCCGGTATCCGCCCGGTCTACAAGCGGGTGGACACCTGTGCGGCGGAGTTCGCCTCCGATACGGCCTACATGTACTCCACCTACGAGGAGGAGTGTGAGGCCGAGGTCTCCGAGCGCCAGAAGATCATGGTGCTCGGCGGTGGACCGAACCGCATCGGCCAGGGCATCGAGTTCGACTACTGCTGTGTCCATGCCGCGCTCGCCATGCGCGACGACGGCTTTGAAACCATCATGGTCAACTGCAACCCGGAGACCGTCTCCACCGACTACGATACCTCGGATCGTCTCTACTTCGAGCCGGTGACCCTGGAGGACGTGCTGGAGATCGCCGACAAGGAGCAGCCGGTGGGGGTGATCGTGCAGTTCGGTGGCCAGACCCCGCTGAAGCTCGCCCGCGAGCTCGAGGCCGCCGGCGTGCCGATCATCGGCACCACCCCAGACGCCATCGACCGCGCCGAGGACCGCGAGCGCTTCCAGCAGATGATCGACAAGCTGGGTCTCAAGCAGCCGCCCAACGCCACCGCACGCAGCTTCGAGGAGGCCTTCGCCAAGGCCGAGGCGATCGGTTACCCGCTGGTGGTGCGGCCAAGCTACGTGCTCGGCGGCCGGGCCATGGAGATCGTCTACGACGCCTCCGAGCTCGAGAACTACATGACCCATGCGGTCAAGGTCTCCAACGACTCACCGGTGCTGCTCGACCACTTCCTCAACGCCGCCATCGAGATCGATATCGACGCAGTGAGCGACGGCGAGCAGGTGGTGATCGGCGGCATCATGCAGCATATCGAGCAGGCCGGGGTGCATTCCGGCGACTCCGCCTGTGCGCTGCCGCCCTATTCCTTGCCCGCCGAGGTGCAGGATGCGATGCGTGAGCAGGTCAAGCGCATGGCGGTAGAACTCGGCGTCAAGGGTCTGATGAACGTGCAGCTGGCCTGGCAGGACGGCGAGATCTACGTCATCGAGGTCAATCCGCGGGCCTCGCGCACCGTGCCCTTCGTCTCCAAGTGCATCGGCACCTCCCTGGCCCAGATCGCCGCGCGCTGCATGGCCGGCACCTCCCTGGTCGATCAGGGTTTCGAAACCGAGCGGGTGCCGCACTTCTATAGCGTCAAGGAGGCGGTCTTCCCGTTCAACAAGTTCCCCGGCGTCGACCCGATCCTGTCGCCGGAGATGAAGTCCACCGGCGAGGTGATGGGCTCCGGCGAGACCTTCGCCGAGGCCTTCTACAAGGCCCAGCTAGGCGCCGGCGAGGCGATTCCGCGGCTCAATGGCGAGCGTAAAGCCTTCCTCTCGGTACGCGATCCCGACAAGGCGGGTGTTATCGAGGTGGCCCGTTCTCTGTTAAAATTAGGTTTCACCCTGTGCGCGACCCGTGGCACGGCAGCGGCCCTCGAGGCGGCCGACCTGCCGGTGGAGATCGTCAACAAGGTTTATGAAGGCCGTCCGCATATCGTCGATCTGCTCAAGAACGACGAGGTCGCCTATATCGTCAACACCACCGAGGGCCGCCAGGCCATCAATGACTCCTCGGTGATTCGCCGTACCGCCCTCGCCCGCAAGGTCCCCTATGCCACCACCCTGGCCGGGGCGAACGCCGTTTGTCTGGCGCTGGAGTACGGTAACGCCATCACGGTACGGCGGCTACAGGAACTGCATGCAGGAGCCAGTACATGAACAAGGTCCCGATGACCATCGTCGGTGAGCAACGCCTGCGCAAGGAGCTCGAGGAGCTCAAGAGCGAGGCGCGTCCCAGAGTGATCGCGGCCATCGCCGAGGCCCGCGAGCACGGCGATCTCAAGGAGAACGCCGAGTATCACGCGGCACGCGAGCAGCAGGGCTTCATCGAGGGACGCATCCAGGAGATCGAGGGCAAGCTCTCCAGCGCCCAGGTGATCGATGTCACCAAGCTGCCCCAGACCGGCAAGGTGATCTTCGGCGTAACCGTGGGGCTGATCAACCTGGAGACCGACGAGGAGGTGACCTACCGGATCGTCGGCGAGGACGAGGCCGACATCAAGGCCGGCCGGATCTCGGTCACCTCACCCATCGCCCGGGCCCTGATCGGCAAGGAAGAGGGCGACGTGGTGCAGGTGCGAACCCCAGGGGGCGATGTCGAGTACGAGATCGCCAGCGTCGAGCACCTGTAGCCCTTCGGGCAGCGCCTAGCTACAAGCGCCTAGCGCCCAGCAGGTCAGTAACGGGCGGCAGGTGTCGAGGTAGAAAACGAGAAAACCCGCCGGGAAGCATACCTGGCGGGTTTTTTCTGGATTTCTCCTGGGTGTTTGCCATCTTCCTGCTCGGCGCTCGGCGCTCGGCGCTCGGCGCTCGGCGCTCGGCGCTCGGCGTCAGCGCCGCCCGTGATGCTCCTCGAAGCGCTTGATATTGGAGAGCTTGGGATTGACCCGGGGGTTGTGGCGGTAGAGCAGGGCGACCTTGCCGATCGTCTGTACCCGTTCGGCACCGCTCTCGGCGACCAGCTCGTCGAGCATGGCGGTGCGGTCGTCGCGCTCGGCCAGGGCCAGCTTGATCTTGATCAGTTCGTGGTCGGTCAACGCCCGGTCGAGCTCGGCGAGCACGCCCTCGGAGAGGCCGTTCTCGGAGACCGTGACCACGGGGTCGAGGTGATGCCCGATGCTGCGGAATGCTTTCTTTTGTGCCTGTGACAAGCTCATGGTATCGTGCTTCTTCCCGGTTGGCGCGCAGCGCACAGGATACGGTGAATCGCCTCGCGGCGAAAGCGCGGCCGCCTTCACCGCCCCTTGTATGCCGGGCCGCAGGTCAGCACCCCCGTCCCCGATTCCGGAATCCGCTCGACCGCCTGTCTTTCCCGTAACGCGACACAGGTGATGCCGTGGCACCTCCCTCTGATTCTCGCTCCAAGGGCGCCAGCGGCGCCAAGCGCCGCAGCGCCAGCAAGAGCAGTGCCGGTTGGCTCAAGGAGCACTTCGACGACCGCTTCGTCCAGCAGCGCTGGCAGGATGGCTATCGCAGCCGGGCCAGCTACAAGCTACAGGCCCTGGACGAGAAGAACCGGCTGCTGCGCCCGGGCATGACGGTGATCGACCTCGGCGCCGCCCCCGGTGGCTGGAGCCAGATCGCCGCGGAGAAGGTGGGGCCGGAGGGCCTGGTGATCGCCTCCGATATCCTCGAGATGGATGCCCTGGCCGGCGTCGACTTCGTCCCGGGGGATTTCACCGAGGAGGCGGTGCTCGAGGCGATCCTCGACCGGCTCGATGATCGCCCCGTGGACCTTGTGATGTCGGACATGGCCCCCAATATGAGTGGCATGGCCGCCATCGACCAGCCCCAGGCGATGTACCTGGTGGAGCTAGCCCTGGACTTGGCGCGCCAGACCCTGTCGCCCGGCGGCGCCTTCCTGGCCAAGGTCTTCCAGGGAGAAGGGTTCGATGCTTACCTGAAGGCGTTGCGCAGCGACTTCAGGCGGGTGGTGACCCGCAAGCCGGAGGCGTCCCGGGCCCGTTCCCGGGAGGTCTACCTGCTGGCGGAAGGGTTTCGCGGCTGAGCCGGCGTCCCGATAGTCACAGGCTAACGATGCGATGGCCGGACACGACGGCGTGTCTGTGTCACAGTGAGTGTCATAGCCACGGGTGGGTACGCCCCGCCCCCATGCTGGCTGAACATCTGCCGCTGATGTAGTGTCGAAGCCATCAGGCATGTTAAGCCGACAGATTCTTGCAATGAGGGTGGTCCCTTGAACGACATGGCGAAGAACCTGATTCTGTGGTTGGTCATCGCGGCGGTGCTGCTGACGGTGTTCAACAACTTCAGCGTCGAGAATACCCCGCAGACGATGAACTACTCGCAGTTCGTCCAGCAGGTGCAGAACGAGCAGGTCCGTAGCGTGACCATCGATGGCTATACCATCACCGGCGAACGCACCGACGGCTCGCAGTTCCAGACCATCCGCCCCGCGGCGGAAGACCCCAAGCTGATGGATGACTTGCTGGCCCACGACGTCACCGTGGTGGGCAAGGAGCCCGAGCAGCAGAGCCTGTGGACGCGGCTGCTGATCGCCAGCTTCCCGATCCTGCTGATCCTGGCCATCTTCATGTTCTTCATGCGCCAGATGCAGGGCGGGGGCGCCGGTAAGGGCGGGCCGATGAGCTTCGGCAAGTCCAAGGCCAAGCTGCTCTCCCAGGACCAGATCAAGACCACCTTCTCCGACGTGGCCGGCTGCGACGAGGCCAAGGAGGAGGTCGAGGAGTTGGTCGACTTCCTGCGCGACCCGACCAAGTTCCAGCGTCTCGGCGGCACTATCCCGCGCGGCGTGCTGATGGTCGGCCCGCCCGGGACCGGCAAGACGCTGCTCGCCAAGTCCATCGCCGGCGAGGCCAAGGTGCCGTTCTTCTCGATCTCCGGTTCCGACTTCGTCGAGATGTTCGTCGGCGTCGGCGCCTCTCGCGTGCGCGACATGTTCGAACAGGCCAAGAAGCAGGCGCCGTGCATCATCTTCATCGACGAGATCGATGCCGTGGGCCGCTCACGTGGCGCCGGCATGGGCGGTGGCAACGACGAGCGCGAGCAGACCCTCAACCAGCTGCTGGTCGAGATGGATGGCTTCGAGGCCAATGAGGGCATCATCGTCATCGCCGCCACCAACCGGCCCGACGTGCTCGACCCGGCGCTGCTGCGCCCGGGCCGCTTCGACCGCCAGGTGGTGGTGCCGCTGCCCGATATCCGCGGCCGCGAGCATATCCTCAACGTGCACCTGCGCAAGGTGCCGCTGGCCGACGACGTCAAGCCGTCGCTGATCGCCCGCGGGACGCCGGGCTTCTCCGGCGCCGACCTGGCCAACCTGGTCAACGAGGCCGCGCTGTTCGCCGCGCGGCGCAACAAGCGCCTGGTGAGCATGGACGAACTGGAGCTCGCCAAGGACAAGATCATGATGGGCGCCGAGCGCCGCTCCATGGTCATGACCGAGAAGGAAAAGCTCAATACCGCCTACCATGAGTCGGGCCACGCCATCATCGGCCTGGTGATGCCAGAGCACGACCCGGTCTACAAGGTGACCATCATCCCGCGCGGCCGGGCGCTGGGCGTGACCATGTTCCTGCCCGAGCAGGATCGCTACAGCCTGTCCCGCCAGCAGATCATCAGTCAGATCTGCTCGCTGTTCGGCGGTCGCATCGCCGAGGAGATGACGCTCGGCCCGAATGGCGTCACCACCGGGGCGTCGAACGACATCAAGCGCGCCACCGAGCTGGCCCACAACATGGTGGCCAAGTGGGGCCTCTCCGAGGAGATGGGGCCGGTGATGTACGACGAGGACGAGTCCCACCAGTTCCTCGGCGGTCCCGGTCAGGGCGGCAAGCTCAAGTCGGGCGAGACCACCACCAAGCTCGACAAGGAAGTGCGCAAGATCATCGATGAGTGCTACCAGCAGGCCAGGCAGATCCTCAAGGACAACCGCGACAAGCTCGACGCCATGGCCGAGGCGCTGATGCAGTACGAGACCATCGACTCGACCCAGCTCAAGGACATCATGGAAGGGCGCGATCCGCGTCCCCCCGAGGGCTGGGATGACCCCAGTGGTGGCTCACCCTCTGCCGATCAGCCGGACGCCGAAGCCGGCAAGGCGAAAGGGGGGCGAGAGGCCGATGGCGATGAGGATGCCGATGATGAGCCGACCCGGAGACCTTCCGACCCGCTGGGCGGGCCGGCAGGCAGCTGAACCGGTCCGCTAGCGACCACAGGCGCCCCGCGGGGCGCCTGTGCCGTGGTGGGGCCTTCCCTGCCGTTTCACGACCCTCCTTCAGGACGACGATGGACACCAGTACCCCGACGCTTTTGCCCTGTGGCCGACACCGGCTCGACCTCTCCTTTCCCCGTATCATGGGGATTCTCAACGTCACCCCCGATTCCTTCTCCGACGGTGGCCGCCATGTGGCCCTCGATGATGCTCTGCGTCATGCCGAGCGCCTGCTGGCGGAAGGGGCGGCGATCATCGATGTGGGGGGCGAGTCCACCCGCCCCGGCGCCGCCCCGGTCTCGGTCCAGCAGGAGCTGGACCGGGTGGTGCCGGTGGTCGAGGCGCTGGTGCGTGAGCTCGATGCCCTGGTGTCGGTGGATACCAGCACTCCCGAGCTGATACGCGAGTCGGCGCTGGCCGGCGCGGGGATGATCAACGACGTGCGCAATCTGCGGCGTGACGGCGCCATGCAGGCTGCCGCCACCAGCGGCCTGCCCGTGTGCCTGATGCACATGCTGGGTGAGCCCGGCGACATGCAGGACGCGCCACACTATGATGAGCCCGTAGAGGAGGCCGTGGCGGCCTTCCTCGAGGCGCGCATCGCCGAGTGCGAGGCGGTGGGGCTGCGCCGCGAGCGGCTGGTGCTCGACCCGGGCTTCGGCTTCGCCAAGACCGTCGAGCACAACCTGCGCCTGCTGCATCGTATGGACCACGTGACGCGTCTGGGTCTGCCGCTGCTGGTGGGCATGTCCCGCAAGAGCATGATCGGCCAGGTGCTGGACCGTCCCGTGGAGGAGCGCCTGCATGGCGGCCTGGCGTTGTCGGCGCTGGCGGTGGAGCGGGGCGCGCGGATCCTGCGGGTCCACGAGGTGGCTCCGCATGTGGACGCGGTGAACATGGCCTGGGCGGTGATCAACGAGGGACGTGACGATGGCTAGGCGTTATTTCGGTACCGACGGAATCCGCGGCACGGTGGGCGAGGCCCCCATCACTGCCGACTTCATGCTCAAGCTGGGCTGGGCCACCGGCCGGGTGCTGACCCGCGAGTCGGGGCGGGCCCGAGTGCTGATCGGTAAGGATACGCGGATCTCCGGCTACATGTTTGAGTCGGCCCTGGAGGCCGGGCTGTCCGCCGCCGGCGTCGATGTGATGCTGCTCGGCCCGATGCCCACCCCAGGCATCGCCTATCTGACGCGGACCTTTCGCGCCGATGCCGGCATCGTCATCTCGGCCTCCCACAATCCCTTCGCCGACAACGGCATCAAGTTCTTTTCCGCCGCGGGCACCAAGCTCGACGACGGCCTCGAGGCACGTATCGAGGCCATGCTCGACGAGCCCCTGACCACCGTGGCCCCGGATGCGCTGGGCAAGGCGGTACGGGTCAACGATGCCGCCGGACGCTACATCGAGTTCTGCAAGTCCACCATCCCTGACCGGGTCGACCTGCACGGCCTGAAGATGGTGGTCGACTGCGCCCACGGCGCCACCTATCACATCGCCCCCAGCGTCTTTCGTGAGCTGGGAGCCGAGGTGACCCTGATCGGCGCGACCCCCGACGGCCTCAACATCAATCAGGCGGTGGGCTCGACCCACCCGGCGGCATTGAGGGCCGCGGTGATCCAGCAGGGGGCCGACCTCGGGGTGGCCTTCGACGGTGACGGCGACCGGGTGCTGCTGGTGGACGACAATGGCCGCGAGATCGACGGCGACGACATCCTCTACCTGATCGCCCGGGATCGCCATGGTCGTGGCGAGCTCGGCGGCGGCGTGGTCGGCACCCTGATGAGCAACTTCGGCCTGGCCGCGGCGCTGGAGGCCATGGACATCCCCTTCGAGCGGGCCAGGGTCGGCGACCGCTACGTCATGGAGCGCCTGGCGGCCAATGGCTGGCAGCTCGGCGGCGAGGCCTCGGGGCATATCGTCTGCGGACATGTGCAGACCACCGGCGATGGCATCGTCTCGGCGCTGCAGGTGCTGTCGATCATGGTCCGCGAGGGACGCTCGCTGGGCGAGTTGCTCGCGGGCCTGGAGAAGGCTCCCCAGGTGCTGGTCAACGTGCGCCTGACACCGGGCAGTGACGCCAGGGTGTTGCTGGAGAAGGAGGCCATCCAGGCAGCCGTGGTGGCCGTGGAGGGCGAGCTCGGGGATCAGGGTCGGGTGCTGCTGCGTCCTTCCGGGACCGAGCCCCTGATCCGGGTGATGGTCGAGGGACGGGCCCATCTCGACGTGTCGGGCCTGGCACGTCGCCTGGCCGGCGATGTCGAGGCGCTGCTCTCCTGATCCCGGACGTGGCCGATGTTGTCTTGACAGGGCCGCTCCTATACCATTTCGCACCACCTTGAAAGAGGATACCCCATGCGCACGCCGCTGATCGCCGGCAACTGGAAGATGAATGGCTCGCTGGCCCTGGTCGAGCGCTTCGGTGAGGCCTTCTCCCAGCCCGAGGTACGGCTGCCGGATGGCATCGATATTGCGCTGATGGTGCCGGCGCCCTACCTGGAGGCCGCCCGTCGTGCCTTCTCCGCCGGTCCCCTGGCCTTCGGTGGCCAGACCCTGCATCACGAGCGCCACGGGGCCTTCACCGGCGAGATCAGCGGGGCCATGCTCGCGGAATTCGGCGCTACCTATGTGCTGGTCGGCCACTCCGAGCGGCGTACCCTGTTCGGCGAGGATGATGCAGCGGTGTGCGCCCGGGTGAAGGCCGCGCTGACCGAGCGCCTCACCCCGGTGCTGTGCCTGGGCGAGACGCTCGAGGAGCGCGATGCCGGTCGCACCGAGGCCGTGGTGCTCGGCCAACTCGAGGCGGTATTCGACGCCCTTTCGCCCGAGGAGCGGGATCGGCTGGTCATCGCCTACGAGCCCGTCTGGGCGATCGGCACCGGACGCACCGCGACCCCCGAGCAGGCCCAGGCGGTACATGCGGCCCTGCGCGCGCGCCTGGCCGACTACGACGCCGGGCTCGCCGAGGGCATGCGGCTTCTCTACGGCGGCAGCATGAAGGCGGCCAATGCCGCCGAACTGCTCGCCCAGCCCGATATCGATGGCGGCCTGATCGGTGGCGCCTCGCTCCAGGTCGACGATTTCCTAGTCATTTGTCAGTCAGCAGGTTGAAGCCATGCAAGTTGCCATTCTCATGATCCATGTGGCGATCGCCATCGCCCTGGTCGTCCTGATCCTGCTGCAGCAGGGCAAGGGCGCCGAAGCCGGTGCCGCCTTCGGTGGCGGTGCCTCCCAGACCGTGTTCGGCTCCCGGGGCAGCGGCAATTTCCTGTCGCGCACCACCGGCGTGCTGGCGGCGGCCTTCTTCGCCACCTCCCTGACCCTGGCCTGGTTTGCCTCCCAGGCCGGTCAGGCCACGCCGGAAGCGGGTATTCCCGATGCCGAGCTGATCGAGCAGCAGAATGCCCTGCCGACCCTTGACGATGAAGGGCAGGATGTGGATAATACGGCGCCAGTGCTGGAGGAAGGCGACCGTAACTGAGTCGTCGATCCGGCCTCCCCTGATGCCGAAGTGGTGGAATTGGTAGACACGCTATCTTGAGGGGGTAGTGACCTTACGGTCGTGCGGGTTCAAGTCCCGCCTTCGGCACCATTTGATTGAAGCCGGCACGGTGACGCTCACCACGGGTCGGACCTTCAACAGCAGGATTGGCAGAGCGGTGCTTTGTCCCTTGACGCAAGAGTCAGGCAGGCATATAATCACCGACCTAGATTGATGCGGGGTGGAGCAGTCTGGTAGCTCGTCGGGCTCATAACCCGAAGGTCATCGGTTCGAATCCGGTCCCCGCTACCATCTTCCTGGCAGGCATGCAGGTGTTTCAGGGGCATGCCAAAACCCGAAGTGGTATACAGGTTTCTTGTGAAAGCCCCTTCCAGCGAAGGGGCTTTTTGTTAGCAGCGTGTCGGCCGGGACCCCGGCGGCACTGTTCCGGGCAACGCCATTCAGCCACCTGACTTTCCTGTTCACTCCCGGCCAGGTGCCTGATGCAACGGCTGTAGGAGCTTTCGTTCGTGGCAATCAAGGATGCTGCGCTGCATGCGCTGATCGAGCCGGTGGTCTCCACCATGGGCTTCGAGCTGTGGGGCATCGATCACCTGTCCCAGGGAAAGCACTCTCGCCTGGTGATTTACATCGATCACCCGGACGGGGTGAACGTGGAGGACTGTGCCGATGTCAGCCGCCAGGTCAGTGCGGTGCTCGATGTCGAGGACCCCATCGCCGGCGAGTACCGGCTCGAGGTCTCCTCGCCCGGTATGGATCGCCCGCTGTATACCCTCGATCAGTTCTCGCGCTATGCGGGCCACACGATCAGCCTCCGGCTGCGAGTGCCCTTCGATGGCCGGCGCAAGTTCCAGGGGCTGCTGGCCGGGGTCGAGAGCGACGAGGTCCTGTTGCAGCTCGACGGCGAGGAATACTGCTTTCCCATCGAGAGCATCGACCAGGCGCGGATCGTGCCGCAGTTCGATCGGTGATGTGGATGCATAAGGACAGGTTATCTGGCGAGGCTAAGGCATGAGTAAAGAAATTCTGGCGGTCGTCGATGCGATCTCCAACGAGAAGGGGGTCCCCCGCGAGGTGATCTTCGAGGCCGTCGAGGCGGCCCTGGCCAGCGCATCGCGCAAGCGCTTCGAGGACGAGGAGGCCAGCGTGCGGGTCCACATCGACCGCACCACCGGCGACTACGAGACGTTCCGTCGCTGGGAGGTGGTCGACGACGATGACTTCGACGGGCCCGACGCCCAGATCAAGCTCTCCTTCGCCCAGCGTCGCGACCCGCCCCTGGGGTTGGGGGACGTGGTGGAAGAGCGCATCGAGAACGCCGAGTTCGGCCGTATCGCCGCCCAGACCGCCAAGCAGGTGATCGTGCAGAAGGTGCGCGAGGCCGAGCGCGCCGAGGTGGTGCGCCAGTATGCCGAGCGCGAGGGTGAGCTGGTCGCCGGCATCGTCAAGAAGACCACCCGCGACGGCCTGATCATCGATCTGGGCGACAACGCCGAGGCCTTCCTGCCGCGCAGTGAGATGATTCCCGGCGAACGCTATCGCATGAACGAGCGGGTCCGCGCCCTGCTCACCAAGGTCGATCCCGAGGCCCGCGGCGCCCAGCTGATCCTGTCGCGCACCTGCCCGGAGCTGATCATCGAGCTGTTCAGCATCGAGGTGCCGGAGATCGACGAGCAGCTGATCGAGATCAAGGGCGCGGCCCGGGATCCCGGCTCACGAGCCAAGATCGCCGTCAAGACCAATGATCGGCGCATCGACCCGGTCGGGGCCTGCGTCGGCATGCGCGGCTCGCGGGTCCAGGCGGTGTCCTCGGAGCTGCAGAACGAACGGGTCGATATCGTGCTGTGGGACGACAATCCCGCCCAACTGGTGATCAACGCCATGGCACCTGCCGATGTCGCCTCGATCCTCGTCGACGAAGAGGCCCACGCCATGGACGTGGCCGTCGCCGAGGACAACCTGGCCCAGGCCATCGGCCGCAGTGGCCAGAACGTACGCCTGGCCTCGGAGCTCACCGGCTGGCGACTCAATGTCATGACCGAGGAGGAGGCCGAGGCCAAGCGCGATCAGGAGATCGACAGTCTCGTCGAGCACTTCGTCCAGCACCTGGACATCGACGACGACGTGGCACGCCTGCTCGTGGAGGAGGGCTTCACCTCTCTGGAGGAGATCGCCTATGTGCCGGTCGAGGAAATGCTGGAGATCGAGGAGTTCGACGAGGCGCTCATCGAGGAGCTGCGCGCTCGCGCCAAGGACGAACTGCTGAACCTGGCCATCGCCTCCGAGGAGGAGCTCGATGGTGCCCAGCCGGCCGAGGACCTGCTGGGGATGGACGGCATGGAGCGTCATCTGGCCTTCGTCCTGGCCAGTCGGGGGATCATCACCATGGAGGATCTGGCCGAGCAGTCCGTCGATGACTTGATCGACATCGAGGGAGTGGACGAAGAGCGCGCCGCGGCACTGATCATGACTGCCCGTGCGCCTTGGTTCGAGAGCGAACAGTAAACGGGTCACGGGCTGAGGAGGGTCGTAATGTCAGAAATGACCGTTAAGGATTTTGCAGCGAAGGTGGGGCGCGATGTGCCCCGTCTGCTGGAGCAGATGAAAGAGGCCGGGCTCGGCCAGAAGTCCGAGAGCGACGCCGTGTCCGAGGAGGACAAGCGCCGGCTGCTCGACTATCTCACCAAGAGCCATGGGGGCAGCGGTGCCGGGGCGAAGAATCGCGTCACCCTCACCCGCAAGACCCGCAGCCGCATCAAGACCGGCGAGCGGGGCAAGACCATCGAGGTGCAGGTGCGCAAGAAGCGCACCTACGTCAAGCGTGAGGAAGCCCAGGAAGAAGAGAAGGCCAAGCCGGTCGAGGAGACCGGGCCGCGTCAGCTGGTGGGCGACATGGCCGATTCTCAGCAGGCCGAGGCCAAGCGTGAGGCCCGCGAGGCCGAAGAGGCCAAGGCGCGCGCCGCCGAGGCATCCGCCCGTGAGGCCGCGGCCAAGCTCGAGGCCGAGAAGGCCGCCGCCGAGCCCGAGATCCCGGTGCCGGAACTGGAAGAGGCACCGGCGGCGCCGGACGAGCCCCCGGCCCCACCCAAGGAGGGCCGCGACCAGGTGCGTCGTGCCTCCGTCAAGAAGGCCAGCGGCAAGGGCGGCAAGAAGGGTCGCGACGACCGCGACGACGAGCGTGGCGATCGCGAGGAGCGCCGGCGGGGCGGCGGCAAGAAGGCCAAGCGCGCCGAGCGTCGTGGCGGACGCCGCGGTGGCAGCCAGGGCGGCGGCAAGCACGGCTTCCAGAAGCCGACCCAGCCGATCGTCCGCGAGGTCTCGATCCCCGAGTCGATCAGCGTCGCCGACCTGGCCGACAAGATGTCGATCAAGGCCAACGAGGTCATCAAGGCCATGTTCACCATGGGGGCCGCGGTGACCATCAACCAGACCATCGACCAGGATACCGCGGCCATCGTGGTCGAGGAGATGGGCCACAAGCCCAAGCTGGTCAAGGACGATGCGCTGGAGACCGAGGTCCTCGAGGGCATCTCCTATGAGGGCGAGGAGATCACCCGCTCACCGGTGGTCACCGTCATGGGGCACGTCGACCATGGCAAGACCTCGCTGCTCGACTACATTCGCGAGGCCAAGGTGGCCACCGGCGAGGCCGGCGGCATCACCCAGCACATCGGCGCCTACCATGTCGAGGATGACCATGGTGGCGTGACCTTCCTGGATACCCCGGGCCATGCGGCGTTCACCGCCATGCGGGCCCGCGGCGCCAAGGCCACCGACGTGGTGGTGCTGGTGGTGGCCGCCGACGATGGCGTCATGCCTCAGACCATCGAGGCCATCGAGCACTCCAAGGCCGCCGAGGTGCCGATGGTGGTGGCCGTCAACAAGATCGACAAGGCGGGAGCGGACCCGGACCGGGTCAAGAACGAACTCTCGCAGCACGGCGTCATCTCCGAGGAGTGGGGCGGCGACACCCAGTTCGTGCACGTCTCCGCCAAGTCCGGCGAGGGCATCGAGGCGCTGCTGGAAGCGATCCAGCTGGTCTCCGAAGTGCTCGAGCTCAAGGCCGTGCCGGAGGCACCGGCCATGGGCGTGGTGGTCGAATCGCGCCTGGACAAGGGCCGCGGCCCGGTGGCCACCGTGCTGGTCCAGAACGGCACCTTGAAGAAGGGTGACATCGTGCTGGCCGGGTTGCACTACGGTCGCGTGCGCGCCCTGATCAACGAGCTGGGCCAGCAGGTCGACGAGGCCGGCCCCGCCATGCCGGTGGAGATCCAGGGCCTCGACGGCACCCCCGAGGCGGGTGACGACTTCATGGTCGTGGCCGACGAGAAGAAGGCCCGCGAGGTCGCCAACTTCCGTCAGGGCAAGTACCGCGAGGTGCGTCTGGCCCGCCAGCAGAAGGCCAAGCTGGAGAACATGTTCAGCCAGATGGGCCAGGAAGAGGCCGCCAAGCTCAACATCGTGCTCAAGGCCGACGTCCAGGGGTCCCTCGAGGCCATCAAGGGCGCACTGGAGGAGCTGTCCACCGACGAGGTCAAGGTGGCCGTGGTGTCTTCCGGGGTGGGCGGCATCACCGGCACCGACGCCAACCTGGCGCTGGCCTCCGAGGCCGTCGTGATCGGCTTCAACGTGCGTGCCGATGCCGCGGCCCGCGAGATCATCGAGCGGGAAGGGCTGGAGCTGCGCTACTACAGCGTCATCTACCAGCTGATCGACGAGGTCAAGCAGGCCATGAGCGGCATGCTGGCGCCGGAGTGGAAGGAGGAGATCGTCGGCGTGGCCGAGGTCCGCGATGTCTTCCGTGCGCCCAAGATCGGTGCCGTGGCTGGCTGCATGGTGGTCGAGGGCACCGTCCATCGCCACAAGAAGATCCGCGTGCTGCGTGAGAACGTGGTCATCTACGAGGGCGAGCTCGAGTCGCTGCGTCGCTACAAGGACGACGTCAACGAGGTGCGCAGCGGCATGGAGTGCGGCATCGGCGTGAAGAACTATAACGACGTCCAGATCGGCGACAAGATCGAGGTCTTCGATCAGGTCAAGGTCGAGCGGACGCTCTAACCGCTCGAGGAGCCGATCATGCGCGAGTTCAAGCGTACCGACCGGGTAGCCGACCAGCTCCAGAAGGAGCTGGCGGTGCTCATCCAGCGTGAGGTCAAGGATCCGCGTCTGGGCATGGTCACGGTCAGCGGCGTCGAGGTCAGTCGTGATCTCGGCTATGCCGACGTCTACGTGACCCTGCTGGGCGAGCAGGACGCCGAGCGCATCAAGGAGAATTTGGCGGTGCTCAAGCGAGCCGCCGGCTTCCTACGCAGTCAGATCGCCCGGCGCATCAAGCTGCGCCATGTGCCGGAGCTGCGTTTCCACTACGACGAGAGCGTGGTGCGGGGGCAGCGGCTCTCCTCGCTGATCGACGAGGCGGTGGAAAGCGACCGTTCGCGTCACGACGAGGATGCGCCCGACGATGGGGAGCGTGGCTGATGGCGCGTCGGCGTCGCGGCCTGCCGGTCAACGGCGTGTTGCTGCTGGACAAGCCCCGTGGCCTGTCCAGCAACCACGTCCTGCAGCGGGCCCGGCGTCTGTTCCAGGCCCAGAAGGCGGGTCATACGGGGACGCTGGACCCCATGGCCACCGGGCTGTTGCCGGTGTGCTTCGGCGAGGCGACCAAGTTTTCGGCACAGCTGCTGGCCGCCGACAAGGTCTACCGGACCCGGGTCGAGCTGGGCACAGTCACCGACACCGGGGATGCCGAGGGTGAGGTGGTCGCGCGTCATGCGGTGCCACGGCTCTCCGAGGCCGACATCGAGGACGTGCTGACGCGCTTTCGTGGCGAGATCGACCAGGTGCCCCCAATGCACTCGGCGCTCAAGCACCAGGGCCGCAAGCTCTACGAGCTGGCCCGCGAGGGCAGGACGGTCGAGCGTGCAGCGCGCCGCGTGAAGGTGTATGATGCGCGCCTTCTCTCGTTCGAGGGCGAGGCCTTCGAACTGGAAGTGCACGTGAGCAAAGGCACCTACATTCGCACGCTCGCCGAGGACATCGGCCGGGCACTGGGCGGTGGCGCCCACATCAGCGCCCTGCGGCGGCTCAAGACCGGCCCCTTCGAGGCGGCGGGCATGGTCACGCCCGAGGCGCTCGAGGCCCTGCCGGACCAGGCGGCCCGCGAGGCCGTGCTGTTGCCGGTGGACGTGCTGGTGGCTCATCTGCCACGACTCGTGGTCGATGACGCGGCAGCGCATCGGCTGACTCACGGCCAGCCGGCGGGGGTCGACGCCCCCGGTCTCGGCGTGGGCGAGATGGCAAGACTCTACCGCGATGAGGTCTTCCTGGGCCTTGGCGTGGTGACGGGGCCGCAGGAGGTGGCCCCGAAGCGGCTGCTGAGTAGCGCAGCCGATTGAGGGACGCGACGTTCGAGACTGCAAATATGCGTGGTCTCACTCATTCACCATTCAGGCATATTGCTTACTGGAGAGACAGATGGCACTGACCGCTGAACAGAAGGCCGAGATCGTCAAGGAATTCAGCCGTGGCGACAACGATACCGGTTCCCCCGAGGTCCAAGTGGCCCTGCTGAGCGCCAACATCGATGGCCTGCAGGACCACTTCAAGACCAACAAGCAGGATCACCACTCCCGTCGTGGTCTGATCCGCATGGTCAACCAGCGCCGCAAGCTGCTGGACTACCTGAAGCGCAAGGATTTCGAGCGCTACCAGGCGTTGATCCAGCGTCTTGGCCTGCGTCGCTAAGCGCGACTCGGTATCGGATGACGAGCACGGGCGGCCCCTCGGGGCCGCCCGTTTTCGTCGGCGCGAACAGTGGCTGAGCGTCGCGTCACCCCCTAAAATGGTCGCCGAGTCAAAACGACCCAAACACAGACAAGTTGAAGGAAGTCGCCGTGAATCCGGTCAAGAAAACGTTTCAGTATGGTCGCAGCACCGTCACCCTGGAGACCGGGCGCATCGCTCGCCAGGCCACCGGAGCCGTGATGGTCACCATGGACGACACCGTGGTGCTGTGCACCGTGGTAGCGAAGAAGGAGGCCAACCCGGCCCAGCCCTTCTTCCCCCTCTCCGTCCACTACCAAGAGAAGACCTACGCGGTCGGCAAGATCCCCGGCGGCTTCTTCAAGCGTGAGGGGCGTCCCACCGAGAAGGAGACCCTTACCTCGCGGCTGATCGATCGTCCGATCCGTCCGCTCTTCCCCAAGGGCTTCATGAACGAGGTGCAGGTCATCTGCTCGGTGCTCTCCACCGACCGTAACCATGATCCAGACATCGCCGCCATGCTTGGGACTTCCGCCGCCCTGGCGGTCTCCGGCGTGCCCTTCAACGGGCCGATCGGCGCCGCCCGTGTCGGCTTCACCGAGGACAAGGGCTACTTCCTCAATCCCACCGTGGAAGAGCTGGCCACCTCCGAGCTGAACATGGTGGTCGCCGGGACCGAGAAGGCCGTGCTGATGGTCGAGTCCGAGGCGAGCGAGCTACTCGAGGACGAGATGCTCGGCGCGGTGCTCTACGGTCACCAGGAGATGCGTGTCGCCATCGCCGCCATCAACGAGCTGGTCGCCGAGGCCGGCAAGCCCAAGTGGGACTGGCAGGCCCCCGCCGAGAACACCGCGCTCAAGGACGCCGTGGCGAACGGTTTCGAGGCCAAGGTGGGCGAGGCCTATCGCATCACCGACAAGATGGCCCGCCAGGACGCGCTGTCCGCGCTCAAGGCCGAGGCGGTCGAGTCGCTGGCCGGTGAGGAAGAGGGCCGGTTCGACGCCGACGACGTCAAGGGCGCCTTCGCCGGGCTCGAGAAGCGCGTGGTGCGCTTCCGGGTGGTCAAGGGCGAGCCGCGCATCGACGGCCGCGACCACAAGACCGTGCGGCCGCTGGCCATCGAGGTGGGCAGCCTGCCCAAGACCCACGGCTCGGCGATCTTCACCCGCGGCGAGACCCAGGCGATCGTCATCGCCACCCTGGGGACCCTGCGCGATGCCCAACTGATCGAGTCGCTGGAAGGCGAGCGCAAGGACCGCTTCCTGCTGCACTACAACTTCCCGCCCTACAGCGTGGGCGAGGCCGGCTTCATGGGCGGTCCCAAGCGTCGCGAGATCGGCCACGGCCGCCTGGCGCGACGCGGGGTCCAGGCCATGCTGCCTGCCGCGGAGGACTTTCCCTACACCATCCGCGTGGTCTCCGAGATCACCGAGTCCAATGGTTCCAGCTCCATGGCCTCGGTGTGCGGCTCCTCGCTGGCGCTGATGGATGCCGGCGTGCCCATGAAGGCGCCGGTGGCGGGCATCGCCATGGGCCTGGTCAAGGACGAGGACGGCTTCGCGGTGCTGACCGATATCCTTGGCGATGAAGACCATCTGGGCGATATGGACTTCAAGGTGGCCGGCTCCGCCGACGGCGTCACCGCCCTGCAGATGGACATCAAGATCGAGGGCATCAACGAGGAGATCATGGAGCAGGCGCTGCAGCAGGCCAATGCGGCCCGCCTGCAGATCCTCGAGCAGATGAATGCGGTGATCGCCCAGAGCCGTGCCGAAGTCTCCGAAAACGCGCCCTCCATGGCCACCATCAAGATCGATCCGGAGAAGATCCGCGACGTCATCGGCAAGGGGGGCGCGACCATCCGCAAGATCTGCGAAGACACCGGCGCCTCCATCGACCTGGACGACGACGGTACCGTGCGTATCTACGCCGAGGACAAGTCGGCAGCCAAGGCGGCCATCGACACCGTGCTGGCGATCACCGCCGAACCGGAGATCGGCAAGCTCTATCGCGGCAAGGTGGTGCGCATCGCCGACTTCGGGGCCTTCGTCAACATCATGCCGGGGACCGACGGCCTGGTGCACATCTCGCAGATCGTGCCCGAGCGGGTCAACGACGTGCGCGATTACCTCAACGAGGGCGACGAGATCGTGGTCAAGGTGCTCGATATCGACAACCGCAACCGGGTGAAGCTCACTCTTAAGGAGATCACTCCGGAAGAGAAGGCCGCCTTCGAGGCCGAAACGGCTGACGCCGAGCTATAAGCGCCGAGCGCCGAGCTGCAAGGCAAAACCGCCACCAGGGTCCTGCCCTGGCGGCGGTTTTTTATGCGTCGTAGGCCCAAAAAAGACGTGCCCCGGGAGTCAATCCCGGGGCACGCTGTCTGCTAGGCGCTAGGCGCTAGGCGCTAGGCGCTAGGCGCTAGGCGCTTACCGTTCGATGGCGAGCGCCACGCCCTGGCCACCGCCGATGCACAGGGTGGCGAGACCCTTCTTGGCATCCCGGGCGATCATCTCGTGGACCAGGGTCACCAGGATGCGACAGCCGGAGGCGCCGATGGGATGGCCGATGGCGATAGCCCCGCCGTTGACGTTGATCTTGGATGCATCCCAGCCGAGTTCCTTGTTGACCGACAGCGCCTGGGCGGCGAAGGCCTCGTTGGCCTCGACCAGGTCGAGATCGTCCAGACTCCAGCCGGCTTTCTCCAGGCAGCGGCGGGTGGCCGGGGCCGGCCCGATGCCCATGATCGAGGGATCGACGGCGGCGTTGGAGTAGGCCTTGATGCGGGCCAGCGGCTCGAGGCCCAGCGCCTTGGCCTTCTCGGCGGAGCACAGCATCACCACGGCGGCGCCGTCGTTGATCGAGGAAGCGTTGCCGGCGGTGACGGTGCCGTCTTTCTTGAAGGCCGGTCGCATGCCGCCGAGCTTCTCGGCCGTCACATCGCGGGGCCCCTCGTCGGTGTCGAAGACGATCGGGTCACCCTTGCGCTGGGGGATCTCCACCGGGACGATCTGACCCTTGAACTTGCCCTCCTTGATGGCGGCGGCGGCCTTCTGCTGGGAGCCGGCGGCGAACTCGTCCATCTGCTCGCGGGTGATGCCGTACTTCTCGGCCAGGTTCTCCGCAGTGATGCCCATGTGATAGTCGTTAAAGGCATCCCACAGGCCATCGTGGACCATGGAGTCGATGGCCTTCCAGTCGCCCATCCGCTGGCCGGTGCGCGAGTGGGGCAGCACATGCGGCGCCAGCGACATGTTTTCCTGGCCGCCGGCGAGGATCACCTCGGCGTCGCCGAGCATGATGGCCTGGGCGCCCAGGTGCAGGGCCTTGAGGCCGGAGCCGCAGACCTTGTTGATGGTCATGGCGGGCACGGCATCGGGCAGGCCGGCCTTGATGGAGGCCTGGCGGGCCGGGTTCTGGCCGACGCCGGCGGTCAGCACCTGGCCGAGCAGCACCTCATCGACCTGCTCTGGCGCGACACCGGTTTGGGCCAGCACGTCCTTGATGACATGAGCGCCCAGATCGCTGGCGGGTATACCGGCCAGGGAGCCGCCGAAGGTGCCGACGGCGGTACGGCGGGCGGCAACGATCACCACTTCTTGCATGAGACAATCTCCTCTACACGGATAGCAGGCATGCGGCCTTGTCGGAAAGGGCCGGTCAGCGTCGGCCTTCGGACGGCGCCAGAGATTTCAGCATAGGGGAGTCTTGTGCGGCGCGGCAATCCCCCGTGAGTAAACGCTAGCCGATAGTCGCATGGAGAAGTCCTCTCGGTTACCAGCGTCCCGCCTCAGCGTGGCAGGGTCAGGGTCAGGTTGTCGATCAGGCGGGTCGGGCCCAGGCGCGCCGCGGCCAGCAGCACGACGTCGCGGGTGGTGGCGGTGACCGGCCCCAGGTCGGTGGCGCGAAGCTCCAGGTAGTCCGGCTCGAAGCCGGCCGCGCGCAGTCGGGCGATGCCCGCCTCGAGTGTCGGAGTCACGGGCCCGCCGGCCTCCAGAGCCACCTTCAGGTCGGCCAGGGTGTGATGCAGGCGAGGCGCCAACGCACGCCGCTCGGCATCGAGATAGCCATTGCGCGAGGAGAGGGCAAGCCCATCCTCGGCACGCACGATGGGCACGCCCACGATCTCGACCGGCACGTGGAGATCCGTCACTAGTCGGCGGATCACCGCCAGCTGTTGATAGTCCTTCTCGCCGAAACAGGCCAGGTCTGGCTGGACCAGATTGAAAAGCATGGTGACGATGGTCGCTACACCATCGAAGTGGCCGGGACGGGCGCCACCGCATAGCCCCTCGCTGACCTCGGGCACGCAGACTCGGGTCTGGGCCTCGAGCCCGCGAGGATAGACGGTGGTGGTGGTGTCCGGGGCGAACAGCAGGTCACAGCCGGCGGCCTCGAGTTTCTGTTGATCCTCGGCCAGGGTCCGTGGATAGGCCTCCAGGTCTTCATGGGGCCCGAACTGCAGGGGGTTGACGAAGATGGAGGCCACCACCACGTCGGCCCGCTGGCGGGCCGACGTCACCAGTGCCAGATGGCCTTCGTGCAGGTTGCCCATGGTGGGGACCAGGGCGATGCGCCGTCCCTCGCGACGATGGGTCGCCAGGATCTGGCGCAGCGTGGGAATCGTCTGCAGGGTCTGCATCAAAAACAGTGCTCCTCGGCCGGGAACTGCCGGCCCTTGACCGCTTCATGGTAGTGCCGGAAGGCCGAGTGGATATCATCGGCCCCGGCCAGGAAGTCCTTGACGAAGCGCGGTGTCCGGCCATGGGTCACGCCCAGCACGTCATGCATCACCAGGATCTGGCCATCGACATCGGGACCGGCACCGATGCCGATCACCGGGACCTCCAGCGCCTCGCTCACGGCGCGGCCGAGGCTCGCCGGCACGCACTCCAGCAGGATCACCGAGGCCCCGGCCTCGACCAGCGTCCGGGCGTCCTCAAGGATGCGGCTAGCCTGCTCGGCGTTGCGGCCCTGTACCTTGTAGCCCCCCAACTGGTAGACGGTCTGCGGTGTCAGTCCCAGGTGGGCGCACACCGGCACGCCGCGGCGGGTCAGCTCACGGATACCGCCGGCCATCCATGCCTCGCCCTCGACCTTGACCAGCTCGGCGCCGGCACGCATCAGCGCACCGGCATCCGTGAGAAGACGCTCGGTGCTCGCGTTGCTCATGAACGGCAGGTCGACCATCAATAGGCTCGCGCCCTTACCGCGCGCCACACAGCGGGTGTGGTAGCAGATATCGTCGAGGGTCACCGGCAGGGTACTGGCATGACCCTGCAGGACCATCCCCAGGGAATCACCGACCAGTAGCACCTCGATACCGGCCGCGCTCGCCGCGCGGGCGAAGGAGGCGTCGTAGGCGGTCAGGCAACTAAAGGGCTCACCGGCGCGCTTGAAGGCCTGCAGCGTGCTCAGGGTGACGGTTTTCATGGCGTGCTCTCATGGTTGTCGACGGAGTGACGGCATCGCGCCGTGCTCCGTTTGTAACCCGCAATTGTTACCTGAACCGTGTCGAGGTGTCGATAGGTAACAGGTAGCAGGCGCAGCTCAGGTATCCGCCGGCATCGGGTGAAGATCGTCGGTCGCAACGCCGGCGGCCAGGGTGGCGATCGCGCGTCCGTCGGGCAGCCGCAGCTGCGGCGCGAGCTCGGCCAGTGGGTGCAGTACGAAGGCGCGGTTCACCAGCTCCGGGTGCGGCAGCGTCAGACGGGGTAGAGCCAGCTGCCTCTCATCGAAGAGTAACAGGTCGAGGTCCAGCGTGCGGGGCCCCCAGCGGCGGCCGCGCATCCGGCCGTGGCGCTGCTCCAAGGCTTGCAGCTGGTCGAGCAGGGCCAGGGGCGAGAGACGGGTTGCCACCAGGGCCACCGCATTGATGAAGTCGGGCTGGTCGGCCGGGCCGACCGGGCGGCTGCGGTAGAGACGGGAGTGACGCAGGCGGCGGCACAACGGCAGCCAGTCGAGTTCCTCGAGAGCGGTCTCGACATGCCGGCGCGGCGCATCGAGGTTGCTGCCCAGGCCGATCCAGGCGAGATGACGGCGCATTATTCGTCGCTCGGGGACTGGCGCGGCTTGCGGCGACGACGGCGGCGCTTGCGGGGCGTACCGGAGCCGGCCGGGTCGGCGCCCGCCTTGCTCAGCAGGCGGCGCTGCTCGTGTTCATCGGCGTCCTGGAAGGCGGTCCACCAGTCGCCGAGCCCAGGGGCCAGCTCGCCGGCGGCCTCGCGGACCAGCAGGAAATCGTAGGCCGCCCGGAAGCGTGGATGCTCGCGGGTCTGGAAGACCCGCTTGCCGCGGCGCAGCGGTAGCCGCTGCTGGAGATCCCAAATGTCGCGCATCGGCAAGCTGAAGCGCTTGGGGATCGCCACGTGCTGGAGCTGGCGCGAGATGATCTTCTGGGAGGCCGCCTGTAGGGCCGGAATCGGTGGCATGCCGTCGGCTTCCAGTCGTGCCTGGTGCTGCTGAACCGGGCCCCACAGCAAAGCCGCGAAGAGGAAGGCAGGCGTCACGGGGCGCTCCTCGTGGATACGCCGGTCGGTGCTCGCTAGGGCCTGCTCGATGAGCGGTTCTGCCCAGGGGAGTTCCGCCATGGCTTCCTCGGCCTCGGGGAACAGCATGGCGAACAGGCCGTAGTGGCGCAGCCATCGGAACGTCTCCACCCCGTGGCCGGCCATGAACAACTTGAGCACCTCGTCGAACAGGCGGGCTGGCGGGATCTGCAGCAGCAGCGCGGCCAGCTCGTGGATGGGCGCCTCGGTGTCGGGGGCCAGGTGGAAGCCGAGCTTGGCGGCGAAGCGCACGGCACGCAGCATCCGCACCGGGTCTTCGCGATAGCGGGTCGCCGGGTCGCCGATCAGGCGCAGCGTGCGGGTCTCGATGTCCTGGGCGCCGCCGGCGAAGTCATGGATCGAGAAGTCGGCGATATTGTAGTAGAGGGCATTGACGGTGAAGTCGCGTCGCAGGGCGTCTTCCTCGATGTTGCCCCAGACGTTGTCGCGCAGCAGCAGGCCATCATCGGACTGCGCCGCGATATGGTCGCCGTGGTCGTCACTCGGCTTGCCCCGGAAGGTGGTGACCTCGATCACCTCGCGACCGAAGCGCACGTGCACGATGCGGAAACGTCGCCCGATCAGGCGCGAGTTGCGAAACAGGTCCCGCACCTGTTCCGGGGTGGCGTCGGTGGCCACGTCGAAGTCCTTGGGCATGCGGCCGAGCAGGGAGTCGCGGATGCAGCCCCCGACCAGGTAGGCCTCATGGCCGGCATTGTGGAGCCGGTAGAGCACCTTGAGGGCAGCATCGCTGAAGTGCTGGCGAGAGACCGGGTGCTCCTGGCGGGGGATGATGCGTAGCCTGGGGCTGCCGGCCGGCGCATCCTGAGGGCCGAACAGCGACCTGAGGCGCTCGCCCGGACTCTGCAGAAAGCGGGTAAAACCTTTGATCATGCGGCGTTGTGACTCGCGGGATACAAAAGCGTTGAGTGTAGCGGACACTCGACACCTTGCAAAGCATGACGGGAGACGCGGCGGGGTCACGCAGTAGACGGGGGAAGCCACTGGCTTCCCCCGTTAAGCAGGCTGCAGCGTCCCTGCTGCTGATTCTTCTTCGTGATGGCGCATCGCCTTGAATACGCACCACAGTCACCAAGGAGGGTTCAGGCAAGCCGTGTTGTTGTGCTTGTTAGGGGTCCTGAGGCGACCGTCTCGTATTCAAAACAATCTTCCAACACGACGGCATAAAAACATGCCTCCTCCCGGCTTATTGGCATTGTTGCCGGAAGTGCACCCTGATGGCTCTTGTTGTTGGTGGTGGCCATGTGCTGGTGCGTCGCGTCCTGGGGTTCCGGGATTCGAGCGTGTTGTTGTTGTGTCTCGAGTGACACGCGTCGGGGCCGCTGCTGTTCTTGTTGATCGGCACATCGCGTGTCGGTCTGGCCCGACGTTATTGTTGTTGGCGGTGTCGGGCCTTGCCTTGGCCTGCTGCCTTGTTGTGGTTGTTGGGCAGCGGCAGGCAACCGGAGTTGTTTTTCTTGCCCTATAGTGTAGCAGGGGGTGTGCCAATTGTAATTTTTTATAATAAAATCAACAATATAAATATTGTCGGCTGGGCGGGCGACGTCGTGTGGTGCGCAAGTGTTACCCAGCATGCGCGGTGATGGGGCATTGACTGTGTGGGGAGGTAACAAATGGGGCGGCTCTGCCTCCGAGGCATGAAACGACACGCCCGCGACCTTGGCCGCGGGCGCTTGCACCATGGTCGAATGGCCGTCCGGGTCAGCCCGTGCTGCGCCGCGGCCCCTTCTTGCGCGGGATCCCGAGTCGCTGGCGGCGCTCCCATAGGCACTTGCGGCTGATGCCGAGCCGCTGGGCCAACTCGGTCTCGCTCATCCGATCCTGATGCTCGAGCACGAAATGCTGGAAGTAGTCCTCCAGCGATAGGTCTTCCTCGTCCTCGGCGCGGCCGTCGAGCGAGTTCGTCGCGGCGTCCACGGCAGGCGCGGCGATCGGGTGCGGAGCCGGCGCCAGGCCCAGGTCATCGGGATGGATCAGATGGCCCTCGGCCAGGATGACCCCCCGTTCCAGGGCGTTCTCGAGCTCGCGTACATTGCCCGGCCAGGGGAAGTCACGGATGACCCGTCGCGTCGCACGGGACAGCCGCAGCCCCTCGCGCCGGTGGCGCTGGCAGGCCTTGTCCAGCAACACATCGGCGATTTCCAGGATATCGTCCTCCCGGTCGCGCAACGGTGGCAGATCGATCTGCATCACGTTGAGGCGGTAGTAGAGGTCGAGACGGAACTCGCCGGTCTTCGATAGGGTGCGCAGGTCACGGTGGGTCGCGGCGATCAAGCGTACATCCACGTGGCGTGTCTCAACCGATCCGATCTTGCGGATCTCACCCTCCTGGAGCACCCGCAGCAGGCGGGCCTGGGCATCCAGCGGCAGTTCGCCGATCTCGTCGAGGAACAGGGTGCCGCCGTCCGCCGCTTCCACCAGCCCGGTGCGGGCGGCGCTGGCCCCGGTGAAGGCCCCCTTCTCGTGGCCGAACAGCTCCGACTCGATCAGGGTCTCGGGGATGGCGGCGCAGTTGACACAGATCAGTGGCGCGTCGGCGCGGTGGCTCTGCTGATGCAGGGCACGGGCCACCAGCTCCTTGCCGGTGCCGGACTCGCCCTGGATCAGCACGGTGACATCGGCCGGCGCCGTCTTGCGGATCCGCGTGTAGACCACCTGCATGGCGGGACAGTTGCCAATCATCGCCTGGCGCTCACCGCCGGGCTCGGTGACGTCGGGGGGCGTGGCGTCGCGGGCGGCTTGCTGGTGCAGGACCCGGGCCACGGTCTCGAGCAGCTCGTCATGGTCGAAGGGCTTGGCCACGTAGTCCACGGCGCCGAGCTTCAGGGCTTCTACCGCCGAGCGCATGCTCGCATAGCTGGTCATGATCAGCACGGGGACCGGTGCGGCCCGGGCGATCAGTTCGGTGCCGGGCTCGCCGGGAAGCCGAAGGTCGCTGATCACCAGGTCGAAGCGCTGTGGATCCAGGGCCAGGGCCTCGGCCACCGACCCCGCTTCGCTGACGTGGTGGTCATGACGTTCCAGCAGGCGCGTCAGGGCGCTGCGGATGATGGCTTCGTCTTCAACGATCAGGATCCGGCTCATGACGGCGTTCACCATCCTCCAGGTTAAGGGGCAGCCACAGGTGGATGCGGGTGCCGTGCCGACACCCGGGTGGCGGGGAGTCGATATCGATCTGGCCGCGGTGCTCGGCGATGATGCTGTAGACCAGCGGCAGGCCCAGGCCCGTGCCCTCACCGGGTGGCTTGGTGGTGGTGAAGGGCTCGAACAGATGGTCGCGCATGCTGGCATCGATGCCGTGACCGTCGTCGGTGACGGTGACATGCAGCCAGTTCTCCTGGGCCTCGGCATCGATCACCACCTCGCCACTCGGCGCGCTGGCATCCCGGGCATTGCCGATCAGGTTGACCATCACCTGCAGCAGGCGCTGGTCGTCGCCTGGGACCTCGAGGCCGGCCGCGCAGCGGTTATGGTAACGGACATCCTCCCCCGAGCGGGCAAGGTGGATCAAGTGCAGGGCCTCCTCGGTGACGGCGGCGATCGAGACCGGGGCGAAGGCGCGGCCGCCGACATGGCGGCCGCCATGCGCGAACCCCACCAGCGAGCCGACGATCCGCGATACCCGGTCGGTGAGCTGCTGGATCTGCCCGGCGGTCTCGAGCACCTGGGGGTCGTCGGTGTCGTAGCGCAGGTTCTGGGCCAGCGAGGAAATGCCGGTGATGGGATTGCCGATCTCGTGGGCCACCCCCGCGGCCAGCTGGCCGATGGAGGCGAGCCGCGCGGCATGCACCAGCTCGTCCTCGAGCCACTTCATCTCGCTGTGGTCTTCCACGAGGATCACGTGGCCCCCCCGTTCGTCCTCGTCGTCGTGCAGGCCGGCCTTGTGTAGCGTCAGGTAGCGCATGCCCCCGTCGAGCTCGACAGGCTCCTTGTAGAGGTGATCATGGGGCTCGGCCAGCACCCGGCTCAGCAGCTTGCCCCAAGGGGGCGGCAGGCTGTCGCGTCGTGCCCCTACCACGGCATTCCCCGGGAAGCCGGAAAGGTCGGCCAGAGCGTCGTTCCACATCAGCAGCTCGCCGTCGTCACCGAAAGCACATAGGCCCACGGGCAGGCGGGTCAGGGTGCGGCGATGGTAGCGGCGCAGGCCGTCGAGCTCGCGGGCCAGGCCGGTGAGGCGCGACCGGTAGGCCTCCAGGCGGCTTTCGACGAAGTGGATGTCCTCGGTGGCGCCCCGGACATCGTGGCGGTAGGGCAAATAGCGATCGACGATATCCTGCGCCACCGAGGGCCCCATCACGCCGGAGAGGTTGGCCTGGATGCGGTCACGCAGGCGACGCAGGGCATAGGGCCGGCCATCCAGCGGCGAAAGGTCCAAGGCCGACAGCGCCCGGTCGACCTCGCGGTGGGCCACCTCCTCGCCCAGGGCCCGGGCCAGGTGGCGCTTGAAATCCGTCCCGTTGGCAGCGACCAGCGGCAAGCGCTTGGGACGGATCACCGCATCCACCGAGCAGGCCTCGGCGGCGGCCCGCTCGCCCGGTGAGGTGCGACTCGCCAGCGAGACCAGGATCAGCACGAGGATGTTGAGCGATAGCGAGACCAGGGAGACGAGGTACCACTCCGCCTCGCCGGCGAGCACCTCCAGGCCGGGCGGCAAGAAGATCCAGGCCGGCTGGTCGGTCAGCAGCGGCACCCACAGCCCGGCCAGCCAGACCAGCACGCCCACCGAGAGCCCCGCCACCATGCCCTTGCGGTTGGCGCCCGGCCAGTAAAGCAGGGCCAGCATCCCCGGCAGGCACTGGGCCATGCCGATGAACGCGACCAGCCCCAGGGTAACGAGATCATGGTGGATGCCGACGAGGCGGTAGAACAGCCAGCCGCCGAGGATGACGGCCGCGATCAGGGCGCGGCGCAGCCAGCGCAGCCAGCGGTAGAGGTCGGGCTGCGCAACGGGAGGGTGGGCGACCAGCACCAGATGATTGAGGATCATGCCGGACAGGGCCAGCGAGATGATGATCATGGTGCCGCTGGCCGCGGCCAGTCCGGCCAGGAAGGCCAGGGCCCCCACCCACCAGGACGTGGAGAGCGAGAAGGCCAGGTAGGCGAAGCCGGTCGTGGCGGTCTCGACGCCCTGATGCTGGGCGCCCCACAGGATCAGCGGCACAGGGAGTGCCATCAGCAGCAGGAACAGAGGCAGCGCCCAGCTCGCCTGCAGCAGCGTCTGGCGGCTGAGGGTCTCGGCGAAGGCGATATGGAACATGTGCGGCATCAAAAAGGAGGCCCCGAAGAACAGCAGCAGCAGGGTGCGCCACTGGGCCGGGTCGAGATGACGGGTCTCGGCCTGAGCGGCATGGCCGGGGCCGTCGAGCCAGGCCTGTAGGTCGGCGGGGCCGTCGAAGATGCCGAACAGCGCGAAGGCACCCAGCGCCAGCATGGCCACCAGCTTGACCACCGATTCGAAGGCGATGGTGGCCAGCAGGGTGTCGTGGCGATCGTGCAGGCGCGTGTGCCGCGCCCCGAACAGAATGGCAAACAGGGCGATCAGGCAGCAGAATCCCAGCGTCAGCAGGGCCGGGGCGTCGGTGCCGGAGAGCCGCAGAATGGCGTTGCTCAGGGTCTGCACCTGCAGGCCCAGCAGCGGCAGCACCGCCAGCAGGCTGACCAGGGTGATGAAGGCGCCCACCCAGCGCGAGCGGAAGCGGAAGGCGAAGAGGTCGGCCAGTGACGCCAGCTGGTAGGTGTGGGTCAGGCGCTGGATGGGGACCAGCAGTACCGGGGCCAGCAGGAAGGCGCCCGCCACCCCCAGGTAGTAAGCCAGGTAGCCGAAGCCGGCACGCCCAGCCAGCTCCAGGCTGCCGTAGATCGCCCAGGCACTGGCGTAGACACCGAGGGCCAGGGTGTAGATTGCCGGGTGCCGCACGAAATGCCGGGGGATCCAGCCGCGCTCCACCGCCAGGGCACACAGGAACAGCAGTAGCAGGTAACCGATACCCAGCGCCAGCAGGTTGCCGAGGCCGGTACTCATGATGGTGCCTCCTGCTTAGCGCTCATCCAGCCGCCTCTTCTGCTCCAGCCACAGGGTCAGGGCGATCAGCACGCCCCAGATCACGAAGGGGCGATACCAGGCCACCCCGGGGCTGGCCCAGCCGCTCATCAGCAGCGGTGACAGCAGATAGCCGCCGAACACCAGAAACAGCATGATGCGATAGACGTACATGGTCTGCCTCGCTCAATTTCCGGCGGTACGAACGCTGTCCCAGTGGGCGATGCCCCAGGCCAGCTGCTCGGCCACCGGGGCCTTGGCTAGCGCATCCGGTGGGGCCAGTGCCAGCGTCGTCAAGGCCCGGTGCAGCAGTGGGCGCACCGTTCGATCCTCTTCGGGCAGTGCCGGTGCCCGGTTCTGCTTGGAGAGCTTCTGGCCGTCCGGGCCCATCACCAGTGGCAGATGCCGGTAGCGGGGCGTGGGCAGTCCCAAGGCGTGCTGCAGCTGGCGTTGCCAGGGGGTATTGTCGAGCAGGTCGGCCCCACGAACCACGTCGGTGATGCCCTGGTCGGCATCGTCGACCACCACGGCCAGTTGGTAGGCCCACAGGCCGTCCTTGCGTGCGAGCACTACGTCGCCGAGGTCGACTGGCTCGAAGGCCTGCCTCCCGAAGCCCCGGTCCTGCCAGGTCACCGGTCGCAGGCCCAGGTCGCTGCGCAGCCGCCAGGCCACGCGTTTACCGGGCTCGCGGACCGCCTCGCGACACCAGCCGGGATAGACGGAGTGCGCCCGCCACTGCTTGCGCGAACAGCTGCAGGGATAGGCCAGCCCCAGGGCCTTGAGGCGCGTCAGCGCCGCCGCGTAGGCCGCGTCACGCTCATGCTGCCAGGACACCGGCCCGTCCCAGTGCAGGCCGAAGGCCTCCAGTTGGCGCCGGATGGTATCGGCGGCGCCGGGGGGGCAGCGGGGCGGGTCGATGTCCTCGATGCGCAGCAACCAGGTGCCGTCGGCCCGGCGCGCATCCAGGAAGCTGGCCAGGGCTGCGACCAGCGAGCCGAAATGCAGCGGCCCGGAGGGCGTCGGTGCGAAACGACCACGATAAGGGCGCATGGTGATCTCCCCGATTAAGTGCCGGATACGCAGACGGGCACCCTGAGGTGCCCGTCACGCGCGATGAGAGAGTGCCTCCACATGGCAGGCATTCAGCCGCCCAGCTGCTTCTCCTTGAGCTCGGCCAGCGTCTTGCAGTCCACACAGAGGGTGGCGGTAGGGCGTGCCTCGAGGCGGCGGATGCCGATCTCGACGCCGCAGGCCTCGCAGAAGCCGTAGTCGTCCTCGTCGATCTTTTCGAGGGTCTCGTTGATCTTCCTGAGCAGCTTGCGTTCGCGGTCCCGGGTGCGCAGCTCCAGGCTGAAGCCCTCCTCCTGAGTGGCGCGGTCGGCCGGGTCGGCGTAGTTGTTCGCCTCCTCCTGGAGGTGACGAACGGTCCGGTCGACCTCTTCCATCAGTTCCTGTTTCCAGCCGAGCAGGATCTGTCGGAAGTGCTCCAGCTGTTTCTCGTTCATGTACTCTTCACCCGGTGCCGGCTCGTACGGGGTGAATTTCTTGGGCGCTTCCGTCTTCTTTTCTGCTACTGGCATGGGACACTGCCTCATTGATTTAGTGACTGCTGATCAATACCCGCCGCGTTGCTAAGGTATCTCACGCCAAAGGGATGCTTGTTTATCGGAAAAATCCCCTCGGTGCAACACCCTCGATGGATGGGCCTGCGTCGGCACACCAAAAGTCGTAACATGCCCGGTTCGACCACAGATGCCGCGAAGGGTGCCCTCGCCGGCACACAACCGTAGCGAGATGGAGCAGTAGAGGAAACCGTCATGAGCTGGAACCCGCGTGTCGAGAGGGTCGCCCCCTTCCGTGTGATGCGCCTGCTGGAGATCGCCCAGGCCCGCGAGGCGGCCGGTCACGATGTCATCCACCTGGAAGTGGGTGAACCCGACTTCCCGACGCCGCCGTCGGTGGTCGCCGCCGGGCAGGCGGCGCTGGCGTCAGGCCATACCCGCTACACCCCGGCGGCGGGCCTGCCGGCGCTGCGCGAAGCGATCGCCGGCCACTACGCCGCCCATTTCGGCGCCGAGGTCGATCCGCGGCGGATCATCGTCACGCCCGGGGCCTCGGGGGCCCTGCTGCTCGCCAGCCAGTTGCTGGTGGCCCCCGGTGACCGGGTGCTGATGGCTGATCCCACCTATCCCTGCAACCGCCACTTCATGGCCCTGGCGGGGGCCGAGTTGGACGCCATACCGGTAGGCCCGGCCAGCGCCTGGCAGCTCGATGCGTCGCTGGTCGCGCGCCACTGGCGCGAGGACACCCGACTGGCGATGCTGGCCACGCCCTCCAATCCCACCGGCCATGTGCTCGATGCCCCGGGCCTGGCATCGGTGGCCGAAACCGTGGCAGCCCACGGCGGCCACCTGCTGGTGGACGAAATCTATCAGGGGCTGTGCTACGACCTGGCGCCGCAGTCGATGGCCGCGATCACCCCCGCGGCCTTTGTCGTCAACAGCTTCTCCAAGTACTTCGGCATGACCGGCTGGCGTCTGGGCTGGCTGCTCGCCCCGGACGCGGCGGTGGAGCCGCTCACCCGGCTGGCCCAGAACGTCTTCCTGGCCGCCCCCACACCGGCGCAGCATGCGGCCCTGGCGGCCTTCACCCCCGAGAGTTCCGAGCTGCTGGAGGCGCGCCGCGGTGAGCTTCAGCGCCGCCGCGACGCCCTGCTCAAGGGGCTCGCGAGACTGGGGCTGGCGCCGGACCTGCCACCTCAGGGCGCGTTCTACCTGTGGCTCGATATCTCGCGCGTAAGCCGCGACAGCGAGGCCTTCTGCCGGCGCCTGCTGGAGGAGGAGAACGTCGCCATCACCCCGGGGACCGATTTCGCGCTGGTGGGCGGCGAGCACCATGTGCGCATCGCCTTCACCACCGGCACCGAGCGTCTCGAGGAGGCGGTGGTCCGGCTCGAGCGCTTCCTGGCCCGGCTGGAGGGATAATGGACTATCCTGAGCTGGTGCCCGGCACCCTGCGGCGTCGCTACAAGCGCTTTTTGGCCGACGTGCGCCTCGATGACGGTCGCGAGGTCACCGCCCACTGTCCCAACACCGGCTCCATGCGGGCGGTGAACGTGCCGGGCTGCCGGGTGTGGTTGGCCGCCAGCGACAATCCGGCGCGCAAGCTGGCCTGGACCTGGGAGCTGATCGAGCTGCCGCAACCGGGGGGCAGGACGGCACTGGCCTCGGTGCATACCGGGCGTACCAACCGCATCGTCGAGGAGGCGCTGCATGCGAGCCGGGTGCCGGCCCTGACCGGTTATGCGAGCCTGGCGCGCGAGGCGAGGGTGGTCATCGACGGGAGGCCGGCGGCGCGGCTGGACTTTCGCCTGGAGGACCCGGTGCAGGGCACGGCCTTCGTCGAGGTCAAGCAGGTGACGCTCCTCGAGGCCGACGGCCACGGTTATTTCCCCGATGCGGTCAGTGAGCGGGGCCGCAAGCATCTGGAGGTGCTGGCCGGCCTTGCCGCCCGGGGGCAGCGCGCCGTGCTGCTGTTCTATGTGGCCCACGAGGGGATTCACGACGTGGCGCCGGCGGCCCACCTCGACCCGGCCTATGCCGAGGCCCTGCGTCGGGTGGCCGGACAGGGGGTCGAACTGATGGCCTATGGCTGTCAGTTTCACTGGCAGGCCGGTCGGCCGGCGGCCCTCTCGCTCGGCGAGGCCCTGCCGGTGTGCCTGGCGCGCAGCCTGGCGGGAAGCGCTCAGCGGTCGATATAGAAGCGCTGGATGAAGCTGACCTTGGCCGGCGGCGCATTGCGATCATAGGCCACCTCGAGGTCGAAGCGCATCGGCTCGTCTGCGCGAATCCGGAAGGTGGCGATCTGCGAGACGCTGTCGCCGTCGCGCAGGGTGCGAAACGCCAGCGGCGTTGCCTGCGTCGTCGTGCCGAGCCCGCCGACCTCGCCGTCGACCCGGGCGGCCACCGGTCGGGTCGAGCCGTCTTCCTGCACCTCCAGCACGCTGACGTTGAGCAGTCCGGTCACCTGGTTGCGCGGGATGCCGTAGTCACGGGCCACCTCCGGGGGGAGGAAGCTAGTATTCACGGCGCTATAGTGGATCTGGTGGTTGCCGACCTGCTCGTACTGCTGGGCCTGGGCCGGCAGGGTGAACATCAGCAGGCCCAACAGCAGGCCGCTCAACAGGCGTCCGGTCATGAGGCGTCCTCCGTGCGTGGCGGGCCTGGCGTCAGCCGTGACGACGTGCGACCCGGAAGATGGCGATCTCGCCGAACAGGTTGGGCCACCACCGCGAGGTCCAGTGGCCCTCGTGGCCACCGACGCCCACTGCCCGGTCGACGATCATCAGACCCTTGTCGCGACACAGGTGTTCAAAATCGTTGAAGGTCGACAGGTGGATGTTGGGGGTGTCGTACCAGGCATGAGGCAGCGACTTCGAGACCGGCATGTAGCCGCGAATGCCCAGGTGCACCCGGTGGCGCCAGTAGGCGAAGTTTGGGAAGGTGATGATGCACTCGCCGGCGACCCGCAGCATCTCGTCGAGCATGCGATCGGGACGGCGCAGCGCCTGCAGCGCCTGGGTCATTACCACCAGGTCGCAGGCGTCATCCTCGAAGTTGGCCAGGCCCTCGTCGAGGTTCTGCTCGATGACATTGACGCCCTTGGCCAGGCAGGCGGTGATGCCATCGGGATCGATCTCCAGCC
The DNA here is from genome assembly GCF_014192215.1 of Halomonas cerina. Lineage (GTDB taxonomy): Bacteria > Pseudomonadota > Gammaproteobacteria > Pseudomonadales > Halomonadaceae > Halomonas > Halomonas cerina. The sequence continues at coordinate 84,124 of NZ_JACHXP010000017.1, forward strand.
CGTAGCCGGTGACCTCCTTGTTCCGGGCCAGGGCCGCCAACAGGGTGCCATCGCCGCAGCCCAGGTCGAGCAGCCGGGCGCCTTGGGGCACCCAGTCATGGATCAGCGTGAGGTCGGCGCGCATCATGGACGGTTCTCCGGCAGGCCCTGGTCGCGGGCCACGCGCGCCATGAAGGCGGCGAACACCGCCTGGTAGCGGGGCTCGGGCATCAGGAAGGCGTCGTGGCCATGGGGTGAATCGATGTTGGCGAAGCTGACCGGCTTGCCGGCGCGGATCAGCGCGTTGACCAGCTCCTTGGAACGCGACGGCGGGAAACGCCAGTCGGTGGAAAAGCTGACCACCAGGAAGGGGCATTCGGCTGGTGCTAGGGCGCGAGACAGGTCGCCGCCGTGGGCCGCGGCGGGGTCGAAGTAGTCCAGGGCCTTGGTCATCAGCAGGTAGGTGTTGGCATCGAAGGAGGTGGAGAAGGTATCGCCCTGGTAGCGCAGGTAGGACTCCACTTGGAACTCCACGTCGTAACCGAAGTTCAAGTCGTCGGCACGCAGATCGCGGCCGAACTTGCTGCCCATGCCGTCCTCCGACAGGTAGGTAATGTGCCCGACCATGCGGGCCAGCTTCAGCCCTCGGCGCGGCAGGGTGTCGTGTTCGGCGTAACGGCCGTCGTGAAAGTCGCGATCGGAGCGGATGGCCTCCCGGGCCACCTCGTTGAAGGCGATGTTCTGGGCTGAGAGCTTGGGCGTCGCCGCGATGACCACGGCATTGGCGATGCGCTCGGGATAGGCCAGTGTCCACTGCAGCACCTGCATGCCGCCGAGGCTGCCCCCGATCACCGCGGCGAAGCGCTTGATGCCCAGTCGATCGGCCAGCCGCACCTGGCTATGTACCCAGTCTTCCACCGTCATCATCGGGAAGTCGGGGCCCCACTGCCGGCCGGTCTCGGGGTTCTCGCTGGTCGGGCCGGTGCTGCCGTGGCAGCCCCCCAGGTTGTTCAGCGAGACCACGTAGAAGCGGTCGGTATCGATGGACTTGCCGGGCCCGATATGGGCATCCCACCAGCCCGGCTTGCGATCCTCCGGCGAGTGGTAGCCAGCCGCGTGGTGGTGTCCGGAGAGGGCATGGCAGATCAGGATGGCATTGCTGCGCTCGGCATTGAGGGTGCCGTAGGTCTCGTAGACCAGATCATAGGCCGGCAGCGTTCTGCCACAGGCCAGGGCCAAAGGGTCGTCGAAGTGCGCCGTCTGGGGCGTCACCAGGCCGACCGAATCGCGGGGAAGTTCGGTCATCGATCTTGTCGGGTCCCGTCGTTGTTGTCGGAGGGCATCACAGCCCGACCAGCGCGCCGACGACGCCGGCCGCGCGGATCAGCGAGCCGACCACGATACCATCGATCAGGCTGATGGCGATGAACACCACGATGGGAGAGAGGTCGAGCATGCCCAGCGGCGGGATCACCCGGCGCACCGGCGCCATGATCGGTTCCACCAGCTGCATTACCAGGATGGCGCCGGGATGACTGGCCTGGGGCGCGACCCAGCTGAGGATGATCATCACGATCAATGCGAAGAAGTAGATCTTGAGAATGGCATTGGCCAGCGCCGCCACGGCACCGATGGCCAGGTCATCCACGGGGGCCATGCCGTAGCCGGCGATCTGCAGGATGGCGATGATGGCCACCAGCTTGATCACGAAGCCGCTGGCCAGGGTCGCTAGGTCGTAACGCCCCATCACTGGCCCCAAGAAGCTCTGGAAGGGGCGCACCGCGGGCTGAGTGATCTTGACCACCGACTGGCTTATCGGGTTGTAGTAGTCGGCCCGCGAGGCCTGCAGCAGGAAGCGCAGCATCAGCAGGAACAGGTAGATATTGACGAGGGTGTTGACCAGCAAGAGGCCGGCATTTCCCAGTTGACTGCCCATCAGGGCTCCTCCTTGTCGTTGCAACTCAGTCGTGTGAGCATCTGCCGGAACCGGTGCCGGCTCAGCGCTTGCCGAGTTCCTCGGCCATCTCTCTGGCACGCTCGGCGCAGGCGGTCATGGCCTCGGCCATGATGCGGCGCAGGCCCGCGTCCTCCAGGTGCTCGATGGCCCGCTCAGTGGTGCCCCCCGGCGACATCACGTTGCGCTTAAGCTCACCCGGCGCCTTGTCGCTATCCATCGCCATGCGCGCGGCGCCGAAGGCGGTCTGCATGGCCAGCCGGCGGGCGGTGTCGGCGGGCAACCCGAGCTTGGTGCCGGCCTCTTCCATGGCCTCGAACATCAGGAAGAAGTACGCCGGGGCGCTGCCGGAGACGGCGGTCACGGCCTCCAGCAGGGCCTCCTCCTCGACCCACTCGACCAGGCCCACGGCCTCCAGCAGTTCGGTGGCCAGGCCGCGCTGGTCATCGCTGACCCGTGCATTGGCGTAGAGACCGGCGGCCCCGGCGCCGACCAGGGAGGGGGTGTTGGGCATGCAGCGCACCACGGCGAGCTCGCCGCCCAGCCAGGCGTCGAGGGTCTCGGCCGGCAGGCCGGCCGCCACCGAGATGATCAACGGCTTGCGGGCCTGGACGGCATCGCGCAGCTTCTCGCAGACCTCGCGCATGATCTGCGGCTTGACCGCCAGCACCACCACGTCGGCGCTGGCCACGGCTCGGGCGTTGTCGGTGGAGGTCTGGATGCCCAGCCGCTCGCGGACCGGGGTCAGGGCTTCCTCGTGGGGAGCGGTGGCGGTGATGGCATCGCGGGGATAGCCGCTATCGATCATCCCGCCGATGATGGCGCTCGCCATGTTGCCGGCGCCGATGAAGGTGACTTGGCTTGCCATGCGTTGTGTCCTGTCTGGGTCGACGAATGTCGGCCGGCGGCGGACCGCCGGTGACGATGTACTAGGGGGTGGGCCGGTGGCGCTCGCCGAAGATGGCGGTGCCCAGGCGCACCAGGGTAGCGCCTTCCTGCACGGCGGCTTCCAGGTCCGCGGTCATGCCCATCGAGAGGGTGTCGAGTCTCGCCTCGGGAAAACGCACGCGCAGGTCCTCGAGGGCCTCGCGCAGCCGGGCGAAGGGGGCGCGCTGTTCGGCCAGCCCCTCGGCCGGCGCCGGGATCGCCATCAGGCCGCGCAGCCGTAGCCGAGGCAGGATTAGTACCGCCTCGGCCAGGGCCGGGAGTTCGTCGAGGAAGGCGCCGGATTTGCTCGCCTCCTCGCTGATATTGACCTGCAGGCAGACCTCCAGCGGCGCCTGGTCTGCCGGGCGCTGGTCGTTGAGGCGCCGGGCGATCTTCTTCCGGTCCACGCTGTGCACCCAGGCGAAGTGCTCGGCCACATCGCGGGTCTTGTTGGATTGCAGCGGCCCGATGAAATGCCAGACGATGTCGGTCAGGTCTGCCAGTTCGGCCTGCTTGTCCAGGGCTTCCTGAACGTAGTTCTCGCCGAACTCGCGTTGCCCCAGCTGCCAGGCCTCGCGGATCAGCCCTGCTGGCTTGGTCTTGCTGACGGCGAGCAGCCGGGCCTCCCCGGCCGGGCGTCCGGCGGCGTCGAGGGCCGCGTCGAGGCGGCGCCTGGCGTGGGCCATGGCGTCCGAAAGTACCAGGTCCGTCATGTTGCTAGGTCTGTCATACTAAGAGCACCTTGAGATTCCGGGAGCAGGGCAACCGCATGGATATTACCGAACTGCTGGCATTCTCGGCAAAACAGAACGCCTCCGACCTTCATCTGTCGGCGGGGCTGCCGCCGATGATCCGTGTCGACGGCGATATCCGCCGGCTCAACGTGCCGGCCATGGAGGACCGCGAGGTCCGCAAGCTGATCTACGACATCATGGCGGATCGTCAGCGCCGCGACTACGAGGAGTTCCTGGAAACCGACTTTTCCTTCGAGGTCCCGGGCGTTTCACGCTTCCGGGTCAACGTCTTCACCCAGGGCCGCGGTGCCGGGGCGGTATTCCGCACCATTCCCTCCGAGGTCTGGAGCATGGAGGACCTGGGCATGGGCGATGTCTTCCGGCGGCTCTCCATGTTGCCCCGGGGGCTGGTGCTGGTGACCGGGCCTACCGGCTCGGGCAAGAGCACCACGCTGGCGGCGATGATCGACTACATCAACGACAATCGCTTCGAGCACATCCTCACCATCGAGGATCCGGTGGAGTTCGTGCACCGCAGCAAGCGCTGCCTAATCAACCAGCGCGAGGTGCACCGCGATACCCACGGCTTCGCCCCGGCGCTGCGCAGTGCCTTGCGCGAGGACCCGGATGTCATCCTGGTCGGCGAGATGCGCGATCTGGAGACTATCCGGCTGGCGCTGACCGCGGCCGAGACCGGTCACCTGGTATTCGGCACCCTGCATACCACCTCTGCCGCCAAGACCATCGACCGGATCATCGACGTCTTCCCCGGTGACGAGAAGTCGATGGTGCGTTCGATGCTCTCCGAGTCGCTACAGGCGGTGATCTCCCAAGCCCTGCTCAAGCGCCAGGGAGGTGGGCGGGTGGCGGCCCACGAAATCCTCGTCGCCACCTCGGCCGTGCGTAACCTGATCCGCGAGGACAAGGTGGCGCAGATCTATTCGGCCATCCAGACCGGCGGCAACCTGGGCATGCAAACCCTCGATGCCTCGCTGGCCCGCCTGGTCGCCGATAATGTGGTGGCACGCGAGGAGGCCCAGGCCAAGGCCAAGGCCGCCCTGACAATCTGACTCAAGGATAGTGAGCAAGGAGCAGGCACATGACCGCAGAGGACTGGCTGTACCAGCTGCTGGACATCATGGTCGAGCAGGATGCTTCGGATCTGCTGATCTCGGTCGGCGCACCGCCGACCCTGAAGATGGCCGGTCGGCTCAGGCCCCTGGGCGAGCAGGGGCTGACCATGGCCCAAGTCAACGAACTGGTGGGCGCCGCCCTTCCGGCCGGCTCACGCCAGCGCTTCGGCGAGGAGCACGAGGCCAACTTCGCCCTGAGCCTCTCCGGCAAGGGGCGGTTCCGGGTCAGCGCCTTCCGCCAGCGCGGCCAGTCGGCCATGGTGGTGCGGCGGATCCCCCTTGAGATCCCGCATCTGGAGGAGCTGTCGCTGCCCACGGTGCTGGGGGATCTGGTCAACCACAAGCGCGGCCTGGTGTTCGTCGTCGGCGGCACGGGCACCGGCAAGTCGACCACCCTGGCCTCGATGATCCAGCAACGCAATGAGACGCTCGGTGGTCACATCATCAGCGTCGAGGATCCCATCGAGTACGTGCATCCGCACCGCCGCGCGATCATCAACCAGCGCGAGGTGGGCATCGACACCGACTCCTTCGAGGTGGCGTTGAAGAATACCCTGCGTCAGGCGCCGGACGTCATCCTGATCGGCGAGGTGCGCACTCGGGAGACCATGGAGCATGCCCTGACCTTCGCCGAGACCGGTCACCTCTGCCTGGCCACCCTGCATGCTAACAACGCCAACCAGGCGCTGGACCGGATCATCAACTTCTTCCCCATCGAGCGCCACGCCCAGGTATGGCTCGACCTCTCCCTGAACCTGCATGCCATCGTCGCCCAGCAGTTGCTGCCCACGGTCGGCGGCGGGCGCTGTCCCGCCATCGAGGTCATGCTCAAGTCGCCGCTGATCGCGGACCTGATCTGCAAGGGCGAAGTCAGCGAGATCAAGCGGATCATGACGCGCTCACGAGACCTCGGCATGCAGACCTTCGACCAGGCGCTCTATGACCTCTATCGGGCCGGGCGCATCAGCGAGGAGGTGGCCATGGTGCATGCCGATTCGGCCAACGACCTGCGCATGATGATCAAGTATGACGGCAAAGGCGGCGGGGTAGCCGAAGCCAAGGCGGCGGCCGCACACCTGTCGCTGCGTGACGAGGACGATTTCTGAGCGACATCGGGCACCGGTCGCTCAGGCGGGGTAGACACCCCCCAGGATCCGGGGGGCGGTCGCGCCGGTGACCGAGGGTACGTTGGCGGGGTGGTGCGCCAGTCGGGCCCAGGCCAGCCAGGCGAAGGCGCCGGCTTCTAGCCAGTCGGCGGGCCAGCCCAGGTCGCCGCCGTCTTCCAGGGGTGTCTCGGGGAGTCGGCACGCCAGGCGGGCCAGCAGGTCCGGATTATGGGCTCCGCCACCGCAGGGGATCAGACGCGCCGCCGGGGGGGCCGCGAACCGCTCCCGGGCCATGCCGATGCCCAGGGCCACGCTGGCGGCGGTCAGCTCGGCGAGGGTGGCCTGGACATCCTCGGGTGCCTCCTTGCCCGTCAGGTGATCGTCTAGCCAGTCGAGATGGAACCGCTCACGGCCGGTGCTGCGTGGGGGCGGGTGGTGAAAGAAGGGCTCGGCCAGCAGTCGCTCGAGCAGGGCTTCGTCGACCCGACCCGAGGCCGCCCAGGCGCCAGCGGCATCGAAGCGTCCCCCTCGATGCCGGGCATGCCAGGCATCCAGCAGGGCATTGGCCGGGCCGGTATCGAAGCCGAGTGGAGGGCGCGCGTCTTCCGTCGGCGGCAGCAGGGTCAGGTTGGCGAAGCCCCCTAGGTTGAGCACCAGGCGCCACTCACCCGCGACCCGGAACAGCGCTTGATGAAAGGCCGGGGCCAGGGGCGCGGCCTGACCGCCGGCGGCCAGGTCGCGGCGTCGGAAGTCCGCCACCACGGCGCAGCCGGTCAGCTCGGCCAGCAGGCTCGGGTTGTCGAGCTGCAGGGTATAGGCCGGGCCGCCCTCATGGCCTTGGGGGGCGTGCTCGATGGTCTGGCCGTGGCTACCGATGGCGGTGATCGCTCCCGGTGGCGTCGCGCTTATCGCCAGCAGTCGGGTCACGGCGTCGGCCTGAAGGTGGCAGAAGGCGTCCTCGGCGGCGGCCAGGTCGGCGAAGCTGGCCTGCTGGGCATGGCAGAGCCGCCACAGGCGATCGCGCAATGCCTCCGGCATCGGCTCGGCGTGGGTGGCGCACAGGCGTGGTACCTGGTCGGGAGCGACCTCCACCAGGGCAGCGTCGATGCCGTCCAGGCTGGTGCCGGACATCAGGCCGATGAACAGGGGCATGGGGGACTCCTGGCGGGACTCAACCGTCGATGCCGGCCATGATACCATTCTCCACCAGCCTATTATCCGATTGCCGCCCCGAACGCGGGCCGCCCTGCCGAGTGGAGAGGAGAGCATGTCCGATGTCGCCGACGCGCTAGCGTTGCTCAAGCGTGGTACCCACGAGATCCTGCTCGAGGACGAGCTGGAGAAGAAGCTGGCCTCGGGCCGCAAACTGCGCATCAAGGCGGGGTTCGACCCTACCGCTCCCGATCTCCACCTGGGACACAGCGTGCTGCTGACCAAGATGCGCCAGTTCCAGGACCTCGGCCATGAGGTGATCTTCCTGATTGGCGACTTCACCGGACGCATCGGCGACCCCACCGGCAAGAACGTCACCCGCAAGCCACTCACCGAGGCTGAGGTCAAGGCCAATGCCGAGACCTACAAGGAGCAGGTATTCAAGATCCTCGACCGCGACCAGACCGAGGTGCGCTTCAACGCCGAGTGGTTCTCCGCCATGAGCGCCGCCGACATGATCGAGCTGGCCGGCCAGAGCACCGTGGCGCGCATGCTGGAGCGCGACGACTTCGACAAGCGCTACAGCGCGGGTCAACCGATCTCCATCCACGAGTTCCTCTACCCGCTGGTGCAGGGCTATGACTCCGTGGCCCTTGAGGCCGACGTCGAGCTGGGCGGTACCGACCAGAAGTTCAACCTGCTGATGGGCCGCGAGATCCAGAAGCACTTCGGCCAGCCCTCCCAGGTGGTCATTACCATGCCGCTGCTCGAGGGCCTCGATGGCGTGCAGAAGATGTCCAAGTCGCTGGGCAACTATGTGGGCGTCGACGAAGCGCCGGGCACCATGTTCAACAAGCTGGTGTCCATGCCCGACAGCCTGATGTGGCGCTACTTTGAACTGCTCTCGCTGAAGTCCAACGAGGAGATCGAGACCCTTAAGCGTGACGTCGAGGGCGGCGCCAATCCTCGCGACATTAAGATGGTCCTGGCGCGCGAGCTGATCGGCCGTTATCACGGCGAGGAGGCCGCGGCCCATGCCCACCGTAGTGCCGGTAACCAGCTGGCCGAGGGCGAGCTGCCGGAGGACCTGCCCGAGGTGAGCGTCGACTTCGAGGGCAGCGCCCAGGCCCCCATCGCCGCGGTGCTCAACCGCGCCGGGCTGACCAAGAACAGTGCTCAGGCCAAGGACATGCTCGGTAACGGCCGGGTCAAGGTGGATGGCCAGGTGGTGGCCCGGGACCATATGCTCGATGGCGGGCACAGCTATGTCATCCAAGCTGGCAAGAAACGCTATGCCAGGGTGACGATCGCCTGACATCGTTGCTCCTGACGCCGATAAACGCCCGCCTCACGCGGGCGTTCGTGTCTGTGGCGAAGGCGATGACATGTCCACAGCGGGTGAGGGTCGGAACCGACTGTGCATAGCCTAGCGACCGGAGGCTGTCATCGCCGCCTCATGGCTCCGACACGCCCCTAAAATTTTCCCCCCGTAGGGCTTGCGTGGCCCGCGGATAATCCGTAAAGTACGCATCCGCTGCCGGCGACGGGCTACGTTGCAGGCGGTGATGAGTGGCAGAAGGGCTTGT
>NZ_JACHXP010000018.1 GCF_014192215.1 Halomonas cerina
CTGCCCGAGCATCGACGAATATCGCGACTGAGGGACGCGACTGACCCGACACGGTGCGTCCTGCAACACCCCGGGCCCCGCCACTGGCGGGGCCCATGTCGTTATGCCCTGAGGACGACCTTCAGCCACTCATCGGCTCGATCACCTCGCCATGGCCGAAGCGCTCCAGGCGCCGCTGCTCACGAAAGCCTTCCAGCAGGCGCCCGTAGCGTCGCGGTATGCGCATACCCCGTCGCGTCACTAAGTGTAGGGTCTCGTAGACGGGTTGGGGCAACGTGAGCTCCTTGACCTGACGCTGCCAGGGCGAGGTCTCCAGTACCAGGCGCGAGACGACGCTGAAGCCCAGCCCGCGGGCCACGGCATCCAGCACCATGCTCACCTCGTTGGTAAAGCCCTGACGACGAAAGTGGCTCATGGAACGAAACTCGTCGGGGAAATTCTGGCGCAGTACCGTCCCGGCATGACTGCTCCCCTCGGAGTGACTGATGAAGCCCAGGCCCATCAGGTCGGCGAGGCTGGCACCAAGGAAATCGGCCGGTACCACCAGGCACAGCGACTCCTGATGCCAAGGCTCGCAGTCAAGCTCGGGATGGCGCACTGCCTCGGTGATAATCCCCAGGTCGTGACGGCCGGCGAGCACGTCGGCGACAATCTCCTGGTTGAAGGCGAAGCAATAACTGACGGTCAATCCCGGCTGCATCTGTTGCTGGCCGAGCACATAAGGATAGAGCCTCAGCCCCACGCTACCCGGCGAGGCGATGCGGCACTCACCGCTGTCCAGGCTGTCATCATCCAGGGAGTGCCGGAACTGCTCATGGTCGGCGAACAGTTTCAGGGCATAATCGTAGGCACGTCGTCCGGCCTCGGTCAGCACGAAACGTCGCCCTTGCCGGTCGAGCAGGGGTTTGCCCAGGTACTGTTCGAGCTTGCGGATATGCTGACTGACGCCCGGTTGAGTCATCGCCAGGCGACGTGCCGTACGCGTGAAGCTGCCGGTCTCGACGAGCGTGATGAAAGTGCGGAAATACTGGGCGTTGAACATGGTGCAGAAGGTCGCTGGCAGTGGCCGGGCCCGGCCAGTCTAACAGCTCGCCCCGCATGGCGCTGCGCCTCGGGGCACGCCGTGGTAGCATCCTGATGATTTCTTATCGAAACATGAGCCGATAATGCCGATGCCCGACACCATCTCCAGTACCATTTCGCCGGAAGGCAGCCTCGAGATTCTCTCACAGCACGAGGTCAACCGGCTGCATGATACTTCCCGTACCGGGCTGCATGACCTGCTGCGCAGCTGCGCCCTCGCGGTGCTCAACTCCGGCAATCCCACCGATGATGGTCTGGCGCTGATGGAGACCTATCCGGACTTCGACATCGAGGTCCTGCAACAGGACCGCGGCGTGCGTCTCAAGCTGACCAACGCGCCTGCCGAGGCCTTCGTGGACGGCAAGATGATCCGCGGCATCCGCGAGCACCTGTCCTCGGTACTGCGCGATATCGTCTATGTCTACAATGAGATCCAGACCCACCAGCGCTTCGACCTCAACACCGGGGAAGGCACCACTAACGCGGTCTTCCACATCCTGCGCAAGGCCGGCACGCTCAAGGCCGGCCGCGACCCGAGCCTGGTGGTGTGCTGGGGCGGCCACTCCATCTCCCGCGAGGAGTATGACTATACCAAGGCGGTCGGCTACCACCTGGGGCTCCGCGAGCTGGACATCTGTACCGGCTGCGGTCCCGGCGCCATGAAAGGGCCGATGAAGGGGGCCAACGTAGCTCACGCCAAACAGCGCCGTGCCCAAGGCCGCTACCTGGGCGTCTCCGAACCCGGGATCATTGCCGCCGAGGCCCCTAACCCCATCGTCAATGAACTGGTGGTGATGCCCGACATCGAGAAACGCCTGGAAGCCTTCGTCCGCCTGGGTCATGGCATCATCATCTTCCCCGGCGGCGTCGGCACGGCCGAGGAGATCCTCTACCTGCTGGGCATCCTGCTGCACCCAGACAACGCCGACATGGAACTGCCGGTGATTCTCACCGGACCGGCCGATTCGGCCGACTACTTCAAGCGGATCGACGAGTTCCTCGTCTACACCCTGGGGGAATCGGTGCGTCGCCTGTACCGGATCATCGTCGATGACCCGATCGAGGTGGCGCGCACCATGCGCAAGGAGATCGATGCGGTCACCGAGTATCGCCGCGCGCGCCAGGACGCCTTCTACTTCAACTGGCGCCTGACGGTAGCCATGGACTTCCAGTCCCCCTTCGAGGCGACTCACGAGGCCATGGCCGGCCTGGCCCTGCATCGCGAACAACCCGTCCACGAACTGGCCGCCAATCTACGCCGCGCCTTCTCGGGAATCGTCGCCGGCAACGTCAAGGAGAAGGGGATCCGGCGCATCGAGGCCCATGGCCCCTTCCGTCTTCAGGCCGAGCCAGAGTTGATGACGCGGCTCGACGAACTGCTCACCTCCTTCGTCGGCCAGGGCCGGATGAAGCTCGCCGGCGACTATGTGCCCTGTTATACGCTGGGGTAGCGCCGAGCGCCGAGCGCCGAGCGCCGAGCGCCGAGCGTCGAGCGCCGAGCGCCGAGCGCCGAGCGCCGAGCAGGATAATGACACTGCCAATTGTGACGTCAACGAAGCAACCCCACCGGACTCGACATCCAGCGGGGTTTCGCGCTGTCTTCCTCGACACCTGCCGCCCGTCTCTGAGCGGCTGGGCGCTAGGCACTTGTAGCTGGGCGCTGCCCGAAGGGCCTAGCTGGGCGCTTTAACCCAGAGCCACAGGGCGTGCAGCAGCAACCCCAGGGTGGCGCCGTGGGAGATCAGAACGGCCCAGCCGACACCCCCGCCGACCAGGGCATGCCAGCCGCTCATCACCACCAAGCCGGCCACCAGGCACAGGCCCAACCGACGCAGCAGCGCGGGTAGGCAGGCTCGCGCCTCGACCGCGAGCAGTCGCCATTGCAGCAGCGCCACCACGACCACCACGACCATGGCCATCAGCAGCAGGCTGAGACGAGTCTGGTGCCCGCCGGCCAGATAACGGGGCACGGCGGCGAGCATCAGCACCACCAGGCCAAGCAGCAGACTCAGGCGCTCGGGGGTCGGCTGGGCTCCCACGTCAGGCCACCTTTAGCTGCTGGGACTCGATCCAGGCCTCGACCCAGGGCAGCGCCTCGTCATCGGCCATGAAGGTTTCCATGGCATCCACCTCCAGACGCTCTCCAAGCCGTTGGGCCCCCTGCCCGGCCAGCAGCTCATCGAGCTGGCGACCGGCACCACAGAAGGTCTCGCCGTAGGAACTGTCACCCAGGGCGATCAGCCCGTAACGCAGCCCGGAAAGCCCCGGGCTCTTCGCCTCGAGGTCACGGGCGAAAGCCATGAAGTTGCCAGGATAGTCACCGCTGCCGGTCGTCGAGACACAGAACAGGGCGAGGTCGGTCGGCGAGCCGATGAGGTCATCGAGGGTCGGTTGGTCGAAGATGGCGACCTCATAGCCGGCCTCTTCGAACAGCGGCTTGACCTGCTCGGCGACGTCCAGGGCACCGCCATACATGGTACCTACGAAGATCTTGAGCATGGGCATGTCGTGGATTTACCTGAGAATTTCGGTCAGATATTAACATGAGGGTGCGGCATGGGGCCACGTCCAGGCGCCTGCAGTGACACCAAAGCCCGAGTATAATGGTCGGCCTTCCCCCGAGGCGTGCACGGAGGCATCATGCAGCAGACCTTCGAGACCTGGATCACCCCGATCATGATCGGCGGCCTGATTCTCTTCATGTGCTTCATCATCTGGGACCTGGCCAAGAAGTCGAAGGCCGGCCGCTTCGGCACCATCATGCTGTTCGTGGTGCTTGGCGCCGGCATGCTCGGCTATGTCCTGAAGGTAGTCATCACTTGGTGGTTAGAGAGAGGCGGTGCGGTCTAACACAAGCGAGAGCCGCCGTTATCATGCAGAACGCCACCCCGCGGGGTGGCGTTCTGCATTTGGCGGGTGCACCAGCAGGTGTGGGCCAGCGCCGCTCAGGCCGGCTCGTGACGATAGTGCTCGACCTGGCTCTTGAGCTTCTGTCCCGGCCGGAAGGTCACCACGCGCCGGGCGCTGATGGGAATCTCCTCGCCGGTCTTGGGATTGCGCCCCGGTCGCTCGCGCTTGTCGCGCAGGTCGAAGTTGCCGAAGCCCGACAGCTTGACCTGCTCGTTCTCGCGCAGGCAGGCGCGAATCTCCTCGAAGAAGGCCTCTACCATGGACTTGGCCTCGCGCTTGGTGAGCCCGAGCTCGGCGTGCAGATGTTCGGCCAGTTCCGCCTTGGTCAACGCACCCATGTCGCACTCCTCATGGAGGTGGTCACGCCGGTCGTGAGGCGCGCCGGTCATGTGCGCAGCTCGGCGCCCAGATGCTGATGCGCCTCCTCGACGATGGCATCGACCAACTGGTTGATTTCATCGTCATTTAGCGTGCGCGATGGATGCTGCCAGGTCAAGCCCAGCGCCACGCTCTTGCGTCCTTCCGGCACGCCCTGTCCCTGATAGACATCGAACAGCCGGCTGTCGGTCAGCCATTCGCCGGCCTGGGCATGCAGGGTATCGAGCAGTGTCTGGACCGGCAGAGCCTCGTCGACCAGGAAGGCCAGGTCACGACGCACCTCGGGATAGCGCGACAACGGCGCGAAGGACGGCACGCTGCCGAGAGTCAGGGCATCCAGGCGCACCTCGAAGAGAATGGCGTCGACCTTGAGGCCCAGCCTGGCCCGGACCGCCGGATGGAGGGTGCCAATCCAGCCGGCCTCCTCCCCGCGATGGAGGACCCGCGCGCACTGGCCAGGGTGCAGGGCCGGATGCTCAGCGGGTTCGAAGCGCCAAGCGTCGCGATCCCCGCCGAGGGCCAGCAGGCTCTCGAGATCCCCCTTAAGATCGAAGAAGTCGACCGTCTGACGGTCGCTGGCCCAGCCCTCCGGCTCCCGACTGCCACACACCAGGGCGCCTAGCATCGGCGTCTGGTGCAGCGCATCCAGCTCGCCACGAAACACCAGACCGGTCTCGAACAGGCGCACCCGCCCCTGCTGGCGATTGAGGTTATGCGTGAGTGCCCGTACCAGGCCAGGGAAGAGGCTCGCCCGCATCACCGAGAGATCGCTGGAGATGGGGTTGGCCAGCACCGGGGACACCGCCTCGGGAAGCAGGGCCTGCTGTAGTTCCGGGGCCACGAAGCTATAGGTCACCGCCTCGAAATACCCACGGGCCACCATCTCGCGGCGCAGTCGGGCCAGTGGCGTGCGTGCCTCGTGATCGGGGCGCAGCCCCAGGCGGGCCATAGGGCGACGTACCGGCAGGCGATTGTAACCATGGATCCGCGCCACCTCCTCGATCAGATCCTCCTCGATGGCCAGATCGAAGCGCCAGCTGGGGATACGGGTCGCCCACCCCTCTGCGATGGCATCGACGACGAGCCCTAGCCGCGCGAGGATTTCGCCGACGTCCTCGACCGGCAGCGCCTTGCCCAGCGCCTGCTCGAGGCGCGCGGCCCGCAGCTGCACCTTGCGTTCGGCCGGCAGGTGATCGACATCGACCACCTCGACCAGCGGGCCGGGCGCGCCGCCGGTGATTTCGAGCAACAGCGCCGTGGCACGCTCGGCGGCCTCACGGGCCAGGGCCGGGTCCACGCCACGCTCGAAACGGTGGGAGGCATCGGTATGCAGACCGTAGGCGCGGGCCTGACCGGCCACCGCCAGCGGGGAGAAGTGCGCCGCCTCGAGGAAGATGTCCCGGGTCTCGAGGCCCACGCCGGAATGCTCGCCGCCCATCACCCCGGCGATCGCCAATGGCCCGCGCTCGTCGGCGATGACCAGGGTGGTGTCGCTCAGCGTGATCTCCTGGCCATCGAGTAGCACCAGGCGCTCACCTTCCCGTGCCTGACGAACCACCACGGCGCCGTGCAGATTGGCCTGGTCGAAGGCATGCAGGGGCTGGCCGAGCTCGAGCATCACGTAATTGGTGACATCCACCACCGGGTCGATGGCGCGGATGCCGCCACGGCGAAGGCACTCGACCATCCACAGCGGGGTCTCGGCGGTCACGTCGACACCCTTGATCAGCCGGCCGAGGTAGCGTGGGCAGCCTGTGGTGTCCTCGACCCGCACGGGGAAGGCCTCGTTGTGGACGGGCGCCACCGGTGCGATGGCCGGCCCCTCGATGGGCAGGCGGTTGAGCACTCCGACCTCTCGAGCCAGTCCCTTTACGCTCAGGCAGTCGCCCCGGTTGGGGGTCAGATCCACCTCGATGGTGTGGTCGTCCAGGCCCATGAAGGCCCGGAAGTCCTCCCCTACCGGGGCGTCGGCCGGCAGCACCAGGATACCCGCCGAGGTCTCCTCCTCCAGGCCCAGTTCCGAGGCGGAGCAGATCATGCCGCGGGATTCGACGCCCCGCAGCTTAGCCTTCTTGATCTTGAAGTCGCCAGGCAGCACTGCGCCGACCCGGGCGAAGGCCACCTTCTGGCCCTCGGCGACATTGGGCGCGCCGCATACCACCGGTAGCCTCTCGCCGCTGCCGTCCTCGACCCGGCAGACGTTGAGCTTGTCAGCATCGGGATGCGGCGCCTTGGCGACCACCTCGGCCACCACCACGCCCTCGAAGTCGGCGGCCACCGGCTCGATGGCGTCGACCTCAAGGCCGGCCATGGTGATCTGATCGGCCAGGGCCTGGGTCGCCAGCGCCGGGGAGACCCATTCGCGCAGCCACTGTTCGGAAAATTTCATGTCAGATCCTATCGCTGTGTTCTGCTTATCCGGTGGTCGATCAGGCGAACTGCCTGAGGAAGCGCAGATCGTTGTCGAAGAACAGCCGCAGGTCATTGACGCCGTAGCGCAGCATGGCCAGGCGCTCGGCGCCCATGCCAAAGGCGAAGCCGGTGTAGCGTTCGGGGTCGATGCCGGAGTGGCGGAACACCTCCGGGTGCACCATGCCGCAGCCCATCACCTCGAGCCAGCCGCTGTAGGAACAGACCCGGCAACCGTCGCCATTGCACATCACGCACTGGATATCTACCTCCGCCGAGGGCTCGGTGAAAGGGAAGTAGGAGGGGCGGAAACGTACCGAGAGGTCACCGCGCTCGAAGAAGGCGTGCAAGAAGTCCTCGATGGTGCCCTTGAGATCGGCGAAGCTGACGTCCTGGTCCACCAACAGCCCTTCTACTTGGTGGAACATCGGCGTATGGGTCAGGTCGGAATCGCTGCGGTAGACCCGTCCGGGGCAGACGATACGAATCGGCGGCTCGGTCTCCTTCATGGTCCGCACCTGCACCGGCGAGGTGTGGGTACGCAGCAGACGGCTGGCGTCGAAGTAGAAGGTGTCGGCCATGCCCCGCGCCGGATGGTGGGCGGGGATGTTAAGGGCCTCGAAGTTGTGGTAGTCGTCCTCGATCTCCGGACCGACCGCCACGTCATAACCGACGCGGGTGAAGAGTCCCTCGATGCGCTCCAGAGTACGGGTTACCGGATGCAGGCCACCGTCCGACTGGCCGCGGCCCGGCAGGGTAACGTCGATGCGATCCGCCGCCAGGCGGGCCTCCAGCGCGGCCTTCTCCAGCGACCGGCGACGCTCGTCCAACTCATGGCTCAGGGCCTGCTTGGCCTGGTTGATGCGCTCGCCAGCTACCGGACGCTCCGCGGCAGGCAACTTGCCGAGTCCCTTGAGCAGTGCGGTGATCTCGCCCTTCTTGCCAAGATAGCGTACGCGCAGTTCGTCCAGCGTGGTCATGCTGTCGGCGGCCTGGATGGCGTCGCGGGCCTCGGCGACCAGAGTAGGAAGGTGGTCCATCCGTTGAGCTCCGAAGTCTGTCAAAAAAACAGGGGAAGAGCGGCTGCTCTTCCCCTGCGACGATCAACGCGGTCTGTCGGGGCGATGACGCCCCTGCCGACCACGGGTCTTATTGGGCAGCCTTGGCCTTCTCGACGATGGCGGCAAAGGCAGCCTTCTCGTGAACCGCCAGATCGGCCAGCACCTTGCGGTCGATCTCGATGCCGGCCTTCTTCAGGCCGCCGACGAAGCGGCTGTAGGACAGGCCGTGCTGACGGGCACCGGCGTTGATGCGCTGGATCCACAGGGCGCGGAACTGGCGCTTGCGCTGGCGACGGTCACGGTAGGCATATTGACCGGCCTTGATGACGGCCTGCTTGGCCACGCGGAAGACGCGTGAACGGGCACCATAGTAGCCCTTGGCCTGCTTGAGGATCTTCTTGTGACGGCGACGTGCGACGACGCCACGCTTGACGCGAGTCATGGCTTACTCCTGACGGTAGAGGGTGGCAACCAAGGGGTTACAGGTTGGGCAGCATGCGCTGCACGAGCTGCTTGTCGGCGTCATGTATCTGCTTCATCCCACGCAGATGACGCTTCCGCTTGGTGGACTTCTTGGTCAGGATGTGACTGCGGAACGACTGCTTGTGCTTGAAGCCGTTGGCCGTCTTCTTGAAGCGCTTGGCAGCGCCGCTGTTGGTCTTGATCTTCGGCATGAGGTTAACTCCGCACGAGGTTTCTTGAGAAAACCCGAGGCCGACAGGAAGCCTGGCTGCCTCCTGCCCGTTGGACTGGCCGTCGGATCACTTCTTCTATTACTGCTATTACTGCTTCTTCTTGGGGGCAATGATCATGATCATCTGGCGCCCTTCCATCTTGGGAAAGGACTCCACGGTGCCGATATCTTCGAGATCGGCGGCAATCCGCTCCATCAGCTTGCGACCGATGTCCTGGTGTGCCATCTCGCGACCGCGGAAGCGCAGCGTCACCTTGCCCTTGTCGCCACTTTCGAGGAAGCGCGTCAGGTTCTTCATCTTGACCTGATAATCGCCCTCGTCGGTGCCAGGCCGGAACTTGACTTCCTTGACCTGGATCTGCTTCGTCTTCTTCTTCTGTGCCGCCTTCTGCTTCTTCTGCTCGAAGACGAACTTGCCGTAATCCATGATCTTGCAGACGATCGGATCGGCATTGGAAATCTGCACGAGATCCATACCGGCAGCTTCGGCGCGTTCCAGCGCATCGCTGGTGGGTACGACCCCCAGCTGCTCGCCATCGCTGTCGATCAGGCGAACCTGATCCTCGGTAATTCGCTCGTTCATCGGGGGGCGTTTATCCTGAACGCGCCCTCTGGGGCTGCTTCGCTTGATGGTTCCGTCTCCACTATAGCCTTGGAAGATGTCGCTATTGCCGTTCGGCCTGAATCCGCTCGATGAAGGCATCCACTGTCATCGTACCCAGATTCTCGCCACTGCGAGTGCGCAGGGCCACCGAGTCGGACTCGACTTCCTTATCTCCCACCACCAGGAGATAGGGGACCTTCTGCAACGTATGCTCCCGGATTTTAAAGCCGATCTTCTCGTTCCTCAAGTCCGACTTGACGCGCAGGCCGACTTTCTGCAACCGCTGCTCCAACGCCATGGCGTAGTCGCGTTGGGCATCGGTGATGGTCATCACCACCGCCTGCTGCGGCGCCAGCCACAACGGCATAGCCCCGGCGTAGTGCTCGATGAGGATGCCCAAGAAGCGCTCGAAGGAGCCCAGAATGGCCCGGTGCAGCATCACCGGCGTCTTGCGCACGCCATCCTCGTCGACGAACTGGGCTCCCAGCCGCCCCGGCAAGTTGAAATCCAGCTGCAGGGTGCCGCACTGCCAGACTCGGTTCAAGCAGTCACGCAGTGAGAACTCGATCTTGGGCCCGTAGAAGGCGCCCTCGCCCGGCTGCAGCTCCCAGTCGAGCCCAGTGGCGTTCAGCGCCGCTTCGAGGCCGGCCTCGGCTCGGTCCCAGAGGGTCGCCTCGCCCATGAAGCCGTCCGGCCGTGTGGAGAGCTTGAGCTCCACGTCCTCGAAGCCCAGGTCCTTGTAGACCTGGAGCGTGAGGGCGATGAAGGCCTCGGCCTCGGACTGGATCTGCTTCTCGGTACAGAAGATGTGGGCGTCGTCCTGGGTGAAGCCACGCACCCGCATCAGGCCGTGCAGCGAGCCGGAGGGCTCGTTACGATGACAGCTGCCGAACTCGGCCAGGCGCAGCGGCAGGTCCCGGTAGCTCTTCAGTCCCTGGTTGAACACCTGGACGTGGCAGGGGCAGTTCATCGGCTTGACCGCGTATTCGCGCTTCTCGGACTCGGTGGTGAACATCAGTTCGCTGTAGTGGCCCCAGTGACCCGAGGCCTTCCACAGGGAGAGGTCCACCACCTGCGGCGTCTTGATCTCCTGATAGCCGTTCTCGATCTGCACGCGGCGCATGTACTGCTCGAGAGCCTGATACAGGGTCCAACCATTGGGATGCCAGAACACCATGCCCGGCGCCTCCTCCTGGAGGTGGAAGAGGTCCATCTTGCGCGCTAGCTTGCGGTGGTCGCGCTTTTCGGCCTCCTCGAGGCGCTTGAGGTAGGCCTTGAGCTGCTTCTTGTCGCCCCAGGCGGTGCCGTAGATACGGGTCAGCATCGGCCGGTCGGCATCGCCTCGCCAGTAGGCGCCGGCCAGCTTGGTCAGCCTGAAGGCCTTGAGATGCCGGGTGTTGGGCACGTGCGGTCCCCGGCACATGTCGGTGTATTCCTGATGGTGATAGAGGCGAATGGTCTCCCCTTCCGAAATATCACGCACGATCTCCTGCTTGTAGGGTTCGTCGCGATGCAAGAAGGTCAGCATGGCCTGGTCGCGGTCGACATACTCGCGGACGATGTCGTATTCCTCGTCGATCAGCTGCTTCATGCGCTTCTCGATGATCTCGAGATCGTCCGGCGTGATCGACTTGCCGAAATCGATGTCATAGTAGAAACCGTCATCGATCACCGGGCCGATGGCCATCTTGGCCTCGGGGTAGAGCTGCTTGACCGCGTGACCGATCAGGTGGGCGCAGGAATGCCGGATGATCTCGAGCCCCGCCTCGTCGCGGGCGGTGATGATGGCCACCTCGGCATCATGGTCGATGACGTCCGCGGTATCCACCAGGGTGCCGTCGATCCTGCCGGCCACACAGGCCTTGGCCAGTCCCGGCCCGATACTCTCGGCCAACTGCATCACGGTAAGGGGTTCGTCGAAGGTTCTCTGGCTGCCGTCAGGCAGGGTCACGATGGGCATGAAGGGTTCCTTGTGCGCAGTGGTGATCCACACCAAGGATCACATGTCGCCATAAGAATGGTCAGGACGCAAAGCCGCCTAGCCTAGCAGACCCCACCCTTGGTGCGCCACGCCGCAGGGGTGGCCATGAATAAGGAAAGGCGCCGACAGGCGCCTTTCCGGGTCGAACCGCCCCCGTCAGGCGGGGGACGGCGAGTTCAGGGCAGGATCACTCCCACTCGCCGAGTTCCACGCGACGGTTCTGGGCACGGCCCGCATCGGTCTCGTTGCTAGCGATCGGCTGGGACTCGCCATAACCGATGGTACGCATGCGCTCCATGTCGATGCCCTGGCCGGCCAGGTAATCAGCGACGGAGTCGGCACGACGCTGGGACAGGTCCTGGTTGTAGGCATCGCTGCCCATGGCATCGGTGTGGCCCTCGATGCGCACACGGACGTTCTCGTTGGCACGCAGCTTCTCGGCGACGCCATCGAGGATCTGCTCGGCGCCCATGGTCAGGGTCGCGGAGTCGAACTCGAAGTTGACGTCACGCAGCACCAGGTCCTCCACGCAGCCCAGGGCATTGACCTCGGCACCGGCCGGCGTCCCCGGACACTGGTCCTGGTAGTCCGGCACGCCGTCGCCATCGCTGTCCAGCGGGCAGCCCACGGCATCCACGGCAACGCCGGCCGGGGTTCCCGGGCACTGGTCATCGGCATCGAAGACGCCATCGCCGTCGGTGTCGGTGGGTGCCGGCTCCATGGGCTGCGGCGAGGTGTCGGCACACAGCATGGCCCCGATGGTGGCCCCGGCGGTCGCCCCGATGGCCGCCCCCTGGTCCTCGTCGGACTCGCTGCTGGTGCCATAGCCGATGCCGCCGCCGATCAGACTGCCGGCCAGGCCACAGACGAAGGGATGCTGATACCAGGCATCGGACGAGGCACTGGCGCCCGTGCCGGGTTGAGAGGCGGAACTGGCACAGCCGGAAAGGCCGACCACCAACGCAGAGCCGAGTAACAAGCCAGTCGTAGATTTTTTCATGTAAGACTCCTTCTACACATCATTCCGACGGGACAGTGTAATGGGCTGCCCGCCGACGTGTCCGATGATTGGACCGAGGAGGGTCGGGTTACGACCCATACTGACCAAAGTAAGCACGTAAGTGCTGACTCGGCCAGCTCCCGGGAACGATGGCCGTCGTATTCGATCATGTTCCGTCCCCCTACGGTACAGGGCGAAGCTTGCCGGAGACCTCGGGGAGTTGCAATGCACCTCCGGCCTGACGTGGCGGGGATCAGTACGAGCGGTTCAGCCGGTCACGCCGAAACGCCACCGCGGCAGCCGCTGCCTTCAAAATAGGCTCACGTAGCTCGTCCTCGACGGCCAGGCGTTCACGATCCTCCTGGAAGCGTTCCCGAGGGCTCAGCGCCTGGCGGGCCGAATGGGTATGCAGGTGACGGGTCCGGCCATGGACCTCACCGAAGGCGGCGAAGTCCGGCCGCTCGATCAGGCGTGGGTCGAGGATCTCCAGCAACACCTTGCAGCGCCAGGCCCCCTCGGTGATGTCCACCTGCTCCTGCAGCAGGGCCGAGGCCACCAGCTCGAGGTTCTCGAGGCAGTTATCGTGGGCACGGCGCCGCTCTTCGTCGCGGAAATCGCGCCGACGCCTGACTTCACGCCACAGGGTGACGGCATAGGCCCCGAGGCCGGCCACGAGGGCCAAGGCAAGGCCGAGCAGAATCAGCGCGGTGGTAGTGGTCATGGGCAACTTCTCGGCAAGCGTCGAATGGACACCGTATTCTATACTCCCCAAGGGATACGCCCCAAACCCTTGACTGCCATGTGCTTGCCCACCGCCTGACGAGCAGGCCTCGGTCATGGCCGTGCCCCCAGGAAAGCCTTATGTCGACAGGAAGTACCGACCCGGCGCCGACCCCGTCCCAAGCCAGCCAGATCGGCCTCTGGTTGGGCCCCCTGTGGCTCGTGACCTGCCTGCTCGCTCCCGCTCCCGCCGGAATGCCCGATGCCGCCTGGGCCTGTGTCGGCTTGGCCCTGCTGATGGCCACCTGGTGGTCCACCGAAGCGATCCCGATTCCCGCCACTGCCCTGCTGCCCCTCGCGCTGGTGCCGGCCCTGGGGATCGGCGGCATGAACGAGACGGCTGCCAGCTACGCCAACCCCATCATTTACCTGTTCCTCGGCGGGTTCCTGCTGGGCATCGCCATGCAGCGCTGGAACCTGCATCGGCGTATCGCCCTGCTGGTCCTGCGCGTGGTCGGGCAGCAACCCAGGCGGCAGATCGGCGGCTTCATGATCGCCACCGGCTTTCTGAGCATGTGGGTCTCCAACACCGCCACGGCGATCATGATGTTGCCCATCGGCATGTCGGTAATCAGCCTGCTCGAGGGAAGCGACCCCACGGAGCTCAAGCGCTACGCCACGGCCCTGCTGCTGGCCATCGCCTATTCGGCCAGCATCGGCGGCATCGCCACGCTGATCGGCACACCGCCCAATGCGCTGCTCGCCGGCTACCTGGCTGACAGTCGCGGTATCGATCTAGGGTTCGCCCAGTGGATGCTGATTGGCTTGCCGATCAGCATGGTGATGATGGCCGGCGCCTGGTGGTGGCTGACCCGTCGCGGATTTGCCCTCGCATCGGGCGAGGACAGCACCACCCTGATCCAAAACGAGCTGGCGACGCTCGGCCCCACCAGCACCGCCGAGCGTCGCGTCGGGACCATCTTCCTGCTCGCGGCACTCGCCTGGGTGATCCGGCCCCTGCTCAACGACGCCGGTCTCGACTGGCTCTCCGATACCGGGATTGCCATCACCGCCGGCATCGCCCTGTTTCTGGTGCCTGCCGGTCGCGCGCCCGGCGAGCGCCTGATCGACTGGGACGACGCCCGTGAGCTGCCCTGGGGCATTCTGCTGCTGTTCGGTGGCGGCCTGGCGCTGGCCGGCGCCATCAGCCGCTCCGGACTGGCCGAATGGATCGCCGAGCAGCTCGGCGTGTTCAGCGTCTTCCCGCTTCTGGCGCTGATCGCCATGGTGGTACTGGTGATCATCTTCCTGACCGAAGTGACGTCCAACACCGCCACCGCCGCGGCCTTCCTGCCGCTGCTGGGCGCGCTGGCCCTGTCCCTGGACATCTCCCCGCTGCTGATCACGGTGCCGGCGGCGATCGCGGCGAGCTGTGCCTTCATGATGCCGGTCGCCACCCCGCCCAACGCCATCGTCTTCGCTACCGGACACCTGAAGATCCAGTCGATGATCCGCGCCGGGTTCGCCCTCAACTTGCTCGGTACGGGAGTAGTCTCACTGCTCGGCTATTCCCTGCTGTTGCTGCTCTGGTGATTTGGCCATGGAGGGCGGGCCCGCATGTGACGCGTCGGGGCTCGATCATCATTACACCAGCCAGAGGCCGGCATGGTGGTCGAGGAGCAGGACGCCGAACACGCCGAGGATATAACGGATCGAGAACCAGAAGGCGGCCAGCGGGGCCTTGGGATCGTGACCTCGCCAGACCTTCCAGTTCCAGGTCATGAAGCGCAGGTTGAGCGCCATGACCCCTGCCAGGTAAACCGCCCCACTCATGCCGATGGCGAACGGCAGCAAGGTGGCCGCTACGGTGAGCCAACCATAGAGCCACACCTGCAGGCGCGTGAATGCCTCGCCATGGGTCACCGGCAGCATGGGCACGCCGGCCCGGGCATATTCGGCCCGCTTGTGGATCGCCAGCGCCCAGAAGTGCGGCGGCGTCCAGGCAAAGACGATCAACATCAGCAGCAGCGGTTCCGGCCCCAGCTGGCCGGTCATCGCCGTCCAGCCCAGCAGCGGCGGCGCCGCCCCGGCCACCCCACCGATGACGATGTTCTGGGGCGTGGCGCGCTTGAGAAAGGTGGTATAGACCAGCGCATAGCCGATCAGCGACCCCAGGGTCAACCAGGCCGTGAGTGCATTGACCTGCCAGTGCAGAAGGCCGATCCCCGCGACCGACAGCAGGGTGGCCCAGGCCAGCGCGAGCGACGCCGGCATGCGCCGGGATGCCAGGGGACGCCGCGCGGTCCTGATCATCATGGCATCCAGGCGGCGGTCCACCACATGGTTGAAGGCCGCCGCCCCGCTAGCCGCCAGGCCGATGCCGACCAGCCCCAAGACCACCGCCCCCGGTGCCGGTGTCACCGGCGCCAGCAGCATCCCCACCAGGGTGCAAACCAGCATCACCACCACCACCCGCGGCTTGCACAGGGTCAGCAGGTCACGCCAGCTCCAGCCCGTGGTGTCATCGGTGCAGCGCTCCATCATCACGGACTCAGACATGGCCCCACTCCTCTGTCGTTACGTGTCTCGACCCGCCGACCGGTGCCGTCGAGATGCGCCAGTGCCAGCTGGCCAGGGTGGCCGCCGCGACCAACCCAGCAGCGCCCGCCGTATGCAGCAAGGCGAGCCACAAGGGTAGCCATAGCAACACGTTGGCGATGCCTAGCCCCAGCTGAACACCATAGACCCCGACCAGCAGCCCCAGCCAGGGGCGCAGGGCAGGCTCTCTCCGGTAGCGAATGGCCAGCGCCAGCAGGCCGAGCCCCAGCGCCAGGGCCCCCAGCCGATGGGCCAGATGGATGGCGGTGCGGGCCTCGGCATGGAGCTGGCCATGCAGGTAGTTGGGCCCCACCGTCTGGCCCAGATTGAACCCCTCGGACCAATCCACGGCCGGCCACCATTGCCCATTGCAGGCCGGTATGCCCTGACAGGCCAGGCCGGCGTAGTTGCTCGAGGTCCAGCCTCCCAGCGCCAGCTGCAGTAGCAGGAGGCCGAGTACCAGGCCCCAGAGGGGCGACCAGCGACGCACCGGAACGGAGCGCGCCGCTCCCATCGCGACCCGTCGCAGGCGCAGATGCAGCCACAGGAAGAGCACCATCACGCCAAGCCCCCCCAGCAGGTGGAGGGTCACCACCTGGGGCCAGAGCTTGAGGGTGACTGTGAAGGCCCCGAAGGCCCCCTGCAGCAGGATCATCACGAGCAGGGCGAGACTGAGCCCCCAGGGATAATCGCGCCGGTGCCGCAGGGACCAGCCCAGCAGCAGTACCACGATCACCAGCAGGCCAAGGCTCGTGGCGAGGTAACGGTGGAGCATCTCCATCCAGGCCTTGGCCGCCTCGAGCGGCGTATCCGGGGAGTGCATCAGGGCACTGGCCGCATCCGGCACCAGCAGGGCGCCATAACAGCCGGGCCAGTCCGGGCAGCCCAGCCCGGCATCCACCAGGCGGGTCCAGGCACCGACCAGCACCACCGTGGCGGTGAACAGCGTGCCCGCCAGGCTCAGACCGACCAGCCACGTCAGGCGTCGCCTCCCCACCCTGCTCGCTTGCATCATCGGCGAAACCTCCTGTTTCAGGCCTCCTCATGCTGCTGTGCCACCGGCGGCGTCGGATTCATGCGCAGCAATTGCTCGATATCGTCCAGCACGTCCTCGGCCGCCACGTCGGCCGAATACTCCAGCACCGCCCGCCCCTCGGGATCGATGACCCAAAGGCCTCCCGGGCGCCGCCAGTCGGGCGGGGCCGACGAGGTCCAGCGGGCGACCGCCTCGCCGGGAAGTACCGGCGCCTCCCCGCCGAACCGCAGGCGACTGAATCGATGCGCCTCGCGCCCCAGGGCCCGATGTACCCGCCACCACTGATCGGCACGCACCGCACACTCCATCGTACAATCGAAGACCAGCAGCCAGTCGTCTGACCCGTCCTTCTCGATGCCCTCGGCCGGCCAACGTGACAGGTCCGGCACCGCCGGATGCAGGGTCCCGTGGGCCGTTCTCCCCTCCGGCACCCCTACCCGCCATTCCACCATGCCCCAGGCCACGGCGACGGGTAGACCGAAGACCGCGAACAGGGCGCCCAGCTTGAGCCGCTGTGCGGCGTCACGAGACAGTGTCATGGGGACTCCTTGGTCGAATGGGGCGGCGAGCAATGCTCCCGGGCCAGACGCCGCCCGCCGATGATCATCACCACCAGCGCCGCCAACGCCAGCCCCCACCACTGGACGGCATAGGCGAGGTGGCGCTCGGGCGGCATCACGCTAGGCACCCACCAGGCGGGGAGCCGGCCCGGCCCCTGCGCCAGATGCAGCCAGCCGCCGTGGGCAAACGTCAGGTCCCAGGCCGCCAGGTCGATCCGTTGCAGGCGAGTCCCCTCCCGGTTGGGACCGAAGACGGGCGCCGACGCACCGGCCGCCTGCCACTGCCCCTCGATGTGAACTCGACCGGAAGGTGTTGTCACGGATGGCGGCGCGCGGCTCGGCCCTGTCTCCAGGAAGCCCCGCTCGACCAGCCAGACACGGCCGTCGGGCCCCCGCAGCGGGGTCAGCACGGCCACCCCCAGCCGCCCTTCCCAGGTTCGGTTGTCGAGGAACAGGGTGCGCTCGGCCAGGTACTCTCCCTCGAGGGTCAGGCGTGTGCCATCGGGCGGCACGGATACCGGCGACGTCAGGCGGGGCGCCTGGGCGAGCTGGACCAGGTACTCGCGCTTGCCGGCGGCCCGTTCCCACTGCCATAGTCCTAGTCCCAGTCCCAGTACCACCAGGCCGGTCCAGAACCCGTACCACATCACGCTGCGCCACCTACCGGACCTTGCCTTGAAGAATGTCTGCCTCACGGAGCCTCGCATGTTGCTCAAGATCCTGATCGCCTGTGTCTTCCTGGCCATGGTAACCAGCCTGGCCGC
Organism: Halomonas cerina; assembly: GCF_014192215.1. Taxonomy (GTDB): domain Bacteria; phylum Pseudomonadota; class Gammaproteobacteria; order Pseudomonadales; family Halomonadaceae; genus Halomonas; species Halomonas cerina. The sequence continues at coordinate 17,799 of NZ_JACHXP010000018.1, forward strand.
CGGTGCCGGCTTTTTGATCAAGGATGGCGGCCGCTCGCGCCGCGTCCTCATCTCGCTCAAGCTGCGCGTGGGCCTGGCGGCGCTGCTGATGGCCCTGCTGGTCTACGGCTTCTATATCGGCAACCTCGGCACCTAAGCTGGTCAGAAGACATAGACGAAGAGGAACAGCCCGATCCATACCGCGTCCACGAAGTGCCAGTACCAGGCCGCCGCTTCGAAGCCGAAGTGGTCGTTCGCGGAGAAATGCCCCCGCAGCACCCGACCCAGGATCGCAATCAGGATGATGGTGCCGATGATCACGTGCAGGCCGTGGAATCCGGTCAACAGGAAGAAGGTGGCGCCATAGATCCCCGCCTGCAGGGTGATACCGTAGTGGGTATAGGCCTCGTAGTACTCGAAGCCCTGGATAGTGATAAAGACCAGCCCCAGCAGTACCGTACCGGTCAGCCAGTGACGGACGGTGCCACGATAGCCTTCCTTCAAGCCCTCGTGAGCCACCGTCAGGGTGATGCTCGAACTGACCAGGATCAGGGTGTTGACCAGCGGCAGGTGCCAGGGACTGAAGGTCTCCTTCGGGCCCTGGATCTCGCTGCCGGGGGGATTCATCAGCGGCCAGGAAGCCGTGAAGTCCGGCCACAGCAGCGCCGTCACCCCCTTGGCCCCCTCCCCGTCGAGCCACGGCAGCGCGAAGGTCCGTACGTAGAAGAGCGTCCCGAAGAAGGCGGCGAAGAACATCACTTCCGAGAAGATGAACCACCCCATCCCCCAACGGAAGGAGCGATCCATCTGGTCATTATAGAGTCCCCGGCGGGATTCACGAATGACGTCCCGGAACCACAACGTCATGACCACCAGGATCCCCACCAGGCCGATGACCATCACCGGCGTGCCGGCCACCCCGTATACCAGCACCGTACCGGCGCCGACCATCATCGCCCCCAGCGCGAGCGATCCGAGGATCGGCCACTTGCTGCTGGCGGGCACGTAGTAGCTGCCACCGCTCATGCTTCGTCTCCTTCGCTGATGGGGGCCGCGGGCACACGGGCCAGGGGCGCCTGCTGCACAGGATAGAGGGTATAGACCAGCGTCACGGTCTTGATCTCGGCCGGCAGATCGCGGGTCAGTTGGAAGACCAGCGGTGCCTCGAATCCCTCGCCGGCGGCGAGTTGCTGCTCCTGGAAGCAGAAGCAGGCCAGCTTGCGCAGGTGCAGCGACGCCTCCGCGGGGGAGACGCTGGGGACGGCACGTGCGCGAGTCGTCTGGTCGCCCAGGTTGCGGAAGGTGAAGCGCACTTCCTCCCGCTGCCCGGGGTGCAGTCTCATCTGGCGAATGTCCGATTCGAGCTGCCATGGCAGCCCTTGGCTGCCCCGGGTGATGAACTGCATGGTGACCGTGCGCGAGGTGTCGACATCATCGTGGGCCAGCGTCTGAGCACTCCCGCTGGTCTTGCCATTGAGCCCCGTGACCTGGCAGAAGACGTCATAGAGCGGCACCAAGGCGAAGGCGAAGGCAAACATCCCGGCCAGGACCACCAGGGTCCGCATCACGGTACGCCGAACGCCGGGGCGAGGGTCGGGGGCGGAACGATGCGACATGCGGACCTCCGGGGGAGAGGGTCAGGGTTGGTCTGGCTTGAAATCGGGGGGCGTATCGAAGGTATGCAGCGGCGCCGGGCTGGGCACGGTCCACTCCAGGTCCTCGGCGCCTTCCCAGGCCTGCGCCGGGGCCTTCTCGCCGCCCCGAATGCAGAGGATCACCACGGCAACGAAGAGCAGCTGCGAGGCGCCGAACAGGAAAGCGCCAAGGCTGGTCACCATGTTGAAGTCGGCGAACTGCAGCGCGTAGTCGGGAATGCGCCGCGGCATGCCGGCAAGCCCCGAAAAGTGCATGGGAAAGAAGGTCAGGTTCACGCCGATCACCGACAGCCAGAAGTGCCACTGCGCGAGTCGGAGATGAGGATAGTGACCGGTCCACTTGGGCAGCCAGTAGTAGACCCCCGCCATGATGGCGAACACCGCCCCGGGCACGAGGACATAGTGGAAGTGCGCCACCACGAAGTAGGTGTCATGGTACTGGAAATCGGCCGGCGCGATGGCCAGCATCAGTCCCGAGAAACCGCCGATGGTGAACAGCACCACGAAGGCCAGGGCGAACAGCATCGGCGGTTCGAAGGTGATCGAACCCTGGAACAGGGTGGCGATCCAGTTGAAGACCTTCACCCCGGTAGGCACCGCGATCAGCATGGTGGTGTACATGAAGAACAGCTCCGCGACCAGCGGCAACCCCACGATGAACATGTGATGCGCCCAGACCAGGAAGGACAGGATCGCGATGGAGGCCGTGGCGTAGACCATCGAGGCGTAGCCGAACAGCCGCTTGCGGGCGAAGGTGGGAATGATCACCGAGACGATGCCGAAGGCCGGGAGGATCATGATGTAGACCTCGGGATGGCCGAAGAACCAGAATAGGTGCTGGAAGAGCACCGGGTCACCCCCACCGGCGGCATTGAAGAAGCTGGTGCCGAAGTTGATGTCCAGCAGCATCATGGTGATCACCCCGGCCAGTACCGGCATCACCGCGATCAGCAGGAAGGCGGTGATCAGCCAGGTCCAGACGAACAGTGGCATATCCATCATGCGCATCCCCGGCGCCCGCAGGTTGAGGATGGTGGCGATGATGTTGATCGCCCCGAGGATGGAGCTGATGCCGGCCAGGTGCAAAGAGAAGATAAAGAAGGTGGTGGACGGCGGCGCGTAGGTCGTGGACAGCGGTGCATAGAAAGTCCAGCCGAAGTCGGGACCGCCCCCCGGCATGAACAGCGTGGCGAGCAACAGCGTGAAGGCCACCGGCAGCAACCAGAAGCTGAAGTTGTTGAGCCGGGGCAGCGCCATGTCCGGCGCGCCGACCTGTAGCGGCACCATCCAGTTGGCCAGGCCCACGAAGGCGGGCATCACGGCGCCGAACACCATGATCAGGCCGTGCATGGTGGTCATCTGGTTAAAGAACTCCGGCTGCACCAACTGCAGGCCGGGCTGGAAGAGCTCCGCCCGGACCACCATGGCGAAAATTCCGCCGATGAAGAACATGGTGAGCGAGAAGATCAGATAGAGGGTACCGATCTCCTTGTGGTTGGTGGTCAGCACCCAGCGCATCAGCCCCCGCGGGCGGTCATGATGCGCCCCGGCCATGCCACCGGCGGTGGCCTCGCTGTACTGGGGGGCCGGCTTGGGAGGCAGGTGAGTCGCCATCGAAAATCTCCCTGGTTGGCATCACGATAAAGAAGCGGAAAGGCTCGGCCCTACTACTCGGAGAGTTGCTCGGCGATTTCCGAGGGTTGCACGATGTCGCCGGTCTCGTTGCCCCAGGCATTGCGCTCCCAGGTGATCACGGCGGCGATCTCCACCGGATTAAGCGTGCTGCGGAAGGCCGGCATGGCGGTGCCGGACACGCCGTTGACCACGGTATCGATATGCCGCGCGCGCTCATCCAGCATCGCCTGGTTACCGGCCAGGGCCGGGAAGGTGGGCGGACTGCCCGACCCATCGGGTTGATGGCATGAGGCACAGATCGAGCCATAGACCTTCTCGCCGCGCGTCATCAGTTCGTCCAGGCCCCACTCGCGATCGATTCCCATGGCGGCCTGGGTGGCGGCCTCCTTGCGCTGGGCCAGCCACTGATCGAACTGCTCCGGCTCGACCGCCTCCACCACCACCGGCATGAAGCCATGATCCCGGCCGCAGAGCTCGGCGCACTGGCCGCGGTAGATCCCCGGTTCGTTGATCCGTACCCAGTTCTCGTTGACGAAGCCCGGGATGGCATCCTGCTTGACGGCCAGGTCCGGTACCCACCAGGAGTGCACGACGTCATCCGAGGTCATCAGCAAACGGACCTTCTGCCCGACCGGCAGCACCAGGGGTTCGTCTACCTCGAGCAGGTAATTCTCTCCCTTCTCGTCACCACCGGCGATCTGCTCGCGGGGAGTCCCCAGGTTGGAGGTGAAGGCGACCTCCTCGCCGAGGTACTCGTAGCGCCAGCGCCACTGCTGGCCGGTGACCATCACATCGAGATCAGCCTGTGACGCGTCATACATGGTCCTCAGGGTGGCCGTGGCCGGCAAGGCCATGCCAATGAGGATCAGCAGCGGGATGGCCGTCCAGATGACCTCGACGGTGGTATGCTCGTGGAACTGAGCAGCACTTGCGCCTTGAGAGCGCCGATAGCGGAAGAGCGAATAGAACATCGCCCCGAAGACGAGGACCCCGATGACCACGCAGATCCAGAAGATCACCATGTGCAGGGAGTAGATGTCCCGGCTGACGTCGGTCACGCCCACAGGCATGTTCCAGCCGTTGGCCAAGGCCGCCTGGGGGATGCCGGCCAGGGCCAGTGCTCCCGTCGCCCACACGAGCATCGTGCGCATCGACGCCTCCTGAACAGAGTTGTTGTATTAGCCACGCCTTGATCGAGTATAGAAGAGTGAATCGCCAGGGCTGGGCGTGTGCCGGCCACGTTCGGTAAACGCGCTTATCAACGCTCGTCCGCATCATCCCGCCGCCAGGTGAGCGATGAGCGCGACCAGCACCACCAGCACCACCCCCATCACGATGCCGGCGACGATGAAGGCGCGCCCGTCACCTCTCCCGAAATCCTCACGTCGCCGCGCCTCTTTCTGGACGCCGAAGAAGGCCGCCAGTACCGACTTGATCACGCGCCACATCCCCCCGTCTCCCTTGCCTGGCCTCCCTGGCTTGAGGCTAGGTCATGGCATACGGCGCGGCGCGTCCATGGATTTCACGTTCTCCCTGACGAAGGTCAAGCGATCGTTCGCCGCAACGCAGAAAAATCCCGGCCATCATCTATACTCAACATGCTTGATGACAGCGTGACCGCTTCCTCGGAAAAGCATGACAGGAGCCTCCATGAGCGAACGCAAAGACAACCCGCTACAACCCGGCATGGCGGCCACCGGGCCGTTGTTCGAATGGTGGACCGCGCAGTGGCTGCAGGGGTCCAACCCCGTGGCGCGCATGCAACTGGCCTGGATGGAGAGCCTGGCGGATGCCATGCAATTCGAGGCCCAGTTCCTGCAGGCCATGGCCAAGAGTGGACAGCGCATGGCCAACAGCTTCGACAAGGACAACCCCGAGGCCGCGGCCGACATGCAGGCCCGCTATCAGGAAATGATGGAGGAGATTACCGATGCCCACATGAAGCGCCTGCAGAAGGCAGCCGACCTCTCCCATGAGTTCCGCCGCCGGGTGTGGGAAGAGATCTGATCGCGCCACCCGGGTGTGCTGGTTTCCTACGTATGGCCGGGGACGCCCGGGTGGGATGTTCGGGGGATAGTGACGCAGCGCGAAGGACTATCCCCCCAGCCCGAAGAGTCGCGTGAGCAAGGGCAGCAGGAAGGCCGTGAGCATCCCGGTAAGCCCCATGGCCAGTCCCGAGAAGGCCCCTGCCACCGCGCCCAGGCGGGCGAAAGCGTGGGCCGTTCCGAAACCGTGGGCCGAAAGCCCCAGCGTGAATCCCTGTACCGCCGGGTCCTTGATCCCCAGGAGCTTGAACACCCAGGGGCCCAGCGCACAACCGATCGACCCCGTGATCAACACCAGCCCCGCCGCCAGGGACGGGATGCCACCGATCTGCTCAGCGATCCCCATGGCGATGGGCGATGTCACGGACCGGGGGGCCAGCGAAAGCAGCGTGACGGGACGGGCCCCCAGCAGCATGGCCATGCCCAGTGTGGACGCCACCGCGGTGACGATGCCCGCCACACACGCCATCAGCAAGGGCACCAGCAGGCGACGGATACGCTCGCGATGGTCATAGAGTGGGATGGCCAGTGCCACGGTGGCCGGCCCCAGTAGGAAGTGAATGAACTGGGCCCCCTCGAAATAGGTGGCATACGGCATGTCCACCAGCAGCAGGAAGCCGATCAGCATGAGGATGGCCAGCGTCACCGGATGCAGCAGAGGTGTACCGCCCAAGGCACGATTGATGCGCACCGCCAGCATGAAGGCCAGCAGGGTCATCAGCAGCGAGAGCAGAGGATTGCCGGAAAGATAGACCCACAGCTGGTCCAGGGTAGCCACTATCATGGTTCGTTTCCTGGCCGACCGGTGCGCACGGCATGCTGACGACTCAGGCGATCCAGCACCCAGCCGGTCACGCCCAGGGTCACCAGCGTGGAGCCGACCAGGGTCAGCATGATGGCCCACAGGTCTTCTCCGATCAGCCGGAAGTGGACCATCACCCCCACCCCGGCCGGCACGAACAGCAGGGTCAGATAGCGCAGGAGGCCTTCGCCGGCCAGACGCAGACTGGTCGGTACCTTGCCGTGGACCATCAGCACCACCAGCAGGATCACCATGCCGACCACCGGTCCCGGAATCGGCAGGGCCAGCCCCCTGGCCACCAGTTCGCCGGCAAACTGACAGGCCAGCAACACGCTCATTCCCAGGATCAGCGGCATACCGATCTCCTCCTCCATGGGTCGCAACAGTGATACCCTGTCAGAATAGCGTGGCAGGGGCGGGCAAGCCGACACCCTGTAGCTTGCTTGGCAACCGATTGAAACGAAAGTGCAAAAGGGGCTTTTCATTTGCCGAGGAACGCGCTAGTATACGCCTCGTTCTAGGGGACCATAAGCCAAGGGCCCGGATCACCGGAACGGTGTCGGAGCGTGGCGCAGCTTGGTAGCGCGTTGCAATGGGGTTGCAAAGGTCGCAGGTTCGAATCCTGTCGCTCCGACCAGAAACATCAAGAGAAACCGCCACTTACGGGTCATGCCGGGTGGCGGTTTTTCGTTGGGTGATAGTCTAGGTGATGAGAGTCTCCAGCGGGTTTGTCGGTGACGATCTCACGCAGTACCGGCCGGTGTTAAGGCTTGACCTTCTTGGGGCGATCTCGGCGCGCCATGATTGCTGCTCTCGATGATGAGGATGGTGGCAGCGATCAAGTATATCCTGTTTGTAAACAGCCTCTTAGGGCGCGTCACCGAATGTCCGTTTCCCCGCCCACATACCGGCGACCGTCAAAGCAGTAGACGGTCACCCCAATACCTGCCAGCGTGTCGTCATCCTGGTCGGCGGGTAGCGATTCGACGACAGAAAAATCCCTCAACCCCCTACGCACGCCCGCTTCCGGTTCCGGATCGGAAATACCAGGGACGGTGGCCAGTTCGTGGCCGCAGTCGCCGCGTTGCACGAACAGGCGCCAATACATGGCTTCAAGATTGACCGCTTCGCGCTCGGGCGGCACGAGCACCACCGGCGAGCCAGCGCCGTCCAGGTCCAGGTGGGGAACGACATGGGTCTCGACGATCCAACGAGAGTACCCGTCTGCATCCCGCACGGGCGTGCGCACATAGGGAATCGGAACGCAGGGGCCCGGCAACGGTGGCGGATGATGTTCGGTCATGGCTGGTTATTGCGGCTGTTGCGGACGTTTTGCTTGATAAACGTCTCGTATTTCGACTTAAGCGCGGCGTCGATGTTGTCGGCGGCTTCGATAATAACCGGCAGCAGCCGTTCCACTCGGTCACGATCACTGCTCAGCGCGAAATAGGCATCGATGAGATAAACTTTCCGGCCCGGCGACCCCTGTGGCCCACCGCTCTCCCAGCGCATCCGTAATGGCGGCGTGGTGTCCTTCTCTACCTCTAGGCCTTCCCGTGTTGCACGCTGCAAAAGGGACAGACGGTCCCGGATGGCGGCGACGGTGGTCTGCTCGCGGAAGGTTGGCGGCGCATCCCCCGGGGCGCGGTGGATATCGAAGGCGGCGATCAGAGTGTCAAAAACCCTGTCATAGTAAGTATTCACAGCGCTTACGTCCTGTCCGCTCTGGCGCGCGATGTTGACCCGCCGATATAGGCTACTGACATCCTGGCTGCCCCAGGTCAGCCAGGTTTCCAGCCAGGCCAGTCCCTGTCGGGCCTTTTCCTCTTCCGCCGGGCTCATTCCGGCGGTTGTGTCGGATGCGCCTGGCGGAGCGCACATGCCGGCCTTCCCGTTGAGGCAGAGCACCATCAGCGTGTAGCTATCGGTATTGGTCTCCGCGATGCCCGGGTACTGGGACAGGAACTCGATCAACCTGCGGTGGCCGTAGGCCGTATCCTTCGTTCCGAGCGACCCGTGCCCGGCCTCATGCATGATAATGAAGGCCTTGCTTTCCTTGTTATTAAGGCCGTGAAACGTCACGGCCTCGAAAAATCGATGGCACACCGTCATTTGCGCTGATGATCCGGTGCCGTTGTTGAAGGCCACTGCCGAGTCGCACACGGCGTTGCATTGCGTGCCGTGGCGATTGTTGGTACGCACGACATTATCGACGTGATCGCGCCACTTCTTCAGATTGCTCTTGATGGTACTGCGCCGCCCCGTACCGCCGAAATAGGCATTCAAGGCCGGATCCCCTTCCGCATGGCCCGGGGTCAGCTTGCCGACGGCCTTGTCCAGCCAATCTTTGGAATCGTCGATGGCGTCGGTCAGCACGGTGTCCTCCGACGCCGTCAGAGACCGGAACTGCGCCGCGCCCGGCGGACAAGGCAGTGTTTTTGAAGTGGCTCCCGGCGGCACAATCTCCACCTTCCGTCGAAGCCGATAGCTGCTGACGCCGCTGCTGGCATTGGGATGGGCATTCTTAACCCGTAGCGGTGGTGAAGGGTGTGGGCATACACCCGGGTCATCGTGGTTATTGGCGGCCAACTCGGCGTCCACCGCATCCAGCCGATCATCCGCGAGGCTCGCACCGAAATCCACCCGCTCGTCCTCGCTGATGAACCCCTCCAGTTCCAACGTACAACCCTGGTGAGCCGTAGCCAGCTTCTTGATCTTGTTCTTATCCTCGGCATCGAGCGAGGAACTGCCCCGTGCGAAGAAAATGTCCTCGTCCCTGCCCCCGCTGCGCTGGCCCTCAACCCGGTATTGTTCCGATGCCACCGTCCCGGCCTGGTGCTGGGGGACTTCTCGTTTGGAGCGGATTTCGTCCAGGCAGCGCAGTGTGTTCTGATCAACGACACCGGCTGTCACGCCGGGAATCGTTTCGGCGGTCTGGAAGGCTTCAACGCCCTGTTCTGTGTCGTCGCCGAAATCACGGTCCACGCCATCGTTACGCCGGCCATGCGGGCCGAGGTTGTAACCCAGGTCTACCAACGCTTGTTGGACGAGCCCGATGGCTACCGGCGCGAAATCGCCGTTGCTTAAGGTGCGCGCACCCTGGAAGACCTCCATCAGCACTGACTCTTCCGGAAAAAACACCGGGGAAGTGCGCGCTGCCAACACGGCCGGATCGCAAGCCCGTTGGATGCTTGGGCGGCCGGCAGACTGCTGCAGGACATGGGTCAACTCATGGGCCAGCAGGTGCCGCCCTTCCCTAGTCTCCGGGGCATATTGGCCTTCCGCGAAGCCGATATCCGGCCCGACGGTGAATGCCCGGGCGCCCATGGCAGTCGCCACCGCCGAAGCCTCCCCGCCAGTATGCACCTGCACGCTTGAGAAATCGGCGTCCAATCGGGACTCGAAGAACCGACGCGCATCATGCGGCAAGGGGCGCCCCATCCCCAATCCAAGATCGCCACGTACGGTCGCATCCAGTCGGGCGCCTGGCGCAACACTCTTTCTCTGGATCGCTTCTTCGTCGGCATTCGCCGCCGGCTGTCGCTGTACTGCCGACTCATGGGTGCACACGACCTGATCGGCAATGCGGCCGGCCTCTTGTTCGAAGTTGTCGTTGACCGGACCGACGCGTAGTTTCGTCTGAATACCTTCCTCGGATTGGCACTTGGGGCACGTGCCGCCGCAAGCGCAAGCTGGCTTGCGTTGTATTTGGGCCACAGGCGCCGAACCACAGCTTGGCACAACCGTCGCCGCTGGCTGCCGTCCGGCCGCCTTGGGCCGTTGTACAGCAACCCTGGACGTGAACGCAGATATCGAGGGCATAACGAAAGTCTCCCGGCTACTCTCGGCCACACAGGGCCCGCAACCTTACTGACTGACGAGTACGATCCTGGCGTTTGCCCGATTTGTGGAATCAGGTTTTTGGAAAGCGCTGCGGCGGCGTATCTGTCTCAAAATCGTAGAAACACTCCACCCCCAGGGTCTCAATCACGTCCCGTTCTGCTGCCGCTCCAGCCGGCGTAAAAGCCTCTGCCGGCTCGGCGTAGGGAGCAACCAACCACAGACCACCATCCAGCGCTCGTGCGGTCCCTTCCGGCAACGCCTCCAGGCGCTCGCCGAAGAGGGCGACATAATCCGGGCCATAGAAATTGCGCCAGAACACACCCGGCAATCCCTCCCCATAACCCCGCACGGTAGGCTCAACCTTGGTCCCGATGGGCCCAGGTACCTCGTGCTTAAGTTTACGGTCGATATCCTTGTCCAAGGCGCAAAATGCCAGTGGCGAGCGGAGCATATGCATGGCTTCACAGATGTGCTCGACGTGAGCTTTCTGCCAATCCTCATCATCGGCCCAGCTGCTGGGCATGGTCCAGATCAGTTTCCCGATGGAGGTGGCCTGACCGCGACGATCCGGTAGCAACATGAAGCCCGACGGCTTCGGCGTTCCCTCCACCGACAAGCGTTGGGCGTTGTCATAAAATGCCATAAGCTCTTCCATGACGTCAGCATCGTTGTCGAGCTTTATATCCGGCATTGAGCGGCCGTACTTGCTCGGACTAAACCAGCCGATATCGTCAATCAGCCACTGAACCAATTGCTGGGCCTTGTCTGTCTCCAGAAAGCCCGTGGGCAGGAAAATCCGTGTCTCCAGTGCCGCCATGTCTCAGTCTCACTCAGGGATGTCGGTGTACGGTCGCCAGACCGCGCTCGGCAAGATCGTCGAGAGCGTGTTGCAAAGGACCGGAAAGGCTGGTTGCACCATCAGGGTGTTTCGCCGAACGGAAAACGACCTCCACATGTCCACCAAACTCGTCGACATAATTTATCATTTCCTTAAGGTTACCGGTTTTGGACATGTCTTTCCAGCCCTTGGCTTCCACGAAGTGGTAGGGGTTACTCCAAACCAATTCGTCCGGGTTTCCCCTGACCGCATCCGGGATAAATCCCTTAAAGTCCTCGGCTTCCGGCGCGATCATCATGGCCTTGTTCTTGGAGTATCCGAGGGCGTCGAGCACACTGCGTTCGAACATCCCTCCGGCCTTCTTATTGGCCAGGATCGTCTCATATGCCTTGCGCCACTTCGGATCCATGGCTTCCGTGATGCGATCGAACTTTTCGGGATGCCGGAACTGATATTCCAACCAGCGTTGACGCCGATGTGCTTCCGTGCCGGGTACCAGTTGCTTTTGCGTCGTCGGATCGACGCGCAGTTTCCCGACCTTGGGGGATTCCCCCCGGCGTACGGCAGAGGCAACGTCCTCCAGGGGATCTTTGAGTTTTCGGCCGATGTCGTCGAGGATATCCAGGTCCGCACGGCTGAGCTCCTTACCTTCGGCCACCGCGTCCATAATGCGATCCAGCTCACGCACATCGCCGGCGTCAAGATGGCCGGCAACCCGGAAGACTGCTTCGATCTCATCGGCGGAACGCCCGGTCGCCATGGCGAAATCATCGACCACCCGCGGAAGTTTTTTACCGCTGCGCAGGGCCGAAGCCGGCACGAAGGGAATCAGCGCTCCGAACGCCGCCAGGGTCCGGTCACCTACGGAGAGCTCGTGACCGGTAATGCTCACTCCTGTCACTGCGTCCGAGACATCAGCCATTTCTCCGGCAACTGGCAGGATGCCGACAATCGTCTCGGTAGCCAGGTCGCCCATCGTGTAGCGGGTGCGATCCAACTCCGGGAAATATTCCAGACGCGGTTTCGCTTGGCGGCCAATCTGCACAATGGTGCGAAGATGGGGGTCTTTGGCCTGGACGAATTCGGCGACTTCATCGGGCGACCGCTCCAGGAAAGCGGGGTGATCGGTGTTGTCATAGGCCCACGTCATAACGGCGCGGGTCAGCGCGTTCATTCCAATTTTCCGGTACGGGTGCTCGGTAAGCAGATAGGCTCGTCCGGCACTGCGGAACTTCACACTGGCTTCCCGCCAACGCCGCATCGCCCACTGCCAGTATTCGTCGAGCTTCTCTTCCACGGCAGCCCGGCGCTGTGTGTCCTCCCGACTACGGCGGGCTTCCTCGACTTCGCGACGTGATTCCCGTTCAATGTCGACGATCAGCAAAGGTGTGTGGATCTCGCCGTATACTTCCCATGGCGAGGTTGCGTCCAAGACTTCCGGGTCGCCGGCATTATTCGACACCCACTCCAGATAGCGGCGCAATGCCTCCTGACCAACGCGGCGGTCCCGCTCGGAAACGTCAGATTCGGCAAGGGCCTGTTGTTTACTGCGGAAGAAGTCTAGATAGATATCGACCGGCGTACGCCGAGGGATCGACTCGGACTCAATCTGGCGGACGCTCTCGGCGGTACTCTCTTTTGCCAGCGCCTTGGGTCGCACGCCCTCCGGTGCCCGATAGAGCTTGTCATCATGGGAGGTTACCCAGACCCATACCTGTGGCGGCGTGCGGTACCAGTCCTTGAGCTGCGCTTGGATTCGGCCGCTGATCTCCTCCCGGTTTAACCCCTCGACCGGGATCCGTCCCAGATGCTGCAACTCCACATTGCCATGCCGGTCTATCTGATAAGACCGGGAGAAATCCGTTTCCTCCGTCCACGTGGTCTGTTCAATCACCTTAAGCTCAAAGGTATCGCCCGACTCCAGCGCTCCCTCCGGCTGCCCTTCCGATACCTCCAGCTTCTCGGGCTCAAACGCCTCCCCTTCCCGGCGCGTCACCTCAACCTTGACGTGGGGGGCGCGAATATAGTCCTCGGCGAGTAGTATCTGGATCTTGGCGGCAATGTGATTCGGGCGCAGGCCCTTTACATCGATCTCCCCAAGCAATGGAAACCGGATTCGCTCATTCGAATTAATGCTGTACTCGCCGGTCAGGCTCCGTTCGAGCGACTGCCCCATGCGGTTGTAGACGTAGATATGCACCCGATCGCCAGCCGCGAGCGGGTCGCCCTGCTGGCGGGACCGTTCCCAGGTTGCCCGCGCCTCGGTAACCATCAGCGCGAATTCGGTCGCCTGGGGCTCGGGCAGGTTCTCGTACAGTCGGCGCCGATCGATGCTCATTACGGCATGCACCCGCTGTGCTTCCGGCATACCCCGCAACCGCTCGAAGGCACCAATGGCCTCTTCGTCGGTTATGGCCCAATCAAACAGCCCGTAGCTGAGCAGATTGTTGATCTTTTCGATATTTGCCCGCGCCCCTTTCGTCTGACGCAATATCGTGTCCAGCCGCGGAAGCTCCGCTTCCGGCAGGTTCTCGCGCAGGCGCTTGCTATCGATTTCGGTGAGTGCCGAAGCCCGCTCGGTGCTCGACATCTCCTCTAACAGGGAAAGGGCCGATAGCGCCTCCTGGTCGGTGATGGCCCAGTCGAACAGGCCATAGCTCAGGAGTTCGTTGATACGGCCGACGCGATACCGGTACAACTGCTCGCCGCGAGAGCCTCTGCCCTGATTCACCGGTTTGCGTGCCAGGACAGGGCGGCGATTGCGCGCCCCGGCGCCGGCAGTCTGTTGCACAACGTGAGTCAGCTCATGAGCCAGCAACTGTCGGCCGCCATGGGAAGCCGGATTGTAGTGCCCTCTGGCGAAACCGATGTCGCGGCCGACGGTGAAGGCCTGGGCATTGAGGCCACGCGCCGCGGCGGCGGCCTCCGCGCCGGTATGCACCTTCACGCCACCAAAATCCACGCCCATCCGTGGCTCGAAGAACCGACGCGCCCCATCCGGCAGTGGGCGGCCCCCGTTCAGTCCCAGTTCCCCGCGTACCGCGGTACTCAGCCGAACAGACGGTTCGGCGGCCTTCATTTGAACCGTTTCCTCGCCGGTCCCGGCCACGGGCTGGCGCTGGACCGTGGGCTCCGGGGTACGCATAACCTCATCGGCGACCCGGTCGGCCTCTTCTTCGAAACTGTCGTTAGCCGTCCCCACGCGAATCTTGGTCTGAACTGCCGTTATCGACCGGCATTTCGGACAGCTGCCCCCGCAGGCACATTTGCTTTGGGACGTAGAAATGTCATGCCGTTCCGCCGTCCCGGAAGCCGGCTGAAACACAGGCGACGTCATCCCCTGTCCAGCGCCGGACCGCTGCCGTCCGCTGTCCGTGTCGCCCCCGTGTTTGGCGATTTGCCTGGCCATCTACCTCACCACTTCGACTTCTCCCGGCCGAAACAATAGGCGCAGAAGTCGAAACCGTCGGCCACGGCCGCCTTCTGGGTCTTGTAGGGCTTGCGAAAGGCGGCACGAATGGTGTCAACACGACACTGGGGCTTGCTGTTTTCCAGGTCGTGCAATTCCAGCGTGCTGGCATTGCCCAGGTAGCGGGTCTGCGCCTCGCCGCCGCCCACCTTGGCCGGGTCCACCGTCAGGTCCCGGTAATCGAGCACGCCGGACGTGGGCCACACGGCTTCGCTGTCCGTGACCACCACCTTACCCTCGGGGTCGAGGACATGCAGCCACAGGGGTTGAGGCTCCGCCAGCTGCTCCTGCTGCTCCTGCTGCTCCTGCGTCTCCTCTTCGGCTTCTCCGAGTCCCGCCTCGCCTTCTAGGTCTCCGCCCAGTTTCCGCCGGAATTCGAACGAGCCGTCACTGTGACTCCGGGTAAGCGCCACGGGCTCGTCGACGCGGTTTTGATCCCAGGACAGAACCAGTGTCACCCCGCGCAAGCCCTCGCCGTCGAGACCGCGAAGGAACCCCTTCAATACCCACTCCTGCGTCGCCACCTCGCTGGAGGCGGTGATATCTAGGCGTTGACGTTCCACCCGGGCACCGGTGATCAGATCTTCGCCGGCATCGAGCTTCGCCTCCAACCGACGCACCTTGGGACTGTCGCTGCCGTATTTGGCCATGAGCCGCTTGCGCTCCCGGCGGCGCTGAGCCTGCTTAGCCTGCTCCAGCCTGGCTAGTTGATCCAGACCCTGGTAACGGCGGTTGTCCGCCTCCTTCAGGTTTGCCTCTAGCTGGCTGCCGATCTCTTCGCCGCTGAGCTGGCGTCGCTTTCCTGCCTTTCTCATCGCCGCTGCTCCCTTAGCCGATGACGAAATCGCGCTGGGTATTCAAGTTACCACCCAACATGACGCTGTTGCCGAGGTAGGCCTTAAGGATAGCGGGCAGTACCCGGCAAACCTGGCAGCTGATTAGGTCGGGCATTTGCAGATTGTCCTTGAAGACCATGAACGGTACAGAGCCGACGGCCTCCAAATTACACTCGGCCCAACGGGCCAGGTTGTGGGCGAACAGACAGTGGTTGGCCTGGTTATCGGTGGTGTGGTTCATCAACAGCCCGATGGACACAGCCGAGAACAACACGGCCAGGCCCTGGCCCGTGTAGACCTCCTTGAATCGGTTGTCGTCCACGCGCACGGACATGCCCAAGGCCATTAAATCTGTGAAGGCGAAATCCTGACCTGGCTGGTACATGCAGGTGAACTGGTTGTCGTTACAAGCCACGTCATCGAGGCTGAGTAACAGCACGGAGGTGAGCGAGAAGCTACCCTCGGGCTCGATACCATCCGACTCTACCGTATTGTTACAGAAGTGCAGATCTCCGCGCACAAAGGTCTTACCGACATTGACGGCCGTCGAACTCTCCCTCGAGGAGTGGGCCACCTCGATGGCGTCACCTCCCACGGCTTGGGCGCCATAGGCCATGGGCACATAACCATAAGCACCGCGGCCGGTATAGAATCGTGCCGTGCCCAGCTTGGCGCCGCCCACCAACGGTGTCATGCCCATATTCATGATCATCACCGTGGCGGCGATGAAGCCCACGCTGGCCGTGCCGGGCACCACGCCGCGGGAAGTCAGATGATTGCCTTGCACGGAGACCGGGCCAGCCGCCATCATGATCACCGCCGGCCCCAGCGGCTGGGAGACCACGTTGTTATGGATCCGCGCGGCGGGAATACCGTGCTGGACCAGGAAGTTGCCAAATTCGCTGTCCAGCGGTTGTGTGGGCGCCAGGGCCTGGGTAATCCAGATACCGGCCCGGGGTCCGCGCTTGCTGTTGTCCGGGGTCTCGGCGGTGCGTGCGCCGTTATCGGTGATGCGGTTGCGGTCGATGTCAGCATCTTCCGTCTGAAGCAGAAATACGCCGCAAACCGGCTCGGCGGCATCGGGGCCGTTACGTTCGATGTGGTTGTCCCGCACCGTCAGTGACTCCACATGGGCCAGCGCGATGCCGCCATAGCCCACCCGCCCGCTCAGTTCGGTCGGGATCTCCTGCAGTTCTCGCTGCAGGCAACCACGGATGGTGTTGCCGAGGATGTCCAGGTCCTCGACGCTGATCAGATCCGGCTGCCGCTCGATGTCGAAGAAGGCCACGACACCGATGCCGTTCAGGCCCATGTCGAGGATGCGGTTGCGTTCCAAGCGGATCTCGTAGAGGGTCCCGGCAGACGCGTAGCTGGGTCTGTCTTCTTCCTCTCCGCCGCCAGGCGGTACGAACACGCCGCCGGGTGCACAGGGGTCGCAATTGATGGTGCCACCGACCACCCAGCCGATATCGGCGTCCACGACGTTGCCGTCCACGTCCACTTCCTCGACGCTGCCCAGGGTAATGCCATTGCCGATACCGTGCTGGATCAGGTTATCGATGACCTGCACCCGCTCGCAGGTACCGCCTACTTGCAGTCCGCCACGGCCGGCTGTGGCATGAACCACGCCAGGCACGTGGGGCAGCGACACCTGATCGGCATTGAGGGAGCGCACGTCGATGGTGTTGTGCTCGATGAGCACGTCATCGGCCACCACGAATACTCCCGGCCACTGACTGGCCTGGTCGGCCATGGTGATCCGGCAGTCGCGGATGGTGAGATGGTGGCCGGCCCGCGCCTTAATGCCGCAACGGGTGGCCGCCTGGATGACCAACTTGTCCAGGGTCACGAACGAGGGACCGGTATCGCGCTCGGCGTCTTCGACCAGAACGCCGGTCCCGGTCTCATGGGCCTCGATGGCCAGGGATTCCAGCCGCAGGCTCCCCGGGCCCTTGAGATGGAATACCGGCTCAGCATCGCCCGTCTCCGGTGCCGGCGAGACCACCTGACTGCGGTGGCCGCAGCCGCGGATGGTCACGTTGGCCTTATGGACAATGATGTTCTCCTCGAAGCGCCCCGGCAGCACACAGATCTGGCCGCCGCCGGCGGGTAGGCTGTCCACTGCCGCCTGAATGGAGGCGAAGTCGCCGTGGCTGACCATGCCATCGCCGACCCGGTAGGTGCAGCAATCGTCCAGGCGGGTCAGCGGTTGGAACACCCGCCGGCAGTCATGAATCCGCGATGGCCCGTCCAGGGCGACGTTGGGACCGCCGTCCCATTCCAGCACGGCCAGCGGCGCGCGGTGATAACGCACACCCTCCGGCGGGTCATCGTTGGGCCAGGGCAGGTCCTCGAATTCGGCGCCGGCGGCGCGCACCGGGAAGGTCCAGTAATCGCCGGGCGTATAGTTGCCGTTATCCGCCGTGGGCGGGTCGAACGCCAGCTCGATACCGTCGCTCAGCGGATGGTGCGCCCCGGCGCCGCTCTGGAAGGCCTCGACCCGCTCGATCCCGTCCCAAAGACGGAAAAAGAGTTCGTCGCCGTCGCTGACGCCGCCGGGGTTGTCCACCGTCCCCTGTAATTCCAATTGGCCGTCGGCCACCAGCGTGGTCTGGGTCGCGGTCATTACCAGGCGCCAATGGCCGTAGTCGGCGTCATAGGCCAAGGCCTCCAGGTAGAACGCCTCCCGGCCGGCGGTATTAATGGCCTGGTCGTTGGCGGTGACCTGGATGGTGTCCGTCGCCTGGGTGTAAGTGCCCCGCCCGACCAGACCGCCATTGAACCGCGACCACTTGAATCGCGCCTTGCCGTCGCCGTCCGGCCGAGCCACCTCGATACGGAAAAGATAGTGCTCGAAGCCGGTATAGCCGCCCGCCAGTTGTACGGGACAGTCCCCGGCAACGGCCGTGGTGGCCGACGGGGTCACCGTGAGCTTGCCCTTAGCGTCAAAGTCGTCGCTCAGAATCCCGGCGAGGTTACCGCAGACATCGTCGGGTCCCAGGCGCAGCAACCGCAGCGCGTATTGCAATTTCACCCGGGCGGTGGTGTCCGGCCCACCCAACGCCGGCTCCAGTAGCAGCGCCGGGTCCTGAAACGCGCTGAAACTCTCCTCCCAGACTTCCAGGATCACCGCGTCCCGTTCGTCGGCGGCGATGGTCCCCGGGTCGGCCGCCGGCGACTGGATAGGCGGCCCCAGGTAAGCGGCAGTCAATTCGAACGCATCCGGGGCCGGCAAATGCAGATGCAGGCCATCCACCCAGCCACGGCCGGGTTGGAGGGTCACCTTCACCTCGCTGCCGTCGGCCACCGCCCGGGCCACTTTGAAAGACTCGCCCTCCTGGACGGGAACGGCAACCACGTCCGGGCCAATGGTGTCCTGTCCCAACAATTCGCGCAGGTGACGCTGGATGCTGGTGGCGGCATTGCCGTCCTGATCCAGCAGGCCCCGCCCCTGTTGGTGCACGGTGCCGGTAAAGTTGTCTTCCGGCCGGAACTCGAATCGTGATAGATCCCCTTTCATGGGTCCTTTCCTTTGGTTTTCCGTCAGGTCACCGGTATAAGCATGGGTCTTACGCCAACCGGCATGTACTCACGGAAACGGATGCTCAGGTTCTTCCATTTGTGCGCGTTAAGCAGATAGCCGAACGCGCCCATGGCGTCACGGTTCGGCCCTTGCTCCAGGATGCGGCGATCGCTGCGCAACCGGAGCTGGCCGTAGCCGGGACGGCCAAAGACATGGGAAACGAACGACAAAGCAGCATCGCCGCCGAAGACGCAGCCGTGATGCGGCGGCAGCCGGTCGCCGTTACCGCGAAAATAGCTGAATTTCAGGCAACCGGCCTGGTTGTCATGGGCCTGCAGGCGGTGCACGAACAGCCCGCCTCGGCCGGTAATGCGCAATACCCGGGTGCGACCGAACAACGTCACTCCGGAGATTGTCGTGGGCGGCCCCCATTCGGCCTCCGGATCGCCGGTTGCCGCCTGTACGGCCAACCCCGGCGCCAAGTCGGCCACGCCGGCGCCGGCATCGACGATGCTGTCCGTAAGGGAGAGAACATAATTGTCGTCCAGGGCCAGCGTGCCGGCGATGCTACGCTTGAGATCGATTTCCGGCACCTGGTCGAAGGCGTCCCGCTCGGCGCCGGGTATGAAGCCGTAGTCGGCACCCAACGCCAACGCCCGCCGCATATCGCCACGGCTACCGTGCTCGGAGCCGTCCAGCACCAGACTGCCACCGGGGTCCAACGTCGTCTCGCCGATACTGAGCCGGTTGAGTGCGGCTCGCTCGATCAATGCGCTGTCATCGGGGAATACCGGGTCGCCCGCCTCGTCGACGCCTCGGTCCCAACTGACGTAGACCCCCTCCAGTCGCACTTCCAGGCGTTCCAGCAGATCCTGGGCGGCGGACCCGGTAATCTCGGCGGGGCGGAAACGCAGCGGCTTTTGTAGCCGGATCACTGGCCGCTGACCGTCGGCGGCTCGGATCCAGAGGGAATCGGCCAATGCCAAGGCGGCAGGACCGTCGGTGGTATCGCTGTCGGCGATGGCGGTGATATCCAGTTCGTAGGTCCGGCTATCCTGAATCTCGACGATGTACGGCCCCGGCTTGGTCGGCAGACCGGCTAGCGCCTTCTGTAGCGCCAGACCGTCCGGCTCGTCGTGGAAACGGATCTTGTTGACCTCGGGCGTGAGGGCCTGCCACTGGTCGGGAATGGTGCCCCGGCTGACCGGCTGGGCGCCGGTAGGCCCGGAAAAACCCTGAGTGACCGAGGCGCGCAGTCCCTCCACCAGGGCCTGGGCCTCGATTTTGCTGGGCACGCCCATAAGCACCCGGCCGTGCTCCGGATCGACCACCACCTCGTGCTCACCGATAGCCGGCGACAACCCGTCCTGCCAGGCGCACAGATTCGCGCCCCGCCGGGTCCAGTCGATCCCGGCCAAGGCGCTCTCCGGCACATGCAGCGTCAGCCCCACCGCCGCGCTGCCGGGGGCGTCCGGCACCGTGCCCGAATACGGGGCCACGCTCAGGTAGGCGTCCGGGTTGCCCGTGCGTGCGTCGTCGCTCAGCCGCGGCGCCGGCATGGGCCCGGGCACCTCGTCGGCCGTGGACAACTCCGGCGGCTCGGCGTCGGCGCGGTAGCGGTGAGTATTGAACAATGTCATGGGCTCGGCCAGCGGGTGGAGCTTGACCTGCACCAGGTGCACGGGCAAGCCCGAGTCCGCCGGCAGGACATGGATCAGGACACCGGGTTGGGAAACCGGCACCCGATAGTCCTCCAGCCGCCAGAGGAACACGCCCAGCGTCGGAAAGTTCTCCCGCGCCTGGCCGGTCTCCGGCGGCCGGATGTCGAGCAGGTGGGCGAAGGGATCGAAAGGCCCATCGAAAAAGCTCAGCCAGGCCGGATCGCGCAGGGTGATGGTGCCGTGGCGGACAGGGTCCATCAGGGGGGTGGAGGCCAGCGGTGGCCGACCGCCGACATCGGGGCGCTGGTGGTTGAGATGTTGATTCCAGGCCACGTTGCCGCGCAACTCCACGGCGTGGGCCGCCCAGCCGCTGAGCGCGTGGCTGAGCGACTCGATGGCGCCCAGGGTCCCCTTGCGGCGGCGATGGTGGACAGTGCGCGCCACGTCCGCCCGCAGCGTCCAGGGGTCGCCGGCGAGATGGGAACTGCCCAGCAGATCCGCGATATAGGGGATGACCCAGTCATCGCAGGTGTCGATAAACAGGTCGTGATACAGCGTCTCGATATTGTCCCTGACGCCGGCCAGCACCCCGTCCAGGGCGTCCATGTACGCCTCCAGCTGCCCGCGCGGCTGCTGTTCGGCGTCACGGATGTGGTAGATCTCCGGCAAGCGGTCGAAAAGGCGTTGGCGTGGTGTACTCATGAGTCACACTCCCCGGCGTCCGCATCACCGACAAAAGCCAGCCGAAGGTGGTCGCGGTAAAGGGTCAATACCCGGTCCCGGGGACAGGCCACTTTTGCCTGCAGGTGGTCGGGCGGCACCGGCAATTCCTCCGGATCGGTCTCCGGCGGCGTGCCCAAGGCGATGGGCTGGAAGGCATCGGCTCGCACCCAGCGCACCCCTTCCACCTGCTGGACGGCGGCGATCACCTGGCTGCGGTGCAGGTCCTCGCCGAACTGACGCTGCTCCAGGGCCAACAACCCCGTCTCATTGTCCGTACCGTCCACCACTGTGACACCCAGCGCTTCCAGCGCCGCCGTTTCCATGTCCTCCCGTCGACGCGCCGAGTCGAAGCCCACGGTCAGGCCGATGTGGAGGTATTGCCGCAGGCCGCGTACCACCACCACCGGATAACGGGCCGGCCCCCGGCAGCGGTTATAGGCGTTCAGGGTCTCCTGCACCGACTGGGTCTCCGCCGGCTCGCCGCCAGCAGTCAGCACCACGACCCGCACCTGGGGGCTGCTGCCGGGGGCGGCGTAGCGGGCCCGCACCTTCTCCACGCCGGGCAACGCCGCGGCCTCTACCTCGTAATCGGCCAGGGCCACCATCCGGCCCAGGCTCTGCATACGCGGCGGCGCGTTCTCCCGGGCCGACTCGGCGGATTCGGGCTCGCCCCCAACAACAACGGTGCCGGGCAAAAAAACCTCATCCAAGGGCTTGAGCTTGCCTACGGCGCTGGGAGTGGCGTCGGCTTCCAGGCGTCCCCGGGCGGCGATGCCGACCCGCCAGAGAGCGACCACGTTGCCCTGCCCCGACGGCAGGCGGGCGCCGGTCTTGCCGTCGCCGAACTGGATGTAGCTATCGCCCTCGTCATCGTGGCGCACCACATAGACCCGGTCCTTTGGCCCCTGACCGAACAGTACGGGGACTCGCTGCCAACGCACGCCGTCCACGTAGACCGTCAGCTCGGGTACTTCCGCCGGCGTGGCACTGGCGTCGATAAAGTGGGTTAGCGGGCCTTTGGGCAGCTTGAAGGTCTGGAAGCGCCGCCGGCCATCGCCACTGCCCAGCACCGCTTCGTCCTGGGTCATGCCCTGGTCCGCGGGCACCAGATTGCCGTAGACCATGACCCGCGGATCACGCTCATCGAAGTCCTCACGCGGGAATGGCGGTGCCGAATCCAGCGTGACCGGCCACATCCAGGGATTGACCGCGTCCCGGCCGGCCGAGTCGAAATCGTCCTTGCCGCTGACCACCGACAGTTGCTGTACGCGACCGTCGTCGTGGGCCAGCAGCAGATCGCGACCGGCCAAAGCGCGTGCTTGCTTATGGGTCCCGTAAAACTCGACCCGGGTATCGGGAAAGGCGCCGTCATGCCAGTCCGCCGGAGCACTCAACGTCAGCTCGGGGCTGACCGTTTCGTGGAAGCGCAGCTTGCGGAT
The DNA here is from genome assembly GCF_014192215.1 of Halomonas cerina. GTDB lineage: Bacteria > Pseudomonadota > Gammaproteobacteria > Pseudomonadales > Halomonadaceae > Halomonas > Halomonas cerina. The sequence continues at coordinate 40,247 of NZ_JACHXP010000018.1, forward strand.
GTCGGCTTCTTCGTTATAGATCGACAAATTGGCGATCAACCGCTGATCCAATGCCACCACGGTCGTGGAACCACTGACACCGCCCCAGGTAAGCGTGTCGGAACGAATGGAGTCGATGTTGCGTACCACCGTGAACGGCACCGGGGTCGACTGGCCGTCGAAATGGGTAGTGCCCTCACAGATCAGCGGCGTGCCGGCGGCCAAATCGTCTACCTCCGCGTCCAATGGGATGTCCTGCCGCGCCAGTGTGGAATAGACGGTGTCGTCGCCGCTGGAATCGGTCTGCGCGATATAGCGGTCGAATTCCGTGGCCACCGCCGTATAGACGCCGTTGGCGTCCACCTCACCCACCGTATTCGGCGCGGTATGGCCGAAATGCCGGAAACTGCGATCGATTTTGTAGGCGCGCACCGCCGCACTGCCGTAGTCATTGATCAGGGCCCCTTCCAGGTGAACGATGATCCGATTCAGGATCTGTTCCGTCTCCTTGACGATGGCAATCTCTGCCCGTAGCTGAGGGGCCCCCGCGTCGTAACTGCCGCCGCCGCGATCCCACTGACTGGTATCCGGCACCAGCATCAGCCGATCCCCCGGGCTGAAGGACACTGCCTCGCGGCTGGCCATGTCGTCGACGCCGTCCACGGCGGTCAGCTCCAGGCGGGACAGAGCGGCATTCACGTCGGTGGCCGGTTTTCGCGGCCGATAGAGATGAAACTGGTTAAGCGCCGGGTGCGCCGAGACGACCTCGAGGCTTTCGAACTCGGCCGGGCTGTCGGCGTCGGCCAGTGGCGCCTTGAAACCGAAGCCCGCGGGGACGGTCACCGGCTTGTCACCCTCTATGGCCACGGCGAACACCGCCTCACCACCGACACCGGGCGCCGGGCGATAGCCGGTCAGCGCCACCAGATCGGTGATGCTCTCAGACCAATCGGCCGTGCGCAGATAGGCCTCGTTGGCGTATAGCTCCTGGTAGAAGGTGAGCACCTCGGCGACCTCGGCCGCCCCTTCCAACAGGGCGATGCCCGGATCGTCGGCGCCTCGGTGGGTCCAACCGCGCAACGCCGGGGCCTGGTTCAACGCCGCCAGCATCACCTCCCGGTAGCGGGCATAATCGCCGATCCGGTAACCGATGCGCTCCAGGCCCGGCCGATTATCGATGACCGCCGGGAACAGAGCCGGTTTCTCGCAGTCGTGCTTGCAACTCATTGCCGACCTCCCCGGATGTCGAAGGTGATGCGGCCGCGCTCCAGATGGCTCGGGTCGTTGGCGACCCGCAGGACCTCGAAGTCGTCCACCGGTAGGTGCTCGACCTCCGCCAGGGGCATGTCTTCGGGATCGATGATCACGGTCGGCCCCGAGCCGGCCCCGGCGTCTAGCCGCCGCAGGCTGGCGGTCAGGACCCGCTCCACGCCCTGAACCTCCAGGGCGGCGCCGATAAGCTGACTGGCGTGCAGTGGCTGGCCGAATGTCCAGCGGTCAGGATGGAAGAACGCTAATGAACCGTCCGGCAGGTAGCCATCGGAGAAGCGCATCTCCAGTTCCGCGGCCAGGTCCTCGATCCAGTACTGAGGGTGGGCGCAGAGATGCAACTGGATATCCAGCCCCACGTATTGCGCGCCCCGGATTTCCAGGTCCTCGCCGATCAAGCGCACGGCGTCCAGCTGCCGGTGGACCCGCCGGCGCAGGTCCTCGGTGAAGGTGTCCGTGCCGGCCGGGTCGATGGCCACGCGCACCGTCCGCCAGCTGCCGGTCCAGCCATAGCGGGCTTGGGCGTGAGAGACGTCTGCCAGCCCCACGGCCTGGTCCACGTAGTCCTCCAGGGTGACCGCCCGCAACTGGCGGGCGCGGTAGGCCTCCGGGGCCCGGCGGATGATTTCCTCCGCCGGCTCCGGGTCGCGGCCGTCGGTGACGTCGAAGGGATTGCGCAGGGACTGCAGCAACGCCAACGCCCCCGCGTCGAAACCGGTCAGGCTGTCCGGGCCCACATTGCCCTCGCTTCCCCGGCCGACCTGATAACGGCATTCCACGACTGCATCCTCGGGCAGCTCACGGCCGTTGCCGTTGGAACCGAAGCGCAGGCGGCTGGCGCCCAGTTCGTCGGTCTCGACCATGTAGTGGGCGTCGCCGCCGTCGCTCTCGATGAGGTCGATACGCTCGCCCCAGGCGGCGCCATCCACGCTGACTGCGGTCACCAGCATGCCGCCGTTGTCGATGGACAGCGTAGTCCTTGGGGGCACGTCGCCCCCCGGCTGGGTCGCGCGGTAGGCAAGCGGCCCGTTGGGCAACGTACACAGCGCCCCCCAAGGGGTGACTTCGTAGTAGGCCTCGTCCTCGTATTCGAACTGATTCGCCTTGGTGAAACCCAGCGCCTGCCCCGGCGGGCGGAACGTGGTGTTGTAGGGCCGGCCGTGGCTGGCCTGCAGCACATTGCCCCGGAACAGGCTCACGGTCTCGATGGGGGGCTGACCCGGGCAGTCCGTGACGAAACAATAACGCTGTTTAAGGGCGTCCTCTTCCCGCCAGAACACCCGCACGAACCAGACGCCGGCCACCGGGTCGGCCACCACCCGGGCGGCAGCATCGCCCTCGCGCAGCCGCAGCAGCTGCCGGGCCTGCTTATCGACACCGTTGACGGTGCCGGTCTCCGGATTGAGGGCTTGTTCAAGGATCAGGGCCTGTACGTGATCCGCTTGCAGCAGGTCGGCGAGTACCTGGGCATCCGCTTTCACTGCCGGGTTGAGCGGTGCCGGCAGGGCCAGATCGGCCTGGATCGCGCCGGTATCCAGGGCGATCACGGCCCCGTCCCAGGTATAAAGCTGCAATGGATTGAGTTCGGGATGACAGGGCTTGGCGTCCTGGGTGATGAACACCACCGAGCGGTCGTGGTCCCAGGCTTCTCCGCTCCAGACACCGAAGCGGGCCGGCACAGTCACATCGGCGCTGACTTCGGCCACCAGATACGTGCTGGCCTGATTGCCCTGGTGGATGTGGTAGTCCATGAGCCGGGCGTGACGGGCCAGGGAGACCCGCTTGCGGGCACGTCCCAGATAGGCCTCATTCATCACCCGGTCCTGATAGTCGGCCAGCTCGTCGCCGTCGGCGGCCAACAGGTCGATAATCACCTGGTCCAGGTCCGTCTCGCTGGTGGGCGCCCAGCCAGGCACCCGGTCGCGCATGGCGTTGATCAGGTTGTGTTTGAACGAATGAAAATCCCGGGCCAGGTAATCGATGTCCGGCTGCTCGCCGGGTGGCTCCGGCGCCTCCCAGTCGGGTGCGCAGTTGAGGTTGAAGCAGCCGGGCCGGAACTTGAACTCGACACTGGCCAACAGCGGGTCGATGACCGGCGAGCCGGCGTCCTCGTAGTAGGCCGTCAGGGTATAGGTGGAGTAATCGCCGATGGGCGCGACAGTCAGCTCCAGGGTGTCGCTGGTATGGGCTTGGACATCGGTGACGCGAACATTGCCCGGTTTGTCCCCGCCCTTCAGCCGGCTACCGCCGGTGATGGTGAACACCTCGTGGGGCGCCAGTATGTCGTTCTGGACGTCGGTGACGATGTCGGCGAGCTTGTTGGTGTTGAAAAACTCCAGGCGCAGCCTAGCCTCGACCGGTGCGCCCGCGGGAAGCAGGTCGACAAACACCAGACGCAGGCCGTTCAAGCCGCTACCGAGATTCTCGGCACGGTGGCGCAGGACTTCTGGGTCGATTCTGCGGTGGTTTTCCATTCCGATCTCGCTGTTCCTTTACAGTTGGTGCTCGAAGCGCAGGGCCTTTTCTTCCCCGCTGGCCAGCAACTTGTATTGCACGCCCACCCGTAGCGTGGCGCCGTCGTTCTCCACCTCCAGGGCCGTCAGTTCCAGGCGCGCGCTCAGCCAGTGGCTGATGGCCTGGCTGATGGTGGCTTTGGCCACGCCGGCGGTGACGTCACTGTTGTTCTCGAAGACCAGCCGGCGCACACCGCCACCGAAATCCGGTAGAAACGGGCGCTCGCCGGGGTTGGTCAACAGCAGCTGGATGAGCTCGCCTTTGACGTGCTCGTCCAGGCCGTCCGGCGTCCGTGTCCGGCCGTCGCCACCAATGCGGAACGGGAATGCCAGATGCCGTCCGCTCACGGGTGCAAGCCCTCGGTATCGACGGCCGTCACGGTGGCCGTGCCCTCGCTCGTCACCCGGTTGGTCGTGCCGCTGTCCTGGGTGACGTCGACATTGCTGGTCCCGGTCACATGGCCGCTGCTGGTGACGTTCGCTCCGGTCTGGGTGGTTTCCACGGCGATCTGGAAAGCCTCCTCGGCGTGGTCCCTGAAGTGGCGCACGACGCCCTGGGCAATGGCGGCCATCAACAGGCGCCGGTCCTGCCGTCCTTCCTCGGGCAAAGCAACACCTTTGACGGCCTGCCACTCCACTTCGAAGGCTTCCTCCATGGCCTTGGCCATGCTGTCGGCAAAATCGGCGACGGTTCCGGGTTTCAATGTCATGACTGCTATCCGCTCTTCACTTTCTTGGAAATCAACGTCGGCGGCGGTGGTGTCAGCGGCGGCACCGGCGGTGCCGGGGTCACCGGGAACACCCCCAGCGCCATTTCGCCGGGATGGGTGTGGCTCTGGTAGAGCTGCACGATCTGGTTGAGGTAGTTCATCAGCTCGTCGCCGAAGACCACCGGATGGGTGGCGTTTTCCACCAGCTCGATCTGCGGGGCTTCCACCACCGCCTTGGTGGCACCCTTGACGGTAATCTTGCCGCCCTGGACCTCGATGGTGAGGATGTTCTTGCCCTTCTCATCGCTGAGGCTGACGGTCTGGGCATCGTCGTCCATGCTCACCATCATCCCCTTCTCGCTGCGGATCACCTTGATCCCGGGTTTGGCCTGCTTGCCGTTTTCGTTCTTGGGCGTCTGGTTGCGCCCCCACCAGCCACCGTTCCAGATGGGCCGGGCCGGATCGCCGGCCTCGAACTCGATCCACACGCCCGCTTCCTTGGGCGGCAGGGTAAACTGACCCATGCCGTCACCGGCGAAAGGCGCACAGGGCAACGCCCAGGGACTGACCTCGTCGCCGAGCACCTCCGGCACCAGCGCCTTGATACGGCCCAGCTGTTTGTCGCCGTCATCCACCTCTTTGACGATGCCGCGGTACTTGCCGTAGAAGCGCCCGCGCACCTGCTCGGCCAGCTCCGCGACCAATCGCTCCACACCACCTTCCATCAGAAGATCCCTCCGGGAATGCTGCTGGCCCCACTGCCGGTGGCGTCGGCGCGGGCGTTGCGTCGCAGTACGAATTGTTGCCGGTAGCCGGAATCATCCAGATTGTGGGTCACCTGGCTGATGAGATAGGTCCCGCCTAGGTAGCCACCGGCCCCGGCCACGTTGACGGTCTGGTACGGGGCCATCACCCCGCCGTAGGTACCGGCCCGAACCTCGCCGTGGGCGGTATAGGCCCAGGCGGAATGATCTACGGCGGCCTGGGTGGCATTGCCCAGGTCGTCGTCCGTCTCCCGGGTCCGGGCTAACAGGGTACGGCCCGGTTCCACCAACTCATGGGCAGCCTTGTCGCCGAGGCTTTTAAGCACACTGTCTTCGGCTTCTTGGGTCCGCTGGCCCACATCCATGATCCCGACGCTGTCGGCGCGGGCCGTGGCCGGACGCAGGGCGTCGAAACGCGCACTGAACTGATTGCAGTTGCGCTGCGCTCCGACGATCAGGATCTCCGGCAGGTCAGGCTCACCGAGACTCGGCCGCTGGAACACGCCAACACCCGCCTTCCCGGCTGCGTCCCCCGGCCGCACATAAACCCACATACCGTGGCGTCGCGCCAGCTCGCGGAGGAGCGCCATAGGTGTGCCGCGTTGAACGATATAACGCCCCAGGTCCCCCGCTGGTTTATCGACGTTGTCCACGATTGAGAACAGGCCGCTATCGCTGAACAGATTAGAGGCGATATCGCTGGCGGCCATGTCCTCAAACACCTGGACGGTCTCATCCCGATTGAGTTTGACGCTGTCGTCGTGGACCACGAGCACCAGGTTGCTGCGATTGGGCGAGCCGGAGAGTTCGAAGCGCTGCCCCACCACGGGGCCGTCGATCAGGGGTACGAATTCACCCTCGCCCACCTGGGCCTCCACTCGAACGCGGGCGAGCGGCTGCGCGAAGGCTTCATCGATTCCCGACCAGTTGCCGTTATCGTCCAGGCCCACGGGCATATGAAGCTCCGCCTCCCAAGCCATGCCCATGGCCTGATCCACCCGCACCTGACTGAACAGATTCAGGGTCTGTTCCTCCGCAGGTTCGTCGTTGAGAAAAACACGAAATTCGGCGGCCATATCAGCGCTCCGGCACCTCGATATCCCGGTTGGCCTCACTCACAAGGCTTTTTGCCTCCAACTCGGTGTTGGCGTCGGCGATGTGCCAGTAGCGAGTGCCGTCGCGATAGAGGCGCTTACTCATGACATCGAGCTGATCGCCGTCGTGCACGGTCAATGACCGCCCATTGGTCGCCGGCAGACGGCGCAGCTTGGCCGCCCGGATCTCTTTGCCGTTGGGGTCCCGGCCGGTCACCGTCTCGATCCCGTAGTAGCGCGAATTCTTCGTAAACATGCCGTACCCTCTCCAATCGGTTAGAACGGGATAATGTCCACGGCCTCTTCAATGGCCTTGGTGAGGTTCAGCGCCGCTTGGGCGTCCTTGATGGTCTGGGTGTATTTCAGCGCGCCCTGGCCGACAACGTCGTCGGAACCCGCGGGGAAACTGGCCACCGCCAGACCGATCTGCACTTCCACCTGCACGGCGTTGAGCAAGGGGTCGAACTTCTGTTCGGTGATGGACATGGAGCGCACCTCCACCGGCAACACCCGGCTTGGCCCCCAAATGAACAGAATCCGGGGTAGTTGCTCCCGGGGGACCGTGCGTGTGGACGCTTTCCCGTCCCCGCCACTGTCCAGGGCATTGCCCACGGCATCCACGGCCGCGCCGATGGCACCGCTGATCAGGCCGCCCTCCGGATAGACCATCTTCTCCAGGGCGGCCAGTTGCGGACCGACGCCAAAAACCCGCGGGATGGCGGAACTGGCATCGTGTTCGCCTAAATCGTCGGCGGCGGAGAAATGCGCCGTGATGGAAAAGCTCTCTGTGGGCGGGCCGGGCGCCTGGGCGGGTTCCTGCTGACGCTCCTCGCCACTGGTGTCCGTGGACGAGCCGGGTATGTTTAGCGTCCGCGAGATCTGCTCCGGGTTGAACTGGAAGACGACCACATTGGGCAACGGCCCCAGTACGTCCGAGCCGTACTCCACCAACGCGCCCTTGAGATAAAAGCCCGCCATTAGTCCTGCCCTCCCTGCCGCAGGCTGGCCACCAGGCGCTGGGCGATGAGCCCACGCAAAGCCGCGGGATCGATCCGGCCCTGGACGTGGATCGCGCCCAAGGCCAGCTCGGCCTGGTCGGACAGCGGCAGATCCGCCGCCGAGAGCCCGCCGAGCCGACGCCGCAATTCCTCGTCCAGCCCCGTCATAGCGCTTTCCGCCACCTCAGCGCTGACGCCATGGAGGGAGATTTGCAGGCGCTCCAGTTGCAGGTCCACGTTGCTCATGCCACCTCCTGTTCCAGCAGCTCGCGGTAGCGGCCGAACTGTTCCGTGCCGGCGGCGCGGCCCAGTTTCTCCAGCTCCCGTTTGACCGCCACCAGTACCTCCGGCAATTCCACCCGCCGGGCGCTTGCGCCATGTCGGGCCGCCGCCTGGAGGCTGGCGTTGAGGGTCACGGAGCGGATGTGCCCGCCGGCGAAGGGGAATTGCCGGGCGAGATAACGGAAGTCCAGGCCGCTGGTATCCACCCTGGGTGGGAAGCTTTGCCGCCAGATGCGCTCACGCTCGGCCTCGCCGGGCATGGGGAACTCGACGATATAGCGCAGCCGGCGCATGAACGCCTCATCTAGATCCCGACGGCGATTGGTGGCCAGAACGGCCAGCCCTTTAAACCGCTCCATACGCTCCAGCAGATAGCTGATCTCGATATTGGCGAAGCGATCGTGGGCATCGCGGACGTCGGTGCGCTTCCCGAACAGGGCATCGCACTCGTCGAAGAACATCAGGCAGTCACTGGATTCGGCGGCGTCGAAGACCCGCTTGAGATTTTTCTCCGTCTCGCCCACGTATTTATTCACGATCTGGGACAGGTCCACCCGAAACATGGGCAGATCCAGCGCCCGCGCCAAGGCTTCCGCGGCCATGGTCTTGCCGGTGCCGGGCGGGCCAGCGAACATCACGGACAGACCGGCGTCGTTCCAGGCCTGCGCCGCGCCCCACTGGTAGTGAACCGCCGTCAACGCCCGCATGGCGGCGATGATCTCCCGGTACTGTTCCCACTGGGCATCGGGAAGCACCAGCTCTTCTTCGGCAAAACGGGGAGTCACCGGTTGGGCCAGTTCCCCCAGGAACAGAACAGCTTCCTGGCGACAGGCCTCAGCGAGTACGTTGCCATCCAACTCTCGACGGTACGCCAACCCCCGAATGGCCCGCCGGAAGGCCTTGGGCGCCAGCCGAAAGCGTCGGGCGCATTCATCCACGGCCTCGCCCAGCGCCGCTGCCCGATCGCCCAGGCCGTCCAGCAACAGGCCGCGACGTTGCTCGTAACCGGGAGTGGCTAACGTCAGGGCCGGTAACAGATGCCCCGAAGGGATATTCGCCAGTGGCTTGCGGTCTTCCGACGGGGCATAACAGCGCAGGGGCAAAGCCATCAGCCCGTTCACTGTCTGGCTGTCGAAACGCTGCTCCCAGCCCTCCGGCAGCAGCAGGTCGTGGCCCAACAGCCAACAAACGGTGGCGGCCGCGAACACGCTCTCTCCCGCCGGCATCGCCGTCTCGGCGAAGGTGGCCAGCGGGGCGTCCAGTTGGGCGGACACATTGGCCGCCGCCCGGTCAAAGTCGCTGTCCCGGGGACCGATCAGCGGAATCACCTGCAGGCCGCCGGGTGGCTGCGCCGCCAGACGATCGGCCAGCAGGGTCGTGTCGGTATCAAGCTCGGCGAATCCACCGGCCGGAACGGGCACGAGCCCGGCGGGCAGACCTTCGCTCTCCCCGCTCAGCACTCCGGCCACGGTGGCGTGAACCCGCAGCGGGCACTGCCAGTCGCTCAGGTCGTCGCCGGCCAGTCGCAGCACCCCGTGGCGCCGCAACGGATGCATGGGGTCGGCGACGGCGGTCACGGCCAGCGGCTCTTCCCAAAGGCGCTGGGCCAGGGCCAGGGTCGGCCATGGCCGGCTCAGGTCGTTCATACAAGCGCTGATCACCGGTCCCACGGCGGCATCCAGACGTCCCAACATCGCCAGGGCCAGAACGAAACGGTCGGCCTCCGGCAATGCCAGGCCCCTGACCAACTCAGTGAAACCGCCCCGGGGCGCCCCTGCCGGATCCGGCTCGTCGTTATCCAGGCAGTCGGTGAGATAACGCGCGGTGGCGTCTTGTTGGAAAAACACCCGTTTCTGGCCGTCGTAGCGCACCAGGTCCAACCCCTCCGCCGCCGGGTCGGTGACCGGCGGCAGTGTGCCCGAGCCGGTCTCCTCCCGCCCGCTGCGCTGGAACCAGCACCAGCAGATCTCCCGACGCAACCGCAGGCTGGCCTGCCCGAGCCAATGGGCCAGCAACGGATCTGCCGGTTGCAGCTCCGGCGTAATCCGGGCCGCCGGATGCAGTGGATCTGCTGTCGCGCTCATGACCAATCCACCTCCGGGCTGTTGACCGCTTGCTCGCCGTTGACACGCAGCAGAATCCGATAGGGCCCGGCGGGCAGCGCTTGTTCCGCGGAAACCGAGACCGTGAGGTTCGTCTGCGCGGTCGTGCCGGTGCCCTCCACCATCGTTGCCACGCCGTCGGCGCCGTAGAACGCGACGAAAATTTCGTCGTCAGGCCCACCCAACAGACGCCCGGTGATAGTCAGATCGCCACTGAGCTCGCCGCCGCCCTCGGGGGTGAGCGGCGTGACCGGACTGGCATCGGTCACGGTGGGTAAGAGATGACCCAGCACGGCATTGCTGTGCATGCGCCGTCCGCCCGGCAGGGTTCGAACGGCAGTGATGGTGTGACTGCCCGCTGACAGGCCCGGGGCCAGCGGTAATGTCGTGCGCAAGCGACCGGCGGGCGCGGCGGTGATACCGAAGCAGGTATTGCCCAGGCAGATCTCATCCATCTCGCCGGTGAGGTCCTGGCCCAATACTTCGAAGGCGTCACCGGCCGCGAAGACCTCCGGCTCCACGCTCGTGAGCACGGGTCCCAAGGTCGGTAACACGGTCGGCCCGTTATCATCGGCACCGATAGAGGTCACCAGCGGGGCATAGCCCGGGGGCTCCATGGAGAAGACCATCACCGGTCGCACCTGGAACGGTACCGATAACCGGTACTTCTCGTCGGTGCCCTGCATCAGCTTGGACAGGAGTTCCGAGTCGCCGGTGTCGAAGCTCAGTTTCAAGGGCTCCGGGTTGTCCACCAAGGCCACCTCGGTGGCCGGGGGCTGCAAGTAGTTCAGCTCCTGTAGGGCCAGCATGCCCTCGCCCAGCAGTTCATGGGCCAGCGTAGAATCGCTCTCCTTGCCGTCGTCATAGGCGGTCAGCAAATACCGCAGCACCAGCCACAACGGCACTGACTGGCCCTCGTCCAGCGGCTCGTTGCGCAGGTGGCTGTCCAAGTCCACTTGGTAGAGGAAGAGATTGAACTTGGGTCCGGCGGTGTTCTTGGCCGCCTCCGGTCGGCCCACGTCCACGGAACCGACAGACGTACGCGCGGCAAGCTGGCTCTTGAGCAACTCCCCGACGCGTCCCACGGCTCTGCGGCTATCACTGAGCGACATGGCGGCCTACCATCCCTTCAGGTAATGTCTGTGCAGCTCGACACCGGCGGACGCCCACCCGCTTTCCGCGGGACGTGCCGACTTGGGCGGCTTCGCCGGCTGATGTACGTCCACCACCACCCGGCCGATATGGACCGCCACGCTATCTCGCCGCGTGGCTGGTTGATCGGGTTGGCGGTCGCGTCCTTGAGCCGATACGCCATCCTGCGGCGGACTGGCGTGGCGGCGACGCCGTCCGGTCTCAGCCTCGTCCGGTCCGACCGGCTCCCCCCATGTCTGCGCACGCTCCAGTACCGGTTCAGGTGGCTGTCGGTGCTTCACCGACGATGGCTCCGCTTCAGCCCGCTGGGGACGTGGCCGTTGTCGCAGGGCCGACTCCGGGCCCACGGCGACAGTTTCCACCTGTACGGACGACAGCGGACGTTGTTCGGGCAACGGTGGAGAGCGCCGAAGTGCCGTGCGTTCAGCCTCCGGCGCTGAGCGGAGTTGCTGCGGACGGTTTTCCCGGGCCTGGATTTTGATCTTGTGAGGCAGCGGTCGATGCGGTTCGGCGACATTGGCAGGCGTCGCCGGCACGAGCCGGTGGATGACCAGAGGCGGCGCCTGCTCCGCCTCTGAAACCCGTGAACTCGCGGAAGGGGCAGGCTCGTTGCGGGGGGCTGTCAAGACACTCCGTCGCGCTTCCGGCGCCGCGGATGCGGCCATCGAGGGCGCTGGGGCTTTCACCGTTACACTGGGCGGCGCTGCCGATGGTGGTGGTGCGGCCCGTTCCAGGTGCTGTTCCATAGTCGGCGTGCGCAGCGCCCGTCCCGGGCCGTGCAGGAGACCGCTACGGCGGGCCAGTTGTTGGAAGTAACGGTTCACCAGCTTTCCTCCCCATCCACACGCCGCAAATAAGCGTGACGGCGTTCGGCCGGTAGGCTCATGATTTCCGCCTCGCTCCAGTGATAGGTGCTGGCAATGGCGTGAACCTGATCGAACAGGTGCGCCTGTCGATGGCGCAGCCGCTCCAGCACGTAGCCCTCCAGGTCCAGGGCCACGGTGGTGGCCTGTCCACACTCGATGCAGTCCGTCTCCAGCGCCAGGTCGGTGAGCGGGTCCGCCTCAGCCAGGGCGGCGCTCAAGGCTTCAAGCCAATCCGGTTCCGGCCGCCATGACGGCGCCGGTGGTGCCTCGTTTACGGTTTCCACCAGCGTGGCCACCAAGTCCGACCACTCCGGGAGCTGGAACGACCAGTGCTCGAGCCAACCCAACTGATCGGTGCCGGTAGGCACACGCAGTCGGACCACTTGGCCGTCGCGGGTCTCGAAGTCGATGGTGGCCGGAGCCTCCAGGCAGCAAAAATCCGCCAGGTCCAGCTCCAGGTCCAAGCCCTCGCCGCAATCGGCGTTACCGCAACGCGCCTCCACCACTTGGTGGCGGTCCAGGCTGGCGGCCGTCACGCCGAGCAGGCCCTGAAGCCGGCGAGTGAGATTCCACGACCATAGCGTCTCACTGCTCAGTGTCTGGCCGTCGCCGTCCCGCAGGTACTGGCCCAACAGACGAGTCACCACCCAAGGCCGTGCGTCGCTGTCCAGGGACAGGAATAGGTCGGCGGGTGCTTCCCCGTAAGGCAATGCCCAGACGGGGTTGCCGCCACAGAACCAGTGCAGAGCAGGCGTTGCGCTCATGGTCGGTTACCCCTCGGGCTCAGGCGGATTCGTCGGGCTCAGTGGTGTCTGGGTCGCGTTCCCAGCCCTCGAGTTCGATCTTCATGGACTCAATGGCCACTGCATTGGCGTTGGCATCCAGATCCGGCACGGCGGTGAACTCGCTGATCCAGCAGGCGTGGAGGAAATAGCGTTTGGCTACCTGACCGCGCTCGTTCATCACCTCCAACGTCAGCTCCTTTTTGTAGCCCGCCAAGTCCATCATGGCGTCGCCTTCGAAGGTATGAACCTTGTTGGCCCAAGCCTCGAACTCCTTGTCGTGGGTAATACCGCGTTCGACGGTGATTCCTTCGTAGCTGGTGCGGCCCGGCGACTTGTGGTCGATGCTGTTCTCACCACCGCTGCGGTGGGTGACCACTTCGGTGGTTCGCTTCAGGGAACTGACCTTGCTCACACCCATAACGGGCTGGTTGTCCCAAAGCACACGGAACTTGTAATTCTTGTATGGATCGGTGCGATGGGCGTTGACCACGAATCCATTTGGCATTGCTCTGCTCCTTTAAAGCTCACCGGCCATCTGTTGGATCTTGATCACCACGAACTCTGCGGGCTTCACCGGCGCGAAGCCCACCTCGACGTTGACGATGCCCTTGTTGCGATCATTCTGGGTGGTGGTGTCTTTATCGCACTTCACGTAGAAGGCCGCTTTGGGGTCGGTGCCCTGGAAGGCGCCCTGACGGAACAGGCCCATCATGTAAGCGTTGATGTTGAGCCGGATGTTGGACCACAGCCGCTCGTCATTGGGCTCGAACACTGCCCAGCGGGTACCGCGATAGAGGGTCTCCTCGATCATCAGGGCCAGCCGACGGATGGGGATGTACTTCCACTCGCTGCCGAAGTCATCGTCGCCGTCCAGGGTCCGGGATCCCCAGTTGACCGTGCCGTTGGGGAAGATGCGGATGCAATTCACGCCCTTTTTGTTGAGCACGCCGTTTTCACGGTCGGTGAGTGCCACGGTCAAGCCGACGATGCCGCGAACCCCCGACTCGATACCCGCCGGCGCCTTCCAGACACCCCGATTGGCATCGGTTCGCGCCATCAATCCGGCGATGGCCCCAATCGGGCCGATGGACTGGACGCTGCCATTGACATTGTGGCGCAGGCGCGGATAAAACACGGCGGCATGGTCCTTGACGATGTTCGCGCGCAGAGCGTTGATCAGCGAGGTGTCTTGCACCACTTCCGGGCGACCGGTGCTGGCGTTGGTCCAGGTGGGTGGCGGGTCCACTAACAGGAAAGCGCGGTGATTGAGGCAATACACGCTGGCCTCGCCCCAGATGCTTTCCCAGTTGGCTTGTGCGACCTCTTCGTCGCCGGGGAGAATCATCAGGTTGAACAGGTCCACGGCATCCAGCGCGTGGAAGCCAGTCTGGTCGGCCTTGCTGCCGGTGTAATCGGACAGGTTGGGCGGATTGCCGTCGTCGTCCGCCCCCAGGGTGCCGGCACCGTCCTGGAAGGGGCTGGTCCCGGCGTTGCCCGGGGCGTAGCGCCGCACGTTGGTGGTGAAGTTGCCGCCGATGTCCGTTCCTCCGCCGCCCGCGTTGCCGGTAGTGACCGACACGGTGGCGTTCATGGTGCCCTCGATGGGCAACAGGGCCAGTCGGTAGCCCCAGACCTCGGCACTCGCCGGCACGTTGGGGGCGTCATTGATCGCCTTGGCGAGGATATGAAGCTTTTCCCGCACGCCGTCGTTGTTGCCGGTCAGGGTGGTAGCGAAATTGTCCTGGTGCCAGCGGTCCGAGGCGCCGGTGGTCTCCAGCACATTATTGCCGCCGCCGTCCAAGAGACTGATGTCCACGCCGGCGACGGAGATCTGATTGAAGGCGTCCTGTTGCAGTTCGGCGAGGGTGTTAGCATCGGCGGTATAGAGCGTGGCCGTGGGCGCCGGACGCAATGAACCGGCCTTCACGGCTTCGATACCGCCTTGGTCGAGCCCCAGCATCAGTGGGCCGGCAAGGTCATGGTCGGCGGCCCGGCGGATGTGCACGCTGGATTGGGCGCCGGAGTTAGTGGTGATGCGCAGCACCGCCACCGGATTGGCTGCCGGGCCGTAGACGGTCTCGAACGCGCAGGCGACGGTCACACCGGCGGGCAACTGGGTATTGATCCGATTCTGCAGTTCCGTGGCCACGGCACCACGGTTGCCGGTCAGGGCCGTCCAGGTGGGGTCGACGCGCAGGTCCACCGCCACGTACGGCCCGCCGTTGACGCTGATGTCGAATTTCGCGCGTCGTTCATCGAACGGCCGGGCCGGAGTGTCGTCTTCCGGGTGAATGAGGTCGTTCAGTGTCTCCCGGAAGGTGGTAAGCGAGCCGTCCAGGGGTCGCCGGCTTTCGCTGTAACCCGCCGGGGCACCGCTTAAGGCCGTGTTGATATTGAAGCCACTGGCCAAGGCCAAGTCGATCAGTTCCGAACTCTCGGTAACAAAGTCCGGTGCATAGCGTGGCGCATCCGGGTCCATGGTCAGATTGATGAAGGCCTCATCAGCTACCGAGTCGCCCTCTTCGTCCAACTGCACTATGGACAGGTTAAAGGTCTCCTCCGTCGAGGGTGTGTTATAGCTGACCTCCAGGCGCAGGTTATTGCCCCACAAGCCCGCATACTTGGCACTGGCCGAGAGCACATTGGTATTGGCCAGATTCTGAAGCGTCACATCCGCCGTGCTGGGATTGTGTGCCAGGCGGATGACGTAACAGTCTGTACCGCCATTGGTAAAAAAGTGCTGGACGCTGTGGGCCAGGTCGCTTTTCGGGTGGGGCTTCCCGAACTCGCGCTCATAATCAGCCATGCTGAGCAGCCGCGTGGCCCTATTGATGGGTCCCTTGCTGGCCCGGCCAAAGAACGCCGCGATGGACGTGGAGACGCTCGTGATGGTTCGCACCCCACTGGGAATTTCCTGAATATAAACACCCGGATAAGTTGGCTGTACCATGGTCCCTACATCCTTCCTTTGGTCTGAGTGTTGGCGTATGCCGGGCGTGCCCGTCGAGGCTATTCCTCGCCCTGGCTGTGCGAGGTGCCCGCCGTCCGCCGAGCCCGGTAGACCGCCACACCGGTGGCATTGGGGGTGCGCTCGACCTGGCCTTGTTCCTCCAGGCGATGCAGCGCCTCCTTTACCCGGTCGACAGCGATCCGATACCGCTGTCGTTGCAACCACCACTGCGCGATACCATCCACGCTGTCGGCAGCCTCAGGATGTTCGCGGAGGTAAGCCGCAATATCCCGCGCGAGCTCATCTACGGACTGGGGCTGGTCGGACACGCGCTGCACCTCTCCTGTCACCTGCCACTGACTAAGCAGGTTCCGTGCCACCTCGGATAGATTTCGCAAGTGCTTGTTTATATTTGATTTATTTTGCAGTCTTTGAGAGATGTGGTGGGTATAGGGTGACCCGGTTTCTCAACAGGTCTTGGCGCCTGCGTCGGGATAGGCGGAATCAAGGTGCGTTTGAGCGGATTTGACCCAGGCGGGTTATTTGTGACCCAGTTGGGTTATCGAGGCTATAGGAATCCTGCAAGGAGCGGAGAGACGGGTTCCCGGCTTCCACCCCCATCCTTCTGGCGGATCCCGGATCGAGTCCCGGAACGATGGCTACCACCTCCCTAGAGGAAACCTCCCGTCCGCACCGGCTCTGCGACTCTTCATTGGAATTTGGAATGAGGATCTTGTGTCTTGGCCCTAAGGGTTAGGGCCAACCAATCCCATGCTTCTTCAATAATTTACCCAACGCTCGTCGCTCTTTGCCGGCCTGGCGCGCGGCGGCGCTGACATTGCCATCGGCTTCGGTGTAAACCCATTGCAAGTAACGGCGTTCGAATTCAGCCACGGCGGCGGCCTTTTCCTGTTGGAACGACCCTGAGAATTGGAACGACCCTGAGAAGTTGGCATCGATCATCGACCGGGGCCGCGGCGGTTCCGATGCCAGATCGCCGAGCACGTCAGCGGGTGTGATGGCGAGTTGCTCTGTCAGAACGAAAGCCCGATGAAGGCGGTTTTCCAGTTCGCGAATATTGCCCGGCCAACGGTATCGCTGCAGCGTCGGTATGGTACCGGCTGCCAGGTACTTGTCCGGCTGCTCATATTTGATCCGAAACAGCCGAAGAAAGTGCTCGGCAAGGACGGCCACATCATCGCGCCGCTCACGTAAGGGCGGCAGGTTCAACGACAGCACATCCAACCGATAGAGGAGATCCGACCGGAATCGGCCCTCTCCAGCCAACGCCGCCAGATCGGCATTGCAGGCGGCGATTACCCGGACGTCGGCGGTGTGAGACCGGCTGGCGCCCAAGGGCCGGTAGCTGCCGTCTTCCAAAAAACGTAACAGCGTTGCCTGAACATGGGGCGTCAAGGCCTGAATCTCGTCCAGAAAGAGCGTGCCGCCGACCGCCTCAGCAACCATGCCGGCCTGCTGGCCGGCGGCATCGGTGTAGGCGCCGCGCTCATGGCCGAAGAGTTCGTTCTCACTGAGGTGATCCGGCAAGGCCCCGCAATTAACCGCCACGAAAGGTCCATCCCGCCGGCTGCTGTTGTAGTGGATGCCTCTCGCTGCCAGTTCCTTGCCCGTCCCGGTCTCCCCGTTTACAAGAACGGGCGCATCGCATCGCGAGAGCTTATGGATATGGCGCACGGCCCGGCGCAGTGGCTCCGAGACACCGACGATGTTCAGGTTTACCAATTCGTCGCCCGGATCCAGGTAGGACGCACCGGCGGCCCCGCCGACCTTCATGGACACCCGATCCAGTCGATACCGGAGCTCCTTGTCACTGCAAGGCCAGCCGACAAAGTCATTACAGCGATTGATCAGCGACACGTCCCAGGTCGTGGCGCCGCAGGGAAATAACACTAGCCCTGGCATCAGAGGAAAGCGGTCGAGCAGCCGGATCAGTTCCTGATCACGGGTCTGGTCGGGAGGCACCAGCACCAGCAGCACATTCGGATCGGCCTCATACAATGTCTCGGGGGGCACCGGCCCCTGTCCCGTATCCCAGCCGAGGCGATGCAATGCTTTACAGACCGCCCCTTGGCGGGCGTCATCATTGGATGCCACGACCAAGGCCGTACAAGCTTCCTCATGAATTCGGGCCATGGATATCCCTTATCCGTCGCTGCTGCAAGTAGAACGGTTGTCCGCGTTAACGGATCTGTCAAGTGAGCGGTTCTTGGTTGGAGTTAGAAGTGAGGTATGAGGAGGGGGCAGGCTTCGTTGGTCGGAAGCTGATAGGGTTTGGCATGAGTCAATGGTCGGCCAGTACTACAATCGTAGCCATATTGCGATACACTTTATCCTACTGGATTATAAGGGTTTTATTGATGAAGTATGCAATCGCCAGAGACCATCATGTCATCCCTCTTCGGTGACCTGGCCCATCGACTTGGCCCACGCGGCGAGGGCACGGTCTATTCTCGAGTGCGCAGGCGGTACCATCCGCTGTTCGAGTGCCGGGCCTGTCGCCGCCAGACTTCGCTGATCGCCAGTCGCCAAACATCAAGTTAATGACGCATCAGGTCAACTCCTCGTGCCGACCAGCCACCACACTAGGCAGGTCTTGACGACTGACCCGAAGCGGAGACCTGAACCATGAACCGCAACATCATCCTGACCTGCGCCGTCACCGGCGCCGGCGACACCGCCGGCAAGAACCCCAACGTCCCGGTGACCCCCAAGCAGATCGCTGATAATTGCATCGAGGCCGCCCGTGCCGGCGCCAGCGTCGCCCATATCCATGTGCGCGACCCAGAGACCGGCGACATCAGCCACTCCACCGAGCACTTCCGCGAGGTGATGGAGCGCGTCCGCGAGGCCGACGTCGACATCGTGATGAACATCACCGCCGGCGGCGGCGGCGACTGGATCCCCGACGCCGAGGAGCCCACCCGCGGCGGTCCGGGCACCGACATCCAGACCCCGGCCCAGCGCCATGAACCCGTGGGCGCGCTGCTCCCGGAGCTCTGTACCCTGGACTGCGGCAGCCTCAACTTCGGCGACATGGTCTACGTGAACCCCGCCGACTGGCTACGCGAGCACGCCCGCCTGGTGCAGGCCGCCGGCGTCAAGCCCGAGCTCGAGTGCTTCGACCTGGGCCATGTGTGGTTTGCCCGCCAGCTGCAGCAGGAAGGCCTGCTCGACGGCGACCCGCTCTTCCAGCTGTGCCTGGGCATTCCCTGGGGCGCCGAGGCGGACACCGAGTCCATGCTGGCGATGCGCAACAGGCTGCCGGAGAACGCCAACTGGGCGGCCTTCGGCATCGGCCGCCAGCAGATGCCCATGGTCGCCCAGGCGATGCTGCTCGGCGGCCACGCCCGGGTCGGCCTGGAGGACAACCTCTACCTGGAGAAGGGCGTGCTGGCCACCAACGGCGGGCTGGTCGAGAAGGCCTCCACCCTCATCGAGAACCTCGGTGGCCGCGTCATGACCCCCGCCGAGACCCGCGCGCATCTCGCGCTGCGCGACCCGAACACCGACCATATCGTCGAGAAAGCGCTCGAGACAGCCGCGGGAGGTGAGGCATGAGCCGTCAACTGAGCGTCATCGGCACCGGCGTCATCGGCAACGGCTGGATCGCCCGGGCCCTGGCCCGGGGCTGGGACGTGGTCGCCTTCGACCCGGCCCCCCAAGCGGCCGAACGCACCCGCGCCTTCGTCGACAATGCCTGGCCGTCCCTCGAGAAACTCGGCCTGACCGAGGGCGCCAGTCCCGCGCGGCTGACCTTCGTGGACCGCCTCGAGGAGGCGGTGGCAGGCGCCGATCTGATCCAGGAGAACGTCCCCGAGCGCCTTCCGCTCAAGCGCGAGATCCTCGCCGCCATCGACGCCGCGGCCGCCCCCGGTGCGATCATCGGCTCCTCCACCTCGGGCTTCAAGCCCAGCGACCTGCAGCGCGACTGCACCTGGGTCCCGGGACGGGTGATCGTCGCCCACCCCTTCAACCCGGTCTACCTGCTGCCGCTGGTGGAGCTGGTGGGCGGCGAGGCCACCCAGGCCCACCATGTCACCCGTGCCCAGGCGCTCTACCAGGACCTGGCCATGCGCCCGCTGGTGGTGCGCCGCGAGATCGAGGGCCATATCGCCGACCGGCTGATGGAGGCGCTGTGGCGCGAGGCGTTGCATCTGGTCAATGACGGCGTGGCCACCACCGAAGAGGTGGACGCCGCCGTGGTCTACGGCTGCGGGCTGCGCTGGTCGCTGATGGGCACCTTCCTGACCTTCCACCTGGCCGGCGGCGAGCCGGGCATGCGCCATATGCTCGAGCAGTTTGGACCGGCCCTGAAGCTGCCCTGGACCAAGCTCGAGGCCCCCGAGCTCACCGATGAGTTGATCGACAAGGTCGTGGAGGGCTGCGAGCACCAGGCCGCCGGCCGCCCGGTAGCCGAGCTCGACCGTCGCCGCGATGATTTCCTGGTCGAGCTGCTCGACCTGGTGCAGAAGTACTGGCCCGAGGCCGAGGGCCTGGAGGGACGCATCTGATGGCACTGCTCGAGACCCGCGTCGCCCCGCAGTGGGTCGACTACAACGGCCACATGAACGACGCCGAATATGCCCGGGTATTCTCCCTAGGCGTGGAGGCGCTGATGGATCGCATCGGCCTCGATGAGGCCGGCCGGCGACGCCACGGCTACACCATCTTCACCCTGGAGACCCACCTCTGCTATCGCCGCGAGGCCCACGAGGACCAGCCGCTGGCGGTCGAGGTGACGGTGCTGGACCGCGACGCCAAGCGATTGCACGTGTTCTTCACTCTCCTCGACGCGGAAGGCGGCCTGCTGGCCACCAGCGAGCAGATGCTGATGGGCATCGACAGCGAGGCCGGTCGCCCGGCGCCCTTCCCGGAGGATGTGGCTGAGGCCATCGCCGCGCTGCCGACCGCCGCCGCGGAGGCCTGGCCGGAACTGGCCGGTCGCCGCATCGGTCTGCCGCCGACCCGGCGCTGATTCCACTCCATCGAAACAGCCCGCCCGGTTCCCTCACCGGGCGGACGGGGATCGCCGGCCCCTCGTCCGGCCCCAGAGGAGATGGCTTATCGCTACTTCAACTCCCCCCACGCCTCCCGAGGCCCCAGGATCCGGCTCAGCGCCGGGCCTTGAGACCTCGACGGACTACCTGGTGACCGAACTGGCCCAGGGCGGCCTCTTCCAGGGCATGCACAAGGGCATGACCCTCACCGCCGCCGGTCTGGTGCTGGCCTTCGTGCTCTTCACTGGCCTCGGTCCGGAACTGGCCGGCAGCGTCTTCGGCGCCGCACGCGGCTGGATCGAGAGCACCTTCAGCGGCTATTACCTGGTCACCGTCATGGTGCTGATGGTGGTCTGCGCCTTCATCGTCGTCAGCCGCTTCGACGGGGTGCGCCTGGGGGCCGACGACAGTCGCCCCGAGTTCAGTAACTTCGCCTGGTTCTCGATGCTGTTCTCCGCCGGCATCGGCATCGGCATCCTGTTCTTCGGTGTCGCCGAGCCCATCTTCTACCTCGATGACACCGGCGCCTTCGGCTATCCGAACAATCCCCATGCCGACATGGCCGGCGCCACCGCCATCGGTCACGAGCGGGCCATCGACGCCCTGCGCGTCTCGGTCTTCCACTGGGGCCTGCATGGCTGGGCCGTCTACGTGATCGTCGGGATGTCGCTGGCCCACTTCGCCTACCGCAAGGGGCTGCCGCTGGCGCTGAGGTCGGCCCTGTATCCCTTTATCGGCGAGCGCATCTACGGTCCCATCGGTCACGCCTTCGACATCCTCGGCGTGCTGGGTTGCGTGTTCGGTGTGGCCACCTCGTTGGGGCTCGGCGTCAGCCAGATGGCCGTGGGCCTGGAGCGCCTGGTGGGTATCGGCGCGGGCCTGGATACCCAGCTGACGCTGATCGCCGTGATCTCGGTGGTCTCCATCCTCTCGGTGGTCTCCGGGGTCAAGCGCGGTATCAAGGTGATCTCCGAGCTCAACATCTGGATCTCGGCGCTGGTGGTCGGCGCCTTCCTGCTGGGCGGCCCGACCCTGTGGCTGGTGCAGGCCTTCGGCGAGACCCTGCTCGACTACGCCGCCAACTTCATCCCCATGGGCCTGTGGTTCGCCGAGACGCCGGAGCGGGTCGAATGGCAACAGGGCTGGACCATCTTCTACTGGGGCTGGTGGCTGGCCTGGGCCCCCTTCGTGGGACTCTTCATCGCCTGCATCTCCAAGGGGCGCACCCTGCGCGAGTTCGTGCTCGGCGTGCTGCTGGTGCCGACCCTGATCATCTTCGTGTCGGCGGCAACGCTCTCTACCAGGAGCTGATCGCCGCCGCCCTGCCGCTGAGCGGGGTGATCCTGGTGATGACCGCCGGGGTGCTGCTCTCGCTGGTGCGCGAGTCTCGTCAGACCAAGCGTATCCCCCAGCGAGCCTGACGGCCCGACGAATGCCAGGCGCCCGAGGCCTGACACTCGCCCTTGGCGTGGCGTCGCGACATCATCGCCCGGAGAAAAGGCTTGGAAAGCGACGCCCTCGCCCTTGCTCAGCCGCCGCGCACCTGCCGCGGCGACTGCCCGAAGTGGGCCCGAAACGCCCGGGAGAAGCTCGAACTCGAGGCGAACCCGCAGGCCAGCCCCACCGACAGGATGTCCCGGTCGGTCTCGGCCAGCAGGTGCCAGGCACGGTCGAGCCGCAGCCCCAGGTACCACTGACGAGGGCTGGTGCCCAGCTCCTGGTCGAACAGGCGCTGCAGCTGGCGGGGCGAGACATCGCCGCGGTCGGCGATCTCGGCCAGGGACAAGGGTGCCTCCAGATGCTGCTCCATCAGCGCCACGGCCGTTACCAGGGGACGCTGGTGGGTCCCCAGGCGTCGCGCCAACGTCATGCGCTGCTGGTCACGGCGGGTGCGGATGCGCTCATGGATCAGCTGCTCGGACACCTCGATCGCAAGGCGCGTGCCATGCCGTCGCGCGATGACGTCCAGCGCCATGTCCATGGCCGCCGCGCCCCCGGCGCAGGAGAAGCGGCGCTGGCCCAGCTCGAACAGCTCGTCGGAGGTCTCGATGCCCGGAAAGCGCTCCTGGAATGCCGGCAGGCTCTCCCAGTGCAGGGTGACCCGCTCTCCGTCCAGCAACCCCGCCGCGGCGAGCAGATAGCAGCCGGTGTCCAATCCGCCCAGCACGCAGCCGGCCTGATCCAGGCGGTGCAGCCAGCGCCTCAGGCCACGACTCAGGTAAGCATCGGGATCGAAGCCACTGCACACGGCCAGCGACGGTAACTGATGCACGTCGTCACTGGCCTGGTCGACGAGCAGGGTCATGCCATTGGAGGCGGTCACCGGCTCGCCATCCTCACTGATCAGCCTCCAGTCGAACAGTGGCCGGCCGCTGAGGCGATTGGCGATACGCAACGGCTCGATGGCCGAGAAGAAGGCCGCCATCGAGAAGCGCGGCAACAGCAGGAAGCCGACGAGCTCGGGAAGGGGGCCGGAATAGTCGATTCGCATGGCTGTTGAGGACCGCGTATAACCTGACGTCATCTTCCGGAGGCATCGGCGGCCAGGGCCGCCCGAGGATCCCGGGGATAGAAGCGCTCGGGCTGTCGCGCCACATGGGGGAAGAATCGGGTGTCCTTGTAGGGCATCTTCATGAAACCCGAGACGCCGAGACCCTCGATCAGCCCGACCGCCCCCAGGATATCATCCAGACGCCGCTGGAACTCGTCCTCCCGGGACGGATCCAGCAGCCGGTAGTGGCTGTGGATCTTGAGGTGCTGGGGCAAGGCCTCGAAGATGATCATGCCCGTATGGTGGATGTCGTTGAGGGCCTCCAGCGAGGTGATAATCGCCTCGGGCAACACCAGGAACTCCTCGGGATCCGGCCCGTCCTCGAAATAGCTGTGCAGGCGGGTGCGATCCTCCAGTTCCGGCACGGCGCTGACCTCGTAGCGCAGCCGCATGCCGGGCAGGGGCTCGAAGGGACGCTCCGGCGCCTCCCGGTCCAGGTGCAGGGTGTCGCGGGCATTGAACAGGCAGCTCTTGAAGATCCCGCGCCGATGGATCGCCCGGGCCAGGGTCACCATGTTATTGACGGCGGCGGTGAAGGCCGGCTTGAGCGCCGGGTCGTGGAGGTTCAGCGAGGTGTCGATGTAGACCCCCTCGGCCTCCCAGCGCACCGCCAGCCCGCCCACCACCGGATACTTGCCCAGGCGGCTCACGGCGGCCAGGAAGGCCTTCTCGGTCTCCCCCATGTTCTGCATGAAGTTCCGGTAGTAGCGATCAAGCTGGACGTCGTTGACGTCGTTGAGGGTCTCGCGGCCGCCCTCCTCGCGCAGGAAGGCCTTGCGCGAGCTGTAGACCACCGTATCGATCTCGCGATCGAGGGGGCGGCTCCAGACCGGCACTAACGGCGACTCCGCCGGCTCGGGCAGGTCCAGCATGACCAGCCGGGCGAGCCTTGGCATCTCACGGATGAAGTGGTCGCCGGCCTTCAGGCGGGTGGCCGGGTCCGGGTCGAGCATGCCGTCGAGCATGCGCGCGAACTCCCGGGGCAGGCCCAGGGAAGTGGCCGGGATGGCCCGATGGCCGAACCGGCAGGACTGGGCCGACGCCAGCGCATAGAGGGTACCGGCCGCCCCCTGCTCGTCGAAGCGGGGCGAGGAGAGGGCCCCCTCGAGCTGCTCCTCGCCGATGAAGTACACATCGCCCAGGCGCGCATTGGTCTGCTGCAGGTTATCCGACATCAGCTCCATGACGTTGGCGGTCACGAACTGCAGGTTGGCATCGAGCTGGGCGAACACCGACGAGCCCCAGTCGATCAGCGCGATCGCCTCCTCGCGTGCATCGAAGACCAGGTTGGAGGGCTTGATGTCACCATGCACCACGGAGCGGCCAGCGGGGCCTGCCTCCCGGCGCAGGGTGCGCAGGATGTCCGCAAGCTGGTCGGCAATGCGCATGACCAGCCGGGGCGAAAGCCGCCCCTCGCGCAGCGAGACCTCCTCCAGGTTGATCCCCGGTGCACGCTGCATCACCAGGATCGCCTGGTTGCGGACCCGCTGGAAGACGATGAGCCGGGGCACCCGAGGATGAGCGACCTGCTCCAGCATGAAGGCCTCCTCCTCCAGGCGGTCCTGGAGGTGCTGGGGCAGGTTCACCCGGGTGAACTTGAAGACGTACTCCTCACCGGTGGCGGTGATCCCGGCGAAGACGAAACCGTAGGCCCCCTTACCGATCAGTTCGATGTTCCGGTAGCCCAGCTGTTCCAGCTGGACCTGACACAACGCCACCCACTCCTTGAGCTTGCGAGCGTCGTCATGGCTGAGCAGATAGACCGACTGCTCCTCCGGAATATAGAACTGCTGCAGGGGGGCCTGGGTCATCGCATTACCCTAGATGCAGCAACATCGTCTCGGGCGTCTCCAGATAGCCCTTCCAGGCATTGCAGAAGCGCGCGATGGTGCCGCCATCGATCAGCCGATGGTCACCGGCCCAGGTCACGGTCATGATCGCCCGCCGGGTCACCTCGCCGGCCTCGTCGAAGCGGGGCAGCCACTGGCTCTTGCCGATGGCGACGATGGCCACCTCCGGGGCATTGATGATGGGCGCGGCATAGGTTCCGCCCAGGGCCCCGATATTGGAGATGCTGATGGTGCCGCCCTTGAGATCGGCCTGAGCGACCCGGCCCTCCCGGGCCTCGGCCGTCAGTCGCTGGATCTCCGCGGCGATCTCGAGCAGGGTCAGATGCTCGACGCCCTTGACGTTGGGCACCATCAACCCGGCCTTGCCATCCACCGCCATGCCGATGTTGCAGGACGGCAGGTAATGGATCTCGTCCCCGGCGTCGTTGAGACGGCTGTTGAGGATCGGGAAGTCACGGATCGCCAGCGCCATCGCCTTCATGAAGAAGGGCATTAACGTGACTCTCGTACCTTGCGCCTCTGCCTCGGGCTTGAGCCGCTCGCGCAGCGTCAGCAGGTCGGTGACGTCGATCTCCTCGCCGTACTGGAAGTGCGGGATGGTCGACGCAGAGGCCACCATCTGCCGGGCCATGGCCGCCCGGATGCCGCGCATGGGCTCGACCCGGACCTCGCCCGGCTCGGCCCGGGCCGGCCGGGGTGTCGGGGCGGTCTCGGTCGGCTCGGCTCGCCGCGGCTGGCCGCCTTCGAGGAACGCCAGTACGTCCTCCTTGAGCACCCTGCCGTCCTTGCCGGACCCTGGAATATCCGCGAGGCGCAGGTCATGCTCGCGCACCAGCCGGCGCACCGCCGGACTGGCCGGGATCCGTCCGTACGGCCCCTGGCCACCGGAAGGCGCGGCACGCTCTTCCCGGGAGGGAGGGGGCGTTGCGGAGGCCGCCCGGGGCGCCGTTGCCGAAGCAGCCGGCGCCGTCTCGTGCGCCTCCTCCATTGCCCCCGCCCCCTCCGGACGATACGCGAAGAGCGGGGCATGCACCTTGGCGATCTCTCCCTTGGCCACGTACAGCCGGGTCACCGTCCCGGCTTCCGGGGCGGTGATCTCGACCAGTGCCTTGTCGGTCATCACGTCCACCACCGGCTGATCCTCGGCGATCGCCTCACCCTCGGCGATGCGCCACTCGACCACCTCGCACTCGACGATGCCCTCGCCGATATCCGGCAGGATGAAATCCTTGGTCTTGCCCCCCGGCGCGGCGGGCGGGGTCACCTCACCGGATGTTGCCTCCTGGGGACCGGCCGTGGCCGCCTCGCTGCCGGTGGATGACGACGCGACCTCATCGGCAGCCTGCCCCTCGGGCTCGTAGGCAAACAGCGGCGCATGCACCTTGGCGATCTCGCCCTTGGGCACATGCAGCTTGGTCACGCGCCCCGTTTCCGGCGCGGTGATCTCGACCAGCGCCTTGTCGGTCATCACCTCGACCACCGGCTGGTCCTCCTGGATGACGTCCCCTTCCTGGATGCGCCATTCCACTACCTCGCACTCCACGATACCTTCGCCGATATCGGGCAGCTTGAACTCTGTCATCTCGTCTCTCCTGTCCTGATACCGGTCGTCAATAGTTCACGCTGGCGCGGATGGCCTCGTGGATCTTCAGGTGATCCGGCATGTACTCCTTCTCCAGCGTCAGCGGGAAGGGGGTGTCCAGACCGGTCACCCGCATGATCGGCGATTCCAGGTACAGGAAGCAGCGCTCCTGGATGGCCGCGGCGACCTCGCCGGCGAAGCCTCCGGTCTGCGGCGCCTCGTGGGTCACCACCAGCCGGCCGGTCTTGAGCACCGACTCGGCCACGGTGTCCTCGTCCCAAGGCAACAGGGTACGAAGGTCGATCACCTCGCAGGAGATGCCGTCCTTCTCGGCCAGCTCCACGGCCTTGTCGATGACCTCCATCTGGGCACCCCAGCCCAACAGGGTGACATCGGTGCCCTCCCGGGTGATCTCCGCCTCGCCGATGGGCAGCTGGTAATCCTCCTCCGGTACCTCACCGGTGGAGGCCCGGTAGAGGCGCTTAGGCTCGAAGAAGATCACCGGGTCCGGGTCACGGATCGAGGCCAGCAAGAGCCCCTTGGCCTCGTAGGGATTGCGTGGAATGACGACCTTCAGGCCCGGCGTATGCGCAAAATAGGCCTCCGGTGACTGTGAATGGTAGAGCCCGCCGGAGATACCGCCGCCGTAGGGGGCGCGGATGGTCAACCCGCCCACGTTGAACAGATCGCCGGAACGGTAGCGAAACTTGGCGGTCTCGTTGACGATCTGGTCGAAGGCCGGAAAGATATAGTCGGCGAACTGAATCTCCGCCACCGGTACCGAGCCCTGGGCGGCCAGGCCGTTGGCGAAGCCGATGATGCCCTGCTCCACCAACGGGGTGTTGAAGCAACGCGCCTTGCCGTAACGCTCCTGGAGATGGCTGGTGGCGCGGAAAACACCGCCGAAGCCACCCACGTCCTCGCCGAAGCACAGTACCTTCTCGTCCTCGGCCATGGCGATATCCAGGGCCTGGTTGATGGCCTGCAGCATGTTCAGGGTCGGCATCTCAGGACTCTCCCTTGTCGGCATTATCGTCGCGGCGGGTCACATCCGGGTCCAGCGACCGGGCCCCCTTGGGGTAAGCCTCGGGATACTGGCGGATATGCGACTTGAGCGCATCGAGCTGGCGCTGCAGTGCCGGGGTCACGTCGGCATAGACGTCGGTGATCATGCTGTCCAGCGGCGGTGGCGGGCGCTTCTCGGCACGCTTCATGGTCTCCAGCACTTCCCGGCGCAGTGACTCCTGAAGCGCCTTCTCCTCGTCATCGCTCCACCAGTCGCGGGCGATCAGCCAGCGCTGCAGGCGCAGGATGGGGTCCTTCTCGCGCCAGGCTTCCTCTTCCTTCTTCGAGCGGTAGCCCGAGGGGTCGTCGGAGGACGAGTGGGCCGCCAGACGATAGGTCATGGCCTCGATCAATACCGGCTGGTTCTGCTCAACGGCGAGTCGACGGGCCTGCTGAGTGGCCTGATAGACCGCCAGGACATCGTTGCCGTCGACCCGGATCACGTGCATGCGATAGCCGAAGGCCCGGGGCGCAACGCCGTCGGCGGCGAACTGCTCGATGGAGGGCGTGGAGATCGCATAGCCATTATTGCGGCAGAAGAAGATCACCGGCACCTTGTGCACGGCCGCCATGTTCAGCGCGGCGTGGAAATCGCCCTCGGAGGCCGCCCCTTCGCCGAAGAACACCGTGGTGCACAGGCCGTCTCCGGCCAGCTTCTGGCCATAGGCATAGCCCGTGGCTTGGGGAATCTGGGTACCCAAGGGCGACGAGATGGTCATGTAATGCAGCTTGCGCGAGCCGTAGTGGATCGGCATCTGTCGGCCCTTGCCGTAATCAAGCTCGTTGCCGAACAGCTGGTTCATGAACTCGTCGAAGGTGAAGCCGCGGTAGACCAGAGCGCCCTGCTCGCGGTACTGGGCCATGATCATGTCGGCATCATCCAGCGCCGCGGTGGCCCCGACCACGGCAGCCTCTTCGCCGGTGCACTGCATGTAGAAGGAGAGTCGCCCCTGGCGCTGGGCGGCCATCATCCGCTCGTCAAGTACCCGCGTCGCCACCATGGCATGGTAGATATGGCGTGCCTTGTCGCGATCGAGTTCCGGTGCCTCGGCACCTTCGTGAAGGGTCCCATCCTGCGTTAGCAGGCGGAAGGTGGGAATGCTGAACTCGTCCCCGGCCATGAACTTCGGCTCGTGGATATCCGCTGTTGTTGTCATCGACGTCATCCTCTTGCCCCTTGTGAGGGCAGTGTTGTCGCTATTTTCCTCGCTCGCCAGGGGTTGGCCCCGGCGGCGATCAACGCATCATGATTGACGTTAACGTAAACGGCAGGACTTGGGTACCCCTGCGTTGGATGAATCGGGATCATCGCCGAGGGCGCCTGCCGATGCTTCACCCCCGAGTGGGCATCAGCTTGGCGAACAGGCTGTCGACGGTCAGGGCCAGCAGCCCGATCAGTACCGCCCCCTGCACCACATAGGCTGTGTTGCCGTTGACGATGCCCGAGATGATGGGATCGCCGAGGTTACTGGCCCCTACCGTGGCCCCGATGGCGGCGGTGGCGATGTTGATGGTCACCGAAGTCCGGATACCGGCCAGGATCACCGGCGCCGCCAGGGGCAACTCGACCTGGCGCAGGATCTGGCCACCGGTCATGCCCATGCCACGTGCGGCCTCGCGCACCCCGGCATCGATGCCCTCGATCCCGACCAGGGTATTGCGCACGATGGGCAGCAGACCATAGAGCAGCAGCGCCACGATCACCGGCACGGTACCAAAGCCCAGCACCGGCACCGCCAGAGCGAGCACGGCCACCGGCGGAAAGGTCTGCCCCATGGAGGCCAGCTGGCTGACCAACGGCAGGAAGTCCCGCCCACCCGGGCGGGTGACGGCGATAGCCGCCCCCACGCCGAGCCCGATGGCGAGTATCCCCGCCGTGCCGACCATCAGCAGGTGCCGCCCCAGCAGGACCAGAAAATCGGCTCGGGTATAGATGATCTCGCGGCTGTCAGGTTCGAGCAGGCGGAAGCCTCCCTCCAGCGCTTCCATGCCCAGCGTCAGCGCCAGCAGCAGGACGAGCCAGGCGAATGGCGTCGCCCAGTGGCACAGGGCACGCTGCCTCCCCCAGGACCTTGCCTCACTCATCGTCCCGAGCTCTCACCAGGCGCCGCAGGGAGAGCTCACCGACGGGCCGATCATCCTCATCGATCACGATAAGACGCTCGGCATGGCGCCACAGCATGACCGACAGCGCCTCGCGCAGGCTAGCGTGCTGCGCGATCCGCTCCTGGGCATGTCCCTGGGACGCCCTCAGAGGCCGCATCCGCTCGCTCACCGGCAGCAGCGCGGCCTCTTTGAGACCACGATCCTCGCCACCCAGCAGCGACTCCACGAAGGCATCGGCCGGGGCACGCAGCAGGTCGATGGGCCGGCCCTGCTGCACGATCCGGCCTTGGTGCATCACCACCAGCCGGTCTGCCAGGCGCAGCGCCTCGTCCATGTCGTGGGTGACGAAGACGATGGTCTTGTGGAGCCTCGCCTGCAAGGCCCTTAGCTCTTCCTGCAGGGTCTCCCGGGTGATCGGGTCCAGGGCACCGAAAGGCTCGTCCATCAGCAGGATCTCGGGATCGGCGGCCAGGGCCCGGGCCACGCCGACGCGCTGGGCCTGGCCGCCGGAGAGCTGGCTGGGGTACTTGTCGGCGAACTCCTCCTGCGGCAGCCCGAGCAGGTTCATCAGCTCCTCGACCCGCGCCTGGATGCGTGTCACCGGCCACTCGAGCAGCCGCGGGACCAGGCCGATGTTGCGTGCCACCGTCCAGTGGGGAAAGAGCCCTGTGCTCTGGATGGCATAGCCGATCCGGCGCCGCAGCGTCTCCTCGCGGAAGGTCCGCACCGGCTGGCCGTCGAGGTGGATCTCCCCGTCGCTATGCTCGATCAGCCGATTGATCATGCGCAGGGTCGTCGACTTGCCGCAGCCGGATGTCCCCACCAGCACACATAGTTCCCCCTTCTCGACGCGAAGCGAGATGTCATCCACCGCCGTCTCGGCGCCGAACCGCTTGGATACCCGGATGAGTTCGATCATGGGGTACCTCCCGGGCGCAGACGTTCGCCGAGGGCACCGAGCACGGCATCCACCCCCAGGGCCATGAACAAGATCGGCAAGGCACCGAGCAGCACCAGGTCCATGGCGGCCTGCCCCAGCCCCTGGAAGATGAAGGTGCCAAGCCCTCCAGCCCCGATCAGCGCCGCCACCGCGGTCAGCCCGATGGCCTGCACGGTGGTGATCCGGATCCCCTCCAGGATCACCGGCAGCGCCAGGGGGAGGCGGACCTGCCGAAACACCTGGCCATGGCTCATGCCCATGCCCCGGGCGGCATCGATCACCGTCGGATCGACGCCCTCCAGGGCGACGTAGGTATTGCGCACCATGGGCAGCAGGCTATAGCCGACCAGGGCCAGCAGGGCCGGCGCCCAGCCGATACCGCTGACCCCCAGAGCCGCCAACCACGCCACCTCGCTTGACAGCCAGGCCAGTGGCGCCAGCAGCAGGCCGAACAGGGCGATGCTGGGAATGGTCTGGAGGAAATTGAGCACACCGAAGCCGGCCCGCTGGGCCGCGGGCCAGCGGCGCATGGCCAGCGCCACGAGCACGCCGATCACCAGGCTCACGCCCACGGCCACCCCCACCAGCAGCAAGTGCTCGCCGAGGGCCGACTCGAAGGCCTCGCGGCGCCCCTGATACTCCTGCCACAGCGCCAAGGGCGACAGCCAGCGCATCAGGCACACGCCCAGACTCCCCAGGGGCACCGCGAGCAGCCCCCAACCCAGGCGTCGCGACAGGCCCAGCCGCGTGCGCAGCTCGATCAAGGCCAGCAGCAGCACGAACAGCAGCACCCAGGGCCCTGGGCCGATCCCCATGCGCGCCCCCGGCGAGGTCGGATCGATGAGTCGCAGCGCCGCCAGCGACAGCCATAGCGGCAAGGCCGTGAGCATCAGTACCACCAGGGCCAGGGCCATCGCCAGACGGGTCCGGGACGGACGCCAGGCCAGCCCCATGACGGCCACCATGGGCAGGCAGGCCAGCGCGGCGAGCCCGACGCCGGCCACCTCAGGGGCCAGGTAGGCGGAGCCCGACACGATGCGGTTGGGGGCCACACTGACCGAGGGGAGCCCCCACCAGGCCAGCAGGGCCGCCAGCATCAGGCTCAGCAGCACAATGTTGGGACGCCCGGTCACTCGTGCCACCCGGACCTCACTCGTTCAGGGTGTCGAGGAAGTCGGCCGCCACCTCGGCCGGTGCGCGACCGTTGACCGCCACCTCACCGTTCAGGCGCTGCAGGGTTTCCTTGTCCAGCGCCTGAAAGACCGGCGCGAGCAGGGTCTCGATCTCGGGATGCGCCTCGAGCACCGCCTGGCGCACCACCGGTGCAGGCTGGTAGACCGGCTGCACGCCGAGGGTATCGTCCATGACCACCAGATCCAGCGCCTGCAGGCCGCCGTCGGTGCCGTAGGTCATGGCGGCATTGACCCCGCTGGTCTGCTGGGCGGCCGCCCGCATGGTGGCGGCCGTGTTGCCCCCGGACAGCACCAGCAGCTGATCCTCGGAGAGCTCGAAGCCGTAGGCCTCCTGGAAGGCAGGCAGGGCCTGGGGGGATTCCACGAACTCGGCACTGGCGGCGAGCTTGAAGGTGCCCCCCGTTTCCAGATAGTCGGCCAGGTCCGCCAGACTCTCCAGATCGTGCTCACGGGCCAGCTCGCCTCGCACGCTGATCGCCCAGGTATTGTTGGCCTCTGCCGGCGTCAGCCAGACCAGGTCGTTCTGCGCGAGGTCCTTCTCCTTAACGGTCTCATAGGCCTCGTCGGCCTCCTTCCACACCGGGCTGTCGGCCATGTCGAAGAAGAAGGCGCCGTTGCCGGTGTACTCGGGGTAGAGGTCGATCTCGCCGGCCAGCAGCGCCCCCCGCACGATGCTGGTGCCGCCCAGTTGCAGCCGGTTCTCCACCTCGAGGCCGCCGGCCTCTAGGCGCTGCAGGATCAGCTGGCCGAGCACCGAGCCCTCGGTATCGATCTTGGAGGCGACGACCACGGGCTCCTGGGCCTGGGCCGACGAGACGCAGAGCAGGCCGGCCATCAGCAGCGCCGCGCCGCGCGAGAAGGATAGTGACATGGGATTCCCCTGTTACCTGAAAAATGTATGCTGAGTATAGGGAAAAGTTGATATGCCGTCAGATCCGGTCCCGCCAGCGCAAGGAAATCCCATGCCGCCCTCGGGCGTTCGCCTCCTCGACCTCTGCCGCCACCCCCTGGTCCGTGACCTGGCCTGGCTGATCCTGGTGCCGGACCTGATCACGATGCCCTGCCCGGGCCGTCCCTCTCGCGAGACGCTGGGCCTGGCGGATGACGACCGCCTGGCGGGCTGGCTGTCCGCCCTGGAGACCCGTCCCGGCGCCCTCGAGGCCCACCTGGCCGGGACACTGCGCGGCCGCATGGGCCTCTATCACGAGCGGCTCTGGCAGTTCCTGCTGGACGAGGCGCCGGCCACGCGGCTGATCGCCCACAACCTGCGCATCCACCAGGGCAAGCGCACCCTGGGCGAGCTGGACCTGCTCTACTGCCGGCTGGACGACCCGCGACCCATCCATCTGGAGGTGGCCATCAAGTACTACCTGGGACTGCCCGAGGGCCCCGGCGCGGATGGCGATCAGGCCCGCTGGATCGGCCCGGGCGGCGCCGACAGCCTGGCCAGCAAGCGCGAGCACTTGTACCGCCATCAGCTGCGGCTGGGGGATGCCCCGGAGGCCCGCGCGGTCCTGGCTCGCCTGATGGCCGAGGCCTGGCCGGTCGGTCTGTCCAACGGCGGCCTCCCGCTCCGGTGTCGCCTGGCGATACCCGGCGTGCTCTTCTATCCCTGGCATGCCACGCTGCCCGCCCCCCGTGACGCCACCGCGGATCACCTGCGCGGCCACTGGCTCTACCGGCGCGACTGGCACGCCCTGCTGGATCGGCGTCCGCTTACCGTACGAGGCGCCTGGCTGCACAAGCCCCACTGGCTCGCCCTGCCCCGCCCCGAGGCGTTCGTGCCCCTGTGGGAGCTCTCGGCGGGGCTCGACCGGCATTTCGCCCAGACCGAGGCCCCCGTGCAGATCGCCCTGCAGGGGCCCGGTAGCAACGTGTCACGATTCTTCGTGGTACCCGACGACTGGCCGCGGCAGATTCCCCTGCCGCCGATGCCTGCCTGCAGCGATTCCTGAGCCTCAGGGTCGATCGCGACACAGGTCATCCAGCAGGGTGTCGATTAGCTGCTCTTCGTGCAGGGCGGTACCGCGACGCTCCAGCACGGCGCGCAGCCCGGGATCCCAGCAGGCATCCACGGGCCGCCCCTCCAGCGGCCTGCCCTCGAGGTGGGCGCAAGCCTCCAGATCCGCCGCCCCCATCCGCCAAGGGCGCATGGTGAAGCGCCTTAGCAGGGCATTGGCGATGCCGATCCCCGGCCAGTCGAAGTCGCCGTGGTAGTGCAGCACGGCGCCGGCGGTCTCCAACTGCTCCAGCAAGGTGAGCACGGCGGCACCGGGCCGCCCCCAGGTCGCAATCAGCGGCGCACACTCGGCCCCCAGGCGCTCGGCGGCCTCGGCCAGCACGGCAGGGTTCTCGCAGACGAAGACGTCACGCTCCGCGCAGGCCCACTGGGGGGGATAGCGCAGCAACTGACGCAGGGTCAGCCAGGTGGGCTCCGCCCGGTGATGGTAAGCGGCCAGGGCCTGATCCAGCGACAGACGGTCGCGGGTCGGCAGCCGATAGGTCAGCACCGCACTGGTGATATCCCCGCCCAGCAGCACGCCGGCATGGGCCCAGATGGTACGCTCATCGGGGTCGTCAAGGGCCACCCCGCCTCGCCAGTGGCGGGCCAGGGCACGCCGCACCAGGGCGGCCACCGGCCGACCGGCATCCAGGCCGTGGGCATCGCCCAGGCACTCGGCCGCCAGGGCACTCAGGGTCATGCCCGGGACGGGCAGTCTTTCCAGCACCCACAGTGCCTGCTCGAGCAGCGACGTGCCGCGCCGTTCACATCGCCCCGCCAGGCGCTTAAGCAGGCCGCTGGCCTGCAGGGCGTCCAGCCAGTCGCCGAGGCCCAGGCGCTCGGCCTGCGGCCGGTAGCCGGCGAGCAGGTCGGCCCAGCGGCGACGCTCAGCCTCCCGCTCGGCACGGGCATCGACCAGGGGCCCGTCCAGGGCTTCCAGGGCATCGCGGAGGTGGGGGGCCACCCCGGCCCGGGCCAAGGCCTGGGATAGGGCCCGGATATCGACGGACAGCGACTTGCCCTGACGGGGCGGCCGCCCTAGCAGGCGCTCCACGGCGATCCGCTCGGCCTCGCTGACCCGACTGAGGGAGAGCCGCCCCCCGCCCTCGCGCAGCAGCTTGTTCGCCAGGCGCCGGCGCAGCCGCGCAAGCTCGGATCCTCCCAGTAGGCGCTGCAGGCGTTCAGGATCCATCAGAAGAGGCTGTCCATGCCGCCACCTGCTACCTCATCCGCCGCCAGGGGAGCGGACTCGCGAACCTGGCTGACGGGTGTCTCGTCGCGCCGTCGGTGGCGCCCGTCCCACTGCCAGCGGGTCACGTGCACGGCATCGATGCCTTCGCGGCGCACCAGCTGGGCGATGGCGAGCCCCGGCACGTCCGGGTAGCAGCCCCACTCCCGCTCCGAGGTCATGATGGCATCCAGGTCGAACTGGGCCAGCAGCCCCATGCTCTTGGCCCGGGCATCGTCATCGATGCCGGCGAAGACCTCATCGAGCATCACCAAGCGCGGGGCCTGGGGATGGGCGCTGCTGTAGTGGCTCGCCGCCGCGGCGAACAACGGCAAGGTGATCACCAGCGCCCGTTCGCCGCCGGACGCCGGCCCATAGGCCGGGCGCCACTGGCCATTCTGATGGCGTTCGACCACGAAGCGGTGCCAGAAGCGGTAATCCAGGGCCCGTTCGAGGATCTCCTGCAGGGCGCCGCCCTCGTCACTGGCCCGTGCCTCCTCGATACGCTGGCGCAGGAAGTCGCCCACCACCTCGCGATCCTCCGGCGACCAGGCGTCCAGCGCCTGGCGTCGCAGCCGCTGGCAGACATCGGCCAGCCCCGTCGGGGCCGTGAGGCCACCGGCGCTCTGCCCTTCGGTCAGGGGCTGCCAGCGGATGCGCAATCGCATGCCGGTGCTGGTGGGCCGGCTCTCCAACTCGCGGTTCATGGTCGTCACGTCGCGCTCGGTGGCGGTGATGCGCTCCTGGATATGGCTGGCCACCTCGTCGATCAGGTAGTTCTCCAGCAGCTCGCGCTCGCGGGCGTTGAGCAGCGCCTGGCGCTGGGCGATCTCGTCGCTCAATTGGCGACCCAGCGCATCGGGGTCCTGGCGCCGACCCTGGAAGACGATGCGCACCAGCAGCAGGTCGTCGCGGGCCTCGGCCAGGCAGTCGTGGCCGCCCCGGGAGAGCACATCGGTCAACAGCTTGATGTGCTCGTGAAGGCGCCCCTGGTGGACGTGCCAGCTGTCATCGTCGGCGCTCAGGCGGGACGTGGCCTGGGCGGCGGCACGGGCTAGGCGCACGGCGGGGTCCGGCGCCCAGGAGGCGGGCGGCTCGTGCTCGGCGAAGGCGTCGGGGGCGGCGACCCGCAGCAATCCCTCTTCCACCAGGGCACGGAAGGCGACGATGGCCTCGCCGCGACGTGCATCCAGCTCGGTCAGGCGCCGCTCGCCGTTGCCCACCTTTTCCTCGAAGCGCGCCACCTTGCCCAGCCGTTCGCTATGGCGCTGCTCGAGTTCACGCTGCTCGCGACCCAGCGCTTCGCGCTCCAGGCGAATCGTTTCCAGCTGACGCTCGAGAGCCTGCACCTCGGCCCCCATGGTCTCGCGCAGGGTATCCCGACGCACCTCGGCTTCCCGGGCCTGCTCGGCGGCCTCGGCGTGGTCGAGCTCGGCCTGCTGAAGCGCCTCCCGGGCGGAATCGGCTTCCTCGCACTGTTCGGTGTGACGGCGCTGCGCCGCCTGCCTGGCCCTGACCGCCTGGATCAGCTCGCCGATGGCCAGCCGGTAGTCGCCCAGGGCAGACTCGACACGCGAGAGTGCCTCGCGCTCGGCGGGCAGGCGCAGGTCTTCAGCAGCCTGGAAGAGCTCACCGCGAAGCGCCTGGAGCGCCTCGCGGGCGGCCTCCAGGGCCTCCCGGGCTCGCTCCAGGCGCTCGGCCTGAAGATCCCGGGCGCGGCGCGCCGCTGCCTCGGCGGCATGGGCATCGCGCAGCGCCTGGGCCGTCGGCCGCTGCTGCCATTCCTGCTCGGCCGCTTCCAGACGCCTCGCCAGCCCCCCGAGCGCGGCGTCGATTTCGGCCCGCTGGCGGGCCAGGTCGGACAGCTCGTCCTCGATGGCCGTCAGGCGGCACTGTCGGGCCGCCTCCCGTGCCGCATGGCCGATATGCACCGCCGCCGGCTTGCCCCATTGACCACGCAGCGGCCCCAGCCGCCAGCGGCCATCATCGCTGACCCAGGCGAAGGCCTCGGACGCCCCGCTCCCGATGCTCGCCAGCACACGCTCGACCACCTGGCGGGCGACCGGCGGCTCACCGTGAAGGTCCGGGCAGAGCACGCCCGCCAGCGTGGCCTCAGCCGGCGAAGACGGCGCCTCGGCGTCGGGCGCCAGCAGGGTATCCCAGGTGCCGGGGGCCAGCAGGTCACCGTCGGGCATCAGCCAGGCATCCAGTAGCCCGGCGGCCTCCAGGGCCGCTTCCAGGCCGGCGCGCTGCGCCTCGGAAAGCTCTCCCTTGAAGTCTACCAGCTGCCAGAGCGGCGCCCCCGGCCGGCCCTGGCGCGCCTGCTCCCCGCGGGTGTGGGGCGTCGGCGGGGCGGTCTCGCCGCCGGCCGCCAGTCGGGCACGCTCTTCCTCGAGTTCATTGCAGGCCACCTCGATCTCGTCACCTGACTGTTGACGCATGAGGCGCTGCTGGCCCAGGCATTCGCGCAACGCATCCCGCGCCTTGGAGAGTCCCGCCTCGGCGGGATCCTCGCCCCCCAGGTGAGCGCACCAGCCCTCGAGCTCGGCCAGCAGTGCCTCGGGATCGTTCGGTGCCAGCTCGCACAGCCGGTCCAGATGACGGCGCCACGCCGATTGTAGCGTTTCGGCCGCCCCGGCTCGGGCCTCAAAGGCCTCCTGCAGGTCATCCTCGCGGCTGCCCAGGGTCTCTTCCTCGCGGCGCGCCTCGTGCTCGGCCTGATGGAAACGCCGCTCGGCCTGCTCCACCTCCCCAAGACGTCCCTGCAGGTGCACAACGCCCTCCAGGCGGCGGCGATGCTCCCCCTGCAGCGCCTGCTGTAGCGCCTCGATCTCGGCCGGCGCCGGCGCTTTCGTCTCCAGCCCGTCGATGTGCCGATGATGGTCGTGGGCAAGCCCGGCGGCCTCGGCCGCGCTGGCACTCGCCTCCCGCCGCTGGCGCAGGCTCTCGCCGCTGATGCCGAGCGCCTGCTCGGCCTCCCGCAGACGCGTCCCGGCCCGCTCGCTGTCGCGCTGCGCTCTTTCCCGCAGCGCCGCCTGCCTCTGGGCATGCTGGGCGCGCTGACGGGCCTGCTCATCGGCGTTGTGCAGCGCTTCGGCGGAACGCATGACCTCGCTGGCCTCCAGAGTACGCTGCCGTGCGGTCAGGTCCAGCAGCTTGCCCTCCCGGGCCTGGCGTACCTTTGCCAGGGTATCGCGTTCGCCCGCGGCTGCTTCCAGCTCCTGGCGATCCCGGCCCAGCTGCAGACGATGGCGCTCATACTCGGCGTGGGCGCCGGTGAGTCCCTCGGCACGACGACGCACCGCGATACCGGCGTACTGGCGATAGTGGCCCAGGAAGGCCTCCACGGCGTGGGCGGTTTCCTCCAGCCCCTGAATCTCCCCACGATAGGCGTCCAGGCTGCGATAGGCCTCGGCTACCTCGCCGATCAGGCCACGGCCCAGCGGCGGCAGGGCGTCGCTGAGCGCCTGGGAAAGGCGGTTGGGGTCGGGCTTCTTGGCCAGCTGCGGCTGGCGCAGCTGCAGCAGCAGATCGAGTAACGCCCCATAGCGCTGCTCGCCCAGGTGGAACAGCGCCTCGTCGATGGTGCGCCGATAGTCCGCCGCACGATCGTAAAGCCGCCCCTCGCTCCCCAAGGCCTGAATCAGTCGGTCGCGGCTGAGACTGCGGCCATTCTCGACCAGGAACAGGTCGTGCCCCACGCGCTGCGGTGTGGTGAAGAACCAGGAGCGCACCGGACGCCCCGCCACCGCCTTGAGGCCGCAACCCAGGGTGAAGGTCTCGGGCCCCGACGCTCCCTGGCGGCCGAACTCCAGCCAGGTGTAGCCCAGGCGTTCCGGGTACTCGCCCACCAGCAGGTTCCACTCCATGCGTTTGCCGCCATCGCCATCGGGCTCAACGCGGGAGGGGATCAACTGACCATCCAGCAAGAATGGCAGCGTCATGGCCATCACCTTGGACTTGCCCGTGCCGTTGTTGCCGCGCAACAGCAAGCGGCCATCATGGAAGTGGAAGGTTTCCTCGTCGTAGTAGAAGATCTCCACCAGGCCACAGCGCAGGGGCTGCCAGCGCTGGCGACGCGGTTGGGGCAGTTCACTCATCGGCTAAAGGGTCCACCAGGTCGGGTTGTCGGGCAGGTTGCCCGGAAGAAAAAGGGGGACCGTCATCGGGTGTGGCCGCCGGCTGAACGCGGAAACGGCCCAGGGCCGGCAGGGGCATGACGCGCTCGCCGCGGCGTGCCACCAGGCGCAGCGCCGCCAGACGCGCCAGGGTCTGGCGGCAGAGACCGTGAGCGGCGCCCGGCTCACAGGCCGCCTTGCGCCAGTAACGGCGATAGTCGCTCTGCCAGCCCTGGATCCAGGCCTCCGCCTCATCCAGGCCGACGCCTTCGGGGCCCGCCTCGGCCAGCCGCTCGGCCATCAGCAGCGCCAGATGCCCCTCCGTGCCTTCGGCGGGGACTTTCTCGTCGGTCAATTCACCCTCCGGATCGACCAGCGCCAGCCCCTCGGCGCGCACCTCGGGGACCAGGCCGGTGGCCTGCTGGAGGCGCCGCACCATGGCCCCGCGCTGATTGGTCAGGTAGGCGGTCTCGTCCTCGTCGAGATCCGCCCAGTAGACCACGGGGTCATCGAGCAGGCGGCGCGCCAGGCGATGGCGCAACTCGCGATTGCGCCCTTCCGGGGTGTCGGGCACGAAGGTCTCAGTCAATGCTCGCA
This sequence comes from Halomonas cerina, assembly GCF_014192215.1. Lineage (GTDB taxonomy): Bacteria > Pseudomonadota > Gammaproteobacteria > Pseudomonadales > Halomonadaceae > Halomonas > Halomonas cerina. Next base: position 79,961 of record NZ_JACHXP010000018.1, read on the forward strand.
GTCGCTCCTCCAGATCGAGCGATGCATCGGCACCATTCAGCGCCACCAGCGAAGGCCCCCGCGCGCTGACCAGTAGTGCCGATAGTACCCGACGGTCCACGTCATAGAGCACGTCGCCCTCCAGGCCACGGCGCAGGAACTGCTCTTCCTCCCCGGCCACCCGGACCAGCACGCCCAGCGCCAACAGCAGCCGCACCACCACGACCAGATCACGGCGTGCCTCCTGATGATCCAGGGTGAACACCAGGCCACGCTCCGACAGGGCGGGGTCGGCGACGGCTCGGCCCAGGCCTTCGCCCAGTCGTCCCAGGGTGATCTGGGCATCGCCACGCTCGAGGTCGGTCAGCAGCAGGCAGAACAGCACGTAGCGGCGGCGGTTGAAGGTCTTGCGCTGGGTACCGCGGCCGACGTGCGCCGGGCGTGTCGCATCCCGGTTGTCGGCGGGGCGCTTGTGCAGGCGCACGAAGTCGCGCTCGCTCTGCAGGTGCCAGCCGGTCTCGCGCGCCAGCCAGTCGCGCAGGACCGCGGCATGGCGGCGCACCAGGGGGAAGACCATCTCGTCGGCCCGAATCAGTGGCCTGGCCAGCAGGGCGCGCAGGGCACGGCGCTGTTCCTCCTGGCGCTGACGGCTCAGGGCATCGCTCAGTTCGTCCAAGCCACCTCCTCCAGGTCGTGGATCACGAGGCGATAGTCGCGGCCGGTCAGGGCGCCGGCGGCGGTGCGGATGGTGGCGGAGGTTTCCGGCCCCAGCGGGGTGAGGGTGATGCGCAGGCTGCCATCCGCCGTCGTGGTGGTGACGGGTTCGTCATCGCCTTGGCGCGCCCCCAGGGCATCCCCCAGCAGGTTGAGCAGCAGGCGAAAGGCGCCACCGTCAAGTTCCCCCAGCTCGGAGAGCCGCTCGGCACGTCGCTCCACCAGCTGTCGACGCGCAGCCCGGGCGGCACTGGCTTCCTCGGCCAGCTGACGGGCCAGCAGTTCACGTTCGCGCGCCCGGCGGCGCAGCTTCGGCGGCGCGCCGGCCTTCTGATAGCGGCCGGTGGCCCTGAGCCGGGCTTGCACCTGCAGGCCCGGCGCCTCGGCCCAGGGCGTGCTGGCCGGTACTGGCGCCGCCTGCCAGCGTTCGCTGGTCTCGGCATCGATGACCAGGTGGCGCGCCGGCGCCAGGCCGAAGGCGGTCCGCCACAGCCGATGGGCCTGGCCATCGTCCTCGCACTCCAAGAACCAGCGTGCCAGGGTGCGGAAGTCTGCCGAGCGGTCGCTGCGCGCCATGCGCCGCTCGTTGAGGTGGCTGACCATCTCCAGCAGCTGGGTCACCGCGCGCCGCGCACTGCTGCGCAACAGCCGGGCCTGGGCCTGACGCCCCGGCCGGTCGAGGAACCAGGCCCGCAGACCGTCCCAATGGCCGTGCCAGCGCCGCCAGGCCGCGTCGAAGGCGCGGGCGCGCGCTTCGTCGTCATCCGGCGACTCGCCGGGCGCCAGATCGGCCAGTTCGCGCTCGGCGGCCTGGCGCAGCAGCCGCGCCACCGGCGCCTCGGCGCCGGAGCCATCATCGTCCAGGACACGGATCAGCTCGGCGATCTCGCCCGATGCCGTGGTCAGGTCACCGAGAAAGCGCTCGATATAGCCGATCACTCGCTCCTTGTAGAGCAGAAAGGCGTCGGCATCGCTGCCCTGATGCTCCAGGGTACGGTTCAGCCCGGTCATGAAGGCGCGGGCGTTCTCCGCCAGGTCGGAGAAGACACTGGCCAGATCGCGCAGCAGCAGCTGGCTCTCCGTGGCGGTCGGGGCATCGCTCTGCGCCAGCTGCCATAGGGCGCGCAGGCGGGTGCGAATGTCCTCCAGTGCCACGCTCTGCAGGGCGCCGCGCCGGCCCAGCTCCTGATCGAAGGTGGCCAGGGCCGCCTCCACCGCCTCGCCCTGACGGGTGATCTGGTAGACATAGAGGGCGCGGTAGTAGTCCTCGACGCTCGTCACCCGGGCATTGTCGCGCTCGGCAGCCAGATTGCCCCAGTTGACCAGTTGGGTGAGTGCCGCCTGCACCGTCGCCGGCTCCGACTCGCCGACCTGCTGCTGGACATCCTCCGGGCGCAGGTGCACCAGGAAATGCGACTTGGCCTCGACGAAGGCGCGCATCACCTCGCGATAGAGGCCGGCCTTCTCGGCGGTGACATAGCTGAAGGGGGTGTAATCCAAGGTCGCTCCGGTTCCCACTGTTAGCGAAACGCCCGACACACCTGCATGGCGGGCCGGGCGTCTTCCCGCTTCAAGCCTATGGCTTACAGCTCACGCTCGGGCTTCTCAAGCACCCAGCTCGTGCCCTCGCGGGAATCCTTGAGCACGATGCCGAGTGCCGCGAGTTCGTCACGGATGGCATCGGCGCGAGCGAAGTCCTTGGCCCGCTTGGCCTCGGCGCGCTCACTGATCCGGGCCTCGATCTCGGCCTCGGGCAGCGGCAACGCCCCGGCACGCCCCTGAAGGAAGGCCGCGGGATCCTGCCCGAGCAGCCCCAGCACGCTCCCCAGGCGCTTAAGCTCATGGGCCAGGGCCGGCGCCTTCTCGGGGGTCTCCTGCTTCGTGCGATTAAGCTCGCGGGCCAGGTCGAAGAGCACCGAGAGTGCCTCGGGAGTATTGAAATCGTCGTCCATAGCAGCCGTGAAGCGCGCATCGAAGCTGGAATCCAGCCCCGTGACGGGGGTGTCGACCGCCTCGTCGAGCACCAGTCCTTCCAGCGCCGTGTAGAAGCGTTCCAGGGACTTGCGCGCCTCGGCCAGGGATTCCGGGGCGTAATTAATGGGACTGCGATAGTGGCTGGCGACCAATAGGTAGCGCACCACCTCCGGGTCGTGGTGCTCGAGCACCTCGCGGATGGTGAAGAAGTTGCCCAGTGACTTGGACATCTTCTCCTGGCTCACTCGCACCGCCCCGGCATGCATCCAGGTATTAACGTAGGGCTGGCCGGTGGCCGCCTCGCTCTGGGCGATCTCGTTCTCGTGGTGGGGGAACATCAGGTCCGGTCCACCGCCATGGATGTCGAAGGTCTCGCCCAGGCAGCAGGTCGACATGGCCGAGCACTCGATGTGCCAGCCCGGGCGCCCCTCGCCCCAGGGCGAGGGCCAGCTGGCCTCGCCGGGCTTGGCCGCCTTCCACAGCACGAAGTCCAGCGGGTCCTCCTTGTGCTCGTCCACCTCGACGCGCGCGCCGGCCCGCATCTCGTCGGGGTCGCGGTTGCTCAGCCGGCCGTAGTGTTCGAAGCGACGGACCCGATAGTAGACATCGCCATTGTCGGCGGCGTAGGCATAGCCCTTGGCGATCAGGGTCTCGATCATCGCAACGATATCGTCGATATGGCCGGTGGCCCGCGGCTCCACGTCCGGCACCAGCACACCGAGGCGCGCCTCGTCCTCGTGCATGGCTGCGATCATGCGCTCGGTGAGCGAGGCGATGGACTCGCCATTCTCGTCGGCGCGCTTGAGGATCTTGTCGTCGATGTCGGTGACGTTGCGCACATAGATGACCTCATAGCCCCGGGCCCGCAGGTAGCGGGTGATGACGTCGAAGGCCACCATCACCCGAGCGTGGCCCAGGTGACAGTAGTCGTAGACCGTCATGCCACAGACGTACATGCGGACCTTGCCCGGCTCGAGGGGCGTGAAGGGCTCCTTGCGACGGGTCAGCGTGTTGTAGATCTGCATGTCAGTCCTTCTGCTTGTCTTGTGCTTTCTTCTGCATTCGGGCCCAGCTGTCCTTGAGCCCCACGGTGCGGTTGAACACCAGCCGGCCGGCCCGGCTGGCGTGGCGGTCGGCACAGAAGTAGCCCACCCGTTCGAACTGGAAGCGGCTCTCGGCCTCGGCCTCGGCCAGGCTCGGCTCGCCGATGGCCTCGACGGTCACCAGTGACTCGGGATTGAGGTGCTCGAGGAAGTCGGTGTCCTTGTCCCGGTCGGGTTGCTCGACCTGGAAGAGGTTGTCGTAGAGGCGCACCTCCATGGGCACGCCGTGCGCGGCGCTGACCCAGTGGATCACGCCCTTCACCTTGCGCCCCTCCGGATTCATGCCCAGGGTAGCGAAGTCCACGGAGCAGCGCAGCTCACTGACCTCGCCGGCGCCATCCTTCACGACCTCGTCGCAGCGAATCACGTAGGAGTTGCGCAGCCGCACCTCCTTGCCCGGTGCCAGGCGGAAGAACTTCTTGGGCGGCTCCTCCATGAAGTCGTCGGCGTCAATGTAGATCTCCCGAGTGAAGGGAATCTGGCGTACCGCCATGTCCTCCCGGGCCGGATGGCCGGCCACCGCGTAGACCTCCTCGAAGTCCTCCGGCACATTGGTCAGCACCACCTTCAGCGGCTTGAGCACGGCCATGGCCCGGGGCGCGTGGTCCTCGAGATCCGAGCGGATCGCGTGATACAGCATGGCGATATCCACCAGACCGCTATCGGCGCGGGTCACGCCGATCATCTCGCAGAACTTGCGGATCGAGGCCGGCGTATAGCCACGACGCCGCATCCCGGAGAGGGTGGGCAGGCGCGGGTCGTCCCAGCCGTCGACGATGCCCTCGTCCACCAGCAGCTTGAGCTTGCGCTTGGAGGTCAGGGTGTAGTTGAGGTTGAGCCGGGCGAACTCGATCTGGCGCGGGGTGCAGGGCACCGGCAGGTTAGCCAGGAACCACTCGTAGAGCGGGCGATGATCCTCGAACTCCAGGGTACAGATCGAGTGGGTCACCCCCTCGAGGGCATCCGACTGGCCATGGGTGAAGTCATAGGAGGGGTAGATCTTCCACTTGTCGCCGGTCTGGTGATGACGGGCATGGCGGATACGGTAGAGGATTGGGTCGCGCAGGTTGATGTTGGGCGAGGCCATGTCGATCCTGGCTCGCAGCACCTTCTCGCCTTCGGCAAACTCGCCCACCCGCATGCGCTCGAGCAGGTCGAGGTTCTCGTCGACGCCACGCTCGCGATAGGGGCTCGGCCTGCCGGCCTCGGTCAAGGTGCCGCGATACTCGCGAATCTCGTCCGGCGAGAGGTCATCCACATAGGCCTTGCCCTCGCGCACCAGATGCTGGGCCCAGGCGTAGAGCTGATCGAAGTAGTCCGAGGCGAAGCGCACCGGGCCGGCCCACTGGAAGCCCAGCCAACTGACATCCTCCTTGATGGCATCGATATAGGCCTGCTCCTCCTTCGCCGGGTTGGTGTCGTCGAAGCGCAGATGACAGTCGCCACCGAACTGCTCGGCCAGCCCGAAATTCAGACAGATCGACTTGGCGTGGCCGATGTGCAGGAAGCCGTTGGGCTCCGGCGGGAAGCGGGTAACGATCTTGTCGGCCTTGCCCGCCTCGATCTCCTCGCGGATCTGGTTGCGGATGAAGTTCGGCGCGCTGGTGGTGTCGGTGGACATGTTGGGAAAATCGACCTCTGGTTGAAGGAGTGCGAACCTGACGACATGAGCGCAGTCCCCGGGTGAGTCTCGAAGCGAGGGGCGCCGGGGGCAGGCCGAAGAGGAGGTCCTATGCCAGGGATGGCATCGGTAGCGCCCAGGGAAGGGTTCACAGCGCCTCCTCGCAGGCCTGCCGACGGAACAGCCCCGAGCGGGCCAAGGGTACCGCCATCTCCGTGCGCTTCGCGCATGAAAGCAAAACCGGTATTATAGCGCTACAGCCGTGGGCAACGCCAAGGCAACGCCCCTTTACCGCACAGGAACTTATCGATGATCGTTCTGCAGACCAACTACGGTGACATCACCATCGCCCTGAACCACGACAAGGCCCCCAAGACCGCTGCCAACTTCGAGCAGTACGTGCGCGATGGCTTCTACGACGGCACCCTCTTCCATCGCGTGATTCCGGGCTTCATGGTGCAGGGCGGCGGCTTCGATACCGATTTCAACCAGAAGCCGACCCGCGAGCCCATCGAAAACGAGGCCGACAACGGCCTGAAGAACACCACCGGCACCCTGGCCATGGCGCGCACCCAAGACCCGCATTCGGCCACGGCCCAGTTCTTCATCAACGTCGCCGACAACGACTTCCTCAATCACAGCGGCAAGACCATCCAGGGCTGGGGCTACTGCGTGTTCGGCGAGGTCGTCGAGGGCATGGACGTGGTCGAGAAGATCAAGGCGGTCCCCACCACCCGACGCGGGATGCATGCCGACGTGCCCGTCGAGGACGTCGTGATCCACAAGGCCTACGTGAAGGACGAGGCAGAGGCCTGATCCTCATCACCCCGCCTTACCGCACGCCCGCTCCTCGCGGGCGTGCTGCTTTCACCTTGCCACGTTCGTCAGGACCCCGCCCGTCAACTCCCTCTCCCTGAAGGGAGAGGCTTGTAAACGCAAGCCAGGTTGACCAGGGAAAGCGGTAAACAACCCGCTACGTTGGCAATAGGTCGCCAAGACCCACCCCACCGTGCTTCCTCAGCGGTGGGCTCTGGAAGGTCAGAGTCATGCTGGTGAAAGGTAAAGCGCCGAAGGTTCTGAT
>NZ_JACHXP010000019.1 GCF_014192215.1 Halomonas cerina
CTGCCCGAGCATCGACGAATATCGCGACTGAGGGACGCGACTGACCCGACACGGTGCGTCCTGCAACACCCCGGGCCCCGCCACTGGCGGGGCCCGGGTCGTTATGCCCCGTGCAGCGCTGTGTTACTCATCGATTCGGGGTCGCAGCAAGAGATAGCTATCAGGCGGCACGCCTGCTCGGCATCAGCCGACGCCAACTGGAGGACCGGCTCAAGAAACGGTGACAGCGACAGGGAAGAAGGGGGCGTTATAAAGAGAGACGTGGGGCAAGGGGGATGGTCCACACCTCACCCGATAGAGCCGCAAGGCATTCATCGGGGGGTAAGGCCAAGGCGGGCCGCCTGGAGGAGACGCGGCCCGGGAGCCCTGACGCTGGGCGGTATGACCGCCTCACAGATAATCGAAGCGGGACGCCGTACGCGCCTGAAAGCCCTGATACGCGCTTTCGGTCATCAGTTCCAGCACTCGGTAGGCGGCTTTGCCGATGCGCTGGTGCAGGGGAGCCTGAGCGATGGTGGCGGTAGGGTCAGCGACAGTCTGGGTCGTCATGAAAGATAAGCCTGTTGGTTAATGAGTATGCTAACAGCATACCCGATACCTAGACTTTAGTCTAATTCGCTATCCTTGGCCGAACAGCCCCCCTATCCCCTCCACATGGTCGGGATGGATCAGTGGCGGAGCAATCTCCCTATCAAGGTTCAGCTACACTGCTGCGTGAACGCGTGACGCTCAAGGGGTCACATTCTCTTCCAACTGTCGGAGAACACTCGATGAAGGTACTGGCTATCAGCGGTAGCCTGCGTCAGGGCTCGTACAACACCCGGCTGCTCGAGGCGGCATGCGCCGCGATCGGCGACCAGGCGAGCGTCACGACCTTCGATATCGGCAAGGTGCCACATTACAATGGCGACCTCGATGGCGAGACCAAGCCGACCGCCGTGCAGGAACTCCTCGACGCCATCGCCGGCGCCGACGGCCTGATGATCGTCACCCCGGAGTACAACTACAGCGTGCCCGGTGTGCTCAAGAATGCCATCGACTGGGCCTCACGCCCCGCCTTCAAGTCGGTGCTCAAGGGCAAACCCACCCTGATTTTGAGTGCCTCGATGAGTGCCACTGGTGGCGCGCGGTCACAGGTACATCTGCGCGACACCCTGGCGGGCATCCTTACCCCCGTGTTTCAGGCCCCGGATTTTCTGGTGCCCACCGCCCACAAGGCCTTCGACGAGACCGGTACGCTGAAGGACGAGGCCACGCAAGACCTGCTGAAGCAGCGCGTGGCCGCCTATCTCGACTGGGCCCGGTCACTGCATGGCTGATCACCGCCTGCCCCCATGCTCTGTTCGATGATCCAGGAGTCACGCCATGACCGACTACGTCTTCGATCCGCCGCCCCTTCCCAGCGTCGCCATCGAGGGAGATGATAAACGCTTCCCGGTCCGCCGCATCTTCTGCGTGGGCCGCAACTACGAGGCCCATGCCCGGGAAATGGGCCGTGACCCGAGCCGCGAGCTGCCGTTCTTCTTCACCAAGCCCGCCGACGCCATCGTGCCCGACGGCGGCGACGTGCCCTACCCGCCGCAGACCCATGAGCTGCACTACGAGATGGAACTGGTGGTCGCCATCGGCAAGGCCGGCTTCCAGATCCCGGCCGACCAGGCGCAGGCGCACATCATCGGTTATGCCACCGGCAACGACCTGACCCGTCGCGACCTGCAGCTCGAGGCTCGCGAGAAGGGGCGCCCCTGGGACTGGGGCAAGGCCTTCGACGCCTCGGCGGTGATCTCGCCGATCCGCCTGGCCAGCGAGATCGGTCACCCGACCCGCGGGCGTATCTGGCTCGCCGTCAACGACGAGATCAAGCAGGACCAGGATATCGCCGACCTGATCTGGGACGTGGAGGAGATCATTTCGATCCTTTCCCACTCCATGCGCATTCAGCCGGGCGATCTGATCTATACCGGCACCCCGGCCGGCGTGGGCCCCCTGCAGATTGGCGACCGGGTCACCGGGGGTGTCGAGGGGGTGGGCGAACAGGCCTTTACCATCGTGGCACCCGAAAACGCCTAAGCCGGCGATGCCCGGCTCGGTCTTACAGAACGCCCCGGCCAATGACCGGGCCCAGGCATCACAGGAACTTGGTGAACTGCAGGCGCAGGGCGTCTCCCTCGCTCTCGGCCCCCTTCAGTGCGCCGCCTTCGGCATCATATTCGTGGTAGTAGGCCCCCTTGAGCATGACCCCGACCGAAGGCCAGAGGTAGCCCACCTCGGCGCCGATGGCGTGGCGTTCGGCCTTGTCGGTGGTCGGCGCGCCGTCGTCGGCCTCGAGCTGCCAGGCGTCATACCCAACCAGGCCGAGCTCGAGACCGTTGCTCAAGCGCTGGCCGATGCCCCACTCCAGTAGCCAGCTGTCCCCCGGGGTGATGCCGGTGTCGTCCTGCTCGGTCTTGATCTCGTAGCGCGACAGCGCCGAGACGTTCCAGGTCTTCTCGGCACCGAAGTGCCACATCCCCCCCAGGGTCAGCATGATGGTGCCATACCCTTTGCCGACCGAGGCCGGGTTGGCGGCATCGAAGTCACCCGTATCGAACCAGTGGCCGGCGGCAAAGGTCGCATCCCATTGCGGGCCATGCCAGCCCAGGATCACCGGGCCGACGAAGATATCGCCAAACCCCTCATCATCGAAGCCTTGCCGGCCGACTGGGGTCTCCAGGTCGAGCTCGGTATCGAACATCGGGATGATGGTCTCCATCCCATAATCGGCCCCCAGAAACGTCTTGTCGGTGATCCAGATCAGGCGATGGCCCAGCGCGTTGACGGTACCGGTATTGTCACCGGGTAGAGCCTCACCCGAAGCATCGTTGAAGTTGTCGATATCGTAGTGGAGCAGGTAACCCCGATAGTAGAGCCCGGCCGGCGGCGCGGCGGCGGCACTCAGCCCTTCGATGCCCGGGGGATAGTGGCCGTTGGCGGCCAGAGCAGGCGCGGCAACGGCGCTGGCGCCGAGGGCAGCCAGCGAGGCAAGCGTCTGATATTTCATTGATTGTTATCTCTCACAGGTCCCTGCCAGGTGCCTTCGGCACCTGACAAGGGAATACACAGGGTCGGAACGGATCGCCGCCAGGCTTAGAACGGATAGCCGCGGGGGGAGTGCTGCACGCTGATCCACTGGTCGGTGGTGAACTCCTCGATGGCCCAGTCGCCGTTGAAGCGGCCCAGCCCCGAGTTCTTCTCGCCGCCGAAGGCCACATGAGCCTCGTCGTTGACCGGCATGTCGTTGACGTGCGTCATGCCGGCCTTGATGCCTTGGGCGAAGCGCGCGCCCCGTGCCAGGTCGGCGGTGAACACCGCACTCGAGAGCCCGTACTCGCTGGCGTTGGCCAGCTCCAAGGCATGGGCCTCGTCGCGGGCCTTCTGGATCCCCACCAGCGGGCCGAAGATCTCCTCACGGCTGATCTCCATCGCCGGCGTCACATCGCCGAACACATGCGGCGAGATCACCTGGCCCTCGATGGGACCGTCGAGCAGCACGGTGGCGCCCTCCTCCCTGGCGGTGGCGATCTTCGCCTCCAGACCCTCGCGCTGCTTGGCGTTGATGATCGGTCCGACCACCGTGGCCATGTCGTCCGGGTCGCCGACCGTAAGCCCCTTGACCTTGGCCACGAAGCGCTCGACGAACTCGTCGTAGCGGCGCTCATCGACGATGATGCGGTTGATGGCCATGCAGATCTGGCCCTGATGCAGGAACTTGCCCATCGTCGCGGCATTGACGGCCTGGTCGAGGTCAGCATCGTCGAGCACCACGAAGGGGCTGTTGCCGCCCAGTTCCAGGGCCACCTTCTTGATATGCTCGCCGCCGCTGCAGATCCCACCGATGCGCCGCCCCACCGGGGTCGAACCGGTGAAGGAAATCATCCGTGGCACCCGGTGCTCGACGAAGGCGTCACCGATCTCGCTGCCGGCGCCCACCACCACGCTGAGCACGCCCTTAGGCAGGCCGGCCTCCTCGAAGATCCTCGCCAGCAACAGGCCGCCGGTGACCGGGGTATCGCTGGCCGGCTTGACCACCACGGCGTTGCCCAGCGCCAGCGCCGGGGCGATGGAGCGCTGGGAGAGGTGCAGCGGGAAGTTCCAGGGGCTGATCACCCCCACCACGCCCAGCGGCTTGCGGTAGATGCGGTTCTCCTTGCCCGGCACGTCGGAGGCCAGGGTCATGCCGTGCACCCGACCCGGCATGCTGGCAGCCTCCTGGGTGATGCCGCGCGCCGCGCCCCACTCCACGTTGGCCTTGAGCCGGGTGCTGCCGGCCTCGCGGATCAGCCAGTCGATGATCTCCTCCTTGCGGGCATCGAAGATCTCGACCACACGCTGCAGCAGCGCCGCACGCTCCCCCGGCGGGGTGGCGGCCCACTCACGCTGAGCCTTCTCTGCCGCCAGATAGGCCGCATCGAGGTCCTCGCGATTGGCCAAGGGAATCGTCACCAGTTCGTCCTGGTTATAGGGGTTGGTGACCGTCAGGCGACGGTCGCTTCCGCCCTCACGCCACTCGCCGGCGATGGGCTGCAGATGGAAGTCGGTATAGCGTTCTGTCATCTCTTAATTCCTCCCGCTGACCATGATCCAAGCCGTCATGGCCTAGCTGTATCGTGCTGGACACTTCATTCGTAGATATCGAGATCGCTTGCCAGTACGAAGTTGCCGTCGTAGTAGCCGGCCATTTCGTCACGAAGTTGCTCGTCGGTCTGTCCAAAGAACAGCGGATGGGTCATCACCAGCAGCTCGGGGTCGATCGCCTCGCCGATCTGGGCCAGCTGCCGGGTGCTGGTATGGGCGTGATACATGTAGTCCTGCCAGTCCTGGGGCAGCTGATCGACGCCGGTCTCGCTCATCACCTCGTGGATCAGGATGTCGGCGCCTTCGAAATGCGCGTAGAGCGCCTCGTCGTGGCGGGTATCGCCGCTGATCACCACGGTCTTCTCCGGCGTTTCCACCCGGTAGCCGAATGCCATGCCCTCCGGCCAGCTGCCATGAGGCACCTTGAAGGCGGTGACGGTCACCTTGTTGTCCTGGTGCACCACCTGGGTATCGCCGATCTCGGTGACATCGACCTTGAACCCCTCCGGGTTGGCCGGTTGAGTACCGTGCAGACGGTGGTCGATATCATCCACGTAGGCTTCCAGGATGTTGGTGGTCATCGCCTCGATGCCCTTGGGGCCAACGACCTTCATCGGCTCGCTGCGCCCCATGATCCAGGGCCGTAGCATCAGCTCCGGCATCCCCATCACGTGGTCCGAGTCGAGATGGGTGACGAACACCTTGTTCATCTCGCCGTAGACGGACTCATTGCTGAAGTAGATATCCTCAGGCATGAAGTCCTTGCCGGAAAGCGCATCGAAATTCCTGACGAAACCCGGCCCGGCATCGAACAGGTACATCTCCTTGTCGACCACCACCAGGATGGCCTGACCGGCGCGTTCATGCTTGAGCACCGGCGTACCGGTACCCAGCATCACCACGGTGGTATTGCTGGTCGTCTGCGCGCTGCTGGCAGCCTCTTCCGGCTCCGCGGCCAGCACGACCTGACTGCCCAGCAGACCGATCAAGGACAGGGCCGCCAGGGGCTTGAGCGTGAAGCGAATGGACATAACTAAATCACCTTGTTGTTGTGGCGCTTGGAGCAAGGAACAGGCGGCACCGAAGGCGCCGCCTATAAAGGCCTAGAGGCGAATGCCGGACTTGCCCGGCGAGAGGATGCCGTTGGGGTCCAGGGCCTTCTTCAGGGTCCGGTGCACCTCGCGCAGCGGCTCACCGAAGGTGCCGGCGACCTGCTCCATGAACTCGGTGTTGGTGCGGTAGAGGCCGTAGCCGCGCTTGGCGAACTCGTCGATCAGCTCGGCAAAGCAGTCGTGGGCGCGCTGGGTCTCCTCCGGGTCCTGGCGGTTGTAGAGCAGATCGATAACATGGTGCATGTCGCGCCAGCCGACGATGTACTCGGCCACGTAGTCGAAGCCGTACTTGCCGAGGATCCGCTGGGCCAATGCGGTCTGGTCCTTGGTTTCGCTGCCCTTGGCCTGGGAGACCGGGGCGAACCACATGGAGCCGCCGCCCCCGCGCCAGTTGTAGAGGCCGAACTCCTGCAGGTTCATGTCGCCCTTCATCAGCGCCGAGCGATAGGAGAAGCCGCCGCCGCGCTTCTCGGCCTCCTCGCCGTACATGATCTTGGCCTTGCCGCTGGCCCCGAAGGCCTGCTCGACGATCTTCCAGTTGACCTCGATTTGCTCCGGGGTGCCGTAGAGCGCCGCATAGACGTTCCACTCGCCGATGCCTTCGTCGGCCTTGATGCGCTCGATGGCCTCGCGCGGAATGGAGTCGGTGCCCTCGTAGTACGTCTTGCGCGTCACATGGGTGCCCGCGTCCCACAGGGTATGCACGATCACCACGGCATTGGGGATGATCTGTGAGATACGCAGCGGGCGCAGCACATCGACGATCTCTTCGATATCTTCCGGGTCCTGGTACTGGATCAGGAAGGGCCAATAGGCCGGCGGTTCGGGCATCAGCCACAGCCCCATCTTGGTCACGATGCCGTAGTTGGACTGGGTAAAGAGACCATCGATGTAGGGGCCATAGCCCCACTTGAAGACCTGCCAGGAGCTGGAGTTCTCGATACCGCCCATGCCGGTGCGCACCACCTCGCCGTTGGCCAGCACCACCTCCATGCCGCACTGGAACATGAAGTGCTCGCCATAGGGGGTATAGCCCACGCCGCGATCCAGGGTGTTGCCCACCGGGCCGGCGATCGCCGAGGGCGCCGGCGGGTCGAGCCACAGCTTGAGGTCATTCTCCTTGATATAGTCGTAGAGCTGCTGATAGGTCACCCCGGGCTCGAGCAGCGCCGTGCACACCTCCGGGTCCACGTCGAGGATGCGGTTCATGCGATGCATGTCGAGCATCACCTGGCCGGTCTCGCCGGGCGCGGCACTGCCATAGCCCAGGTTCTTGCCGGTGGAGATGGTCCAGATCGGAATCTTGTACTGGTTGCAGGTGCGCACGATCTCCTGCACCTGCTCGGTGGCGGTCGGCAGCAGGGCCGCGGACGGGATGTAGTCGTCGTCATCACCGGCCATCATGATCTTGGTATAGGGCGCCAGCTGGTCGCTGTCGGTCAGGACGCTGTCGGCGCCGAGGATCTCGCGGAAGCGGGCCAGGGCCGCATCGAAGTCGGCGGCGGCCACGCCCTTGGGCAGAATGCGCTCGCTTGTGCTCATGAAGTCGTCTCTCGATTGTTTTGGTCGGGGCGATTATTGGATCAGTGCAGAAGGTTACGGTCAGAGGCTCACAGCCGAATAAGGAAGCTCAGCTCGCTGGCCGTCCCCGTGGCGTCCGCTGGACGGCGGAACTGTCGGGCATGGCGACCGGCGCGGCCGGTCAGTGCCAGCCGGCCATACTCCCGGCCCAGCGCGGCCTGCCAGCTGCTGCCCTCCGCCACCAGCGGCCCGGCGAGGGGGCCACGGTGGCTCACCAACTGATCGGCATCCGCCGCATGGCGGCCCAGTGCCAGGATCCGGCCGCGTCCGGCCAGCAAACTGGTCAGCAGCACCAGGCCCGCCTCGTCGGTGAAGCCGGTTGCTAGGGTGCCACTGGGCAGCGCATTCAAAGACAGCGGATCCAGGCGCCCTTCGTAGCGCGGAGTCAGGCCCTTCTGGCGCAATCCCAGCCCCAGCTCGGTGGCCGAGCGATCGGCGCCGTAGAGGCTGATCTCGCCCTGTGCCGGGGCATCGGCCACCCCGGCCTGGCTGGTCCAGGCCGCGCCCATGGCGAGGGGAGCGGCGCCCACCAGCAAGCCGTTCTTGAGCAGCTGTCGACGTGTCAGCTTCATGGCGTCACTCCTCCCCAACCGAGGCGTCAGCGACCGGCGCATCGTCCAGTTCGCCGCTGACCAGTGCCTGGATCAGGCCATCGAGCTCGGCCTCGCTGATCTTGGCTTCGCGGAAGGCCGGCATGGCGGCCCGGCCGTTGCGCACCGTCATGCGGATGTAATTGCCGCGCGCCTCCCAGGCCGCCTCGGGGAAGGCGATGGTGATCTCGGGTCCGACGCCATACTGCGGGGCATGGCAGTGCGCGCACACCTGGCGGTAGACTTCCGCCGGCTCGCGGACCTCGCGCGCGGCGTCTTCGGCCTGGGTCTGCTCTTCGGCCTGGACCTGCGGCGCTGCCACGGCAGCGCCGACAACGAGCGCCATAACACCCGCCAGGGGGAAGCGTCGGCGCGATACGCGTGTTGTCGTCTTCATGAATGTTCACTCCAGCTATCGTCAGGCGCATCGAGATGGCCCGACAGGCGCCGCTTGCGGCTTATACTTTGGTATAAATCAGTGGGTTACCAACTGGTTGTGCCCTGTTAGATGGTCAATAAGCATGCCCGCTTTAAAAAAGCGCATACTCATCAGCTGGTTGGAGCATCATCCATGAAACGAGACGGGCTCCTCGGCGTGACCGGATGATCCAATTCATCAACGAAATCATCACCCGCCTCATCAAATAGCGTAGCCACCACGCCTGCCCATGCGGATGGTATCCTGAGCGCTTCTTGACACCGGACGACCGCTTCCTCATGCCCTTCGAGCCCCCTGACTATCCCAGCGCCCGCGACCTGATGGATGCCCTGCGTTTCCTGCCGGAACAGGGACAGGTGTGGCTGGGGGAACAGCGGATGCTGCTGATGCCGCTTCAGGCCTCGACCTTCTTTCGCAACG
Source organism: Halomonas cerina (assembly GCF_014192215.1). GTDB lineage: Bacteria > Pseudomonadota > Gammaproteobacteria > Pseudomonadales > Halomonadaceae > Halomonas > Halomonas cerina. Next base: position 8,757 of record NZ_JACHXP010000019.1, read on the forward strand.
AACTGATTGCCACCCTGGGCATGGAGCGAGCGCGGGGCCTGTTCATGCGCCTGGGCTACTATTCGGGGTTGCAGGATGCCGAGCTGGGCGAGGCACTCAGGGGCAAGCGGGACAACCTCGAGGAGAGCTACCTGGCGGGCCCCCAGCTCCATGCGCTACAGGGGCATGTCCAGGCCGTGCCGGTGAGGCTGGAGATGGACCTGGCAAACGACCACTTCTACAGCGAGTTCATCTGGAAGGGTTCCTTCGAAGTGGATATCTGGCGTGACAAGGGCCGGCAGCAGGTACCGGTCTGTTGGACCCTGCTGGGCTATGCCTGCGCCTACGCCAGTCACCTGCTCGGCCGGGAGGTCCAATTTAGGGAGGTGGAGTGCCGGGGCTGTGGCGATGCTGAGTGTCGCATCGTCGGCAAGCTGGCCGGGGAGTGGCCCGACCACGAGGCCTTCGCCGAGCTGTTCCGCGAGGCCCCCCTGATCGACGAGCTCTACGAACTCCAGGCGCGCATCGCCACCCTAGAGGGGGACCTGGCACGCACCTTCGGCCAGGAGGACTGGGCGCCCATCGGCGACTCGCCGGCCTTTCTCGATATGCTGGCCATGCTCGACAGTGCCGCCCCCTCGGACGTGCCGGTGCTGCTGCTGGGCGAAACGGGCACCGGCAAGGAGATCCTGGCCCGCCGCCTGCATGACCAGAGCCGGCGCGCCCAGGGGCCCTTCATCGCCGTCAACTGCGCCGCCATCCCGCCCGAGCTGATCGAGTCGGAGCTGTTCGGGGTGGAAAAGGGGGCCTACACGGGGGCGGTACAGTCGCGGATGGGGCGCTTCGAGCGCGCCGATGGCGGCACCCTGTTTCTGGATGAACTGGCCGAGCTCTCGCCGCGCGCCCAGGCCGCCCTACTGCGTGTGCTCCAGGAGCACGAGATCGAGCGGGTGGGCGGGCAGGTCATTCAGGACGTGGATGTGCGCATCGTGGCGGCAACCCACGCCGACCTGGTTGAGCGGGTGGAAGCCAGCCATTTCCGCAAGGATCTCTTCTATCGCCTCAACGCCTTCACCCTCTCCGTGCCGCCGCTGCGCGACCGCCCCGAGGACATCGGCCCGCTCGCCGAACACTTCCTGGCCCGCTGCGAGCATCACTACCAGCGCCGCACCCTGGGCTTCTCCGACCAGGCCCGCTCGACCCTGGCCCAGTACCACTGGCCGGGCAATATCCGCGAACTGAAGAACACTGTGGAGCGTGGCGTGATCCTGACCGCCGACCACAAGCGCATCACCGAGCGCGCCCTGTTCGGCGGCTACCGGGTGCCGACCCTGAAAAGGGAGAAGGGTCAGGGCCTCGATGCCTCGGGCATGCTCACGGCCTCACCGGCCGAGGTCAGCGAGGCCGGCACTCCCCGGCAACGCCTCCAGCCGGTACTGGACGCCGGCATGACACTCGAGGAGGTCGAGCGGGGACTGATCGAGGCGGCCCACGCCGACAACGACGGCAACATCACCGCCGCGGCCCACCAGCTGGGCATGACCCGGGCGGCCTATGCCTACCGACTCAAGAAGCTGGGGCTGAAATAGGCCCCCGCCTGCAGCCGGCCGAAGATATGCACTATAGTGCTTCATCTGGATGACCGACGCTCCCTCGCTTCTCCCGCCCTTCCTATGCGTCCCCCGGTATATCGGCGCTAGTTTGGGGCTAAAAACCTAGACCAAAGGTGTAGCTCTCGCGGCTTGTGCCCTTCGAGATATGTATTATAGTGCATTTCATTACAACATATCCGATGCCGAACTCAGCACTAAAGTGCACTCTTCGGCTGGACAAACAACTCACAAGACGTACGCAGCGATTCCCCTTATCGCCGCCCGTGTGCCAAAGGCGGAGGCCAGACCGGTGAAGACCCCGTTCTACTATCGACGCCCCATTCGCTGGGGAGACACCGATGCCGCCGGCATCGTGTTCACGGCCCACTATTTCGACATCTGCATGGAAACCATCGAAGGCTGGTTCCTCGACGTCCTGGAGCTCGACTGGTTTGCCATGACCCACGACCACGGTATCGGCTCCCCCTTCGTGCATGCCGAGGTGGATTTCCATGCCCCGCTGACCCCTCGCGACACGCTGCTGGTGCGTGTAGACGTCGAGCGCCAGGGCAACAGCTCGCTGAGCCTGGCGCTGACCGGCACCCGAGAGGTCGACGGCCAATGCACCTTCACGGGCCGCTTTACCTGCTGTTTCAACGACCTGGCATCCTTCATCAAGATCCCGATTCCAGATGAACTGCGCCACCGGATCGACGACTACCAGCGGCGCTGCGCCGAGTAAGACCCTGCCCCCAGACGACCATGACGCCAACAACAAGGCCATCCCAGGAGTCGCCATGAACGCTTCAAATGCCCCCACCGAAAAGCCAATGTTTACCGAGCCGCGTGTCCTCATGGACAAGCGGGACGATGGCAGCATCCTGCTGCAGTCCGCCATTCCGCTGGATGAACACTATGCCCGCTGCGTCGGCGAATGGCTCGAGCACTGGGCCCGCGAGGCCCCCGAGCGCACCTGGCTCGCCCAGCGAGGTGCCGACGATCAGTGGCAGCGCCTTACCTACGGCGAGGCCCGCCAGCGGGTGATCGCCATCGCCAGCTGGCTGCTCACTCAGGACCTCTCGGCCGAACGCCCGGTGGTGATCCTCTCGGACAACAGCATCGAGCATGCCCTGCTGATGGTCGCCGCGATGCACATCGGCGTGCCCTCCTGCTCCATCTCGCCGGGCAACTCGCTGATGTCGAAGGACTATGCCAAGCTCAAGGGCAATATCGAGCTGCTGCGCCCGGGCGTGATCTATGCCGACCCCATTGAGAAGTTCCGCCCGGCGCTGGAGGCCGTCGCCGACCTGCACGACGCTACCTTGGTGGCCGGCGGCCAGAGCAGAGAGCCCATGGCAGGCAGCGTAGCGTTCGCCGATATCGAGGCCGAACGCGACGAAGCGGCGGTGATGATCGCCTTCGACGCGATCACCCCGGAGACCATCGCCAAGTTTTTGTTCACCTCCGGTTCCGTGGGCATGCCCAAAGCGGTCCCCAACACCCAGCGCATGCTGTGCTCCAACCAGAAGGCCAAGGAGTTGATCTGGCCGATGCTCGCCGAGGAGCCACCGGTGCTGCTCGACTGGCTGCCCTGGAGCCACACCTTCGGCGGTAACCACAACTTCAACCTGATCCTGCGCTGGGGGGGCACCCTCTACCTGGATGACGGCAAGCCGACGCCGGCGCTGATCGAGAAGACTGCACGCAACCTCATGGAGGTTTCGCCGACGCTCTATTTCAGCGTGCCACGGGCCTACGACATGCTGGTGCCACTACTGCGCGAGGATGACACCCTGCGTGAGGGATTCTTCAGCCGCCTCAAGCTGGTGTTCTACGCCGCCGCGGCCCTGCCCCACCACCTGTGGACGGCCCTGGAGGAGATGGCCCGCGAGACCACCGGTCAGGAGATCATGGTCGTCTCTTCCTGGGGCGCCACCGAGACGGCCCCGATCTGCACCGACTGCCATTTCAATGCCACCCGCTCCGGGGTGATCGGCGTGCCGATCCCGGGCACCTCGCTCAAGCTGATGCCCAACGCCGACAAGTTGGAGGTCCGCATCAAGGGCCCCAACGTCTTCAACGGCTACTGGAAGCAGCCCGAGCTGTCGGCCAAGGCCTTCGATGACGAGGGCTACTACATGATCGGTGATGCTGTGGAGTTCGTGGATCCCGAGCGCCCCGAGCTGGGGCTGCTGTTCGACGGTCGCGTCGGCGAGGACTTCAAGCTGCTCACCGGCACCTGGGTCCATGTGGGGGCCCTGCGCATGGCCGGCCTCGAGGCCATCGCGCCGGTCGGCCAGGACATCGTGGTGACCGGCCACGACCGCGACGAGATCGGCTTCTTGATCTTCCCCCACTCCGAGGAGTGCCGTCGCCTCTGCCCGGATCTGCCGGCTGACACCCCGCTGGAGACCCTGATGGAGCGCCCGGAAATCATCGAGCGCGCGCGCCAGGGCCTCGCGGCCCTCAAGGCCAAGGGCGGTGGCAGCTCCACCTACCCTACACGCGCCCTGCTGATGAGCGAGCCCCCCTCCGCGGAGGCCGGCGAGATCACCGACAAGGGCTATATCAATCAGCGCATGGTGCTGAATCGCCGCGCCGATCTGGTCGAGGCGCTCTACGCCTCCACTTCAGCCGACGCGCCGGACGCGCGCGTCATCACCCTGCCCACCGGTCAATGACATCTCGAGGACACCATGAGCGAAACACTGGTCAAGACGTCGCTGGATGACAGCATCTACACCATCACCCTGGCCCGGCCGGCCAAGCGCAACGCCGTCAGCGACCGCCTGCTGGCGGCCCTGGAGGAGGCCCTGGTGGCCACCCCGGAAGGTACTCGGGTGATCATCCTCGCCGCCGAGGGCAAGCACTTCTGTGCCGGGCTGGACCTCTCAGAGCATCAGCACCGCGAGCCCTTCGGCGTGATGCAGCACTCGCGCGGCTGGCACCGCATCTTCGATCGCCTGCAGAACGGTGGCATCCCGGTGGTCGCGGCGCTGCAGGGCGCGGTGATCGGCGGTGGCGTGGAGCTGGCCAGCGCCACCCATGTGCGCGTCGCCGAGCCGAACACGATCTATCAGTTGCCCGAGGGCCGTCACGGCATCTTCGTCGGCGGCGGCGCCTCGGTGCGGGTGTCACGCATCATCGGCCCCGGCCGCATGTGCGAGATGATGCTCACCGGGCGGATTATCGAGGCCGACGAGGGCCAGCGCCTGGGGCTGTCGCACTACCTGGTCGGCGAGGGCGAGAGCCTTGACAAGGCCCGTCAGCTCGCCAAGCGCATCGCCGAGAACGCCCCCATGGCCAACTGGGCGATGGTCTCGGCCATCTCGCGTATCGATGACATGGCCAGCGAGGACGGACTGTTTGTCGAGTCGCTGACCGCCGCCCTGACCCAGACCAGCCCCGAGGTCGCCGCGCGCATCGGCGAGTTTCTCGAACGTAAAGGCCAGGGGCCCAGGACCTAACCTTCAGGAGGAGAGAGTTCATGAAATTCCAGGACAATACTTTCATCGTCACCGGCGGCGCCTCCGGCCTGGGCGAAGCCACGGCGCGCGAACTGCACGGCGCCGGTGCCCGGGTGGTGATCGCCGACCTCAATGCCGAGCGCGGCGAGGCCCTGGCCGCCGAATTGGGGGAGCGCGCCGCCTTCCAGCGCACCGACGTCACCGACGAGGCCGACGCCCAGGCCGCGGTGGACCTGGCCGTGTCCCGCTTCGGCGGCCTGCAGGGGCTGGTCAACTGCGCCGGCATCGGCGATCCCGCCAAGGTGCTTAGCAAGCAGGGGGCCCAGCCGCTTTCGACCTTCTCGCGGGCGGTGCAGATCAACCTGATCGGCACCTTCAACATGATCCGCCTGGCCAGCGCCGCCATGGCCGAGGGCGAGCCCCAGGCCGACGGCGAGCGCGGCGTGATCGTCAACACCGCCTCGGTGGCCGCCTTCGATGGCCAGATCGGCCAGGCTGGCTATGCCGCGTCCAAGGGCGGCATCGTCGCCATGACGCTGCCCATCGCCCGCGAACTGGCCCGCCATGGCATCCGCGTGATGACCATCGCCCCGGGGCTGTTCCAGACGCCGCTGATGGAGACGCTGCCCGACGAGGTCCAGCAGTCGCTGGCCGCGTCGATCCCCTTCCCCAATCGCCTGGGGCGGCCCGACGAATTCGCGCGCCTGGCCTGCCAGATCGTCGACAACGTGATGATGAACGGCGAGACGATTCGCCTGGATGGCGCCATTCGCATGGCCCCGCGCTAAGCCGCCCACTCTCCGTTTGAGGATGCCCCATGATCGATTACCAGGCGCCGTTGCGCGATATGCAGTTCATTCTCGGCGAGCTCGCCGGCCTTCCCGACGTGACCGCGCTGCCCGACTGCGAAGAGGCCTCCCCTGACCTGGTGGCGGCTATCCTCGAGGAGGCCAGCAAGTTTGCCACCGGGGTGCTGGCCCCGACCAATCGCCAGGGCGACCTGGAGGGCTGTCGCCTGGAGGGCGAGCGGGTCATCGTCCCCGATTCCTGGCAGTCCGCCTACGACCAGTTCCGCGAGGCGGGCTGGCTGGGGCTGTCGCTGCCGCCGGAATTCGGCGGCCAGGGCCTGCCCAAGCTGGTCTCCACCCCGGTCTGGGAGATGTGGTTCTCCAGCAACATGGCCTTCACCATGCTGCCGCAGCTCAACGTCGGCCAGGCCGAGGCGCTGCTGATCGCCGCCAGCGATGAGCAAAAGGCCACCTGGCTTTCAAAGATCGTCAGCGGTGAATGGGCGGCCACCATGAACCTTACCGAGCCCCAGGCCGGCTCGGACCTGGCTGCCACGCGCATGCGCGCCGAGCCCACCGGCGACGGCGACTACCGCCTCTTTGGGCAGAAGATCTACATCTCCTACGGCGAGCACGAGCTCACCCCCAACATCGTGCACCTGGTGTTGGCCCGGCTGCCCGACGCCCCCGAGGGGGTCAAGGGCCTGTCGCTGTTCCTAGTGCCCAAGTACCGCCTCGACGCGGACGGCAATCCCGGCGAGAAGAACGACGTGCGCTGCATCTCCATCGAGCACAAGATGGGCATCCACGGCAGCCCTACCTGCACGCTCAGCTTCGGTGACACCGAGGGCGCCGTCGGCTACCTGGTCGGCGAGCCACACCAGGGCCTCAAGACCATGTTCATCATGATGAACGAGGCGCGCTTCGGGGTCGGCGTGCAGGGCCTGGCGCTGGGCGAGCGCGCCTACCAGTCAGCGCTCGACTATGCCCGGGAGCGCGTCCAGGGCCGCAACATCGTCAGCGGCGAGGCAGGCCAGCCGATCCTTTACCACCCCGACGTCAAACGCATGCTGGTGGGCATGCGGGCACGGCTGCTGGCCATGCGCACCTTCCTCTACACCGCCGCCGGCTGGTTCGATATCGCCCACCACCACCCGGACGCCGCGGTGGCCGACAGGCACCGCCGCTACGTCGACCTGCTGATGCCGGTGGCCAAGGGCTGGTGCACCGAGGTTGGCAACGAGCTGTGCGATGAGGCGATCCAGGTGTTCGGCGGCATGGGCTTCGTCGAGGAGACCGGTGTCGCCCAGCTGTTCCGCGACGCCCGTATCATCACCATCTACGAAGGCACCACCGGCATCCAGGCCAACGACCTGCTGGGCCGCAAGATCCTGCGCGAGAAGGGCGCGACGCTGCGCGAACTGCTGGACGACATGCGCGCCTGTGCCCAGGCGGCCCGTGAGGACGCGCGCCTGACGGAGCTGGCCGAGGGCCTGGAGGAACTGCTCGAGGGGCTCGCGGCGACCACCGACTGGCTGCTCGCCCAGGGCAAGGAGCAGACCGCCACCCTCTACGGCGGCGCGGTCCCCCTGCTCTATCAGCTGGGCACGGTCGTCGGCGGCTGGCAGCTGGTTCGCGCCGCCCAGGCCGCGCAGCGTCAGCGTGACGCCGGCGAAGGCGACACCGACTACCTGGATAGCGTCATCGCCCTCGCCCGCTTCTACATGGCCACCTATGCCCCCGAGGCGGCGTCCCACGCCCGGGTCGTGCGCGACGGCGGCCAGGTATTGGCCCACTTCCCCGAGGCCGGGCTCTAAGCCCCCTTCCCCACACAGGAGACGCCTATGAAAGTCCTCGTCGCGGTCAAGCGCGTCATCGACTACAACGTCAAGATCCGGGTCAAGTCGGACCATTCCGACGTCGACCTCACCAACGTCAAGATGGCCCTGAACCCCTTCTGCGAGATCGCCGTGGAAGAGGCGGTGCGCCTGAAAGAGAAGGGTGTGGCCAGCGAGGTCGTCGCCGTCACCGTGGGGCCCAAGGCCGCCCAGGAGCAGCTGTGCACCGCCTTGGCATTGGGTGCCGACCGGGCCATCCATGTCCAGACCGATGAACGGGTCGAGTCGCTTGGGGCCGCCAAGGCCCTGGCCAAGGTGGTCGAGGGCGAGCAACCCGACCTGGTGATACTGGGCAAGCAGGCCATCGACAGCGACAACAACCAGACCGGCCAGATGCTGGCCGCCCTGACCGGCCGCCCCCAAGGCACCTTCGCCTCCGAGGTCGTGGTCGAGGACGGCAAGCTGCGAGTCACCCGCGAGATCGATGGCGGCCTGCAGACCGTGGAGCTCGTTCTGCCGGCCATCGTCACCACCGACCTGCGCCTGAACGAGCCGCGCTACGCCAAGCTCCCCGACATCATGAAGGCCAAGAAGAAGCCGCTGGACGTCAAGACCGCGGAGGAACTGGGCGTCGAGGTGGGAAGCCGGCTTACGCTGGTCAAGGTCGAGCCGCCGGCCGAGCGCCAGGGCGGCGTCAAGGTGGGCTCGGTGGATGAGCTGATCGACAAGCTGAAGAACGAAGCGAAGGTGATCTCATGAGCATCCTGGTCCTGGCCGAACATCACGATGGGAAATTGGGCTCGGCCACAGCGCACGCCGTTGCGGCGGCCCAGGCGATTGCCCAGGACGGCGGCGGCGATATCGACGTGCTGGTGGCCGGCGAGAACGTCGGCACCATCGCCGAGGCCGCGGCCACGCTCGACGGCGTGGCCAAGGTGCGCGTCGCCGACGCCGCCGTCTATGCCCACCAGCTGGCCGAGCCCCTGGGCGAGCTGCTGGCCGAATTGGCCGGCGACTACAGCCATGTGCTGGCCGCGGCTTCCACCACCGGCAAGAATGTGCTGCCCCGCCTGGCCGCGCTCAGAAACGTGGCGCAGCTTTCCGAGATCATCAGTGTGGAGAGTGCCGACACCTTCAAGCGCCCGATCTATGCCGGTAACGCCATCGCCACCGTGCAGAGTGACGACGCGCTGAAGGTGATCACCGTGCGTGCCACCGCCTTCGATGCCGTCGCCGGCTCTCTACAAGATCAGGGCAGTGCCAGCATCGAGGCCGTGGACAGAGTGGTCGACAACGCCCTGTCGTCCTTTATCGGCGAGGAACTGGCCCAGTCCGACCGCCCCGAGCTCTCCGCGGCCAAGGTGGTCGTCTCCGGCGGCCGCGGCATGGGCAGCGGCGAGAACTTCACGCTGCTCGAGGGCATCGCCGACAAGCTTGGCGCGGCGATCGGCGCCTCGCGCGCCGCGGTGGACGCGGGCTTCGTGCCCAACGACATGCAGGTCGGCCAGACCGGCAAGATCGTCGCCCCGGAGCTTTATATCGCCGTGGGCATCTCCGGGGCCATCCAGCACCTGGCGGGCATGAAGGATGCCAAGGTGATCGTCGCCATCAACAAGGACGAGGAGGCGCCGATCTTCCAGGTCGTCGATTACGGGTTAGTGGGTGACCTGTTCGAGATCCTGCCCGAGCTCGAGCAGAAACTCTAACCCCATTATTGCGTTTCGATCGTTCCTTCCGAATTGTCGACGGACCACGGCGCAGGCCGTCGCCGTCGACTTTTTTGCGAATGATGGATGGGCAGCATAGGGCGCGTCTGTCATCACAGGCGCCTCGCAGAGGTGACACTACTGATGCACACTGACATCAAGTCAGATGTGGAGTCTTCGTCATGCGCACCACCATCACCATTGATGACGCCCTGTACGAACAGGCGTTGAGCCTCGCCGAGCCTGGAATGGACAAGCCTGCCGATATCGTTCGGGAGGCCATCAAGACCTATGTGCGGGTGCAGGCGGGCCGGCGCCTGGCGAACTTGGGCGGTTCGGTATCGGAAATGCAGGATATCCCCCCGACGTCGCGGGCAGCCTGCGGAGTCATGAGCGTACTCGTCGATGCATCGGTATGGGTGGCTTACTTCAGGCACCGACACGATGCCTTGACCGAAAGCGATTAGGCTATGCGCCACCCGATCTTTCATATAACGCCAAGCAAAGGGTGTTCAGTGGCACATTCATAGCCACCGAACACCCCCTAGCCAGGTCAGCGCTTGTTCTTAGCAGCTGCTCCCTCAAGTCCAGCCAAAAGACGGCCCGAGTTCGGGATGACCATCTCAAACTTTGACTCTACTGAGGTATATTCATAGTACCCCATGCGTGCAATAGGCCGCAATTTAAGCACGTCGACCTTACCATCATTGGTAAGCGCCCCATCAGCGATATGTACGCCGACCACCTTGCCAAATATTACATCGACAGTTCCCATCGGGCCATTTCCAGGCAGCCTAACTGTTTGTATATACTCACACTCAAACTGAATAGGGGATGTAGAGACCCGAGACGCCGCGACATTAACACAATCCGCCTTTTCCAAGCCGGCATGCTCGAACTCATCGACGCCATAGGGCAACTCTTCAGCACTCAGGTTCACATGTTCACGCAAGTCCCAAGTGGCCATATTCCAGACGAAGACACCCGTCTGTTCAGCGTTGACAACACTGTCCTTTCTGCGACCGTCGGTCGTCTGGTTCGAAGAAAACATCACCATCGCCGGATCGAAGCTTACGTTGGTAAACTGACTATAAGGGGCGAGGTTATCGATTCCGTCCTTGCTTCTTGTAGAAATCCACCCTATCGGCCGTGGCACCACACATGACTTGAACGGGTCGTAAGCAAGACCATGAGGCGTAACACCAGGTTGGTAGAACATGATAATCACCTATAAAAATTGTGCTTTACTTCGCTGAAGTATCGCCAAAGTTTTTACCCTGCAGCCAAACTGCATCACATGCGAATGTAATGTTCAAGAAATCTCTGCTTCTGACTTTTATAAGGGTCACGATCAGCGCAGAGAAACCAATAAACATCGATTCGCTCCGGACATACAGACCACCATGGGCGTTCGGAGTATAACCATTGAATTACAACACCTCGTCAAAGGGCAGGTTCAATAGAACAACTACATCTTTCCCGGTAGGAATAACACCAAGGTGGGAAAGAGTACCAGCAGCGCTAGGCGCACTGTGTCAGCGGCTACAAATGGCATCACCCCCTTGAACATCCGGCCCAGCGGTACGTCGGGTGCCACCGAGCGAATCACGAAGACGTTAATGCCGATGGGAGGGGTGATCATACCCAGCTCCACAGCCACTACCACAATGATCCCGAACCAGATAGGATCAAAGCCCAGGCTAGTGATCACTGGATAGAGGATCGGCACCATCAGGATGATCATGGCCATGGGGTCAAGCACACAGCCGAGCACCAAGAATAGACATAGGATGATTAACAAGACGCCAAATCTGCCAACCGGTAGGGACGTCAGCCATTCGGTGAGCAACTGGGGTGTCTGAGTCACAGTCAAGAAGTAGCTGAACAGCATCGCCCCGATCAGGATAGTGAAGATGGCCACTGAAGTGCGCAAAGCGTCGATCAGACAAGAGACCGTCATTCTCACTGTTAGGCGACCGCGCAGCACCCCGATAAGAAAGGTACAAAAGGCTCCTAAGGCAGCCGCTTCGACCGGCGTGACTACCCCAAGGTAGATGCCGCCCACAATGGCGATGAACAGCAATAGAACCGCCCAGATACCTCTCAGCGATACGAGCTTATCGCGCCAGCTATAACGCGCTCCTTCGGGCATGGACTCAGGCCGCAGTATGCCCAATACTTGAATGGTCACGAACGAAAGCAAGATCGCGAGTAGTCCGGGTATCACCCCAGCCACGAATAGCTTGCCGATGTCCTGATCGGTGAGAAAACCGTAGAGCACCAATACCACGGAGGGAGGAATCAAGATCCCCAAAGTACCCCCGGAGGCGATCAGACCGGTGGAAAGGCTATCGGCATAGCCACTACGCCGCATTTCAGGCAAGGCGACACGCGTCATGGTCGCGGCAGTTGCAACCGAAGAGCCACAGATCGCGGCAAAGCCTCCACAAGCTGCCATGGTTGACATGGCGGCCCCTCCACGAAAGCCGCCGAGCCAGGCCTGCCCTGCGCGAAAAAGCTCCCGACTCATTCCGGTTGCCGATGCGAAAACCCCCATTAGGATGAACATCGGAATCAAGCTCAAATTGTAGTTGGTCACGGTGTGCAGCGGCGAGGTGGCTAACATACCCAATGCCACATCGAAGCTAGTCAACGCGGCAAAACCGAGCACACCGACGATTCCCATTGCAATACCAACCGGCACGCGCATGGCAATCATGCCGAAGAGTCCAACGAACCCCAGCAGGGTGATCAAATTGTTGTCCATCTCAACGCTCCCCAGGCTCGCTTTCCATAATCGAGACAGATGGCAGCCCCTCGGGCCCAACCATCAGCAGCACTAGCCGGACCACAGCCAGCACACTGGCCGATACCATGCCCAGCCAGGCAGCGCCGTAGAAGGGCCACAGCGGCAGTTGCAGGTCGGAGGTCGTCTGGCCGGCGTGCAGGATAGTTTCCACGCGTCCAAAAAGCACCCAGGCAAGCACCACCACGAAGACAGTCACTAGGAAGTGGGCAAGAATGTCCATTCCCCGGCGCAGCCAAGCGGGGCAGAGATGCCAGACCAGGTCCACTGCAATATGGTCGTCGCGCCAAGTGGTAGAGCCCAACCCCCAGAGGATGGCGATCCCGAGCAGCAGGCTGGCAATAGCATGGGCATCGGGAATCGAGGAAGCGAACAGATAGCGTGACAGCGCGGCAACGAAGATCAACAGAGTGATCACCGACAGGCTGAGACTAGCGATGCGCTCGATCAGTGACGCAATCACGGTAATGACAGACTGTATTGGCATGAAAAAATCCTTGTGGTTAGCCGACACGGTAGACCTGGGTGTAGACCCGATCAGGCTCACGGATACCACGGCCGATGAAGAGGTCTCGGGTCAGCCAAGCAAGAGCCGAATCGGCGGTCTGGAAGCGAAGTTAATTGCGGAAATAGTACTGATCGGTGGCCACCGTCTCGCCGCGGACCAGTCGCTCCATGGTAGGCGGTAACGCATTCCTTACACCACCGCTCTCCACTTCGACCAAACTGCCCGAGCGGGTGGAGAAGGTGTAGCTGGCCATGATATCGGCGCAGCCATCGGTACGGATCATTTGCCAATCTTCACCACCAACCAGCACCTCACTGGAAAGCATCGGCCATTCAAAAGCCCCGCCATCAATTGGAGAATTTCGGTGCTTACCAGTGGCTAACTCACTTATTTCGAGAGGGAATTCGACTCGTGCATTTAGAGTCATAACATGCTCCACCGTAGGAGGCGCGAGTTTCACTCGCCGGTCTCCTATGAGAGGTATTGAGAATCAGCCCCTTTCTCTTACAGAGAGTAGAAGGAGGGGGCTGACATCAGGACGTCGCCATATCACTCAATCAAGGCGCCCTCAACCATAGCGTCCACTGCGGCGAGTCGTTCCCGCAGATCGGTCACCAGGCTCTCGGGTTCATATCCTGCATCACGCACACGCTCGGCCCAATTCTCCAGCAGTGGCATGGCAGCTTCTCGCCAGGCAGCCAGTTCCTCATCGGTCAGCTCAATCATGGTGTGCTCGGGTGAGGTGCGCAGCTTCTCTAACCCCGCAAGTTCTTCCTCCTCCCAGCCACGGGAGACACGTGTGGCCCACTCCCCGTTACAGTGGTCATCGATGACCGCCTGCTGCTGATCATTCAGTCGCTCATATGTGTTGCGATTAATCAAGATAGCTTGCCAAGACGAATACACTGGATAATCAATATGATAGCGAGTGGTCTTGTCGATACCAAATAGATTAAGCGCCCCGGAAGGGAAGAAAATGGCATCGGCAGTGCCCCGCGCCAGAGCCTCACGTGCTTCAGGGGCAGAGACCTGGACACTAGCCCCTCCCAACTCGCTAACGAACTGAGCGATGGTCGAAGTTGCTGGACGGATCGACATGCCACTTATCTGATCCGGATGTCGTATCTCCTCTTTGGAATGCAGTGTTCCAGGATAGTGTCCATGAATCATGCACATAACAACCTCAGACATCTCCTGATCGGCATATTGTTGGTACCACTCCGTCGCCGCCGCGGACCCGTTCAAGGTGTCGCCGATGACGAAGGGCAACTGCAAGAGGTCCGAGACCGGAAAGCGCCCAGCGGTATAGCCGGGGTTGGTCCAGGTGATGTCGGCGATGCCGTTAGCAGCCATGTCGTAATGGTTTTCCGCACTCCCAAGCTGCTGGGCAGGGAACATCTGAAAACGGATGCTGCCCCTGGACGCCTCGTGGATGGACTCTGTCCACTCCTTGAACCCGGTAGAGGGCAAAGCTTGCTGGGCAGGTAGCCAATGAGCAAAGCGCAAGGTGACATCCTGAGCCATGGCCGCGGATGACCAGCTTCCAAGACATAGGGCCCCGATAAGCAGCTTATAGGATTTCATTATTGTGTCTCCTTCTTGTGGTTTTATGGGGAGAACGATGGCCTCCCGGTCGTTGGAGAATCCTCTCGGAGTCCCCTCTTCATGCCGCCTTCACCCCACCTTAACAACCAGCGCCGCCGCGGAGTCGCCGGCCGCGCAGCCGGTGACCAGGCCCGCGTGGGCAAGATGGTTCATGCCCTGGCACTTACATCTCCACAGCCGCAGCTGTGCGCCACGGTCAAGTGGCGCGGCGTTCCGGTCTTCAGGAAGAGCGCCTCCAGGGCCGCCGCCACGTCCTCCGCAAACCCGGCCAACCCGGCGGTGGTCCAGGCGACCGTGGCATCGTCCGGAATCAGGCCAACTGCTGCCTCGACATCTAATACCTTGTTCACAATGCACCTCGCGCTTGAATAGTTCGCTCGAGCTATGGGCGCCCGGCACTGCATTAAAAATCATGACGTGCCAATTATCTGCACTATAGTACACCAACGTTCACGAATGACAGCCGACTTTGGTCGTAAAAGGCGCGAAAATAATGGCATGACGTACAGGACACTGCAAAGGAAGGGAGCATAGGCTTGCTGCGAAAATGCATTATATTACATTAACGCGTCAGCAAGAACGCGTAACAGGCCCCTCACTGATCGACTACGGGGCTTGGGCAGGAGGGGCGTCACCCCTTGGTCAGAAACAGCGTGAACATGCTGGTGCCGACGCTGATAATCAGCAGTGCCGAGGTGGTGGAGAGGGTCTCGAGCAATGCCATCTTCAACGCCTTGCCGTCGAAGCGACGCAGCAGAGCGGCGATCAGGATGGCCCCGGCGGCGCCCACAGCGCCGGCTTCAGTGACGGTGGAAAAGCCCGAGAACAGGCCGCCGAAGACCAGCACGCCAAACACCATCTATCAGTTGCCGAGGACCGCCACGGCATTTTCATCGGCGGCGCCTCGCGCGCCGCGGTGGACGCGGGCTTCGTGCCCAACGACATGCAGGTGGGCCAGACCGGCAAGATCGTCGCCCCGGACCTCTATATCGCCGTGGGCATCTCCGGGGCCATCCAGCACCTGGCGGGCATGAAGGATGCCAAGGTGATCGTCGCCATCAACAAGGACGAGGAGGCGCCGATCTTCCAGGTCGCCGATTATAGTCTCGTGGGTGACCTGTTCGAGATCCTGCCCGAGCTCGAGCAGAAACTCTAACCCCATTATTGCGTTTCGATCGTTCCTTCCGAATTGTCGACGGACCACGGCGCAGGCCGTCGCCGTCGACTTTTTTGCGAATGATGGATGGGCAGCATAGGGCGCGTCTGTCATCACAGGCGCCTCGCAGAGGTGACACTACTGATGCACACTGACATCAAGTCAGATGTGGAGTCTTCGTCATGCGCACCACCATCACCATTGATGACGCCCTGTACGAACAGGCGTTGAGCCTCGCCGAGCCTGGAATGGACAAGCCTGCCGATATCGTCCGGGAGGCCATCAAGACCTATGTACGGGTGCAGGCGGGCCGGCGCCTGGCGAACTTGGGCGGTGCGGCACCTGACATGCAGGATATCCCCCGACGTCGTGGGCAGCCTGCGGCGTCATGAGCGTACTCGTCGACACCTCGGTCTGGGTGAATCACTTCAGGCACCGAAACATTGCCTTGGTCGACTTGCTCGAGAGCGATCGGGCAATGAGCCAGCCAAGACCTCATTCTAGGATCGGTGTCATACCTGATGCATCAAAAAAGCCTCGGCAGGACGCCGAGGCAAAGCAATGGAACCACAAGTAAATCGAAACGGGTCAGAACCGGTACATCACCATGCCCTGGAGTCGCACGGCGTCACCTTCCTCACCATTGGCGATCTCGCGCGTCTGGTGGCTCACCTCCATGCCGTAGAAGACGTTGCGTATTGGTGACCAGATGTAGTTCAGGTGAAGGTCGGTGAAGGTCTCGTTGGCTAGCTCGGCGTTCGCCACCCCGGCCTGGATGGCATCATCGAGATCGGCGGTGGCGTAGCCGTAGCCGAGGTTGATATGGCCCGGGCCTGCAGCCACCCGCACGCCAACCGTCCCCCCGGTCAGGGTGATCGGCTCGACATCACCGGAGACCGGATCGACATAGGCCGGCGCGGCCGGCGCTTCTTCAATGTAACCACCGATCCCCTCGCCGTGGGTCACCCCGCCGCGCAATGTCAGCGCCGGTGTGACCGCGTACTCCGCTTCGAGGTTGATCCCCCAACCAAGCGTGCTGTCGTTGTCGGTGCCATCATCGACTTCCAGCTGTCGCAGCAGACCCGAGATACCATAGCGGAGGCTGCCAGCCTCGCCCATGTAGCGCAGGGTCAGGTCAGGCAGGGTATCCTTGCTATCCGCATGTGCAACATAGCCCCCGCCCGGCGTGAAGCCGCTCGCTACTGAACCACCGAGATTGGTGGGATCCTCCAGGGCCACCGAGAAGCCCCCGGTGGTGTAGCGCAGTTGGCCCTGGCGTGCGCCCTGCGGCAGGCCCGGCTGGGGCTTGAAGTCGATGATGCGGTTCATGGCGTAGATGAAGCCGAAGTTGGTAAAGGTCTGGCCAGCGGTAATGCCGTTCCACTCTCCATAGGCGTGACGCAGCCGGAACTCTTCCCGGTCGCCGCCACCGCCGAAGAAGTCCCCTTCGATGACGGTCTTGAGCTCGCCACGTTTCGTGGGCGTCGATGTGGCGAAGGCGATCCGGCTTTGCTTGGCATGCAACTGGGTATGCCCCTCAACATCCGAACGAGGATCACTATCCAGCGGAATGGCGGCATTCACGCCCAGGGGCGGCAGTTCGGCGTCCACGTCATAGATCATGTCCAGCTTGACGTAACCGTAGATACTGGCCGTGGTATCGCCCACATCGAACTCGTAGGCCTGGGACGCCAGGGAAACCGCCAGCGCCAGGGACGAGGTAGAAAAGACAATGCTCCGCTTGATGTTGTTGTAATCACCCATCATGTCACCTTGAACTTATTGGATTTATGGACATCGCATATCGCCACACATGAAGTGGAACAGGGATGGCCCTAGATACGCCTATCTTATATAAGGCACACTTACTTTCTAGCAAAAAGAAAACTACATATCAAGCACCAGTTTTTCTCCCTTGCATCCCGAACAACAAATCATCATGCAGTTATTATTTTTCTTTTGCTGGGCAGAAAGCACCAGATCCCGATGATCGGGCTCGCCTTCTAGCACCTTCACTTCACAGGTGCCACAAATTCCCTCCTGACAGGAATAAAGCGGCTGATAACCTTCCTCGAGCAGGGCATCGAGAATGGTCTTTCCCTGGGGGATGAACAACTGCGTTCCGGACTGGGCCAATTCAACGGTAAAGCCCCCCGAAGTATCGGCCCCTTCTCTGGCGGCAAAGTATTCCACATGCACGCGTTCGGGAGGCTGGTGCCTGGCCGCAGTCTCGAAGGCGTCCAGCATGGGCAACGGTCCACAGCAATAGAAGTGGGTCCCGGTTGGTGCGGACTCGATGATGGCGGGGAGATCCAGGAGGGCACCGCCGGTTTCCTGATCGAAGTTCAGGTTGAGGCGCCCGGGATGATCGCCGGCGAGCTTATGCAACGGCGCAAGGAAGGCCGCATTCTTGCGGGCTCGCGAAGCATAGAACAGTTGCCAGGAGCGCCCCAGTCTATCGAGCCGCTGAATCATGCCGTACAGCGGAGTGATACCAATGCCACCGGCGATCAGCACCGTGTGCCCCACGTCCTCGTCGAGTACGAAATTGTTGCGCGGTGTACCAATGGTCAGGATATCGCCGGGTCGCACGCTGTGGTGCATATAACGGGAGCCGCCACGACTGGCGGGATCATTGTTGACCCCGATTACATAGCGGTGCACTTCTTCCTGATCATTGAGCAGGGAATAACTTCGAATCAGGCCATTGGGCAAGTGAAGATCGATATGCGACCCCGCCGTAAACGCAGGTAATTCATACAAGGGTGCCGTTGGGCACAACTCGAAACTCAGAATGCCTTCGGCCTCATAGCGAATCGACTGCACTCTGACTTGCAAAAGAGACTCTGTCTGTTGCACAAGCTCCTCCTCGGTAGCTCAAACTTGGCCACCCATTAACTGGATCAATATCCAAATACCATCAATAGCAGGCGCCAACTTGCCGATCATCAAGCATTGGTGATTCGTGTCATCGGATGCTCATGGGACCATTCCCCTCGACGTTGCTTTTCTCTCCCGACTTCGCTCGGCGCGGGCCAGTCGTAGGCTTGGTGCCTGGCGCCACCTGGCTAGCTCTTTCTCTCGCCCATCACGCTGCGGCCCCGCTGCTCGCTCGTCGGGTCGGTCAATACCCGTAGTCCCAGGTTGCCGATACACGCCACCCCCAGCATGGTTAGCGCCATGGGCCAGACGCTGGGGATCTCGAACACGCTGACCAGCAGGCCAGCCAAGGCGCCACAGCTGAACTTGATGGCACCGAGCAGCGCCGCAGCCGTGGCGCTCATGTGACTGAAGCGTTCCAGCACGGACGCGATGGCGTTGGGGGTGATCAAGCCGATGACGCCGGTGAACAGCATGATCAAGGGCACCACCGTGATCAGCGACGCCAGGTCGAGCAGCGTCACCAGCACCAGGCCGGCGGCGGCCATCAGTTGTACCACCAGGCCGAAACGCAGGTTCTGCAACGGCGTACGCCGACGCAGCAGATGGATATTCAACCGGCTCGAGGAGGCGATCACCACCACATTGAGCCCGAACAGCAGCGGGTACAGCGCCGGTGACACTGCAAAATGCTCCAGGTACAAAAACGGCGAGGCGGTGACGAAGGCGAACAGGCCCGAGAAGGACATGGCCACCGCACAGATGTAGCCCATGGCCTCCCGATGCCGGAACACACTGGCATAGTTGGCCAGGACCTGCCGCCCCGAAGCCGCCGGCAGCCGCGGGTCACGGGTTTCCGGCAAGCGACGCCCCATCAGCCAAAGCAAAAAGGCCGCATAGACCGCCAGGAACACGAAGATCAGCCGCCAGCCGGCCAGGTACAGCAGCACACTGCCGATGGTCGGCGCCACCAGCGGGGCCAGCATCAGGATCATGCCCATGGTCGACATCACCTTCGCCGCCTCGCGGCCGCTGAAGCAGTCGCGCACGATGGCCGAGGAATTGACCACGCTGGCCCCCCCGCCCAGCGCCTGCAGGAAGCGCCATACCAGCAGTTCCTCCAGCCCGCTCGACTGCAGGATCCACAGGCTGCTGACCAGGAACATGGCCAGTCCCGACATCAGCACCGGCTTGCGGCCCAGCCGATCCGACAACGGGCCGCAGACCAGCTGTCCCAGGGCAAACCCCACCAAGAAGACACTGATCGACAGTTCGGTGCGATGGATGCTGGCCCCCACCGCCTCGGCCAGGGCCGGCATCGCCGGCAGGTAGGCGTCGATCGCCAGCGGCGCCAAGGCCGTGTTGGCCGCCACCAGCAGGGCCAATCTTCCGGGATCCAGGGTCATAGTGCTCGCCTCATCGACCGTTGGGGTAGGGAACCGGCGGCCTAGCCGGCCGCAGGACAAGGACGGCGACGCACCAGGCTGAGTAGCGTGGCCGCGACGATACATGCCAGGGCCCCTGTCAGCAGGGTGGCCTCACTGATCTTGATCAAGGGGTTGTGAGGCATGGCGATCAGCAGGCCGCCGAGGATGAATAGCGTACGTACCGGCCACTGCAAGATGCCGGAACGGGAGAGGCTGCCCAATTTCGGCAGGTAGCCCTGCAGGCCGCCAGCCACCAGGAAGATGCCGATCAGCGCGGAGAGCACCGCCTTGAAGATCTCTAGGCCGCTGCCTTGCAGCAGCAGGGCGGGCTCCAGTACGAAGAAGAACGGAATGAAATAAATGATGCTGCCGAGGTGCATCGACATGAAGCCAGTCTTCATGGGCTGGCTGCCGGCGACCTTGGCGGCGGTGAAGGCGCCTACCGCGACAGGCGGCGTGATAAAGCTCAGCATGCCCCAGTAGAGGATGAACATGTGCACGGGCAGCGGGCTGAGCCCGGCGTCGACCAGGGCAGGTGCGAGGGCGATAGCCAGGAAGATATAGGCCGCGGTAATCGGCATGCCGATACCCAGGATGAAGCTGGTCAGGGCCCCCATGAGCAGCAGCACGAGCGGATCGCCACCGGCCATGTAGAGCAGATCCGTGGCGATGGTGCCCGACAGGCCAGTGATGGCGAGCCCGCCCATGATCATGCCGATGCCGGCCATCAGCCCCAGCAGTTCGGCGAGTCGCAGCCCACTGATCTCGACGAAGTCCTTCAGGTCGGCAAGGTTCCAGCGACTGTGGGCCCGAATCTGGTTCAGGGCAATCAGCAAGGCGGTCGCATAGAAGGGCGCCGCGGCCTCGCGATTCAGGTACAGCAACATGAACACCAGCAGGGCGAACACGAAGAGGTAGTGCCAGCCTGCCTTGAAGGTTTCCACGAAACCGGGCAGTTCCGCCTCCTCGAGGCCTTTCAGCTGGTTGCGAGCCGCATAGAAGTCGATCTGGACGAACAACCCGAAGAAATAGAGCACCGAGGGAATCGCCGCCGCCAGGGCAATCTGTCCATACGGAATCTCCAGGAAAGTGGCCATGATGAAGGCCGCCGCCCCCATCACCGGCGGCATCAGCACCCCACCGGTGGAGGCGCAGGTCTCGACGCCCGCCGCATAGGTCTTGGTAAACCCCACCTTGCGCATGGCCGGAATGGACAATGGCCCGGTCGACAGCACATTGGTGATCACACTGCCCGACATGGAGCCCATCAGACCGCTGGAGAAGATCGACACCTTGGCGGGACCACCCCGCACCTTGCCAAGCAGAGAGAAGGCCAGATCGATGAAGAACTTGCCGCCGCCGGTACGCTGCAGAGCAGTCCCGAACAGCAAGAAACCGATTACCAGCTTGCCGAACGCCTGGGCGGGAATCCCCAGGATGCTCTCGGCGCTCAGTGCATGGTAGATCGCCACATAATTGATCGGTGTGGACACCGCTGCCATGCTGTCGGGCAAAATGCTCGCATACAGAGGAAAGGCCGACATCAACAGCACCACGACGAAGATCGCCCAGCCACCACAACGGCGGGTGGCCTCCAGCGTCAGGGCCCACATCAGGTAGCTCATCCACACCACATGTTCGGGTGCGGCGAACTCCCAGCCCTGGTTGACTGCATGGATGGAGTTGATAGTAAAGAAAGCGCAGCAGCCTAGGCTCATCACCGCCAGCCCCCAGTCGTACCAGGGTACGCGCCCGGTGCGCTCTCCAGGGCGGGCAGGAATGGCCAGGAACACGACCGGCAACAGCATCGTCAACAGCAGATAGATGTACTGCACCCCGAACATCGAGAAACCGGCATAGAAACCGAGATTGAAGATCTGGTAGATGGAGGTCAGGGTCGCCAGGATGGCCACCAGCATCAGCACGCGGCGTACCAAAGGTGTACGGGTGGGTTGAATCTCCGTCATCGTCATGCACTCATTGTTGGGCAGGCTGAAGGATATACCGGCCCGGCGCTACGCCGGGCCGATAGAGATGACCGGGCG
Source organism: Halomonas cerina (assembly GCF_014192215.1). Lineage (GTDB taxonomy): Bacteria > Pseudomonadota > Gammaproteobacteria > Pseudomonadales > Halomonadaceae > Halomonas > Halomonas cerina. Next base: position 30,554 of record NZ_JACHXP010000019.1, read on the forward strand.
GTTACCGCAGGCCTGGCTCGAAGCCAGCCTCCTCCAGTGCCGCCACGCGCCGTTCGCTCCAGGCCTCGGGCTCGAAATCGTCGGCCCCTCCCTCGGCCAAGTACGCCTCCCAGGCGTCCATGAGCACCTTCTGCCGCTCGATCAGCGCATCGTTGTGCTGCTGGTGCTCTTTCGTCCAGCTCCCCTGTTCCTTGAAGTAGCGGATCGCCCCCTCGTGATAGGGCATGATCCAGGTGAAGTCCTGGCTCTCGAGATTCCAGCCTTCCGCTGCCGGGGCCTGACGGTTCAGTTGGTCGTAGTGCTCGTTGAGGAACTCGACCAGCGCATAGACCTCATCGGCCTCCTGGTTTGCCATCGTGGCCATGATCGGCAGGGCATAACCCCCGCTGTACCAGGGCGTTTCCTCGGAGACGGCATTGCCCTCGATCGCGGTGATCGGCTGGTAGTAGGGCACCGCCTGCTGGACCCGCTCCCATTTCTCTTGCTGCTCGGAGGTCTGGTTGGGTAACTGCACCCAGGCATGGCCGCGGGGACTGGTGGTCAGGCGCTCGATCAGCGGATTGCCGGTCGATCCCGGCATGGCGTCCGCGGTGCCGTCCAGCACCGCATCGATGGCCTCGATGGGGCTGCCGACCCTCACCTTGCGCACGTCATCCCAGGTCAACCCCCCATAGGCGAGCACCGCAGCGGTGGTCATGTTCATGGCATCGCCGCCCAACACATAGACAATCTTCTTGCCCTCGAGATCAGACGCCGTCTCGATGCCGGCATCGCCGGCGGCGGCCAGGCCGATGGCCTGATTACCGAAGTTGGCGGAGACCACGCGCAGGGGCTGCGGCCCCCACTGCCGATCATTGAACAGCATCACCCCTTCCTGGGCGAAGTAGGTGGCGATCCCGCTCATGGTATAGTCGGCCTGGCCGCTCTTGAGCGGCGTCATGCGCGCGATGTCATTACGCCCGGGAATGATCCGGATGTTGCTGCCGGCATGCTCCTTCAACAGTCCGCCCAGCGCGGAGGCCTGGATGTAGTAGGTAGAGCCCGTGCCATAGGCGGTCCACATCGACACACGCGGCAGTTCCGGCTCCGCCACGGCCGCGAGCGGTAGGCCCATGGCCATGACACTGGCAGCGATCAGATTACGAGTCTTGAATTGCATGGCGCTCGATACTCCTTGTACTTGTTGTCGACTCTGGTTGCCGGGTGCGGTCTGGCTGATGGGGAGGCCGCCCATTTGTCAGCAACCTTTATATAAGTCTTACTTACATTCATGGGAAATTCCACCTCTTCCTGATACGACTTTAGTCTCCCCTTTGGTGGTCATCTCTCGTTGGCAGGATCGCCCGGCCCAATGGTTGCTTATGCAACCATCAAACCATCGATCGACGCATCGTGCCAAGGTCGAGGTCTTCATGCGGAGAATCGGCCGGCGGCGCTCAGCGTCCCCGAAAGACCGCGCGACGCCGTTCCTTCAGGGCCTGCAGCCCTTCAGCCAGGTCGGCGGAGTCGGCACAGTGTCGAATGTCCTCGGCGAGTGCCCGGCGATCCAGGGCATCACGGGCAATGGCGTTGAGGTGGCGTTTCATGGCGCCCACCGCCAGTGGCGCCATGCCGGCAACCCGCTCACTCAGTGCCCGCACCTCGGCCTCCAACGCCGTCGCATCCTCGACCCGATGGGTGAGAAAGCCGACCTCGAACATCTCCCGGGAGGCAAGCCTGTCCCCCACCAGGATCAGCCGCTTGGCCACGTTCAGTCCCAGGCGCGATACGTAACGCTCCAGCAGGCTGCCATAGAGATGCAACCCGAAGCGCGCCGCCGGCATCATCACCTCGGCGGCCGGACCCCCTACCCGAAAGTCACAGGCCAGCAGCAGGTCGGAGGCCCCGCCGTAGGCCCCGCCCTGCACCGCGGCGATGGTCACCGGACGCAACGCCTCGAGGGCCTGCGCGACCGCCTCGAAGGCATCGCCGCCGGCCCCCGACTCCAAGTCGCCGAGGTGGTAACCGGCACAGAAGTGCTTGCCGCGGGCACGCAGGACCACCACGCGAATCGCCGGATCCGCCTCGATGCGCTGGAAGTGCTCCAACAGACAGGCCAGGTCGGCATCGCCCAGGCGATTGGCCTGCTCCGGTCGCTCCAGCTGCAGGGTCGCCACACTGCCGTCGACGGTCAGGGACGGTAAGGTTCCGCTCATGGTTCACTCCCAGCCGTAGACCGCCAGGGTGGTCTCTCCCCCCCGCAGGCGCTCGATGATGGCCGCCTCGTCGGCCTCGCGGCGTTCGGCGGCAGCGAGGACATCGGCTACCCGGGCGGCCGGGATGGCCACGACCCCATCGCCATCGCCCACGATCAGGTCGCCGGCAGCGACTACCACCTCGCCGATCATCACCGGCTGGTTGATCCAGGCCACGGCCTCGAGATCCTTGCCGGTGCCCTTGATGCACAGTCCCCGGGAGAACACCGGAAAGCCGAACTCGGCGAGCAGCTTGCCGTCACGGGCTCCCCCATCGATGACCACCCCCGCCAGCCCTCGCGCCAGCGCCGCGGTGGACATGATCTCGCCCCAGTAGCCGTGCTCGAAGGTGCTATTGGTAGAGACTACCAGCACATCGCCTGGCCGGGCCTCGTAGATGGCCCGGTGAAGCCACACATTGTCGCCGCCGGGACCGTGCACCGTAACCGCGCGCCCACAGACCTTGAAGTCCGGGGACACCGGTTTGATGGCGGACGGCAGGTTGCCGCGCTTGCCGAAGGCCTCATGCAGGGTTGCGGTGGGCAGCGCAGAGGTCCGATGCAGCATGTCGTCACTGATAGCCATGGCGAGCCTCCTCACTGCTCAGCAGTTTGCAGCTGATGATAGCGGAACTGGGCACGGGCCTCGTCGAGGCGCATGCCGCTGCGTGCCGCTTCACGAATGCCGTTCTCGGCCGCTTCGATGGCCTCGGCGGTGGCCAGCACGGCCTCTTCATGCTCCTGAGGGATCACCACCACGCCATCGGCGTCACCTCGCAGAAGATCACCGGGTGCCACGCGCGCCTTGCCGATGTTGACCGGCACATTGGTGGCCTCGACCTGGACCCGGTCCTTGCCGGTGCGCATCCAGTGGCCGCGCGCATAGACGGGATAGCCAAGCTCGCGGCACAGGGCTACGTCGCGGCAGACGCCGTCGATGACGGTGCCGGCGATGCCACGGCGGTGGGCGATCTCGGTGAGGATATCGCCCCAGACGGTGGCGTCATCGCGCCCCTGGTTGTCCAGCACCAGCACGCTGCCCGGCGGCACGTCGTCGATGTAGTCCCCCACGGTGCCGGGAGGATGACTGGCCGGACCGTACTTGAGGGTATAGGCGCGGCCGGCCAGGCGGAAGGCGTCGTCGCGCGGGGCGATGCGATAGCATTGCCCATCGATGCCATGCTTATCCAGCGCATCGCTCAGGGTCGCCGTATCCAGCTTCGCCGCACGTACCACATTGTTGTCATTGTGTTCGCTGCTCATCGGTCGTTCTCCAGCATGTGTTCGTAGTTGCCGCCCATGACGTCACCGATGGCCTGACCGGCAAGAATCGCCTTGGCCATCGCCGCCTCCTTGCGCACGATCATCTCGGCGGTGTCGAGGACGTCCTCGATATGGCGGGCGGAAATCAGGATCACCGCGCTGTTATCCGCAGCAACATAGTCGCCCGCCTCCACCTGGACCGCCCCGACCCGGATCGGCACATTGGTGCCCACCTCGACGACCCGGCCCCGGGCCGTGCGTGAAGTCAGTGTCCGGGCGAAGACGGGGAAGCCCATCTCGCGCGCCTCGTCGATGTCACGTACCGGACCGTCGGCCACTACACCGCCGATGCCACGCACCGTGGCCCCCAGGGCCAGCAGCCCGCCCCAGCTGCCGGCATCGCGGCCGGTCCGCTGCTCGACGATGATCACGTTGTCGCTGTCTCCCGCCTCGATGGCGGTGCAACCCAAGTGACGGGGCGGCCCCTGCGGCGGCCTGTCCTGCGACGCCTCGATGGCATCCAGCTTGACGGTGATAGCGCGCCCGGCAATGCGCCTGCTACCGGAGAACTGGTGCAAGTCCGTCACCGCGCCCGGCAGTTCCAGCTTGTCCAGAGCATCGGATAACGCACAGCAATCCAGGCGTCGCAGTCGTACTAGGTAGCTATCTTTCATATCAGCCTGCCTTATATTTATCTGCTGGGTTTCCAACTGGCGAAGCACAACCCCGTTCCCGTTAGTGCCGGGGTGCGATAGCCAGGCACATATTCCGCCCAGTCCAGTTCCAGGTCGGTGGTCGCCGCGGCCACCACGATCCAGTTACGGATCTCGGAGCTACCGGCCTTGAGGCGCTTGGGGTCGATCGAGGCCAGGTAGTCCAGATCGCTGTTGCGGAAGGCCTCGATCAGCCGATGGTCGAACGCCTCGTCGACCACGAAGTGCGACAGGCCACCGGAGGCCATGATGCCGACCCGCAGATCCTTGGGATACTCCTTGACCAGCTCGCGCAGGGCGCGGCCCAAGGCCACACAACGCTTCGCCGTGGGCTGGTTGGGCGGATCGAAGGTATTGACCATGATCGGCACGATGGGCAATCGGGCATGGGAGAGGTAGCGCCGATGGGGGAAGGAGAAGGCGTGGCCCTCGAACTGCCCCTCCTCCAGCCCCGCCATGGCAGTGATATCGAACTCACGGTCGGAAAGCCGGCGGATCAGCCATTCGGCCAACTCGCTGTCCACCGGGTAATGCACATCCCCGTCGGGCTCCTGGCGCTGGGCACGAGCATGGCGATACCAGCTGTCCTCTTCGTTCAGGTCTTCGCGCTTGGCGTTGCGAATCGTCTCGCCATAGTAGATGGCGATGGCCGGCATGTTGCTGAGTCGGAACAGCTCGGTCTGATCGTCACCGGCCACCAGCAGTACATCCAGGTCGGCCGCGGCGATCCTGTCCCTGAGTTCGTTCATCGCCGCATCGGCGGCGTCGAAGCGCTCGGCCATCCGCTCGGGGGTTACCATGGCCTCGGCGTCTATCGGCGCTACCGCGAGCAGCTCGTCATAGGTGCGATGGTTGCCCTCGCGATCGAAGTAGTGGGGATTTTTTGGATCCACCTCCTTGAAGCCGTACTGCCAGTCTTTCTTGCGCGATGTCAGCATGATGCTGTGCGAGGTGCCGAAGGCGGCCGTTAGGGTTGCCATGGGCGTTACTCCTGTCAGTTGTTGATATGGACACCCTGCCGCCTAGACGACGTGTCGCTGCTTCAGCTCATTGATCCGTGCGGGAGAGAGGCCCAGCTCCGCCAGAATTCGGTCCGTATGCTCCCCCTTCTCGGGGGCCGGCCTGGCCTGCTCCGGACGCGGGAAGCGGGACATCCGGATGGGCGAGTTGACGACCTCCAGGGTGCCGCGCTCGGGGTGGACGATATCCCAGGTCACATCCAGGTGCTGGACCTGCTCGTCCTCGAACATCCTGTCGATGGTGTAGATGGGGCCGCAGGGCACGCCCGCCTCATTGAGGGCATCGATCCACTCGGCGGTGGTGCGCTGACGGAACAGCTCGCCGATCGCCTCGTTGACCCGGTCACGGTTCTTGACCCGCATGGCGTCGGTCTCGAGCCCCGGCTCCTCGACCAGTTCCGGCACCCCCAGCACATTGCACAGGCGGATCCACATGGTCTGGCCGATGGCGGCGAGGTTCAGGTAGCCGTCACGGGTGGCATAAACCCCGGTGGGCACGGTGATGGGGTGTTCGTTACCGTTCTGGCCGGAGACGTGGCCATCGATCAGCCACTTGGCCGCCTGGAAGTCGAGCATGGCGATCTGGGACTCCAGCAGGTTGGTGTGCACCCACTGACCTTCCCCGGACACCTCTCGCTCGAGCAGTGCCACCAGGATGCCCTGGGCACAGAAGTGGCCGGCGGCGAGGTCGGCCAGCGGAATGCCGACGCGCATGGGGCCGCGGCCCGGTTCGCCGGTGATTGACATCAGGCCGCCCATCCCCTGGGCGATGGAGTCGAAACCCGGCCGCTTGCTATAGGGGCCGTCCTGGCCGAAGCCGGAAATGCTGGCGTAGACCAGGCGGGGATTGATCGCCTTCAGCGCCTCGTAGTCGATGCCCAGCTTGTACTTGACGTCGGGACGGTAGTTCTCGATGAACACATCCGCCTCGCGGATCAAATCATTGAAGATTGCCTTGCCCTCCTCGGTCTTGAGGTTGAGGGTCAGGCTCTCCTTGTTACGATGCAGGTTCTCGAAATCCGCCCGGTCATGGTCCCGTGCACCGATCATGTCGTCGCCGCCGGGCGCCCCGGCCGGGATCTCGACCTTGATCACCCGGGCTCCCATGTCGGCGAAAAGACGAATGGCGGTGGGGCCCGCCCGTACGCGGCTGGCATCAATCACGGTGAAGCGCGAGAGAGGGCCGCTATGATTGTTGGTGTTCAGCATGTCATGGCTCCACGTAGGGTCACGAAGTTGATGCCGCTGCTATCACGCCGGGATGAACAGCGGCAGCGTGGGCCCATCTTCTTTGAGTCGACGGAAGACGGCGCGGACCGGCTGGCCGATGGACAGGCGCTGCGGATCGGCATCGACGATGTTGCTCATCAGGGTCACGCCCTCCTCCAGGCGCACGAAGGCGATGGTGTGGCCAGGCTCACCCTTGCGCATTAGAGTGCTGTAGGAGTAGACCTCCCCGCGTCCGCTGACCGCCTTCCATTCGACGCGGTCGCTCAAACAGTGCGGGCAGACCATGCGTGGATAGAAGTGTGGCTCGCCGCAGTCCCGACACTCCTTGATCAACAGCTCCTCACGCTCGGTGGCGGCCCAGAAGGCCTCCACGTCCATCTGCGGCGAACGCGGTTCGGGTCTTGCTTGCTTGACGTCTGCCATGTCACTCCCTCCCCAGGATGATGGTGCCGGCGGTGTGGCGGGAGGCCAGCGCCCCGCCGATACCGCTGGCAATGGCCAGGTCACAACCGGGTACCTGAACGGCCGGTGCGGCTTCCCCACGCAGTTGACGAACGGCCTCGATGACCTTGGTCATGCCGCCACGGTTGGCCGGATGGTTGTTGCACAGGCCACCGCCATCGGTATTGAAGGGCAGCGTGCCATGGCCGGCGATCAGGTTGCCGTCGGCCACGAAGCGACCGCCCTCTCCCTTCCGGCAGAAGCCCAGGTCCTCGAGCTGCATCAGCACGGTGATGGTGAAGCTGTCGTAGAGGGAGGCATATTTGATATCCGCGGGCGAGACACCGGCCATCTCGAAGGCCGCCGGCCCAGACCAGACAGCTGCTGAGTAGGTCAGGTCGATCTGCCCGGCCTGGCCATCCTTCTGGGCCTCGCCGGCACCAAGGAGCTTCACCTTGGGGCGATTGAGCTGAGCGGCGATCTCGGGGCGCGCCACGATCACGGCCCCGCCGCCATCGCTCATCACGCAGCAATCCAGGCGATGCAATGGATCGGAGATCATCGGCGAGTTGACCACCTCCTCCACGGTCACCGGCTTCTGCAGCATGGCATGGGGGTTATGCTGAGCATGCTGGGAGGCCGCCACCTTGATACAGGCCAGTTGCTCACTGGTGGTGCCGAACTCATGCATATGGCGGCGTGCCACCATGGCATAGAGGTTCTGGGTCGCCGGCCCGAAGGGCAGCTCGAAGGGCAGGTCCGGGGCATCCGGATCGGGGGCCTTGAGCGCCAGGGAGGCACCGGCGGCCCGCGGGCGACCGGCCAGGGTCACCAGGGCGATATTGCAGCGCCCCGCGGCAATGGCTTCGGCGGCGTGGGCCACATGCAGGATGGGTGCCGAGCCACCGCACTCGGTAGTGTCCACGTGCCGCACGTTCAGGCCCAGGTACTCGACCATGCTGGTGGCACCGAGCCCCGGCGCGTCTCCGGCACAGAAGTAGCCGTCGATATCCGACTTGCTCAGACCTGCATCCTCCAGGGCGCCCTTGGCCACTTCGGAGTGGAGACGCGCTACCGAAATATCGTCGGCGCGACGGGTCGGGTGTTCATAGGCCCCGACGAGGTATGCCTTGCCCTTGAGACTCATGATGTCACCACCGCATAGCCGTTGTTGAGAACCACCGCATCGCGCTCGGCGACGAAGGCGCGAAAGGAGATTTCATTATCCTGTTTCCAGGCTTCGACGGTCAGCGTCTCGCCGGGGAAGAAGGGGGCCGAGAAGCGCGCGTTATACTCCTTGAGCCGGGCCGGATTCCCATCGGCAAACTCGTTGATCAGTAGGTTGGCGGCGACTCCATAGGTGGCCAGACCGTGCAGGATCGGGCGCGGAAACTTGGCGCTGCGGGCGATTTCCGGTGAGGCGTGGATGGGGTTGCGATCCCCATTGAGGCGATACAGCAGCGCCATCTGCGGCGAGGTGGTGGCTTCCAGACGATATTCCGCGGCGCCTTCCGGCAGCGGGTGGGGCTCGATCATCGGGCCACTTGGGCCACCGAAGCCGCCATCGGCCCGGGCAAAGGCGGTGCCACTGACCGTGGCCAGCAGTTCGCCGCTTTCGTCGTCGTGGATATCGCGGCTGAGGTACAAAAGGGCACCACGCCCTTCGCCCTTGTCGATGACCTCATCGACCTGGGTCACCGCACGCAGGGTGCCGGTGGGGGGCAGCGGCTGGTGGATCTTCAGGCGCTGCTCGCTGTGGACCATCATCCGGTAGTTGAGGCCTGCCTCGGGATGCACCGCCCAGCCCTGGGGCGAGCAGAGCACCACTGGCATGGTGGGGAAGGCCTTGAGTCCCTCTTCATAGACGTACTGGAGCTGTTTGGGATCCTCGGGATCCATGCCCAGCCCCAGGCTCAGGGCAAACAGCATGGTGTCCTTGTCCGTGTAGCGCTGAACTACCGGCTCCATCTCCCAGTTGATCAGGAAGTCGCGATTGATCGGCATGGTGTTGTCCTTGTCGTGTCGTTCCGAATCGAGCGAGGGCCTGGCCCTCGCCCACCTCATTTACATGGAGTCCCAGGCGAAGTACTCCCCGCCGTCCAGCGGCGTGAAGAAGCGCTTCATGGAGGGCATGGCGCTGTCGTGGATGGCTTCCTGAGTCCAGCCGTCGCCGTAGGCCACGGAACGAATCGGGCGAATCTGATTGAACAGCATCAACTCGTTGCGGCGTACCCCGAAGATCTGGCCGGTGATGCCCTCGGCGAGGTCAGAAAGCAGGTAGGCGATCAGCGGCGCTACCTTCTCGGGCGTATTGAGCTTGGCCTTGGCGAGCCGCGCCTTCTGCTCCGGGGTCTCGGCCACGATGTTGTCGAGCATGCGGGTAAAGGCAGAGGGAGAGACGGTGTTGGAACGCACGCCGGCGCGCTTCATGTCCAGGGCAATGGCCTTGGAGAGCCCAATGATCCCGGACTTGGCGGCCCCGTAGTTGGCCTGCCCCAGCATGCCGACCACGCCGGTCGGCGACGTCATGTGCACGAAGGCGCCGGAGCCCTGGGCCTTGAAGTGTTGCGCCGCGGCGATGGAGGTGTAGAAGGAGCCGTTGAGATGGGTGTCGATGACCAGCTTCCAGTCATCCAGGCTCATCTTGTGGAAGATCTTGTCGCGCAGCACGCCGGCGTTGTTGACCACCCCGTCGATACGCCCCCAGGTTTCTACCCCCAGATCCACCATGCGCTGGGCGCCTTCGGGATCGGACACGCTATCCTGGTTGGCCACGGCCTGGCCGCCGGCTTCCTTGATCTCGTTGACCACCTTCTCGGCGGGGCTGCTCTCTTCCTTGTCGCCGGTCAGGCTGGTGCCGAAGTCGTTGACCACCACCCTGGCGCCCTGGGCGGCACAATAGTGGGCGATGGCGCGGCCGATGCCGTTGCCGGCACCGGTCACCAGGATCACCTTGTCCTGGAGAGTGTTCTTGAGGTTGCCGTCGAGAGATTCGGTAGTGAAGTTACTCATGTTTTGACTCCTTGCCCGTGCTTAAAGGGATGTGGTGAGGATTACGCCGCCGCAGCGGTGCTTTTTTCGAAGGTTTCCAGTTGATACGAGATGTCACCAAACAGACGCTCCGCCACCATCAGTCGCTTGACGTAGTGGCCTATCTGGCACTCATCGGTCATGCCCATGGCGCCGTGCATCTGGATCGCCTCCTTGGCAATCAGGCGGGCAGCCTTGCCGACCGTCACTCGGGCGGCGGCGACCAGCCGGGTGCGCCTGGCCGACTCGGCCTCGTCCACCGCCATGGCCGCTACCGCCGACATGGAGCGCGACTGCTCGAGGGCGATCACCATGTCTACCAGGCGATGCTGAAGGGCCTGGAACCGGCCCAGAGGCTTGCCGAACTGTTGGCGTACCTTGAGAAATTCACGGGTCTGTTCCACCAGCTCGGTCATGGCCCCCACGGACTCGGCGCATAGCGCCGCCGAGGCCCGATCCCGCACCGCCTGCAGGGCCCGCTCGGCTGCCTCGCCCTCCGCCAGCAGCGAGTCAGCGGAGATGGCCACTTCATCGAAGCGCAGCGTGGCGATCTCCCGGGCATCCAGGGTGGTGCCGGCGATCCGGGTCAGTCCCGCGGCATTGGCGGGCACCACCAGCAGCTGCAGGATGCCCTCGTGCTGGGCGGCGACCACGAAGGCATCGGCATCAGGGCCATCCAACACCAGGCTCTTTTCGCCACTGAGGCGATAGCCCTCCCCCTCGCGGGTCAGGTGACACGCCATCCCGGCGCCCTGGTAGGCATATCGAGCCTGAGGCTCGTCCAGGGCCAGTGCCACGCGAAGCTGCCCCATGGCGATGGGCGCCAGCCACTGGTCCTGCTGCTTGGCAGTCCCCAAGGCCTGTATAAGGCTTGCTGATATAACAGCCGTGGAAAGATAGGGCTCCGGACTCAAGGCACGTCCCAGCTCTTCAAGCACCCCCATCTGCTCCACCATGCCTTGGGCGCTACCGCCACACGCCTCGCTCACGGTCAGGCCGGTCAACCCCAGCTCGGCCATCATTCCCCAGCGCTTACTGCGCCTGTCGGCGGTTACCCGCTGTCCGCGCCTTTCCAGCGGATATTCGCCATCGCAGAAGCGTCTCACCGCGTCCCGCAGCTGTTGCTGCTCATCACTGATCGAAAAATCCATGGTCGTCTCCTAGCCGCGCAGCAGCATCTGGGCGGTGACATTGCGCTGCACCTCGTTGGTGCCGCCGTAGATGGATAACTTGCGTGAATCCAGGTAGTTGGCCGCCAGGGAGGCCCGCTCGTCATCGCCGATCAGCGGATCTTCGCCCTCCAGGAACATGGCCTCCTCCGAGAAGGGAATGGCCGCGGGTCCGGCCACCTCGTAGAGCAGCTCGAAGATGGCCTGGCGCAGTTCGGTGCCGCGCACCTTGAGCATCGAGGCCTCGGCCCCCGGCGCACTGAAGATCTGGTTCTCGCCGAGAATGCGCAACCCGGTGGCCTCCAGCGCGAGCAGTTCGATCTCCAGTTCGGTGACCCGACGCTGGATATGGAGATCGGCGGCCAGGCCCTGCTCGGCCAGCAGCCGCTTGACCCGCAGCAATTGCTGCTTGGAGGCCCCGATGCCGGCGATCCCGGTGCGCTCGTGGCCCAGCAGGTACTTGGCATAGGTCCAGCCCTTGTTCTCCTCGCCAACCAAGTTCTCTACCGGCACCCGCACGTTGTCCAGGAAGACCTCGTTGAGGTCATTGCCCCCTTCATAGAGCTTGATCGGCCGCACTTCGATACCGGGAGTGCCCAGGTCCATGAGCAGGAAGGAGATGCCCTCTTGAGGCTTGGCGTCCTTGTCGGTCTTGACCAGGCAGAACAACTTGTCGCAGAAGTGGGCGTAGGAGGTCCAGATCTTGTGGCCATTGACGATGTAGTGGTTACCCTCTCGCACGGCAGTGGTGCGCATGGAGGCCAGATCGGAGCCGGCCCCCGGCTCAGAGAAGCCCTGGGCCCACCAGCTCTCGCTTCGCCGAATGGCCGGCAGATATTTCTCCTTCTGCTCGGGGGTGCCGAAGGCGATCAGCACCGGCCCCAGCATGTTGATACCGCTGGCGATGATGCGAGGTGCGCCACCCAGCAGGGTCTCCTCATCGAACAGGTACTTCTGGATCGGGGTCCAGCCGGGCCCGCCATGGTCTTCCGGCCAGCCCGGGGTGATCCAGCCCTTCTCGTAGAGCTTGGTGTACCAGGCCACATAGTCGGCCTTCTCGAGACGCAGGCCGCGCTCCACCTTGGCCTTGATGGCGGGATCCAGCTCCGCCTCGACGAACGCCCGGACCTCCTGGCGGAAGGCCTCTTCTTCCGGTGTAAATTCCAGTCTCATGATTCGTTCTCGCCTAGTTGTGTTGCGGGCTGGTCACGACCAGTGCGTCCAGGGCCACGACGCCTTCGGGATAGGCCACCAGTGGATTGATATCGACCTCCTCGACCTCCGGACAGCTCAGCATGATCTCACCCACCCGGGCGACCACCTCGGCGATGGCGGGGATATCCACCGGCTCGCTACCCCGCAAGCCGGTCAGCAGGGCGGCCCCCTTAAGGGCGAGGATCTCCTGCGAGATCGCTTCCTGCGGCGCATCAGCAGGCAGCAGACGCACATCCTTGAGCGCCTCGATCCACACACCTCCCAGGCCGACCATCACCACCGGCCCCCACTGAGGGTCACGGCGTGCACCGACGATCAGCTCGACGCCGCTGCGCCCCATGGCCTCCACCAGCACCCCATCCAAGGTCAGCTCGGGCCGAGCCGACGCCACCGCCGACTGCAGACGCTCCCAGCCGCCACGCAGCGCCTGCTCATCGGCCAGGCCTACCACCACACCGCCGGCATCGGACTTGTGAGGAAGATCGGCGGACTGTGCCTTGAGCACCACGGGATAGCCGACCTGATTGGCGATCGCCACGGCCTCGTCGGCGCTCGTGGCCAGCCGCCCTGCCGGAAAGGCGATCCCCATATCGGCAAGCCACTCCTTGCAGCGATACTCGGCATGCAGCCCGCTACCGGGCAGCGCGGGGAGCCGGCGCTCGCTCGACTCGACACGCTGGCGCCGCAGGCTGCGGCCATACTGCTCCACCCGGGTGAAGGCGCGTACCGCACGATCCACAGAGCGAAAGAAGGGCACGCCGCTCTCCGCGATGGCCTGGCGAAACTCCGGGATCAGCTCGGTCTGGTCGCCGAGGATGATCAGCGCCGCCGGCTTGGTGCACTGGGCGATGGCGGGCACCAGATGACGAGCCTTGTCAAGCTGACCGACTCTGGGCCCCCCCATCATCGCCACCATGACGCCGCCGATCCCCTCATCATCTGCCACCACCTTGCACAGCCGGGTGTAGGCTTCCGGGTCCTTGGCGCTGATGGTGGTGAAGTCCAGCGGATTCTCCGCCACGGCATAGGAGGGCAGAATGGCTTCGAGACCCGACACGGTGGCGTCGGTAAAGGCCGGGAAGGTCAGGCCGATATCCTCGCCCAGATCCAGGGCGCAGTTCTTGATCGCCCCGGAGTTGGTCAGCAGCGCCGGCGGCGCCGCTGGCGGCACGGGAAACTTGTGCAGGATGGTGGTCACGTCAAACAGCTCATCCAGGGTATCGACCAGCAACACCCCTTCGGCACGCAGCCGCACGCAGGCCGCCGCATGGTTGCCGGCCAGGGCACCGGTGTGGGACTGCACTGCATCCCTGGCGCGAGCGCTGCGCCCGGGCATCAGCATCACGACGGGCTTGCCGGCCTGACGGGCCCGGGCCACCTGCGCCAGGAACAGCTCCGGATAGCGCACCTGCTCTACATAGAGGGCTATGACCCCGACACGCGGCTCATCGACCAGGTAAGCCAAGTGATCCTCGATGCTCAGCACTGCCTCGTTCCCGGTGGAGATGGCATGCATGACCGGCAGGCCGTTGGCGATCAGTGCATCGCGCAGGTTGTTGGACATGGCGCCGCTCTGGGCGATGACGGCAACGCCGGGGCGAGTCTCCTGACGCAGCCTGGCACTGTCATCCGATCCCAGCATCTGCGGCTCGAAGGTCAGCGGAACCCCATCGACCAAGTTGCTGAGCCCCATGCAGTTGGGCCCCACCACCATCACACCGCCCTCCGCGGCGACCCGGGAGAGCTCCGCCTGCTGACGCTCTCCCTCCTCGCCGGCCTCGGAGAAACCAGAGGCGAACACCACCGCCGCCCCGATGCCGCGCCGTCCGCAGGCTCGCACCGACTCGATGACTGCCGAGGCCGGCACCGTCAGCACCGCTACATCGACACCCTCCGGCAAGTCGTCGATGGAGGCGACACAGGCGCGCGCCTTCACCTCGACGGAAGATCGGCTGACCAGGTGAAGCTGGCCGGCGTAGTCGAAGCTCTCGAGGTTGGAGAGCACGAAGTTGCCGAAGGAGCGCTCACTGTCGGATACCCCCACTACCGCGATGGATCGGGGATGGAGCAGGCGACTGACGTCATGGAGCTGCCGCTCTCCATACCCATGTAGGATTGGCGTGATACGCATCGTATTGTTATCTCCTGTGATCCGGCCAACTGCATGGGTCGGCCGGCGTAGATCCACCACGTCTGGGCCCGTCACTCGCCGTCCACCAGGACACGCCAGTCCTGTTCCTCGAGGATGATGCCACCTACGGAGCGAATCTCGGCGTACTTCAGCTCCTCGGCGGAGGGAGCCGGCTTGCTGTTTTCATGCTGCTCGGCGGCACGCAGCAGCAGGTTGCGCACCCGCAGCACGGCACCATCGGCGGAGCAAAGCTGCTCGGTGGTTCGATCCACGATCGGCCCCTGGCCCAGGAAGATGGCGAAGTCCTCGGTACCGAAGTGCTGAGGAAAGCCGCTGAAGTGGCCCCGGGCCATCACGCCGCGATCCTGCCCCCAGTTGTTGGTCTCGTCACCGGGCGGCAGCGGCGGGAAATCCATCAGGTCCGAGCCGATGGTGAAGGGTGTCACCCCCAGGGGACGGCTGGTATTGAAATGGACGAACCAGGCGCGGTGATGAGTATCATCCACGGGCACGCTGAAGAAGACAGTCCCCGGCCCACCCTCTTCGGGGGGACAGATGATGCCGTACCAGGGCATCACGAAGTTGTTGACCCGCACGTACTGCTCGTCCTCGCCGAGGGGACGCAGGGCCGCGTAACGAAACCCGTAGGGCATCTCCTCGAACTCAAGGCGCGGCGCTCGCACCTTGGTCATGTGCATGCGCTGCGACTTGCCGGAGGTCAGCTCGGTAGAGGAGGAGTGCAGCACGCCCACATGGGAGGTATCCATCGAGGCCTCGACACCCTGTACCCAGTTGGTGGGAATTTCCTGGCAGGCCACGGCCCGCTGATCCTCGGGCAGGGCGGTAAAGGGCAGTTCAGGAAAGGCGGGCGGTGTCTCACCCTCGCCCAGCCACACCCAGACGATGCCGCCGGCTTCACGTATCTTGTAGCTGTTGAACTTCACCTTCTGGCAGAAGCTGACCTGATCACCGGTATGGTTGGGCGCCTCAATCATCTCGCCGGTCACGCTGAACTTCCAGCCATGGAACAGGCAGGTCAGGGCATTGTCCTCGTTACGCGCTACCGCCAGCGATGCCTTGCGATGCGGGCATTGTTCATCGAAACAGGCAACCCGGCCGTCATCGGAACGGAAGACCACGTAGTTGTCCCCCAGCAACCGGACGCGAATCGGTGCGCCACCGGCCTCGAGCGAAAGCGAGGGAACAGCGGGCAGCCAGTGCCACTGGCGGATCATCTGCCCCATGGGGGCACCATGCTCCACGCGTGTCAGGCGATCATTGTCTTGCTGTGTCATAGGCATCGTTATTCTCCTGTTGTCCTTATCTACCCGATGGGGCGGTATCGGCTCCTCAACCGAATGCCTGGGAGGCTGACTCCCCAGATCCCGACTACGCCAGGGCACTGACATTCGAGAGGACGTCGGGGGTTGCTTTTCTTTTCTTTATCAGGGAACCTTACATACATCGTGTAGCCGACCAGGCGGTTTGTCAAGACGCTCCCAGCGATTGACACCAGGACCTGGCAAAGCACCACCGGTGATTCACAACCAATTGGGCAAAAAGGAAAAAATCTCGATAATGCAGTCGAGGATAGCCACACAGCAAACAGCGCTTTCGACCTTGGTATGACTCAGGACAGCCGGCACTCCACGGCCGGTGTGCTTCTGGAGCAACCGTGGTGAAGGCAAACGCCTCACCCGACAGCTACCCATCAACAACAAAAGGAGGTCCACCATGTCTGGCAAACGCAGCATCTCGATCCCCGGGTTCGAGCACCGTGCACCCATCCCGGGTGCCGCTCGAGTCGGCAACCTGCTGTTCTCATCCGCCATCTCGGGTATCGATCCCGAAACCGGCCAGCCCGCCGATAGCGCGTCGCGCCAAGTGGAGCTGGCCTTCGCCCACCTGCAGTCGCTTGTCGACGCCGCCGGCACCAGCCTGGCCCACATCGGCAAGATGGCCATCTACGTTCGCGACAATGCCATCCGCGACGCCATCAACGAGGCCTGGCTGGAACACTTTCCCGACCCGGATGACCGGCCGGCACGGCACATCCAGCTGGCTGAGCTTCCCGGCCCCCTGCACCTGCAGATCGAAGTGATCGCCCTCATTCCAGAAGGAGAATAGCCATGATCATCGACTCTCATGCCCATATCGTCATGCCCCAGGAGAGCTACAAGTACTTCACCGAGCTGGTCGGAGGACGCGGGAACCCCTCGGGTAACCCGACGATTCCCGACGCCTCGATTCGCGCCTCGGGCGAGGCCCTGCTCAAGATCATGGACTCCGTGGGCACCGACATTCAGCTGATCTCGCCACGCCCTTACCTGCAGCTGCACTCCTTGAAGCCGGCCATCGTGTCCGAACTCTGGAACCGGCACGTCAACGATGTCATCTATCGACTGGTCGAGATGTTCCCGGACCGCTTCCGCGGCGTCGCCGGCCTGCCCCAGCACCGCCACGAGTGCCCCTCGGTGCGGGTCGTGGCGGAGCTTGAGCGCTGTGTCAAGGAGCTCGGCTTCGTCGGCTGCCTGATCAACCCGGATCCCACCGAGGGGGACGAGCTGCCCCCGCCCGGCCTCGGCGATCCCTTCTGGTACCCCCTCTACGAGAAGATGGTGGAACTCGATGTGCCGGCGCTGATCCACTCCGCCGGCAGCTGCCAGCCCCGCGAGAGCTACACGCTGAAGTTCATCAACGAGGAGAGCACCGCCGTCATCTCCCTGCTGACCTCCGATACCTTCGAGCGCTTCCCCGAGCTGAAGATCGTCATTCCTCACGGTGGGGGCGCCATCCCCTACCAGATGGGGCGTTTCCGGGCTTGGAACGTGCGCAAGGGCGAGGAGCAGAGCTTCGACGACAAGCTGAAGAAGCTGCACTTCGATACCTGCAACTACTCCAGGGAGGCGCTAGAGTTCCTGTTCAAGGTGGTCGGCACCGACAATGTGCTCTTCGGTACCGAGAAGCCCGGCACCGGCAGTGCCCGGGACCCGGTCAGCGGACGCGACTTCGACCACCTCAAGCCGGTGATTGAGGAGATCGACTGGCTGAGCGATGAGCAGCGCCGGAACCTCTTCGAGTGTAACT
Organism: Halomonas cerina; assembly: GCF_014192215.1. GTDB lineage: Bacteria > Pseudomonadota > Gammaproteobacteria > Pseudomonadales > Halomonadaceae > Halomonas > Halomonas cerina. The sequence continues at coordinate 48,085 of NZ_JACHXP010000019.1, forward strand.
GCTGCAGCCTCTACAACCTGAACGTGAAGTAAGTGGCCACAGGGGGAGGAAGCCCTCCCCCGCTTCATATGCGGCGGTGCACCGACCTGCCGGCTAAGGAGGCTTCAATTTGTTGCGTGCCGTGTTAGTGTTATACGGGAGCCTTACTTACCTACTCAAAGACGCGGGCGTGGCAGCCTCGGGGCGCCCTTAGGTTCCCGCCGCAAGCAAGGGAAGCGTTTCATGGACAATACCGCCGTCAAGCTGAAACATGGTCCAGCCAGGAATACCACCTATCTGCTGGCCCAGACCACTAACATTATTCGCAACTCCTGGATCGATCCGGCACTCAAGCAGCATGGTCTGACCTCGCTGCAATACACCGTCCTGTCGGTCATCAAGCGCTACAGCGGGCTATCCTCCGCCGAGTTGTCGCGTCACTTCTTCGTGACGCCCCAGACCATGGGGCCCATCCTCACCCAACTGGAGAAGCGGGGGCTGATCGTACGGGAGCCCAATACCGAGAACCGCCGCTTGCTGGCCATCAGCCTCACGGACGAGGGGGGTCGCCATCTTGAAACCTGCAACCATGTGATCGCCGACATCGAGCAGGAGATCTTCGGCGAGCTCGACGACGATACCCTGCAGCACTTCAGGGAGACCCTCCAGCGTATCTATCGCCGTGCCCAGGATAACCACCGGCCGAGGTAGAAGAGTCCTGCTTCCCCCGCCTGGAGAACAGCGACCGGTCCTTTCGTCCTGGCGATCAGGGTCGCGGTGGAATCACCGGCAGCACAGCCAGTTACCACGGCCACTCGATCGTCAAGTCGCATGGCATGCTTCTCTTGATTGCATGAGGCCAGGCCTGCCGGCCTGGCCTCGTTCAGTGTTGCGTCGAGCCACGATCAGCCCACCTTGACGACCAGCGCCGCCGCGGAATCCCCCGCCGCGCAGCCGGTCACCAAAGCATAGCCGCCTCCCTTGAGGGCGGTTTCCTCGATCGCTTCGATCAGCAGACGCCCCAGGGTCGGCCCCTGGGGATGACCGAACACCAGTGAAGTGCCGTAGTTGTTGAATTGGGCGGCATCCAGGCCCAGGGCCTTGGCCAGATGCAGGTCATTGACGATGAACGGACTGTGGTTCTTGATGGTGGTGATCTGGCCGATGCTCAGCCCCGCCTGGTCGAGGGCCTTCTGGGCCGCCGAGGCCGGTGCCATCGGCATATGGGCCGGCTTGGCACGCGCATGGCCGTAGGACAGCACCTGCACCACCAGCCCAGCATCGGTGCTCAGCTCCGCCGCCCGCTCGCGCGTGGTGACGATGATCCCGGCATTGCCGTCCGCCGGATGGGTCTGGGAGCCGAAGGTGTGGATACCCTCGGGCTGCACGGTGCGCAGCTTGGCCAGGCCCTCGGCGCTGGTCATCGTTACCCCCTCGTCGGCCTCGACCAGCGTGGTCTCCTTGCGCGAGACCGGCACCTCCACGGGGAACATGTAGCGCTTCTGGAAGGTGCGGTCGTCGGCCAGGGCCTCGGCGTACTGCTCATACCGGCGCAGGGTCAGCTCATCGGCCTGCTCCCGGGTAAAACCATGCTCGCGGGCGACGTTCTCCGCCGTGGTCAACATGTCCTTGCCAGTGGCCGGATCGGCGTTGATGTTGTCCATGTTCCAGTTCTCGGCGATCACCTCGCCGCCCGGCCCTGTGGGGTTGGGCCAGATGGTGTGGGGGGCGTTGGAGGTGCGATCGGCGAGCAGGCAGTAAGTGGCCCCGAAGCTACCGGTCTCGATGGCTGTCGCCGCGTTGAACACCGCAGTGGTCGAGGTGGCACAAGCCTGAGTGACGTTCTGCCCGGGGATGCCCGGCGCGCCCAGCATAGCGGCCGCCCAAGGGGCGCCATAGAAGATGGCCTTCTGGCCCACCGAAACGCCGAGATAAAGGTAGTCAAACAGCGCCGGATCGATATCCCGACTGGCTAGCCAGCGCTTGCTGGTGGCGGCGCCCAGTTCGATTGAGTTGACGTTGGCCAGGCTGCCCTGCCACTTGCAGAAAGGGCTGGAGTAGTAGCCGCCATAGGGAATGAAGGCGTTCTTGAACATGGATATTGTCTCCTGGGAAAAAAGGGGGCCCCATCCCGCATCACAGGAACGCGGCCCCAACCCTGATGCTCAGTCGTCGGTCAGCCGCTCACGCAGCCCACCCCAGCGCTCGTCGAACAGCGCCGCGGGCATTACCCTGAGCTGGTCGGCCACCTTGGGCACGAAGTCCATGGCAGCGAAGATGTCGCGTTCGATGTCGATGCCTGGCGCGATCTCGGTAAGGGTGATCTCGCCGTCGATCAGCTCGAACACGCAGCGCTCGGTAACGAACAGCACCGGCTTGCCGATCTGCTGGGCGTAGCGACCGCTGAAGGTCACTTGGTCGACCCGCTGCACGAACTTGCGACGATAGCCCTCTTTGCGAATGTCGAGGCGGCCGTCCGCGACAGCGACGTCGCCACCATTGGTGAAGGTGCCGCAGAACACTACCTTGCGGGCGTTCTGGCTGATGTTGATGAAGCCCCCGGGGCCCACCATCTTGTCGCCGAACTTGCTGACGTTGAGGTTGCCCTCGTGATCGGTCTGCGCCAGCCCCAGGAAGCACACGTCCAGGCCGCCGCCGTCGTAGAAGTCGAACTGGTAGCCGTGGTCGATGATCGCCTCGGCGTTGTAGGCGGTGGCGAAGTCGCCGCCGCTGGCCGGCACCCCGCCGTAGGTACCGAGTTCGGTCGTCAGCGTCATCAGGTCGCTGACACCCTCCTCGGCGGCCACGCTGGCGACCCCCTCGGGCATACCGATGCCCAGGTTGACGATCCCCCCCGGGACCAGCTCCATGGCCGCCCGCCGTGCGATGACCTTGCGCGCATCCAGTGGCATGGGCTTGATGCCTCCCAAAGGCATCTTGAGATCCCCCGACAAGGCCGGATTGAAGTAGGTGTCCATCGTCTGGGTATGGCGCTCCGGCGGGGCCACCACCACGTGGTCGACCAGATCGCCGGGGATCTTGACCTTCTGCGGGTGCAGGGTGCCGGAGCGGGCCAGGTACTCCACCTGGGCGATGACGATGCCGCCGCTGTTCTTGGCCGCCTGAGCCATCGACAGCTGCTCGAGGAAGATGGCTTCCCGCTCCAGGGTCAGGTTGCCGCGCTCGTCGGCGGCGGTGGCGCGGATCACCGCTACGTCTACCGGGAAGGCGCGGTACATCAGCCACTCCTCGCCCTCCAGCTCGAGGCACTTGACCAGCTCCTCGGTGGTGGCAGCGTTGGCCTTGGCCCCCTCGAGGCGCGGGTCGACGTAGGTACCCAGGCCAACCTTGCTGATCACCCCGGGCTTCTTGCCGGCGATGTGGCGCCACAGATGCGCCATCACCCCCTGCGGCAGCAGGTAGCCTTCAATGGCATTACTGCGGACGAGCTCGGCCATCCGCGGCGCCTGACCGGTATGCCCGCTGATCAGCCGCTTGACCAGACCCGCATGGGCAAGATGGTTCATGCCCCGGTCCTTGCCATCACCACAGCCGCAGCTGTGCGCCACGGTCAAGTGGCGCGGCGTCCCGGTCTTCAGGAAGCGCGCCTCCAGGGCCGCCGCCACGTCCTCCGCAAACCCGGCCAACCCGGCGGTGGTCCAGGCGACCGTGGCATCGTCCGGAATCAGGCCAACTGCCGCCTCGACATCTAATACCTTGTTCACAATGCACCTCGCGCTTGAATAGTTCGCTCGAGCCATGGTCGCCCGGCGCTGCATTAAAGATCATACCGCGCCGCTTTAATGAACTATAATGCACAAGCATTCGCGTATGACAGCCGACTTTGGTCGAAAAAGGCACAAAAATAACAACATGACGCACAGGGAACTGCAAAGGGAGGGACCATAAGCTTGCCTCACAAATGCACTATACTGCATTTGTGAGGCAGCAAGAGGGCCCTCGTCGGTCGACGACGGGGCCTTGTCAGGAGGGGGCGTCACCCCTTGGTCAGCAACAGCACGATTTCCGGGTAGAAGATCACCAGGGCGACCACCACCAGGTCGGCCACCAGGAAAGTCGCCACGCCCTTGAAGATGTCCACCAGCGAGGCGTACTGGCCGGCGACGCCCTTGATGACGAAGATGTTCATGCCCACCGGCGGCGTGATCATGCCGATCTCGAGCAGCTTGACCAGCAGCACCCCGAACCAGATCAGGCTGACGTCGTAGAGCTCGAACACCGGCAGCAGCACGGGCAGGGTGACCAGCATGGCGCCGAAGGGCTCCATGAACAGGCCCAGGAACAGGTAGATCAGCACCACGATCAGCATCAGCTCGAGATAGGAGGGATCCCAGCCGGTGACGGCGCTGGTGATGAAGCCCGCCACGCCGCTCAGGCTCAGAAACAGCGTGAACATGCTGGCGCCGACGCCGATGATCAGCAGTGCCGAGGTGGTGGTGAGAGTCTCGAGCAGTGCCATCTTCAGCGCCTTGCCGTCGAGGCGACGCAGCAGAGCGGCGATCAGGATGGCCCCGGCGGCCCCCACGGCGCCGGCCTCGGTGGCGGTGAAAAAGCCCGAGAACAGGCCACCGAAGACCAGCACGCCGAGCACCAGCACCGGCCAGATCTCGCCCAGCACCTGCCGCACACTCTGCTGATCGGCCCCCAGTGCTACTCGCGGCACGACATCGGGCTTGATCCAGCTCATGAACAGGATCACCAGGCTGTAGCTCACCGCGGTCAGCAGCCCAATAGTGATGCCGCCCAGGAATACCTGGGTGATCGACACCTGGGCGAAGACGCCATAGACGATCATCAGGATGCTCGGCGGAATCAGCGCCCCGATGGTGCCACCCGCGGCGATGGTGCCGCAGGCGAAGCTCGGCTTGTAGCCACCGCGGACCATCTCCGGGATGGCGATCTTGCCCATGGCGGCAGCGCAGGCCACGCTCGAGCCGCACACCGCTGCGAAGCCGGAGCTGGCGAAGATGCTGGAGATTGCCACGCCCCCCGGCAGCCATCGGAACACTACCTTGGCGGCATTGAATAGCCCCGAGGTCAGGCCGGCATGAAAGCAGACGAAGCCCATCAGCAAAAACATGGGCACCGCGCTGAGCGTCCACTTGGCCACGAAGTCATAGGGCTTGGACGCCAGCATGCCGATCGCCGTGTCCCAGCTCAGCATCAGCCCCATGCCCGCCAGGGAGACCAGGATCAGGGCGAGTGCCACCGGCACCCTAAGGGCCAACAACCCCAGCAGCGAGGCGAGTCCGTAAAAGCCGATATCGACAGCCATGAGGCCTCCTTACACCGCCTCGGCAGAGGTGGTGTGGGTGATGATCAGGGGAATGCGCACCAGGCAGACGATGACCGCCAGGGCGAACGCCACCGGCAGGACGAAATAGGTCGGCCACACCGGCATGGGGAAGTTGAGGGACATCACGTAGGAGCCGATGGCGTATTGCTCGGCGGCCTTGTCCCAGGTGGCGAGCGCCAGCACCAGGTAGATCACCGCCGACACCAGCGACACCAGCGCATCGATCCAGCGTGTGCCAGTGGCGCCGAAGACCCCGGCCAGCGCCTCCACGGTGATCATCTCCTTGCGCCGCTCGACCCAGGCCAGCGGCAGCAGCGCCAGGAAGATCATGTAGTAGCGGGTGACCAGCTCCTGGGTGGCCGGAATGGACACCGAGATGGTCGAGCGCAGCACCACGTCCAGAGTGATGTGGACCATCATCGCCAGGATGCCCAAGGCCCCCAGCGAGGCCAGCAGCACCGCGGTACGGTCCGTCCAGCGAATAAGCATGTCCATGGTTGCCTCTCGTAGGGGTGAGCCGGCAGGAGGACGACCGCCAAGGGGGCCTCCTCCTGCAGCAAGGCATCAGATGCCGTAGGTGGTGAAGTCGACCTGCGACCAGACTTCCCGATCGAGGGCCTCGGCCACTTTCAGGGGGTCCTCATTCGCCTCCTCGGCGATGGCCGTCCACTTCTCGACTAGTTGGCGGAACCGGTCCAGCTTGTCGCTGGCGTTGGCGATGTCATAGCGCTCCTCGGCCTGCCGGGCGGCCACCGCCAGATCCTTCTCGACGAATGCTTGGGTAGCATCCAGTAAGGCTTGGCTGGGCTCGAGCATCTCGACGCCGGCCTGCTGGGCGGCCTCCTCGGCCTGGGCCGGCATGTCGTAGGCCCAGTGCTGCACCGTCAGCAGGCTGGATACCGTAGATGCCCGGGCGATAGCCTCGCGATCCTCGGCCGATAGCGACTGCCAGGTCGGCAGGCCCACCGCATGGGAAATCAGGCTGTGGAAGGTGCCCAGCTCGATGGTGGTGATGTAGTCGATCACATCATCGAGACGAAACGAGATGATGTCCGAGGTGGAGGCGACGGTGCCCTCGATCACGCCTTGGGAAAGCGCCTCGAAGGTCTCCCCGACCGGGATACTGGCGGCCGAGACACCGAACTCGTCTGCCCAGCGCGAGAACTGCGGTCCGCCGACCCGCAGTCGCAGGCCCTGCAGATCGTCGACGCCTTGCACCGGCTGGTTGGTCAGCAGCTGATAGACATCCGTGGAGTGGGAGCTGGTATAGACGATGCCCAGGTCCTTGAGCTCGTCCTGGCAATCGCCGCAGGTGACCACGTACTCGGTCATGGCCGCTGCCATCGCCATGGGGTTGCTGCCCAGGAACGCCATGTCCCCTACCAGGTTGAACTCCGGCAGGTCGGCGGGGAAATAAGCCGGCAGGAACAGGCCGACCTCGACCAGCTGGCTCTTGATTGCCGTGCGCATGTTCTGGATCGAGGCGATCTCCATACCCAGCAGCGAGCCGCTGAGTCGACCGTCGGTCATCTCGGCGATACGCGTCTGGAAATCCGTGTACAGCGGATCATGGGCGGGGTGTACCGGTGGCACACCGGAGGCCATGCGCAGCTCCTTGGCCTGGGCCAGCGGGATCGACATTGCAGTCGCTAGCGTGGCGACCGCGAGACCTTTGATCAGGGGTTTCATCTGCATCTCGAACCTCACTACATTGCTCTTGTTGGGGAGGCCATCCCTCGCCGCGAGGGATGGCCCAGGGATCGAAACAGGCCGGCCGGGGGCGTACTTCGGCGCCGAACGCCTCACCAATAAGCACTATAAGTAACCTTCAGCGAACGAAATGCATTATAGTTCATAATCGACGTTGCCAAGAAACACAACTTTAGTCTCAGGAAAAGAACACGTCAGATGGCAAAGCGGCCGCGACAGTTTTGGTCCGCCACAGGAGTGAATAGCGATATTTCAGATGGTTAGGCGAAACACCGGGGCCGGGCTGTAACCCGGGGACCAAGGCAAGCGGGCTAGGCGGATCGTGGGCGCGCGCGACGTCAAGGTGGGAGATTTTGCGGTCGACAGGCCTTGCATTATAATTCCATGCACGCCCCCCGGCACACAGTGAGAAGAGCGTTTCATGAACAACCAGGTCAAGGACAAGACAGCGAGCGATACGCCGAGCCCCGGGCAGGACTACGCCGCGGTGATCGGCAGCCGCGTGCGCGCCATCCGTGCACGACGCGGCATTCCCCGCAAGCAGCTCTCCGCCGAGTCGGGGATCTCGGAGCGCTACCTGGCCCAGATCGAGACCGGCAAGGCCAACATCTCGATCGAACTGCTGCAGCGCCTGGCCCAGGCCATGGTTGTGCCCATTCACGGCCTGCTGCCGGATCCCGCGCAACAGGCCCTGCCCGCCACGCTGCGGGACCTGCTCCAGCGTCTCTCCCCCACTCAGCTCGAAGAGGCCCAGCGGCTACTCGCCGAGCACTTCGCGCCTCGGCGGGCCTGCCAGTCCGGCATTGCCCTGATCGGCATCCGCTGCAGTGGCAAGACCACCCTCGGCGAACGCCTGGCTGCACAGTACGACCTGCCTTTCATCCGCCTCAGCCAAGTCATCGAGCGGCAAGGTGGCATGCGGGTCGGTGAGATCCTCGAGATGGGGGGACAGCGTACCTACCGCCGCCTAGAGCGTGAGGCCCTGGAGCAGGTTATCCACGAGCACCCCCAGTCGGTGCTCGAGGCCGGCGGCGGCCTGGTCACCGAACCCGAGACCTTCCAGCACCTGCTTGACCACTTCTATACCGTGTGGCTCAAGGCGGAGCCCGCGGAGCTCATGCGCCGCCTGATGGCGGTGGGCGACATGCGCCCGCTGGAAGGCAACAACTACGACATGGCCCTGGAAGATGTGACTCGCATCCTCACCGAGCGCGATGAGGAATACCGCCAGGCTGACCTGATCCTCGACACCACCGGACGCAGCGTCGACGACTGTTTTCAGGAACTCGCTGATGCCTCCCGCTTCCTGCTGGATGGCAGGGTGAAGGCCACGTCAACCTGACGAACCGGCGAACTCGGCGGGCGCGGTTGCTTCACTGCGCCCCAGTAAAGAAGGGAAGAGGGGCTTAGTGCCCCTCGGGTATTTCCGCCAGTTCGATCAGCACATTGCCGGTCGATGACGGGTCGAGGAAGACGATGCGGCTGCCGCCATGGCCGGGCTTCGGCGTCTCGTTGAGCAGCCTGATGCCCTTGTTCTTGAGCTCCACCACGGCGCAGTCGATATCGTCCACCTCGAAGCACAGGTGCCAGAGGCTCTCCCCCGCCTGGTCCATCCAGGCGTTCACCGGGGATGCCGGCCCGACGGCCTCCAGCAGCTCGATATAGGTCTCCCCCACCGGCAGCATGGCCAGCCGGGTCTCCTCGACCTCCTCCTCGTATTCCTGCGGGATGCCCAGCACATCGACCCAGGTTTCCCGAGCCTTGTCCATGTCCTTCACCGTAATGGCGACATGTTCCAGTCGTTTGATTTTCAAGGCAGTTCCTCCCTCAATGCTGTAAATCGAGCCCCACCTTGCCCATCCGACCGCCCGCCTCCAGACGGTCCAGCGCCTCGCGGATGTCCTCCAGGGGAAAGACGCTGTCGATGACCGGGGTGATCCCATGGCGCTCCACGTAGGCCAGCAGATCAGCGAATTCGGAAAGATTGCCGCTGGTGGAGCCAATGATCTGCAGCTGACGGATGAAGATGCGCTTCAGGTCCGCCGGGGGCTGATCCCCCGAGGTGGCCCCACAGGTCACCAGGCGTCCGCCGCGTACCAGCGACTTCAGGGCCGACGACCAGACGGCCTCGCCGACATTCTCGATGACCACATCCACGCCGCGCCCGCCGGTAAGCGCCATGACCGTCTTGGCCACGTCCTGGGTCTTGCTGTTGATCGCCTCATGGGCGCCCAACTCCAGGGCCTTCTCGAGCTTGTCATCCTCGCGGGAGGTCACGATCACCCGGGCACCGGTGCTTCTGGCCAGCTGCATGGCGGCCAGCGACACGCCGCCGCCCACCCCGAACACCAGCACGGTCTCCCAGGGCTTCAGCTGGGCTCGGGTGAAGACCATCCGCCAGGCGGTCAGGTAGTTCACCCCCATGGCCGCCGCCTGCAGGAAGTCCAGGTGCTGCGGCATGGGGAAGACGTTCTGCACCGGCACGCTGATCCACTGGGCGAAGGTGCCATCGATATGCTCGCCCAAGAGCTTCATGCGGGTGCACAGCACATTGTCACCGCGCCGACAGAACTCGCACCGGCCACAGGAGACTCCCGGGTAGATCACCACCCGCTGGCCGACCGAGACCCGCTCCTCGCCGGCATCGATCTCCTCCACGACGCCGGCCCCGTCGAGCCCCATGACCAGTGGGAGCTCGTGGGTGATGCCCGCCCCGCTGTTGCGCATGTAGAGATCGACCTGGTTGAGGGTGCCCGCCTCGATGCGCACCAGCACCTCACCCGGTTGACGACGAGGACGCTCGCCCTCCCGGACCTCGACCACCTCGTTGCCGCCATGGGCGGTAATCACGACAGACTTCATGCATTACTCCTTTCCAGCAGTGTGGTAATCCCTTGCCCCTCGCACAGGGTGCACAGGGTTTGGCCTGTGGAAGTCGGCCCGCCCGGTGACCCTGACGACACCCTCGGCGTCCCGGGCCACGATATCGACGCCGACCCGAACGACGCTTTCTGCCTGATGCGGCGCCCCGCGGTAGCCCACGACCTTCAGGCGGGTGCCGACCCCCATCGGCGCCACAAAGCGGCACGAGAACATCTCTAGCTGCCACCCGGCCATGGCACGCGTCAGCCAGCCCCCGATATCGGTCATGGCCAGCATGCCGTGGCAGATCAGGTCGGGATGACCGGCCTGCACGGCCGCTTCCCGGTCCAGATGGATCGGGTTATGGTCGCCGGAGAGCTCGGCATAGGCATGGAGCACTTCGCGCTGCATCTCGCGCAGCCAGGTCGGCCCCAGGTCAGACAGGCGGTCCTCGCGATGTGGCGTCGACATCAGGTGTCCTCCCCGGCAGTCCTGATGGCATAGACAGAGCGGCTGCTGACCGTCAGACGACCGTCGACCCGAAAGTGGCTCTCCTTGACGAAGAAGCAGACCCGGCGTTCAGGCTTCCAGGTCACATCGCGCAGCCAGGACATCACCGTGACGAGATCCCCACAGCGCAGTGGGCGGTGATAGGTAAAGGATTGCTCGGCGTGAAGCAGGCGGCTGGCCTCAATCTCCAGCAGCGCCGCCACTGCGGCGACGACCCCGGCCTCCATCTCCAGGGAAAACGGGAAGGTGGGCAGCGCCGGGCCGATATCGTCACAGGCACTCTCCTGTCTCACCTCCGCGTCCTGCTGCCCCAGGAAGTCGAGGTAGCGAACCACACGATCCCGCTCGATACGCGCCTGGAAGGCAGGAAACTCGTGGCCTTCCAGCGCCAGCCAGCGGCTATTGAATCGCACCATGGGTCATCCGCCTTGCCGTCAGGACGTCACGAAGAGAGCGGTTCCCTCGGCTAGGACGCATCTTCCGATGCCTCGCCGCGATCTCTCAGGCGGGCGATATTCTCCACCGCCTCATAGCTCTCGAGCGCCGACAGGTCGCCCACGTCGCCACCGATATAGGCGTTTTTCACCACCCGCCGCAGCAGCTTGCCGTTCTTGGTCTTGGGCAAGGCGTCCACGACAAACACCTCGCGCGGGGCGAAGGCCTTGCCCAGCTTCTCGCCCACCAGGGCCTTGAGGCTTGCCTCGACACCTTCGCGCTCGGCCTCCGGCTTCAGCACCACGAAGCATAGCGGCACCTCGCCCTTCATGGGATCGGCCACGCCGACCACCGCGACCTCCGCCACGGCGGGAGAGGCCACCACGATGCTCTCGATCTCCGCCGGCCCGACGCGCTTGCCGGCGACATTCATGGTGTCATCCGAGCGTCCGCGTATCTCCAGCTGGCCGTCGGGATAGGCGATGGCCATGTCGCCATGCACCCAGCGCCCCGGCCAGCGCGAGAAGTACTCGCCCTCATACTTGGTGTTGTTGTGCCAGAAGCTCTTCGTCATGCCGACCCAGGGCTTGTCGATCACCAGTTCCCCGAGCTCATCGACCACGCGCTCCCCGTCGGGATTGACGACCACGGCCGCCATGCCGGGTATGGGGCTGTTGAAGCAGGAGGGGCCGATGGGCCTGAGCAGCACGTTGACCAGGATTCCGCCGCCGATCTCGGTACCGCCGGCGTAGTTGATGATCGGGATGCGGCGCTCCCCCACCGTCTTGAACAGCCAGTGCCAGCTCTCGTCATCCCAGGGCTCGCCGGTGGAGAGGAACAGCCGGACCCGCTCGCCCAGGTGCTTGGGCGCGATGGCGTTTTTCATCAGGCTGCGGGTAAAGGTCGGGGAGATCCCCACATGGGTGGCACCGAAGCCTTCGACCAGCGTCCAGAGGCGGTCCTCCTTCGGGTAGTTCGGGGCGCCATCGTAGATCGCCAGGGTCGCCCCGTTCATGAAGGCGCCGAACACGGCCACCGGCGCGGTCAGCCAGCCCATGTCGGTGATCCAGAAGAGCGTATCGCCTTCACCGAGGTCCATGCACAGCCCCAGGTCCAGGGCCGACTTGAGCGGCAGGCCCGCGTGGGTATGCACCGCGCCCTTGGGCTTGCCCGAGGTCCCCGAGGTGTAGATCAGCAGCAGCGGATCGTCGCTGGCCATCTCGCAGGCGGGCTCACGCTCCTCGCGCGCCTCCGTGGCGGCCATCAGCGACTCCCAGTCATGCTCGTGATTCGCCAGCCGGGCCGGGTCGGAGCCGGCGTTATTGACCACGATGACGGTCTCGACGGCACTGCCGGCGGCGACTGCCTCGTCGGCCTTGGCCTTCATGTCGATGAAGCGTCCACGGCGATGGTAGCCGTCGGCGGTGACCAGGAAGCGGGAACCGGAGTCCTCCAGGCGCACGGCCAGGGCGTCGGCGTTGTAGCCGGAAAAGGCCGGCGCATAGATGGCGCCGAGGCGGATCGTTGCCAGCATGGCGATGATCGCCTGGGGAATCATCGGCAGGTAGAGCGAGACCACGTCTCCGCGGCTCACGCCCAGCCCGCGCAGCATCTCGGCACAGCGCGCCACCTCTCGGGCCAGCTCCGCATAGGTGTAGCGCACCTCGCTGCCGTCCTCGGCCTCGGCGATCAACGCCTGCCTGGCGCCAGCCTCGGGATCGCGCGCCCAGCGCTCCAGGAGGGAGTCGATGATGTTCAGGCGGCCCTCGGGGAACCAGCGGGGGTGCATGATCTCACGGGGGTCCTCGATGGCCGAGGCATAGGGGGCTCGCCACTCGACGCCCAGCTTCTTCTCCACGGCCCCCCAGAACCAGGCGGTGTCATCCACGCTTCGGCTCAGGAGGTCGTCGTAGTGCTCGAGCCCCAGTTCCTCGATCCACTGCTGCAGCCGGGTGCGCTGGCAATATTCGTGGTCGGGTGTCCAGACGGCTTGCTTGGTCATGATGTTGTGCTCCTGATTCATCAACGGCACTGGCGTCGATTACGTGAAGTGCTTTTACTTGAAGTTCTTCTTCACCAGCTTCTGGATCTCGCCGACGATGCCGCTGCGGAAGCTCAGCACGCAGATCACGAAGATCGCGCCCAGGATCACGCTCACCCAGTTGCCCAGCGGCGATTGGGCGAGTTGCGTCTGCAGGCTGACCACCAGGCCGGCACCGACCAGCGGGCCGAACAGGCTGCCGACACCGCCGAGCAGGGTCATCAGGACCACCTCACCGGACATGTGCCAGTGGGCATCGGTGAGCGAGGCGAGCTGGAACACCACCGTCTTGGTGGCGCCCGCCAGGCCGGCAATTCCCGCCGAGATCACGAAGGCCACCAGTTTGTAGGCGTCGACGTTATAGCCCAGCGACACCGCCCGCGGCTCGTTCTCGCGGATCGCCTTGAGCACCTGGCCATAGGGCGAGTGCACGGTACGCTGGATGAGCGCGAAGGCGATCACGAACACCGCCAGCACGAAGTAGTACATGTTGAGGTTGTCGGCGAGGCTGATCAGGCCGAGCAGCTCGCCCCGCGGCACCCCGTGCAGGCCATCCTCGCCACCGGTGAAAGGCGCCTGAATGTAGAAGAAGAACACCATCTGGGCCAGCGCCAGGGTCACCATGGCGAAGTAGATGCCCTGGCGGCGGATCGCCAGGGCGCCGAACGCCAGGCCGAGCCCCAGGCTGGCGAGCGTCCCGGCGAGAATGCCGAGTTCCGGCGTCAGCCCCGGGTAGCTGGCCAGCAGATAGCCGGTGATGTAGCCGCCGGTGGCCAGGAAGGCGGCATGCCCGAAGGAGAGCAGGCCGGCGTAGCCCAGCAGCAGATTGAAGGCACAGGCGAACAGCGCGAAGCACAGCACCTTCATCAAGAACACCGGGTAGGCGACGAAGGGCGCCACCAGCGCGATGGCCAGCAGGGCCAGGTAGAAGGTGTTGCGGCGCAGCCGGGCGTTGCGTTGGCGCTGCATGGCGGGGGTCAGGGAATGGGTAGGGGCCATCACGTCATGCCTCCTTACCGAAGAGTCCCGCGGGACGCAGCATCAGCACCAGGATCATCACCAGGAAGATCACGGTGTTGGCCGCCTCGGGGTAGTAAACCTTGGTGAGCCCCTCGACCAGGCCCATGCCCAGGCCGGTGAGCACGGCGCCGAGGATCGAGCCCATGCCGCCGATCACCACCACGGCGAAGACCACGATCAATAGGCTCGAGCCCATGGTCGGCGACACCGGATAGAGCGGCGCGGCCAGCACGCCGGCGAAGGCGGCCAGCGCCACCCCGAAGCCGTAGGTCAGGGTGATCAGCTGGGGCACGTTGACGCCGAAGGCCTGCATCAGCGCCGGGTTCTCGGTGCCGGCCCGCAGATAGGCCCCCAGCCGGGTGCGCTCGATCATGAACCAGGTGCCCAGGCAGACCACCAGTGCCGCCACCAGCACCCAGCCGCGATAGAGAGGCAGGAACATGAAGCCCAGGTTGACGCCGCCCTGCAGGGCCTCGGGCACCGGATAGCTCGAACCGGACACCCCGAAGAAGTTGATCAGGGTGCCCTCGAAGATCAGTGCCAGGCCGTAGGTCAGCAGCAGGCCATAGAGGTGGTCCAGGTGGGCGATGCGCCGCAGGAGGGTGCGCTCGATCACCACGCCCAGGGCCCCCACCACCAGCGGCACCAGCAGCAGCGCCACCCAGTAGTTGATGCCCAGGTACTGAAGCCCCAGCAGGGCCGCGAAGGCCCCCAGCATGTACTGGGCGCCGTGGGCGAAGTTGATGATCTTCAGCAGGCCGAAGATCACCGCCAGCCCCAGGCTGAGCAGGGCATAGAAGGCGCCGTTGATCAGGCCCAGCATCAGCTGGCCCATGAACACCGCCAACGGCACCCCGAATATCATCGTCATATCATGAACCTCCCGTCAGGGGCGGCGGCCGCGGCGGCCGCCGGTTCTGCTTTCGCTCAGTTGTTGACCAGATCACACTGGCTCTCGGAGAGCGGGCGAAAGGCTTCCTCGGCAGGAATGGTGCTCTTGATCTCGTAGAGGTCCCACTCGCCGGTGGATTCCTCGGGAGACTTCACCTCGGCCAGGTACATGTCATGGACCATGCGGCCATCCTCACGCAGGCGGCCATTGCGCGCGAAGAAGTCCTCGATGGGATTCTCCATGAGGTATTGCCGAACATCTTCGGGGTCATCGCTGCCGGTGGCCTCGACGGCCTGGAGATAATGGGTAACGGCCGAGTAATTACCCGCCTGGATCATGGTGGGCATGCGACCCTCTCGCTCCTGGAAACGCTCGGCCCACTCGCGCGCCTGGTCATCCATGTCCCAGTACCAGCCGGTCACGAACTGGGTCCCTTGGGCGACATCCAGCCCGAGCGAATGCATATCGGTGATGAAGACCATCAGGCTCGCCAGGGTCTGGCCGCTCTGAGGCACACCGAACTGATAGGCCGTCTTGATGGCATTGATCAGATCCGATCCTGCACTGGCCAGGCCGATGATATCGGCCCCGGAACCCTGGGCCTGGAGGATGTAGGACGAGAAGTCATCGGTAGGGAAGGGATGGCGTATCTTGCCCGCGATGGTACCGCCGCTTTCCTCCACCGCATTCTCCACGGCCGCCTCCATGGCATGACCGAAGGCGTAGTCGGAACTCATCAGAAACCACGACTCGCCGCCCTGCTCGACGATGGCCCGAGCGGCGGCATCGGACACGGCGAAGGTGTCATAGACCCAGTGAACGTGATTGGGGGTACAGTGCTCGCCGGTAATGCTGTCTGCCGCGGCGGTGGTCACCATGGCAAACTTGTTTTTCTCCTCCACCAGCTTGGACACGGCAATGGCCACCGAAGAGGCATTCAGGCCCGTGATCATGTCGACGGCGTCTTGATCCATCCATTCCCTGGCCAGGTTCGAGGCAACGGCCGGATCATTGCGATGGTCGGAGCTGATAAGCTCGATAGGCTTACCATTAACTTCACCGCCGAAGTCCTCGATGGCCATCTCGACGGCGGTCTGCCCGGCGGGACCGGCCAGATCGCTGTAGGGACCGCTCATGTCATCCATGTAACCGATGACGACCTTGTCATCGCTGATCTCGGCCTTGGCGGAGGCCGCCATCAGTGACGCCATCACGGCCACCAGGGCACGCTTCTTGAAGACAGAACTCTTGTTGTTCATTTCACTCTCCGAGCCTGATGCCAGGCATTGTTGTTGATCTTGCATTGCAGGACTGCCAGGGGACGGCATGGCCGTCACACCCCCAGCAGGGTATTGAGGTGCTCGCGCCGCGAAGGCAGCTCGGCGGCGCTGATCTGTTCGATGATCCGCCCGTGTTCCATCACGTAGTGACGATCAGCCAGCGGGGCGGCGAAGCGGAAGTTCTGCTCCACCAGCACGATGGTCATGCCGCGCGCCTTGAGCTTGACCAGCACCTCGCCGAGCGCCTGGACGATCACCGGCGCCAGTCCCTCGGTGATCTCGTCGAGCAGCAGCAGTCGCGCCCCGGTGCGCAGGATGCGCGCCATGGCCAGCATCTGCTGTTCCCCGCCGGAGAGCCGGGTGCCCTGGCTGCGCCGCCGCTCGTAGAGGTTGGGGAACATCGCGTAGATTTCGTCGAGGTCCATGCCGCCACTGCGCACCGTGGGCGGCAGCAGCAGGTTCTCCTCGACGTCGAGGCTCGCGAAGATGCCGCGCTCCTCGGGGCAGTAGCCGATGCCCAGCCGCGGGATGCGGTGGGGCGGCATGCCCAGGGTCTCGTTGCCGTTGATGACGATGGAGCCGGTACGCCGGCCCACCATGTTCATGATCGCCTTGAGGGTGGTGCTGCGCCCGGCGCCATTGCGCCCCAGCAGGGTGACGAGTTCGCCGCGCTTCACGTCGAAGTCGACCCCATGCAGGATGTGCGACTCGCCGTAGAAGGCGTGCAGGTCGCTGACCCGCAGCATCTCGGCACCCTCGTCGTCCTGGTACTGGAGCGCCGGGTCCTGAACCGCCTCTGCTGACTGGCTCATGCGCTGGCCTCCTCTTCCGCCGCTTCGCTGCCCATGTAGGCCTCGCGCACCTGGGGATTGCGCGAGACCTCTTGATAGTCCCCTTCGGCCAGCACGGCGCCACGGGCCAATACCGTGATGCGGTCGCACAGCCGGCTGACCACGCTGAGGTTGTGCTCCACCATCAGCACGGTGCGCCCCTTCGAGACCCGCCGGATCAGCTCGACGATGCGATCCACGTCCTCGGCGCCCATGCCCTGGGTGGGCTCGTCGAGCAGCATCAGGGTGGGATCCAGTGCCAGGGTGGTGGCCACCTCCAGTGCCCGCTTGCGCCCGTAGGGCATCTCCACGGTGAGCACGTCGGCATAGTCGGCAAGGCCCACCTCGTCGAGCAGTTCCAGGGCGCGCTCATTGAGATGGTCGAGGCTCTTTTCGGACTTCCAGAAGTGGAAGGAGGTACCGAGGGTGCGCTGCAGGGCCACCCGCACGTTCTCCAGCGCGGTCATGTGGCCGAACACCGCCGAGATCTGGAAGGAGCGCACCAGCCCCAGGCGGGCGATCTCGTTGGCCTTCATGCCAGTGATGGGCTTGCCGCGGTAGAGGATCTCGCCGCGGGTGGGCGGCAGGAACTTGGTCAGCAGGTTGAAGACGGTGGTCTTGCCGGCCCCGTTGGGGCCGATCAGGGCGTGGATATGCCCTTCCTGAACCTGCAGGTTGACGTCATCCACGGCGGTGAAGCCGCGGAACTGCTTGGTCAGGTTGCGTGCTTCCAGTATCGCACTGCTCATCATGCCACCTTTGTGATTGTCGATAATTCGGCAGGACTGTTCATCGAGTCTAGTGGCGCCGGAATTTATGTCAATATCTATACGTATATTATTTCGAGATTAGCCTATATCTGCCTTATTACAAGCCTTGTGCCCTACAATAGAGTCAATAACATGTCATAAATGGTCGCAACGCCCCGGGCCCGCCGCCTCCCGGCCCGGGTCGATAGTGCTTGCTGGTGATGGTGGAGTGCCTGCCTTCAGCGCGCTCCCAGGGGCAACCCCAGGGCGATACGCTGCCTCAGCCAGGGGCTGACGCGATAGCGTGCCTCACCATAGTGGTCATGCAGGCCATCGAGCACCTGTGCGACGGTCTCGCGCTCATAGCGGTCCCCGAAGGCCAGCGGCCCCTCGGGATAGCCCAGCGCCAGTGTGACGGCACGATCGAGCGTTTCCGGTTCCGCAATGCCACGACGCACGATCTCGCAGCCGATGTTGACCATGAAGGCGAGGATGCGCTGAATCACGAAGCCCGGCGAATCGTGGATCACCTCCACCGGCACGCCGTCGCTGCCCAAGGCACTGGTCGCCTGGGCCAGCACGTCCGCATCGATGGCGGGATGGCGCATCAGCACCCGGCAGGCGTCGAAGCCGGCCAGGGTCTCCAGGGCCAGGGTGCGCTCGGCGGGCAGCCCCCGTTCGGCGATGCAGCCGCTGACCGCCTCGCCTACCGGCGTCACCAGGCAGATGGCCTGTGCCGAGGGAGACGCGCCCTCCTCGAGTCGCGAGCCGGCCGCTTCCACCAGCGACGCGATTCGCTCGCGCCATTCAGGCTCCCGGCGATCCAGCCAGAAGGGCCGGGTGACGGGCACGGCCGGCGGCGGGGCGTCCTCCGGCGCGAGCCGTTTCCCGTCTGCATAGCGATAGAACCCCTGGCCGCTCTTGCGCCCCAGCAGGCCGGCGGCGATGCGCCGGGGTACCTGCCAGGAGGGGGTGTAGTAGGGATCCTCAAAGAACTGGCGATAGACCGACTCCATCACCGCATGGGTCACATCGAGCCCGATCAGGTCGAGCAGCTCGAAGGGCCCCATGCGAAAGCCCAGGGTCCGGCAGAGGATGCGGTCGATCTGTTCGGGACTGGCGATGTCCTCGTCCAGCAGCCGGAGTGCCTCGGGCGCATAGGCGCGCCCGGCATGGTTGACCAGAAAGCCCGGCGTATCGGGGGTCACCGCCGGGAAGTGACCGGCCTCTCGGGCCAGCCGCTCGAGACGCTCGATCACCGCCGAGCTTGTCAGCTCCCCGCGCACCACCTCGGCGATCTTCATCAGCGGCACGGGGTTGAAGAAGTGAAAGCCCGCCACCCGCTCGGGGTGGCGGCAGGCGCTGGCGAGGCGCGTCACCGACAGCGACGAGGTGTTGCTGGCCAGTATCGCCTCGCTGGCCACCACCGCCTCCAGTTGGCCAAACAGTGCCTGCTTGGCCTCCATGTCCTCGACGATCGCCTCGATCACCAGGTCGCAGCCGGCAAGCCCCGTCAGGGACTCGCTGGGGTGAAGGCGCGCCAACGTCGCCTCCCGCTCTGCCGTCGAGAGCCGCCCCTTGGCCACCGAACGCTCGAGCAGCCCACCGATGAAGCCCAGCGCCTCCTCGATGGCCCCCTCGCGGCTGTCATGCAGCCACACCTCGTGACCCGCCGTGGCGAACAGCTGGACGATACCGCGCCCCATCACCCCGCTGCCGACCACGCCGATCCGCTCTTTCTCTCTCTCCGCCATGTCTCATCCCCTCAGAGCTTGCTTTCCAGCTCGGGCAGTACCTCGAACAGGTCACCCACTAACCCGTAATCGGCCACCTGGAAGATCGGTGCCTCCTCGTCCTTGTTGATGGCGACGATCACCTTGGAGTCCTTCATGCCCGCCAGGTGCTGGATGGCCCCCGAGATGCCCACGGCGATATAGAGCTCCGGGGCGACGATCTTGCCGGTCTGGCCCACCTGCATGTCGTTGGGCACGAAGCCCGCGTCCACCGCGGCGCGCGAGGCGCCGATCGCCGCGCCAAGCTTGTCGGCGATGCCCTCGAGCAGCGTGAAGTTCTCGCCGCTGCCCATGCCGCGACCGCCGGAGACGACCACCTTGGCCGCGGAGAGCTCGGGGCGGTCGGACTGGGCCAGTTCCTCGCCGATAAAGGACGACAGGGTGTTGTCGACCACGGTATCGACCGCCTCGATGCTGGCCCCGTTACCCTCGCCGACCGCGTCGAAGGCGGTGGCGCGCACGGTGATCACCTTGAGAATGTCGTCACTCTGCACGGTGGCGATGGCGTTACCGGCGTAGATCGGCCGCTTGAAGGTGTCGGCGGACTCGACGGCGATGATCTCGGAAAGCTGCGCCACGTTTCTGAGCGCGGCCAGGCGGGGCAGCACGTTCTTGCCGGTGGTGGAAGCCGCGGCCAGCACATGGGTATAGTCGCCGGCCAATTCGGCCAGCAGCTCGCCCAGGGGCTCGGCCAGCTGGTGGGCATAGACGGCGGCGTCGGCGACGCGGACACGGCTCACGCCGTCGAGCGTGGCGGCAGCCTCGGCGATGGCGGAGACGTCACAGCCGGCCACCAGCACGTCGATATCGCCGCCGCCGTCCTGGGCAATCGCCTGGGCCGCCGCAACGACGTGCGCTGTGGCCGAGCCCAATTCCCCAT
>NZ_JACHXP010000020.1 GCF_014192215.1 Halomonas cerina
CAGAGACTAAAAGGCCTGAGCCCCGTGCAATACAGGACTCAGGCCATGGCCGCCGGTTAAGAGAACTAACCGTCCAACGATTGGGGGTCAGTTCAGAAAGCGGGCTCTGGAGGGGCGCTTAGCCCGCATAGGGTATCAGTGTTGCGAGTTAGGCCTGCTTCAGATCCGCATCCGTGGAACATCGTAGGGATCGAGTGGGAGCTCGATCAGCAGCGGGCGGTCACGTGTTTCGATCGCCGCAATCGCAGCCTCGAGTTCCTCGGCTGATTGCACGCGAATCCCCTCGCCACCAAGGGCTGTGGCGACATCGGCGAAAGAGGGCCATTTGAATTGCGACAGGCCCGGATCCATGTCGCGATCCAGGAACTGGATATGCTCGGCGCCGTAGGCACTGTCGTTGCAGACGATGACGATCAGGTTGAGGCCGAGACGGACGGCCGCGTTGAACTCGTTCACCCCGCCCATCATGAACCCGCCGTCGCCGGTGAACAGCACGACCGGCCGGTCCGGGGCGGCGAGGGCGGCGCCGATCGCCTCCTGCAGGCCGAGGCCGATCGCGCCGAAATTCGCCGTCACCAGGAAACTGCGCGGATCGGAAACGGAGATACGGCACCAGACCTCGGTCATGAAGCGGCCGGCGTCGGTGGTCAGGATGCGGTCCTTCGGCAGTGCCTCTTCCAGCCGGTCGAGTGCATGGATGTAATTGACGCAGCCTGCCGGAGCCTTGTCAGCCTGTCCCGGCGAATGGGCGGTGAGCGTCGCCGCGTCCAGCTCCTCGGTGAAGCCGCTCGGCTCGATCTCGGCCTCGTCAAGCCAGTAGACGATGTTGTCGGCGGTCAGCCCCGCATCGGCCACTAGTGCCGCATCGGGGTGGTAATTGCGTCCAATCGCGGCGGGGTCGTCGTTGATCTGCACGACGCGTTTGCCCTCCATCAGCTTGCCGCGGTCGGTAGTGAAGTAGTGCAGGCTCGCGCCGAAGGCGATCACGCAGTCGGCCTTGGCGATCACATCATAGGCCGCATCCGTGCTGAGCGTGCCGAAGATATCCATATTGCCGGGGTGGCCATTGAACAGGCCCTTGGCCTTGAGCGTGGTCGCGAGCGGCGCCTGCAGCCGGTCGGCCAGGCGGATCAGCTTGTCGCGGGCGCCGGTCGCGCCGGCCCCGGCCAGGATGACCGGGCGTCGGGCGGAGGCGATCATGCCGATCGCCTCATCGAGGTCGTCGCCTTCAGGCACATAGGCCGGGGTGGTGAAGACCGGATACACGACCTTCTGGTGCGAAGCCTCCTCCCACATGAACTCGACTGGCATATTCAGCACGATGGGGCGTCTTTCGACACGGGCGCGGTGGAAGGCGTTGGCGACATCCTCCGCCGCAGTCTGCGCAGAGCGCATCTGTTCAAATCCTGCCCCGGTCACCGTGACCACTTCGCGCTGGTCGATGCTCTGCAGGTGTTGGGGGTTCATCACCGGGGTGTCGCCGCATAGCAGAACCATCGGGATGTTGCCGCGGGCTCCCTCGGTCAGTGCGGTGACGCAGTTGGTCAGGCCTGGTCCATGCGTCACCGTTGCCACGCCGACCTGGCCCGAGACATGGGTATAGGCCAGCGCCATCAGGATCGAGCTGCCCTCGAAGGCGGCGGGGACAAATGTACCTCCGCACGATCGCACATAGTGATCGACCATGAAGAGGTTCGCGTCACCCATCAGGCCGAACAATGTATCGACGCCGTGGTCCAGAATGGATTGCGCAATCGATTGGTAGGCGTAGGTTTTTTCGTCAGACATGTGCAGTGACCATTGCTATTGCCTGCTGGCAGGTCGGCAGATCGGCCCGACGCAGGATTTTCGTTATCGCGGTTGTCCGCCTTCTCCGCGACCATGTTCAGGCCAGAGCCGGCAACCGTCAAGTAGCCCGCCACCCGAGCCCGATATCACTGCTGCTCCGCTTGCCAGCATGGATTGTCTCAAGGACGTCGGTAGCCATGGCCTCGGTCATGCCGCGTGACGGGTGGGCATGCTTATTTCGCGATCGGTGGGGGTGTCTTATTTCTTGCTGGCGCGCTTGCGCTCGTTCTCGGTGAGGTGCTTCTTGCGCAGTCGGATATGGTGGGGGGTGATCTCGACGAGCTCGTCGTCGTCGAGGAACTCGATGGCCTGCTCGAGGCTGAACTTCACCGGCGGGGTCAGCACGATGTTCTCGTCGTTGCCCGAGGCGCGCATGTTGTCGAGCTTCTTGCCCTTGGTGGGGTTGACCACCATGTCGTTGGCGCGGTTGTTGATGCCCACCAGCATGCCTTCGTAGACCTCGGTGCCGTGGTCGATGATCAGCTTGCCGCGCTCCTGCAGGGCGTAGAGGGCATAGGCAAGGGCCTTGCCGGACACCATGGAGACCAGCACCCCGTTGCGACGTTCGATGGCGGCGTCGGGACGCAGCGGACCGTAGTGGTCGAAGCGGCTGGTGAGGATGCCGGTGCCGGAGGTCAGGGTCAAAAACTGACCCCGGAAGCCGATCAGCCCGCGGGCGGGGATGATGAAGTCCAGGCGCACGCGACCCTTGCCGTCGGGGTTCATGTTGGTCATCTCGCCCTTGCGGTAGCCGAGCTCCTCCATGATGGCCCCTTGGTGCTGCTCCTCGCAGTCGATGATCACCTCCTCGTACGGCTCCTGCTTCTCGCCGTCGATCTCGCGGATGATCACCTCGGGGCGGCCCACGGCCAGCTCGAAGCCTTCGCGACGCATGGTTTCGATCAGCACCGAGAGGTGCAGCTCGCCGCGGCCGGAGACGATGAACTTCTCGGGGGTCTCGCCCTGCTCGACGCGCAGGGCGACGTTGTGGATCAGCTCTTGGTCGAGGCGGTCCTTAATATTGCGGCTGGTGACGAACTTGCCGTCTTTGCCGGCGAAGGGCGAGTCGTTGACCTGGAAGGTCATGGAGACAGTCGGTTCGTCCACCGACAGTGGCGGCAATGCCGCCACGGCAGCCGGGTCGCACAGGGTGTCGGAGATGGCCAGGTTGTCGATGCCGGTGATACAGACGATGTCGCCGGCGGTGGCCTGCTCGGTCTGCACCCGCTCGAGCCCTAGGTGGGTCATCACCTGGCCGATCTTGCCGCGGCGCTCCTTGCCTTCCTTGCTGACCACGACGACCTGCTGATTGGGTCTCACCGCCCCCCGGGTGATGCGGCCCAGGCCGATGACGCCCACGTAGCTCGAGTAGTCCAGCGCGGAGATCTGCATCTGGAAGGGGCCGTCGAGCTCGACCTTGGGCGGCTCGACGATATCGACGATGGCCTGGAACATGGGGGTCATGTCCTCGGCCAGCTCCTCCGGCTCGGGGCCGGCGATACCGTTGAGCGCCGAGCAGTAGATGATCGGGAAGTCGAGCTGCTCATCGGAGGCGCCCAGGTTGTCGAACAGGTCGAAGATCTGGTCGATGACCCAGTCGGGGCGGGCGCCCGGACGGTCGATCTTGTTGACCACCACGATGGGCTTCAAGCCCTGGTCGAAGGCCTTCTGGGTGACGAAGCGGGTCTGCGGCATGGGGCCGTCGACGGCGTCGACCAGCAGCAGCACCGAGTCGACCATCGACATCACGCGCTCGACCTCGCCGCCGAAGTCGGCGTGTCCGGGGGTGTCGACGATGTTGATGTGATAGTCCTGACCGTCGGGAGCCTGCCACTCGATCGCCGTATTCTTGGCCAGGATGGTGATGCCGCGTTCCTTCTCCTGGTCGTTGGAGTCCATGATGCGCTCCTGCCCCTCGGCCTTGCGGTCCAGTGTGCCGGACTGGCTGAGCAGCTTGTCGACCAGGGTGGTCTTGCCGTGGTCGACGTGAGCGATGATGGCGATGTTGCGAAGACTGCTGATATCTGTATGACTTGCGTTCGTGCTCATGAGGTGTGTCTCACCAATATAATATACGCACCTATGTACACGTTTTGTTAAGTACCCTAGGCGCGGGGCAGGGATGTAGGCGGCGCATTGTACAGACTGCCCGCGCCTGGGAGTAGCGGATATTGTGTGTACGCCCCTGCGCTAGGGGGGCGACCCCTTCGACCCTGGCCCCCCTTGACCCGCCTGCGTCGAGCTGACGCCGTGTTCGGCGGCGTCTTCGGCACCCTCTTCGACCATCTCCCGGGCCTGCTGCTGCTCCTCGGCGGAGGCCTTCGGCTTCGCGTGGTCCTTCCTCGCGACGGCGAGGGTGGCGGTGACGGCGAAGTGGTCGGAGCCGAGCACCCTCACCCGGCTCAGGTCGACCAGATGGAAGCCATCGGAGACGAACAGGTGGTCGATCGGGTATCGCCACAGCGGCCGCTTCGCGTGGTAGGTGCTCAACAGCCGTCGGCCGCGGCGGGGATCCTTCAGGTCGCTCAGATCGGCGAACAGCCGAGTGCTGTCGGACCACGCGACGTCATTGAAGTCCCCGGTGACGATCCAGCGGTTGTCTGAGTCTCTCCGGATGTGGCGGGCAACGAGCATCAGCTCCGCGTCGCGGACCCGGCTGTCCCGCCGCTCGGTCGTCTCGTCGTTGTGGGCGATCCGGTCCCGGAGCCCCGGCGGGACGGGGTGGGTGCCGACGTAGCGTACCGGCCCGATACCCGGCACGTCCACGGTCGCGAAGATCGACGGCCGGCGCTCGGAGACCAGGTGCTTGACCTCCTGCTCCAGCAGCGGGAATCGCGACCAGAGCACGATCCCCAACCCCTCGCTGCGGACCTCCCCAACCCGATGTGCGTAGTGCTGGTCCAGCGGTGCCAGCCCCTCGGCCCATGCGCGATCGACCTCGATCAGCAGCAGGAGGTCCGGGTCCTCCCGTCGGACCATCGCCAGTACCTCGGGGTAGCGGTCGTTGGTGTAGGTGACATTCGCGCTCAGCACTTTCAGGGTCGTCCGGGCCCCGCCGGGCTGAATCTCGGCGGCGGGGACCTCGGTTGACCAGGCCGGCGTGAACGGCAGGATGTGCGACAGCTGCCAGGCCCCCGTCGCGAGGATCACCGCCACCCACGCCGCGTGCTCTGGCCGCGGCCGATTCCACCACGCATGCACCGCCAGCAGCACCAGTGGCACGACCAGCGCCCAAGCCAGCTGAAGCCGCGGGAACTCCCACAGCCGGGCCCACCACTGACCGCTGGGGATCATCGGCAGTACGCTCACCACCACCATCAGCAGCGTCAGCACGCGGGTGGTCCAGAGGAGGAGCTTTGCAGCCATGGCACCTCATCAATCGCGCGGCAGCGGCGACCGGCGCAGCCCCGGTCGTACTGGTGTCGACCGCCGCGCCGCTGCCCCAACACGCCGAAGCAAACGCATCATCAATATAAACCGTCTTGTGTCCGGCGACAGCCGGCGGTTTCACGTGTTCACTTGGCCAGGGTATGGATCCGGGCGTGGCAGGCGTGCAGGCGGGCGATCAGGTCGGGCAGGGCGTGCTCGTCGAGAGTGGTGTCGAAACCGCCGATGCGCTCGAGCCAGCTCCGCTCCACCGCCAGGGTACCGGCCTGCTGATGACCCAGCAGGTGGTTGAGCAGCCTCAGCGCTTGCGGCAGGGGCCGGGTCAGGACCACAGCCTCCAGGGTCTGGTCGGCCAGGCCCTCGACCAGTTCGCTCAACCAGCCGGCCGGCAGGCGCTCCGGGGCCATGGGAAACACCATCACCGTTCCCTGGGCGAGGCTCAAGGCGGCGTTCAGGCGACTACCCAGCGGTCCGGGCTCGCAGTCGGTGAAGCGCGCCCCATGACGACTGGCCATCACCGGAAGGCGCGGATCACTGGTGTCATCCACCAGCAGCAGCTCCGAACGATGCGGGCACTGCCGTGCAGCCTGGCGCAGGGCGTCGAGCTGACGGGGGAGTCGAGCCCCCGAGGTGCGGGCGTCCATGACCAGGCTGATGAACATGAGGGAAGGCGGACTCCGATGCTGGGTGAGCGGGCACTACCCGACGCCGGGCGCGCAGCGGCGGACCAGGCGTGTAAAGAAGCGTAGTGTTCAGTATGAATAAGTTTCCATCATCGGCCAGGATGAAAATGCCCCATCGGGTCATCCAACTCGGGACCATACCACGGCATCAGCTAATCTAAGTGATCGCTTAAGTGAAAAGCGTGGCGATATCCTGGTGCATTGTCGTGGTGCAGGGTGGCGTTTTTTGCACATAAAGGGTGCAAAAAAGGAATGAGATGGCCGAACAGGACATGATCGTTGATCCTCTTCGGCAATGTCTCTTCAGAGAGGAATGTTTTTTTATTGATATATATCAATGATTTAATATTTTTTATGCCAGTATGGTGCAATCCTGGCATGCTCCCTGCTTTCTTTTGGGCAGCGCCATGTTCGTGCATGGCGGTCGTGGGCAGTAAGCCTGCGGCGTGATACAACACTCGCTGGCCTGACCGGCACCGTACATCATCCTTATGTTACCGAGCCAAACTCACAGTGGAGGACACCATGTCTGCCAAGACGCTCGCCCTGATCGAAGAACACGATGTGAAGTGGGTAGACCTGCGCTTCACCGATACCCGCGGCAAGGAACAGCACGTCACCATCCCGGCT
The DNA here is from genome assembly GCF_014192215.1 of Halomonas cerina. Taxonomy (GTDB): domain Bacteria; phylum Pseudomonadota; class Gammaproteobacteria; order Pseudomonadales; family Halomonadaceae; genus Halomonas; species Halomonas cerina. Next base: position 6,549 of record NZ_JACHXP010000020.1, read on the forward strand.
CGTGACGTCGACGAAGAGTTCTTCGAGAATGGTCAGATGTTCGATGGCTCCTCCATCTCCGGCTGGAAGGGCATCAACGAGTCCGACATGATCCTGCGCCCCGAAGACGGTACCGCCTTCCTCGACCCCTTCACCGAGGATGCCACCCTGGTGCTGCGCTGCGATATCATCGAGCCGGCCACCATGCAGGGCTATGAGCGTGACCCGCGCTCCATTGCCAAGCGTGCCGAGGCCTACCTGCAGTCCAGCGGCCTGGGCGACACCGCCTTCTTCGGTCCCGAGCCCGAGTTCTTCATCTTCGACGAGGTGCACTGGAAGGCCGATATCGAAGGCGCCATGTACAAGATCACCTCCGAGGAAGGTGCCTGGTCCACCGATCGTCAGCTCGAGGGCGGCAACCTAGGCCACCGCCCGCGCGTCAAGGGCGGCTATTTCCCGGTGCCGCCGGTGGACAGCTTCCATGACCTGCGCGGTGCCATGTGCAACACCCTGGAAGCCATCGGCCAGAGCGTGGAAGTGCACCACCATGAGGTGTCCAACGCCGGCCAGAACGAGATCGGCGTGAAGTTCAACACCCTGGTCAAGAAGGCCGATGAGCTCCAGGAGATGAAGTACGTGGTCCACAACGTGGCTCACGCCTATGGTAAGACCGCCACCTTCATGCCCAAGCCGCTGGTGGGCGATAACGGTAGCGGCATGCACGTCCACCAGTCGTTCTGGAAGGAAGGGCAGAACCAGTTCGCGGGTGACGAGTACGCGGGTCTGTCCGAGATGGCGCTGTACTACATCGGTGGCATCATCAAGCACGCCCGTGCCCTGAACGCCTTCGCCAACGCCTCCACCAACTCCTACAAGCGCCTGGTCCCTGGCTTCGAGGCGCCGGTGATGCTGGCCTACAGCGCCCGCAACCGTTCCGCGTCCCTGCGTATTCCCTATACCGCGAGCCCCAAGGGCAAGCGTGTCGAGCTGCGCTTCCCGGACCCGACCGCCAACCCCTACCTGTGCTTTGCGGCGATGCTGATGGCCGGCATCGACGGCATCAAGAACAAGATCCACCCCGGCGACGCCATGGATAAGAACCTCTATGACCTGCCGCCGGAAGAGGGCAAGTCCATCCCGACCGTTGCCGCGAGCCTCGACCAGGCCCTGGAGGCGCTGGACGCCGATCGCGGTTTCCTCACCGAGGGGGGCGTCTTTACCGACGAGATGATCGATGCCTATATCGAACTGCTCGGCGAGGATGTGGAGCGCCTGCGCATGACCACGCACCCGGTCGAGTTCGACATGTACTACAGCTGCTGATCCTGCCCGGGACCTCGTCCCGGGGCCACGTCAGCTCAGGAGGTCCGCCCATGGCGGGCCTCCTGTCTTTGGGGCTGCCCTTGCCTCTGCGGCCTTGCCTGGGGCATTCATGCCAGCGTCACGACGCCCGGCTAGGCCGGTGTTGCGGTCAGGTGTGGCGGGGGCGCCGTATGCCCGTTCCTCGCGCGGGGCTTCTGGGCTAGGCTTATCCTATCCGGCAGTGGCCGCCGACCGGGCGTCGCTGCTCCCCTCCGACAAGGCAGGAACGCGGCATGGATAAGCGATGCATGGTGCTGGTGGCGGGGCTGGCGTTGGGTCTGTCGTCGGCGCAGGCCCAGACCATCTATCGGACCACCGACGCCCAAGGCAATGTGGTGTTCACCGACAACCCGGCGCGTGGCGGCGAAGAGGTTCAGCTCGAGCCACTCACCGTGGTGCCTAGCCCCGAGGCCACGACCCTGGCCCCGCCGGAGCGTGGCGACGGCGAGGTGGCCCGTTCTTCCCCCGGCCAGCCATTCATGCCCTATGATCGCTTCGGCATCATTGCGCCGGATGACGAGTCGACCCTGCCTACCGGTGCCGCCGGCAACGTCCAGGTGCAACTCGGCATCCGGCCGGCACTGCGCGACGATCATCGGGTGCGGCTGCTTCTCGACGGTCGCATCAGCCAGTCGGCCATGCATACCGATACCTTCCTGCTCAACAACCTGAACCGCGGGGAACACACCCTGCAGGCCGAACTGCTGGATGCCAGTGGGGCCGTACGCCACCGCACCGAGCCGGTGACCCTCTATGTGCAGCGGGCCAGCGTCAACCTGCCCCAGAACCCCAACAACCCGGCCAATTAGCTGCCCCCGCGCCGGACACCCCGGCCGCGGTGTCCGGACGGCTCTTTCAGGCCCTGTCATCCGCCCCCGGTGCGCGATGACGGGGGCTTCAATGCCTTCGACCATGCCGACCGGGTGAAGGAAGGCAGCGCCCTCGAGTACGCCGAGCGGCTGCAGAACGGCGACGGCCTGCGCGACGAGGGCGATCGTGATCGCCAGGAACGCCAGCATCGCCCCCGCCTGCGCCATCATCGGAATCCCGACGCGCCCTGAGCCGCCTTGCCGGTGTGCGTGCCCCTGCCTGGTGCACTAAAATGGTGCAAAGCTTCCGCACCGATCCACCCTGTCGCGCCGCCCTGCCGCGCCTCGCTGAAGTGGCGCGCTTCTTGCACCACTTTATGGCCAGTCTTCGACCGATTCTTGCCGGGAACGCACCATGTATCAACGCTTGATGGAACATCTCACTACTGCCGTGCTGCTGCTGGATGACGAGCTGCGCCTGCGTTGGATGAACCCGGCGGCCGAAGCATTGCTGGCGATCAGTCTGACCCGGGTACGGGGACAGCCCCTGCCCGCGCTGGTGAGCCATGACAACGCCCTCGGCGAGCTGTTGGGCAAGGCCCGCGACGAGTTCCATCCCTTTACCCAGCGGGAGGCTCGCTTCACGCTGTCGACCGGCGAGCTGCTAACCGTGGACTACACGGTGACGCCGCTGACCGTCAATGAGCTGCTGATGGAGGTGGAGCCCCGCGACCGGCTGCTGCGGATCTCCCGCGAGGAGGCGCTGCAGACCCGTCAGGAGACCATCAAGGTGCTGGCCCGGGGCCTGGCCCATGAAGTCAAGAACCCGCTGGGTGGCATCCGCGGGGCCGCCCAGCTGCTGGAGCGTGATCTCGAGGATCCCCAGCTGACCGAGTTCACCCGCATCATCATCGAGGAGGTCGACCGGCTACGCGACCTGGTGGACTCGATGCTGGGCCCCAACCGGGTCAGTCACCAGGAACCGATGAACATCCACAAGGTGCTGGAACGGGTTCGCTCGCTGCTGACCGTCGAGCAGCCCGAGGTGAGGATCGCGCGTGACTACGACCCCAGCCTGCCGGACCTGATCGGCGACGAGTCGCAGATGATCCAGGCCATCCTCAACGTGGCCCGCAACGCCGTGGAGGCGATGACCGAGACCACCACCGCCTCGCCACGCCTGGTACTGCGCACCCGGGCGCGGCGTCAGTTCACCCTGGGCGCCGAGCGCCACCGGCTGGTCTGCGAGGTGACGATCATCGATAACGGGCCGGGGATTCCCGTCGCCCTGCGCGAGACCCTCTTCTATCCCATGGTCTCCGGCCGCGCCGAGGGCAGCGGCCTGGGGCTCTCCATCGCCCAGTCGATCCTGCACCAGCACCAGGGACTGATCGAGTGCGATTCCGAGCCCGGCCACACCGAATTCCGCCTGCTGATACCGCTGGAGAAGCGCCATGACTGATGTCGCCCGCGTCATGATCGTCGACGATGACCGCGCCATTCGCTGGGTGCTGGAGCGCGCCTTGGCCCAGCCCGACCTGGAGATCGAGACCATCGAGCGGGCCGACCGCGTGCTCGACCGCCTGCTTGAGAACCCGCCGGATGTGCTGGTCACCGATATCCGCATGCCGGGCATCGATGGTCTGGATCTGCTGGCCCGGGTCCAGGAGGTTCATCCCGACCTGCCGGTGATCGTGATGACCGCTCACTCCGACCTGGACAGCGCCGTGGCGTCCTACCAGGGCGGGGCCTTCGAGTACCTGCCCAAACCCTTCGACGTGGATGAGGCCCTGGCGCTGGTACGCCGTGCGGTGGCCCATGCCCGGGAGCGCCAACGCCCGGTCAGCGTGCCCGAGGGGCTCGATGCCGAGATCATCGGCGAGGCGCCGGCCATGCAGGAGGTGTTTCGTGCCATCGGCCGGCTGTCGCATTCCCATATCACGGTGCTGATCAATGGCCAGTCGGGGACCGGCAAGGAGCGGGTGGCCCGGGCCCTTCACCAGCACAGCCCGCGGGCCGGCAAGCCCTTTATCGCGCTGAACATGGCGGCGATTCCTCGCGACCTGATCGAATCCGAGCTATTCGGCCACGAGAAAGGCGCCTTCACCGGCGCCACGGCGCAGCGCCAGGGGCGCTTCGAGCAGGCCAACGGCGGCACCCTGTTTCTCGACGAGATCGGCGACATGCCCGCTGAGACCCAGACCCGCCTGCTGCGGGTGCTGGCCGATGGTGAGTTCTACCGGGTGGGCGGCCATACCTCGGTGAAGGTCGACGTGCGGATCATCGCCGCCACCCACCAGAACCTGGAAACACTGGTGGAAGACGGGCGCTTTCGCGAGGATCTGTTCCATCGCCTCAACGTCATTCGCATCCACCTGCCGACCCTGGCCGAGCGCCGCGAGGACATCCCGCGCCTGGCACGTCACTTCCTCGCCGAAGCCGCCAAGGAGCTGGCCACCGACGTCAAGGTGCTGACGGCCGATGCCGAGGCGCACCTCACGCGCCTGGCCTGGCCGGGGAACGTGCGCCAGCTTGAGAACACCTGCCGCTGGCTGACGGTGATGGCCTCCGGCCGCGAGGTGCTGATCGAGGACCTGCCGCAGGAGTTGCGCGAGGTGGACAGCGCCGAGGCGGTGGCCGGCGACTGGCGCAGCGCCTTCCGCGACTGGGCCGATCGGGCGCTGGACGCGGGCCACACTCATCTGCTCGAGGAGGCGGTGCCGGATTTCGAACGCATCCTCATCGAAACGGCACTCAAGCACACCGGTGGGCGCAAGGGCGAGGCCGCCGAACTCCTGGGCTGGGGGCGCAATACCCTGACCCGCAAGCTCAAGACGCTATTGCCCGCGCTGGCCGAAGGGGAGTGAGGCCCAGCAACCTGTCCGGCGCTGGATAGCCGTGGCTCCCGGGGGCAGAATGGGGGGTTCAAGGAGAGGACGCCCATGATGCAGATGAGCTGGGAGCGGCTGCTCGATCCGGGCCGGCTTCACGATACCCGCGACGGCCGTGAGGGCGGTCGCGACGAGATCGGGCGCAGCCCCTTCCACAAGGACCACGACCGGATCGTCTTTGCCGGCTCCTTCCGTCGCCTGGGGCGCAAGACCCAGGTGCACCCGCTGACCGACAACGACCATATCCATACCCGGTTGACCCACTCGCTGGAGGTGGGCTGCGTTGGCCGTTCGCTGGGCATGAGCGTCGGCGAGCTGCTGCGGCCACGGCTGCCGGCCTGGATCACGCCCGCCGATCTCGGCGTCATCGTCCAGGCGGCCTGCCTGGGGCACGATATCGGCAACCCACCGTTCGGCCATGCCGGGGAATATGCCATTCGCGACTGGTTCAAGCGCGCCGAGGCGGACGGCCATGGCTTTCTCGAGGGGCTCTCGGCCCTCGAGCGCGAGGACCTGCTGACCTACGAGGGCAATGCCCAGGGGTTTCGTATCGTCACCCAGATCGAGTACAACCAGTTCCGCGGCGGGATGCGCCTCACCACGGCCACCCTGGGCACGCTGCTCAAGTACCCCTGGACGGTGGCCCATGGCGGGAGCGCCGGCAAGTACGGTTGCTACCAGAGTGAGGCGGGGCTGCTCGGTGAGGTCGCCGAGCACTTGGGCCTGCTGGCTCGGGGGCCGGGCCGCTGGTGCCGGCACCCACTGGCCTGGCTGGTGGAGGCCGCCGACGACATCTGCTACGCCCTGCTCGACCTGGAGGATGGCCTGGAGATGGGCATCCTGCGCTTCGATGAGGTGGCCGAGATCCTGACCCAGATCGCCGGCGGTGAGCCGGCCGACTATGCCGCCATGCAGGCCGGCGGGGTCTCCCAGCGGCGGCGCATCGCCGCCCTGCGGGGCGCGGCCATGGAGCGGGCGGTTAACGACGTGGGCCGAGTGTTCGTGCAGCACGAGGCGGCGCTGCTCGGCGGCACCCTGGAGCGCGACCTGCTGGAGCTCTGCCACCCGGATCTGGACTGGGGGGTGAAGGCCGCCAAGCAGCTGGCCCGCCAGCGTATCTTTCAGAACGAGCGCAAGGCCAAGCTGGAGATCGGCGCCTACACGACGCTGGGCATCCTGCTCGAGGCCTTCATCGGCGCCGCCTTCGAGCTGCACCATCACGGGCGCTCGAGCTTCAAGCACCAGCGGGTGTTGGCGCTGATCGGCGAGAATACCCCGCGTCCCTCCTGGTCGCTCTACGACAGCTACCGGCGCATGCTCGACTTCATCGGTGGCATGACCGACCACTATGCCGTGGACCTGGCCCAGGAGATGGGCGGGCGCCTGCGGGGCGAGCGCTAGGGATCATCGCAGGAGGAGGAAGAGCCGTGGTGGCAGCAGGCGATGAGCGCCGACGGGGATGGCGCGCGGCAAGGGGCCTTGCAGCGCTGTGGCTGGCCGTGGCGTGGCTGCTGGGCGGGGCCGGCCTGGCTAGCGCCGAGCCTTCCCTGGAGCGGCTGGAGCGCGACGGCTTCGCCCACTATACCCTGGCGTTGACCTGGCACCCGGGCTTCTGTGAGAGCCGTAGCCGACCGCCACGGGAGTGCCGGGAGCCGGCCCTGCGCCACGGGGCCGAGGAGGGGTTCGTGCTGCATGGCCTGTGGCCGTCGTTGCCGTCGCGGTTTCGGGGGCGAGGCACCGACCGGCGCCGCTGGTGGCGGGAAGGCTGCTTCCTCGAGCAGCCCCAGCCCGACGGGGGCTTCTGTCGGGCCCATCCGCCCCTCGCGCTATCGAAGGCACTGGGCGAGGCCCTGGACGCGGCCATGCCGGGGCGGGCCAGCTGCCTGGACCGCTACCAGTTCGCCAAGCATGCCGCCTGCCTGTCGCTGCCCGAGACGGACTACTTCGCCGCCGCGGTGACCCTAGTCGAGCGGGTCAACGCCAGTGCCTTCGTCGACTACCTGATGATCCACCGGGGCGGGGAGGTGGCGCGCAACGACCTGATCCATGCCTTCGAGGCGGCCTTCGGCACGGGGACCGGGCGGGCGCTGCGCCTGGAGTGCGGCGGGCGTGGCCATCGCCTGCTCACCGAGATACGCCTCGGCATCGACGCCGAGGCGCTCGGTGACTTCCCGGCCGCCGACAGCCTGGTGCGGCTGGGGCGCGGCCGCTGCGCCGGCCGGGTGCGCATCGCGGACTTCGATTGAGCCGGTTGGCGCGCCTCAGATCTCGGGGGCGGCGAGAGACATACTCTGCATCAGCGAGGCCCGCTGGTGAAGGGCCGCGATCACCGCATCGTGGGTGGCCTTATCGAGGCGTCCCGGCCGGCAGGCGGCGAGCCGCCGCGCCAGGGCCTCGCCGCTGACCACCAGCAGGTCACCTTCGGTTTCGCCTTCCTCGACGTCCCAGCCGGGTAGCGCCAGCACCCCCTTCACCGGCACCGGCCGCCCGACCTGCGCCTCCAGCCACTCGGCCAGCCAACGGGTGACCTGACGGGTCTTGCGCTGGGGCTGGCGCTCGCTCCAGCCAGGAAAGCGCAGCCGCTCCGGCTCCACGGTGACCCGGGCGATCTCGCGGCCGTCGGGGCCGATGGCCGGCGTGCGGGCGCGGGTCTCGACCACGAACACCCCATGGGGCGTGACGGCCACGTGATCGAGGGTGGCGGTGTCGCCGGGCAGGTCGTGGAAGACAACGTAGGGGTGGGCCTCGGGGCGGATCAGACGTTCCAACTCCTGGCCCACGGCCAGCTCGCAGGCCAGGCCCAGCTTGAGGCGGCGGATGCGCTGGAAGTCGCGGATCAACCGCAGGCAGAACAGCAGCACCAGCAGGGTGCTCAGGGCCCCGTAGAGGGCCCACTCGAGCCAGTCATGACGGCTCGAGAACAGCATCCGGCCCATGCCGTAGACCAGTGGGGCCAGGGTGACGATGGGGCCCAGTGCCCCGTTGAGGAAGAGCCCGGCAAAGGCGCGATCGAGGCGATCACGCAGGGCCTGGCCCGGTTCGCGCAGGCGGTGGGCATCAAAGGGCGAGCGCACCCGGGCATCGTGCAGGTGGCGCAGGACCAGCACGATCACGGCGGTCGCGGCGAGGGGAAACAAAAAGATCAGGGGAAGCAGGTATTCCAGCCAGGCCATCGGCAGTCCTTGCCCTCAGGGAGACCGGCCTATTCTAGACAACCCGGCCCCCTGGGGGCCATGCTCTTTGGTCGTGTGGCGTTCGGCGAGGAGCAGGGCATGCAGCAGGCTGAGACCGCAATGGAGCACGACCTGGGGGCCCTGGCGGCCTTCATCACCGCCCATCCGCGGCTGGCGGTGCTCACCGGGGCGGGCGTGAGTACCGCCAGCGGGATCCCCGACTACCGTGACGACCGAGGGGACTGGAAGCGTCCACCGCCCATGCAGCACCAGGTGTTCATGGCAAGCCACGCGGCGCGCCAGCGCTACTGGGCCCGGGCGCTGATCGGCTTTCGAACCTTGCAGGAAGCGGCGCCCAACCCGGCTCACCGGGCCCTGGCGCGGCTCGAGGCGCTGGGACACGTCACCGGGGTCATCACCCAGAACGTCGACGGCCTGCACCAGCGGGCCGGCTCGCGACGGGTCATCGACCTCCACGGGCGGGCCGATGTGGTGCGCTGCATGGGCTGTGGCGCGCGGCGCCGGCGCGACGCCCTGCATGCCGACCTCGAGGCCCGCAACCCCACCTGGCTGGCCGCTCGGGCCGAGGTGGGGCCCGACGGCGACGCCGACCTAGAGACCAACTTCTCCACCTTTCGGGTGCCGACCTGCATGCGCTGCGGCGACGGCATCTGGAAGCCCGATGTGGTGTTCTTCGGCGACAGCGTGCCGCGCGCGGTGGTGGAGGACGCCTTCGCGCTGTTGGCCGACAGCGATGCCCTGTTGGTGGTGGGCTCCTCGCTGATGGTGTTCTCGGGCTATCGCTTCGCGCGTGCCGCGGCACGCCATGGCCAGCCGATCGCCTGTCTGAACCGGGGGCGCACCCGGGCCGATGACCTCTATACGTTCAAGGTCCAGGCCCCGGCGGAGGCCCTGGGAACGCTGTGCGAGAGGCTGGAGGCCGGGGACGGCGCAGCGCTCAGCCGCCGGCCAGCTTGACCGTGTAGCCACGAGACTCGAGTTCGGCCTTGAGCAGCTCGCGTTGGTCGCCCTGGATCTCGATCACCCCTGCCTTGAGAGCGCCACCGGTGCCACAGCGCTTCTTGAGGGCCTTGGCCAGGATCTTGAGGTCGTCGGCCTTGAGTGGCACGCCCTCGACCAGGGTCACCCCCTTGCCCTTGCGTCCCTTGGTCTCGCGGCGCAGCCGCACGATGCCGTCCAGGCCCGCCAGGCGAGCCTCCTCGGCCGCCTCGGCGCAGCGGCAGTCAGCGATGGGGTAGCCACAGTCGGGGCACAGGTCGCCGTGCTCGGTGGAGTAGACCAGGCCACTGAGCTGGTCCTTGAGGGATGCCATGTCGGCCTCCTCGCGTTCGTAGAGTGTCCGGGCGATGATAGCCTCGCCATCGGTGGTCTGCATCCGCGGCAGCTGTCCGCAGGTGGTGTGGCGGGAGGGGCTGGCCGGTGTCGGTCAGGCTGGACGACATCACCTCGGCGAGCCCGGGACACGCCGGATGCCGAAATCCAGTCGCTACCCGGGCCCATCACGGCGTGGCGTTCGCGGTCACCGAAGGCTCATGCCTATACTGACGGCGCGTCCCGGTCAGGAGCAGGCCCGTGAATCTCGAACGCGTCGTATTCGGCTTTTTTATCGTCCTTACCCTGAGCCTCAATTACGCGTTCGTCGCGGGTGGTCTCGAGGCACCCGCCCACCACAATGTCTGGATTCTTACGCTCGCCATCATCGTCAATCTGGTCGCGATCGGCCTGAAACTGGGGGATCGCTCGCAGACCGGGGCGTTGCTGCTGGCGTCCGGCCTGGTTGCCGGCCTGCTGCTGATCACGGCGCGCGTTGTCTGGATCGTCGCAGAACCCGGTGGCGGGGGGGGACTGAGGCCTGAAGACATGGCCGATATCGTCTCGATCGCAACGGGAGCGCTGGTCGCGAACATTGTCGCGGCGGTGATCCTGGTGGGCGATACGCTGCTCTCGCGGCGCTAGCACGGCGCGGACCGGTTCAGCATGGCGGCCGCGATCGGGGACAGGCAGAAGGAGGGGTGAACGCGTGACGCAGACCTCCGATCTCGATCGTGTGGCGATGATCGTCCTGCGCTATATGCGCCGGCCGCTGTTCGCGCTGCTGTTCGTGTATTCGGTGGGCATCATGGGCATGGCCCTGGTGCCAGGCCGGGTCGTCGATGGTGAGACGACGTACATGAATCTCTTCCACGCCTTCTATTTCTTTACCTACACGGCGACCACGACCGGTTTCGGCGAACTGCCGGATGGCTTCAGTGACGAGCAGCGCCTGTGGACCATCTTCTGCCTTTATACCGGCGTCATCGCGTGGTTCTATGCGATCGGATCCCTGATTAGCCTGGTTCAGAATCCCCATTTCATACAGGCCATGGATAGGTTCCGGTTCGCGCGCAAGGTCGAACGCAACGTGGCACCTTTCGTCATCCTTTGCGGTTTCGGCGATACCGGCAGTCTGCTGGCTCGGGGCCTGAGCGATCACTATATGCGCGCTGTGATACTCGATTCCGACCCGGAACGTATCAAGGCACTGGGCGTGCGCGATTATACGGTCGCGATGCCGGGACTGCATGCGGACGCCAGCGCGCCGAAACACCTCCTGGCCGCGGGTGTCGAACACCCCGCCTGCCGGGCCTTGGTCGCGCTGACGAACGATGACAACGCCAATCTCAAGATCGTGGTGATGGCACGGCACCTGAATCCACGGCTCCGGGTCATCTGTCGTTCGACCTCGGCCCGTCACGAGGCCAATCTGCGCGCGCTGGACAATGTCACGGTCGTCAACCCGTTCGAGATCTTCGCCCAACTCCTCTACTGGGCGATCGCACGCCCCCAGTTGCACAACCTCAATGCGTGGTTCGTGGGGGCACGCGGCGTCCAACTCGGGGTACCGGTACAGGTTCCGCGGGGCAACTGGATTCTGTGCGGGTACGGACGGATGGGGCACTGCATCCATCGCTATCTCCAGGCCCATGGCGTCGGCGTACGTATTATCGATCCGGAAGTGGACGCCAAAGGGGCGGGAGACGATACGGTCATGGTCCAGGCACACGCCGATCATTCGGCCTTGATGACCGCGGGGATTGACGACGCGGCCGGGGTCGTCGCCGCGACGAATCGCGATTCCGACAATCTCAGTACGCTGTTGGCGGTGACGGAGCTCAATCCGGAGGCGTTCCGTATCGTGCGTCAGAACAGTCATGAGAATCAGGTCGCGTTCGATGCCGCACGCGCCGACCTGGTCCTCCAGCACAGCCTGACAACAGCGCGCCGGATCCTGAAGCTGCTGATCTCGCCTCTCGTCCAGGAGCTGATCGACTGGCTCGCGGAACGCGAACCAGCCCTGACGAAAGAACTGGTAGCCCGTCTGCAGGCGGCCGTGGGCGCGGAACCTCCCCACCTGTGGTCGGTCAAGCTGGTCCCGGGCGAAGCGCCGGCGGTGATCGAATACCTGGATGCCGGGGGGGCCTTGGCGTTGGAGGCGCTGTGTCGCGATGCGCGCTCCTTCCCGGAAGGGCTCCCCTGCGAAGCACTCGCCGTTCGCCGGGCGGGGCAATCGATCATGTTGCCGGACAAGGATTTTTCGCTTGGCGTCGGCGACGAGGTTCTCTTCTGCGGTGTCCATCGGGCAGAGCCGTTGCTGCAGGCAACCCTCCATAACCCCTATACGCTTCGGTATGTCGTAACGGGGGTCGATGAACCGCGCGGGTACGTGTTCGCATGGCTTGCAGACAGGCTGACGCGTCATCGAAGCGAGCATAAGTCGAACGGTCGTCGGCCCCGGCCATGACATCATCGGCCGCGTGAGCGCGACGGGCTCCTAGGGCATGAGTCTGGCAATGCCCCCGCATCATCCTCGGCGTGTCCAGCGGCTTCGGGCGAGACACGAGATACCTGGCTTGGGGACTTGTCAGGACCAGGAAGATCAGGCCTGGGAGGTCGCCAGGGCGCGGGTGGCTTCCAGCCGCGAGATGACGGTAGGTAGCTGGAACATGCTGCTGATCATGATGGCCCCCTCCGGGGTCTCCTCCGCATCCGGGAAGCGGTTGAGATGGATCACCGTCATGCCGGCGGCCAGGGCGGCCTGCACACCGACCAAGGCGTCATCGATGGCCACACACTCCTCGGGCGAATAGCCCATTCCGGCGGCGGCATAGCGATAGAGGCAGGGGTCGGGTTTCCAGCAATTGGCGGTGTAGGCACTGAACAGGTGGTCACCGAACACCTCCGACAGGCCGGTGGCCTCAAGCGAGGTGCGGATCTTGTTTTCCGGGCCGTTGGAGACCACCCCCAAGGGGTGACTGGCCAGGGCCGCGAGGGCCTCGGTGGCCCCGTTGATGGGCGTGAGCTCGATGGCCAGGCGGCGGTTGAGGTTGGCGCGCATGTCGCGTTCCAGCACCTCGAGCCGGTCCGGGTCGACCTCGCCATGTCGGCTCTCCAGTTCGGCGACGATGCGTCGGAAGCGTGCCCCGCGAAACTCTCCCATATAGTCACTGGCCTGAAAAGGCAGACCCGCGGCGGTCAGACTGGTCTCCATCTCGGCGGCGAGCAGGGGCTCGCTGTCGACCAGGGTGCCGTCGCAATCGAACAGCAGGCAGAGGGGGCGTGGCATCACCGGACCTCACGATACGGTCATCAGGATATAATGTCAGTCTTGCAGAACCCGAAGCGTCCTGGCCATCATTAAAGCCCAGTTTCCTTACTTTGTGAACAGTGTTTTCCTAGTGGCGGGCCCGCAACCTTCTTCCTCCCTCCTTTTCCTCATCCCTCGCCGGTCATCAGCAGTACCAGGGCGCCGGCCAGGTAACAGGCCATGATGCCCACGCTCTCGAAGCCGATATGGGCGGGGCCGTGGCGTTCGCGGTGGAGCATGCCCACCAGCAGGATGCCGGTCATCAGCAGCGACAGGGCCACCCATAGCGAGACCGAGTCGGGGATGGCGTGATAGATGGAGCCGCCCCGATAGGCGATGTCCGAGGCAGCCACGAACAGGGTGTCGAAGGCGTTGCCGCCGATGATGCCGGCCACGGCCAGGGTCAGGGCGCCGCGGCGTACCGCCGCGATCGAGGTGACCAGTTCCGGCAGCGAGGTGACCACCGCGGTCATCAGGGCCCCGACCACCGACTGTCCGAGCCCCGTCTCGACGGCGATGACCGCGGCACTGCGCTCGAGCAGCCAGCCGCTGACGCCAAGCAGCGCCGCCAGTCCGATGAAGATCAGCCAGAGGGGCGCTGCCGGACGTTCCCTGGCCCCGGCTTCGGGCACGTCGGGCTGGGTGTCGCGAGTCTGGGCGGGACGCCACATGGGGTCATCGCGGCTACGGTCTGCCAGGCGCAGGCCGAACAGGTAGACGATCACCAGCAGCGGGGTGACCGGATGTACCTGCCAGAGGGTCCACTCTGGAGCGAAGCGTCCCACCAGCACCAGCGCCAGCAGGCAGAGCAGCAAACCGCCCTGGAGCAGGTTGCCGAGGGAGGCGGCGGCATGCTCCAGGTTGGCCCGCCGATGGAGGATGTCGGCGATGGTCAGAAACAGGGTCTGGACCGCGATGCCGCCCAGGGCATTGCTCATCGCCAGGGTCGGTCGGTCGGCCAGCGCCGCCGAGACCGACACCACCAGGCCCGCCAGCGACGTGGCCATGCCCAGCAGCACGGCGCCGGCGATGGCCTCGCCCAGCCCGGTGCGATCCGCCAGGTCGTCGACGATCCCGGTCAGGCGAGTTCCCACGACGCCGATGACCAGGGCGCAGCCGCCAAACAGCAGCAGCGCGGCCCACAGCGGCAAGGTGCTCACCGCCAGGCGCCTGTGGGTATCAGGCGAGCCTCGGGGTCGGGCGCGTCAGGGGGAGGGATTCTTGCGCTCCCCTTGCTCGATCTTCTCGCCGTCGGGAGACAGCAGATACCACTCGGCCCCCAGGTGGATGACATCCTGGCCGAGGGCATCCCCGGCCGCCTTGTCGCCGCTGAAGTAATAGAGTGGCCAGCCTGCATAGGTCACCTGCCGGGTGCCGTCCTCGCGCGTGATAGTGCCCAACTTGTCGGCATCGACGTGCTTACCGGCCTCGGGTGGCTGCTTCGACGCATAGGGCGGCCAGGCGATGGCACAGGTCTGGTCGCAGAGGCTGTTCTGCCCATGCCGTTCGTCCTTCTCGAACAGGTAAAGGCTCATGCCGTCCTGGTCGGTGAGATAGCGCCCGAAGGGGGCCTGCTCGCGGGTTTCCAGCCGGGCCTGCTCGACAGGGTCGGGCCGGCTCTGCAGGTCCTTCGTCGCGGCCTGTGGGCTCTGGCCCGCCACGCCTGCGGCGTCTCCGTCCATGCCGGATGTCTGTGCGGTGACCATAGTCGGCAGCAGGGCGGCCACGCCGAGCATCAGGGTTGCTGCCAGGCAGCGTGGTAGCGTACTTGCTGTCATCTCGACCTCCCCCGGGTGAATACGCTTTCACTCTAGGTAGCTCGGGCGGCAGGTTTCAAGGCGCTTGTTGGGCTAGCATGAAGCGCAGACGGTGAAGAACGGGACGACTCTCCGCCCGACCAGTCACTTCGAGGATGGCGAGGCAGATGATGAAACAGGAGACCCTCTGGGCCCTGGCGAGCTCCGCGGCAGCGGTGGCCGCCGGGGTGATGGCCCGAAAGGGCGCGGCCAAGGTGTATCGTCGACAGGTAGGCGAGGCACCGCCGGCGAACCCTGCCGAGCCGGACGTTGGCTGGCGCCAGGCGCTGCTGTGGGGGGCAGCCACCGGTATCCTGATGGGCGTGGCCCGGGTCGTGGGACGTCGTGCCGGCAGCGAGGCCGTGCGCCGGACCGCCGGTTCGGGCCATCGACGGCGGGCCCTGCGGCGGCTGGGGCGATAATCCGGCCGGGGGTTGGGTGAGGTGGTGCCAAGGTCGGCACAGCGACGTGTGCTGAGTGAGACCAGGAAGAAAGCCTGGCCGGGCGCTGCAGGCCTCAGTGGTCGCGGGAGAGCCGGTGAGAGTTGGCCGTGGTGCGACGATGCAGGGGCCCCAGGGTGCGGCGACCCGTCACCCACCAAGGGGTGGGACGTCCATTCACCGCCCCGAGTATCGCCCGGTGTAGTTCGACACCGATCTCCAGGCTGGCTTCCAGCTTCTCGCTGACCATGCGCTGGTTTTCCTGCAGCATCCGGGGGCTGGCAGGGGAGAGGGTGTGCCAGAGCCGGTGCCGCATGGCGATCGTCTCAAGCGAGGTGGTCCATAACTCGAGGGCCATGGTGCTGACCCTCCACATATCGACCATCGCGGCGGGGGTGATCGGCACGCCGTGATAAAGCAGAGACGCTGGCAGCATGGGAAGGTACCGGAGCCGAGGGAGAGTAGGGGAAGCGTGCCGTGCACATGGCATGCTGTAGGCGGCAATGATACGTTGGCTTATGTTGCAATGCAACATAAGCATTATTGTGTGGGCGTGCCCTCACCGCCGAGGCCGGTCGTCGGCCGCGATGGACAAGGAAAGGAAGAGGGCGGAAAGGCCAAGACGGCGGAGTGCCGCCGTCTTGCCGGTGCTAGCATGGGCGCGTGCCGGCCGCTTCGGCGCGGCGTCGGTCAGCGGATCTTCGGATCCAGTTCGCCGCGCGCGTAGCGCTCGAACATCTGCTCGAGATTGATCGGGGTGATCTTCGAGGCGTTGCCGGCGGTGCCGAAGGCCTCGTAGCGAGCCTTGCAGATGTCTTTCATGGCCGCGACGGAGGCCTTGAGGAACTTGCGCGGGTCGAACTCGGCCGGGTGCTCGGCCAGGAAACGGCGCACGGCGCCAGTAGAGGCCAGGCGCAGGTCGGTGTCGACGTTGACCTTGCGCACGCCGTGGCGGATGCCCTCGACGATCTCCTCGACCGGTACGCCATAGGTTTCGGGGATCTTACCGCCGAACTCGTTGATGATCTCCAGCCACTCCTGGGGTACCGAGGAGGAGCCGTGCATCACCAGGTGGGTCTCGGGGATGCGCTCGTGGATCTGCTTGATGCGCTGGATGGAGAGGGTGTCGCCGGTGGGTGGCTTGGTGAACTTGTAGGCACCGTGGCTGGTGCCGATGGCGATGGCCAGGGCATCGACGCCGGTGGCCTTGACGAAGTCGGCGGCCTCTTCCGGATCGGTGAGCAGCTGGTCAGGGTCGAGCTTGCCCTCGGCGCCCACGCCGTCTTCCTCGCCGGCCATGCCGGTCTCCAGACTGCCCAGGCAGCCCAGCTCACCCTCCACGGAGACACCGCAGGCGTGGGCCATCTCGACGGTGCGCTGGGTGACGTCGACGTTGTAGTCGTAGTCGGCGGGGGTCTTGCCGTCTTCCTTGAGCGAGCCGTCCATCATCACCGAGGAGAAGCCCAACTGGATGGAGCGCTGGCACACCGCGGGGCTGGTGCCGTGGTCCTGGTGCATGACCACCGGAATGTGCGGGAACTCCTCGACCGCGGCGAGGATCAGGTGGCGCAGGAAGGGGGCCCCGGCGTACTTGCGGGCGCCGGCGGAGGCCTGCACGATCACCGGGGAGTCGGTCTCGTCGGCGGCTTCCATGATGGCGCGCATCTGCTCGAGGTTATTGACGTTGAAGGCCGGCACGCCGTAGCCATGTTCGGCGGCGTGGTCCAGCAGTTGGCGCATGCTGATCAGTGCCATGGTCCTACCTTTACGTAAGGACGGCGCGGCCGAGGGCCGCGCCGGTCATCGGGGTTGAGCGTCGCTTGGGTTACGTGGCCTGGGCGGCCTGATAGGCGGCTTCCAGGGCCGCCACGGCCGGCAGGGTCTTGCCTTCCACGTACTCGAGGAAGGCGCCGCCGCCGGTGGAGATGTAGGAGACGCGATCGGCGATGGCGTACTTGTCGATGGCCGCCAGGGTATCGCCACCGCCGGCGATGGAGAAGCCGGCGCTCTCGGCGATGGCCAGCGACAGCGCCTCGGTGCCCTTGCCGAACTGGTCGATCTCGAACACGCCCACCGGGCCATTCCACAGGATGGTGCCGGCGTCCTTGAGCAGGCCGCCGAGGCGGCCGGCGGTGTCGGGGCCGATGTCGAGGATCATCTCGTCGTCGGCCACCTGATCGACAGGTTTGACCACCGCGGTGGCCTGCTCGGAGAACTCGGTGGCCACCACCACATCGCTGGGCAGCGGGATTTCGACCTTATCCATCAGCGCTTTAGCCTGGTCGATCAGCTCACGCTCGTGCAGCGACTTGCCGACGTTATAGCCGGCCGCGGCGATGAAGGTGTTGGCGATACCGCCGCCGACGATCATCTGGTCACACTTCTCGGACAGCGCGCTAAGCACCTCGAGCTTGGTGGAGACCTTGGAGCCGCCGACGATGGCGACCAGTGGTCGCTTCGGCGTGGCCAGCGCCTGCTCCAGGGCTTCGAGCTCGCGGGCGAGCAGCGGGCCGGCGCAGGCGGCCGGAGCGAAGCGTGCCACGCCGTGGGTGGACGCCTGGGCGCGGTGGGCGGTGCCGAAGGCGTCCATCACATAGACGTCACACAGGGCGGCGTACTGCTTCGCCAGGGTTTCGTCGTCCTGCTTCTCGCCGGTGTTGAAGCGCACGTTTTCGAGCAGCACCACCTCGCCGTCGGCGACCTCGACCTCGCCGTCAAGGTACGCCTTGACCAAGCGCACCGGACGGTCCAGCAGTTCACCCAGACGGTTGGCCACCGGGGCCAGCGAGAATTCCTCGGCCGGCTCGCCCTCGGTGGGCCGCCCCAGATGGCTCATCAGCATCACTCGCGCACCGGCCTCCAGGGCGGCCCGGATGGTTGGCAGGCTGGCCTTGAGGCGGGCGTCGCTGGTTACCTGACCGTGCTTGATGGGCACGTTCAGGTCCTCGCGGATCAGTACCCGCTGGCCGCGGAGGTCGAGGTCGGTCATCTTGTGCACGTTCATGGAAGCAGGTTCCTCGTCTGGGAAAGCCGAAGGGGTGTCAGGCGTCGTCGCCGGCCCCCGGCCGCGCCGAAGGCAAGGCGGCCAGCCGTTGGCTGACGTCGAGCATGCGATTGGCGAAGCCCCACTCGTTGTCGAACCAGCAGAGCAGCTTGATCAGGCGGCCACCGGCCACCCGGGTCTGGGTGGCGTCCACGATACCCGAGCGGGGGTCATGGTTGAAGTCGACCGAGGCCATGGGCTCCTCGGTATAGCCGAGCCGGCCGGCCAGCCGGTTCCGGCTGGCCTCGCGCAGCAGGGCGTTGACGGTGGTGGCGTCGGTGTCGGTGAGTACGCACAGCGACAGGTCCATGGCCGAGACATTGATCGTCGGCACTCGCATGTGCAGGCACTCGAAACGCCCGTGGAGGTGCGGCATCAGGCGGTCGATGCCGCGGGACAGGCCGGTGTCCACCGGCACGATGGAGTGCATCGCCGAGCGGGTCAGGCGCAGGTCGGTCTGGTGGTAGGCGTCGATCACCGGCTGGTCGTTCATCGCCGAGTGGATGGTGGTCGTCACGCCGTGCTCGATACCCAGTGCCTCGTCGAGCACGGTGAGCACCGGTACCAGGCAGTTGGTGGTGCAGGACGCCGCCGAGACGATGCGGTGGTGGGGGGCCAGGCGCTGGTCATTGATGCCGGAGACGATGGTGGCGTCGACATCGCTCTCCGCCGGCTGGGAGAACAGCAGCCGCCCGGCGCCGGCCGCAAGATGCCGCTCGGCGGTGGCGCGGTCCTTGAAGCTGCCGGAGCACTCCAGCACCAGGTCGATACCGAGCGCGGCCCAGGGCAGGCGGTCGGGGTCCGGCTCGCAGAGCACCTGGATCGCGCGGCCGTCGATCACCAGGCGGTCGCCCTCGACCTCGACCCGGCCCGGGAAGCGGCCATGGGTGGTGTCGTAGCGGGTCAGGTAGGCGATGGTGTCGAGCCCGGAGAGCTCGTTGATCGCCACCACCTCGAGATGCGGGTCGGCGCGCTCCACGAGGGCACGCAGCACGCACTGGCCGATGCGGCCGTAACCGTTGATGGCGATGCGATGGGCCATGGCGGTGACGATGACTCCGAGCCGGATAACAGGAGCCGGCGATTCTAGCGCATTTGCGCCTCGATCGTCTTCTAGGGGCCGACCAGTCGCCACGCCAGCGGCAGGAACAGCGCACTGAAGATGCCGGTCAGGCTCATCCCCAACGAGGCGAAGGCGCCGGCGGTGGGACCGATCTCGAAGGCGCGCACCGTGCCCAGGGCGTGGCCGTTGAGGCCCAGCGCCAGACCGAGGATGCGCTCATCGCGAATGCCCAGCTGTCGGGCGAACAGGGCGACGAAGCCGATGGCCGCCACCCCGGTGACCAGCAGGCCCCCCATCATCAGCGACACCGAGCCGCCGATCTGTTCGGTGATGCCGATGGCGATGGGCGCGGTCACCGACTTGGGGGCCAGCGAGGCGAGGATCTCGGGCGGTGCGCCGAGCAGCCAGGCGATGCCCACGGCATAGCCGGCGGCGAGCAGGGCCGCCACGGGCAGGCAAGCCAGCAGCGGGCGCCACAGGGGCCGGACCTGCGGCATCTGCTGATGCAGGGGCAGGCCCAACGCCACGGTGGCGGGACCCAGCAGCAGCATCAGCCAGGCGGCGCCCCGGCGGTAGTCCGCATAGTCGATGGACAGGGCGGCCAGCACCCCGGCCAGCAGCAGCGCGGCAACCAGGATCGGGGGGCACCAGGCCGGGGCGCCGACCGCCCTGAGCAGGCGGATGCCCGCGACGTTGGCGGCCAGGGTCAGGGCGATGGCCAGGATCGGGGTGGCCAGCAGGTGATCGAGCAGCTCAGGCATCGTGCGGTCCCTCCTGGGGCGCGTCCATCAGGCGGCGCATCAGCCACAGGGTGGTGAGCACGCTGAGCAGGGTGCCGCCGATCAGGGCCGCCAGGATCGCCGCCCACTGGCTAGCGACGGCGTCGAGCAGGAAGAAGACGCCGACCACGCCGGGCATGATCAGCATCGCCAGCATGGCGATCAGCGGTCGCGCCGCGGCGGCGATGTCGTCGAATCCGCCGCCGTGAAGCATCAGCCAGGCGGTGAGCAGCAGCATACCCACCACGCCGGCGGAGACCGGCAGGCCCGAGAGGGTCACCAGGCTCTCGCCGAGCAGCCAAAAGCCGAGCAGCCAGAGAAAACCGCGCAGTGCCGGCATGGGACTCCTTGTCATCGATGTCAAAGGCGGCGCGAGGACTTGAAAAGCGCCGAAGCGTTCCTATTGTGCAGATTACGGGGACGGTGTCAGCTTAAGTGTGCCGCTCCCCACCGGTAGGTCATGGCGCCGAGTCATGACCAACTGGCGACATAAGTCCTTGTGACGTTAGGAGGTGTTCGTGATGTTCGGAGATCTCAGGCGTTTCGATATCGGCCGGCCCCAGGGCCTGGACTGGGTTCGGCAGTTGATGGACGAGGTGTTCCCCGAGGGAGGCCCTGCCGATATCCGCTCGGTTCCGCGGGGCAGCTTCCCGATGATCAACGTCGGGCGCACCGACGAGGCCGTGCGGGTCTATGTGTTCGCTGCCGGCCTCTCGGCAGGGGAGTTGGACGTGAGCCTCCAGGACAACGTGCTGACCGTGGCCGGCCGGCGCGAGCCCGCGGCGGAGGAGAAGGCGCAGCAAACCCACTTCCGGCGCGAGCGACCGCATGGGGAGTTCAGTCGCTCCGTGGCGTTGCCCGATGGCCTGGACATCGAGCGGGCCGAGGCACGCTTTCGCAACGGGGTGTGCGAAATCGTGCTGCCCAAGCGCGAGGAGCTCAAGCCGCGCCGGATCGAGGTCCAGGCGTCCTAAGTGCCACGGTACCCAGAGACTGGGAGGAGGTGAGAGATGAACGATATCACCAAGCATGAGGCTCCCCGGGAGCCGGCCGAGCGGGAGCCACGACTCGAGACCCTGCTGCCGCCGGTGGACATCTTCGAGGAGGACAACGCCCTGCACGTGATCGCCGATATGCCCGGCGTGAGCCGTGAGGGGCTGCATATCGAGGTGGACAACAACGTGCTGAGCCTGGAGGGTGAGGTACAGCTCGAGATGCCGGAGGGGATGCGTGCCCTCTATGCGGAGGTTCGGGCGCAGCGTTTCGCGCGCCGCTTCACGCTGAGCCAGGAGATCGATGCCGACGCCATCGAGGCGCGCATCGACAATGGTGTCTTGCATCTGGTACTGCCCAAGAAGGAGGTCCATCGGCGGCGGCGCATCGAGGTCCAGACGACCTGAGCCGCCCCTGGCTCGCCGGCGCCCACCTCTGACGAGGTGGGCGCCGGCGTTGGCCGGCATGCCTCCCGCATGCCAGACTCGTCCGCTACGCTAGGAAGAGCGTCTTCGAGCACCCAAGGAGAGGAACGACATGACCGACATTGCCACGCTGCTGGGCGACCAGGCCGAGGATCTGCTGGGACACACCTGCACCGGTATCCCCAAGGAGCAGCTGCACCTGCCGGGGGCGGATTTCGTCGACCGGGTGATGACCGACAGCGATCGCAGCCCCCGTGTGCTGCGCAACATGCAGGCGCTGTTCGATCACGGGCGGCTGCGGGGGACAGGGTATCTGAGCATCCTGCCGGTGGATCAGGGCATCGAGCACTCGGCGGGTGCCTCCTTCGCTCCCAACCCCCTCTACTTCGACCCCGCCAACATCGTCGAACTGGCCCTCGAGGGGGGCTGCAACGCCGTGGCCTCGACCCTGGGCGGGCTGGCCTCGGTGGCGCGGCGCTATGCCCACCGCATCCCGATGATGGTCAAGCTCAACCACAACGAGACCCTGAGCTATCCCGCGGTGTACGACCAGACCCTGTTTGCCCGGGTCGAGCAGGCCTTCGACATGGGCTGTGTGGCGGTGGGGGCGACCATCTACTTCGGGTCAGCGGAAAGCCGCCGCCAGATCATGGAGGTCAGCGAGGCCTTCGAACGGGCCCATGAGCTGGGCATGGTCACGGTGCTGTGGGCCTACCTGCGCAACCCGGCCTTCAAGCACGAGGGCACCGACTACCATGTGGCCGCCGATCTCACCGGCCAGGCCAACCACATGGCGGCGACCCTCAAGGCCGATATCGTCAAGCAGAAGCTGCCCGAGATCAACGGTGGCTACCGCGACATCGGCTTCGGTCACACCCATGACAAGGTCTACAGCGAGCTGACCTCGGACAACCCCATCGACCTGGCCCGCTACCAGGTGGCCAACTGCTATCTGGGGCGCGCGGGGCTGATCAACTCCGGCGGCGGCTCCAAGGGTGCCTCGGACCTGGGCGAGGCGGTGCGCACCGCGGTGATCAACAAGCGCGCCGGTGGCATGGGCCTGATCTCAGGACGCAAGGCGTTCCAGAAGCCAATGAAGGAGGGCGTGGCGCTGCTCCATGCCATCCAGGACGTGTACCTGTCACCGGATGTCACCCTCGCCTGACGGCGCCAATCGCGCCATAAAAAGGGCGCGGCCAACGCCGTGCCCTTGTCTCTGCCGTGCCAGGCAACGATCAGTCGTCAGCGGCGTCCAGCAGCGCGCTGGCCTCGGCCACCACGTTGTCGACGGTGAAGCCGAAGTGCTGGAACAGGTCGCCGGCGGGGGCGGACTCGCCGAAGGTGCTCATGCCGACCACGCGGCCGTCCAGGCCCACGTACTTGTACCAGAGGTCTCGGTGACCGGCCTCGATGGCCAGGCGCGCGGTCACGGCGCTGGGCAGGACGCGCTCGCGGTACGCGGCGTCCTGGGCGTCGAAGACGTCGGTAGAGGGCATCGAGACCACGCGTACGGCGCGGCCCTGGGCCTCGAGCTCGGCGGCGGCGTCCATGGCCAGGCCGACCTCGGCGCCGGTGGCGATCAGGATCAGCTCGGGGGTGCCCGCGCTCTCTTTCAGCACGTACCCACCACGCTGGATCTCGGCTAGCTGCGGCTTGCGGCGGGCCTGGTGGGGCAGGTTCTGACGCGACAGCACCAAGGCGGTGGGGCCGGCCTGGCGCTTGAGGGCGGCGTTCCAGGCGGCGGCGGTCTCCACGGCGTCGCAGGGCCGCCAGGTGGAGAGGTTCGGCGTCGAGCGCAGGGTGGCGAGCTGCTCGACCGGCTGGTGGGTGGGGCCATCCTCGCCCAGCCCGATGGAGTCGTGGGTGAACACATAGAGCGTCTGCTGACCCATCAGCGACGCCATGCGCACGCTGTTGCGCATGTATTCCATGAAGATCAGGAAGGTGGCCCCAAAGGGCACGAAACCGCCATGCACGGCGATGCCGTTCATGATCGCCCCCATGCCGAACTCGCGCACCCCGTAGTGCAGGTAGTTGCCGCCGGGGGCGTCGGCGGAGATCGCCTGGGCGCCGTCCCAGACGGTCAGGTTGGAGGGCGCCAGGTCGGCGCTGCCGCCGAGCAGCTCGGGCAGCTGCGGGCCGAGTGCGTTGAGGCAGGACAGCGACGCCTTGCGCGAGGCGGTGGTCTCGCCCTTCTCCTGGGCCTGCTCGATCAGCGCCTCGCTGGTCAGCGCCGTGGGCAGCTCGCCCTGGATCCGGCGCTGGAACTCCCGGGCCAGCTCAGGATGGGCCTCGGCGTAGCGCTCGAGGCGCGCCTGCCAGTCGGCCTGGCGCGTCTGGCCGGCCTCGGTGGCATCCCAGCCCCGGTAGATCGCCTCGGGCACGTGGAAGGGAGCATGGGGCCAGTTCAGGCGCTCGCGCGCCGCGGCGACTTCCTCTTCGCCCAGCGCCGCACCGTGACACTCCTCCTTGCCCTGCTTGTTGGGCGCCCCAAAGCCGATGATGGTCTGGCAGATGATCAGGCTGGGCCGGTCGTCATGCTGCTTCGCCAGTTCGATGGCCGCCTTGACCTCGTCGGGGTTGTGACCGTCGACGTGGGGGACCACATGCCAGCCGTAGGCCTCGAAGCGCCTGGCGGTGTCGTCGGTGAACCAGCCCTCGACCTCGCCGTCGATGGAGATGCCGTTGTCATCGTAGACGGTGATCAGCTTGCCCAGCCCCTGGGTGCCGGCCAGCGAGGCGACCTCGTGGGAGATGCCCTCCATCAGGCAGCCGTCCCCCACGAAGCACCAGGTATGGTGGTCGACGATGGTGTGGCCGGGGCGATTGAACTGGGCGGCCAGGGTACGTTCGGCCAGCGCCATGCCCACGGCATTGGCCAGGCCCTGGCCCAGCGGGCCGGTGGTGGTCTCCACGCCCGGCGTATAGCCGAGTTCGGGGTGGCCTGGCGTGCGCGAGTGCAGCTGACGGAAGTTCTGCAGATCCTCGAGGCCGAGCTCGTAGCCGGTGAGGTGCAGCAGCGAGTAGAGCAGCATGGAGCCGTGGCCGTTGGAGAGCACGAAGCGGTCCCGGTCGGGCCAGTGCGGGTCGGCCGGGTTGTGCTGCAGGTAGTCGTTCCACAGCACCTCGGCGATGTCGGCCATGCCCATGGGCGCACCGGGATGGCCGGACTTGGCCTTCTGGACGGCGTCCATGGATAGGGCGCGAATGGCATTGGCCAGTTCGAAACGGGACGGCATGGGGTCAGCTCCTCGCCTGCGGCAGATATAGTATGCGGTGACACGGTCTGGCCAGGGGGCGTGGCCGGACGTGGATTCTGGCTGGGATGCGCCGCAGGACGGGAAGCGGCGCAGTCGAATTCGGGCGCCTATTGTCGCCGACTTGCCGCCCTGCATCAAATCGCGGGTGCCAGGTGCGGGAGCAGCGTGTAGACTCGGGCCCTCGATACCGGTCGCCCGCGACGGCCATTGCCCTGACCGTGGCACCGTGCCGGGCGACGTCTAGACTGCGCCGCGGTGCCTCGCGGTTTCAGACTGCTGCTACACAAAGGGCCGAGAACGCCATGAGCGAATACTCCCTGTTCACTTCCGAATCCGTCTCCGAGGGCCATCCCGACAAGATCGCCGACCAGATCTCCGATGCGGTGCTCGATGCCCTCATCGCCCGGGACAAGCAGGCTCGCGTCGCCTGCGAGACGCTGGTCAAGACCGGCGTGGCCATCGTCGCTGGCGAGATCACCACCGCGGCCTGGGTCGACCTCGAGGATCTGGTGCGCCGGGTGATCACCGACATCGGCTATACCTCCTCCGACGTCGGCTTCGACGGCGAGACCTGCGGGGTGCTCAACCTGATCGGCAAGCAGAGCGTGGATATTGCCCAGGGCGTCGATCGCGTGAAGCCCGAGGATCAGGGAGCCGGCGACCAGGGGCTGATGTTCGGCTACGCCACCGACGAGACCGAGAGCTACATGCCGGCGCCGATCCACTACGCCCACCGGCTGGTGGAACGCCAGGCGGAACTGCGCAAGCATGGCCTGCTGCCCTGGTTGCGCCCGGACGCCAAGAGCCAGATCACCTTCCGCTACGACGAGCACGGCAAGCCCTGTGCTGTGGATGCCGTGGTGCTCTCTACCCAGCACGACCCGGAGATCGACCAGGAGGAGCTGCGCAAGATGGTACGTCGCGAGATCATCGAGCAGGTGATTCCCGCCGAGTGGCTGACCGACTCCACCCAGTACCACATCAATCCCACCGGCAAGTTCGTGATCGGTGGTCCGGTCGGCGACTGCGGCCTGACCGGCCGCAAGATCATCGTCGACACCTATGGCGGCATGGCCCGCCATGGTGGTGGCGCCTTCTCCGGCAAGGACCCTTCCAAGGTCGACCGCAGCGCCGCCTATGCGGGGCGCTACGTGGCCAAGAACATCGTGGCCGCGGGACTGGCCGAGAAGTGCGAGATCCAGGTCTCCTATGCCATCGGCGTGTCCGAGCCCACCTCGGTATCGATCAACACCTTCGGCACCGGCAAGATCAGCGATGCGCGCATCGTCGCCCTGGTCCGTGAGCACTTCGACCTGCGGCCCAACGCCATCACTCGCATGCTCGATCTGCTGCATCCCATGTACCAGCTCACCGCCGCCTACGGCCACTTCGGTCGTGAGCCCTTCGAGACCTCCTACACCTGGACCGACACCCACGGCGAGACCCACACCGAGACCTTCACCGCCTTCCCTTGGGAGAAGACCGACCGGACCGAGGCGCTGCGCGCCGCCGCCGGTCTGTAGGCGATCGCCTACGGCATCTTGAGGGCCCCGCCGGCAGCGCCGTGCGGGGCCCTTTGCTAGGGTCGAGGCACATCTGCCTCGAGGCCTCGATATGCGCTGCCGTCTCGCTTCCTTCCTCTGGCTCATCCTGTTCCTGTGTCTCGTGTCGCCTCCGCTGCTGGCCGACTGCCCGGACTGGTCGGCCTCCCGTGCCGAGCGGGAGCTCACGGCCCTGCAGGGCCGCCTGGCTGCATGGAACCGTGCTTACCGCCATGACGGCCGCTCGCCGGTGAGCGATGCCGTCTATGACCAGGCCCGCGTGCGCCTCGATGTCTGGCGACGCTGCTTTCCCGGTGTGCTGCCCGAGATCTTGCCACCGGTGACTGGCTCCGCCGGCGAGGCCCGCCATCCCGTGCCCCAGACCGGCCTGGCCAAGCTGGCGGAGGCGGCCGCGGTGCGCGCCTGGCTGGCTCGCCGTGAGGACATCTGGCTGCAGCCCAAGGTCGACGGGGTGGCAGTGACCCTGGTCTACGAGGCCGGTCGGCTGGTGCGCGCCATCAGTCGCGGCGACGGACGACGCGGCCAGGACTGGACGTCGACGGCTCGGCGTCTGCCTGCCGTGCCGGAGACCCTGCCCACCGACGCTGACCTGGTGCTGCAAGGCGAGTACTTCCTGCGCCTGACGGAGCATGTGCAGGCCGAGGTGGGCAGCGCCGGGGCCCGCAGCACGGTGGCCGGCCTGCTGGCTCGCGAGCATCTCAACGCGAAGGAGGCCAGCCGCATCGGGCTGTTCGTCTGGGACTGGCCCGATGGCCCTGCCACGATGGAAGCGCGCCTTGCCGAGGTGGCGCGTCTGGGCTTCCCGGCGTCGGCTTCCCTCACCCTGGCGGTCGATGGCCTGGCGGAGGTCAGGTACTGGCGTGAGGCCTGGTATCGCGGCCCGCTGCCCTTCGCCACCGATGGCGTCGTGCTGCGCCAGGGTGGCCGCTCCCCGGGCACGACATGGCAGGCCAAACCGCCGGTCTGGGCCGCGGCCTGGAAGCATCCGCCGCGGGAGGCCCTGGCCGAGGTGCGCGGGGTCGAGTTTCGCATCGGCCGTACCGGGCGGCTCTCGCCGCTGCTGCACCTGATGCCCGTCGAACTGGACGGCCGGGTGATCCGCCGGGTGGCGGTGGGGTCGCTGGCCAGGTGGCAGGCGCTGGATATCCGGCCTGGCGATCAGGTGGCGATCGTCCTGGCCGGCCTGACCATTCCGCGTCTGGAAGGTGTGGTGTGGCGCGCTGTCCAACGCCCGGCGCTCTCCCCACCCGACCCCGAAGCGTACCATGCCCTGAGCTGCTGGCACCTCGCGCCCGGCTGCCAGGCCCAGTTCCTCGAGCGGCTTACCTGGCTGGGCGGGCCCGAGGGACTCGACCTGCCTGGCGTGGGGCCGGGAACCTGGCAGTCTCTGATGGACGCTGGCCTGGTCACGGGGCTGCTGGACTGGCTGACCCTGGAGGCGGAAGCGCTGGAGGCGGTGCCCGGCATCGGCGAGATACGGGCGGCACGCCTGCAGGCGACCTTCGCGCAGGCGCAAGAGCGTCCCTTCGCCGCCTGGCTGGAGGCCCTGGGGCCACCGCCGGGGCTGGCCCCCGCCGCCATCGAGAACTGGGCGTCGCTGGCCACCCGCGGTGAGCGCCGCTGGCGCGCCGAGCCGGGCGTCGGGCCTGAGCGGGCCGGCGACCTGGTAGCCTTCTTCGCCCATCCCGAGGTGCAGGCCTTGGCCCGGCGGCTGGCCCGGGTCGGCGTCGCGGGGTTCTGAGCGTTGGTTGTCCGGTTCTGGGCTCACTGCCTATAGTGAGGAGACGCTTTTCGTCCGTGAAGGAGATGTCCATCCATGAACCAGCCCGCCGTTTCCGCGCCCGCCACCGACTACAAGGTCGCCGACCTCTCGCTGGCCGATTGGGGGCGGCGCGAGATCCGCATCGCCGAGACCGAGATGCCCGCGCTGATGGCGATCCGCGAGAAGTATCGGCAGGCCCAGCCGCTCAAGGGGGCGCGCATCGCCGGCTGCATCCACATGACCATCCAGACCGCGGTGCTGATCGAGACCCTCGTCACCCTGGGAGCCACGGTGCGTTGGTCGTCGTGCAACATCTTCTCCACCCAGGATCATGCCGCTGCCGCCGTTGCGGCCGCCGGTACCCCGGTGTTCGCCTGGAAGGGTGAGACCGAGGAGGAGTTCTGGTGGTGCATCGAGCAGACCGTGGAGGGGCCGGACGGCTGGACCCCCAACCTGGTGCTCGACGACGGCGGTGACCTGACGGCCCTGCTCCACGACAAGCGTCCGGAGCTGCTCGACGCGGTGCACGGCATCAGCGAGGAGACCACCACCGGCGTGCATCGCCTGCAGGAGATGCTGCGCGCCGGCTCGCTGCGGGTCCCGGCGATCAACGTCAACGACGCCGTGACCAAGTCGAAGAACGACAACAAGTACGGCTGTCGCCACAGCCTCAATGACGCCATCAAGCGCGGCGTCGACCACCTGCTGGCCGGCAAGCAGGCCCTGGTGGTGGGCTATGGCGACGTGGGCAAGGGCTCGGCGGCCTCGCTGCGCCAGGAGGGCATGATCGTCAAGATCAGCGAGATCGACCCCATCTGTGCCATGCAGGCCTGCATGGATGGCTTCGAGGTGGTCTCCCCCTATGCCGACGGCCTCAACCGGGGCAAGGAGAGCATCGACCGCGACCTGCTGTCGCGCATCGACCTGGTGGTCACCGCCACCGGCAACATCGACGCCTGTGATGCGGCCATGCTGCATGCCCTGAAGAAGGGCGCCGTGGTGTGCAACATCGGCCATTTCGACAGCGAGATCGACACCGCCCACATGCGCCGCCACTGGCACTGGGAGGAGGTCAAGCCCCAGGTCCACAAGGTCTATCGTGACAGCAAGCCCGGCAAGTTCGACCCGGAGAGTCGCGACTACCTGATCCTGCTCTCCGAGGGGCGCCTGGTGAACCTGGGCAACGCCACCGGTCATCCCTCTCGGATCATGGACGGCTCCTTTGCCAACCAGGTGCTGGCGCAGATCCACCTCTTCGAGGGAGGCTTCGCCGAGTTGCCCGAATCGGACCGGCGCGACGCCCTCGATGTGACCGTGCTGCCCCGTCACCTGGACGAGGAGGTGGCCCGCTACATGGTGGAAGGCTTCGGCGGGGTGATCACCCGCATGAACGAGGCCCAGGTGCACTACACCGGGGTGCCAGCCGAGGGGCCCTACAAGCCGGGTGACTATCGCTACTAGCGGCTTGCGTCTCGCGGATCAGACGAAGGCCAGGAAGCGGCCGGCGGCCAGGGTGGCGAGCCACAGGGCCAGGGAGAGGCCCCCGGCCAGGCGCAGACGTCGGAGGGAAGCGTGGGCCAGGCCCGGCCCCAGATTGAGCAGCAGCGCATTGGCGATGGCCAGCACGGCCAGGGCCAGCTTGATCCAAAACAGCGGCATGGCCGTATAGCCGGTGGGGTCGGCGAGAAACAACAGGGTGCCGGTGGTCAGCGCCAGCAGCAGGCCGGTGATGGCCACCGGTTGCAGAAGGCGGGCCAGGGCGGGCAGGGCAAGCTGGCGCTGCCAGCCCAGCAAGCGAAGATCGAGGGCGGTGATCGCGCCGACCAGCAGGGCGATGCCCAACACGTGCAGGGTGTTAACGCTCGCATAGCCCCAGCGTGACTGACCCATCCAGACGGCCGGACCCGTCTCCGCCAGCCAGGCCAGCAGCGCGGCCATGGGGCATCAGATGCGATCTGGATAGAGCACGAAATGCTCGTCGCCGATCCATAGCTGCTCGACCTTGAGCAATCGCTCGCCGGAGTGTTCTCCGGAGACGCGGACCTCGACGCCCGTGGCGAGGTCGCCCTCACCCAGACCGGCCCGGTCGTTGCGCCAGGGCTGGCCGACCTCTACCGTCCAGGTCTCGCCGTCCACGTCCAGGATGAGCACACCGTGGGGATTGCCTAGCTGGACGTCGGTAATCACACCGACGAGCTCGCGGGTCTCGCCACCGGTCCAGCCGTGGTGGGCCTGGGCCTGGGAGAAGGCCAGCAGCAGGGCGAGTGCCGCCGTGGCCAGCAGGAAGTGTCGTCGTTGCATGATCGGCTCCTCCGGGGACGACTCTCCTCTCAGGCTAGTGGGGCATGCGCCGGTTGCAAGGCCTGGACCGTCCAACCCTCGCTGTGCCCCCTCATGGCAGTCCGGCAAGGTCCATCAGCAGTCCCAGGTAGAACGGGAGCAGCAGGGGCGCGGCGAGGGTGGTGAGCAGTACCGCCAGCGCGCCCTTCTCCGGCGCGATGCCGAGTTCCATGGCCACCACCACCACGTTGGCGGCCATGGGCACCACGCCGATCAGCAGCAGGGCCAGGGCGAGCTCCGGCGAGAGCTTGATCATGGCCTGGAGCCCGATCACGGCGGCCAGGGCCAGCAGCGGCCAGAGCCCATAGCGGATCACCACGCCGATGCCGATGAATCGCCAGTCCAGGTGGTGGATCGTGACCCGGCCCAGCGTCATGCCGATGAGCATCATGCCAAGCAGGGTATAGGTGGCCGGGAAGACCGTGAGACCCTCCATGACTGCCGCTGGCACCTCGAGCCCGGCGGTCTCGCTAAGCAGCGCGGCGAGGAAAGCATAGACCAGCGGCAGGCGAGCGATCCGGGTCAGGCTCTGGCGCACCGAGAAGCGTCCCCGGGCACTGAGGTAGAAGCCCACCGTGAACTCGTAGAGCGTCACCCCCAGCAGGCAGAAGAGATAGAGGGTCACGCCCGTCGGGGGCAGCAGTACCAGCGCTACCGGCAGGCCGAAGTAGCCGGTGTTGCCGGTCCCCGAGGAGAAGGCCAGCAGGGCGCTTTCCTCGCTGCCCAGACGGTGTCGGGCCAGGCGATGCACCGCCAGGGCGATCAGGCTTGCCGCGATGAAGAGGCTCGCGGTGAGCAGCAGGTCGGCCGGGGTGGGGCCACCCTGCACCAGGGCGCGGAAGAAGGTCAGGGGCGCGATCAGGTAGATCAGCAGGGTGGCAATGGGGCGCGGATCCACGGTCAGGCGTCTGGCCGCCAGCCAACCGAGCGCCACGAAGGCCAGCAGAGTCCAGAGAGGCCCCATCAGGGCGCTAGGGTCGATTACAGTCATCATCCTTGCCTGTCAGAGCACACGAGGCCCGATGCCTATCGGGCGCTAACGTGAAGCATATTGATGCAGCAGCGCGAAACTTTCATTGGTCGACGGCCCAGGCGAGGCGGCACAATGGCACCAACATGCAAACGCTTCAACAAGGTGAGCCGATGAGCACGCAGGAACATCCGCTGGGGATCAGCTTCGAATTCTTCCCGCCCAGCACCGAGGCCGGACACGACAAGCTGATGCGCACCCGCGATGCCCTGGCTCGTCGCCAGCCGCGCTTCTTCTCGGTCACCTACGGGGCCGGCGGCTCCACCCAGCATCGCACGCTCAACAGCGTACGGGCGGTGCGCGAGTCCGGAATCACCACCGCGCCGCACCTTTCCTGCATCGGCAGCGAAAAGGCGGTGCTGCGCGACCTGCTGACGGGCTACCGCGAGGAGGGGATCGACAGCCTGGTGGCCCTGCGCGGTGACCTGCCTTCCGGGATGGGTGGTATCGGCGAGTTGCGCTATGCCAACGAGCTGGTCGAGTTCATCCGCGAGGAGACCGGCGAACACTTCGAGATCGCCGTGGCCGCCTATCCGGAATCGCACCCCCAGGCGCCGAGTCTCGACCGAGACCTGGAGAACTTCGCCCGCAAGATGAAGGCCGGGGCAAACTTCGCCATCACCCAGTACTTCTTCACCGCCGACGCCTATTTCCATTTCGTCGAGCGGGCCCGCGCCCTGGGCGTCGAGGCCCCCATCGTGCCCGGCATCATGCCGATCACCAACTATGCCAAGCTGGCGCGCTTCTCCGATGCCTGCGGCGCCGAGATCCCGCGCTGGATCCGCAAGCAGCTCGAGGCCTACGGCGACGACAGCGAGGCCATCGCGGCCTTCGGCGAGGAGGTGATCTCGCGGCTCTGCCAGCGCCTGCTCGACGGCGGGGCCCCGGGTCTGCACTTCTATACCCTTAACCAGGCCGAGCCGACCCTGAAGGTGCTGAATAATATCTCCGCCTGAACCGGGCGGGGCGGTCGTGCCGCCGGGCTGCACTTGCCTCTCTACGCCGGCCTCAACAGGACGGCGGATCCTCGATCACCGAGCCCGACGCTGCCTTGGCGGTCCGGCGGATCTGGGGCTAGCCTGTTTCTGACATGTCCATGGAATCAGGAGCAGGAGACGCCAGATGCGCCATGCCAATATGATTGCGGGAGCCCTTGCCTCCCTGCTGCTCGCCGCGGGTCTCGGCCAGGCTCAGGCCAGCGAGCACCAGGAGGTCGAGATCAACAAGGTCAATGCCGATGGCGTCGGGGAGGCCATCGGTACCGTCACACTCGAGGACACCGACTATGGCCTGCTGCTGACGCCGGATTTGAGCGGACTGTCCCCCGGCCCCCACGGCTTCCATGTCCACGAGAACGCCAGCTGCGGGCCGGATGATAAGACGGCAGCCGCCGAGGCGGGCGGTCACTACGATCCCGACGAGACCGGGAGCCATGAAGGTCCCTATGGCGATGGCCATCTCGGTGATCTGCCGGTGCTGATTGTCAACGCGGACGGGAAGGCGACGCTGCCGGTGTTAGCGCCTCGGCTCAGTCTCGACGACCTGAAGGCGCGTAGCCTGATGATCCACGAGGGCAGCGACAACTACGCCGACGAGCCGAAGCCGCTGGGCGGCGGTGGCGCTCGCGTAGCCTGCGGTGTGCTCGCTTCCTGAGCAGGGCGCTAGCCAGCGCCGACATCGACCAGGACGCAGAAGGGCCCCGCCAGTGGCGGGGCCCTTCGCACTCCGGTGGACGAGACGGATCAGCCGGCGGAGACCGGTTGGCCACCACCGCCATGGCGACCGCGCTGCATCATGAACAGCACTGCCCCGATGGCAAGTCCCACGACATCGGTGTAGATGCCACCATAGATCATGCATAATGCCCCGACCAGCATCACCAGGCGCTGCCAGGCCTTCACCGGCCCGAAGAACCAGGCCTGGACGGTAGCGGCCAGCAGCACGATGCCCAGGGTGGCGGTCACGCCCACCCTCAGGATCTGCATCCAGCTGCCCTCCATCAGCATGGCCGGGCTGTAGAAGAACATGAAGGGCACGATGAAGGCGGCCAGACCGACCTTGAAGGAGGCCACCGACGTCCCCATGGCGTTGTCGCCGGAAATGCCCGCCGCCGCATAGGAGGCCAGCGCCACCGGCGGGGTGATGGCCGAGACCACCGCGAAGTAGAACACGAAGAAGTGCGCCACCAGCGGCTGGATGCCGATCTCGATCAGGCCCGGGGCGACCACCGAGGCGGCCACCGCATAGGCGGCGGTGGTGGGCATGCCCATGCCCAGCAAGATCGAGATGCACATGGCGAAGAACAGCGCCAACAGCTGGCTGACACCGGCCAGACCGAGCAGCAGTGAGGAGAAGCGCGCGCCCACGCCGGTCATGGCGATGACGCCGACGATCAGGCCGGCACAGGCACACACGGCGATGATCTGGATCGCCATGGTGCCGGCCAGATGCAGCGCTCGCAGGATGGCGAGCAGACCCATCTTGTTGGGCGAGAACCAGCTCACCACGGCGGCCGAGGCGGTGGCCAGGGTGCCGGCGCGGATCACCGAGTAGCCCATGAACAGCGCGGCGATCAGGATGATGATCGGTGCGAACAGATAGACATGCTTGACCAGGCGGCGGAACTTGGGAATTTCCTCCTTGGGCATGCCGCGCATGCCCTTGCGGGCCGCCTCGAAGTCCACCATGCAGTAGACCGACAGGAAGTAGAGGATGGCCGGGATCAGCGCCGCCACGGCGATCTCGGTATAGGGGATGCCGGTGACCTCGGCCATGATGAAGGCCCCCGCGCCCATGATCGGCGGCATGATCTGCCCGCCGGTGGAGGCGGCGGCCTCGATGGCCCCGGCGCTGCGGCCCGGGTAGCCCACTTTCTTCATCAGCGGGATGGTCAGCGAGCCGGTGGAGACCACGTTGCCGGCACTGGTGCCGTTGATCATGCCCATCAGCCCGGAGGCGAAGATCGCGACCTTGGCCGGGCCGCCTCGCGCGCGTCCGGCGGCGGCGAAGGCGAAGTTGATGAAGTACTCCCCTACCTTCGAAGCCTGCAGGAAGGCGGCGAAGATGATGAACAGAATGATGTAGGTGGATGATACCGCGGTGGTCGGACCCAGGATGCCGGTGTCGGTGTAGACCTGGCTGAAGAAGCGCCCCACCGAGAGGCCCGGGTAGCCGAGGAAGCCCGGCAGGTAAGGGCCGGCGAACACATAGGTCAGGAAGATCGCCGAAATGATCACCAGTGCCAGGCCGGCCACGCGACGGGTCAGCTCGAGGATCAGCAGCGAGCCGGCGATGCCCGCCCAGGTGAGGCCCACCGGGGCGAAGGAGGTGCCGGTGGAGGCACGCAGCGGGCTGTTGAATATCACCAGCAGGTAGCCTGCCACCGCGAGCGCGCAGACCATCAGCACCAGGTCGGCCGGGTTGATCCGGTGGCGGGCCTCGCGCAGGCCCCAGGAGAGTACGATCGCCCCTGCGGTGGCAAGTATCAGTGGGTAGCCGAAGTGCCAGGTCTCCACCTCGGGGGCGATGCGCATCGCCCCCGCCTGCATCTCCTGATACATCATGACGGTGCGCACCAGGGCGTAGCCTGCCGGTACCAGCAGCACATAGCCGAGTGAGGTGAGCACGCGTCCGGCGGGGGCCCCCGGCTGATCGGCGAAGCGTGCCCCCGCATAGAAGCCGAAACCAAGGATCAGGGCACCGGCGATGTGAATGATGCGGAACGACCAGGTCTCCATGGGGAACATGTTCAGGGTGACCAGGTGGAAGACGCAGTAGGCGATGGCCAGGCCGGCAAACAGTAACCATCGCCAGCCGCCATACAGGCGTCGATTCGATTCGACGACTTCGTCGTCGGCCCCGTCGGCAACGGACTCGGACGCCGCGGCGACGGGTTCCTCGTTGCCGGGGCGGTTCTCGGGTGTGTGATTCATGAGGGGAAACCCCTTGATGTGGGAACGGTGGGGAGCGGGTCACGCCCCGTGCCGAGGGCGACACGGAGCATGGGGTCAGGCGCTAGGCGGCCCGGCCTTTCGGACAAAATCTAGTCGAGCTTGAGCTCGTCAGGGATTTCGTAGCCGTTCTCCTCGTACCAGCGCACGGCACCCGGGTGGAAGGGCAGTACGGTGTTGTACTTGATGTTTTCCGGGACCGTCGTCTCGGCGGAGCGGTGTACGTTACGCATCTTGTCGTTGTTTTCCATGGTGACCTTGGTGACCTCGTAGACGAAGTCCTTCGGCAGGTCACAGCCGGCGATAGCGAAGTTCCACATGGAGACGGCGCGAGCATCCTCCTCGAGGGTCTGGTAGGTGCTGGCCGGGATCGAGAACGCGGAGACCGGGAACTCCTCTAACACCTTGGCCTGCTCCTCTTCGGTGAACTCGATGATGTTGACGTCGGTCTGCACCTCGAGTTGGCTGATGGCCGGGATCGGGATGCCGGCGGCGAAGGCGATGACGTCGATCAGGCCGTCCTGCAACTGGCCGCCGAGGTCGGACCAGCCACCATTGCGACGGTCGAACTCCACGCCCAGGGTCTCCAGGATGGCGGGAAAGTACGTATCGGAGGTGGAGGCCGCGGGGCCGAAACCGATGCTCGCGCCGTCGGGAATATCGGAGATCGACTCGATGCCGCTGTCGGCCAGGGCGGCGATGGAGAACGGTGTCTCGTACATCGGGAACAGCGCGCAGACGTTGTCCATTGCCACGCCCGGGGCCAGCGGGCTCTCGCCTTTCACGGCGTCGGCGGCCGGCCCCATGGTGGTCAGGCCGAAGGCCACATCGCCACCATGCACCAGGGCCAGGTTCTGGGTCGGGCCGCCGGTGACCTCGCCGCCACCGGAGATGCCCAACTCGTCGGCGATCAGGTTGGCCCAGCCGGAGCCATAGACATAGTAGGTGCCGCCCTGGCTGGCGGTGCCCACGGTGAAGCTCTCCGGCCAGTCGCTGCGGTCGGACTGGGCCGAGGCCGAGGCGGCCACCAGCAGGGAGCCGGCGAGAGTGCTGGCGAGCAGTTTGGTGGAAAGAAGACGCATGATGTCTCTCCTGTTGCTGTTGTGCTCTTGTTAAATGCCCGGGCGGTCGTGCCCCGGGGCTGCATGCCGTCGTCCCCCAGTATGGTCACCGGTTGCGGGACCTGCCGTGATCCTGGCCGGGGTGGCATCAACGTCCATTATCCAGCAATGGTCATGCCCATTTATTGGAACATCTTGCATTTCATTCAGTTGCGAGATCATGCTTCGACCTTGGTCGAAGCATGATCGGCCGAGTGGGGCCGGGATCCCGCACGGAGCAGGTGTCGTGGTATGCGGATTTCCGCACAGGTCCTCGCGCCAGGGGTGCCGTCAGGCGTCGGCGGCACTCGGCCAGATAGTCAGCTAGGTTTGTGGAAAGAAGTGATCCACACCTCAATCGAGAGACATGCCATGACTGACGAACGCGTTTTCTGCCTTCCCACCCTTGTCGCGGCCGGTGGCCTGCTGATCGGGGGGACCACGGCCATGGCCCAGGAACGTGCGGACTGGCCGGAGCGGATCAGGGTGGCTACTGCCTCCATCGGCGGCACCTACCATATCTACGGCCACGGCCTGTCCGCGCGCATCACCGATGAGTTCGACATACTCGCCGATACGCGTACCACCGGCGGGCCCTACCACAACATGATCCTGGTCCACACGGGTGAAGCGGAGCTGGGCTTTGTCACCCTGGGGCCGGCAAAGGAGCTTTGGGAGGGCGAGGCCGAGTTCGCCGATGGTGAGAAGATGCGCAACGTGCGTGCCCTCTTTCCCATGTACCGAACCCCCTTCCACATAGTCACCCAGGCCGATTCAGGCATCGAAAGCATCGATGACCTCAGTGGGGCCCGTGTCGGGGTGGGACCCATGGGCGGCACCTGCGCCACCTATTGGGAGCGGTTCTTCGATGAACTGGGGGTTGAGGATGTCCGCCTGCAGTATGCCGGCGCCAGCCTGTCGGCGGATTACATGCTCGGCGGCCTCAGCGATGCCTTCGCCTTCTGTGCCGGCCTGCCTATCCAGGCCTTCGAGCATGTGGAGAGTCGCCAGGCGGTACGGATGTTCGGCCTGACCGAGGAGCAGCAGGCGACCCTGGTGGACGCCTTTCCGGTGACTCCCTACGAGATCCCTGCCGACACCTATGCGTCGATGGATGCCCCCCAGGCCTCGGTGGCCTTCTGGAATTTCGCCATCGGCCACAAGGATCTCGATGAGGGTTTCGTCCATGAACTCATGGCACTGGTGCTCGAGGACAACGACGCCATGCAGGAGATCCACCCCGCAGCGGCCGAGACCCGGCCGGAGCACATGGAGAAGAACAATGTGATCTGGTTCCATCCCGGCGCGGTGCGCTATTACCGGGAGCAGGGGCTCGAGGTGTCCGAGGCGATGATGCCGCCCGAGATGCGCCAGCAGGGAGAAGAAGAGGAGGCCGAAATGGAAGGCGAAACGGGGGGCCGGGCCGAGGAGAGCGCCGAGCAATAATAGCCCCGGCAGCCTTTTACGAAGCCAGTAGGATGCCCATGTCGCTCGATAGCTGCCAGGGAATCCTGCTTCCCGATGGCGGGCCGGATGACGACGAGTGGGAGGCGTGCCAGATGGCACACAACCGTGTACCTGGCCATTCGATGATGACAGGCGTCTGCCCGCCAGGTCGTCAGTGGGGCAACCGGGCGGCGCCGCGTCGTACCGGGCAAGAGCCTGTCACGGCACCACCCACCACCGGGGGATCAGAACTGCAGCCCGATGATAGTCACCTTATCGCTTCTTCTGTGGCGGCAGATCGGTGCACACGCCTTCGAACAGTTCGGCGGCCATCCCCACCGATTCGCCCAGGGTCGGATGCGGGTGGATGGTCTTGCCGATGTCGACCGGGTCGCAGCCCATCTCGACGGCCAGACACAGCTCGCTGATCAGATCCCCCGCCTGGGTGCCGACGATCGCCCCACCGATGATGCGGTGGGTGTCTTCGTCGAACAGCAACTTGGTGAAACCTTCGTCACGCCCGTTGGCGATCGCCCGTCCGCTGGCCGCCCAGGGAAAAATCGCCTTGCCGTACTTGATGCCTTCGGCCTTGCATTCGGTCTCGGTCTTGCCGGCCCAGGCGACTTCCGGGTCGGTGTAGGCCACCGAGGGGATCTGTCGGGCATCGAAGAAGCTCTTGTGTCCGGCCGCGGCCTCGGCGGCGACATGCGCCTCGTGCACCGCCTTGTGGGCCAGCATCGGCTGGCCGATGATGTCGCCGATGGCGAAGATGTGCCCGACGTTGGTGCGCAACTGCTTGTCAACATTGATGAAGCCGCGCTCGTCGACCGCCACGCCGGCGTTTTTTGCACCGATCTTGTTGCCGTTAGGGCTGCGCCCGACCGATTGCAGGACCATGTCGTACAGCTGTGGCTCGGCGGGGGCGTTGTCGCCCTCGAAGCTGACCTTGAGGCCGCTCTTTTGGGCTTTCACGGCGGTGGTCCGGGTCTTGAGCATCACCTTGTCGAAGCGTGGCGTGTTGACTTTTTCCCAGACCTTGACCAGATCGCGGTCGGCGCCGGTCATCAGCCCGTCGAGCATCTCGACCACGTCGATGCGGGTGCCCAGGGAAGAATAGACCGTGGCCATCTCCAGGCCGATGATGCCACCACCGATGACCAGCATGCGCTTCGGGATGGAGGTCAGTTCCAACGCGCCGGTGGAGTCGACCACCCGGGGGTCGTCGGGAATGAAGGGCAGTTTCACCGACTGCGAACCAGCGGCGATGATGCACTTGTCGAACTTTACCACTTGCTTGTCGCCGGTCTGCTCCTGGCCGTCGCCGGTCGTCAGGGCCACTTCCAAGTGATGCGGGTCGAGGAAGGTCCCGACCCCGCGCACGACCTGGACCTTGCGTGCCCTGGCCATGCCGGCCAGACCCCCGGTGAGCTGGCCGACGACCTTTTCCTTCCAACCGCGCAGTTTGTCGAGATCGATTTTCGGCTTGCCGAAGGCGATGCCGTGATCGGCCATGGCATTGGCCGCGTCGGTGACCGCCGCGACATGCAGCAGCGCCTTGGAGGGGATGCAGCCGACGTTTAGGCACACCCCGCCGAGGCTGGCATAGCGCTCCACCAGCACGGTCTTCATCCCCAGATCGGCGGCCCGGAAGGCGGCCGAGTAGCCGCCCGGGCCGGCGCCGAGCACCAGCATCTCGCACTCGATATCGGCCCCGCCGGTATGGGTGGCCGCTTGTGGGGCGGGCGCGGCGGCTGCCTTCTCTCCCGTTCCCTGCGCGACAGAGGGTTGGGAGGCAGAGCCTTTCCCTTCCGCTTCCAGCATCAGGATTGCCGTGCCTTCCGAGACCGTGTCGCCGACTGACACCAGCACCTCGCTGACCTTGCCGGCCTTGGGCGCGGGCACGTCCATCGAGGCCTTGTCGGACTCCAGGGTGATCAGTGGGTCCTCGGCACGGATCGTGTCGCCTGCGCGTACCAGCACTTCGATGATCGGAACATCACCGAAATCGCCGATGTCCGGCACCCGAACCTCTTCCAGGCTGCCGCCGCCATAACCACCGCCGGCATCGCCGGGCGCTGCGGAGCCAACCCCTTTTTCATGGACCGCTGGATGCGGGTCGTGGTCCGCCACCCGGGACCCGGTCTCGGCCGGTTCCAGCATCAGAATGGTCGAGCCTTCGGAGACCTTGTCCCCCTCCTTGACCTTGAGTTCTCCAACCGTGCCCGACTGCGGGGACGGCACGTCCATGGAGGCCTTGTCGGTCTCCAGGGTGATCAGCGGCGTCTCGATGTCGATCGCATCGCCCGGCTTGACCAGCACCTCGATGACCTCGACGTCCTTGAAGTCACCGATGTCGGGCACCTTGATTTCGATTGCCATGGTGTCGTTTCCCCTTACATGATGATGCGCCGCATATCGGCGAGCAGGCTGGCGAAATGGACGTTGAAACGGGCCGCGGCGGCGCCGTCGATCACCCGGTGGTCCCAGGACAACGACAGGGGCAGCATGAACCGCCAGTCCGACTGCTTGCCGTCCGGCGAGACCTGCTTCCAATAGGAGCGGCATACGCCCATGATGGCC
This sequence comes from Halomonas cerina, assembly GCF_014192215.1. GTDB lineage: Bacteria > Pseudomonadota > Gammaproteobacteria > Pseudomonadales > Halomonadaceae > Halomonas > Halomonas cerina. The sequence goes on from NZ_JACHXP010000020.1 coordinate 46,977, forward strand.
ACCTCGGGGGCATTGATGATGGGCGTGAAATAGTGCCCGCCGATCCCGCCCAGCGAGGAGATGGTGAAGCAGCCGCCCTGCATCTGATCGGGCTTGAGCTTGCCGTCGCGGGCCAGCTTGGCCAGCGCCCCCATTTCCTGGGCGATCTCGGCCACGCTCTTCTGATCCGCATCGCGGATCACCGGCACCACCAGACCCTGGGGCGTGTCGGCGGCGAAACCGATATGGTAGTACTGCTTGAATATCAGATTGTCGCCGTCCAGTGAGGCATTGAACTCGGGGAACTTTTTCAAGGACGCGACCGCAGCCTTGATCATGAACGCCAGCATGCTGACCTTGATGCCCGCCTTCTCGTTGTCCTTGTTGAACTGCACGCGGAAGGCTTCCAGGTCGGTGATGTCGGCCTCGTCGTGGTTGGTGACGTGGGGAATCCTCACCCAGTTGCGATGCAGATTGGCACCGGAGATCTTCTTGATGCGTGATAGCGGCTGGGTTTCCACCGGACCGAACTTGCTGAAATCGACCTTGGGCCAGGGCAGTAGATCCATGCCCTCCCCGGCAGCCGGAGCACCGGCCGGGGCCGCCGCCGGGGCGCCGCCCTTGGCGAAGTTCTGAATGTCCTCCTGGGTGACTCGGCCCTTGAGGCCGGTCGGCGGCACGCGGGTCAGATCCACCTCCAGTTCGCGGGCCAGGCGGCGAGCCGAGGGGCTGGCGTGAACCCGGCTGAAATCCGCAATCTGGCCGGTCGAAGGTGCGCTGGAGGGGGCAGTCGCCGGTTGCGGTGGCTTCTCTGCTTCGTCGGCGGGTGGCGCGCTCTTTTCTTCCGCTCCTGCCTCGCTCTCCAGCAGCAGTATCGGGCTGCCTTCGGATACCGTGTCACCGACCTTGACCTTGACCTCCTTGACGGTGCCGGCCTGGGGCGCGGGCACGTCCATGGAGGCCTTGTCGGACTCCACGGTGATCAGCGGGTCCTCGGGCTGGACGCTGTCGCCGGCCTGGACATGGATCTCGATGATCGGCACATCGCTGAAGTCGCCGATGTCGGGGACCTTGATCTCCTCCACCCCGCCGCCGGACGGTGCCGATGCCTTCTCTCCCTCGGCGGGGGAGGGTGAGCCACCCTCACCCTCCGACTCCAGCATCACAATCGTCGAACCCTCGGAGACCGTGTCACCGACCTTGACCTTGACCTCCTTGACGGTGCCGGCCTGGGGCGCGGGCACGTCCATGGAGGCCTTGTCGGACTCCACGGTGATCAGCGGGTCCTCGACCTGGACGCTGTCACCGGCCTGGACATGGATCTCGATGATCGGCACATCGGTGAAGTCGCCGATGTCCGGTACCTTGATTTCTTGGATGGCCACTGTTGTTCTCCTCCGGCTCAGGCGTACAGGGGGTTGGGCTTTTCAGGGTCGATGCCGTACTTGGCGATGGCGTCCCGGACCTTGCCGCTCTTGAGCTGGCCCTCGTCGACCAGGGCCTGCAGCGCGGCCAGGGTGACGTAATGACGATCCACCTCGAAATGGCGGCGCAGGGCCTCGCGGCTGTCGGAGCGGCCGAAGCCGTCGGTGCCCAGCACCTCGTAGCGCCGGGGGACAAAGGATCGGATCTGGTCGGCGAACAGCCGGATGTAGTCGGTGGAAGCGATGACCGGGCCTTCGGTGCCTTCCAGGCACTGCTCGACGTGGCTCTTGCGCGGCTTCTTTCCGGGATGCAGCCGGTTCCAGCGCTTGACGGCATGGCCGTCGCGGGCCAGTTCATTGAAGCTCGGGCAACTCCAGACGTCGGCCACCACGCCCCAGTCGTCGCGTAGTAGGTCCACCGCCGCAATCACCTCGTTGAGGATGCTGCCACAGCCCAGCAGCTGGACCCGCGGCCCCTTGCCCTCGGCCTTGCTGAACGGGTACATGCCCTTGATGATGTCCTCTTCGACCCCCTCGGGCAGCGCCGGATGGTGGTAGTTCTCGTTCAGGGTGGTGATGTAGTAGAAGACGTCCTCCTGGTCCTCGTACATGCGCTTGAGGCCGTCGCGCACGATTACCGCGACCTCGTAGTGAAAGGTGGGGTCATAGGCCATGCAGTTGGGGATGAACTGGGCAAACAGCTGGCTGTGCCCGTCCTGGTGCTGAAGCCCTTCGCCGTTGAGGGTGGTGCGTCCCGAGGTGCCGCCGATCAAAAATCCCCGCGCCAGCATGTCGCCGGCCGCCCAGGCCAGATCGCCGACGCGCTGGAAGCCGAACATGGAGTAGTAGACGTAGAAGGGGATCATGGTGACCCCGTGGTTGCTGTACGAGGTGGCCGCGGCGATCCACGACGACATGGCCCCGTCCTCGTTGATGCCTTCCTGCAGGATCTGGCCTTTCTGGTCCTCCCGGTAGGGCATGATCTCCTCGGCGTCCATGGGCACGTACTTCTGCCCTTCAGGCGCGTAGATACCGATCTGGCGGAACATGCCCTCCATGCCGAAGGTGCGTGACTCGTCGGCAACAAGCGGGGTCAGGCGTGGCCCCAGGGTCTTGTCCCGGGCCAGGGATACCATGATGCGCACCATCGCCATGGTGGTGGACATGGTGCGCTCACCGGTGTCCGCCAGCACTTGCTTGAACATGTCCAGGGGGGGCGCCTTGAGCAGATCGCCGTTGCGCCGGCGCTGGGGCAGGTAGCCCCCCAGCGCCTTGCGCTGCTCGTGCAGGAACTGCATCTCGGCGCTGTCCTCGGGGGGCTTGAAGAACGCCGCCTGGGTGACCTGTTCGTCACTCAAGGGCAGGTCGAAGCGCTTGTGAAAGTACCTGAGGTGATCCTCGCCCAGTTTCTTCTTCTGGTGAGTGATGTTCTGGCCCTCGCCGCCCTCGCCCATGCCGTAGCCCTTGACGGTCTTCATCAGCAGCACCGAGGGTTTGTCCGTGGTGTTGACCGCCGCGTGGTAGGCCGCGTAGACCTTCTGCGGGTCGTGGCCACCGCGGATCAGCTTGTAGTAGATGTCGTCGTCCGACAGGTGGGAGACCATTTCCTTGAGTTCGGGATACTTGCCGAAGAAGTGCTCGCGGATGTAGCCACCGCCCTTAGCCTTGAAGTTCTGGTACTCGCCGTCGATGCATTCCTCCATGCGCTGGCGCAACAGCCCCTGGGTGTCCTTGGCCAGCAGTTCGTCCCAGCCCGACCCCCACAGACACTTGATGACGTTCCACCCCGCGCCCCGGAAGTTGCCTTCCAGTTCCTGGATGATCTTGCTGTTACCGCGCACCGGACCGTCCAGGCGCTGCAGATTGCAGTTGATCACGAAGATCAAGTTATCCAGCTTCTCCCGGTTGGCCAGGGCGATGGCACCCTGGGACTGGGGCTCGTCCATCTCGCCGTCACCCAGAAACGCCCAGACCTTGCGTCCCTCGGTGTCGGCCAGCCCCCGATGCTGAAGGTACTTCATGAAGCGGGCCTGATAGATGGCCATGATCGGCGCCAGCCCCATGGACACGGTGGAGACCTGCCAGAAGTCCGGCATCAGATAGGGGTGGGGATAGGAGGAGAGCCCCTTGCCGTCCACTTCCAGGCGGAAGTTCTCCATCTGCTCCTCGGAGAGCCGTCCCTCGAGAAACGCCCGTGCGTAGATACCCGGCGCGCAATGGCCCTGCACGTAGATGATGTCCCCGCCGTGATTGTCGCTGGGGGCATGCCAGAAATGGTTGAAGCCTACCTCATACATCACCGCCGAAGACGCGTAGCTGGCGATATGCCCCCCGGGCTCGGCGGGTTTCTTGTTGGCACGCACCACCATGGCCATGGCGTTCCAGCGCAGATAGGCGGTCAGTCGCTGCAGCAAGGCCTCGTCGCCGGGTAGCTTGGCCTCCTTGTGGGGCGGAATGGTGTTCACGTATGGCGTGCGGGTGGTGTCCGGCGCCTCGGCGCCGGTCCGGTAGGCTTCTTCCACCGCCCTGTGCAGCAGATAGGTGGCCCGCTCGGGACCCACCCGCTCCACCACCACGTCGACGGCTTCCTGCCACTCGCGGGTTTCCTGTGGATCGAAGTCATTGTAGTTTTCGAAGGCCATGGATCGTCTCCCTTGGTTGGGTCGGCATTGTTTTCGTTATCGATCGGTCCGTGCCTCGACCACGGCGAAGGCGCTCATGTTGGCGATACCTCGTGCGGCGACCGTGTGGTTGAGCTCATGTACCGGCTTGGCGGCCCCCTGCAGGGAGCCGGCCAGGGTGCTGGCGAGCAACTTGGGAGAAAGAAGACGCATGGTGTGACTCCATTGCTGTTGTCGTTGGTGATGTTCTCGACGGACATGAAAGGCCGTGAGCCTGCTGCATCAGTCTGGCAGCTATGTCGCGACTAGCCGCCATCGAGTGGATGCGACTTTCAACGAACACTAGAGCAATGGGGGGAGGGGAGAAATTCTTTCTCTTTCATCAAGTGGATAGCAGTTGTGTGCTCGACCTTGATCGAGATGCGTGGCGCGGGGATGTTCCGGATTCTCGCACCCTGCTGCCAGGCAGCTGTGCGGAAGTCCGCACAGCAAGCCTGGCGGTGTTGGGTCAGACAGCACGTTGCCGGCGTCGCTGGTCGGGCGGAGAGGGTGTGGCGAGGTCTCAGTGGCCCTTGGGGTCGAGGATCTTCACGGTCTGAAGGTCGGAGGCCTGTTGCTCCTCGTGTTCCCGGTTGACCCGGGTCTCGAGCTCCGGCAGGACCTCGTCTTCGATGGGCAGTTGCTCGAAGAAGTCGCAGCTGACGCACTCGCGGTAGCGGATGCCGTTCTGTTCCCAGGCGCGGATGCGATCCATCTCGGCGCAGCGGGGACAAACGACACCGGCGATAAAGCGTTTCTGGACGGCCATGGGGACTCCTGAAAGGGGGCCGCCGGGGGATCCCGGCGGCGTGACGTTTGGTCAGGCGGCACGAATGCCGCTGTGGCGAAGCAGCGGCTCGACGCTGGGCTCGCGGCCACGGAAGGCGCGGAACAGTTCGGCGGCGTCGCGGGAGCCGCCGCGCTCGAGGATCTCGGTGCGAAAGCGCCGCCCGGTCTCGGGGTCGAAGATACCCGCTTCCTCGAAGGCGCTCCAGGCGTCGGCGGAGAGCACCTCGGCCCACTTGTAACTGTAGTAACCCGCCGCATAGCCACCGGCGAAGATGTGGCCAAAGCCGTTCTGGAAGCGGTTGAAGTTGGCTCGCGGCACCACTGAGATGGCGTCGCGCACTTCGTCGAGCAGCGCCTGGATCTGGGCCGCCGTAGGCGCGGCGAGTTCCTGGTGCAGGCGGAAGTCGAACAGCGAGAACTCCAGCTGGCGCACCATGCCCATGGCCGACTGGAAGTTCTTGGCCGCCTGCAGCTTCTCGAACAGGGTGTCGGGCAGCGGCTCGCCGGTCTCCACGTGGCTGGCGATCAGGTCCAGGCCCTCGCGCTCCCAGCAGAAGTTCTCCATGAACTGGCTGGGTAACTCCACCGCGTCCCAGGCCACGCCATTGATGCCGGAGATATCGGCGACGGTCTGGCGGGTCAGCATGTGGTGCAGGCCGTGGCCGAACTCGTGGAAGAGGGTGGTGACCTCGTCGTGGGTCAGCAGCGCCGGCGTATCTCCCACCGGGCGGGTGAAGTTGCAGGTCAGGTAGGCCACCGGTAGCTGCAGGGTATCGCCGTCCCGGCGGCGCACCCGGCACTCGTCCATCCAAGCACCGCCGCGCTTGCCCTCTCGGGCATAGAGATCGAGATAGAAGCCGGCGATCGGCGCGTCGTCCTCCATGATGCGGAAGTAGCGCACGTCGGAATGGTAGCGCGGCGCCTCCCGGTCCTCCTCGAAGCGGACCCCGTAGAGCCGCTCGACCACCTGGAACAGGCCGTCCACCACCCGGGGAGCCGGGAAGTAGGGGCGCAGCTGCTCCTCGGAGATGGCGTAGCGGGCCTCGCGCAGCTTCTCGCTGGCGTAGCCCACGTCCCAGGGGGCCAGCGCGTCCATGCCCAGGGTGTCGCGGGCGAAGGTCGCCAGCTCGGCGTACTCCTCTCGGGCCTGGGGTATGGCGCGTGCCGCCAGATCCTCGAGGAAGGTGATCACCTGCTCGGGGGAGTCGGCCATCTTGGTGGCCAGCGAATAGTCGGCGTAGGTGGTAAAGCCCAGCAGCTCGGCGAGCTCTCGACGTAGGGCGAGAATCTCCTCCATGAGCGGGGCGTTGTCGAACTGCCCGGCCCGGGGACTCTGGTCGGAGGCGCGGGTGACGAAGGCGGTGTAGACCTCTTCGCGCAGCGCGCGATCGTCGGCGTAGGTCATCACCGGGAAGAAGCTGGGGAAGTCCAGGGTGATGCGATAGCCCTCCTGCCCCTTGGCCTCGGCGTTGGCTGCCAGTGTCGCCAGGGCGCTGTCGGGCAGGCCGCCGAGCCGGCGGGTATCGGGCAGATCCCGGTACCAGGCCTGGGTGGCATCCAGCAGCTGGTTGGAGAAGGTGTTGGCGAGTTCGGAGAGGCGCGACTGAATCTCGCCGTAGCGGCGTTTCTGCGCCGGGGGCAGGTCGACGCCGGCCAGGCGGAAATCACGCAGGGCGTTGTCCACGGTGCGCCGCTGGCCCTCGTCGAGCTCGACCCAGGCGGGGCCGTCCTTCAATGCCTGCCAGGCCTGGAACAGCCCCTCATGCTGACCCAGCCAGGTGCTGTAGTCGGAGAGCTTGCCCAGGCAGGCCTGGTAGGCCTCGCGCAGTTCGGGGCTGTTCATGGTGCCGTTGAGGTGCGAGACCGGCGACCAGGTCCGCGAGAGGCGGTCATTGAGCGCCTCCAGCGGGGCCGCCAGGCTCTCCCAGGTGGGCGCCTGCTCAGCAGCCTGCGCGACGAGCCGTTCGATGGCGGTGCGGTTCTCTTCCAGCAGTTCCTCGATGGCCGGCACCACGTGTTCGGCGCGGATCTCGGCGAAAGGGGGCAGCTCATGGGGTTCGAGCAACGGGTTGCGGGACATGCGCACCTCGGATCCGATGATAGTCAGGAAGGTTAGATGCGGGCGGCCGCGGCAGGTTTCAATGTGCTAGGCTTGCGGCCCCTTGCAAGCCAAGCCGGAGTGGCATGATGAACGAGACCCTGGAGCGCTGGAGCAGCCGGCGCGCCTTCATACTAGCCGTGACCGGGGCCGCGGTGGGGCTGGGCAATATCTGGCGTTTCCCCTACATCACCGGCGAGAACGGCGGGGCCATCTTCCTGCTGCTCTACGTGGCCTTCGTGGTGCTGCTGGGCCTGCCGGTGATGATGGCCGAGATTTTGATCGGTCGCGCCGGGCGACGCAGTCCCATGCAGTCACTGGGGCATCTGGCGGTCCAGGCAGGAGCCACCCCTCACTGGCGCTGGCTGGGGCTGTTCGGGGCCCTCACGGTGTTCTGTATTCTCTCCTTCTACTCGGTGGTCTCGGGCTGGTCCATCGAGTTCCTGGTGGCGTCGATCAGCGGCGGCTTCGTTGGCGCCAGCGCGGAGGAGGTCGGCGCGGGCTTCGCGGCCTTTCTCGCCGATCCCACCCGGCTGACCCTCAACCACAGCCTCTTCCTGCTGATGACCATGCTGGTGGTCGCCGCCGGGGTGGCCAAAGGGCTGGAGCGGCTCAATAATCTGCTGATGCCGCTACTCTACGCCTTGCTGCTGGTGCTGGCCGGCCACGCCGCCACCACCGAGGGTTTCGGCTCGGCCCTGGCCTGGCTGTTCCTGCCTAACCTCTCGGCGTTCTCTCCTCTGGTCATGCTGCAGGCCATGGGCCACGCCTTCTTCACCCTGGCGGTGGGCGCCTGTGCGCTGATGGCCTACGGCGCCTACATGCCCGATCACCAGAGCCTGCCCCGGGCCGTCGCCGCGGTGGCGGTGCTGGACGTGACCGTGGCGCTGCTGGCCGGGATTGCCATCTTCTCGGTGGTGTTCGCCCAGGGCATGGACCCGGGCGAAGGGCCGGGGCTGATGTTCGTCACCCTGCCGGTGGCCTTCGCCGAACTGCCCGGCGGGGCGCTGTGGCTGTCGCTGTTCTTTTTGTTGTTGCTGCTGGCCACTTGGACCTCCTCGATCAACCTGGCCGAGCCGATGGTCGCCACCCTGCAGGGCTGGGGGCTGGGTCGTATCGCGGCCACCGCCGTCGTCGGGGTGGCCGTGTGGGGTCTGGGCATGCTCTCGGTACTCTCCTTCTCGAGCCTGGCCGAGGTCCGAGTGCTATTCGGCATGAACCCCTTCGAGCTGGTCAGCACCATTCCACCGGAGCTTTTTCTGCCGGTGGGCGGGCTCTTGATCGCCGTCTTCGCTGCCTGGGTGCTGCCCGAGCCGGTCGCCCTGAGGGCCCTGGGCGCCGGCACAGGCGGCTTTCGCGCCTGGCGGATCCTGGTGCGCTGGGTGTCGATCCCGCTGACGCTGGTAGTATTGGCATCGGGACTGATCTGATGACTGGAGGTACACGATGAGCGAGACGATGGCCATTCGATCCTGGAAGGGCACGACCCCGCAGCTGGGCGAGCGGGTCTATCTCGACCCGGCCGGCCTGGTACTGGGCGATGTGGTGCTGGGCGACGACTGCTCGGTGTGGCCCATGGCGGTGATTCGCGGGGATATGCACCGCATCCGTATCGGCGCGCGGGTCAGCATCCAGGACGGCAGCGTGCTGCACATCACTCACGCCAGCGACTTCAATCCTGACGGCTTCCCGCTGACCATCGGTGACGACGTCACCATCGGCCACCGGGTAATCCTGCATGGTTGCACCCTGGGCAACCGGGTCCTGGTGGGCATGGGGGCCATTGTCATGGACGGTGCGGTAGTCGAGGACGAGGTGATCATCGCCGCCGGCGCCGTGGTCACCCCGGGCAAGCGACTGGCGGGCGGCCATGTCTATGCCGGCAACCCGGCCAAGGTGTTGCGACCGATCAAGGAATCGGAGCGGGCCTTCTTCCCCTATACCGCCGGTAACTACGTCAAACTGAAGGACCAGTACCTGGCGGCCCAGGCCGGCTGAAACACTGTCGCCGTTTGGCAACTGATTGTTTTATCTCGCCATGTTGCGCATAATCTGGATTTGTATCCAGTGTTATTGTCGAGTGTGTCACGCATGGCCGGTTTTCGTACCCACCTGAGTTTCGCCGTCGGTGGCGGCGCGCTACTGGCCGTCGGTGGCTGGCAGGCCGGACTCTGGACGCCGAGCGAGGCGTTGCCGCTGGCGGTGCTCACCGCCTTCGGCGGCATCCTGCCGGACATCGACTCCGACCACTCCCGTGCCGTGCGCCTGATCTTCACTGTGGCGGCCGTGCTGGCGGTGGTGGCCGGGGCCCTGCTGCTGCGTCCCTGGCTCGGGCCGGGTGCTCTGCTGGCGGTGTGCGGCGGGCTCTATGTCGGCGTGCGCTATCTCCTCAGCCGGGTCTTCAAGCGCTTCTCCGTTCATCGCGGCATCTGGCATTCGCTGCTGGCGTCCCTGCTGTGCGGCATGACGGTCAGCGCGGCCAGTTATCAGTTCCTGGCGCAAGACGCGAGCCTGGCCTGGGCCCAGGGGCTGGCCCTGATCGTGGGCTGCCTGATTCATCTGCTGCTCGATGAGCTCTACAGCGTCGATCTGGTCGGCGCGCGCATCAAGCGCTCCTTCGGTACCGCCTTCAAGCTGTTCGTCTACCGTCAGCCGTGTAATGCCATGCTGATGCTGATCATGGCGGCCGGCCTGGTGCCCTGGTTGCCGCCTTGGGAGCCGTTGCTGGTGTTGATGGCTCAGGGCTCGAGTCTCTGGCGGTAGTCCTCGGCCCTGAGCGCATACTTCCTGAGCTTGTCGTAGAGGGTCTTGCGCGGCAGTCCCAGCTGCTCGCAGGCTTCCCTGATCCGGCCGCGATGGCGTACCAGGGCCTGGTCGATCAGACTCTTCTCGAAGAGCTCCACCTGCTGTGGCAGCGCCATGTCACCGGCCTCGCTGTCCACCCCTTCGAGCAGGGCGTCCAGGCGGTAGTCGCAGGTGGCGCCTAGCAACACATAGCGTTCGGCCAGGTTGCGCAGCTCGCGCACGTTGCCCGGCCAGTCATGGGCCATCAGTGCCGAGATGCCGGCGGTATCCAGCGGTGGAGCCTCCAGGCCACTGCGGTTGGCGGCCACCACCGTGAAGTGCTGGAACAGTAGCGGGATGTCCTCGCGACGTTCGCGCAGCGGCGGGATCGGCAGGGTGACCACATCCAGGCGGTAGTAGAGGTCCTCTCTGAACCGCCCCGCCTCGGCTGCCGCCTTGAGATCCACCTTGGTGGCCGCGATCACGCGGATGTCCAGCGGCACCGGCTGATTGGAGCCCAGTCGTTCAATCGAGCGCTCTTGGAGCACCCGCAGCAGCTTGACCTGCAGGGCCAGTGGCATCGATTCGATCTCGTCGAGAAACACCGTGCCGCCCTGGGCATGCTCGAACTTGCCGATGCGCCGCTCCACGGCCCCCGTGAAGGCGCCTTTCTCGTGACCGAACAGCTCCGATTCGATGATGCTCTCCGGCACGGCGCCGCAGTTGATGGCCACGAAGGGGCGTCCGCCACGAGCGCTACGCTCGTGGATGGCGCGAGCCACCAGGTCCTTACCGGCGCCGGTCTCGCCGAACAGCAGCACATCGGCCTCCACCTGGCTGATGCGCTGGACCATGGCGGCGAGCCGCTGGATGGCCGGCGTGCGTCCCACCAGCCGTGGGCCCGGGGCCGACTGCTGGGCTTCCAGTTCGGCCTTGAGCGCACGGTTCTCGAGACTCAGCCGGCGCTTGTCGATGCCGCGGCGGACCCCCTCCACCAGCCGCTCGGTGGCGAAGGGCTTCTCCAGGAAGTCCCAGGCCCCGGCGCGCATCGCCTCCACGGCGGTGGAGATGTCGCCGTGGCCGGTGATCAGGATCACCGGGAGGTCGGTGTCACGCCGCCGCACCTCGTGCAACAACGCGATGCCGTCCATGCCGGGCATGCGGATATCGCTGACCACCACGCCGGGGAAGTCCGGCGTCAGGGCGTCGAGTGCCGCCTCGGCACTCTCGAAGGCCTGTGGGGCATAGCCCGCCAGCTCCAGGGTCTGGCCGGCGGTAATGCGCAGATGGGCCTCGTCATCGATGATCATGACCGGTGGGGGGGGCGGTTCATGCATGGGCGTGTGGCTCCTCGGTGTGCGCCTGGCCGGCCGCCTCGGGACCGAAGTCGCGGGGCAGGGTGATGGTGAAGGTGGCGCCCCCACCCGGAACGTTGGCGGCCTCGAGTCGCCCACCCAGATCATCGATGATGCGGGCCGAGATCGACAGCCCCAGCCCCAGGCCGCTGCCCGTGGACTTGGTGGTGAAGAAGGGCTCGAATAGCCTGGGAAGGTCCGCCTCGGCGATACCCGGGCCGTTGTCGATCACCGCGATGCGTACTCGCTTGCCTTCAGGGACGATGGTCAGGGTCAGCCGGGGCTCGGTCGTCTCGGCCATGGCCTGCAGGGCATTGCCGATCAGGTTGACCAGGACCTGCTCGAGACGCACCGGTTCGGCGCGTACCCAGACCGCCTCGTCGGGCCAGTGCCGTTCGACGCTGACTACCCCTTCATTCAACCGAGCCTGAAACAGGCGCAGGGCGTAGTCGAAGCAGGAAGCCACCGAGACCGGGGTGAGCGTATCACCGCTCTTGCGTGAGAACTGGCGCAGCTGGGCGCTGATCTGGGCCATCCGCTCGGTGAGCTCGACGATCTGGCCGAGGTTGGCATCGGCGACCTCGGTTCGGCTTCTGGACAGGAAGGTGCGCGCGTTCTCGGCATAGGCACGGATCGCCGCCAGCGGCTGATTGAACTCATGATTGATGCCGGCGGCGAGCTGGCCAAGCACGGCGAGCTTGGCGGCCTGGATCAGCTCGTCGCGGGTCTGGCGCAGCCGTTCCTCGGCCCGACGGCGCTCCTCGATCTCGGCGGAGAGGCGCTGGTTGGTCGCCACCAGGTCCCGGGTCCGCCGTTCCACGTTGCGTTCGAGCTCGTCCCGGGCCCGGGCCAGGGTCTCCCGCTCCCGCGCGGCGAAGCGCTCGCGCTCCCGGCGCAGTCGCCAGCGCTGCCAACCGACGCCACCGCCCAGCGCCACCAGCCCGTACAGGCCGCCGGCCAGCAGCGCCGACAGCCACTGGGTCCGGACCACCGGGTCCAGCGACTTGAGAATGTGCATCTCCCAGCCAAGGGTGGGCATGGGGCGCGACAGGTTCAGGAAGTGGCCGTCGGCCAGGGGGCCGTGACTGAAGCGAACCAGCCGGCTGCGCGCTCCGAGAGTCTCCAGTTCCTGGAGACCGGAGGAGGGCAGTGACTCATCGGCATAGCGCCGTGTGGCCAGCAGGTCCTCGCGCTCTTCCGGCGCGAGCGCGTTTAGGGCACTCAGGCGCAGGGCCGGATGGCTGGCCATGAAGATGATGTCGTCGGGCCCGATGACCAGCAGTTCGGCCTCCTGTTCGGCCCAACTCGCCTCCACGGCATCGAGCAGCACCTTCACCACTATCACGCCATCGGGTGTTGCGTCCGGAGCGGTCTCGTCCAGCCAGACCGGTGCCGAGAAGTAGTAGCCGCGCTCCTGGGACTGGGTGCCCAGGCCGTAGAAGCGTCCCTGGCGACCGGCGATGGCCTCACGGTAGTAGCTGCGGAAGTGGTAGCTCTGGCCGATGAAGGTATCGGGCCGGTGCCAGTTGCTGGCCGCCAGGGTTTCGGCCTGGCGGTCGAGCAGATAGATGTCCGAGACGTCGGCGGTGGCCCGGAAGCGGTCGAGCAGGCGATTCAGCGGCATGGCGTCTTGCTGCTCGGGGGCGGCCAGGAAACGCTTGACCATCTCCCGTGAGGCGAGTAGCTGAGGCAGGTATTCGTGGCGCGACAGATGGCCATTCAGGCCGGCCGCAGAAAGGCGCAGCTCGTTCTCGGCGTCCCGCTGAAGGGTCTGCAGGGCCTGGTCGCGGGTTACTTGGGCGGTCTGCCACATGCACAGGGTGAGTCCCAGCGGCAGCAGCACCCACAGCAGGCGGCGCAGGATGCGATGGCGGTGTACGGCGCGAGTCGCCATGGTTCAGCCAGCCCGGGGGGGCATGACCTGAGCACGACGCAAGGCGCGTTGGGCCCGCGTCTCGGCCCGCTCCAGCTCGAGCAGCCCCTCCTCGACGAACACCAGGTGCTCGTGGGCCCGGGCCCGGGCCTCCTCGGCGTGCCCCTCGAGGATGGCGTCGAGCAGGGCACGGTGTTGCTCCATCAGGCGGGGGCGAGAGTCGGCCTTCTCGAAGAGGTAGGCCAGGTTATCGACGATGCTCTTCTCCAGCAGATGGAAGATGCCGCGGATGGTATGCAGCAGCAGCACATTGTGGGCGGCTTCGGCGATAGCCAAATGGAAGGCGGCGTCGGCCTTGGCCTCGAGCACCGGGTCGCGGCCCTTGAAGCTGGCCTCGAGCTCCTCGAATCGGCTGATTAACATGGCCTTGTCGGTGGGGGTGGAGCGCAGGGCGGCATAGTAGGCGGAGAGGCCTTCCATGGCGTCACGGAATTCCAGCAGGTCGAGATGGAATTCTCCGTGACGGGCCAGCATCTCCAGCAAGGGGTCGCTGTAGCCGCTGTTGAGCTCCTCGGTGATGAAGGTGCCGCCTCCCTGGCGGCTGGTGAGCAGACCGCGGGCCGCGAGCTTCTGGATCGCTTCGCGCAGCGAGGGACGCGAGACGCCGAAGCGTTCGGCAAGCTCCCGTTCGGGCGGCAGGCGCTGGCCGGGCTTGAGGCTGCCCTCGAGGATCATGCCTTCGAGACGCTCGGTGATGACATCGGCGAGGCGGGGTTGGCGGACGGTCTGATAGGCCATGATGAACGTTCCTAGCGTGTCTCGTGATACTGGAATGATATCTCATTCAATTGGTATTACCAATAGTCTGAAGGAGCGCGGCAGAGACGGGTCTCTTGTGGTCGCCGGCAATAGGCATGACATGATCCTGTCGACCAAAGTCGAGGCGCTTTCCCGGGCTCGCGGTTTGACACGCCACGGGAAGCACCATATTGTTCGCCAATGACTGTCTGTCAATTGGTTTTACCAATTTTCCAGGAAGTTGTTTTTCGTGATCACGGCCATGCGGTGCCTCCTGTGCCGCACCCTGGCGCCGAGGAGACATCATGACGCCCGTCAAGCTCTACCCCACGAAGCCCGATAAGGTGTACTTCTACGGCACCTGTCTGGTCGACATGTTCTTCCCCGAGGCGGGCCTGGATGGCATCCGCCTGCTCGAGCGGGAGGGCATCGAGGTGCTCTTTCCCGAGGATCAGACCTGCTGTGGTCAGCCGGCCTACACCTCCGGCTACCATGACGAGGCCCGGGCCGTGGCGGCGGCCCAGCTCGACCTCTTCCCCAAGCCCTGGCCGATCGTGGTGCCTTCCGGCTCCTGTGGCGGCATGATGCGTACCCACTATCCGTCGCTGTTCGCTGGCACCGAGCATGAGGCTCGGGCCGAGGAACTGGCTGGCCGGGTCTTCGAGCTGACCGAGTTCCTGGTCCATGTCTGTCACCTGAAGCTCGAGGATCGGGGGCATCTGGAGAAGGTGGCCATGCACACTTCCTGCAGTGCGCGGCGCGAGATGGGGCTGGCCGAGACCGGCCCGGCTCTACTGGCGAAACTGGGTCAGGTGGAGCTGGTGGAGCAGGCCCGCGCCGCCGAGTGCTGCGGCTTCGGCGGCACCTTCGCGGTTCGTCATCCCGAGGTCTCGGCAGCCATGGTCGAGGATAAGGCCTGTGCCATCGAGGCGGCCGGGACCGCACGCTTCGTCACTTCCGACTGCGGTTGTCTGATGAATATCGCCGGGCGCCTGGAGCATCAACAGAAGACGGTGAAGGGCGAGCATATCGCCAGCTACCTGTGGCGGAGGACCTCATGAACGTACAGACCTTCACTCCTCGTGAGTTCCATCGCCAGGCCCACGAGGCGCTGGCGAGCCCCCAGATCCGCGCCAACTTCCGCAAGGCCATGGACGGGCTGATGATCAAGCGCCGTGACGTCTTCGGCGACTGGGACCTGGAGGCTCTGCGCGAGCTCGGGGCCAACATCCGCCTGCGGGCCCTGGCCAAGCTGCCTGATCTGCTCGAACAACTGGAGGCTAACTGCGAAGCCAACGGCATCCGAGTCCACTGGGCCGAGGACGGCGAGCAGGCCTGCCGGGTCATCCGAGAACTCTGCGAGGCGCGCAATGCCCGGTCGGTGATCAAGGGCAAGTCGATGGTCTCCGAGGAGATGCACCTCAACGCCCACCTCGAGGCAGCGGGGATCGAGGCGCTGGAATCGGACCTCGGCGAGTACTTGGTGCAGCTCAACGAGCAGACGCCGTCGCATATCATCATGCCGGCGATCCATCTCAATACCGATGAGATCTCCGGGATCCTGCACGACAAGACCGGGCTCGAACGCACCCGGGACGTGGACATCATGACCGCGGCGGCGCGAGCACAGCTGCGCGAGCGTTTCATGGCCGCCGACGTGGGCGTCTCGGGCGTCAACTTCGCGGTGGCCGAGACCGGCACCCTGTGTCTCGTCGAGAATGAGGGCAACGGCCGCATGACTACCACGGTGCCGCCGGTACACATCGCCGTCACCGGCATCGAGAAGGTGGTGGAGCAGCTGCGCGACGTGCCGCCGCTCTATGCGTTGCTGACCCGCTCGGCGACCGGCCAGCACGTCACCACCTACTTCAACATGATCAGCTCGCCACGCCAGGAAGAAGAGCACGACGGGCCAAAGGAGGTCCACTTGGTACTGGTGGACAACGGACGCTCGCGCATCTATCAGGACAATGAGTTGCTCGATACCCTGCGCTGCATCCGCTGCGGTGCCTGCATGAATCACTGCCCGGTCTACACCCGGGTGGGTGGCCACACCTACGGCACCACCTATCCCGGCCCCATCGGCAGCATCCTCTCGCCCCATCTCATGGGTCTGGAGGAAACCCAGGACCTGCCGACGGCCTCGAGTCTGTGCGGGGCCTGTGGTGAGGTCTGCCCGGTGAAGATTCCGATTCCCGACCTGCTGGTGCGGCTGCGCAAGGAGTCGGTGGGCGAAGGACGTGGCAACGTGCCGGGGGCCGGCGTAAAACGCACGAGGAAGGAGGTCGCCGCCTGGAAGGGCTTTCAGTGGCTGGCGACCCATCCGGCGGCCTGGCGAAGCGGCGTGGCGGTGGCCGGTAAGCTCAGGGCGCTGATGCCCACGCGACTCGGCCCCTGGACCGACTACCGCACGGCGCCCAGGCCCGCCGGCACCTCGCTGCATGCCCTGGTCAAGCAGCATCAGGCGAAGAAGCCCGCCAGGGAGGAGAGCCAATGAGTGTGCGTGATGCCATTCTCAAGCGCCTGCGCGAGCGTGCCGATGGCGCCCTGGTGGCCCCGGAAAGCGACTTTGCCGTGGTCACGAATCGAGGCTGGAGCCGGGGTGAGCGCCTCGAGCGATTCGAACGGCTGCTCACCTCGGTGCATGGCGAGGTGGTCCACGCCTCGCGAGATGGTTGGACGACGGCCCTGGCGAAGGTGCTGGTCGACAAGGGGGTTCGGCGGCTGACGCTAGGGCGTAAGCACCCGGTAGCCGTCGAGGCGCGCGAAGCGCTGGTCGGTGGCGAGGTCGAGCTGGTGGATGCGGATCGTGACATCGAGACCTGGCAACGGGAGCTGTTCGAGACGGTCGAGGCCGGCCTGACCTCCACCCGCGGCGCCATCGCCGAGACCGGCAGCCTGTGGCTATGGCCGACACCGGATGAGCCGCGACTGGTCAGCCTGGTGGTGCCGCTGCATATTGCGGTGTTGGATGCTGAGGCGGTTGAGGACACCTTGTTCGACGTGATTGAGCGCCATGGCTGGGCCACTGGCATGCCCACCAACGCCCTACTGATCTCCGGCCCCAGCAAGACCGCCGACATCGAGCAGACGCTCGCCTACGGGGTGCATGGGCCCCGCGAACTCGTGGTGCTGGTGCGCCACGCCGAGGAGACCATATGACGATAGTCCACGAGCCTGCTGCCTGGGCCGAGCTGAAGGCCGCGCTGGCCGACACGATTCCGGAAGAGCGCTTGATCGACGATCCGCTGCGCACCCTCGCCTATGGCACCGATGCCAGCTTCTACCGGCTAATTCCGCAGCTGGTGGTGCGCGCCGAAAGCGAGGCAGAGCTGCAGGTAACCCTGGCCGAATGCCGGGCAAGGAAGCTGCCGGTGACCTTTCGTGCTGCCGGCACCTCGCTTTCCGGTCAGGCGGTTACCGACTCGGTGCTGATTCAGCTCGGACGTGGCTGGCGGGGACATGAAATTCTCGATGAGGGTCAGGCCATCCGCCTGCAGCCGGGGGTGATCGGGGCCCGAGCCAATGCGCTGCTGGCCCCTCATGGACGTAAGATCGGCCCCGATCCGGCCTCCATCGCGAGCTGCATGATCGGTGGCATCGCCGCTAACAACGCGTCGGGCATGTGCTGCGGCACCGCCCAAAACAGCTACCGCACGCTGCGCGACATCCGCGTGATCCTGGCCGACGGCACCCTGCTAGACACCGCCGACCCGGCCGGCGTGGCGGCATTCCGGCACAGCCACGGGGGACTGCTGGAGGAGCTCGAGCGCCTCTCGATCGAAACCCGGGGCAACGAGGCGCTGGCGGAGAAGATCCGCCACAAGTACCGGCTCAAGAACACCACCGGCTACGCCCTCAACAGCCTGGTGGACTTCGAGGATGGCATCGAGATCCTCAAGCATCTGATGATCGGCTCCGAAGGGACCCTAGGCTTCATCGGCGCCATTACCTACGACACCGTGGTGGACGAGCCCTGTAAGGCGGCGGCCTTGGCCTTCTTTCCCGACATGGCAGCCACCTGTCGGGCCACCATCGCCCTCAAGCGTTCGCCGGTTTCCGCCGTGGAGCTGATGGATCGCGCTGCCCTGCGCTCGGTGCAGGACCAGCCGGGCGTGCCCGAGGTGTTGCGCCATCTGCCGGAAGCGGCGGCGGCCCTGCTGATCGATGTGCGCGGCAACGATGAAGAGGCGCTCGAAGCGCGCATGGCCGAGGTGCAGGCGATGCTCGAGGGCATCCGCACCCTGGAGCCGGTGGCCTTCACTCGTGACTCCGCCACCTACGCCCTCTACTGGAAGATCCGCAAGGGGCTCTTCCCGGCGGTGGGCGCGGTGCGCGAGACCGGCACCACGGTGATCATCGAGGATGTCGCCTTTCCCATCGAGCGTCTCGACGAAGGTGTGCTGGCCCTCACCGATGCCTTTCATCGTCACGGCTACTCGGAGACGATCCTCTTTGGTCATGCCTTGGAGGGTAACCTGCACTTCGTCTTTCCCCAGGGATTCGAGAAGCCCGGCGAGGTCGAACGCTATCAGGCGCTGATGGACGAGGTGGCGCAGTTGGTGGGCGTCGAGTACGGCGGTTCGCTCAAGGCCGAGCACGGCACCGGACGCAATATGGCGCCCTATGTGGAATTGGAGTGGGGGTCGGAGGCCTATGCCCTGATGTGGGAAGTCAAGACGCTCTTCGACCCGGAAAACCTGCTTAATCCGGAGGTGATCCTCAGCCGCAATCCCACCCTGCACCTGGAGAACCTCAAACCGCTGCCGGCGGCAGATCCGGTGGTCGACAAGTGTATCGAGTGCGGTTTCTGCGAGGCGATCTGTCCCTCCAAGGACCTGACCCTGACCCCTCGCCAGCGAATCGTGATTCGCCGTGAACTGGCGAGGCTGGAAGCGTTGGGAGAGGCGGCCAGTCATGATGAGAAGGCACGAATCGATCGGTTATGGCAGGCCTATGCCTATCAGGGTATTGATACCTGCGCTGCCACAGGCCTTTGCGCGACTCAGTGCCCGGTAGATATCAATACCGGCGATCTGGTTCGGGAACTGCGTCACGAGCGGAATAGGGGCAAGGCCGGCATGGCGCGACTGGTGGGTCGGCATTTTTCCGGTACGACTCGCCTCGGGCGAGGGGCGCTGAATATGGCAGGCGCCGCACGACTGGCGCTGGGGAAGAACCTCTTGAGCAAGGTAACGGGGGGCATGCGACGTCTCAGCGGTGATCGATTGCCCCAGTGGGATCCGTCCCTGCCTAAGGCGGCACCGGTTCGGGTGCTGAAGCAGGATGTAGCCGACGAAAGCCGCAGGGAGAAGGTGGTCTATCTTCCTTCTTGCGCTACTCGTGTCTTCGGCGCCGCGCATGACGATGTCGAGTCGCGTTCGGTGATGGAGATCACCTTGGCTCTGCTCGACAAGGCCGGCTTCGACGTGATCCTGCCGGAGATGATCGGCCATCTCTGTTGTGGCATGCCGTTCCAGTCGAAAGGCCAGTTCGACGAGGCGTCCCACAAGGGGAGGGAGCTCAATCGCGAGTTGCTGGTGGCGAGCCAGAACGGACGCTATCCTGTCCTTTGCGATACCAGCCCCTGTGCGCTTCAGATGAAGGAGTACCTGGACGACAGGCTCTCCCTGATGGAGCCGGTGAGCTTTGCCCATGAGCATTTGCTGCCGCGCCTTTTGATCACGCCGCTGGACGAGCGCATCGCGGTGCACGTGACCTGTTCCAGTACCCGCATGGGGTTGTCAGACCGCTTCGTGGCCCTGGCCCGTGTCTGTGCCAGCGAGGTGGTGGTGCCGGCCGAGATTCACTGCTGTGGTTTTGCCGGTGACAAGGGGTTCAATACTCCCGAACTCAACGCTTCCGCCCTCGACGGGTTGGCCGATCAGGTGGCGGGCTGCAGTGCTGGCTACTCGAATTCACGCACCTGCGAGATTGGCCTGTCCCATCATGGTGGCATCCCGTACCGCTCCATCCTTTCGCTGCTTGATCGGGCCAGCGAGCCGGCGTGATCCATCCACAGGACGTCGTGCGTGACCTCCTGTGGATAACCTGGGCGCCGCCGTTATGCGGGAATTCTCGTGGAGGGGCTTGCGTGGCCCGCGGATAATCCGTAAAGTACGCATCCGCTGCCGGCGACGGGCCACGTTGCAGGCGGTGATGAGTGGCAGAAGGGCTTGTTCTGCTTGAGGTTTTTCGAAACGCTACGGAAATTCTCGGTTGACAAGCGCGCCGGATTC
>NZ_JACHXP010000021.1 GCF_014192215.1 Halomonas cerina
GTATTCACTCAGCGGCAGCTGCCGAGACGAGGCATGGAAAAGATGGCCCAGCCAGTAGGCCTGTGTCGAGGTCAGCTCAGTCATGGTGCCCTCCTTCATGATGGGAGGCACCAGTCTGGCCGACGCCGATCAGCTCAAGAAGATGGGGTTGCTGGAGCGCTTACCATGATACGCATTGCCGACGGCATTTGCCGCGAGTGGTAGGCCTGACGCCACCGACGGCATACACTGGGGACAAGGTCATACTCAGCCAGGCTCGGAGGTCTCCATGAACCGCTACCGTCTCCTGCTTGTCGCCGTGCTGCTCGCCGGGGGCATGGGCGTTATCGGCCCGGTGTCGGCCCAGTCCTCCGCCGATGTCACACCGGACATCACCATCCGCCAGGAGGACGACCGAACCATCCGCGAGTACCGGGTCAACGGTGAACTCTATGCCATCGAGATCCAGCCCGCCGTCGGTCCCTCCTACTACCTGGTCGACCATGACGGCGACGGCGACTTCACCCGTCACCAGAGCGAGCGGATCGCCGTGCCCGAGTGGGTGCTCAAGCGCTTCTGAGCCGCAAGCGCACCGGCGATCTCACCAGGGACCCGGCCCGAGGGCCGAGGCTCGTGCATCGGCGCCTCAAGTCGCTACAATAGGCGGCTTGGCATTCCCGGGCGAGAGACACATGGCCGTATTCACACCGCTTGATGATTCTCAGGTAGCGGAGTTCCTGCGCGGCTTCGATGCCGGCACGCTGGTCTCCCTGGAAGGGGTGCCGGCCGGCACCGAGAACAGCACCTTCTTCGTCACCACCGATCGCCGCCAGCTGGTGCTGACCCTCTTCGAGCAGGGCGAGCACGAGGAGCTGCCGTTCTTCGTCGAACTGCTCGACTACCTGGACGAGCACCGCCTGCCGGTGCCGGGCCCGCTGCATGACCGCGACGGCATCGCCCTGCATAGCTTGGCCGGCAAGCCGGCACTGCTCTTCCCGAAGCTGCCCGGCCGGCACCCGAAGGACCCGAACCTCGCCCAGTGCCGCGAACTAGGCGATACCCTGGGCCGTATGCACCGGGTGTCACGGCACTTTCCCGGCCACCGTCCCAACCCCCGCGATCTGCACTGGCTGCTGGCCATGTACCACAAGGTGCTGGGCTACCTGTCGCCCCAGGACCAGGCACTGATGGAAGACGAGGTGGAGATCTACCAGGACGTCTTCGGCGACGCCCCGGACCTGCCCCAGGGAGCGCTGCACGGCGACCTGTTCCGCGACAACACCCTCTTCGTTGGCGACCGCCTGGGCGGACTGATCGACTTCTACAACGGTTGCACGGGGGATCTGCTGTTCGACCTGGCCATCGTCATCAACGACTGGGCTACCGGACCCGACGGCCGCCTGGTCGCGGACCGCCACGACGCCATCCTCACCGCCTACCAGGCGCAACGCCCGCTCACCGACGCCGAACGCGATGCCTGGCCGATGATGCTGCGCCTGACCGCCCTGCGCTACTGGTTGTCACGGCTGCTGGTGGTCTACGTGGATCCCCCGGCCCACGACCTCACCCCCCATGACCCCGACCAGTTCCGTACCATCCTGCTGGCGCGCCTTAAGCATGGCGCCCTGCCGCTACCCGAGGGAGAAGCATGAGCCTGTCCAAGAGCAACAAGGCCGGGCCGGCCCAGCGTGCCCGTCGCACCTGGAACATCGATCAGTGGGGCAGCGGCTACTTCGACGTCGACGACAGCGGCCAGGCTCTGGTCCGTCCGCTGGGCAGCGACGACGACGGCCCCTCTTTGCCCCTGCAGCCGCTGGTGGACAAGCTACGCGAGGCCGGCCTGCGCCTGCCGGTGCTGGTGCGCTTCACCGATATCCTCCACGATCGGGTCGAGCAACTGTGCGCCGCCTTCGATACCGCCATGCAGGAAGAGGCGTTCACCGGAGGCTACAGCGCCGTCTACCCGATCAAGGTCAACCAGCAGCGCCGGGTGGTCGAGGAGATCCTCGGTACCCAGGAGCGCGGCCGCGGCCGGGTGGGCCTCGAGGCCGGCAGCAAGCCGGAGCTGCTCGCCGTGCTGGCGCTCTCGGCCGATGGCTCATCGCTGATCGTCTGCAACGGCTACAAGGACCGCGAGTACATCCGCCTGGCGCTGATGGGCGAGAAGATCGGTCACCGTGTCTACCTGGTGGTGGAGAAGCTCTCCGAGCTGCCGCTGATCCTCGAGGAGGCCGGTCGCCTCGGCGTTACGCCTCGCATCGGCCTGCGCGCCCGACTCTCCACGGTAGGCCGCGGCCGCTGGCAGAACACCGGTGGCGAGAAGTCCAAGTTCGGCCTCACTGCCAGCCAGATACTGGCCGTGATCGAACGCCTGCGCGCCGCCGAGGCACTGGACAGCCTGCAGTTGGTGCACTTCCACCTGGGCTCGCAGATTGCCAACATCCGCGACATCCAGCGGGGCTTGCGCGAGTGCGCCCGCTTCTACCAGAGCCTGGTATCACTGGGCGCCCCGGTGGACACCGTGGATGTCGGCGGCGGCCTGGGCATCGACTACGAGGGCACCCGCTCGCGCAGCTTCTGCTCCGCCAATTACTCGATGCTCGAGTACGCCCGCAACGTGGTCTCGGCCTTCGCCCAGGCCTGCCAGGAGCAGGAGCTGCCCCAGCCGCACATCATCAGCGAGTCGGGCCGGGCGCTGACCGCCCACCATGCGGTGCTGATCTCCAACGTCATCGGCGAAGAGCGGGTCAGCCACGCCTCGCCGCAGCGCCGGGTGGAGGACGAGCCCCAGGTCGATGAGCTGTGGCGGGTCCATGACCTGCTGCACGAGCGGGCCGAGCCCCGCGGCCTGGTGGAGGCCTGGCACGATCTGGTGCATGCCATGGGCGAGCTGCACGAGCGCTTCGTCATCGGCATGACCGACATCGATGCCCGCGCTGAGGGCGAGAGTGTCTACTTCGCGGCCTGTGCCCGCCTTCGCGGCCTGCTCGACACCCGCAACCGCGCCCATCGCGAGATCGATGACGAGCTGGCCGAGAAGCTCGCCGATAAGCTGTTCGTCAACTTCTCGTTGTTCCAGTCGGTGCCCGACGTCTGGGGGATCCAGCAGATCTTCCCGGTGCTGCCCTTGACCGGCCTCGATCGGGGCCCCGAGCGGCGCGGCGTGATCCAGGACATCACCTGCGACTCGGACGGACGCATCGACGGCTACGTGGACGGCCAGGGCGTCGAGACCACCCTGCCGTTGCCGGAGTGGCGCGAGGGCGAGGAGAAGCTGCTGGGCTTCTTTCTGGTAGGCGCCTACCAGGAGATCCTCGGCGACCTGCACAACCTGTTTGGGGATACCGATTCGGCGGACGCCGCCCTGAATGGCGACGGCGACTGGTCGATCACCCAGGTCCAGCTGGGCGACCGGGTGGCCGACGTGCTGGGCTATGTCAACTTCGACGTCGCCGCCCTGCGCGATCACCTCGCCGAGCAGCTGTCCCGCAGCGGCCTCGGCCGGAACGAGCAGCAAGCTTTCCTCGACGACCTTTCGGACGGCCTGGAGGGCTATACCTATTTGGAGTGACCCGGAGCGTTACAGAGACGACAGGGCCTCGCCGGCCATCCCGGCGGGGTCCTGTCGCGTGATGGCCCTGTCAGGCCGTGCGTGACGCGGCCTTCAGCCCTCGGGGGTCCAGACCTCGTCGGGCTCGTGAGCCAGAAAGCGCGGGCGCCGCTGGTTCGCGGCAAAAGGCGCCACGCAGCGGTTGTCGCGGCGATTGTAGACGAAGAACACATTGCTGCGTGGGTCCGGTGACATGTTGGCATTGGAGCCGTGCAGCACGTTGCAGTCGAACAGCAGCAGACCGCCGGCGACCCCGGTGGGGGCCTCGATGCCATGGCGCTTGACCAGCGCGCTCAGCGCCTCACGGCTCGGCACGCCGAGCTCTTGGGCCTTGAGCGACCGCTTGTGGTTGTCCTCCGGTGTCTCCCCCAGGCAGGGCACGAAGACTCGGTGGGAGCCGGGGATCAGCATCAGCGGCCCGTTGAAGGCGTGGTTGTCGGTAAGCACGATCGAGGCGCTCACCGCATGCATCGCCGGCATGCCATCCTCGGCATGCCAGGTCTCGAAGTCCGAGTGCCAGTTGAAGCCCTTGCCCTCGAGCCCCGGCTTGTAGTTGATGCGTGACTGATGGATATAGGGCTCATCGCCGAGGATCTGCCGGGCCCGGCCCCTCAGACGCTCGTCATGGGCGAGCCGCGAGAGCCGCTTGGAGAGGCAGTGCACCGCAAACAGCGAGCGGATCTCGTTGCCCTGTGGCTCGCTGATGCTGAAGTCGCGGCCGCGGAAATCCTCGTTTTCCAGCAGGGCCTTCAGTTCCCGACGCAGCTCGTCGAGCTCGTCGCCCGTGATGAAGTTGGGCTCGAAGAGGAAGCCCTGGCGCTCGAACGCATCGAGTTGCGCCTGGCCGAGAGGCCCGTCGGCGGCATCGCCTTTGACCACCTCCTCGCGGCGGTTGAGCCAAGGCATGTCCAAGGGCGTCGACAGCCGGGTGGGATAGGGGTCCTGCCCCCGACGCGGCGCGCTGCGCACCCGGCTCTCGGGATCGGGGGAATCGATGACGGTATGCAAGTTCGCTTGTTCCAGCGGTCGGTTGCTCGATGTCTGCACTGACATCCAATCACCTCCTGTAGCTGTGATCAGTTCTCAGAGTCGATCTCGTGCCGACGGCGGAAAGCCGTGACGGCCCTCGCAGGGGCCGCGAAGGGTCATGTGGTGATGAGGCGTCAGGATTTCAAGCCCGCGACTAGTCGGCCGAGAGGCGAAACCGCCTTCTGGCCGGCCTTGAGGGGAAATGCAAAAACCGCCTCGATGGGCGGCCTCTAAACTCTGCAACTCGCTGTATTCCCGAAGGTTTCGATGGTGCCGGCAGCAGGAGTCGAACCCGCGACCTACTGATTACAAGATATAAGAATTTACACTTACAAAACAGCATCTTACAGCCCCCTTTTGTACGCATCACCCGCCTAGACGACACTTAAAAATCAACTAGTTACGCGCTTTTGTACGCAGCCTGAGCCCGCTCAGCAGGCACTCTTGCGCCTTGGGGCTTGCCTTCTGATACTGTACATGCAACCAGCAACAGAAAGGCCCACCATGCCCGACGTCTCCAGCTACGACTTGCTCGCTCACCGCATCCAGATCGAGATCGCGGCAGCGAACCGTCGACAGAAGCGCCAAGTCCACCTGAAGCCCGACGACGGCGACAACCTCGACGCCTGGGACTGCATCATCGACGAGATCAACGAGAACGAGAATGTGGATGTGACCCGCACCGACGAGGGCTGGCTGGTCAGCTGGGTACCCACCGAGGCATGACGGGCTGGCCGCATGGACGACGCTACCCGGTACTGCATCACCACTTGGAGGAAGCGCCTTGAGCGGAGGGGCTGGCGATCGCTGCGTCGGGGCCCACCCCCGCGAAATCGAGTGATCGAATACCACGTCATCTGGCAGGGCCGGCTGATCAGTGGGCGTGTCCGGCTGAACATGCTCGATGAGCATGCCGGGTACTGGCAACCCGGCAGCCCCATCTATCTGCTCGAGCGCGGCCAAGACGTCGTGGAAGGCGTGTGGCGCTTGGCCAGAGATGTGACAGCTCACCCCGGCCATCTGGCGAGGCGTATGCCGATATAATGGATCTATCCCCGATAGTAGGCCGCGCACAGCCTCAACAGCCATGGTCTATGCTGTTGCAAGCATGGTTCATCAGGAGATCTGGAATGGCTTATGAAATTGACAGCATTACGGCAATGCCGCACAGCGCTTTCAAGGAAAGACTAGCTGTTGGCGAAAAGCGCGATTTCCATCGCATGGTCGATCTGAGTGATGGGGAGCAGGCAAAGCCGCAAGACCTATCGCTTGAAATCATTGAAGTTCGCGAGAAAGACTACATATGCAAGGTCGTCTCATTACTCTAGCCTGAAATGCCCAACAGCTACTGCATCCTCTAGTGGCGCAAGCCGCTGAAGCTCAAGGGGTAGCTCTGCCTTCGCCGCGGATCGCCGCCTACCTCCTCGTTTTCTGCGAAGACGTGCAGTAAAGTGTGTGGCGACTGGTGAAGGGCCAGGGCCAGAGGGGGCGGTTAAGCGTCAACTTAAAACCAAGGATGAAGGTCTCAATAGATGGAACTCAGCAACACAAAGCTAATAGTCTCTCGAGCACTTAACGCATTTATAAACTCGGGCTTTACCTATATTTTCTCATTACTTTCACTGCTTTTATCTTTCTACTGGGGTCAGCAGCTAGAGAATATGTCATTATTCGCCTCTTTTGGTGGAGTAGTTACAATACTTGGATTACTCAAGACGGTTCGTTTCTCAACAATCGAGAAGTACTTGAACTTCGAGAAGGAAGTAGGTCAGACAACAGGAATGACTGGCACCCCAGTAAAGAATGGGGAAGCTGAAAAAATCAAAGAGGAGGCTCAGAACAGAAAGAAGCGGAAGCTAGAAAACGAGCTAACAAGCGAATTCCAAGGTATATTTCTAACAGGCCTTGGTACGCTGGTTGCATCTTTTGGTTCTTACATCCCCATATTCTTGTGATCTGTGATGAGCCTCAGAGCACCAATCAACCTGTGGCCTCAATTAGCCATTCCGTCAAAAGTCACCACCAGCCCCGTCCTTGAGGCGTTCTTACTCAAACCACCGTTAAACTGAAGTCAAAACCAAGGAGGGTCTTTATGGGCGTTTTTATCGACAACCCTATTACATTGACAATTTTCGCAGCCTTCACTTTTGCCATAGCAGCTTTTCTAAAGCCAGCATTCCTAGCTGGCAGAGATTATACAATATGGCAACTCATTGATGTATACATAAAACGATCGGGATTCTCAAAGAGGGCGCACCAATACGCATCAAACAAAGCGAAATACAACTCCCTTCAGAAAGAAACCTTGAAGATGAGCGTATCGAAGAACGGGGATGAAAAATTTTACATAGGAGACGACGAGGTTGAGAAAGCAATTTACAGAGCAAGAAGGGATGAAACAGAAAGGACCAAAGAAACAATCTTCAACCTACAAAGAAGGCTTGACAAAGAAACACTAGTAATCGGCTCTGCTTTAAGACACTACAGTCAAGAATCATCAAACCCTGCCACTTTAATAATTCATCACTACGAAGAAATTGAATTCCTTCGTCGCGGCTTAGAATATCCTGATTCTGAAAACAGGTAGAGCTCACACCTCCACCGTCACATCTGTCAACGCCGGGGCTTCGCCCTTCACCTCCCCGGCCTGCACGAATGCCTTCAGCCCCACAGCCACACCCTGCCCCCTGGCGCGGAGCGTTCCGCCGCCGGGGAGCTGCAGGGTGCTGGTGCCGTCGGCGTTGTGGCTGGTGACCTCGCCCACCTGCAGCGGGTCATGGGGGATCAGCTCCAGGAACTGGCGGTAGAGATTGCGCATCAGGCGGTCTCCTCGAGGTGACGCTCGACCTCGGCGGTCTGGTTGATGGTCAGGGCCCCATCGCCATCCAGCCCGGCATCGATGCTGACGGCGCGCACCAGGCCTCGCCAGTCGTCGCCGGCGGGATCGACGCGGACCAGCTGGCCGGTGGCGAGCAGGCCGGCGATGTCAGCGGACACGGGCAGCTGCAGGGACTCCCGGGACTGGTCGCCGCTGGCGGAGAGCACGGCGATCCCCCGCCCGCGGGCAGCGGCCTGGCGGGTCACCAGCGGGTCGACGACCATCTCGCCGAGACGATCGGCGGCGGTACCGGTGCGCTTGACCAGGGCCAGCACGCCGGTGGTCTCGCCGGAGACGTATACGCCATTGAGTGTCTCGGCGGGCCGGTAGTCGCTGCCCAGGCGCGTCAGCACGTCCAGCGGCAGGGTCACGTCCGGCGTCTCGCTACTCCAGGCCCAGTGCGGGGCCTGGTACCGCGGCGCCACGATCAGCGTCGGCTCGCTGGGGTGGGCCTGCACCACCCCGCCGGCGGCTGCAGCGATGGCGGTGATCGCCTCGATCGGCGTGCGGTTGGTGTAGTGCCAGGCGCCGGCGTCGACCAGCCAGTCGTCGATCTGCCAGTCCAGCGTCCAGCCCAGGGGCAGCTCCTGCTCGGCGAGCTGCTGGGCGGTGCGATCATTGGTCTCCACGTAGCTGCGCGGGGCCGCATGGGGCGCGCCCAGGTAGGCGGCCAGGCTGCGAGCGCCAAGCGTGATGGTCGCCATGCTGCCGAACTGGCGGCCACGCCCCCAGCTGTCGAGCACCACCCGCCAGGTGTGGCCGTTGAGGGTGGCCTCGAGCTCGCAGGGCTGTGCCGCATCGCGCACGGCGGCGATGCTGGTCTCGCCGACCAGGGTGGCGCGCAGCTCCCACGCCCAGGAATCGGCGTCGATGGCCACGGAGATCGCGCTGGCGTCGAGGGCCTGGCCGGTGGCCACCAGCGTCAGGGAAGCGGAGTTGCTCACGAGATAGGTCCTCTGGATGGGGACGTCGCCGTCATCCGGCGGCTCGGCACAGGGATCGCTGCCCAGATCCAGATCCGAGGCCACAGGCAATGCCCGGCAGAAATCGAGGTCCGGCGTCCCACGGTAGAACTCGGGGAGCGGAGGCGGCCAATCGGGCTCGGCCGGGGGCTCGGGTGGCTCGGGTGGCGGGGTGATCCCCGGCCCAGGCCGGGTCGCCTGCTCATAGGGGCCGCGCCAGGCCACGGGCTGCCACTGGGCTGCCTGCCAGGCCTCCCCCCAGTGGCGAGCCAGAATCGCGGCGGCCTGCTGGTAGGGCATGCCGAACTGACGGCGCCGCGCCGACAGGTAGTGGTTGAGCACGCCGCGCCGCGCGCTGGCGGCCATTGCCTGCTCGGCCACGGACCGGTGGCGGTGCCCCTGCAACGGCAGCGCCTGGTTGTCGCCAGTCAGGTGCCGCCCCCGGGGCTTGGCCTGCTCGGCCACCAGGCGTCGCATGGCCTGGCTGTCGGCAAGCGGCCGGCTAGGCTGGCGGGTGGAGGCCTGGCGACGGTCGCCCGGTTGGTACCGGCCGGGCACCTGGCGGCGTTGACGCGCGCTCTCCCCGTAGCGGCTGCCGGTCGTGGGGTGCAGCAGGCGGCCCTGCTCGACGCGGTCGCCGGCCTGGGCCATGGGGTCGCGGTAGACGTTGATATCGCCGGCCAACTGGACCGCCGGCACCAGCTGGGGCAGGGTCGCCTGCACCTTGACGGTGTTGCGGGCCTCGAGGGCCACCTGGGCCAGCAGGCCCGGCAGGGTGGCGCCGATCGACAACGGTACCGTGTCGTCCTGGTCGGCCCCCTCCCCGCCGAATGCCAGCACCACGCTCCCGGCCGCCGGGGCGGTGTAGAGGCCGCTGAAATCCAGGTCCACCGCCTGGGCGCCCGGGGGCTGGTAGCGGTAGGTGGTGGCCTCGAAGGCCAGGCGGGTGTCGAGCGACTCGCCGGGGCTGTAGTCGCCCCAGAAATCCAGGTCGACGCTGCCAGCAGCCGGGGCGGTGTAGGGCGGCACATAGGGCTCCACGCTCTCGCTCGTGAAGTCCAGGGTTACCGCCTGGGCGTCATAATCTTCCAGCGGCTGCCACAGGGGAAGGTCTCGGGCCACGGGGCCTCCTTATGGCTCGGCCAATACGACGGAGACGCCCTCGATCAGCATGCCGGCATAAATCTGCGTAGCGGGCAGGGTGGCCGGTTTGCTGCTGCCCTCTTCGCCCGCGTCCAGGTCCATCACGGCCACGCCAGCGGCGTCGCGCAGGCGCCCCCAGCCGGCCTGACCATCGCCGGTGGCCATCGCTTCGACCATGGGGTTCCCGGTCAGGACGCCATTCTCGATGGTATCGGCGAACGGCA
Organism: Halomonas cerina; assembly: GCF_014192215.1. GTDB lineage: Bacteria > Pseudomonadota > Gammaproteobacteria > Pseudomonadales > Halomonadaceae > Halomonas > Halomonas cerina. Next base: position 9,826 of record NZ_JACHXP010000021.1, read on the forward strand.
GCGGGACCGGCAGCGCCACCAGCTCGGTCCCGGTGGCCGCCTCGTTGGCGCTCGCCGGCCGGGGGCCAGTGTAGAGCGTGAAGGTCGCCCCCTGCCCGGCAGCATCGACGCCATCGGCGATCGCCTGCAGGCGGGCGTTCTTGATCGCCAGGGCCATGTCCATCATGCCGGCACCTCCGGCACGATGTTGTCGGCGATCACGCCGTTGTATTCCAGGTTCTTGTCCAGCGCCACGACGTAGTGGGCGGCATCGGGATCGAGCCCTGTCAGGGTGTAGGTGCCGTCGCTGGCGCTGGTGGTTTCGGCCACCTTCTTGCCGGTCGAGCGCACGAAGGCCAGCACCCGCTGGGCGGACGGGTCACCCTTGACGGTCACGGTGCCGCTGATTTGACCAAGGTAGGTGGGTTCCTCCGGGGTCAGGTCTTCGTATACCAACCTTGTGGAAGGCACGAGCGGCCTCTGCATCCAGTTGCTGGGCAAGTAGTTGAATGTGGGTGCAGGCTTAGGGTTGTGCTCCAAAAGTGCGGACCCCTCGCCGTATTCAGCCGTCACGGCATAGTCGGAAGAATCCAGAGAAAATCCCGCAAGCAATCCTGCCTTCCCGGCTCCGTAGTCGGTCACCATGTCGTCGGCCACCTGGGCCGATGTTCTAGCGTGGTCCCACATTCGTAAGTTGTTTATCTCAACATCGGCAACATTACTTATCCCGCCTGTTGTTGAAATAAGCCCCTCCCCCGCGGTTGGCGTGGAGACTGAAGTAGACGCGGTTTCCACGGCGTCCTTGTAGAGTTTTAGAGACGACCCGTCGAAGGTTATTTCTATGTGCATCCAAACCCCAATCTCGGGGTCCCCTGCCCTGTCGTACTGGTTGTCTATGCCTACGTGGAACCCCTCGGTTGTTGTGCCCGACCTCACATAAAAAATAAACCCTGGTTCTGTCCATGAGCTACCGGGCGCAATGGTCGAGAGAACGGTAGCATTTAGTGGCAAAGAATGAATGTACAGATAGAAGTCCATGGAAAACGGCTGTATGAGCCCGTCTTTCTCTGGTGGGGCAGGTGAGATGGTCAGGCGATTATACTCCCCGTCAGAGCCCCAACCTTTGTCTTGGTGGTACTTATAGCCGGATGTCGGTGGGTATGTCAGTGCCATAATTCGCCCCCTTACCGCCAGGAATCAAGGTTGAAAAGGGAAAGGTAGGGCCTTTCGTATTCCCCCGCCGCAGTGGACTTGTACTTAGGCTGTTCCCCCGAGTTGTGCCGCAATGCCAAATACAAGGTGTCGTCAAGCTCCAAAAAAACGCGGTCCTCCATGCTGGGGCCGCTTAGGGAATAGGCAAGCCCCGGCACGTATCCCGCTTTTACCCACTGGCCCGTCGATGAGTCATAGGCCACGGCAGTCACCTTGTCGGACACCTCCACCACAGGGTTGTAGGGGTCTGGCCTAAAAGCCACCTCCTTGGTGTTAGAGACCAAGGCCCGGAATATCATTGGCACGTCCCTCTCCGACGCCATCAATCCTGACGAAATACGCTTAAAGGAGGACTGGTTGAAGTCTCCGAAGAAGGAAGGGGGCGGGTCTGTATCCTCTGGGCTGTTCAGGATGATGAAGGCATCCCGGTGGCTGCTCCTGACGCTGACAAGGTCACCAAAGGCGAGTATCGCCGACTGGCTGTCCGACGCATCCGGGTGATAACTGTCGTGAAAGTTGATGTAGACGGCCCTGTGGTCAGCCACCACCCTGTAGCCACGCCGTTCATCTGTGTCATTAGTGGTATCGGCCACCTCCTTGGTAATGAGCCCATCGCCGAATTCGTGCCCACGGGTATCAATGTCCACCACGCTCTCGCAGCCCCGGACGAGCACGGCACCTCGGTAGGAGTCATAGTCATGACCGTCCATGAAGTCAGCGGTTGCCGGGTCGGTGTTATCGACATAGAAGTAGCATTGCGATCCAGCATCATTGTCTGGCTTAAACACCGCCCGAAGGCCATCACCAGACTCGAAAGGCATGGTCCACCCGGCGCCGGGCGTCTTGATGGTCACAGGGCCGGTCGCGTTACTCTCTGGGACGGTGTCTATCTTGAATCTAACCAAGATGGGCGTTGTGCTGACTACCCGCCACTGCCCGTTGTAATCGGACTGATCAGCACCCGCTATTTCGACAATCTGGTAGGGGGAGTAGCCGTGCCCCGCTGACACTTCTGCAGTCGCCTCGCCGCTCTCGGCGTCGTAGGTCAGGGTGTCTACCGTCTTCTGGTTAAAGCCGGTCACCAGAATCGTCTGTAGTAACGCCTTAACGGTACCAAGCTCCAGGGACATGAGGACGGGGGCACCCTCCATGTCATGGCTGTACCACTTAACCGGAAAATCCGCCATGTCGTTCTCTCCTTAGTCGGCATTCACATTGCCGCGAACTTGAATTCTGAACTCGAAATTGTTGCCTTGAGCCTCGCCCTGCATCACGGTGCGGGCCATCCAGATGGGGGTGTTGGCGCCGATGGTGTTGAAGCGCAGCACGTTGCCGGCCGCCCAGCCGGTGCCCCAGCCCAGCAGCGGCACGGTGAAGTAGGGCACGCCGGTATTGGGGTTATGGATTGCCAGTTCAGTGTTGATGTCTCCGGTGCCAATCTCGCCGACGCTCTCGCCTACCACGCGGAAGGTCGTACTGCTGGTGAAGATCATCGCCCAGCGCTCGGTGATGGTGCCCCGGTTGGTGACCGTGATCGGGTAGGTGGTGGCATTGAATTGGGCGGTGGTCTCGTCGCCGATCAGGTCGTCGCTCCACTCGTTCGTCCAGGTGGTCTGATCGAACAAGTTGGCCACGCGGGCCTGGAGGTCGCCGCCGATCAGCGCGGAGCTGACCAGGGTCTCGTCCGCGGGGTAGTCGTGGGAAAGCTGCCCCACCAGGGTCAGGGTGCCGCCGATCTGCACGTCGCTGATCAGCACCAGGTCTTCGACGCGGTGCACCGCGTAGAGCGGCTCCACATAACCGGAAAGGTCGGCCGCGGCGTCGATTGTCACGGTGCCGGCGTCCAGGTCGGCGGCGTAGTCGGCGTCCGGCGGGCGGGTGCCATCGGCATCTTCCACATGGAGCAGGGCCAGGCGGGTGCGGCCCACGTCCAGCGAGTCACCGGCGTTGGTACCCAGCGGCCAGGCGGTCTTGGCGGTGTGGTGCACCACGGCGACGTTGGCCGGGCGGTAGATGGGCACCCGGCCGTCCGGGGGCAGGCGCACGGGGTCGAGGCCCAGCAGCTCGGCGTCCAGCGGCAGCGAGGTGAGCACCACGGTGTTGAAGCGGCAGGTGCTGGGCAGCACCGCGCGCGGCTTCCAGATGTTGCCGTCGCCGTCGACGTCGGCCGGGTCGTACCAAGGTTGGTTCTTCTCCTCGGTGGTCAGGCTGCTGTCCGCCACCAGCTCGCCGAAGCGGGCGTCGGCTACACCGGTCGAATAGTCGACGGTGCCCTCGATGTAGTCGCCGACCAGGGCGCCGGCGAAGTCCGCCTGGGCGCTGAGCAGCTCGCCATCCGCGGCGGTGGCCAGCAGGGTCAGCTCGCCGACCTTGATGGGCGAGCCCGGGGTGCGGAAGAACACCTCGTTGACGTTCCACTCGCCATAGACGGTGACCAGGCTGGCGATGCCCACCTGGTTGCTGCCGCCCTCGCCCCAGTCCTCGAGCACCACGCTGGCATCGGTGTAGTCGATGGTGCCGCTGTAGAGGCCGGCGCCGGTCTGCGGGTCCACATCCCGGTAGAGGCTGCCGTCGCGGTCCTCATAGGTGGCGCCACGGAAGGTGAAGCGCAGCGTGCCGGGCACGATCAGGTCCTGCAGCAGCGGCAGCAGGTCGACGGCCAGTGGGCTGGGGCTCAGCGAGACGCTATCGATGGTGCTGGCGATGACCTGGGGCTGCCAGCGGGCGATGACCGCCGAGCCATCGGCGAAGGTCTCGCCGACCTCGACTTCCTTCCAGGTGGCGTCGCCGTCGGCGTCGTTGCGATCCCAGCGCTGCAGCTTGCCCTCGAGCTCGACCCGGGTGGTGACCAGCCCTGTCTCGTAGTCGACGGTGCCCTGGAAGCCCGGCAGGTTGCCCTGACCGTCGTCTCGGGCGATGTAGGTGAGCCTGGAGCTCTCCTCGTAGCGTGAGTCGAAGTGGCTGACCACGTCCTTGGCCGAGCCGCCGGCCTCGCCGTATTCCTGCCAGCTGATGCGCCCGGCTCGCAGGCCCTCGAAGGCGGTCTCGGTGATGGTACCGCCGCTGGCCTCGGCATCGCGGTGTTCGACCACCCATTCCAGGCTGACCGACCCCGGCTGGATCGGCGCGTTGGGCAGCTGCAGCTGGACGAAGCCGCTGCCGTCCTTCGCCGGATTGTAGGTCGCGGTGTCGCTTGCGCCGTATTCGTAGTCCACCACCACGTTCGAGTTGGCATCCGGCCAGGCACCATCGGCGAACTCGAGCCACACCTCGCCGACGCGGTCGCCGTTGGTGGCATCCTGGAAGCCGTAGACCATGCGGCCGGTCGCGCTGCCGGTGAGATTGCCCTGGCCATCGTCGGTGGCGGTGACCTCTACCCCGCCGGACAGCCAGGTGGCGGTTACGCTGCCCGGCACCACGCCGCCCTGGTTGAGCGTGAAGCGCAGCGACGGCGTGGCGAAGGGCACCTCGTAGCCGGCGCGGTCGACGTAGTGCACCGGGGTGCCCCAATAGATCAGGATGGATGAGTCGACGTCGGGCAGCGCCTGCATGGTGATCGAAACGCTGCCGGTGGCGAAGTTGACCTGACCGGTACCGGCGCCCTTGAGCTCACCGGTACCGTCCTCATCGCGCAGGGTGTACCACTTGCCCAGCGCCAGGTACTCGACCACCACGGTGCCCGGGGCCGGCAGCGGCTGCAGGCTGCGCGTGTACGAATACCCACGGTTGTTGACGGCCACGGCGATCTGCAACGTTTCGGCGACCTGCGGGATCTCGTGGGTGATGCCGCCGCTCTCGACCTCCACCGCGACGTTGCCGCCGATCTGCACGTCGGTCACCGGGCTCTCGGTCTGGGTGCTGGGCACGATGGGCTGGTAGACGCTGGCCACCTGCACCTGGTTGTCGCCCAGGCCGGCGGCGAGGGCCAGCTTGCTCACGCCGTAGTACTGCGAGGCATCGGCCACCTGGGTCTGGCGCAGCAGGGTATCCGGCTGGGTGGCGCTGGAGCGCACCGGCTCGTGACCATGGAAGCGCGTGCTCAGCGCCGTGCTGATCTCGATGGTCAGCACCTGGCGCGTGAAGTCCCCCAGGCCGTCGGTGAATACCTGGTCCTGGGTCTCCACGCCGGTCACCCGCACGAACTGCTGGTCGCCGGCATCGCCGCCGGTGGCGGTATCCAGCAACAGCACGTCGCCGATGTCGGGTGGGGTCTCACCGACCCGCTGGTAGGCGAGCAGCGAGCGTTGCCCCTCGAGCTGGTCGCCATACAGGCGCATGCGCGTCAGCGGCCCGGCCACCACATAGCCCTCGATGCGGTTGCGGGCGCTGGCCCGCTCGTCGGTGGCGCTACCAGTGGAGAACAGCAGCACGGCGACATTGTCGTCGTCCGGGGCCTGGTCGACGATCACATGGCTGCCGAAGTAGTAGTCGGTGTCGTCGGTCTCCACGGCGCCGAAGACCTTGCGCAGCGAGGTGCGGCCGTACACCCGGTCGAGGTCGCTGACATCGTTGAAGATCTCGTTGGAGAGGCCGTCCTGGATCTCGTTGCCGGTGATGCGACCGCCGCCGTCGGCGTTGTCGGTCATGCGCTCGCTTTTCAGGAGCTTGATGTCGCCTTGAAGGATCGGCATAGGGCTAGATCTCCATCAGCCGCAGGGTGATCAGGTAGGGGTGGGTGCCGTCCGGGTTGGCCAGGCGATAGACCGGCACCGCCTCGAGGGGCTTGCCGCCGCCCGCTCGGCGCCAGGTCACCGAGAAGGCGCGGCCGTGCAGGTCCAGCGTCATCGGAGCGACGGGATCGCCGGCGGCCACGGTGGTGGCGTCGGCCTGCTGGATCGCCTGCAGGGCCTCCACGCTGGCCCGGGGAAACCAGCTGGCCCCGGCGCTTTCCAGGGTGATCGGCCGGCCACTCTGCCGGCGGCTGTTCTGGACGATCAGCGCCCCGGTCAGGGTGCGCTGCTCGCTGGCCACCACCGGCGACCAGTCGAATTCATCCGGCCAGGCGAGATCCTCCGGCAGCGTGATGACGCCGCCGGCATGGGTCAGGGTGATCATGGGCGTTCCTGCTATGTGCGGCGGGCGTCGCGGCCCAGGGCGGTGATCAGGGCCTCGGCATTGCGGTCGTCATCGACGTAGACTCGGGCATTGCCGGTCTCGGCGCGGACCAGCACCTCGATGCGCCGCGTGGGCTGGGCGACCTGCGGGCCTTGCCGGGGCATTGCCGATCGAGCGGCACCGCTCGGTTGTGGTTGGGAACGCGCCTCGTCCTCTGCCTGACGTTCGCGCTCCCTGGCTTCCTGGCGGATGTTGTCCAGGCGCTTCTGGTGGATCTGGTCGGCCAAGCGCAGTGCCTCGCGGGCACTGCGCTGGGCCTCGGCATCGCCGACCTCGCGGGCCTCGTTCAGCTGCTGCTGAAGCTCGAGCTTCTGCCGGTCGTACTGCAGCTCCTGCACCCGCGCCTGATCACCCTCGAGCTGGGCGAGCTGCTCGCGCATGCTGGCGATGCTGGATTCCAGGGAATCGTTGAGGCGTTGGCTGGCTCGCTCCGCCTCCTCCATGGCGCGGGTCTGCTCGTCCACGGCCTCAGCGTGATCTCGGCTGCTGTCGGCGGCGCGACCTTCTTCGGCCGCCGCCTCTCGGGCCTGCTGTGCCACGGCTTTCCAGGCGGCACGAACGCCGCCGGCCGCACCGGCGGCGGCCCTCTGGATCTGGCCCAGGCTGAGACGCACGCTCCGTCCGGACTCGGCATTCTCCTCCTGGCTTTCTGCCGCCTCTTTCGCGGCGTCGCTGACCTTTTTCAGGGCATCGGCGGCCCCGGTGCTGCCGTCCTCCAGCCCCTGGAACGCCTCCTGCCAGGCGGCCAGCCACTTGCCGGCGCCCTCCACGCCGTCCTCGACCATCTCGCGGATATTGTCGAGGAAGGCCTCGCGCGCCTCCGGGCTATCCAGGTTCTCCCAGGTGGCCTGGAAGGCGTCCTGCAGCTGCTCGCCGGTGAGCTTCCCCGAGCGTGCCAGGGTATCGAAGCCCTCGATGGCCTCCCGGGCCGCGTCGCTGACGCCGGTGCGCAGCTCCTCCAGCGTGAGCCCGATGGCATCGGCAGCCGCCTCCATGGCGCGGCTGTTGGCACCGGCCTCGCGGGTGACGCTGGCCAGCTCCAACTTGAGGTCGCCTAGCTTCCCCTCCAGCTCCTGGACCTTACGGGCGTATTCCCCCGACGGGTCGTCGTTCAGGCGCTGCTGATACTTGGCGATCTCCAGCTCGGTCGCGCGGATCTCGTCTCGGAGCTGGGTCTGTCGCTGGGCATTTTCCTCGGCCGCCCGGGCAACGCTCAGGGCACCGGCTACCGCCCAAGCGCTGATCTTCTCGTTCTGTTCGGCGGCCTCGCTCGCTGCTGCCGCCGCGCGCTTGGCAGCCGCGCCGCTGTTATCGAAGGCGGTGACGGCATCCCTGCCCGCCTGCAGCGCCTGGCGCCCGTACTCGACGGTCTGGGTCTCGAGGTCGCGCACCGCCTGCTGGGCGGCCTCCGAGTGGGCACGCATCCTGGCCAGGGTCTCGTCACTGACGATACCCAGCTTATTGAGCAGGCCGGCAGTGCTCTCCATCAGGTTGCGGACATGGGAATAGGCTTGGGCCGCCCCCGCCAGAACGCCGGCGATCACCATCTGGATACCGCGGAACACCGCCGTGAAGGTGTTGCCGAGGAACTGTGCCGTGTCGATCAGCGACTGCAGGGCACCACCGACCTTCTCGCGGTTGGTGACGATGTACTGCATCCAGTCGCCGGTCTGGCGCAGCAGGCCGCCGAAGGCCGTGGCCAGGTCATCGACCAGGCCGGGATTGTCCTCGAGCAGCTCGTCGAACTGATCGGCCACCTCGGTCACTGCCGGGGCCAGCTCGCCCAGCAGGCGGTTACGCAGCCCCTGGAAGCGCCCCTGCAGGCGCTCCACCGCATGGTTGGTCTCGCGCAGCCGCTCGAGATCTTCCGGGCTGTAGATGGCGCCGACGTTGTTGGCCTCGTCGGCGAGTTCGCGCAGGCCGGCGGCGTTGTTCTCGAGCAGCGGCAGCAGCAGGCTGGCATCGTCGGCCAGGGCCTCCAGGAAGAAGACTTGCTCGCCGCGGGACTGCACCTGCGACAAGGCCTCGCCGATGGCCAGCAGCTGCTGATCGGGGGCCAGGCGCTGCAGCTCCTCGATGCTGATGTTGAGGTTCTCGAACAGCTCGGCGGCTTCACCGCCGCCGGTGGCGGCATAGTCGCCGATCTTGTCGGCCACGTCCTTGAGGATGCTGCCGGTCTTGTCGGCATTGATGCCGACCCGCTGGAAGGCGTACTGGTAGGCCTGCAACCGCTGGGCGTTCACGCCCAGAGCCTCGCTGGTGTTGTCGAGCTGGGTGGCAAGCTGCGCCTGGGAGGCGGTGTAGCGGGTGATCAGCCCCACCGAAAGCGCGGCCCCGGCGGCGGCCCCCGCGGCCGCCCACTTAGCGAAGCTGACGGCCCCGGCGGCGAGGCGCTTGCCGAACGCACGCAGGCGCCCGTCGCCATCAGCCACAGTTTCGTTGTAATCCGCCAGGGCGCGGCGTGCCTGGGTGGTTTCGCGAGCAATGCGGATCTGCTCGTCGCTGAGGTTCTCGGTGCTGATGCCGGCGGCGCGCAGATCTTCGGAGAGACGAGTCACGCTCTCCGCCTGCTGCTGGTAGCTGGCCTCAGCCTGGCCGGCCACGCGCTGGGCCTGTGCCAAGCGTTGCCGCTGGTAGTCGCTGGCCTCGCCGCTCTCTTCTATCTCCTGGGAGAGTCGGGCCACCTGCTGCTCGGCACGCTCCCACTGCTGGCGGGCACGCTCGGTGGCCTTGGTGCTCTGCTGGAACTGCTGCACCAGCTGTTTCTGGTCTTCCAGGCCGCGCAGCTGATCGCGCAGGTGCTCCGCTCCCTCGCCCAGGTCGCGCACGCTCTCGGCGGCCTGATCGGTATCTCGGCTCAGTAGGTTGCGGGCGCGCAGCACCAGCTCAACGGCGCGATCCTTCAGGCTCATGGCCTACCTCCAGGCAAAGAAAAGCCCCGCTCGGTGGCGGGGCTCAGAGATCGTATTAGGGACCGCTATGGGTCGCGTTGTTGCATGCGGCGCCGGAATTCGGCGGTGGCGTCTTCATCTGGCGCGACCCGCTCGTAGGCCTCTTCACTGACGATCATGCCGGGCGGGGTTGAAGGCTCCGAGTTGGAGTGACGCGAGTCGCCTGGCCGATAAACCTTATCTTACCCGGACCCGCCAGCCGGGTATGAAAAACCCCGCCTGGGCGGGGTTCATGAACCGTGATTGTACACGTCAAAATTTTTATCTATCCAAACGAGATGAAATACCCGGTCAAGTCGGTAGCCAATCATCGGCGCAAGTCCATGACAGCGAAACGATAGCAATTGGACTTCCTCGGTGATGTACGGCGGTATCGCCACCTGTATGGAATCACGATCAATTCTCTCGCATCCAAGCCCATGCCGGGGGGCTTGGTTAATCTCACCCCACGTGAGCTGGCTCAACCTACGCAGTGTTTCAGCTACTGCCGCCTGCTGCTCCTGGTCACAGTCCTGAATGCAACGCCCCCGTTGCAGTTTGTGAAAGCAGAACCAAGGGGTGTCTCGATTGGTAGACCGTCTCTCCGCAGGACGCTCTGCCAGATCATTTTTGGCTTTACCGCGATCCTTGATGCGGCCTCTTTTCCCTTTACCCATGCCGCCTCACTCAAGCAAGCAATCTGGGGAAGAACGCTGCCAGGTCGTCCGTGGTGATCTCCTGTGAACCCGAGTCGTCGTAGTTGTCGATCCACGGATCCTCTTCGTGGGTCAAGTTGCGCAAGTGCCACGCCGAGTGCTTAGAGTAGACGTTGAATACCTCATCGATTAGCTCGGCGGTGTCTTCGTCGATCTGGTCGACCACTTCAGAGGGCGGTGCCGGAATCTGCCCATTGCCGTATTGGCGGAACTCCCGGTAGATCGACGGAAGCACAGGCCCATGCAGCCAGGCTTCCATGCGGTCATCGAACGCCGGCCGCTCAAGGAGCACCGTGTGGAACCCCTGCACGTAATAAAGCAGCTTCTGCAGCTTGAGGTTGGACATGTTGGCCGCCTCACCTTCAGCCTGAGAAGCCTTTACTAACAGATAGTTAGCAATGTCCCGTGCGGTAGTCATATCACCCTCCGTGAGTCGCAGTCGTGTCGTTCTCGGGTTTCACGCTGCGTGTAGCGGAAGGATAGGGATGACCCTGTTAAGAATCAAGGTAACTAGTCTACAAATTGTTACGACCCGTTGCCCCGCTGTGCGGGCTCCTCGGCTCAGGCGATGCCCTTCTCTTTCAGCCGTTCGGCGGTGTCCGGCCGGCAGCGAATGCTATCTCCCTTGGCGTAGAGGTCGCCGCGGTGGCGATGGGGTCTCTTGAGGGTGACGCTCACATCCTTGGTCTTGGGTGCTTCGTTGGTGTCAGTCATGGCGCACAAGCTCCGATGTTGGGGATAACAGGCCGGGGCGTCCCGGCCTTACAGGGTGTAGCGGCGGGGGCTTACTGCGCCATAGCCACCTTGAAGAATCGCGACAGGCCGGCGCCGGTGATGCCGGCGTCGGAGAGTACCGAGCCCTCCAGGGGCAATTCACCGAACTCGTCGCCGATGAAGTCGAGCCCGGAGGTAGGCGACCACTTGACGCGGTGCGCGGTGACCACCACGGCGCGACCACTCTCGGCTTCGTTGAGGCCATCGAACACCAGCTCGAACTCGTCGCCGGAGTTGGTCATGGCCTCCACCACATCGGCGGTCAGGCTGGTGTAGTCCACGGCGATCGCGGTGCCGGTGCTCTCGATGTCCTGATGCTCCAGCATCACGATGCCGGCACGAGTGCGCTCATAGTGGGTACCCTCGACAGCCGTGGTGGCGGTGCCGCCCGGGTCGATGGTCACGGTCACCGTCTCGTTAAGATCGGGGATCTGGTCGAACGGTACCAGGGCGCCAGGGTAGGCGGTATGCGCCTCTTCGGTCACGCTGGTACCGGTAACCTCGGTGGCGTTGCCGCGCAAGGCCATGGCCAGGTTGCTGGGGCGCAGCTCGAGCATGGTCATGTTCATGCCGACGTCGCCCACGCGCTGGATCTCGTTGGCGTTGCCCCCGCCGGGACTGGTGTAGTCGGGCTGGGTGATGGTTTCGGTTTCGGCGGAGAGCTGCAGGGCACTACAGTTGCCCACCGGCAGCAGGCCACCGCCCTGGGTGCGGTTGCGCAGGTAGATCATGCCCTTGCCCAGGTAGGAGTAGGTCTTGGTCGCCATGTGGCTAGTCCTCTTGGTAGTGCTCGATGCAGGAGATGCTCACCGGCAGACCGGCGAGGGCGTAACGGGAGTCCGCCGCCAGGGCGTACTCGGCGGTGCCGAGGGTGATGGCGTCCTTCACCCCCAGGCGGTTGAGGTCGTTGCCGGGCGCATGCAGCAGCGCGCGGCGGATGTCAGCCAAAGCGGCCTCGAGACGATCCTCGGCGTGATACGGCTGCGTGCCGGCGGCGTTGATCACGTCGGTCACCACCACCAGGCGCCGGGTGATGCCGAGCTTGGTGCGGGCTTCGCGCGTGCTCTCCACCGTTTCCACGTCGGGTTGGATAGCGATCAGTGGCACTTCCTGCCGGGCATCCAGAGCCAGACTCCAGAAGCCGCGCCAGATGCTCTGGCCGAGATCGGTGTGGTAGCCGTTGGCAGTGCTGATCTGCTCCAGCCTGCCCTGCAGGGCCTGGGCGATCTGGGTGGAAATCGGGTCGCTCATAGGCTCCTCAACTCAGGCGCAGGAACTGCCGGGTGAACTCGGCGGCGGTATAGTCCTGCAGCTCGGGGGCGACGTCGTCGCGGCTGTGCACCCAGGCCTGGGCCACGCTCATGCTGTGCAGCACTTCGTAGTTGCTCCGGCCGGGACCTTGGCGCTCGGCAGGCTCCCAACGGCCGCTGCCACGGATGCGCACCCAGAACACGTGCCGGAACGTCTGCTTCGCGTCGCCGCGGTTGAAGCGCAGCCCCTTGGCCCCGGCGGCCTTGCGCCCGCGCGGGATGCCGCGGGCCGAGTCGCCCTTGAGATAGCGCGGCTCGCTGCGCGCGGGTACGGTGCGCATCTGAGCGCCATAGCGGCTGAACAGCACGGGCCGCTGATTGGCGATGATGCGCAGTTCCAGGGCCTTGGGGCGTGAGCGCACGTCGAAGTTGCTGCGGATGTAGCTCTTGCTCAGTGCCTTGCGCTGGAAGATGGCATCCACCCCCAGCGTCAGGCCTCTACGCGCAGCACTCGCCAGGGCCAGTCGCAGCGCCTTGTCAGCAATCTCGGGGTAATCGTTCAGGGCCTGGGCGATATCGTTGATCGCGCTCAGGTCGATGTTGTCGGCCATCTCGGCCTCCTTGCCGGGCGCAGCTTGCCACAAGGGCTAAACGCGGCCAGCGGTCCAGCGGGTCTCGAAACCGTCGTTGCCGATGGGCTCGAGCAGCTGCCAGCGATCGTTGGGTTGGCCGGTATCCACCAGGGTGCCGCGACCCACGTCGCCCACGTCCTCCATCAGCAGGCCGACCTCGCAGCGCGCTTCCAGCACGATGCCGTAGTCATCGGTGACATTGGCGCTGCGATCGAGAATGACCTGCACGTCATTGATCGTGGGCTTGGCCACCGGCGTGACCGAGGCCAGGGTGCCCGCTTCCTGGTAGATCTCGCGGGTTCCCTGGCGCACCTCGTCGTCGAAGGCGCTCATCAGGCGTTGCCCTGGCCGCCCTCGCCGCCACCGGCGCCTTCACCCGAGCCGGCACCCTGGTTGCCTTCGCCGCCACCGGCAGGAGGGACGGCATCGGCGGGTTTGGCGGCCTTCACCTTGCCGCCCACTTCGATGATCACGCCGGCTTCCACCAGACGTTTCTCTTCAGCGGCGCTCTTCGGCTTGTAAGCATCGCCGCGCTTGGCGAGTACTTCCTTGCCCTTTTCGATCTGTCCGCGGGCTACAACATATTGCTTGGCCATGGTGGCCTCCTGTTGATGGAGATAGTCAGATCAGGAAGACCTCAGCCCGCCGAGGCGGGCCGGGCTTCATCAGGCGACAGTGGAGAACAAGAAGGCGTCGGGCTCGTGGAAACCGGGGAGCGGCGCGGCCTGCATCATTAACCAGCGCACGCTGGGGTCCTTGGTGACCCAGCTCTTCGGGTAACGCGCCACATCGAACATCGCGCCTTCGATGGCGTCCATGTCCTGGATGGCGGCGTAGAGCATGCCGCAACGACTGTTGGTGGGGCCCACGATCAGGCCGCCGGCCGGGATCATCGGCTGCTCATTGCCTTCATCGTCGACGTACCACTCCTCGTAGGCGTAGAGGTCCATGCCCGGGTCGTTGAGGTAGCCCAAGTAGGTCACGCCGTCCGGCAGCTGCTCGGGGCGAATCATGCCCAGGTCGATGCGACGAGTGTTGAGGCGATCCTTCGTGTTGGTATTGGTCAGGAATGCTTCCCCCGCCTCGCTGCTCATGACAACGGCATTGGCGGTGCGGCCGCTGGCCTTGGCGATGCGCGACTTGTACTTGCGCAGGTCAGCAATCGGGTCGGCGACCGACTTGCCGTTGCCATCGGTTTCGGCCCAGGTAGTGGCCTCGGTGACCAGGTGGTCGTTGCTCATCTGGAAATCGATGACGTCGTCGACGCCGTCGCCCTTGACCTCAACCTCACCGGTGGTCAGCGCCTGGGCAGCCATCCACTCCTCGCGGCGGTTGATCTGGTCGTCCAGGTCTTCCATGTCGCGGGCGAGCTGATCACCGGCACGCTGCAGCGGGGTGCGGCCGGAGTAGATGTGCTCGCCAGGCTGGCGGTTGAGCAACATGCCGGCGCTGGTCTCCAGCTTCTCCTTGATGTAGGGCGCCTTGTAGCTGCGCATTACCGAGCCGGAGCGGTCGACCACCTTACCGGGGCGATTGGGGCGCACAAACGGCGCCATCTTGCGATGCCCCTTGATGATGTCGATGTCGATATATTCGGTCGGTGAGTTGACCGGTGCGGCACCGAAGTAGAGGGTGCCAAGGAAGCGACGGGCGCGCTTCATCTGCTCGACAGCCGCCAGCATCGTACGGGTTGCAAACAGGTCCATGGGGATTCTCCTGGGGTGATTCGAGTCAATGAGAGCCCGCCAGGCGGGCGGCTAGCGGGTTAGTGGACGAATAGAGAAAGGCCGCGCAGGGCCTTGCGCACGCTGGCCACGGTATGGCCGGTGCCCAGGGTCAGTTCGCTGGAGCGAACGTCGCCGGCGATCAACGCTTCGGCCTGTACCGCGCCTCCGCTGGCGTCGACGTCTTCCCACAGCACGACGCTGGGGGCTTCGCTGCCGTCGCCGGCGGCGCTGGCGGAGAGCTTGTACTCCTCGCTGGCGGTGACTTCGCCAAGCACGGCGCCGGCGGGCTGCACCTGGCCGGACTCGATGGTCACGGTCATGAAGCGCTGCGGGAAATCGCCGGCAAGCAGTGCCGCGAGCTGAGGGTGCTGGGTAACCTGTGCTCCAGACATGGTTGGTATCCTCTAGGGGTGGCGAGTAATGGGTGCTGTCAGGCCGAGGCTTGCCAGCGGCTGGTGATCGCCGAAACGGCGGCCTGATGGTCCTGATCACTCTTGGGCGGCTGGGCGTTGGGGGCCTGAGTGCTGTCGCGCTGCATTCCGTCCAGGGAAATGCCGCGATCCTGAGCGGCCTTGAACAGAGCCAGGCCGGTGGCTTCGACGCTCGAGCCATCCTCGATGGCCGTAGCGATCTCATTCTCGAAGCCAGGCGCAGCCAGTGCATGAATGCCCTGGCAGCGCTCGCGCTCTTTCTTGGCGCCGGCCTCTTGCGCTTCGGCTCGGATATTGTCGGTGTCGACGGCCTGGGGCTCGGCGATCTGAATGGTCTTGGGGTCGGTGCCGGCCTCAATCGCGGCCTGCAGCTCGGCTGTGGTTTTCACGACTTTCATGGTGGTGCTCCTCGTTTGGCTACTGGCGGGAGAGCCGGCCAGCTCGGCGATGAGGGATTCCAGGGAGCCGAGGCGGTCGGCCATGCCGGCCTCCACGGCCAGGGCGCCGGTGGCTATCCCTCCTTGGCGGAAACGATCGTTGACCTCTTCACGAGGCAGGCTGCGGTTGCGGGCCACCTTGTCCAGGAACACCGCGGCCAGCTCGTCCGTGCGGGCCTGGAGCTGGGCGCGGCCCGCTTCAGTCTCGGGGTCGGGCCGCTTGTTGGGGGCGTTGCTGGAGACGATCTCGTAGCTCTTCTCGCCCTGGCGGTCCTCGCGCTTGCGTAGGCTGAGCACCACGCCGACGCTGCCCAGCTGGGCGGTATCGTCGACGATCACTTCGTCGGCGGCGCTGGTGACCCAGTAGGAAGCGCTGGCCGCCTGGCCGCCCACATAGGCCTTGATCGGTTTGCGCCCGCGCGCCTGGTAGATCAGGTCGCCGAGCTCGTTGATGCCAGTGGCCTCGCCGCCGGGACTATCGGCGTTGAGCACGATGGCCGAGACGCCCGGGTCGTCCAGCGCACGCTGGATGTCGGTGGCCAGCACCTCGGTGCTGGTGGCGCCGCTGATCTCGGTGAACAGGTTGGCGTAGCGGAACATGGGGCCGGCGATGGGGATCACGGCGACGCCCTCGCGCACGGTGACCGTGCGGGTGTTGTCCAGCGGCCGGCCCAGGCGGGCCTCCAGTGCCTCGACATCGCCCTGCCGGTCGGCCACTGCCAGCAGGGTGTCCAGCGCCTCGGCGGTCATCAGCCAGGTACGGCTGGCCGCCAGCTCGAAGGCGGTGCGCATGATGGTCTCCTCGTGAAAAACCCGCCGGGCGGCGGGTCAGTCGGTATCGTCGTTGGCTCGGTTGGGATCAGGTTCGTCAGGCTCATGGACCCGGCCGCCGACGTAGAGCGGCACGCCGTCGGTCTGCTTGCGGCGGATCTCGCGGGCGCGGTCGCGGTGCACGTCTTCCCAGTCTTCGCCATGCAGGGCCATGGTCTCGAGGTGCTCGTTACTGGTGCCGTTGGCGATGCGCTCGGTGGCGGCCTTGGCGTCGATCTGTTCGTTCAGGCTACCCAGCGGCTCGCCGATCCACAGCGCGCGCACGTAGGCGCGGCGTCGGGCCGGGTCGCGGTAGCCGGGCAGCTCGACCATGCCGCGAGCGACCATCTCATCGATCACCAGCTCATAGGCGGGCTGGCAGAACTGCACCGTCAGGTGATGGCGACGGTGCTTGACGAACTTCCATAGCTGGTTGAACGCCGCCCGGGCGGCGGTGTAGCTGGTGGAGAAGTGCATCAGCAGCACTTCGGCGGGCTGCTCCAGGGCGGCGCCGATTTCCTTGACGATGGCCACGAAGAAGGGGTCGAACTGGGCGTTGGGTCGATCCGGGCTGATCGAAACAGGCTTGGCGCCCTCTTCCAGGTCCCACACCGCGCCCTCGCCCAGTTGGAGGTTGTCGCCCTCCGGGGCTTGCGGCTCGTTGCTCTGCACCACCGGGCGTTCGGGCTTGCTGGGGTCGCTGCTGTGTTGATTTCAGAGGGTCGAACCGCCCAGGCCGGGGTCATCTTCTCCAGCCTCATGGGTGATGGCCACGGTGAACATGGCACTGATCACCGCGGCGGTGAGCTCGGCTTGGCTGAACCGCTCGAGCTTCTGCAGAGGCTCGAGAATCGGCGCCAGGTAGGGCACGCCGCGTGGCTGGCCGGGGCGGTCCTTCTCGTTCATCAGGTGCAAGACGCGGCGACGGCCGGTCTCGGCGCCGAACACCGGCACCCAGTTCCATGTGGGCTTGCTCAGCGGGTCGCTGGGATAACCGCTGCACACATGGACATGCGTGGCTCGCCCGAGGGCATCGAGACGCATGCCATCGATCTCGTCGGCGATGTTGCGGCTGGACAACGGTGTGCCGATTCGCTCGGCCTCGACGAGCTGCAGCTTGAGGCCGAACAAGCCGCCGGGGCGTTGGTCGTCCGGGGTGAAGCCGAACACATCGCCGCTGACCAGCGCCGAGACGAACGCCAGGCGTTGCAGCATGTAGAAGTCGAGCGTGGCTTCTGCATCGCACTCTGCCGGGTTCTCGGCCCACAGCCGGAAGCCTCGACCCAGCTGATCGTTAAGGGCGTCGGCTTCCTCGTCACTGAGCCCCAGGGCCTCAGCATCCACGTTGGGGCGCAGTGTCAGGCCCATGCCGACCACGTTGGTGGCAGCCCGGGAGATCGCGGCGCGGCCCAGCATGTGGTTGCGGTAGGCGTCCCGTGAACGAGCGATCAGCGTTTCACGCTCGCCGGCAGGTGCATCCTGCCGCGGACTGCCAAGGCCCGGCAGCCAGCTCATCATGCTGCGCAGCATGCGGCTGGCACCTCGATAGCGGGTCTCGCTCCCCACGTTGGCATTCGGCCGGGGCTGGCTATCCTGCAGGCGGCGCACCTCGTCGGCGACTGCCTGGGTCTGGACATCTGCCAGGGTGCGGCCCTGTGGCTTGAGTCGAGAGAACAGTCCCATGCTCACCATCCGATGTAGCGGACGCGGTTACGCCCGCCGCGCCCGGTGGCGGCGGCCTGCTCACGGGCGGCCATCTTTGCGTAGTGACGCTCCATACGCTCTAGGGTGAATATGTTGGCGCGGGTGTATTGGCGGCCGTTGTAACTCCAGGACTGCGAGCCGGTGAGCAACTTATCGATGGCTTCACGCACCAATGCTAGGCGCTGGGTGTAGGTCTGTGTGGTCATACGCTGCTATTCCTCATCCGGCGGCCACGGCGACGTGGCTGTGGCGGCTGGGCAGCGGGCGGTGCCGCCGAGCTTGGTGCTTCAAAAAGGGTTGTCTGCGTCAGGGTCGCCTCAAGGCGATCCCAGTCACTGGCCTTGAGTACGTGGGAACGGCAGCTGCGTGCGGCATGCAGCGCGTAGACCTCGCAGTCCAGGGCTTCATTGGGCTGACCGCTCTTCTTCTGCCAGACCCGCTGGCGAGGGTTGCGTGGATGCGGCGCCTTGACCTCGGCGGTCAGCTGTTTCCAGTAGTCGGCACGTACGTTGCGATACCAGTGCATCCGTCCCGGCCCCTCGCCGCGGAGGTTGACCCGCGACTCGAGGATCAGGTCCTTGGCCTTGTGAGTACCCACGATGAAGGGCCGCAGGCCGTACTTGTCGGCCTTAGTGTTCTGCCGGTTGGTGTCGTCGGAGATCTTCGGCCGGCTGAAGATTTCGCGGCTCTCGCTGTTGAGCGAGGCGCCCTTCACCGCCATCACGCCGTGGCGCTGGCGGGCGCGCACGTAGTGGTAGACGGCGTCGCTGGTCTTGCCGTCCGAGCTGTCGATCGACGCAGCACTGACGCGCAAGGTGGCACCGCTGTCGTGCGCGAAGCCGGTGGTCAGCAACTTGTCGAGTTCGTCCCACACCGGATCGACCTTGTCGAAGGTATTCCCGTAGAGCTCACCCCAATAGATCAGCCAGCTCTCCTCGCCGCGGCCCCAGGCGCGGACCACCACGGCCAAGCGGTCGTGCTGGACATCGATGCCGGCGGTGAGCAGCAGGCCGCCTCGTGGGACCGCCTTCTCGGCGTAGTCTTCGGCGCGGTCCTGAAGAGCATCGGCCTCGGGAGTGTCACCCTTGAATTCATAGGCCAACCCCATCGAGGAGTTGGTGAACACGATCAGGTCGCTGAAGTCACCCTCGTCGGCAGCGTGCTTCGCTGCCAGCCACTTCTCCATGAGCCGCGCGAAGCGCGAATCCGGGAAGGTGCTCAGCAGCTCGTTCATGTAATAACCGGCCAGTCCGCGGAACTCGGCGGTGGCGACCCAGCGCCCATTGCGCAGGTTGGCGTTCTTCTCCAGGTCGCTCCACTCGCTGCCACAGTGCGGGCAGGCGTAGACGGTACGCTCCGGCCGGTGGTGGCCGTAGATCGGGTGATTGCGATCCGGCTCCACCGGACAGACCAGGTTGTCGAAGCTCAGCTCATGCACCTCGCCGCAGTGGTGGCAAGGCACCATGCAGCGGCGCTGATCACTGAGCTTGAGCTCGGCTTCGATCGACGACAGGCCTGCAATGGTCGGGGTGCCGCCGATGATGTATTTCTTTCGGCCGCGGCCGTAGGTCTTGCCGCGCTCCTTGAGCAGCAGGATCGAATCACCCTGCCCTTTCAGGTTCAGGTTGCAGTCGTCGGGCTCTTCCACGAAGCCCCGGGGGCTTGGGGTGGACTTCACCGAGGCCGGCGAGTTGGAGCCCACCAGCTTGAGGAATCCACCTGGGAAGCGCTTGAACTGCTGCCGCTGCTGCAGCTTGCGCGAACGCAGGTCGATCTTGTCGCGCAGCCGCGGCGTCGCTTCCACCATCGGCTCGAACTTCTCGGCCACGTACTCCTTGGCCGCGCCGTCCTTGGGGAACAGCCCGATGATCGGAGACGGGTCGACGTCGATCCAGCGACCCAAGGCGTTACCCAACACGCCAGAGGTCCACGCCACCTGGGCGGACTTCTGACAGCACACCTCTTCGACGTTAGGGTCGTCGATCGCCTCCAGCGGGCCGCCCGGTAGGGCCAGGGCCGGCGTCACGTGGATGCTGTACTTGCCGGGGCGGGCCGTCTCGACCTCGCTCATCCAGCGGTGGCGGTTGGCCCACTCCAGGGTGCCGATGCGCTCGGGCGGGGCCCACTTGCGCGCAATCGAGCTCACCCAACGCCGAGCGTTACGCTTCAGCTTCTTCCGGAAGCTCGGCGTCAGATTCGCCGTCGTCGCCTTCCGTGTCGTCGCTAGGGTCATAGTGGCTCAGCGTGGTCAGAGCGCCATCGACGTGGCGGCGGATGATCGAAACGTCCACCTCCTCGCCGAGGATCGCAGTCAGCTCGGCGGCCAAGGCGTCCGGCATGTTGAACAGCAGCTCGGCACGGGCAGCGTCCACCATCGCCGCATACTCGGCGTCGAGGTCGTCCGGGCTCACCAGCACGCCATCTTCCTTGAGCATCTCGCGTTCAAGCTGGTCGCCGCGCAGGCGGTCAAGGCGATCCTTCGCCGACTCCATGCCCGCGCTGATCGCCCGCGTCAGCAACCACTCGATCACCGCGGTCAGGCTGTATTCGTTGCCGGTGCGAACGGCACCCAGCTTCTCGGCCGGCATGCCCTTGGATTGCCAATCCGTCAGTGAGCGTTCAGAGACACCCAGCATCTGGGCCAACTGCCCCTTGTTGATCAGGGCCGGTTCGCCTTCATCCCGCCAGGCCGAAAGGCCTTGCTGGCAGGCGGCGATCAGCTCTCGAACATCCATCGGTCACCTGATACCTGATCAATAAGGAAGCTATGGGCACGCCACAGCTGCACGAATTCCGCGAGTCTTTGCTCCCGTACAGCTCGGGCCATCCCAGGAGGACCCAGACGAATCTGTGCCGGCGGATCCCCTCTCGGGGAGCTGCCGGCTTGCCGGGGTTACCGGAGCCCGGCCCGGAGATGGGGATCACCTCCTCGCGTTTCGCTGGATGTCCCTACGTGGCGGGCGGGTCGCCTGGTACAGCATCAGGAACACGCTCCACAGAACCAGGGTGCGCAGGCCACGGCAGCCGGTCCAATCCCGGCAGCGCTGCACCAGACGGGATCGGACCATGATCATTCCTCCCCAGCGGATCCAGGCTGCCGGAACAGCTGCTGGACGGCAGCCCGGTCGGCATTCGCTCGTCGCAGCAGCGAGTCGTAGTCGGCCAGCAGCTGCAGCAGGTCACGGTTGTGCAGAACCGCGCGCGTCGGTGCCTGCATCGGCGTCACCAGGTGCTCCGGCGGTCCCGGGCACATCTCCACCCGCGGTACCGGCATCGGCGGGGCCGAGGTCGCGCACCCAGCGGCGAACGGCAGCAGGCACAGCACGGCCCGCCCAATCGGCAGAATCTTCATCGTCACGCTCCAGGCGCCGGGCGGCGGCTCGGCGCTGGTCGATGGCCCGACGATCCTCGGCCAGCTGTTGGTCGCGCTCCTCGAGGGCGGCGCTCAGGGATCGCATGCGGTCACGCTGCCAGTCCATCACCTCGCCGAAGGCCTCGGCGCGTTGGGTCTCGAGCTCGGCCCGGGCCTCGGCGGCATCACGCTCGCTGGCGTACTGCCGGGCCTGCATGCCGGCGAACACGGCAATGCCCAGCAGCACGGCCAGCAGGATCGGCGTCACCTGCCCCAGGGCGCCCTTGAGCAGGGCCATCATTTGATCCACCGCTTGAGCAGGCGCTCGGCGGCAGCGGCGGCACGATCCCGGAACCATTCCACGCCAAGGAAGGCGATCGCCGCGCCAAAGGCCACCGCCAGGTTCTGAGACAGGCCGAAGTGATCCAGCACCGGCACCAGGGCCAGGGTGATGCAGCCGCACATCACCGCCTCGAGCAGGGACTTCACCGGCTTGCCGCCAGCATGCAGCGCCCTGGCCAGGGCCAGGCCGAAGGCCAGACAAGCGGCATACAGCTGTGGCCAGATGCTGGCCATCAGGTTGACCAGCTGCTGCCAGTTGTTGGGGTCTTTGGCCGGCATGGCGGGTCTCACGTTGTATGAACTCATGGGCACCTCGTGGGCTACCCTGCGTCGTCGGATTCTCGTTATGCGCGCCGGGCGGCCTCGGCGATCACCCCAGCCACCCGCTCGGCGAGCGCCGCACGGTGCTGCTGGTAGGCCGCCAGGTCGACCGGGCTGGTCAGGAAGTACAGCTCGTGGATGATCCCGCCCCCGTCGCTGACGAACGCCAGGCGATGGTGCTGGCCGGCATTCTCAGGTGCCGCCCCGCGGTTGCGGATGCCCAGGGTCTCGGCGGTCACGGTGCAGAGGCGGCCAGCCAGCGGGAAGTCACTGGCATGTGACAGCGTCCAGGTGCCGCTCGCCCGAGGGCTGGCGGCATCACAGTGAAACTCGACGGCGATGTCCGCCTCGGCTGCCAGTTCCACCGCCTCACCCAGCGGCCAGTTGCGGCCCGCCGGTCCATCGGTGAGGTGGCGGATGCCCTGGTCGGCCAGCGCCTGGCTCACCAGGTCGCGGAACTCGGTCACGATCTCCGCCTCGGTATGGCCCTGGGCCACGGCACCGGGATCGGTACTGCTGTGGCCGGCGCTGATCAGCACGGTGTGTTGCTGAGGCTCGGCCTCGACGGTTGCCACCTCGGTCACCCAGCCCATACCGCACCTCCGGTTGTAAGTGCCGCCCGAAGGCGGCGCCGCCCACCACGGCGGGAGTTACTCGGTACGTCGGCTGCGCCCCAACGAAAGCGCCCCGGCACGGGGGCCGGGGCGAAGCAGGGTATCGAGAGAGACCGAACAGGCGCAGCTAGTTGACGGTATGCGAAGTGTGACCCCTGATTCCGGTGGCATCCACCAACAAGTAATGCCATAGGCCTAATGTCACCGGAACGTCCCGGCAATATGCCGTAATGCGCAGGGATTAGGCGCGTCGTGCTTTGCGGTGATCGGCCCTCAGCACCCCGAGCAGAGCCTCATGGAGCGACTGGAGCCGGTCATAGTAGGTCTGCCGAGCCAGGCCCAGGCGTCGGGCCTTCTCGTCGCTGTAGCCGTTCCAGCGGTAGTGCTCGTGGGCCAGCACCTGATGCTTGTCCTCCAGCTGCTGGAGGGCCTGCTCCACCTGCCAGGCGGCATCATCCATCTCGCCCAGGTTGAGCGGGTCCCGGCTGCCCTTGGGGCTGCTCGAGCGGGGCGGGATGCCGCCGAACTCGACCAGCTGCCCCAGTGGCGAGCACTGGCGCATGCCCTGGCCACGGTGCTGATCGGCCCAGTGCTGCAGCAGCTCGTCCATCGCCTTGATCATGTGGTGTGCTCCTCGTCGTGGTGGTGGTCAGGCCTGGTGGGCGGCCTGCGGGCCGGAAAACCGACCCTAGACAGAAAATGGCTTACCCTATCCCCACCCTAGACACTAAAAACCTTTTATATCTCAGCTATTTATTTTCTTGTGTCTAGGGTGTCTAGGGTTGATAGGGTTTCTACGCACGTGAGAGACATTTTCTAACCGGGTGTGGATAACCCTATAAGTCACGCACGTATGCGCGCGCGGGCGCGACAAACCCTAGACACCCTAGACAGCGGCAAAAACTTCCTTTCATATCATGGAATTGCATTGTCACCCCCTTGGAAAATGACCCTATCCTGCGTCTAGACACCCTAGACACCTTGGTCATACGTGGCCGAGCCACCCATCGGCTTGACCCAGCCCTTGCACTTGTCCCAGCCCAGCGGGTTCCAGTCCGCCTCATAGGCGGCGTCACGGAAGGCCTTCACGTGCTTGCCCATCGCTCGCCCGTCGCTCAGGTCGAGATCATCAGGTGGGTCGGGGAGGAAGAACATGGATCGTTTTCGTCGCTCCTCCATGTCGTACCACCACAGCTGACGCTCCGACTTCGTCACCTGGGTGCTGAGGAACAGCGAGAACTTGGTCTCGCTCATGGCGTGCTCGCGGTTCTTGCTGCACCACTCGAGGAAGAGGTCATGCACGTCCTGGGTGCGGGCCACCGTGAACGGCACGCCGAGGATCCCCTCGCGCCAGGCCACCAGGAAGTTCTCCCAGGCCGACCGGCTCAGGGCCACCAGCCGCTCGCGCGCCTTCGTCTTCGGCGGCCGGGTGCGCTCGTCGAAGTCGCCGGTGTCATAGGCCAGCAGGTAATGGTAGAACGCCGCCACACCGCCGTTGGCGAGTTCCTTGCCGAGGGCCTTGCTGGCCTCGGCCGGCAGCGTCTTCTCGGGCCAGATGACCAGCATCCGCCGGTCGTGCTCGCTGATCGGCCAGGGCATGATCTCGTTCGAGAGGAAGGCCGCGTTCATGTAGTTGGCCTGCTCCCAGCCGTTCACGAACTTGGCCTCGACCCGCATCGTCTTGCCGGTGACCATGTGCTTGATCTTGCCGACCTGGTTGTAGCGCTGGTCGCGGCTCACGACCTCCTCGAACACACCCCATAGCTTGCTCTCCTGCCACTGGTTCCAGCTGGACTCCAGCTGCGTCTGGCCGACCGTCGCGCCATAGACCCCGTAGATCTCGCCCATGATGTCGGAGAGCAACAAGGACTTGCCCGAGCCCTCGATCGTCGAGTGTGCGAGCACCGCCGTGTCCAGCTTGGCGCCCATATGCTGCAGCGGGTAGGCCAGCCAGCAGGTCAACCAGTGCATGGCGTCCCTGTCGCCGCTGCACAGCCAGTCGATCAGGTAGCGTATGCACTTGCAGCGCTTCGGGTCATCGATCGGCTCCAGCGGCAGGCCCTCGAAGGTGTTGATGTACTCGCTCGGGTCCAGGGTCATGCTTGGGTCGAACACCAACCGATCGTGCGGCACCTGCCGGCGCTCCGGCGAGTTGACCCACAACGACCAGGCATCGCCCAAGGCCAGCTGCACGGCCCGTGCCGGCAGCCGCTGCTTGAGCTGGCGATCCCAGATGTCTTGCGTGCCGTCGAGGTAGACATAGCGCTCGGTGGGCGCCATGCCGACAGTGCCGCGCTCGCCCTTGAGCTTGTGCGCGAGCTTCACCTCGGCCACCTGGTGGCGAGCTTCCTCGGCATCGATCAGCTTCTTGTCGCTACGCTCGAGCCAGTCCCGCGCCTTGCCCTTGGTGACCAGGGCCTCGAACGCGCCCCAGTTGACGATCTTGCGCCGCACCAGGTCGAACACCTTCTTCTCGCCCTCAAGCAGCGCGAACCGCTGGTGCAGCGCGACGTCGGTCCATTCCTGGCCCTCCCCCGCGCCCCCCGAGGCTGCAGCAGCCGCCGGGGCGGGCGGCTCCCAACCAGAGGGGGACGGGGGGAGATGGCCATCATTCGCCGCCTCGAGGGCGGCATGCAGCTGCCGGCGACCCTCGTCGGCACCGGCGGCCTGGTGCAGGTCGTTCCAATCCATCAGGCCGCCTCCATGCTCGGGAACGCCACCGCGCAGCCCAGCTGGGCCGCCAGCGCCTGCGTCTTGGTGCGGCCAGGGTTGCCCTCGGTGCCGGGGTCGTCATCGCCGCACAGGATCATCCGCGCCCGCGGATACATCGTCATCAGCGGTGGCGCCACCCGGGCCATGTTGCCCACGTCCAGGGCCACAGCCACCGGCCAGCCGGTCATCTCGTGCACGCTCGCCGATGTCGCATAGCCCTCGGCCACGGCGATGATGTCGGGCGCCGCCTGGTCGCTGCCGATCAGATGGCAGCACCCGGCCTTGCGGCCGAACTTGGGGAACAGCTTGGTGCCCTGCCGGTTGATGGTCTGCAGCGCCCACAACGTACCGTCCTGGCCACGCAGCGGCACCACCACATCCCCCGGGCGCAGCTGGAACATGTGCAGGTGATCCGGCCGCGGCTTGGGCAGCTCGCGAAACCAGTCACGCACCTCGGGGCCCACCCACACGTCGGCACGCTCCCGCTGGCTGTCGATGCTGATCAGCACCGTGCGTCGGGGGAACCACACGCCATAGGCGCCCACGCCCTTGCGCTCCAGATATGGCGACTGGCCTTGCGCGGCCAGGTGCTGCTCCATCACCCGCTGGCAGGCGCCGGCCACGGCCTGCTGCATGCGCTCGAGCTTGGCCTGGTCGGCCTCCACCTGAGCGGCCACCCGGCGTCGGCGCTCCTCCGCTTCGGCCTTGAGCCGACGGCGATCCTCGGCGCTCATCTCGCGGCGCTCACGCTGCCAGCCACCGTCTATCGCCAACTTGATGATGGTGCCCAGGTGCACGTGGCCCGGGGTCAGGCTGCGCCACACGCTCCTGGCGTCCGCCGCCTTGTAGCTCGCCGCCTGCTGGCTCCACTCGTCCCAGGCCGAGAATCCGTCGTCGCCGTACTCGGTCTTGCAGGCATTGCCCACGCTGACCCAGGTCTCGCGGTCGTCGGCGGGGATGTGCTGTAGGGCAAGTCGCAACTCGTCTAGGCTCATAGGGGTACGATCAACCATACACCACCCCCTCAATTAGGAGAGCACAGTGTTTCTTGATAGGGAAAAGCAGCGAGCGCTTCTGATCGATCTCCGGCGGCATTATCCGGGCTTCGCCTCCAGAGCAGAGTTCATCCCCAACTGGGTCACCGACGACGGCGTAGACCAGGGATACGCTAAGAACCTCCATTACCTCGAGGAGCACGACTTGGTAGAGCTTAAAACGCACACCTCGTTGGACTCCCGAAATGCAGTACCCAAGATTGTGCAGGCCCGCATCACTTCCAAAGGTCTGGACTTCCTGGAAGACGACGGCGGGCTCTCGGCCATCCTCGGCACCGTCACCGTTCGCTTGCACGCCGACACGATCCGCGACTTGATCGAAACCAAGATCGCAGAGAGCGAGGACGTGCCCGAAGAGGACAAGCCTGGCCTGATTGCCGCCCTGAAGGAAATGCGCGAAGAAGGACTGAAGCAGCTGACCCAGAGAGTTGTCAGCCACGGCCTCGACCAAGCCCCTGGCGCCTGGAGCGCCATCATCAACGCACTGACTTAGAAGGACCTTCCCATGAGCACCAAGCTGACGGATCTGCAGAATGCCATCCTCGCCTACATCCACGAGAACAATGATGCTCATAACTGGGTTCCCATCGAACCCGACGCCTTCGACGGCCGAAGCCTGCATGAGTTGGAAAAAGACTGCAGAGGCTTGGAAAGCCAGGGCCTGCTGGACGTTGAACACCCCGCCACGTCCTTGTATGCCATCACACCCGGGGGGCATCGCCGCGAGATCAAGAACGGGAATGACTGGCTGCTCTGTGCCATCACTGTGGACGGCATCCAAGCCGTAGAAGCTGACTGAACTCACCGCCGCCCCTCCCTGGCTGTCTGGCACGCCACGCAGGTGGCCACGCCGGGCAGGCGCTCACGGCGCGCGGCGGGGATTTCCTCGCCGCAGTCTTCACACTCGGCGCGACCCTGCATTCCCACCAACTGGCCAGCGGCCTGGCGGGCGGCCAGCGCCTGCTCGAGGCGCTGGTCGATCAGATCCTGGGCACGATCGGCGTTATCCATGCGCCACCTCCCCCGCGATGTTGGCGGCCAGCTCCAGGGACAGCACCGCCTCCATGGTCTGGCGGGCCCGCTTGCGCAACTCGGCCCGCTCGTGATCGTCGACCACGCCATCTTCGAGGCTAGTGCGCACGCTGCTGATCATGTCGCCTAGACGGTCATGAAGCCTGGAGAGATGCTCGAGCACGTCCAGTTGCTCAGCGGGGCGTGGTGCCAGGCGCCGCTCGACCGGACACACCCACAGGCAGCCGCCGGCGAGCTCTCCGATGCTGTCCAGGATGCGCGGGTCACGTGTGGCGCCGAGCACGGCCTCGATGTCATCGATGTTGGCGCGATGCGAGTCGTGGGTCGGGCTCAGCTTGTGCTGCAAGGTGGTGGCATTCAGGCCATAGATGGCGGCCACGGCCTTCACGCCGCCAGGGTACTCACGGGCGGCATGGTACAGGGCCAGGTTAAGGGGCAGGACTTCGCGCTGGGCGCGCTCCTGAGAGGAGAGCCATCTGCGGGACATGGTACGTTACTCCCTTCACGCTGCCATGCGCCCCGAGTTCCGATGCGTTATCCTGAACTCGTGATCGCATGTGGTGTGCATCACACGCAGAGAGGGCCTGTGGTGGGCATAACCTCTCTGCCACTCGCCGGGGGACGTCTGTGGTGGGCAGACCCCGGCAACCTCCGGGCCGCCTGATTAGGCGGCCCGGGCCTTCATATCAAGTTCTTCATCAGTCACTCCGTAGTGCCTGAGGACATCGAGTAGTGACACCTTTCCTTCACTCGCCTGAGCCAGACGACGCATGTACCGCAAGGAGGCAGGCTTACGCGCGCGAATCACATGCACACGTAGATAGCCGACTGTGGTGCCAGCTCTCTCAGCAAACTGCTCAAGCGGGATGTGGCCATCAGCGCCAGGCTGGTCCAGTTCGCGGAGGTACTCAGCAAGTTTCATAGCGACCTCTCCAATACCGTATTGGTATTCAAACACCAATACCACAATGCTCGTTTACCATTTGGGTAATGTCAAGGATGCTTCACGGATGGACATCACGACGACCCGCCGCCGCCGCGTACAGGCCATCATCAAAGACCGCTCCCTCACCCTGAAGGCATTCGCCGACATGATCGATCGAAGCCAGGGACAGGTGAGCGCCATCGCCGGCGCCTCGGCACACAAAGGGATCGGCAACAGCCTAGCTCGGCACATCGAGACTTGCCTGGACCTCCCTAACGGCTTCCTCGATCAGCCTCTACACGACGACAACGCCGCGGTGGTAACCACATCAACGCGGCGGCTCCCTGTGCTGGGCCAGGCATCGGCAGGGAAGGTCATGGAGAACATAGAGGACGCCCACATCACTGAGTACGTGCTGGCCCCGGGCCCAACTGGGCCCAGTGCATTCGCCCTCAGGATCGAAGGAATCAGCATGGAGCCTCGGTTCAGGGAAGGTGACAAGATTGTCATTGACCCTGACCTAGAATGGAAAAGTGGCGATTTCGTTTATGCAATGCGCCTCAGCGACAACAGCGGGACATTCAAGCAGCTCCGCTGTGAAGGCGATGAGATGTACCTTTGCGCCACAAACGACAGCTTCGAGCCACGCTACACCAGAATGGATGGTGAGTGGACAATCGTAGGTAAAGCCCGCTGGAGGGTTGAAGATCTATAACATGCAGGGAGCTTGCCGTGACAGACAACCACCAATTCGGCGGAGCTTGGACCGCCAAAAAGCTGGACATCCTCAAGCGTTATCTCGACTTTTATTCAACAGCACTAAAGAACCAGAATTTCAACCTTCATTACGTTGACCCCTTCTCAGGCACAGGAACGATCGACTCCGCCGGAGAGCTGATAACCAGCGAGCCGATCGAAGGCTCTGCAGCCATCTCGCTTGGCGTAAACAATCCTTTTTACAAATATCACTTCAACGAGCCGAACGCAGAGCGACGAGCTCGACTCGAAGCAATTGTGAACCAACATACCGGCCGCAACGTCAGCATCAGCGCCGCCGATGCCAACACTATGATCCGAAACGTTTGTGGCGAACTGCTTCAACGCCGAGGCGAAAGAGCGGTGTTTTTTATTGACCCCTTTGGATGCCAGCTCGACTGGGAATCACTGAAGCTGATATCAAGCATTCGCGGAAATGACGTCTGGATTTGGTTTCCAGTAAGCGCCGTCATAAGACAGACCCCTCGTGAACACTCAAAAATTCAGGATGGGTGGCGGAACCGCTTAAACAAGCTCTTTGGCGGCAATGAGTGGGAGCAGACCATCTACCAGGCTAGCCAGGCTACACAGGAAACCGACTTGTTTGGCGAACCCGTTGAGGAGAAGCTGACAAGGGAGTCCGGAACACGAGCGCTCGATATGTTCGTCACCTCCAAGCTGAACGAGATCTTCAAGTACGTCCACCCTTATCCAGTGCCATTCTACAACACCAACAATTCTCTACTATTCAACTTGTACTTTGCGATGTCCAATGACTCAGAAAAAGCCATCGGACTTGCCCAAAGAGGTATAAACCATATTCTCAAGCGACGGTAATAGAGGGGATCAAAGGATAGTTGTCATAGACCCTACCCCCGAGCTCACGACCATTGGCCTTCTTGCTTCGCTTCTTGCCATCCTGGCCCCATCCTCCCCACTGTTTGAAGAAGAAGGCCACCCCCTGCTCCTCACACTGACGCCGGATGCTATCAGCCCACTCAGGACGCATTGGCCTAGCTCCCTTTCCGGACTCTCCGCCCACAATCACCCAGTGGATACCAGCCAGGTCCAAGTCCCCCAGATCCTCAAGTAGTGGCTCAGCGCTGAGGAAGCGGACGGCTGCCTCAACCTGCCGAAGGTGTTCGATTCTTGGCACGCCATACTTCTGATCCTCAACCGACACCCCCAGCCAAAGATTCTTAGGCACATCACGGCTTGAGAAGAAGTCCGGTAACCTTGCAGCTCGCTTGGTAAGCACCTGATAGGTGTGGCGAGGAGTTTTTTTCACTACGTCGAGGACCTGCTCTATGTAGTAGTCAGGCACGCCTTCGTGGAACAGATCACTCATGCTGTTCACGAAGTAGGTGGTCGGCCTCTTGCGCTTGAGAGGTTGTTCGAGGCGCTCGGGCATCAATGAGAGCGCGAAGCCGTTCTCATACCCACGAGCCCCCATGGCCTGTAGCCGCCCCGCCATCACTTCGGCGTAGCAATGCTTGCAGCCTGGAGAGACCTTGGTGCATCCCGTCACCGGGTTCCAAGTCTGCTCCGTCCATTCGATGTCACTCATAGCGGCCACGCGAGATACTGTACAAAAAAACATGATTCATGCGGTATGAATACAAGCCATATCGTACTCTATGTCAAGCGGCGGGTCGCTCTACAAAGCAAACGAGGGCGAAAATATACCCTATTGGTATTGACATAATACCGTTATGGTACGATGCTGCTTCTTACTCGCCCACCACGAGTAAGAGGAAAGCACGATGCACACCACTCTTTCGACCCAGGCCCGGGTGTACCTGCACCCGGCAGCCGCCACCAGCCCCCAGGCCGTGCGCGACATCGAAGTCGCCACAGGCCGGCTGGCCTTCACCGACCCCACCACCCGAACCATCCGACTGATGCCGCTGGTTGCTCCTGTCCACTGCCTGGCCCAGCCAGGAGGTGCGGCATGAGCCAGCTCACCAGGGAACACCGCGTCCTGATCTCGCGTATTCAGGACATCTGCATCGACATCACGCTGCACCACCCCGAGTTGGTCGCGACCTGCCAATACTCGGGCGGCACCCACGAACTCAGCGTGCGGCTGACGCCCCGTGCCCACCTCAGCAAGCACCAGGGCGGTGACGACAGCTTCCGCGGTACCGAGCTCGCGCATATCTACCTGCCCGGCACCAAGGCGCGCATGACTTACCGCACTGCCACGGGGGAACTGGCCGATCTGATCACCAACCTGGAGAGCCTGCTGCTTCCCCCGGGAGGTGCCGCATGATCGCCGCCCTGCTCGATCCCTTCCGCACCGTCGCCCAGGCGCTGGTGGACCTGCTGCCGCTCGACGCCAGCGAGCAGGCCATCGGCCTTGCCGTGATGGGCGGCCTGCTCCTGACGCTGGCTCTCTTCATCCTGCCCATCTGCCTGCTGGGCGCCTGGCTCGAACACCGCGATCGGAGGACCTCATGACCATCAAGCTACTGATCGGCCTCGCCGGCCCGGCCCGCTGCGGCAAGAGCACCGCCCAGCGCATCATCGCCGACCGCTACGGCCTGGCCCGGCTCAACTTCGCCGACCCGCTCAAGGACGCCCTGGGCGCCATGCTCGACCTGGACGACCGGCACCTGAATGGCGAGCTCAAGGAGGAGCCGCTGGCCTGGCTGGGCAAGAGCCCCCGCGAGCTGATGCAGACGCTGGGCACCGAGTGGGGCCGCGACCAGGTCGCCCAGGACTTCTGGGTCCGCGTGGCCCAGCAGCGCCTGGCCCAGCTCGAGGACATCGAGGGCGACGCCTACCAGGGCGCCGTGATCAGCGACGTCCGCTTCCCCCAGGAGGCCGAGTGGCTGCGCGCCCATGGCGGCACGCTGATCCACCTCTACCGCCCCGGCACCGAGCCCGTGCGCAGCCATCGCAGCGAGGCCGGCATCCCGCTCGCCCGGCAGGACCGCGTGGTCACCAACGGCGGCGACCTCGACGAGCTCAACGCCCGCCTGACGCTGACCATCGACGAGATCATCGACATGAGGGCCGCATCATGAAGCGCTACACCCTGCAGCAGGCCGCCAGCCTGCTCGGCACCGGCCGCACCACCCTGTGCCAGCAGCTGCGCGAGCTCGGCATGCTCGACCAGAACAACCTGGCCACCCGCGCCCACACCAGCACCGGGCGCCTGGTCGTCGAGCTGCGCGAATACCAGCACGTGGGCATGGGCCAGCCCCGCCCCTACGGCAAGACACTGGTGACCGAGCGCGGGCTGATGTACATCGCCCACCGCCTCGGCCGAGATGTCGTCACCCACCGGGAGGCCGCCAACGATGCCCAGGGCTGAGCCGCGCGCGGAGATGCCGGCCTGGCTCGACGAGGCCGAGCCGGTCAGCACCGTCGCCCTGCTCTATCGCGAGTTCGGCGACGTGCTGATCCCGATCGAGGACGTGCGGCAGCGCTACTTCCGCAACCGCAACGAGCACACCTTCCGCCGGGCGTTGAACAGCGGCGAGATCCCGCTGCCCGTGGTCACCCTGGACGACAGCCACAAGACGAGGCGCTTCGTCTGCCTCTACCAGCTGGCCGCCTACATCGAGCACCGCAGCCGGGCCGCCGCCATCGAACGCGCCCAGGCGCTGCCGGATCGCCAGCATGCCCGGCTCAACCGCGCCTTCGTCGACGCGATCCCGACCACCGATTTCCGCGCGCCCACCGGCACCGCGGACTGACCGGCCCACCGGGCCAACCACCACGACAGAGGATGCACACCATGAGTGATCAACCCACCACCGACGTCAACGCCCTGCTCGACGACCTGGATGCCGGCGTGTTCCGCGAGAAGCTCGGCCGCGCCCTGAGCGATGCCGCCGCCGGCGTCGTCCAGACCGGCAAGGCGGGCAAAGTCACCGTCACCCTGGACCTCAAGCAGATCGCCGACAGCTCGCAGGTCGACTGCTCCCACAAGCTCAGCTACACGGTGCCCACCGCCAAGGGCAAGCGCAGCGAGGAGAACACCACCAAGACGCCGCTGTATGTCGGCCGCGGCGGCAAGCTCACGCTGTTCCCCGAGAACCAGGGCAAATTCGAGTTCGAGCCCCAGGGGCAGGGCTCCACCCAGGGCGCCTGAGCGCGCCCACACCCCCACCCACGCACACCAACCACCACACGATCACAGGAACTGACACATGGACGCCAACACCATCGAGAAGATCGAAGCCCTCGTCGCCGCCAGCCAGATCGGCGCCCCGGGCACCGACGTGCCGACCATGCTGGTCCCGAACGGCTACTCGCTGGAATCGCTCGAGCGCTACCAGGACACCCCCAGCCGTTTCCGGGGCACCTTCTCCACCAGCTCCATCGAGGACTACGCCGCCTACGTCAACGCCCAGGCTGTCGCCCAGGTGTTCGTCGACACCGACGACATGGACGCCCTCGCCTTCTTCGACCTGGGCAGCGCCGAGGCCGCCGGCCACGGCGAGCACCGCGCCCGGCTCAAGCTCCAGCGCACCGCGCCCTATGCCGCCTGCCTGCAGGCCCACGACCGCGCCTTCGGCCAGAAGGATCTCGCGCACTGGATCGAGGACTGGCACGCCCACATCACCGGCGAGAGCAGCCAGGGCAAGGAGCTCAGCGCCAAGCAGCTGGCCAACCTGGTCCGCCGCATCGAGGTGAAGGCCACCTCCGAGCGTACCCACGAGGAAGGCGACTGGAACGCCCGGCGCACCGGGCTCGATGCCATGGACGCCAGCGCCGGCGACGATACCCCGGCGTTCATCCGCTTCGCCTGCCTGCCCTATGAAGGCCTGCGCCTGCGCACCTTCGACCTGCGCGTGTCGATCCTCACCGACGACAGCAAGCCGCGCATCAAGCTGCGGATCATGGGCCTCGAGGGCATCCAGGAAGAGATCGCCAAGGAGTTCAAGGCGGTGCTCGAGCAGCAGCTGCACCCGGACACCGTCCGCGTGCTGCTCGGCAACTTCAGCAAGTAACCCGACGAGGTAAACCATGGAACTGATCGGCCTGCTCGGCGAATACCTCCAGCTCGGCTATGCACTCAGCGCCGGTCTGGCGCTGGGCTGGCTGATCTGGCACTGAGGGACACCATCATGGGCAAGATCCTCACCACTGACCCGCGTACCCGGGAGCTCGTCGACCGTCAAGGGCGTGTTCCTGACCACCGTGGGCACTGACCCGCGTACCCGGGAGCTCGTCTCCCTGGCCACGCTCTCCGACCGCTACGACTTGCCGCTGAGCACCCTCAGCATGCGGTACCGCAGCGGCAAGCGCGGCGCCGCCCTGGTCGAGCCGCCCCACAGCGCCCGCGCCCGGGCCGCCAAGAAAGCCGCGAGCTCGGCAGCTCGCCGGCGCGTGTCGCCCCACTCACCGGCGGAGCGAAGGCAGCGCGCCGAGGCGATCCTCGCCACCTCGCCCGGCAGGCTCGCCGGGTGCCTGTTCCGCGACTTCGCGGCCTGACACACCACCGCCCAGCCGCTGCCCACCACGGCGGCGGGGCTCACCACCACGCACGGGAGCACACCACATGCACAACCATCAGCTGTTCGACCACCCCTTGTTCGAGGAACGGCCCATCAATGAAGTGATTGAGCCGTTCGGATTCGAGGTCAATATCCACGCCATCGAGGCCCCGATCGACCCGGCCGTCGACGACGATGACGTCGTGGACGCCTTCGCCAACGACCCCCAGGCCTATATCGCCTCGCTCGAATTCCCGCACCCCGCCGGCTTCACCGAGGTCTATCGCGACGAGAACGAAGACGGCGACATCATCAGCGTCGCCGTGCGCGCCAAGACCGTCTTCGCCCAGCTTCTGCTGTGCGCCGACGCCACCTTCGCCGGGCCGTCCAGCCCCTACAGTGGCTCCTATATCGACGTCTACCGCGAGCGCATGCGGCAGCTCTCC
Source organism: Halomonas cerina (assembly GCF_014192215.1). Classification (GTDB taxonomy): domain Bacteria; phylum Pseudomonadota; class Gammaproteobacteria; order Pseudomonadales; family Halomonadaceae; genus Halomonas; species Halomonas cerina. The sequence continues at coordinate 44,548 of NZ_JACHXP010000021.1, forward strand.
ACCGAGGGGTTCAGCCGCGAGCGAGATGACCAGTACGTGCACGGTGAACTGTCCTACGCGGCCGCCAGCTATGCCTATCAGAGTTCCGGCATCGTCGACGGCACAAACAAGTGCCCGGCCATTTGGCCCTGGCCTGCCAAGTGGTGGAAGCCCAGCCCCGATCACCCCCGCCGCAACCTGGTGAAGGCCGGCGCGCTGATCCTCGCCGAGATCGAGCGGCTGGACCGGGCCGCCGAGCGGCAGGGAGGTGAGGGATGAGCCACAAGACCCGAACCGATGAGGCCCACGTGCTGGTCGAGCTGCTCGGCAACATAGCCCGCGCCACGCACTTCCGGGCAGACGACACCTGCCACCACGTCGAAGAGGACTGCTACACAGTGCCCAAGCAGGACTGCGACGACATCGAGGAGGCGCTGGCCGCGTGCGACGACCTGCCGGAGCCTGAGCCCGACGTCTACGTGGGCGACGGGTGGAACCGCGCCGTGCGCCGCCTGCACCAGATCCTGGGCGAGCTGCACGAGCAAGAGGCCCGGCTCGATCGCCTGACCGGTGCCGTCCAGCAGGCACGGCTGTATGCCGGGGACAACCTGCCGGCCGCGCCCGGCCTGACCATCGTCAGCATGCTGGAACGGGCGCTGAGGGAGGACGCCGCATGAGCGCCAACCCTCCCACCAACCTCGCCTGGCGCACCCAGTTCGCCATCGACTTCGAGGGCGAGATCAACGTCGACCTGTTCGCCGGTGGCGGCGGGGCAAGCACCGGCCTGGAGATGGGCCTCAATCGCCCGGTGCACGTGGCCATCAACCACGACGCCGACGCCATCAGCATGCACCAGGTGAACCACCCAGGCGCCGAGCATCACCTCTCCGACGTCTACGAGGTCGACCCGGTCGCCGCCTGCAAGGGGCGGCCGGTCGGTCACTTCCACGCCAGCCCGGACTGTACCCACCACAGCCAGGCCCGCGGCGGTCAGCCACGCAAGCGGGCGATCCGCTCGCTATCGTGGGTCGTCCACAAGTGGGCCGGCAAGAAACGGCCTCGGGTAATCACTCTGGAGAACGTCGAGCAGATCCTCCAGTGGTCGCCGCTGGTGGCCAAGCGCTGCAAGGCCACTGGCCGCGTGGTGACCATGGACCAGGTGACCTGCCCGCGCACCGGCCGCAAGATCTACCGCGTGGCTGAACCCGGCGAGCGCGTGCCGCTCGAGCAGCAGTTCCTGGTACCAGATCGACGCCGCCGCGGCCACAACTGGCGACACTTCGTCGACGGCCTGCACCGCCTGGGCTATGCCGTGCAGTGGCGCACCCTGCGCGCCTGCGACTATGGCGCCCCGACTACCCGCGAACGCCTGTTCCTGATCGCCCGATGCGACGGCCGCCCGATCGTCTGGCCGGAGTCCACGCACCACCAGCGCCCCAAGCGTGGCCAGAAGCCCCGGCGATCGGCCGCCGAGTGCATCGACTGGTCGATCCCCACCCGCTCGATCTTCGACCGGCCCCGCCCGCTGGCGGAGAACACGTTGCGGCGGATCGCCAAGGGCGTGCAGAAGTTCGTCCTCGACAGCGGCGATCCCTTCATCGTGCCCATCGCCAACTACGGCGGGACCGGCGTGGCCGTGCACCCGATCGACGAACCGCTGCGCACCATTACGGCCTGGCCACGGGGCGGCACGTTCGCCCTGGCCACCGCCACCCTGGTGCAGACCGGCTATGGCGAGCGTCCCGGCCAGTCCCCCCGCGCGCTGGACATCCGCCAGCCCCTCGGGACGGTGGTCGCCGGCGGCGGCAAGCATGCCCTGGTCACGGCCTTCATGGCCCAAATGAACGGCGGCTTCTACGACGGCGCCGGCCGAGACGCCCGCGATCCTCTCAGCACCATCACCGGCCGCGGTACCCAGCAGCAGTTGGTCACGGCCAGCCTGGCGGCCCCGCTCACTCAAGACCAGAAGGCCGGTGCCCTGCGCGTCGCCTTTCTGATCAACTACTACGGCAAAGGCGAACCGCGCGACCTGCGTGCTCCGCTGGACACCATCACCACCCGCGATCGCCTGGCCTTGGTCACCGTCACCATCCAGGGCACGCCCTACGTGATCGTCGACATCGCCCTGCGCATGCTCAAGCCCCGGGAGCTGTACCGCGCCCAGGGCTTCCCCGACACCTACGTCATCGATCACGGCCACGACGGCCGGCGCTTCACGGCCACGGCCCAGACCCGGATGGTCGGCAACAGCGTCAGTCCTCTGCCCATGGCCGCCATCGCCAGGGCGAACCATGTTGAGCAACATCACGCTCAGACACCGGCCATTCACCGCATATCTGCGCAATATGCCGCTCACTCGGCAAGGGAGGCGTCATGAAGACTTGCGACTTCGCCCCCACTGGCTGGCAGCCACCGCGGGGCATTACCGCCAAGGAGTCGCCACGCCATGGCTAGCCCGAACGTACTATCCTGCGAGGATCTCCGCGAGATCACCGGGTACCAGCGCGCCGCCGACATCGAGCGCTGCCTGGTCGAGCAGGGAGTGAAGGTGTTCCGGGGCCGGCTCGGCCCCTGGACCACCATCGACCTGGTCAACCAGGCCGGAGGCCTCACGCCCCACGCACAGAACGACGAACGCTACGACGCCAGCATCCTATGAGCCCACCCGCCAAGCGTGGCCGCAAGCGCGGCCACAACCCTCACATCCCCCGGCACATCGACCAGGCCAAGCTGCCCGACGGCATCTACTTCGACCACCGCGGCCGTGGGAATTGGTACACCATCTATCAGGAAGGCGACCGCCGGCGTCGCAAGAACATCGCCACCGCCCGGGCCACCCTCGCCGAGCTGCACCAGCTCGCCGATGACCTGAGCCACACCGATCGGCACAAGCTACGCTGGCTCAGCCAGCAGTTCCACGACAGCAGCCAGTTCAAGCAGCTCGCCGCCAAGACCCGGGAAGGGTACGACTACGCCGCCGCTGTGCTGCTCGAGCAGCCCACGCGGCTCGGCATACCCTTCGGTGACCTGGCCACCAAGCGGATCACCTCCGCCGTCGTCCAGCGACTGGTCGATCGCATCGCCGACGAAGGCACCCCCAGCAAGGCCAACGCCGTGTTGCGCTACCTGGGGCGCCTGTTCCGCTGGGGCCGGAACCGCGGCTACTGCGACGACAACCCGGCCCACGGCGTCGAGCACGCCAAGGAACGCGAGCGGCGCCGGCTACCCGAGAGCCCGATAATGGCCAAGCTGATCGCCCACGCCCAGGCCACCGGCAACGACTACCCACGGCGCGGCCAGAAAGGAAGCTGCCCCACCTACTTGTGGATCGTCATGGAACTTGCCTATCTGTGCCGCTTGCGGGGGATCGAAGTCATCACCCTTACCGACGCCAACGCCCGCCCCGAGGGCCTGCTTACCAATCGTCGCAAGGGCAGTCGGAACAACATCGTCGCCTGGACGCCTCGCCTGCGTGCCGCCTGGCAAGCTGCCGTCGATCGCCGCGCCGAGATCTGGAATCGCCGGAGCCGAGCGGTACCCATGCTGCCGGATCGCCGCCCGCTGATCGTCTCCCGCTCCGGCGACGCGCTGCGAAAGTCATCCTTCGACAGCGCCTGGCAGCGCTTCATCCGCCGGGCTATGGAGGCCGAGATCATCACCGAAGACGAGCGCTTCAGCATGCACGATCTCAAAAGGAAGGGAATTACTGATACCGTGGGCACCCGCCACGAGAAGCAAGATGCCAGCGGACATAGATCAGCGGGAATGATGGATGTTTACGACTTGAGCATCCCAGTAGTACCTCCATCAAGTTAAGCTTCAGACTGCTTTTTCTTGTAAAGTGGCTCCCGAAGCGGTATCTCTGGGATTGGAAGCCTGAGCCTTGGCATCATATCGTAAACAAACTGTCTCCAAAATGGCCAAATCGCATGCAACCCATTATGTGTTGCAAACTCTTTGAGTGCATCCTTGTTTAAATCAGGCCGGCTCATCAGGTACTCAGCTCTGAAGGTAGCCTCTATAGAGAAGAGCGGAGAGTCCTCACCATCCTTCATCACAACAACTCTTTTACCTAACGATGCTTCAGTCAAAAATATATATTGCTCTTCACCATCTTCGCCCACAGATATTGTTTTTGAACTTATGGCCAACTTATCCTGAAACCCCAATGAGTCTTCCTCAGGGAGATAACGAGGATAGTAATCCCCATGAGGCTTGAAACTAAAATCAACAATATAAACATCCATGATTGATAGATCATTCAAAACCTCATGGATGAGATCAGTATTCATATTCAGTGCCTCATCTCTAACTCAGCATCCGGCTCAGAATCAAACCCACAGCGATACAACTCTTCATCTGAACTTAACTCCTTGATCCTAGGAGTTGAAAGCTCATTCAGAGCGCTTGAAACTCCATAGACAAAGACTCTATATTTAGCATCTTCATCGACTGACTCTGCCACCTTTAGAGCACTAACAACTGACACTTCCGCGTAAGTCTTCCGAACTTTCCTCAGCGAAGTCCCCCACATAGCACTCCCTGCAGAAAACTTCGCACAAAGATCTTCTATTGGTGATGCAGAGGCAAGCCCCCTCTTAGAGGCTTTCTTAACTTCACGCGAATACTCCACGCCTTCTTTCTCGCACAGATATTCCATAACACCTGGTATATCTTCTGCGACACTCATCAGCTTATCCATAGCTGCACTTTGTGTCACTTCACCTCGCTCATATTTTGAAAAAGCGTTTGCACCACCCCCAAAGACCTTGGCAGCATCAGCTTGAGAAATCCCAAAGCGCTTCCTCAGACGAAAAACTTCACCAGCGGTTCTTCTTCCTTCAGCTTGCTTTTTCTTTTCATTGACAAGGAAAGAGTTCTCTTTATCCAGGGCATAGTCAACGAACTCTTCCTCACAAGAAGAGCACTTGTAATATTTAATACCCGGAACAGACAAATAAGCGCCTTTGTGGAGAAACTTCTCCTCCACTTCAATTATGCCGCACTCGGCAGCACAAATAACACATTGCTTACTCATAGTCTCCCACCTCTTTCGAGATGAAATGACCGAACACTAACGTGCTCGGCATTTTCAATACTTATCACCGCTTCACTGAGAGGGGTGACCAGAATCTTCACATAAATGTCACACATATACTCAGGGTTTAAGCGGGACCTCCTCCTGACAAAATAAACATCCATTTTTATATCCGGCCGATCAGAAGAAAAGTCTACGCTGTAACGATAATCACTCTCAGAAAGCTCTTCCAAAAGTAAATACTTCTCTTCACCCGCGTATCCGAGATCCTCTGCTTCGCGATAAGCATTCCTGGCAAAATTGCATTTCCTTTGCCTCACCAGCTCTCGAACCACCTCTGTAGGGTAGTGTGGCGACTCTTCTGCCATAGATCAACCATAATGGTTAGGTGTTGTCGGCCAGGCCTGCAACCCATTGTTTTACATAGAACGCACAGGCAACCAGGATCTCACGTTGGTTAGGAGACCACATTCCGAGGCGTAATGTGAAGTAGCCTGAGGAGCTGTAGCAATGAGGAAGCTGATCAAAGATTTTACGTCAAATTGTACGCATACAAAAAAACCGCCTCGATGGGCGGCCTCTTGTGTTCTGCAACGCTTTGATTTCCCGGAGGTCTCGATGGTGCCGGCACCAGGAGTCGAACCCGGGACCTACTGATTACAAGTCAGTTGCTCTACCAACTGAGCTATGCCGGCGCGCTACCGACCCGCGGGTCGAGATGCAGAAGGAAACTGGGTTGGCGTGGCTGGGGTAGCAGGATTCGAACCTGCGAATGCCGATACCAAAAACCGGTGCCTTACCACTTGGCGATACCCCAGCAATGTGGTGGCCAGAGACGGAATCGAACCGCCGACACGGGGATTTTCAATCCCCTGCTCTACCAACTGAGCTATCTGGCCCCTTGCCAACGGTGCGTATTAAACCCCAAGGCGCCGCCGGCGTCAACCCCTTCCGTTTCAGAAGGATGGCGGCAAGCCGACGGCACCTGGCCGATCACTCGCCGCGGGGCACGTAGCCCTCGGCCTGGTCGGTCTCGCGGTTGTCGAGGAAGCGCTCCATCTGCTCCATCAGGTACTCCCGGGAGGCCGGGTCGAGCATGTTGAGGTGTTTCTCGTTGATCAGGCGCGTCTGCAGCGCCTGCCATTCCTCCCAGGCTTGCCGGGAAACGCTGGCCTGGATCTCCTGGCCCTTCTTGCCGGGCAGCGGCGGGAACGGCAGGGCCTCGAGCTCCTGCTGGTACTTGCGACAGAACACGGTCTGGCTCATGGGGGACTCCTCCTCCTGGGAATCGGGTCGGGGACCCTGGGGGGCAGACAGGGTGAAGGGCGCCAGGGATTCCAGCAAGCCCTTCACCGGGGCCGCCAGCCCGATGCCGTCGGGGCGCCCGGGCTCGACCCAGCGCCGCTGCTCGCTCACCGCATCCAGCCGGGTGACTCGTGCCGGCTGCGGGGTGATCTCGAGCCGGAAGTGGCTGAACACATGGGTGAAAGGGGAACGGGCCGGGGCCAGCTCGGCGCCGGGGGCATGCACGTCCAGCCAGCCCTCGAGGTCGCCATGGTCGTCGAACTGGGGCAAACTCCAGAGTCCGCCCCATAGCCCGCTGGGGGGGCGCTGCTCCAGCAGCACCCGGCCCTTGTCGTCCTGCAGCAGCAACATGAGGGTCTCGCGGGTCGGCAGGGCCTTCTTCGGCTTCGACTCGGGGAAACGTTTCTCCTCGCCGCGGGCATGGGCCACGCAGACGTCACGGAAGGGGCAGCGGCCACAGTCGGGGCTCCCGCGTCGACACAGGGTCGCGCCGAGGTCCATCATCGCCTGGGTGAAATCCACCACCTGCGCATGCGGCGTGTAGTGCTCGGCCAGGGCCCACAGCCGGCGCTCCACGGCCGGCCTCCCGGGCCAGCCCGCCACGGCATGCAGGCGTGTCAGCACCCGCTTGACGTTGCCATCGAGGATCACCGCCCGCTCTCCGGTGCTCTGGGCAATCACCGCACCCGCGGTGGAGCGCCCGATGCCTGGCAGGGCGGCCATGGCCTCGAGGCTATGCACCGGGAACGCGCCACCATGCTCGTCCATCACGACCCGCGCCGCCTTGTGCAGGTTGCGGCCGCGGGCGTAGTAGCCAAGCCCGGTCCACAGGTGCAGCACTTCATCCTGACTGGCCTCGGCCAGGGCCTGCACGTCGGGAAAGCGGGCCATGAAGCGCTCGAAGTAGGGAATCACCGTGGTGACCTGAGTCTGCTGCAGCATGATTTCCGAGACCCAGACCCGGTAGGGGGTACGCGCCTGCTGCCAGGGCAGTTCGTGCCGACCATGGTCAGCGAACCAGGCCAGCAGGCGCTGCTGGAAGAGGTAGGGTGCCAGGATGGGGACCGGCATCTCCTTCATGGCGTACTCCGGGAAGACAACACATAAAAAAGCGCCGACGGTCAGGTCGGCGCAGGGACTGGCATTACTCGATGCTCACTTGAAGAGACCCTCCAGGGCGCCACGAAGTTCACTCCCAGCCTTGTCACCAAGTTTCTCTTCGAGCTTTTGCACGGCGTCGTCGAGTTGCTTCTCGACCTCTTCGCCGGCGCGCCGGCCGGCCTCGGCCCGCAGCTGCTCCACCAGCGTGGCTTGGAAGGCGTCGCGGTCGAAGCGGCACCATTCGGCCCGGTCACCGTCCAGCTGGCCTTCGCAGCGGACCGGGAAAGGCACGCGTGCCAGCCGCGGGTTGACCTCGCAGGCGGCATCCACGCCACCGACCAGCCGGGCAGCGGCGCTCAGTTCGAAACGCTCACTGACCAGGTCGAGCTGTCCGCTACCGCCGATCTCGATACCCGGCAGGATGACCGTAAGGTCCTCGTTGTAGGCCACACCGTCGCGGAGGTCGAAGCTCGCCTCCGCGCGCTCGAAGCGGGTGTCCGGGGCCCAGTCACGACGGGTGGCCTCTCCCTCTAGGGTCGCCACGGCGGTGCACAGTTCCCGGGAGACGTTGGTCCCGACGATCGCGCCCTCATCGAGGCGCGAGGTCAGTCGCCCGTTCAGCGAGCGCGTCAGTTCGCCCAGGCGGTTGCCCCGGGCCTCTAGACGTCCCTTACCGCTGAAGCGACCGCTCAGCGGAGCAGGCTCGTCACTGAGGGTCTCCAGCAGCGAGGCCAGGCGGATCCGCGACAGCGTCGGCGAGAGCTGCCAGCGCAGCGGCGCCTGGCGCACATCGAGCTCGCCGGTGGCCGCCAGGCGGCCCTCGTGGAAGCCCGCCTCGAAGGCAGTCAACCGGTGGCGACCATCGCGTCCTTCGAGACTCAGGTCGACGTCCTGGAAGGCCAGCCCCGTCAGACGCAGCTCACCCAGCGCCAGATGGGCGTCCAGGTCGAGCTCGGCCAGCCAGGAGGCCGGCACCAAGGGGGCCTTATCCTCCTCGGCCCAGGCACGTCCCACGCCCGGCAGCCGGGCCGAGGCGCCGTCCCGGGCCGCATCCCGTGGGGGCAGGTAGGCATCGAGATTCAGGCGATCCCCCTGTAGGTCGATCGCCAGTCGACGACCATCGAAGCCCGCCGCCAACCGCCCGGTCAGGGTGCTGTCGTCCAGCGCCAGGGTCAGGCCATCCAGCTCGATGGCCGAAAGGTCACCGCTGACCGGGCTGGTCAGGGCCACCTGGGAGAGGGCAGTGGTGCCGGCCATGGTCGGCATCATGCGCAGGCGTACCAGCCAGGGCCTCAGCGAGAGCGGGGCCAGGCGCACCTGACCGCTGTAGCGGGGGGCCGCGCCTAGTTGCTCCAGGCCGAGGTTGCCGCTCAGATCGAGCCCGTCGGGACCGGTCAGGGACAGCTCGCGCAGCTGCGCGGTCTGCTCGGCCAGGTCGGCCTCCATCAAAAGGCTCAGCGTCAGCGGCAGGCGCTTGTCGCCCAGCTGCGGGTGCAGCAGGCTGGCCTCCAGGGTACCGCCATCGAGCCGCAGCTGCTGTGCCTTGAGATCGACCGCGAGCTCTTTCGCCACTAGGGAAGCCTCCTGGGCTTCCTCCCCATTCTCCAGCAGGGTGCTGGTCTTCAGCGACAGGTCCGAGAGCACGTGTCGGCCCTCCACGAGCCCCAGCTGCATCCTGGCATCCAGCGTCATGTCGCTGGCGATGGCCGGATCCAGGCCCTTCTCCCGCCCATCTAGCGTATCGTGCATGACCAGACGGAAGGCCGTAGAGAGGGGGAAGGCCCGACGGGGGTTGACGTTGCTCCCGGTGATCGCCAGTTGCTCGATGAGCAGTTCGCGGTCGGCCGGCACGTCGCGATAATACACCTCGCCATTGCGCACCTCGACACTGGCGATGTTCAGCGCCACCGGCAGACCGCTCGCGCCGGGTGCCTCGGGGTTGGCACCGGCACTGGCCGGGGCCAGCACGGCTTCGGCCTGCTCACCCCGTTCGCCCAGCCGCTCGAGGAGCACCTGCCAGTTGCCTTCTCCCTGAGCATTACGCGCCAGATTGAGCACCACCCCGTCGAGGGTCAGTCCATCGATGGCGATCTCGCCACGCAGCAGCGGGGCGAAGGCGAGGCTGACCTCGGCATGATCGAACGCCGCAAAGGGCGCCGCCTCGGTTTCCTGGGTGGGCAGGTGGGCCTCGGCGGCCTCGACGCTCACCCCCAGCCGCGGGTAGAAGGACCAGGCAAGGGGCCCCTCCAGGGCCAGCTCGAGGCCACTGTGCTCGCGGACCACCTCGACCAGTCGCGGCTTGAGGTCATTAGGATCAACGAAGGTGGTGACATAGACCACCGCCCCGACCATTACCAGGCCGAGCACACCGATCGCCGCCAGCAGGGTGCGCAACAGTCGCTTCATGGCGGCCCGTCCTTCTTCGGTGGCAACTCGAGCTCGAAGTAGTCGCCGGCCGGGGTCAGCCGGTAGCCCAGGCGAGACAGTAGCATCTGATCCGGCATGGGCAGTTGCGAGGAGACCACCCGCAGCCGGGCGCCAGAAGCGCGAGCCGCCTCGCTGGTCAACGCCAGCAGGCGCGAGCCGACACCGCGGCGACGGGTGTTGCGGCGCACGCAAAGGTGCGACAGCCACCAGGCCTGGCCCTCGGCACGTACCGCCACGGCACCCAGCAGGCGGTCGTTGAAGCGGGCGCAGCTGAAGAAATGGTTGGCGCCCAGATGCTCACGGATGAACTCTTCCGCGGGTCTCGGCAGGCGCTCGGGGGGGGCATCGGTATAGATGCGCATCAGATCGGTACGCGCCTGGGCGTCCTTATCCCAGGTGGCCTGGTCGACATGGTGAAGCGTCACCGGCATGCGAGGTTCTCCCTGACGCCGTGGTGGCAAGATCGCCAGCACGGGTGTGGCCGCATTGTAGCGGATGGGGGTGGCGTTTCACTATAATGGTCGCCTCGCTGCGGCAGGCCTCGCCCCTGCCCCTCCGCTCGTCATGCCCCTTTGAGACGAGCCACAGGCCTCACCCTTACATGCGCCACGGCGCTGGAGACCCGACATGTCCGAGCGTATCGCGACGGTCACCCGCAACACCCAGGAAACCCGGATCACCGTCACCGTGAACCTCGATGGCGAGGGCCGCCTGGCCTGTGAGACCGGCGTTCCCTTCCTGGATCACATGCTCGACCAGGTGGCCCGCCACGGTCTGATCGACCTGGACATCGCGGCCGAGGGCGACCTGCATATCGACGACCACCACACCGTGGAGGACCTCGGGATCACCCTGGGCCAGGCCTTCCACCAAGCCATCGGCGATAAACGCGGCATCTATCGCTACGGCCACGCCTATGTCCCCCTGGACGAGGCCCTGTCACGGGTCGTGGTAGACTTCTCCGGCCGCCCGGGCCTGTTCATGGACGTCGAGTTCACCCGCGCCAGCATCGGCCGCCTGGATACCCAACTGTTCTGGGAGTTCTTTCAAGGCTTCGTCAACCACGCCCGGGTCACCCTGCACATCGACAACCTGAAGGGCTTCAATGCCCACCACCAGGCGGAAACCATCTTCAAGGCCTTCGGCCGCGCGCTGCGCATGGCCGTGGCCCCGGACCCGCGCATGGCCGGCCAGATGCCGTCCACCAAGGGCAGTCTTTGACGCCGCCGACCGACACACGAGGAGCGCCCCATGACCATTGCCGTCATCGACTACGGAATGGGCAACCTGCATTCCGTTGCCAAGGCACTGGAGCACGTCACCCATGAGAACGTAATCGTGACCCGGGATGCCCGTCGCATCCGTGGCGCGACGCGCCTGGTCCTGCCGGGCCAGGGTGCCATCCGTGACTGCATGGGCGAGTTGGAGCGCACCGAGCTGCGCGGCCTGGTGGAGGAACTGCTGGCCCAGCAGGCTAAGCCACTGCTGGGGATCTGCGTCGGCCAGCAGATGCTGTTCGACCGCAGCGAGGAGAACGGCGGCATCGACTGCCTGGGCTTTTTGCCCGGCCAGGTGAGGCGCTTCCCGACCGACATGCAGGACGCGCGGGGACGGCGCCTGAAGGTCCCTCACATGGGCTGGAACCTGGTGCACCAGCACCATGAGCACCCGCTGTGGGCCGGTATCGACCAGGACGAGCACTTCTACTTCGTGCACGGCTACTACGCCGAGGCCGCCGACGATGCCCATGTCCTCGGCACCACCGACTATGGTCGGGTCACCGCCCACGTGGCGGTGGGGCGCGATGCGACCTTCGCCGTGCAGTTCCATCCGGAGAAGAGCTCCCGCGCCGGCCTCAGGCTGCTCGAGAACTTCGTGCAGTGGATGCCCTAAGCATCAGCGCCGGACTCGACAACCGGGCGCCCACCGCGCACCACCCTTTCTTTACCCGGCGCTCGACGCCGCGCCAACCGAGGACAATGACATGCTGGTGATTCCCGCCATCGATCTCAAGGACGGCACGTGCGTCCGCCTCAAGCAGGGCCGGATGGACGATGCCACCACCTACGGTGACGATCCCGTGGCCATGGCCGCGCGCTGGGTCGAGGCCGGCGCCCGCCGCCTGCACCTGGTCGATCTTAACGGCGCCTTCGAGGGCGTGCCGGTCAACTTTGATGCGGTCACGGCGATCGCCCGGGCTTACCCCGGCCTGCCGATCCAGATCGGCGGCGGTATCCGCTCGGCGACCACCATCGAGCATTATCTCGACGCCGGAGTCTCCTACGTGATCATCGGTACCCAGGCGGTCAAGGAGCCGACCTTCGTCACCGAGATGTGCCGCGCTTTTCCCGGTCACGTGATCGTCGGCCTCGATGCCCAAGATGGCTTCGTTGCCACCGACGGCTGGGCCGAGGTCTCGACGGTAAAAGCGGTGGATCTGGCCAAGCGCTTTGCCGATGATGGCGTCTCGAGCATCGTCTACACCGACATCGCCCGCGACGGCATGATGGGCGGCGTCAACGTCGAGGCCACCGCCGAACTGGCCCGCGAAGGCGGCCTGCCGGTGATTGCCTCCGGTGGGGTCACCGACCTCGACGACCTGCGCGCCCTGGTCGCCACCGGGGAGCCGGGGATACTGGGCGCCATCACCGGACGCGCCATCTACGAAGGCAGCCTGGACGTGGCCGAGGCCCAGGCCCTGTGCGACGAACTCACCTCCACCCAGCAACCGGCGAGGAGCTGATCCATGGGACTGGCCAAGCGCATCATTCCGTGTCTCGACGTCGACGCCGGCCGGGTGGTCAAGGGCGTCAACTTCATCGGCATCCGCGACGCCGGCGACCCGGTGGAAATCGCCCAGCGCTACAACCAGCAGGGCGCCGACGAGATCACCTTCCTCGACATCACGGCGAGCCACGAGGACCGCGACACCACCGTGGAGATGGTCGAGCGCATCGCCGGCGAGGTGTTCATTCCACTGACCGTGGGCGGCGGCATCCGCACCTGCGACGACATCCGTACCATGCTCAATGCCGGGGCCGACAAGGTCTCGATCAATACCGCTGCCGTCACCAACCCGGACTTCGTTCACGAGGCCGCCGAGCGCTTCGGCAGCCAGTGCATCGTGGTGGCCATCGACGCCAAGCAGGTCGCCAAGGAGGGAGAGCCGCCTCGCTGGGAGATCTTCACCCATGGCGGGCGCCGCCCCACCGGCCTGGACGCCGTGGAGTGGGCGAAGAAGATGGTGGAACTCGGCGCCGGTGAACTGCTGTTGACCAGCATGGACCGCGACGGCACCCGAGAGGGTTTCGACCTGGGAATGACCCGCGCTATCGCTGATGCGGTAACGGTCCCGGTCATCGCCTCCGGCGGCGTCGGCAATCTCGACCACCTGGTGGACGGGATCGTCGATGGCGGTGCCGACGCGGTGCTGGCCGCTAGCATCTTCCACTTTGGCGAGTACACCATCCCTGAGGCCAAGCGCTACATGGCCACCCACGGCATCGAGATGCGCCTGTGAGCGGGGGCTGATCACAGCCAACACCGCAGAAGCCCGCCGGATGGCGGGCCCTGCATGTTGCCGCCCTGCCGCGCGCCTATGCCTCAGCGTTGAGCCCCAGGTTACTGACGCCTTCATTGCGACCCAGCCGACGTAGTGCCTTGAGGGCCTCACGATCGAGATGCCCCTCCACCGCCTCGAGCACCGCATCCTGGAAGGCGTTCTCGTCTTCCATCAACGGATGGCGGCGCACCAGCTCACCCAGCCGCGTGGCATCCTCCTCTCCCTCGGTCAGCTCGATAAAGGCGCGTACGCCTCCCTTGGAGGCCCTGCTGACCTCCAGCACCGCCTCCGGCGCCTCGCCGCGCAGGGTATCGAGCAGCGCCGACACCGCCACCACCGCCTCCAGCGCCCGGCGCGCCCCGAAACTGTCGTCCTCGGCCGGTGGCTCCAGCGCCGCAAGCTTCTCGGCCTGTCGGTCGAAGTCGATGCGGGCGTCCTTCACCGCCAGCCGTTCCCAGACCAGGTCGAGCACGGCGTACAGTCCCTTCACCTCGCCGTGGCCGGTGGTCTCGGCATAGAGGGCGTAGTTGGGCAAGAGCCGCTCGCACAGCGCCGCCATGAAGGCCTGCTGGCGACGCGGCGAAAGCGCTTGCAGGCGCTGGAAGAAGCCGCCGGATGAGTGGCTCATAAAATCTCCTCGTGTTTCATTGGTCTTAGGGCCAGAGGCGTTCGCTGGCCACTCGACCCCGGTTGTCGAAGGCCACGCCCTCCTCGATCAGCCGGCGGCGCTGCTCCGCGGTGCCGGGATGATCGGCCAGCTTGCGCGAGGCGGTGATCACACGGAACCACGGCAGACCGTGTCCGGGCGGCAGTTCCCGCAGTGCCCGGGCCACCAGGCGCGGCGTACCAACCTCGGTCATGGCGGCGATGCGACCATAAGTGGTCACGCGTCCCCGCGGGATCTCGGCCAGCACGGTGAGTATCTGTTCCTTGAGGGAGGTCTTCATGTACCCTTCCGCTCCCGCGTTACCCAATGACACAGGCGAGGTGTCACATGCATCTTCATCTGCTTCAGCATAGCCCGCACCAAGGCCCGGCCCGGCTCGCCGACTGGCTCACCAGCATGGGGCACAGCCATACGGTCTTTCACCTGGATCAGGGCGAGCTGCCGCCACGGCTGGCCGACGGCGACGCCCTGATCGTCCTCGACGGTGGCCACGCGGGCGACGCCCCCGCCTGGGAGCGCCGCGAGCGCAAGCTGATCGATCAGGCCCTGGACGGCCGCAAGCCCTTGCTCGGCATCGGCTACGGTGCCCGGCTGATCGCCGAGGCCCTGGAAGCCCCGGTGTCCCGGGGTACCTATGCCGAGACCGGCTGGCACGACGTGACCCTGGCCCCCGACAGTCCCTTCGATCTGCCGGAGACCTTCGAGGCCTTCATGTGGCATCGCGAGATCTTCGGTCTGCCCGAGGACGCCCTGCCCTTGGGCGGCAGCGAGGCCAGCCCGCTGCAGGGCTTCGCCTGGGACGGCGGTCGCGTGGTGGGGCTGCTCTGCCATCTGGAGGCGACACCCGGAAGCGTGTCCGCAATGCTCGATCACCTGTCGCTTCCACCGGGCAGCGCGACCAGCCCCCATGCCCAGACTCGCCAGGAGATGGTCGCCAACCCTAGGCGCTTCGACCGGCTGGCCCCCTTGCTGGACCGAGTGCTGACGCAGTGGTTGCGCACCGCGACCACCTGAATTGGTCTCAGGCCGGTGCCGTCGCCGGCCTCCCGGCCCGGGGGACCGACTGTCCCCAGTCCCGTGCCGCCTGGAGGCAGCTCTCCCAATCGCCCACATGGAGGAAGCGCTGGTCATCGTGCTTCTCTAGCTGATAGCGGTACATAGGGTCGTAGTATTCGGTCAGCAGCGGGGCCAGCCAGGCCTCGTGGGCCTGGCGGTTGCCCCGCTCGTGCTCCCGAAAGGCCAGGGCCTGCAGGCGCTGCAGCCGGGCGAGCCGGGCACTGCCCAGGCGTTTCTTCAGGCGCATGAGCGAGAGGGCGAGCTGCTTGCGCATCAGCGCCCAACCGAGCCACTCGCCGCAGTGGTGGCGATAGACCGCCCAGAGGTCATCGATATAGTCCTTGTGGATTTGCGCCAGACGCCAGTCCAGCGGCATCTCGACCCGTACCCGGGGAGCCATCTGCATGGCGCGCCAGAAGGTCAGCGGGATATTGGCGGCACCGATGTGGCGCGACTCGTCCTCCACCACCACCGGCCCCGGCAGCTCGAGCAGGCGGCGCCCCATGGCGTGCTCGAAGTCGATCTGGCTGGGCGCCGGCAGGGGGTGGCGACCGAAGGCAGACCCCTTGTGGCGCGCACAGCCCTCCAGGTCCAGGCCATGATCCAGGGCCTGGATCAGACTGGTCTTGGCACAGCCGGTAAGCCCGCCCACCACCAGTAGTGGCTGCTCGGCGGCGGCGTCGATGCGCGCGCATAGCGCCTGGCGCATGGCCTTCCAGCCGCCCCGGATACGCGGCCGATCGATGCCGGTCTCGCAGAGCCACTGCTGGGCCAGTCGGGAGCGCAGCCCGCCCCGGAAGCAGAAGATGAGGGCGTCGGGATGTGCCTCGACCAGACGCCGCCAGGCGGCGACCCGGGCGGCCTTGAGACCGCCGCTGACGAGCCGCTCGCCCAGGGCGATGGCCGCCGCCTGGCCCTGCTGCTTGTAAGCGATGCCCACCTGGTGGCGCTCCGCGTCATCCATCAGCGGCAGGTTGACCGCGCCCGGCAGGCTCCCTTGGGCGAACTCCACCGGGGCGCGCACATCGATCAGCACCCGCCCCTCGCGCAGCAGTCCGAGGTCGGGCTCGACCAGCGGCAGGCTCATCCCCGAACCTCGATGCGCGCCTCGCCGCGAGCCCTGACAACCTCGCCGAAGGGCTGGAGCTCGACCCCCTGGGCCCGGCCGATGCGCTCCACATCGTCTTCCCAGGAGGGGTGCACCGACAGCAGCAGGCCACCGGAGGTCTGGGGGTCGCAGAGCCACTGCCAGTGAGCCTCGTCCATCGCCGGCAGGGCCGTCCCCAAGGCATCGCGGTTGCGCTGGGTACCACCGGGCACCGCGCCTTGGCGGCGATAGGCCTCGGCCTCGGCGAGCCTCGGCAGGCGGCGGAAGTCGATGCGTGCCGCCACGTCGCTGGCCTCACACATCTCGGCCAGGTGCCCGGCCAGCCCGAAGCCGGTGACGTCAGTCATGGCATGCACCCCGGCGACCTTCGCCAGCTCTACGCCGATGGCATTGGACTTGAGCATGGTCTCGCGAGCCAGCCCATGGTGGCCGGCCTCCAGCAGGCCCTGCTTCTCGGCGGTGGTGAGCAGTCCCACGCCCAGCGGCTTGGTCAGGAACAGCAAGTCCCCTACCTGGGCGCCCTTGTTGAGCTTGAGGTGCTCGAGATCCACCAGGCCGTTGACCGCCAGGCCGAAGATCGGCTCCGGGGCATCGATGGAGTGACCGCCGGCCAGCGCCAGCCCCAGTTCCCGGCACACCGCCTGGGCACCGGCCACCACGTCGCCGGCGATATCGGCCCCGAGCTTGTCCAGCGGCCAGCCGAGGATACCGAGGGCCAGCACCGGCTGGCCGCCCATGGCATAGACGTCGCTGATGGCATTGATGGCCGCAATGCGGCCGAAGTCGAAGGGATCATCGACGATCGGCATGAAGAAGTCGGTGGTGGCGATCATGCCCCGCCCGTCCCCCAGGTCATAAACAGCGGCATCCTCCCGCCCCTGGTTACCGACGATCAGTCGGGCATGGCTCGCCCCAGGGCCGGCCTTGGCCAGGATGCCGTCCAGGACATCGGGGGCGATCTTGCAGCCACAGCCGGCACCATGGCTGTACTGGGTCAGTCGGATGGCACTCATCATGATCTCCTTGGCAATCGTTACCGATATTCTACATCACCGCCTACCCCCGTCGGGTCTCACAGGACCTCGAGGGCATCGGCCAGCTTGTCGACGGCCACGACCTCCATGCCCGGCGGCCCGCGCTTGGGGGCATTGGCCCGGGGGACGATCGCCCGCGTGAAGCCGTGCTTGGCGGCCTCGACGATACGCTCCTGGCCGCTGGGCACCGGACGGATCTCGCCGGACAGCCCCACCTCACCGAACACCACCAGCTCCCGGGGCAACGGCCGACCCTGCAGGCTCGAGACCACGGCCAGCAGCACGGCCAGATCGGCGCTGGTCTCCAGCACCTTGACTCCGCCCACCACATTGAGGAAGACGTCCTGGTCCCCGGTAAAGAGCCCACCATGGCGGTGCAGCACCGCCAGCAACATGGCCAGGCGGTTCGGGTCGAGCCCGACCGCCACCCGGCGGGGATTTCCCAGCGCCGACTCGTCGAGCAGCGCCTGCACCTCGACGAGGATCGGCCGGGTGCCCTCCCAGACCACCATCACCAGGCTGCCCGGCGCCTGTTCCTCACCACGGGAGAGGAAGATCGCACTGGGGTTCTTCACCTCCTTGAGCCCATGCTCGAGCATGGCGAAGACCCCCAACTCGTTCACGGCCCCGAAGCGATTCTTCTGCCCGCGCAGGGTGCGGAAACGCGAGTCGGCGCCCCCCTCCAGCAGCAAGGAGGCATCGATCATGTGCTCTAGTACCTTGGGACCGGCCAGGGTGCCGTCCTTGGTCACGTGGCCCACCAGCAACAGCACGGTGTTGCTCTGCTTGGCGAAGCGGGTCAGGGCCGCCGCCGACTCACGCACCTGGGCCACGCCGCCGGGGGCGGAACCAATATCCTCCAGGTGCATGGTCTGGATGGAATCGATGATCAGGATCTCGGGGCGCTCGCGCTCGACCACGGCGAGGATGGTCTCGATGCTGGTCTCGGCCAGCATCTTGAGCCCCTGCACCGGCAGCTGGAGGCGGTGGGCCCGCATGGCGACCTGGGAGAGCGACTCTTCACCGGTGACATACAGCACCCGGCGCGACTGAGCCAGCTTGCCGGCGGTCTGCAGCAGCAGGGTCGACTTGCCGGCGCCGGGGTGCCCGCCGAGCAGCACGGCGGATCCGGGCACCAGGCCACCGCCTAGCACCCGGTCGAACTCCGCGAAGGTGGAGGACAGGCGCGGCACCTCGCCGAGATCGACGCTGGCCAGATCAATCACTTCCCGGGACAGGCTGCCGGCATAGCCGCCGCGTGGGCCGCTCCCCGGGGCCGTCGTGGCGGCACCGGGGCGCGCCGCGGACAGGCGCACCTCACTGAGGGTGTTCCACTCCTGGCAGCTTGAGCATTGCCCCTGCCACTTGCGGTACTCGGCACCACACTCGGTGCAGACGAAGGCACTCTTTACTTTGGCCATGGGGCACTCTCTCCTGCGGTCATGACCCATTCTACCCACTGCAGGCCTCGCCCCGGCAGCATGCCTGTAATGACAAGGGGCGACCCTCAGGCCGCCCCTCGGCACCTCAGCCCTCGCCTACAGGCGCTTGAGCTGCAGCATCTCGTTGTTCTGGAAGCGGCGCAGGTTGGGATCGATCAGCTCCAGCGTCTGCGGATCGAGGCGCAGGAAGTAGTAGATCTGTCCATCACCCTCCGGCGTCAGCTCATAGATGGTGGCGTTGGGCATCTCTTCCGGACCATCCAGCAGCACCCAGTTGCCCTCGTAGGTCTCGTCGGGTGGATTCTGCGGATGTCCCCGGTAGGAGGCTTCGAGATCGAAGGTCCGCTCCGCGGGAGCACTCTGCTCGTCCCCCACCAGCGTCACGTTCAGGTCGATGCCGTCACAGTTACGGCATGGCAGGGTGCCCTGGTAGGTCACCTCGGGTTCAGCCATCTCGGGAGCGCCGGCTCCCGGCCCGGTGGGACCGGTCGCACAGCCGGCCAGCAGGGCAAGCATGGCCGAGCCGGCCAGCAGGGTCCTGATTTGCATGTGTGTCCTCCTAACCAATAAGCATGGCGCCGTAGACCACGGCAGCCTGGGTGACAGCATAACCTCTCGCACCCACAGCGGACAGCCTTGGTGTCCGCCGGTTCCCTCCTCAGGCGGCAGCTGGCTGGACGTGGAGGAAGACCAGGCCCAGCACGACCGGGATCACGACCAGGCTGCCCAGGTTACCGATCAGTACCAGCGAGGCCACCTTCTGAGGCTCCTGTCGATACTGCTCCGCCACCAGGTAGTTGAGCACTGCCGGTGGCAGGGCGGCGAAGACCCACAGGGCCGCTGCCTGCAGGCCGTCGAGGTCGAGCCACGCGATCAGGGGCATGACGAATATCAGCCCGGAGAGGGGACAGAGCAGTGCCCCCAACAGTCCCGTTTTCCAGTCGCTGAAATCGATGTCGAGCATGCGCACCCCGAGCGCGAAGAGCATCAGGGGAATGCAGACACCCCCGAGCATGTCCAGCGCCTGCAGCAGCCACGCCGGCACCGGGACACCGCCCAGGTTCACCCCCAGCCCGGCGAGGCTGGCGAGCACGATGGGCATGCGCAGCAGGCGCCACAGCGGCGTGTGGGGGCTAAGCATGTAGAGGCCCAGCGAGAAGTGCAGCAGCATCTCGACGATGAACAGCACCACCGCCGCCGGCAGGGCCGCCTCGCCGAAGGCCAGCACCAGCAGTGGGATCCCCATGTTGCCGGAATTGTTGAACATCATGGGTGGCAGGAAGGTGCGGGTATCGAGCTCAAGCCATTTCGTCAAGGGCCAGAGCACCACCCCAGACCCCACCACCACCACGGCCCCGGCCAGGGCCAGGCCGGCATAATCCACCAGGGGCGCCTGGCGATCCGCCAGCACCGCGAACACCAGCATGGGCACGAAGAGTTCCATGTTGAGGGTGTTGAGCCCCCGAATATCCGGGGTTCGGTAGCGCCCGTACAGGGTGCCGCACCCGGCGATCAGGAACACGGGCAGCAGGGTGGCAAGTATCTGAGCGGTCATCGGGCGAATCCGTAGGAGGCGAATGATCGACAGCGACCCACGAGACTAGCATGGTCGCCGCTTGCGTGGTCACGCCGCCCGGGTCACCATGACCAAAGTCCAACCACCCCCGAGCGAGTGACCATGAGCAAGTTCTGGAGCCCGGCCGTGCGGGCGCTGACACCCTATGTGCCCGGCGAGCAACCCCGCGAGCAACTGATCAAGCTGAACACCAATGAGAACCCCTACCCGCCGGCCCCGGGGGTGGAGGCGGTGCTGCGCGACTATCCGGCGGACCACCTGCGTCGCTACCCGGACCCCGACTCCCGCGCTCTGCGCGAGGCCTTGGCCGAAGAGTTCGGGGTAGAGGTCGAGCAGGTCTTCGTCGGCAACGGCTCCGACGAGGTGCTGGCCCTGGCCTTCCAGGCGTTCTTCCGGCATGACCGGCCGGTGGAGATGCCCGCCATCTCCTACAGTTTCTATCCGGTCTATTGCCGCCTCTATGAAGTGGAGCGTCGGGTCCACGACCTGGACGACCAGTGGCGGGTCGACCTCAGCGCCTTCGGCAACGACAGCGGCGGCGTGATCTTTGCCAACCCCAATGCCCCCACCGGCCATGGCCACGGCCGCCAGGCCATCGCCGGCCTTCTGGAACGGGTCACCGAGCCGGTGGTGCTGGTCGACGAAGCCTATGTGGATTTCGGTGGCGAGAGTGCCGTGCCGCTGGTTGAGCGCTTCCCTAACCTGCTGGTCACCGGCACCTTCTCGAAGTCACGCAGCCTGGCCGGTCTGCGCCTCGGCTACGCCGTCGGCTCTCGTGAGCTGATCGAGGGGCTGGAACGCGTGAAGAACTCCTTCAACTCCTATCCCGTCGACAGCCTGGCCAGCACCGTGGGCATTGCCGCGCTGGCGGATCACGAGCACTTCGAGGCGTGCCGCGAGGCCGTGATCACTACCCGTGAGCGCACCCGTGGCCACCTCGAGACCCTGGGCTTCCAGGTACTGCCCTCCCTCACCAACTTCCTGCTCGTTACCCACCCGGGCTTCGACGCGGCCCAGTTGTTCGTCGGCCTGCGCGAGCGAGGTGTACTGGTTCGTCACTTCAATACCCAGGCGTTACGGGACCATCTGCGTATCTCCGTCGGCACCGACGACGAGATGGAAACCCTGATCGAGACCCTGGAGGACCTGTGCCGCTAGGAGCCCAGATGAGCCCGATGCACGCCTGCCTGCCACTGGCGGGCATACACCACGTGGCACTGATCACCGCCGACTATCCACGGGCCAGGCGCTTCTATCTCAAGGTGCTGGATGCACAGATCCTGCAGGAGACTTACCGGGCCGAGCGGGATAGCCACAAGCTCGACCTGCGCCTTCCCGGTGGCATCCAGCTGGAACTGTTCTCGTTTCCCTCTCCGCCGCCGCGCCCCAGCTATCCGGAAGCCTGCGGCCTGCGTCACCTGGCACTGGCCACTACGAACCTCGACGCGTGCGTGGCGCTTCTGGTATCCCGTGAAGCGCGGCCGGAGCCGATCCGGGTGGACACGCTCACCGGGGCACGCTTCACTTTCCTGGCCGACCCCGACGGCACGCCCATCGAGCTCTACGAAGTATCGGCCAATGATCACCGATGATTGACCGGGGTCTTGGAAATCACCCCACGACGAAAAACCCCCAACTCGCAAGAGGCTGGGGGTTCAGGATAGGCGCCGGACGATGATCGCGCATGAAAACGCCCCGACCTCTTTCGAGGCCGGGGCGTTTCCGGGATAGATGCCTGACGATGACCTACTCTCGCATGGGGAAGCCCCACACTACCATCGGCGCTGAGCGGTTTCACTGCTGAGTGCGGCATGGGAT
>NZ_JACHXP010000022.1 GCF_014192215.1 Halomonas cerina
GCTCGACGGCGTGGCCAAGGTGCGCGTCGCCGACGCCGCCGTCTATGCCCACCAGCTGGCCGAGCCCCTGGGCGAGCTGCTGGCCGAATTGGCCGACGACTACAGCCACGTGCTGGCCGCCGCCTCCACCACCGGCAAGAACGTGCTGCCGCGCCTCGCCGCGCTCAAGGACGTGGCGCAGCTCTCCGAGATCATCGCCGTCGAGTCCGCCGACACCTTCAAGCGTCCGATCTATGCCGGCAACGCCATCGCCACCGTGCAGAGCGACGACGCGCTGAAGGTGATCACCGTGCGCGCCACCGCCTTCGATGCCGTCGCCGGCTCTCTACAAGATCAGGGCAGTGCCAGCATCGAGGCCGTGGACACGGTGGTCGACAACGCCCTGTCGTCCTTTATCGGCGAGGAGCTGGCCCAGTCCGACCGCCCCGAGCTGGGCGCGGCCAAGGTGGTCGTTTCCGGCGGTCGCGGCATGGGCAGCGGCGAGAACTTCAAGCTGCTCGAGGGCATCGCCGACAAGCTCGGCGCGGCGATCGGTGCCTCGCGAGCGGCGGTGGACGCGGGCTTCGTGCCCAACGACATGCAGGTCGGCCAGACCGGCAAGATCGTCGCCCCGGACCTCTACATCGCCGTGGGCATCTCGGGGGCCATCCAGCACCTGGCGGGCATGAAGGATGCCAAGGTGATCGTCGCCATCAACAAGGACGAGGAGGCGCCGATCTTCCAGGTCGCCGATTACGGGTTAGTGGGTGACCTGTTCGAGGTGCTGCCCGAGCTCGAGCAGAAGCTGTAGCGTTTCCCTGCACAGGCCCACTTCGGTGGGCCTTTTGTCAACCAGGAGACATCATGCTGGACTGGCTCGAAGGTACCCTGCAACTGCCGGTGATCGGCTCACCGATGTTCATCGTCTCGGGCCCGGAGCTCGTGTTGGCGCAGTGCCAGGCAGGCATCGTCGGCGCCTTCCCGGCCCTCAATGCCCGCCCGGCTGGCGAGTTGGCGACCTGGCTGGAGCGTATCACCACCGAGCTGGCGGCCTGTCGCCGGGTCGATCCCGAGCGTCGGGTAGCGCCCTTCGCGGTCAACCTGATCGTGCACCCGAGCAACGATCGCCTGGATCATGATCTCGAGCTTTGTGCCGAGTTTCGGGTACCCATCGTGATCACCAGTCTGCACGCGCCGGATCGGGTGGTGGAGCGGGTCCATGCCTATGGCGGCCGGGTCCTGCATGACGTCACTACCTTGCGCCATGCGCGCAAGGCCGTGGCCTGCGGGGTCGATGGCCTGATCCTGGTCTGTCACGGGGCCGGGGGACACGCCGGCCGGTTGAACCCCTTCGCCTTCGTCGCCGAGGTGCGTCGCTTCTTCGATGGCCCCCTGGTGCTGGCCGGGGCGATCACCCGGGGAGAGCATGTCCTGGCGGCGCAGGCCATGGGCGCCGACCTGGCCTATGTGGGGACCCGCTTCATCGCCACCCGCGAGGCCAATGCGCCAAGCGACTACAAGCAGATGGTCGTCGACGCGGCGGCGGAAGACATCGTCTACACGAGCCTGTTCACCGGCGTCCACGGCAACTATCTACGGGCCAGCATCGAGCGTGCCGGTCTCGACCCGGCGGCACTGCCCGAGGGCGACAAGACGGCCATGCGCTACGGGACCGCCGGCGGCAGCAAGCCGAAGGCCTGGCGGGACATCTGGGGCGCCGGACAGGGCGTAGGGGCGATCGGTGATTGCCCCGGGGCCGGCGAGGTGATCGCGGAACTCGTCCGCGATTATCGGGCGGCCCAGCGGCGCCTGGGCGCTGCGGGCTAAGGGCCTCGGGCGGCGAGCCCAGGCACCTGGCGCCAGCTGCGAGCCTTGAGCGACAGGCTACGAGCTAACCTTGCCGGCGCAGCCCGCAGCCCGCAGCCCGCAGCCTACATATTCGGATAGTTCGGCCCACCCCCGCCTTCCGGCGCCACCCAGGTGATGTTCTGTGCCGGGTCCTTGATGTCGCAGGTCTTGCAGTGGATGCAGTTCTGGAAATTGATCTGGAACTTCGGCTTGCCGGCGTCGTCCTCGACCACCTCGTAGACTCCCACCGGGCAGTAGCGCTGCGCCGGCTCGGCGTAGTTCGGCAGGTTGTCGCGGATCGGCAGCTCCGGATCGGTGAGCTTGAGGTGACAGGGCTGGTCTTCCTCGTGGTTGGTGTTGGACAAAAACACCGAGGAGGGCTTGTCGAAGGACAGCTTGCCGTCGGGCTTGGGGTAGTCGATCGCCTCGCACTCCGCCGCCTTCTTGAGGGTGGCGTGATCCGGGGTGGTGTCGTGCAGGGTCGGCAGCTTGCCGCCGACGAGCTGGTCGAGGAAATTGTAGCCGCCGCCGACCATGGTGCCGTACTTGTGGATCGCCGGGCCGAAGCTGCGGGTCGCGTCGAGTTCCCGGTAGGCCCAGCTGGCTTCCCACTTCTGGGTAAAGGCGGTCAGCTCGTTGCCGCCTTCATCGCCTGAGGCAAGGGCCTCGAACACCGCTTCGGCGGCCACCAGGCCGGACTTCATGGCGGTGTGCAGGCCCTTGATCTTGGCGAAGTTCAGGGTGCCGGCATCGCAGCCGATCAACAGCCCCCCGGGGAAGGTCATCTTCGGCAGGCAGTTGAGCCCGCCCTTGGCGATCGCCCGGGCGCCATAGGCGACCCGTGAGCCCCCCTCGAGATACTGCTTGAGCACCGGATGGTGCTTCATGCGCTGGAATTCGTCGAAGGGCGACAGGTAGGGGTTCTGGTAGGACAAGTCCATGATCAGCCCCACCACCACCTGCGTATTTTCCGCATGGTAGAGGAACCAGCCGCCATGGGTGTGCTTATCCAGCGGCCAGCCGGAGCCGTGCAGCACCAGGCCGGGCTCGTGCTGGTCGGCGGGCACGTCCCACAGCTCCTTCAGGCCGATGCCGTAGTGCTGGGGGTCCTTGCCTTCATCGAGCTTGAATCGGTCGATCAGGCGCTTGCCCAGATGCCCCCGGGCCCCCTCGGCGAACAGGGTGTACTTGGCGCGCAGCTCCATGCCCGGCATGTAGCCGTCCTTGGGTTGGCCGTCGGCCCCCACGCCCATATCGCCGATCTGGATCCCCCGCACCACCTCGTCCTCATCGACGATCACTTCCTGGGCGGCGAAGCCGGGAAAGACCTCCACGCCCAGCGCCTCGGCCTGCTCGGCCAGCCAGCGGCACAGGTTGCCGGCGCTGATCACGTAGCGCGTCTGGTCGCCGCCGGAGCGCCGGCCGCCAGTGTTATGCATGGTCTTGGGCACCAGGGCGTTGGGCAACTTCTGGGCCTTCTCGGCATCCTTGAGCAGGTAGAGCTCGTCACGGGTCGCCGGTGTGGTCAGCGGGGCACCGCGTTCCTCCCAGTCGGGGAAGAGTTCCTGAAGGGCGCGGGGCTCGAAGACGGCCCCGGAGAGGATATGGGCGCCCACCTCGGAGCCCTTCTCGACCACGCACACCGTCAGCTCCTGTTCGGCCTCGCTGGCCTGCTGCATCAGCCGGCACGCCGCGGCCAGGCCCGAAGGCCCGGCGCCGACGATGACCACGTCGAAATCCATGGAATCGCGTTCGACTTGTGCTTCCACCTGCGTTCTCCTTTGTTGAAACCCGGGATCACACCACGTCGACGAGGTGGTCGCTGACATGTTCGAGGTGGTGATCGACGTCACCCAGGTAATGATCGAACATCACCAGGCGCTTGGCGTAGTGGGATACGTAGCACTCTTCGGTCATGCCCATGCCGCCGTGCAGTTGGATGGCCTGTTCGGCGACGAAGCGCGCGGCCTCGCCGCAGTAGGCCTTGGCCGCGGCGAGGCGGTAGTCGCGTTCGGCGGCAGGGCGATCGAGGCTGGTGGCGGCGAGAATCGCCATGGAGCGGGCCTGCTCGAGGTGCAGGTGCATGTCGACCATGCGGTGCTGCAGGCTCTGGAATGCCGACAGGGGGGTGCCGAACTGCTGGCGCTCCTTGAGGTAGTCGAGGGTCTGCTCGCAGGCGACCTCCATGGCACCGACCGCCTCGGCACACAGCGCCGCGCGGCCGAGCGCCAGGGAGGCATCGAGGGCCTGGGCGACGTCCCGTCCGAGACAGGCGTCGTCGCTCAACGAGACGGCGTCCAGGGTCAGGTCGCTGGCCGACTGGTCATCGATGGTGCGGTAGTCGCGACGCGACAGGCCGGTGGCGTCGGCGGGGACCACGAACAGGCCCAGGCCTCCGTCGTCGCGGCGTGCCGTGACCAGCACGGCGGCGGCCGAGGCGGCATTGAGCACCAGCTGTTTGCCGCCTTCCAGCACCCAGCGCTCGCCATCACGACGTGCGGCGGTGGCGATGCCATGGGCATCGTAGCGGGCGTCGTTCTCCTGCCAGGCCAGTGCCAGCTGATGCTCGCCTTCCAGCAGCGGGGCCAGCCAGCGCGCCTGCTGCCCGGCATCGCCGAGGCGAGCTAGCAGGTCGCCCGGCAGCACCAGGCCAGCCAGGTAGGCTTCGGGCACCAGGCCGCGTCCCAGCGCCTGCATGATGAGCATCAGGTCGGTGCCGTCACCGCCGAGGCCGCCGACCTCCTCGGCGAAGGGCATGTGCAGCAGCCCCAGTTCGGCGAAGGTCTGCCAAAGTGCCGAGCGCTCATTGGTCGGTGCCTCGAGCATGGCGCGACGCTGCTCGGGGGTGACCCGGTCGGCCATCAGGCGGTCGAGGGTGTCGGTGAGCATGCGCTGCTCGTCGGTCAGGGAAAAGTCCATGGGCGGCTCCTTACATGCCGAGGATCAGCTATTACATGCCAAGAATGGTTTTGGCGACGATGCTCTTCTGGATCTCGTTGGCACCGCCATAGATCGAGAGCTTGCGGCGGTTGAAGTACTGGGCGGCGCCCGCGGCGCTCTCGGCCTGGGCCGGGTCATCGAGCTCGGCGTCGCCATGCAGGAAGTCGGGGAAGAAGGGCAGGGCGGCCGGGCCCAGGGCGCGACGGGTCAGGTCGCTGAGCTCCTGGCGAAGCTCGGAGCCGCGTACCTTGAGCAGCGAACTCTCCGCTCCCGGCACGCCGCCGTCCCGGGCCGCCGCGATGACCCGCAGATTGGTGACCTCCAGTGCCATCAGCTCGAGTTCGGCCTTTACCACCCGCTGGCGGAAACTTGCCAGCTCGAGGAGCGGGCGGCCGCGGTGCTGCACCCGGGTGGCCAGCGACTTGAGATGGCGCAGCGCCTGCTTGGCGTGGCCGAGACCGGCGATGCCGGTGCGCTCGTGGGTCAGCAGGAACTTGGCACAGCTCCAGCCCTGGCCTTCCTCGCCGACGCGGTTGGCCACCGGCACGCGGACCTCGTCGAGGAAGACCTCGTTGACCTCGTGGGCGCCCTCCAAGGTGATGATCGGGCGTACCGTGATGCCGGGGCTGGTCATGTCGATGAGCAGGAAGCTGATGCCAGCCTGCTTCTTGGCGTCGGGGTCGGTACGCACCAGGCAGAACATCATGTTGGCGTGCTGCCCCAGGGTGGTCCAGGTCTTCTGCCCGGTGACGACGTAGTGGTCACCCTCGCGCACCGCGCGGGTCTTGAGGCTGGC
This sequence comes from Halomonas cerina, assembly GCF_014192215.1. GTDB lineage: Bacteria > Pseudomonadota > Gammaproteobacteria > Pseudomonadales > Halomonadaceae > Halomonas > Halomonas cerina. The sequence continues at coordinate 5,564 of NZ_JACHXP010000022.1, forward strand.
CAGGTCGGAACCGGCGCCGGGTTCGGAGTAGCCCTGGCACCACCAGTCCTGATTGGCAAGGATGCGCGGCAGGTAGTGTTGCTTCTGGGCCTCGCTGCCGAAGCGCATGATCACCGGGGCCACCATGTTGACGCCGAAGGGCACGATGGTCGGGGCGTGGGCAGCGGCGCATTCTTCCTCAAAGATGTGGCGTTGCACGGGGCCCCAGCCGGGGCCGCCGTGCTCCACTGGCCAGTTGGGAGCCAGCCAGCCCCGTTCACTGAGAATATTCTGCCAGCGCAGCTGGTCATCGGGGGAGAGTCGCCGTCCCAGCCGGACGCGCTCGCGGATGTCGTCGGGCAGCTCGGTGGCCAGAAAGTCGCGCACCTCCTGGCGGAAGGCCAACTCGTCGGGGGTATAGTTCAGGTTCATGGGGTGCTCTCCGATGAGGGGGTTGAGGCGCCGGCGGTTGCCTGATAGTGGGGGCCACCCAGATGGCGGGGATAGCCCAGGGCCTCGATGGCCAGCAGGTCGATATCGCTGTGGCGATAGGCGAGCCCCGCCTCGGCAACCTCGAGAGCCGCTCGCTCCAGGGCCTCGCGGGAAGACTCGGAACCCTCCATGGCCCGCTGCAGGCAGGCGAGAATACTTTCGCCGCGACTGACTACCACGCTCAGCCGCAATGCCTTGAGGGCCTTGGCGACGGCTTGCTGATGGGGCGGGCCGGCACCGAGATCGACCAACTCCACGCAGCCCGCTTCAGCGGGCACCACCAGCAGCAACTCGGCGTCGACAGCTCGGTTGGCGGCCTCCGGGGAGACGATGGCGATGCGCAGCGTCTCCCCCGCCGTGCACTGCCTGCCCGGGGCGAGCAGGCAGGCCTCGACGCCCTCGGGCTTCTCCGAGAGCGTGATGCCGGCGCGCTCGCCTCGGTGTCTGAGTGTTTCGAACAGCGGATGATCGCCGAGCAGGGCGAGGCGCGTCAGGGCCGGGACGTCCTCGACTTCCGGCACCCGGTGGGGCGCACGGGCGGCGAAGAAGGCGTGAATCAGTCCGGCACGCTGCGGCGAGCTCATGCAGTCGAGGAACAGCCGGCGCTCGAAGGCCAGTCCCTCCTCCAGGGGGAGCCGACTGCTGGCCTCGATGGCCTCCAGCGCCCGGAAGGGGGAGTAGAGTTCCGGGCAATCCCGCTCCAGGGCCTGGCGGCAGTCGGCCACGGCCTGCGGCTTGGCAGCCGGGGCGGGAAGCTCACCGGTGCGACGCGTCGGCAGGTCGCCGACGAGCACCGCCCGAGCAGTGTCGAGGGCCGCCTCCAGTGGGGTCTCGGCTTCACTGATCCGGTCGAGGATGCCGAGTGCCAGCGCCTCCTCGGCGTCGACAAGGCGCCCGCTGGTGATCAGTTCAAGCGCCGGGGCGATGCCGGTCAGGCGCGGCAGGCGCTGGGTACCGCCGGCGCCAGGCAGCAGGCCCAGCTTGACCTCGGGCAGGCCGACCCGGGTGCCCGGCAGCGCCACGCGCAGGTGACAGCCCAGGGCCACCTCCAGGCCACCGCCCAGGGCGGTCCCGTGCAGGGCGGCCACGACGGGCTTGGGGCTGGCCTCGAGATGCGCAATCACCTCCGGCAGCAGGGGGGAGCGGGGTGGCTTGCCGAACTCGCGGATATCGGCGCCAGCGATGAAGGTGCGGCCCTCGGCCATCAGCACCAGGACGCGTACCGCGTCATCGGCCAGTCCTTGCTCGAGCGCCTCGAGAAGACCGCTGCGCACCGCCTGGCCGAGGGCATTGACCGGTGGGTTGTCGATGCGGATCACGCCGATGTCGTCTTGGCGTTGATAATGGACACAGGCTGTCATGCTTATCCTCTCTTGTCCGCTATGCGATATAAGGAATCTATTTTTTGAAACATCAGCAAATGATGTCGCGATTCCCTCACGGGGTCAAGCTTTATGAAATTAAATTTCGCTTTGCGAAATTATAAAAAAGAAGGCCGCCCGAGGGCGGCCGAAAGTTGCAACAGGCTGGGTCAGTGACCGGGGTGCACCGAACCGTTGAGGGCATGGTGCTGGCTCCATTTGGCCAGCAGCACGCCAGGCACCAGGGCGGTCAGCGAGATGCCGAGCAGTTCGAGCTGAGTGAGCGGGACCATGCCGCCACCGGGCAGGGCCAGGGTCAGGCCCGAGAGCAGCACCAATCCGCGGATCACTGCCTCCTGGATAACACCATGGCCCAGACGCCCGACCCAGATCAGGTAGCCCTGCATGGCCGAGGCGAACAGCACGATGCCCACCAGGGCCTGGACGAACACCAGCAGGATCTGCAGCGGCGCGCCCTGCATGATCAAGGCGGGATTGAGCACGAACAGGAAGGGAATGAAGTAGATCACGCTGCCCAGGCGCATGGCCTGCAGTCCCGTGGCCATCGGCCGAGCTCCGGCCACGGTGGCGGCGGCGAAGGCGCCCAGCGCCACCGGCGGGGTGATGAAGCTGAGCATGCCCCAGTAGAGAATGAACATGTGCACGGCCATGGGATCGAGGCCGCCACCCTGGATCAGGGCCGGCGCCAGGGCCACGGCCAGGAAGATATAAGCGGCGGTCACGGTCATGCCGATACCCAGCACGAAGCTGGTCAGGGCGCCCATGATCAGCAGCATCGGCACGCTGCCCCCCGCCAGATGGATGAAGTCGTTAGCGATGGTGCCGGACAGGCCGGTCATCGACAGCGAGCCCACCAGCATGCCGACCCCGGCAAGGATGGCGACCAGTTCGGCGAACAGCCTGGCGGCACCCGACAGCGTCTCACCCACATCCTTCCACCGCCAGCGGTTGTGCTTGGAGAGCTGGTTGAGGATCAGCAGCAGGGCGGTGGCATAGAAGGGCGCGACGGCTTCGCGTTGCATGACCAGCAGCATCCATACCAGCAGGGCGAAGACGAAGATGAAGTACCAGCCCTCCTTGAGGGTAGCCTTCAGTGAGGGCAGGTCCACGCTGGGCAGCCCCTTGATCTCGTGCCGGGCGGCATAGGCGTCGATCTGGATGAACAGCCCCAGGAAGTAGAGGACCGACGGGATCACCGCGGCCAGCGCCACGGCGGCATAGGGCACGTCGAGGAACATGGCCATGACGAAGGCGGTAGCGCCCATGACCGGGGGCATCAAGACGCCGCCGGTGGAGGCGCAGGCCTCGACGCCGCCGGCAAAGGAGCGCCCCATGCCGATGCGGCGCATGGCGGGAATCGACAGCACCCCGGTGGTCAGCACATTGCTGATCACGCTGCCGCTCATCGAGCCCATCAGGCCGCTGGAAAAGATCGAGACCTTGGCCGGGCCACCCCGCACATGGCCGAGCAGGGCGAAGGCCAGGTTGATGAAGAACTTGCCGCCGCCGCTTTTCTGTAGCACCACCCCGAATACCAAAAAGCCGATTACCAAGCCGGCGAAGGCCTGCAGCGGCACACCCATGATGCTCTCGGTGCTCATGGTGTGGTACATGGCCGTCTCCTCGAGGGAGGAGGGGAAGGCCTGGATCGGCCCCGGCATCACATCGGCCACCAGCGGGTAGAGCGAGAAGGCGGTGACGATCACCGCGATGGGCCAGCCGCCGGCACGCCTGGCGGCTTCGATGATCAGTAGCCAGTAGGCGTAGCTGACCCAGATGGCGGTGTCCGGCGCGGCGAAGGCCCAGCCGCGCTCGAGGATGGCGTCGGCGTTATAGACGAAATAGCCGCCGATGATCAACGTCACGGCGCTGAGCAGGTAGTCGTACCAGGGAATGGCATGCCAGGCGGAGGGCCGGAACGGCCAGAGCAGATAGACCAGCGGCAGCAGCAGGGCCACTACCGCATAGTAGAACTGGGTTTCGAGGCCCGTGACGATGTTTAGCCAGCCGAGATTGAACAGGTAGTCCAGGGTCATCAGCAGCAGCACGACCGTGACGGCACCCGGAATCCATGCCAGGCCGGACGGCAGCGGGCGAGTCTGGCTGATCTGTTCCCTGGCCTGCTGCGCAGAGCCGTCTTGTGTTTTTGCTTGGGTCATATCGGGGTCCAGGGCGTTGAAGCAGGGCGTTCAGGAAGGAGGGGAGCGGGGCGACCTGGGCCACCCCGCCGCAGTCATTCGAAGATGGGGTCGAAGCCGGCCTCGGTCAGGGCCTCGGCCCGGGCCGTCATCCAAGCCTCGCGGAAGGCGTCCTCTTCCTCGGGCACCTCGCCGGACATGAACTGCTCCCAGGTATCGAGGAGGAGGTTCTGGCGCTTGACCAGACGGTCCTGATGGACCTGCATCTCCTCGGTCCAGACGTCGATCTCCTGGTAGTAGTCGACCACGGCATCATGGAAGGGGATGACCCAGGTCAGGTCCTGGTGCTCCAGCGCATACCCCTTCGCGCCGGGTGCCGCATCCTTGTAGTCGTCGTGGTGTTCCTGAAGGGCCTTGATCAGGCCGTAGGCGACCTTGTCGTCGAGATCCTGGTTGGCGACCACGATGGGGTAGGGATAGCTGGCGCTGGGCAACGGGTTGTCGGCGCTGATGCCGCCGGCACCGGAGGTGACCTCATGAGGGCGGAAATAGGGCGCGATCGCCCTCATGCGCTCCCAGGCCTCGGTATCGTTCGGGTCGAGTACCGGCCAGCTGATCCCCCGCGGGCTGCTGGCGAGCTGCTGGGCCGGGGGCGTGACCGTGGTGGTGAAGGACGCATCGACGTCGCCGGCGATGATGCCGTCGAAGGAGCGGCCATAGCCCGGGTAGTCGACCCGCTCCACGTCATCCCAAGTCAGCCCGCCGAAGGCCAGGTAGGCTTCGGTGCCCTTGTTGAGGGCGTCGTCGCCGCGGATATAGGCGACGCGCTTGCCCTTGAGATCGGCGGGCGTCTCGACATCCAGGTCGCCGGCCACCGCCAGGGAGAGGCCGAAGGAGGCCGTGGAGGTGGTGATCACCCTCAGCGGCTGGGGCCCCCAGTCGGGATGGGCAAACATCATCACGCCCTCGGCGCCGTAGTAGCTGGCGATGCCGCAGGCGCAGAGGTCGACACGCCCCTGCTTGAGCGGGGTCATGCGCGAGACATCGTTATCGCCCGGCAGGATGCGCACCGAGGTGCCGTACTCGGACTGCAGCATGCCCCCGATGGCCACGGCCTGGGCATAGCCGCTGGAACCGGTGCCATAGGCGGTCCACGCCATGGTGTTAGGTAGTTCCACCTCCTTGGCGATGGCGGCCCCCGAGAGGGAAAGGCCGACGGGCAGGGTGGCGAGCAGTAGCGAACGAGCTAGACGGTGCATCTTCGACTCCTTTGGCATATGGCGCCTTTTTGTTTTGCTATGCGGTATTTGATTTCACGCTTCACGGCGATAATAGGGAGTGCATCGTTGCACTGTCAAGACGCAACGCTTCGTAGGCAGGGCAAGGACGTCGGTGGCCGTGATGGCGAACGGTGATGAGGCCCCATGGTTGACGCAAGGAGCGGACACCAATCGATGCCGCCATCCCGTAGAGGGTTGGACTATTGTCTACCGATCCGGCGATGGTCCATGCCAAGCGCATGCCGGCGCGGCTCGACGCGATGCGGGAGGCGCATGAGCGGTCACAGGATCTCCCGGGTCGCCTCCATCACCCGCCCATCCACGGTGCGCTGCACTTTGTTCTCGATCTCGCTGCACAGCGACTCGACTTCCGGGACCCTTAGCCCCGCGACCACGAAGGTCCACTCGCTGGACTCCAGACGGTCGCGCTGGTCGCTCTCGCAGACCGCCACCGCCGGGTTGCGGCCGTAGCGTTGGTGCATGCCGCGCATCCGCTGGCGCTTCTCCTTGAGGGAGGCGCAGCCGGGAAGGGAGATCCGCAGGGTGAGAATGCCGATGTTCATGACGGCTCCTGGTGGCTGGGTGCATGATCCTGCCGGGTTCGGATGGCCGGCCCCGGGTCTCTCGCGACGATTAGCATTCGCGTTTCGTTCCGAACCCGATATTGACTCGGCTGGTCAGCACCGCGGTGGCGTCGTTCCCGGCGCGTGCCTGGATCCGGGCCTCCAGCTCCTCGAGGACCCGGGCCTGTTGCTGCTGCGAGAGGTCGGCGACCAGCTGGCCGAGGATAGGGTTGCTGTTCATCAGCCAGTCCCACAGCGCCTGGCCCGAGGCGAAGGCCATGGTCTCGGTGACCCGCTCCACCCGGACGTCTCTCAGGCCGGTGGTGATGAGCCGGTGACGCAACTTGTTGGGTCGTGCGAGCTGGAATGGCAGCGGTGGTGGGTCCCGGGGGAGGTCGGGGAATTCGGGCACCGCGGCCTGGATGGCGTCCATCATGAAGCGAATGACGTCGACCTCCTCGGGCAGCCCTAGGGTGATCACCACCACCGTGCCGCCCGGCTTGGTGACGCGCACCATCTCGGTGAGTCCCGCCGTTAGATCGGGGAAGAGCATGACGCCGTACTGCGACCCCGTCATGTCGAAGGCGTCGTCGTTCAGCTGTAGGGCGCAGCCATTCATGACCCGGGCCTGAAGGTTATCGTAGCCCTCTTGCCGGGCCCGAGCCCTGAGCCGCTCGACCATGGCGGGGGAGATGTCGATGGCGGTGACCCGGGCGCCCAGGCGTGCCGCCGGCAGGCTCAAGGCACCGGTGCCGCAGGCCACGTCGAGGAACGACATGCCCCTGGTCAGGCCGGCCCGGCGCAGGGCCTCGTGCCCCAGCCACAGGTGCGTGGGCGTGACGATCCGGTCATAGCCCGCCGCGAGGCTGCTCCAGGCATCGCGGATCGGGTCGAGGTCGAGAATGGGCATGGCTATCCCCCTGAGAGTCGGACCAGGTGCCGCCCACCACCAGGCTGCTCACTGGCTCGTCACTTTCATTGTAGAGGGCGAACGTCGAGCGACTGGCGTGAAGCGCCTAACAAAAACGCGAGCAGAACCACGAGCCCTCGGAGGTCGCCTCCATCTCGAAGACGGCATGCGGCACATAGACAGACCTCATCAGGGACTCGCGGGCGGCTCGGGAGGCGTTTCGGACTGATGGTCACCGGCAAGCAGTGCCATGCGGACCATGGCACTGGGAGCGGTGTCGCTCTGGTGGACGGTCTCGACCCGGAAGCCGAGGCGTTCATAGAGCTGGCGGGCGCTGGTGTTGTCGGCGTGCACCTCCAGCCAGAGCCGACGGAACCCCAGGGTGTCGAAGCACAGGCGGATGATCGCCTCGACCGCACGCCGGCCGATGCCTTCTCCCTTGCGGGTGATCACGATACGCCGCAGAAGCATGTCGCGTTCCGCACTGGTCAGGCCCTGGAGGATCACGTACCCCACGGGCTCGGCCTCGTCGTCCTCGATGATCAGGTGGGAGCAGTCCTCGCGGTCGATGCAGGCCAGGTGGTCGGCCCGGGACCAGAGTTCGATGTTACGGCGGTTTTCCGGCGCCGACTCGGCGGTGCAGACGAAGGCGAAATCGCTTGGCTGGGTGGGGCGGAGATGCACGCCGGGCGCCTCGAGCACGTCGCTGTGTGTTTGCGCCTCGCGACGTGACAGCTGGTTTGGTTTGGCGTCCCGATGTCCCTGGCGGCCGAAGGGGCGGGGGCGGATCCAGATCCAGCTGAGCAGGACGAGGCCACCGAACAGGGTGTAGACGAGGAGGAACAGCCAGGCGGGGGCTTGATAGTACAGCAGCCGATGCAGCCAGTAGGCGATGAAGGAGTCGGTGTACACGACGTCCCCCGCCTTCTCCCGCAGTGCCATCTCCCAGGCGGTGAGAGGGCAGAGGGCGCCCAGCCAGGCCTGCAGCACCACGACCCCGATCGCCACCAGATGGGTGAGGCGGAACCAGGGGTTGCGCACCCACTGCCAGGCGCGACGCTTGCCGATCAGCGTCAGCGCCAGTCCCAAGATCACGAACACCACGAAGGCCGCGTGGACCATCAGGATGGCGTCCGCCGCCAGGGAGTAGAGCAGGCGAGGTTCCATGAGGCTCCCTCAAGGCAGGCACTCGGCGGATGAACGGCTCGGTCACCAGGGCTCGATGGCAGGGGCGCCTGAAGCGGTCGCGGGCCGGATGATCCGGTTCATCAACTAGCGCCCACGCATCACCCGGATCACATCGGCCATCGTCGCCAGGGCGATCTCGGCCGGCGTCTTGCTGCCCAGGTCCAGGCCGATCGGCATGCGGATGCGCCCCAGCGCCTCGTCGTCCAGACCGCCGCTGCGCCGGAGCCGCTCGGCGCGCTTCTCGGAGGTGCGTTTCGAGCCCATGACCCCGATGTAGAAGGCTTCGCCCCGCACGGCCTCGATCATGGTCAGGTCGTCCAGGCGAGGGTCATGGGTCAGGGCCACCACCGCGGTCATCGAGTGGGCGGGATGACGCCTGAGATACTCGCTGGGCAGCTCACGCAGGCAGCGGGCGTGGCCGGGGACGAAATCGGCCCAGACCTTGGGACGGGGATCACAGATCACCACCTCGAAGCCGAGCGACTGGGCGAACTGTGCGCAGTACTGGCTGACCGGCGAGATGCCGGCGATCAACAGCCGCGCTGCCGGGCCGACACGAATCCTTGCCTCCCGGGCAAGGAGCTCCACGCGCGAGCCCAGAGTATCGGCCGTCGTCCACTGGCTGAAACCGGTGTCGAGCGTCACGCGACGCTCCAGCAGGGTTCCGCCCCGCAGGGCCTCGGCGTACGACTCTAGCTCGCGGGCTGCCCAGCTGTCGGCGGACCAGCGCTCGATCAGCACCTCGAGACGCCCACCGCAGGGCAGGCTCACCTGGCTGGCGTCGATCGCATCGGCGCCATCGCCATAGGCGATGACCTGAACCGGGGCCTGCTGGATGGCCCCGGCCGCCAGGCGCGCCAGGAAGTCCTCCTCCACGCAGCCGCCCGAGAGCGAGCCGACATGCCGGCCATCGGCTCGGGTGACCAGCAGGGCGCCCGGCTCACGGGGCGCGGAGCCGAAGGTGGAGAGTACCGTGCACCACCAGAGCTCGTGCCCTTCGGCATGCCAACGTCGGGCGGCCTCGACCACTTCCAGATCCAGGGCGCGCAGGGTAGAGGAAGGCAAGAGGATCTCCAGGGTAGCTTGGGACGATTCGTATGGCTTCAGTCTGGACGCAGATTCGCCGGCTTGCCGCCCCTCATCGGCCAACACGATGGGCGTCAGGAGTGGGGGCAGGCGTCCAGGGGCAGGGCAGCGGTCGCCAGGTCCGCGGCCACGTCAATATCGATGTGGATGCCGGGATCGTTGACCTCGAACTCGAGGCAGTGCGTTCGGTGGCGGGCGATGATGCTGCGCGCGCCCTCGTCGCCGACCAGGGCGGTGAGCTCATCCCAGAACGCGCGGCCGAACAGCACCGGATGCCCCGGCCGGCCCCGATGTCGGGGCCGCACGATGCGCTTCGGAGTGGCGCTGTCTCGTAGCACCCTCAGGGTATCGGGCGACAGGTAGGGCATATCGCCCAACAGTATCGCCGCGGCCGCAGCCCCGGCCAGCTCGCCGTCGGCCTTAAGGACGGCGAAGGCATCGGCGAGGCTCGCGCCGAGCCCGGCGCGGGCATGGGGCGCTCGGATGATGGGGGTGTCGGGTGCAAGTCCCAGCGCCTCGGGCTCGTCCTGGTCGCGGATCACCACGCGCAGCCGGGGAAAGGCCGCCGCAGCGTTGGCCACCGTGGCGGCCAGCAGGGGCTGGCCACCCGGCAGCCGGGCCCGGCGTTTGTCCTCGCCATCAAAGCGCCGGGACGCCCCGGCGGCCAGGATTACCGCCACCACGCGCGCGTTCGAGTTCGAGGGGCGTTCCGCTCGTGCTGACTCTTGGCGCATCGCGAGGCGTCTCTGGCGTGGCATCGTCACAGGCCGGTCGGTGCCTCGTCCGACGCCAGCAGTTTCTCCACGGTGATCGGCAGGTCGCGGAGGCGCTTGCCGGTGGCATGATAGACGGCGTTGGCGATGGCCGGCGCGACCCCGGTCAGGCCGATCTCGCCGATGCCGCGGGCACCGAGCTCGTTGAAACGGTAGTCAGGATAGTCGAGCAGTTCGACATCAATCTCTGGCATGTCGGCATGGACCGGGATGCGGTAGTCGGAGACGTTGGCGTTGACCAGCCGGGCGTCCCGCGGGTCGTAGTCGAGGCCTTCGAGCAGCCCCATGCCAATGCCCATCACGATCGCCCCTTCCACCTGGTTGCGTGCGGCGACGGGGTTGATGGCGCGGCCGACATCGATGCTGCTGACCACCCGGGCCACCCGCAGCCGGGAGATGCCCGGGTCCCAGCGTACCTCGACGAAGTGGGCACCGAAGGAGCGGAAGCTGTACTCCCGGCGTTCGTCCCCCGGTGCGGCGTTGCCCTCGCCGGTGACGTCGGCGAGGCGGCGGTGCGCGAGGATCTCGGCGAAGCTGGCCTGTCGGCCCTCGGCCACCAGGGCGCCCGACTCGACCCCCAGAGACTCGGGGGCGAGGCCCGCGAAGTCGCCCCCTGGCCCGGTGGCGACCGCCTTCAGGGCCGCCAAGGCGTCGCGGGTGGCAGCGGCGACCGCCGGCAGCGTGGAGGCGGTGTTCATCGAGCCACCGGAGAGCGGGCCGGCGGGCAGGCTCGTCTCGCCCAGTTGGACCTCGACGCGCTCGATCGGCACGCCGGTGAGCTCGGCCACCGTCTGGGCGACGATGGTGTAAGTCCCGGTGCCGATATCCTGGGTGCCGCAGGCCGCGACCACCGTGCCATCGGCGAGCAGGGTCACTCGCGCCGCGCACGGCTGGCGCCCGGCGAACCAGGTGGCCGAGGCCATGCCCTGGCCGATGATCTCGTCGCCGTCGACCATGCTGGCGATCCGTGGGTCCCGTGCGGCCCAGCCGAACCGCTCGGCCGCGCCTTCCAGGCAGCGGTCGAGGTGCTTGCTCGACCACGGCAGGCCGCGCTGCGGGTCCTGGTCCGCGTAGTTCTTCAGGCGCAGGGCCAGCGGGTCCATGTCGAGGGCCACGGCCAGCTCGTCGATGGCGCTTTCGAGCGCGAAGAGGCCGGACACCTCCCCCGGGGCTCGCATCGGACAGGGCGTGCCGTGATGGACTGGCAGGATGCGCTGTCGGGTCGCGACATTGTCACAGGCGTAGGCACTCGTCGTGACGCCCCCGCAGGCATCGACATAGTGGTCGACCATCGAGGTCTCGGTGAGGCTGTCGTGCTGGATCGAGACCAGGGTGCCGTCGAGCTCGGCGCCGAGGCGGAGGCGCTGGCGCGAGGCGGGACGATTTCCGGTGGTCATCATGTCCTGCTGGCGGGGCAGCACCGTTCTGACCGGGCGGCCGAGCATCCTTGCCGCCGCGGCAGTGGCCACGGCATGCGGCCACATGAACAGCTTGTTGCCGAAACCCGAGCCGATGTAGTGCGAGATCACCTCGACCCGCTCTTCCGGCAGGTCGAAGATGCGCGCCAGGGCATTGCGCTGGTAGAAGACGCCCTGGGTGGATTCGTGCACGACCAGCCGTTGATCCTGCTCGCGCCACTCGGCCAGGGTGGCGTGCGGTTCCAGCGGTACATGGCTCTCGGCGGCCATGGTGTAGGTCTCGTCGAGGATCACCGGTGCCAGGCCGAAGGCGAGCTCGGGCTCGCCGCGCGTGTACTCGCCGGCTTCACTGCCCTCGGCGTCGCTGGCCGCCAGGCCGGGCATAGCCCCTGGCTCCTGCCGGTAGCGTGGCGCCACCCGGAAGGCCGCGGCTCGCGCCTGTTCGAAGGTCTCGGCGACCACCAGGGCGACGTACTGGCCGTGATAATGGATCCGGTTGTCCTCGAACGGCAGGCGCACCTCGCTGACCGCATCGCCATCGCGCATGCTGTTCGGCGAGCGATGCAGGTCGGGGAAGTGCCCGTGGTGGAGGATGTCCACCACGCCGGGCATGGCGCGGGCGGCATCGAGCGAAAGCGCCTCGAGCCGGCCGTGGGCGATGCTCGCTGGCACCGGATAGCCGTGGAGCATGCCCACGAGCCGGTGGTCGACGGTGTAGTCGGCGTGGCCGGTGAGCTTGGCTTCGCCGTCGACGCGCGGCGTGCGTCGGCCGACAACGTGATGCTCGGGGGTGGCGCTCATGCATTATCCTCCCTGGCGACCCGGGCGGCATCGCGCAGCGCCCGCACGATGGCCTGACGGGCCAGCGGAATCTTGAAGGCGTTGTGGGAGAGCGGCTCGGCATCGGCCAGGGCGACGTCCGCCGCCGCCTCGAAGGCGGCGATCTCGGCCCGTTTGCCCGCCAGCAGCGCCTCGGCCTCGTGGCAGCGCCAGGGCTTGGTGGCCACGCCACCCAGCGCCAGGCGCGCCTCGCCAATCAGGTCCTCGTCCAGCGACAGCATGGCCCCGGCGGAGGCCAGGGCGAACTCGTAGGCGGCGCGATCGCGCCGCTTGACGTAGGCCGTGCCCAGCGGCTTGAGCGGGGGCGCCAGGGTGACGGCGACGATCAGCTCGTCGTCGAGGTCGTGCTCGAGATGGGGAGTGGCGCCGGGCAGGCGGTGGAAGTCGGCGACATCGATTTCCCGCTCGCCATTTGGCCCCTGCAGGGTGAGGGTGGCGCCGATGGCGGCCAGGGCCACGCACATGTCGGAGGGATGCACCGCCACGCACTGGTCGCTGCCGCCGAGCACGGCGTGCATGCGGTTGAAGCCGTCCCGGGCATCGCACCCGCTGCCCGGCTCGCGCTTGTTGCAGGCCGCCGTCGGGTCGCGGAAGTAGGGGCAGCGGGTGCGCTGCATCAGGTTGCCGCCGGTGGTGGCCATGTTGCGTACCTGGGTCGAGGCGCCGGCCAGGATCGCCTGGGACAGCAGAGGGTGATCCGCGAGCACGTCCGGGTGGTAGGCGAGGTCGGTGTTGGTCACCAGGGCGCCGATGCGCAGGCGGTCGTCGTGGAGGCGCTCGACGCTCTTCAGCGGCAGGGCGTTGATGTCGATGACCCGGGATGGGCGCATGACATCGAGCTTGACCAGGTCGAGCAGGGTGGTGCCGCCGGCCACGAAGGCGCTGGCCGGCTCGCCCTGGCGGCGCTCCACTGCGCGCTCGACGCTATCGGCGCGGGCGAAGGCGAAGGTCCTCATGCGTCGTCTCCTCCCTCTTGGCCGTGCAGGCGCAGGCGGGCATCCTGGATCGCCGCGAGGATGTTCTGGTAGGCGCCGCAGCGGCAGAGGTTGCCGCTCATCGCCTCGCGCACCGTGCCTATGTCGCCGGCGACGCGGCGATCCTCGAGCAGCGCCACCGCCGACATGATCTGCCCCGGGCTGCAGTAGCCGCACTGGAAGGCGTCGTGGTCGAGGAAGGCCTGCTGGACCGGATGCAGCGCATCTCCGGCGGCGAGCCCCTCGTTGGCGAGCCCCTCGATAGTGGTGATCGCCTGACCCTCGCACATCACGGCCAGGCGCAGGCAGGCGTTGATCGCCCGGCCATCGAGGTGCACCGTGCAGGCTCCGCACTGGCCGTGATCGCAGCCCTTCTTGGTGCCGGTCAGGCCCAGTTGCTCACGCAGCACGTCGAGCAGGATGGCGTTGGGGGAGACCTCGATGGTGACCGGGATGCCATTCAGCCTCAGGTGGACGGATACCGTCGCTTCAGGGGGATGCTCGGGAGTCTCCTGCATGCCGGCTCCTCATCAGATTTTCGGCACGTCGGGAACGTCGGCGACACCGGCGGGCCGTACCGTTGCGCAAGGCGAATGACTTTCAAGCTAGGAGAGGTTGCCGGACGCGACAAGGCTGTAACGTGGTCTTGCCGCTAATGCGGTGGCAGGATGGTGGCTCGACACCTGCATTGATCTGGGTCACCGGCTTGCAGACCGAAGCAAGGCACTATTTTCCCGATGCTCCTATGTCGTTGCCATTATCCATGAAGCTTCTGGCTATCACCCTTGTTCTGCTCGTCGTTGCCGTGCTGGCGCTTTGCATACTCTTGATGCTCGACAAGCGGGCGGACAGGATCGAATGGGAGCGACTTGTCGCGCTGCAGCCCCTCGAGCCGCCCCTCTTTACGGAGGATAGGGTCGCGGACCTGCCCGATCCGGCACAACGCTATTTCGGTTTCACCATCCTGCCAGGCGCGGCGCTCTATCCGGTGACCGAGATCGACATGCGAGGACAGTTCAGCCTCGGCACCCAGGACGCTCCCAGCTACCGGCCCATGGAGGCACGCCAGATCCTGGCCTTACCCGAGGGCTTCGTCTGGTCCATGCGCACGCTGGGCGGCCTGCCGATCTCGGGCTCGGATTCGGGCCGATGGACCCGGTTTCGCTTCTTGTGGCTCATCCCGGTTGCCCGGATAGGCGGCGACCCGGATCACAGGCGCTCGGCGTTTGGCCGCTATGTGGCCGAGGCCGTCTTCTGGACACCCGCGGCACTTCTGCCTGGGCCAGGCGTGGCTTGGGAGCCGGTGGATGAGGACACGGCGCGAGTCACGGTCAGCCACGGGGCACTGTCGCAGGCGGTCGATGTCACCGTCGATGCCGTGGGGCGCCCTATCGAGGTCTCTTTTCAGCGCTGGAGCGATGCCAACCCCGACAAGGTGTACCGGTGGCAGCCCTTCGGCGGCTACCTGTCGGACTTCCGCGAGGTCGGAGGCTATCGACTCCCATATCGGGTGGAGGCAGGTAACATGTTCGACACCGAGGACTATTTCCCTTTCTTCCTGGCTGATGTGACGGCGATCCGGTTTCCCGGTCAAAAGGCAGACGAATGATCTGGCTCGTTCTTGTTTCACAGATTGTCTTGCCATTAGGCTTGTTGCTGTGGCTGGCGCTCGCGCCGGCGCACAGCCTGATGGGCTATGCCATGCAGGTGGCAGGGGTCGGGGCGTTTCTTCTGGCCTTCGCGCTGGTCGCCCAATGGGCTGTCGTGCCCTGGTGGTTGCCGCGCCTGTATGCCGGTCTCTTCGTGCTGGCCATTCTCGTGCACGTGCTGCGGGGCCACCTCTCGGGGCTGGCGGTGCTGCCTTCCGGGGTCGGGGGATGGGCGTCGATAACGGCCTCATTCGTGTTGCTGGGTCTCGGTGCCTGGTATGGGCCCGCGGCTGTTGCGGGTCGGGTCTTGCCGCCGGTGCCGGTGGTCGATATCGCCAATCCCTTCGGCCCCGGCACCTATCTTGTCGGCAGCGGTGGCTCGAGGGAGATCGTGAACGCGCATCTTCGTACGCTCGACCCGGAGATGGACCGCTACCGCCCCTGGCGCGGGCAGTCCTACGCAGTGGACTTCTTCGGCCTGACGAACTGGGGCACTAGAGCGGCGGGGCTGCGTCCGGCCGATCCAGCGGCTTACGCGATTTTCGGTGCCGACCTGCATGCGCCCTGCGCGGGAGAGGTCATGGCGACGGAAGACCACATGCCGGATTTTCAGGTGCCCGATCAGGATACGGTCAACCGGCTGGGCAACCATGTGCTGCTGCGCTGTGGGGACGCGGTGATTGTCTTTGCCCATATGCGGCAAGGCAGTGTCGCGGTCTCTCCGAGCCAGAACGTGACCCTCGGGACTCGACTGGGTGAGGTGGGCAATTCCGGCGCCAGCACTGAGCCGCATCTGCATATCCATGCGCAGCGTGCCGCCGCAGAGGGTGATCCGCCGATCTCGGGAACGCCACTGGCACTCAGGATCGATGGCCGCTTTCTGGTGCGGAACGAACGGCTTCGAGGCCGGGACAGATTTGAGGGTGAGCTCTCCGGCGATCGGCCTGGTCAAGCCCGGTAGGCGTCCAAAGCATGGCTGCGTGTCTTCACGGTCGCGCGGGAGGAGTGGTGCCAGGCCGAGCGGTGAGGTCCGCCAGCGCCAGCACATGATAGATCGCCCGCCACAGGGTCCAGCCCTCCAGCCAGTCGGCCGAGACCTCTACATGCCCCAGGGCCCGGGTCTCGAACAGGCGGGCCTGGCCCGGCGACAGGGCATCGCGCAGCCGCCGAGAATGACTGATTGGGATCACCCGGTCGTCCGGCCCGTGGATCAGTACCAGCCGCGCTTGCAGCGACTCGAGATTCCGGGCGGAGAGGTCGAGGGCCTCGAACTGGGTCTCCAGCGACGCGGGCAGTGCCTCGACCAGCGCGGCCACCCGGTTCGGGTCCCGGTTGGTGATCAGCTCATAGAGGGCTTTGCCATCGGGCCCGAGGTGCTGCACCTCGGGCATCGGTTCGTCGTCGCCTGCCAGGCGACGACGGGCGATCGCCTCCAGCCGTGCTCGATCCCCGGCATCCTCCAGTCGGTGCAGCTGGCTCAACAGGATCAGCCAGCGCGCCTCGCGTCGGGGCGACGGGACGTCTCGGCCGGACGCCCCGCGATCCACGCCGGTGGTGACATAGCGGAGCATGTCCGTGAGGTCGTAGTAGCCGCCCACGGCGATCACGAAGGGCACCCGGTGCGCCGTTTCCGGTTGCATGGCGGCGAGCAGCGCCGGGCCCACCGCGAAGCTGATAGCGGCCAGCGCCGTGCCCGATTCGGCCGCCGCCACCTCGGCCGTGGCATGGCGGATGGCATCGGCGATGCCTTCCACTTCGCGCATACCGACATCGAAGTCTCGCAGGCCCGGGAGCTCCGGCACCATCACCGTGAAACCGACGCGAGCCAGGGTCCGGGCGAGCGCCATCAGGCGGGGGTCGCGACGGCCCGCCTCGGTGAGGCCATGCACCAGGAGCAGGGCCCCACGGTGCGGCGTGGCCGGGTGGTAGAGATCTGCCACGTAAGCGCGGCCCGCCACGGTGTAGGCCAGATCCTCACGGTCGGGCGTCGAGGTGTGACGCTTCAGGCGGCTCGGCTCGTCGCCCGCGGCGAGGTCTCCCAGCACCAGCAGGGCGTCATGCCCTCGCTCCAGGGCGGCACACCCAGACAGCAGGACGAGCGCCAGGAGCGATGCCAGCAGGGCGGCGCCAAGGCCCGGGGCGGGCCCGGCGCCGTGGCCACAAAATGATAAAGGGCTTTTGGCGTCGGAGAAGCGCATCAGCGTCTCTCCAGCAATAGCTCTCCCTCGATGGGCACGAAGCGGGTGGACGCCTGGATCAGCGCATCGGCGGTCAGGGGCGCCACGCCATAGACCTCGACGTCCACCCCCTGCGCCTGGCGCAAGCTGTCGGCCAGTAGGGCGAAGTCACCGTCCCCCGAGGCCAGCACCACCACCTCGGCCTGGCCGGCATGCTTCACGGCATCCAGGGTGATGCCAACGTCCCAGTCGCCCTTGGCCGAGCCATCGGCCCGCTGGATGAACGGCTTGAGCCTCACTTCGAAGCCGATGTTACGCAGGATGTTCTGGAAACGGCGCTGCTTCTCGTCGCCCCGGTCGATGGCATAGGCGATGGCCTTGACCACCTGGCGGTTCGCCGTGGCACGTGCCCAGAGGGCATGGTAGTCGACCTGGGCCTGATAGGCCTGTCGGGCGGTGTAGTAGAGATTCTGGACGTCGACGAGCAGCAGGACCGCCTGCCTCGTGGGGGTGGTGGCCGGGCGCCCCTCGGGCCGTGACATCCACGGTCGGGTCATGCGCCGGCCCATAGAGACGCCGGGCCGACGACCGTTGTCGTGTCGATGAGGGAGTGGCGACGCAGTGCATCCATTGGGCGGTTCCGGTGGGCAGGAGAGGGCGTGTTACCGTCGCAAGGGTACCACTATCGCCCGGTAACCGCGGCAAGGCTACTGTCTCCTGATGGCGACAGCGGTGACGCCGCTGCGCCACATGGGGCCGGCACCGGGCCTTGCTATAATGAAATTTGGTACGACTTTTTTCTGAGATATCTCACATGGAGGTTTTATGACTCGACACCCAATGCTCCTCACTGCCCTGCTGGCCACCGGCCTGGTACTGGCCGGCTGCAGCTACACCCCAGCGCGCATCCAGTCCGAGCCCCTGGTGATCATCGACGACGAGCGCGGCCATGGCCATCGCGACGACCACCGTCGCGGTGGTTTCTGTCCGCCCGGACTGGAGATGCAGGGGCGCTGCTGAGACAAGCATCATCTGGCCGATGGCGGTCGCCACCGGACGCCTGCCCAGCCGCTTCTCGGCCAGACGCCTCGTACTTGCCGGCGAGCAAAGTCTTGCTCCGTGTTCTAGCCTGATGAGCAGCTGCCTCGCCGGGCCGTCACACCAGAAGGCCTGCCGGCATTCGGGCGCAGCACAACAATGACAAGACGACGCGAGGATACCCCATGAGCTCGAAGGTGCTTCCCCGGGTGGCGGCCATCGCCGCCCTGCCCCTGGCCATCGCGGCGACCCATGCCCAGGCCCAGTCCACCGAGATGGCCATCACGACCCTGCTTCCCGAGGACATGACCAACAACGAGGTTTACCCGGCGCTGGTTCATTTCAAGAACCTGGTCGAGACGCGTACCGGCGGCGAAATCGAGGTGGTGATCTTCGGTGGTGGGCAACTGGGCACGGAAGTGGAGACGGCTTCCGAGGTCCAGGGCGGCCGCACCCTGCAGTCCACCATCATCACCACCGGCGCCATGTCATCCTTCTATGATGATTACCAGCTCATGACGGCGCCCTTCCTGTTCGACGACTGGCGCCAGGCCTGGGCCTTCTTCGATGGTGAATGGTTTGCCGAGTTCATGTCCGGAACCATCGAGGAAGCCGACATGCGCTACCTCGGGACCTTCGACGATGGCGGGGGCTTCGTGGCCTTCACCAACAACGAGCGTCTGATCAAGACGGTGGAGGACCTCGAGGGACTCAACATTCGGACCGAGGAGAACCCGGGTCATGTGGCGATCATGAAGGCCCTGGGGGCCTCGGCGACGCCCCTGCCGTGGGGTGAGCTAATCACCGCACTGGAAACCGGCCTGGCCGACGGCCAGTTCAATGCCCCGGTGCTCAATGTCACCTACAACTTCGATGAGGTGACCGATTACACCACCCTGACCGGGCACGTCTACAACAGTGCCGCCTGGCTGGTCAGCGAGGCGTGGTTCCAGGAGCTCAGCGAGGAGCAGCAGCAGGTCATCGTCACCTCGGCCCGGGAGGCCATCAAGCTGGGTCACGGCCTGGCCGGTGCCCTGGCCACGGCCAGCTGGGTCGAGTCCTGCGAGCGTTTCGAGGAGTGTTACATCATGCCGCCCGAGGAGCGGGCGCGCATGGCCGAGATCGCCCGCCCCGCCTGGCGGCAGTGGATCACCGAGGACTTCGGCATCGATGAGGCGCGGGTCGATGCCTTCCTGACGGAAGTGGAGCGGGTCGGCGAGCAGGTGGTCGAGGAGGATGTCGCCACCTACGCTCGCTGAGGTGGCCGTTCTCGCGACCGCCACCATGCCCATCGCCCGGCCGCTAGGCCGGGCGCTGCATGCCCCGAGGATTCCCCATGCCGCTTCTCTCGCCCCTGCGCCGCCTGAGCGACGCCGTCAACCAGCTGGCCATAGTGCTCTGCGTGGCCTGTGTCCTGATCATGCTGGGTATCTCCTTCACCGCCTTCGTGTACAAGCTGGCCACCGGCAGCACGCTGAGCTGGACCTACTCCCTGGCCCGGCTCTTTTTGCCCTGGATCGGCTTTCTCTCCATGACCATCTCGCTGCGCTACGGTGAGCATGTGGCCATGACCCTGCTGGTGCGCAGCCTGCCAAGGCCACTGCTCAAGGCCGCGGCCGTGCTCTGCCTGGTGGTCATCGCGGTGTTCGCCCTGATGCTGGTCTGGTACGGCTGGGTCTATTTCGAAGGGGCGAGCCAGGTGTACATGGTCTCCGACCAGATTCAGGTTCACAGCAAGTTCACCGCCATCGTGGTGCCGCTGAGCGGCCTGGTTATCCTGCTACATCTGGTGCAGGGCTTCGACCTGCTGGAACACTTCATCGATGATCAGTCGACCATCGACGAGCTCATCGAGTCCACGGACAGGGAGGAGCGCCCATGACCCCTGCGATCGTCACCTTCATCGTGCTGTTGCTGATCGGCGCCCCGGTGGCCGTGGTGATGGCGATGTCCGGGCTGGCCGGCGGCTTCGCCATGGGCGGCGAACGGATGCTTGGCATCATCGCCGACCGCATGTTCTCGGGCGTGTCGGGCTTTTTGCTGATTGCCGTGCCCTATTTCATCTTCACCGCCGAGCTGATGAATCAGGGGGGGCTGACCCAGAAGCTGATCGCCTTCAACAATGCGCTGTTCGGGCGGGTCCGCGGGGCGCTGTCGCACGTCAACGTCTCGGTGTCGGTGTTCTTTGCCGGGCTGACCGGGGCGGCGATCACCGATACCGTCGCCATCGGCAAGATCATGATCCCCGAGATGAAGAGGCAGGGCTACGATGCCGAATATGCCGCGGCCGTTACCGCCTGCTCGTCGATCATCGGTCCCATCATCCCGCCCAGCGTGGTGATGGTGGTCTATGCCACGCTGCTGCGTGATATCTCGGTCATCGACCTGTTTGCCGGGGGCATCATCCCTGGCCTGTTGATGGCCCTGACGCTGCTGCTGGTCAGCTTCTTTTTGGCCTGGAAACGGGGCTATCCCAAGCAGCCGCCGACCCCGTTCAAGGTGGCGATCACCTCCTTCCTGGTGGCGCTGCCGGCGATGGTCGTGCCGCTGATCATCCTCGGCGGTATCCTCTCGGGGCTGACCACCATCACCGAGGCCTCAGGCTTTGCCGCCGTCTATACCATCGCCATCGGCGTGGTCTTCTATCGCAACCTCACCTGGCACAAGATCTGGCACTCCCTGGTGGTGACGGTGCGCTTCTCGGGGGTGGTGTTCTTCCTGCTGGCCACCTCGGCGGTGCTTGGCTGGTTCGTCACCCGCTCCGGCATCGCCCGGGACGCGGCGGGCCTGATCACCACCTTCAGCGACTCGACCTTCCTGCAGCTGCTGCTGGTCTGTGCGCTGCTGATCGTGATCGGCACCGTCATGGACGTGCTGCCGGCGCTAGTGGTGGTGGCCCCGGTGCTGGTGCCGGCGATGGTCCAACTGGGCGTGGACCCGCTGCACTTCGCCATCCTGATGATCGTGGTGCTCAACATCTCCAACGTTACGCCGCCGGTGGGCATGACGTTGATGACCGCCGCGCGCATCGCCCAGGTGCCCTTCGAACGCGCGATCATTGCCTCGCTGCCGTTCTATGTCGCCTTCCTCGCGGTGATCCTGCTGCTGGTCACCTTCCCGATACTCTCTACCTGGATTCCCTCGCTACTGGGCTGATGCAAAGGAGGCTGCTTTGAAACTCTTCTATCATCCCGATCAGGAGCGCCATGCGCCGCCGAGCTTCCTGTTGCGTGGTCGCCCGGTAGCCTCGCCGGAGGGGCCGATACGCGCCGAGATGCTGTCGCAGGGTCTGGCCGACATGGGCCTGGCTCTGACGGCGCCTACTGTCGCGGACGGCTCGGGCCTGCGCCGCCGGCTCGCCGAGATCCATGCCCCGCGCTACCTGACGTTCCTGGAGACCATCCATGCCCGCTGGCAGGCCTTGCCGGACGCCGCCGAGGTCGTCGCGCCCAACGTGCACCCCTGCGGCGGTGGCCATCACTATCCCCGTCACCCGGTGGGGCTGGTCGGGTGGCACATGCATGACATGGCCTGTCCCATGACCGCCGATAGCTTCACCGGTATCCTCGCCAGTGCCGCCTCCGCGGAGGCGGCGGCCGAGGCGGTGGCGGCCGGGGATCGCTCCGCCTACGCGCTGTGCCGGCCACCGGGCCACCATGCCGGGCCCGAGCGGGCCGGGGGATTTTGCTTTCTCAACAACGCGGGGCTGGCGGCCACGGTGCTGCGCGAGCACATGGAGCGGGTCGCGATCCTCGACGTGGACCTGCACCACGGCAACGGCACCCAGGATATCTTCTACCACCGCGGGGATGTCTGGACCGGCTCGCTGCATGCCGACCCGGCAGATTTCTATCCCTTCTTCTGGGGCGGGGCCGACGAGCAGGGTGAAGGGGAGGGCAAGGGCGCCAACGTCAACCTGCCGCTGGCGATCGGCAGTGACGGGCCGACCTTTCTCGCCGCCCTGGACCGACTGATCGAGGCGCTGGCGACCTTCCGGCCCGAGGCCGTGGTGCTCGCCCTGGGACTGGACGCCCATCAGGAGGATCCGCTAGCGGGGCTATGTCTCGAGACGGCGGACTTCCATGTCGTGGGGCAGCGGGTTGCTGCCCTGGGGCTTCCCATGGTGCTGGTGCAGGAAGGGGGCTATCCCACCGAGCACCTGGGCAACAACCTGGCCGCCTTCATGGACGGTTTCACCGGCGCCTGACGGGTGCCCATCCCACATCTGCCGCGACAGGCAGCCAGCGCAGTCAACGAACGGAGCACGCCATGAGCATTAGCTATCACGACAGCAATACCCGGATGAGCCAGCTCACCATCCACAATGGCACCGTCTACCTGGCCGGTCAGGTGCCGACAGATGCCACGGCCGACATGCGCGGCCAGACCGAACAGGTGCTGGCCCGCATCGACGAGTTGCTGGCCACGGCCGGCACCTCCAAGGAGCATCTGCTCGCCGCGCAGATC
This sequence comes from Halomonas cerina, assembly GCF_014192215.1. Lineage (GTDB taxonomy): Bacteria > Pseudomonadota > Gammaproteobacteria > Pseudomonadales > Halomonadaceae > Halomonas > Halomonas cerina. The sequence goes on from NZ_JACHXP010000022.1 coordinate 27,918, forward strand.
TGGGTCACCAGCATGGCCGAGTTCGACCAGATGAACACCGCCTGGGATGCCTGGGTGGTACCGGGCCGACCGCCCGTGCGGGCCGCCGTGGAGGCGAAGCTGGCCAAGCCGGAGTGGAAGGTGGAAATCATGGTCACCGCGGCACTGCCGGAGGCCTGAGATGCGCATCATCACCGCAGACGAGGTGGCGGCCTCGCTGGTCTGGCCGGCCCTGGTCGAGCGGCTGGCCACGACCTTTCGCGAGGGCGTGGAGTCGCCGCCGCGCCATCACCATGCCATGCAGCGCCGCGACGGGGAGGCGACCATGCTGCTGATGCCGGCCTGGGAGCCCGACGGCTACATCGGCGTGAAGATGGTCAATGTCTTTCCCCAGAATGCCGACCATGGCCTGCCGGCCATCGCCGGGGTCTACCTGCTGTGCGAAGGGGCCCATGGCCGGCCCCTGGCCTGTCTCGACGGCAGCGAGCTGACCCGCCGGCGTACGGCGGCGGCCTCGGCCCTGGCGGCCCGTAGCCTGGCCCGGGAGGACGCTGGAACCCTGCTGGTGGTGGGCACCGGCAAGCTGGCGCCCATGGTCATCGAGGCGCATGCCGCGGTACGGCCCATCCAGCGGGTACGCATTTGGGGCCGGCATTCCGAGAAGGCCGAGCATCTGGCCGCCGCGTACGCCGATCGGTTCGAGACCGAGGCCGTCGCCGACCTGGAGGCCGCGACCCGGGAGGCGGACCTGATCAGCTGCGTGACCCTCTCCACCGCACCGTTGATTCGTGGCGAGTGGCTGTCCCCCGGGACGCACCTGGATCTGATTGGCGCCTTCCGTCCCGACATGCGCGAGACCGACGCCGACTGCCTCGCGCGCAGCGAGGTGTTCGTCGATACCTATGCCGGCGCCAAGGGCGAGGCGGGCGATATCCTGCAGGCCATCGACGAGGGGGCCTTCGCCTTCGACGATATCCGCGCCGAGCTGGCGGAGGTCCTCAAGGGCGAGCGCCCCGGGCGCAGCTCGCCCGAGGCGATCACCCTGTTCAAGTCGGTGGGGGCCTCGCTGGAGGACTTGGCGGCGGCTATCGAGGTGTGGGAACAGCAGGAGGCAGGCGGGTGACGAAGCAACGCTTCGGAGCGCCGGCCGCCGGAGTGCCGGCCGCCGGAGTGCCGGCCACCGGAGCGCCGGCCGCCGGTTTCTTCTGGCATGAGCGCTGCTTCTGGCACGACCCGGGGGCCATCGGGGTCTTTTCGGCGCCGGGGGCGTTCCTGCAGCCCCAGCCAGCTTCGGAGAGCCCGGAGAGCAAGCGCCGCCTGAAGAACCTGCTGGAGGTATCGGGGCTGATCGATGAACTCGTGGTGCGCAAGGCACCGCCGGCCGAACGCATCGACCTCGAGCGCTTCCATACCACGGGCTATCTCGAGGCTCTCGAGGCCGGCGACCGTGTCCGGGGCGGCGATGCCGGGGAGGGGGCCCCCTACCAGCCGGGCAGCCTAGCGGCGGCCCGACAGTCCGCCGGTCTCGCCCTTGCCGCGGTGGAGGCGGTGGCCACCGGCGAGCTACCCGCCGCCTATGCCCTGTGTCGCCCGCCGGGGCATCACGCCGAGGCCGATCGGGGCCGCGGCTTCTGCCTGCTGGGCAATATCCCGGTCGCCGTGATGCGCGCCCGTGCCCGGGGGCAGGTGGGGCGCGTGGCGATCCTCGACTGGGACGTCCACCATGGCAACGGCCAGCAGGCGGCCTTCTACGCTGAGCCGGAGGTGTTCACGGTCTCGCTGCACCAGGCCGGCAATTATCCCTTGGGGAGCGGTGCCTTCGAGGAACAGGGCGAGGGGAGAGGGCAGGGCGCCTGCCTCAACCTGCCGCTGCCGCCGGGCTGCGGCCTGGGTGCCTACGCCCAGGCCATGGAGTCGCTGGTACTGCCGGCCCTCGAGGCCTTTCGCCCCGAGCTGATCGTGGTGGCCTGCGGCTTCGATGCCTGTGCCAAGGATCCCCTGGGCAAGATGCTGCTCAACAGCGAGGCCTTCGCCGCCATGACGCGGCAGGTGAAGGCCCTGGCCGAGCGCGTTTGCCGGGGACGGCTGGTGTTGGTCCATGAAGGAGGGTACTCCGAGGGCTATGTGCCGCTGTGCGGCCATGCGGCGATTCAGGCCCTCGTGGGCAGCGACATCGCCGTGCCGGACCCCCAGAATGACGAGATCGCCGCCTGGGACTACCAGGACCTCCAGCCTCATCAACGTGCATTGATCGACGACTGGCGCGAGCGTTGGTTTGCGATCTCCTCCCCGGCATCAAGACCTCCTCAGGATCACAGAGAGAGTAACCCATGACGCCCTTGTATGACCGCGACGGCTGGCTCTGGCAGGACGGCGACTGGCTGGCCTGGCGCGAGGCCACGACCCATCTGCTGACCCACACCCTGCACTATGGCATGGGCTGTTTCGAGGGCGTGCGTGCCTACGCCGGGCCGGACGGGGCACAGCTGTTTCGCGTCGCCGAGCATACGCGGCGTCTACTCGACAGTGCCCATGCGCTGGATATACCGTTATCATTCGGTGCCGATGAACTGATCACGGCCCAGCGACAATGCCTAATTCGCAACGACCTGACCAACGCCTACCTCAAGCCCACGATCTACCTGGGCGCCGAGGGACTCGGCCTGCGGGCCAAGGGGCTGACCACCCATGTGATGATCGCGGCCTGGGACCTGGGCGACTATATCTCGCCCGAGGCTGCCTCCATCGGCCTGCGGGCCCTGACCTCGTCCTGGGCACGTCATCACGTCAACATCAGCCTGTGCCGAGCCAAGACCAATGGCCACTACGTCAACTCCATGCTGGCGCTCAACACCGCCGTCAAGGCGGGCTTCGACGAGACGATCATGCTCGACCCGGAGGGCCATGTCGCCGAGGCCTCGGCGGCCAACGTGTTCCTACTGCGTGACGGCGTGCTGCATACCCCGGAGGTGACCTCCTGCCTGCAAGGCATCACCCGCGACAGCGTGATTCATCTGGCCCGGGAGGTGCTGGGCCTCGAGGTCATCGAGCGGCGCATCACCCGCGATGAACTCTACCTGGCCGACGAAGCCTTCGTCACCGGGACGGCCGCGGAACTCCTGCCGCTGCGCGAGCTCGACGGCCGCCATATCGGGGCCCGCACGGGCGCGCCGGCGCCAGGGGAGCCCATCGCACCGGACTCGCTCACCGCCCGGCTGCAGGGACTCTATCGCCGGGTCACCCGTGGGGAACTGGGCGATGACCTGCAGGGCTTCGCCGGCTGGCTGACGCCCGTCCAGGGCGCGGGGCCTTGACGCTGCCCCCTGCTCGCCTCCGGCCGTGGTAGCCTGTCGCCCCCAGGCCGGAAGGATCACCATGCTCTTCATGCTGCTCGACGGTGCGCTGCGCCTGACGATGGGGCTCTGTACCCTGTGGGGTGCCCTGGCTCTGGGGCATCGGCTGCCGCTGGCGGCACCCGGGCGTCATCTGGTCGTCACGGCCTGGGTGGTCGCGGGTGGGGGATGGCTGTGGCTGCACTGGCAGGGCGCGCGTCTGGTCCCCGTCATCGGCATGGCCGGGCAGATGACGGTCCTGCTGGCCTGGTGGCGTACGCTCGTGCCGGCCAGGGATCTGGACTGGGCCGAGGACGTGGCCCACCTGGCGACCGGGACCTTCGAGGGGGATCGATTGACCCTGCACCATGTGCGCTGCTTCGACTGGCAGACCCGTGATGTGGCCAGGGTGGCCTGGGAGCGCCGGGTGTATGACCTGTCGCGGCTGGTTTCGGTGGACCTGTTCGTCTCCAGCTGGGGGCGTCCCGGCATCGCCCACGTGCTGATCAGCTTCGGGTTCCGGCAGACGGGCGGGAAAGACGTCGAGTTCGTGACCTTCTCGGTGGAGGTACGCCGCCAGCGCGGGGAGCCCTTCTCGGAAATCGGCGGCTTCTTCAAGCGCTACGAGTTGGCGATCATCGCGGCCGACGAGCGGGACGCGGTGCGCCTGCGCAGCAATGTGCGCGGGGAGCGAGTGACGCTCTATCACGTCACCCTCTCGCCCCAGGCCCGGCGCGCCCTGCTGCTTTCGCTGGTGGAGGGCGCCAATGACCTGGCGCGTGAGCCACGCTTCTATCACACCATCACCGCCAACTGTACGACCCTGGTGTTCGTGATGATGCGGCGCATCATCGAAGGGCTGCCCATGGACCATCGCCTGCTCTTGACCGGGCTGCTGCCGGCTTACATCCACGACCATGGGGGCCTGGTATCGGGCTATGCCCTGTGTGAGCTGCGCCGACGCGGGGATATCACCGCGCGGGCGCGGCACGCCGACGCCGAGGCGGATTTCTCGCGACGTATCCGGCAAGGGATCCCGGGCTGGCGATCGGGGGAGACATCCATATAGAAAACCGCCACGACGCGAGCGTCGTGGCGGTCATCCGGCTCCTCCCTGGGCATCGTCCCGATGCCAAGCTCCCTGTAGGGCCTCCTGCCCCGTCGCATCCCTGGCGATAGGTCGGCAGTGTCCCTTGCCTGGCCGCCCCGCGGCCACGCCTGTTATAGCGCGTGTCGATGACAGGCGGGTGACGGTGGTGTTTCCGCGACATGATCAGCCCGGGTAGAGGCTTCGGCAGGGTAACCCGCCTTCTGGTAGAATCCTTCGCCGTTTCGTTTCAACCCAACTCCTTTTTCGGGAAACCTGTCATGAATGCGGTGATAATTGCGGTGCTGGTGATGGTGGGACTGTCACTGGCACGGGTCTCGGTGGTCTTTGCCCTGGTGGTCGGGGCCCTGGTCGGCGGGTTGGTCGGCGGGCTCTCCATCGAGGCGACGCTTGCGGCCTTTAACGAGGGCGTGGGCGGCGGGGCCAAGGTGGCCCTGGCCTATGCGACCCTGGGCGCCTTCGCGGTGGCGCTCTCGCGCTCCGGGCTGCCGGACCTGCTGGCTCGGTGGCTGATCACGTTGCTGGGTCAGGAGGCATCCGCCAGCCACCAGGCCACGGTAAAGTACTTGCTGCTCGGCGCGGTGCTGCTGATGTCGATCTCGTCGCAAAACCTGATCCCGGTGCACATCGCCTTCATCCCGATCCTGGTTCCGCCGCTGCTCAAGGTGATGAACGAGCTGCGTCTGGATCGCCGGGCGGTGGCCTGCGCGCTGACCTTCGGCCTCACCGCCCCCTACATGCTGCTGCCGGTAGGCTTCGGGGCGATCTTCCTCAATGACATCCTGCTGGCCAATATCAACCAGGCCGGCACGGCCCTGGGGCTTTCGGTCAGCCGCGGCATGGTGCCTCTGGCCATGGGGGTGCCGGTGGCGGGCATGGCGCTAGGCCTGCTGGTCGCGCTGTTTCTCAGCTATCGCCGGCCCCGGGCCTATGAGGCCCGTGAGCTAGCCACCACCAATGTGCCTCACCATCACCCCGAGACCCACGCAACACCGCATACCCTGGGGCTTGTGATGTCCGGAGGGGCGATCGTGGCGGCCCTGGGTATCCAGCTATATACCGGCTCGATGGTGTTCGGTGGCCTGGTGGGCTTCGCCCTGCTGTCGCTGGGTGGGATCTTCAAGTGGCGCGAGGCGGATGACCTCTTCACCAGCGGCATGCGGATGATGGCGCTGATCGGCTTCATCATAATCGCGGCGTCGGGCTTCGCCGCGGTGATGACCGCCACCGACGAGATCGAGACCCTGGTGCAGTCGAGCGTCGACGTGATCGGCGACAACCGCGGCCTGGCGGCGCTGCTGATGCTGCTGGTGGGGCTGTTCATCACCCTGGGGATCGGCTCGTCCTTCTCGACCATCCCGATCATCGCGGCGATCTTCGTGCCGTTGGCGGTGCAGTTCGGCTTCTCGCCTCTGGCCACCGTGGCGCTGGTGGGCACCGCCGCCGCCTTGGGCGATGCCGGCTCGCCAGCTTCCGACTCGACCCTCGGGCCGACCTCGGGGCTCAACGTCGACCGCCAGCACGATCATATTTGGGACAGCGTGGTGCCCACCTTCCTGCACTACAATATCCCCCTGATCGCCTTCGGCTGGCTAGCGGCCATGACCCTCTGATCGCGCGATTGGCTCGAATGACCGCGACCCGCTGTCGTCGTGGTTGACTAGTACTTGCGTGCCACCAGCCAGTGGGTGATGCCGAGTGCCAGCACCACGGCGGCGATGGCGACGACATACTCGGCGGCGACTTCGTCGATATCGAGCACGATCACCTTCCGGGCGATGGCCATCAGCGCCGTGGCGATCACCAACTGAATGGGTAGCACGTTGGTGCCGAGATAGAGCCGGATGTTGATGAAGATCTCGATGGCGATCAGCACCACCATGAAGGCGCCGAACAGTCGGAAGATATCGCCGACCTCCAGCAGCATGAAGGGCGGCGAAACCAGCTGCCGATAGAGCACGTAGACAACGTCGACGATTCCCCAGAGGATCACGAAGACCATCAGCACGGCCAGCACCTTCACACCGATGCGGATGATGCGATGCAGTCTGCCGATCAGCGGATCCTCGTGCTCCGCTGGCAGCTCATCGTGCAGCAGATGCTGTCGCTTGACGGGGCGTTCCTCGGGCTGACTGCTCATGGCATCTCTCCTCGGGGCCTGGCGCTACTTTGCCAGGCGGTGCGCAGGGCGCCAACAAAAACGCCACGACGCAAGGCGTCGTGGCGTGATTCCCTTCCACCCTGGGCATCGTCCCCAGACGACGCTTCCCGACGGTTCAGCCGTCCTCCAGGCCACGTTCCAGCGAGCTGAGCAAACCGCGCAGCAGGGAGAGCTCCTTGCGTGACGGCTGTGCCCGGGCGAACAGCGCCTGGAGCTGTTCCTCGGTACGCGCATGGGGCTGGGTGATGAAGCCGCTCCGCTGCATGATGTGTGTCAAGTGATCGTGGAAGTGGTCCAGCTGCTCGCGGGTCGGGGCGCGGTCGGTGTTGGGACGCGCTGCCCGATAGTCGCTCTCGGGCCGGCGACGCCAGGCGGTGAAGACCTCATGGGCCAGCACCTGGACGGCCTGGGCAAGGTTGAGGACGCCGTAGTCGGGATTCGCAGGGATGCTCACCTGATGGCTGCAGCAACGGATCTCGTCGTTGGTCAGCCCGAAGCGCTCGCGGCCGAAGACCAGGGCCACCGGGTCGTCGACGGCGTTGGCCACCAGCGACCGCGCCATCTCATCAGGCTCGTCGTAGTGGGGAAGCGGCAGGCTGCGCAGCCGGGCGCTGGCGCCCACCACCTGCACGCAGTCGACCACGGCTTCCTTCAGGGAGCCCACCACCCGGGCATTGTCGACCACGTCCTCGGCCCCGGCGGCCAGTCGCGAGGCCTCGGGGTCGGGAAACTGCCGCGGGGTGACCAGCACCAGGTCACGCAGGCCCATGGTCTTCATGGCCCGCGCCGAGGCGCCGATATTGCCGGGATGGAAGGTCTGGACGAGGACGATGCGGATGTTCGATAGCATCTGGGGGCTTGCGCTTTCGTGTCGAGAGGGCGGAAGGCGACAGTGTACGTGAGCTACGAGCTACGAGCTACGAGCTACGAGCTACGAGCTACGAGCTACGAGCTACGAGCTACGAGCTACGAGCTACGAACTACGAGCTACGAACTACGAGCTACGAGCTACGAGCTATTGTCGGCCCGTGGCCCGTGGCCCGTGGCCCGTGGCCCGTAGCGCGGGGCGCAACAAAAACCCCCACCGGTCTCCCGGCGGGGGCTCGATCAGGCAGCTGCCTGGGCGATCAGGGGGTTGGCTTACATCATGCCACCCATGCCGCCCATGCCACCCATGCCACCCATGTCCGGCGCGGCTTCCTTCTCTTCCGGATCCTCGGCGACCATGCACTCGGTGGTGATCATGAGGCCGGCGACGGAGCCAGCGGACTGCAGCGCGGAGCGGGTGACCTTGGCCGGGTCCAGCACGCCCATCTCGAACAGGTCGCCGAACTCGCCGGTCTGGGCGTTGTAGCCGAAGTTGCCCTCACCGTCCTTGACGCGGTTCAGGATCACGGACGCCTCCTGACCGGCGTTGGTGACGATCTGACGCAGCGGGGATTCCATGGCACGCACGGCGATGGCGATGCCGTGGGTCTGGTCCTCGTTGTCACCCTTCAGGCCGGCGACCTTGGTCAGTACGCGCACCAGGGCGGTACCGCCCCCCGGCACCACGCCTTCCTCGACGGCGGCACGGGTCGAGTGCAGGGCGTCCTCGACGCGGGCCTTCTTCTCCTTCATCTCCACCTCGGTGGCGGCACCGACACGGATCACGGCGACACCGCCGGCCAGCTTGGCGACCCGCTCCTGGAGCTTCTCGCGATCGTAGTCGGAGGAGGTCTCCTCGATCTGGGCGCGGATCTGGTTGACGCGCGCCTCGATGTCACCGTCGTTGCCGGCGCCATCGATGAGGGTGGTGTTCTCCTTGGACATGGTCACGCGCTTGGCAGTGCCCAGGTGGTCCAGAGTGGCCTGCTCGAGGGTCAGACCCACTTCCTCGGAGATCACGGTGCCGCCGGTCAGGATGGCGATATCCTGCAGCATGGCCTTGCGACGATCACCGAAGCCCGGGGCCTTGGCGGCGGCGACCTTGACGATGCCGCGCATGGTGTTGACCACCAGGGTGGCCAGCGCCTCACCCTCGATGTCCTCGGCGATGATCACCAGCGGCTTGCCGGCCTTGGCGACGGCTTCCAGCGTCGGCAGCAGCTCGCGGATGTTGGAGATCTTCTTGTCGACCAGCAGGATGTAGGGGTCCTCGAGCTCGACCGCCATGGTGTCCTGGTTGGTGACGAAGTAGGGCGACAGGTAACCGCGATCGAACTGCATGCCTTCCACGACATCCAACTCGTCCTCGAAGCCACGGCCTTCATCGACGGTGATGACACCTTCCTTGCCGACCTTCTCCATGGCCTCGGCGATGATCGCGCCGATGCGGGCGTCGCCGTTGGCGGAGATGGTGCCGACCTGGGCGATGGCCTTGGAGTCGGTGCAGGGCACGGACAGGGTTTCGATCTCCTTGACAGCGGCGACCACGGCCTGGTCGATGCCACGCTTGAGATCCATCGGGTTCATGCCGGCGGTCACGCCCTTCAGGCCTTCGGTCAAGATGGACTGGGCCAGCACGGTAGCGGTGGTGGTGCCGTCACCGGCGACGTCAGAGGTCTTGGACGCGACTTCCTTGACCATCTGCGCGCCCATGTTCTCGAACTTGTCCTTAAGCTCGATCTCCTTGGCCACAGAGACGCCATCCTTGGTCACGGTCGGCGCGCCGAAGGACTTCTCGATCACCACGTTGCGGCCCTTGGGCCCCAAGGTGACCTTGACGGCATTGGCCAGGAGGTCGACGCCACGGGCCATGCGGTTGCGGGCATCATTGGAGAACTTGACTTGTTTCGCTGCCATTTTCGTTTGCTTCCTGTGAGTTCGTGAACGTCAGAATCGAACGGGGGCGTGTCGCGGTTTAGCCTTCGACGACGGCCAGGATGTCGGATTCGCTCATGATCAGGACTTCCTCGCCGTCGATCTTCTGCTTCTCGACGCCGAAGCCTTCCTTGAAGATCACGGTGTCACCGACCTTGACGTCCAGCGGACGGACATCACCGCTTTCCAGAATCCGGCCGTTACCGACGGCGAGCACCTCGCCACGAGTCGGCTTTTCCTGGGCGTTGCCCGGAAGCACGATGCCGCCTGCTGTCTTCTGCTCTTCTTCAACGCGACGGATGACGACGCGATCGTGCAAGGGACGGATGTTCATTGCTCACGTTCTCCTGATGGTTTGCTGTGCCGAGGCCTTGCCCCGGCGGGTTTCATCATCGACCCGCAAGTCCTCTCGCGGGGTGGAGGCGCAGCGCGCCTTCCTTGTCGATGGCAACCGGTCGAGCCGGGTGCCGGATCCTGTTGCTGACGTCGGATAAGTGGGGCCCGGGGCTGGGCTTTCAAGGCCCGGTCGAAAAATTTTTTCGCCTGTCAGCCGCGACGCTCGTCACGGGAAATGAACTCGCCCTCCAGCGGCTGGCCTTGGGCCTGGCGATCGGCGTTCGAGGCGTCATCGTGCGGCGTTTCGCTGCTGGCCTGCTGCCAGTCGGCATCCGTCCCCTGCCGGGGGCGGTACCGGTCCGTTCGGGTGTGCAGGCCCTGCAGGCGGAGGCCGAGCCAGCCCAGCCACTTGCCGAGCAGGCGGCGGGCATTGGGGATCAGGCACATGAAGCCCAGGGCATCGGAGAGAAAACCAGGGGCCATCAGCAGGGCGCCGCCGAAGATCAGGGCCGCCCCGGTGAGCAGCTCGCTCGAGGGGAGCTCACCCTGGGCCATGCGCTCCTGAGCACGGGCGAAGGTGGCCACCCCCTCGCGGCGGATCAGGTGCAGGCCGATGACGCCGGTGGCCAGGACCAGGACCAGGGTGGTGAGCAAACCGATCTGGCTGCCCACGGAGAAGAGGATGACGAAGTCGAGGAGGGCGAAGAGACTGAAGATGACGAGAAAGGGCATGATGACTCCAGGGTAGCGGATGACCAAGGAGTGGGGGCAAGAGCGCTGAAATCAAGGGCAGGAGGGATCTTGTGGGCGCGAGGACATGATGTCGTCGCCGAGGGGAAGGGCGTGCGGTGGCGGGCAGGGGGCCGATCCCGTGGAAACTCCCGGCCGCCTCGGGCCGGGAGTCACGGGCCAGTCTCAGAAGGTGACCTGGTCGGCGAGGCCTTCGACGGTCACCTCGCCGATGCCGCTGACCCGGGTCAGGTCCTCGGCGCTCTTAAAGGCCCCGTTGGCCTCGCGGTCCTCGATGATGGCACTGGCCTTGCTGGTGCCGATGCCCGGCAGTTCGGCCAGCAGTACGGCATCGGCCGTGTTGACGTTGATCGGCGCCAGCTCCTGGGCCAGGGTGAGGGGCGCGGTGCCCAGCGCGAGCCCGAGGGCGGCCGCCAGCAGGGTTCCCTTGATGGCATTTTTCATGGTGTTTCTCCGTGTCGTGACGTCGAGACCGCAGGGCTATTGCATCTAGACTGGGACTGATCCGTCGGCGCCCCTCGTCATGTTCAGCTGCGATTGCCCTGGTCGAGGCAAGGATGAGATAACTCATTCACCTGCCTGATCTAACGCTAGTTCCCAACCGGCCCTTCGCCTGTCATGGATTGCCGCAGGGTCATGTAAGCCATCGCTGATATAATTGCACGCCGTCGTCGCATGCGCCGGCGTCCGTGGCTGGTATACTGCCCGTGTCCCTCCATTCCGCCAGGAGCCTGCCCGTGTTGCCCGAGTCCCCGCTGATCATCGCCCTCGACTATGCCTCCCTGGATGCCGCCCTGTGCATGGCCGACCGCCTCGATCCGGCGCGGTGTCGCCTCAAGGTCGGCAAGGAGCTGTTCACCCGCAGCGGCCCCGACGTGCTTGAGGCCCTGCACGGGCGCGGCTTCGAGGTGTTCCTGGACCTCAAGTTCCATGATATTCCCAATACCGTGGCCGGGGCCGTCCAGGCCGCGGCCGAGCAGGGCGTGTGGATGGTCAATGTGCATGCCTCGGGAGGGCGGCGGATGATGGAAGCGGCCCGTGAGCGCCTGGAGCGCCATGGCCTCGATACCCGACTCATCGCGGTGACGGTGCTGACCAGCCTGGAGGCCGAGGACCTGGCCGAGGTGGGCGTGATGGCCTCGCCGGCCGAGCAGGTCGAGCGGTTGGCGATGCTGGCCCGCGACAGCGGCATGGACGGGGTGGTCTGCTCGGCCCAGGAGGCCGGCCGCCTGGGCGAGCTGTGCGGGGAGGCCTTCCTTAAGGTGACGCCCGGCATCCGGCCGGCCTTCGCCGCCACCGGCGATCAGCGGCGCGTGATGACCCCCGCCGCGGCCATGGCCGCGGGCAGCACGCACCTGGTGGTGGGACGTCCGGTGACCCGGGCCGAGGAGCCGATGGAGGCGCTGGACCGCATCGAGGCGGAGCTGGGCCTTGGCTGATCCAGCCCTGCGCGCGGGCTCGTATGTCGGTGCCTGATGGCAGGAAGAGGCGGCTACTCGGCCGGGAAGCCGCTGATCGGCTTGATGGTGCCCCAGCTGCGACAGCGCGGGCAGCGCCAGTGCAGCTGGTCACCGGTGAAGCCACAGCGGCGGCAGCGGTGAGCGGGCTGGGCCTGGAGCAGGGTGCGGGCATGACGTTGCAGGAGCGCGAAGCGCTCCTTGGCCGTCTCCGCCGAGGTCTGTTGGTAGAGGGTCAGCAGGTAGTCGATCCCGGCCAGGCTGACCTGGCGGTCGAGCTGCTCGCTGACCAGCGCCTGGGCGGTCTGAGGAGTGCCGTGCTGGTGGCGTAGTGTCTCGGCCAGCAGCAGGGTCACGTCGATGGAGGGGGCGGTATCCAGTAGTTCATGGAGGCAGTCGATCAGCCCCGGTTCGTCGTCCAACAGGCGATAGGCGCGGGCGAGCGGCTCGAGCATGGTCGGCGTGAAGGCCGGGTCCTGGTCGGGAATGCGCCTGAGCAGGCGGATGGCCTGCCGGTAGCGGGCGGTGTCGAGCTCCATCTCGGCCAGCAGCAGGTTGGCCCGCACGCAGCGCGGATCGGTGGCCAGCGCCTGCTTGAGGTGACGCCGCGCCAGCGTGGGGCTGGCCGACTGGCGCTCCCGGGCCGCCAGCTCGCAGAACCAGTGGGCGGCGGCTCGGGCGATGTCTTCGTGCTGCTTGACCAACTGGGGGGTGGCCACGTCGAGGGCCGCCTGCCATTCTCCTTCGCGTTCCAGGAGATCGACCAGCAGTCGCTTGGCCGACTGGCGCAGCGCGTCATCCTGGCTATCGCGGACCAGTCCCTGCAGCAAGCGTTCGGCACGGTCGAGCAGCCCCAGATGGAGGAAGTCCCGGGAGAGCTCCAGCTGTACCCGGTCCCCCTGGTGGTCGGTGAGGGTCGGGCGTGCCAGCAGGTTCTGGTGGACCTTCACCGCCCGGTCGGCCTCACCGCGCGAGCGGAAGAGATTGCCCAGGGCGATATGGGTGTCGATGGTGTCGCTGTTGACCTCGAGGGCGCCGATGAAGGTCTCGATGGCCTGATCCTGCTGCTCGTTGAGCAGGTAGTTGAGGCCGACGAAATAGTCCTTGGCCAGGGTGGGGGGCTGGGTGGCGGGGTCGGCGCCTTGCCGTTCGCGGCGGCCCAGCCACCAACCGATGGCGACCGCTGCCAACAACAGGGCCAGCAGCAGAAGATCGGGCATTTTAGGGGAGTTCCTTCATCTCCTGAATGCGCAGCTTGTCGAGTTCCTTGCGCTGTTGCTGGTTGTGGCGTTGGGCGCGGGTGAGCAGCGCGCGCAGGCGCAGGTAGATACCGCTCATGGCCAGCATGCCGAGCAACACGCCGGCCACCAGGGAGGCCAGCAGCCAGACGGAGAGCGATGCCGGCGGCAGCTCGATCCAGATCAGGTTGAGGGGCATGGCCTGCTGGTTGTTGACGGCGAAGAGGATGCCGATCAGCAGCACCGCCAGCAGGATGATGGCCAGGATCAGGCCTTTGAGCCAACGCATGTGCTTTTTCCCGTGTCGAAGGTGAGGTAGAGGAGTCGAATGCCGGCGTGGCCGACGCCTGTCAGTAGCCGAGTGCGCGGCTGGCATCCACCTGTTCGCGCAGCTCCTTGCCAGGCTTGAAGTGTGGCACGAACTTGCCGTCGAGCGCGACCGGTTCGCCGGTCTTGGGGTTGCGGCCGACCCGGGGCTCGCGGTAGTGCAGCGAGAAGCTACCGAAGCCGCGGATCTCGACACGACCGCCGTCGGCGAGGGTATCGGTGATGTCATCGAGGATCAGGCGCACCGCGGCTTCGACTTCCTTTACCGACAGCTCGGGCTGTCGCGTGGCGATCTGCTCGATCAGTTCTGATTTGGTCATCGGCTCTCTCCGTGCGGTCCTGGCGGGGTCTACGCGCACCCGGCCTGTGTTGTTTTCGTTAAGCATACTGTGTAACTCCCGATAAAACAACGCACTACGACCTTTAGTCGAGCGCTTTGCCAGTCACGGTGGGGTGGGCTGCCAGCGATCGCCGGGCTGGCGTATACTGGCGCCACATTCACACGACCGACGAGGCCGACCTTGAACGACGATGCATCCCCGGACGCCGCCCTGCGCAAGCGCCTCTACTGGCACTCCCGCCGTGGCATGTGGGAACTGGACCTGCTGCTGATTCCCTTCCTCGAGCAGCGCTACGACCGGCTCGACGCGGCGGATCAGGCCGCCTACCGGGCATTGATCGACGAGGAGGATCAGGATCTGTTCGCCTGGCTGATGCGTCGCGAGTGGCCCGAGGAGCCCACCCGGCGGCGTATCGTGCAGATGATCGTCGAGCATGCCGAGTCTCCCGACAACGCTGCCCATCGCCCCGTCTAGACTGGCCCTGGCCCTGCATGGCCTGGTGGTCCTGATCCTGGGCGGCGTACTGCTGTGGGCGGCGCCGTTCTGGTTCGCGCTGCCGGGCGGGCTCCTGCTGGCCAGCCTGCTGCCCGGCTGGGGGCGCCGTCAGAGGCGAGGCGAACTGCGCCTTACGCCCCAGATCGGTGGGCGCACGTGCTGGGCCTGGCGCGAGGGGCGCGAGAGAAACTGGCAAGAGGTTCGGCTGAGCTGCGACTACCTGGGGCCCTGGCTGGTCGGGCTCCGGCTCGATGGCCGGCGCCTGTGGGTGTGGCCGGACAGCAGCGATGCGGCATCTCGACGCGCCCTGCGACGGGCGCTGGTTCACATGCCCTGATCGGCCCCGCTCATTCGCGGCCGAGATCGCCCAGGTGGATACGCGAGGGACGGGGGACGGCATCGCCGTGGTGTGGGCAGTCGGGGTTGTGGTGCAGGCCGCGCGACTCACGCCGCGCCCGGGCGCAGGCCACGGTGAGTCGGGCCAGGCGCAGAGCCTGCCACAGGCTGGTCAGCGCCACGTCCGGTGCGGCGCTGGCGATCCGGGGCGCGAGATCGTCGCTGAGTCTGGCCAGGGTCGTGGCGGCCTCGTCGAGCCCCTCATCGTAGCGGACGATGGCGACCCGGGCGCTCATCACCTGGCGCATGGCGGCCCCGAGCCGGGCGATCTCCTCCTGAGGGAGGCGTGTGGCGCCATGCGGCCAGGGGAGGAGGGCCGCGGTGGCGGCCGGCCGGGGCGTGCGCAGATCGGCCGCGCAGCTGCGGGCGAAGACCAGGCACTCCAGCAGCGAGTTGCTGGCCATGCGGTTGGCGCCGTGCAGGCCGGTACAGGCGACCTCACCGACGGCGTGAAGCCCGGGCACCGTCGTGGCACCGGTCAGGTCGGTCGCCACGCCGCCGCAGCTGTAGTGGGCCGCCGGCACCACCGGGATCGGGGCGCGGGTGATGTCCAGCCCGCGGCTGGCACAATGCGCCTGGATGGTCGGAAAGTGGTGGCGAATCGCGGCGTCACCGAGGTGGCGAATGTCGAGCAGCACATGGTCCGTGCCGGTACGCTGCATCTCGGCGTCGATGGCGCGTGCCACGATGTCCCGCGGGGCGAGTTCCGCCCGGGAGTCGATGGCCGGCATGAAGCGCTCGCCATGAGCGTTGAGCAGCAGGCCGCCTTCGCCACGCACCGCCTCACTGATCAAAAAGGGCGGGCCATCGGGGTCGAACAGGCAGGTCGGATGGAACTGCTGGAACTCCAGGTTCATCAGTTCGGCGCCCAGCTCGGCCGCCATCAGCATGCCCTCGCCGCTGGCCGGGTGGGGGCTGGTGGTATGGCGATAGAGGCCACTGGCCCCCCCGGTGGCGAGCACCGTGTCCGCGGCCAGCAGCGCCTGCAGCCCACCGGTCTCATCCAGGCAGCGCGCCCCGCGGCAGTGGCCGTTAATATCGCCGATCAGGGTGAGGGCGGTGAGGTCCGAGCGCAACGTGATGGCCGGATGCGCCTCGACATGGCGGATCAGGGTCTCGACCACGGCGCGGCCGGTGGCGTCATCGACATGGATGATGCGCCGCGCTCCGTGGCCGCCTTCCCGGGTCAGGTGATAAGGGTAGCCGGCGTCGGGGTCCGGGTCGGGGGTGAAGGGCACGCCCAGCGACAACAGCCAGGTGATGGCCTCGGGGCCGTGCTCCACGGTGAAGCGCACGGTCCGCTCGTCGCACAGCCCGTCGCCGGCCACCAAGGTATCGGCGACATGGGCCTCGATGTCATCGGCGGGCGAGAGCACCGCGGCGATGCCGCCCTGGGCCCAGCGGCTGGCACCCTGGTCGTCACTGGACGGCCTCAGCAGCGTGACGCGTCGGTGGTCGGCGAGCTCGAGGGCCAGGACCAGCCCGGCGACCCCGCCGCCGATGATCAGAACGTCATGCGTGCTGTCGTCCATCAACTGCCTTTCCTCGTCGGTTGGGGGGCCGGTGGCCCGTTGGCCGCGGCCAGGCCGTGGGCCGGGGCGCGCTTGCGCAGGCGTCTACTAGGCAGCCGCTCGAGCCCGCCCAGGCGCTGCACGAGCTCGCTGGTCAGTCGGGCCAGCTCACGATTGAGCCACAGATACCCGCTGGGGCTGAACAGGGTCCTGCCGTCCTCGGCGTGGGCATCGCTGGCCAGGGCGGCGTGACGCTGCAGCTCGAAGGGGGTGATGGCCACCTCGATGGGCTGGCCGGTGCGGACCTGGAAGGCCAGGGTGCCGATGTCCCGGGCCAGGGCATGCTGCTGGTCGCGCAGCCCGACCATGGCGTCGATGCGCTCATGGCCGGCGCGGGTAGTCCAGTGGGTTTCCAGCAGCAGCTCGATGGTCGACAGCATGCGCCGCTGCAGGGAGATCGAGTCGTCCAACTCGCTGCGCGTGAGGCGGTGCTCCCGGTGGATGGCGTCGACCAGGCCGCGCTGCTTGACCAGCAGCCCACTGGTGGCCTTGAGCAGGGCGCGGGCATCGATGTCCGGGGCGGCGGTGGCCGAGGTGTGCGCATGATAGAGGCGGGCCATGCGATCCAGGTTATCGGCCAGCATGAAGCGCATGATGTCGGTGGCCTTCTGGGGCATCAGCAGCACCGTGACCGCGATCCCCACCAGGGTGCCGAGCAGCACATCGAAGCTGCGCCACAGGGCGATGTCGAGGTCGTGGGTGCCGTCACCGATCACCAGCAGCAGGCTGATGGCGAACATCAGGCCGCTGTAGCCGTGCCGCTTGCCGAAGGTCAACCAGGTGGCGGCGGCGATACCGATCAAGGCGCCAAGGGATACCGCGCCGGCGGACAGGGGCGTGAGGATCAGCAGCAGGCCCCCGCCGGCGCCGAGCAGGGTGCCGAGCAGGCGTTGGCGGCCCTTGTCGAGGACCCCGCCGATATGTGGCAGGTTGCCCATCACCATGACGGTGCTGACCAGCGCCCAGCCGCCATGCTGGATGGCGAACAGCTGGACGATGCCGAAGGTCACGCACAGGGCGATCCCCACGCGCAGCACATGCAACTTGCGTCGATGGCGATGGGTGAAGTAGGGATCGCGCAGGCGCGAGAGGATCATGGGCGACGCCCCGGTCTAGGTCAGGCTCGAAGCTTGCCGTGAGAGGAGCCGATGCGCTGGTGCCCGGAGCCGGGCTCGAACCGGCACGGTGTTGCCACCGAGGGATTTTAAGTCCCTTGCGTCTACCAATTTCGCCATCCGGGCGGCACGGGTTCGAGCGGGTAGGATCAGGAATGATGGAGGCTGGAGTCGGAATCGAACCGGCGTACACGGAGTTGCAGTCCGCTGCATAACCACTCTGCCATCCAGCCTCGATGAGTCATGCCATTCGTGGGGAATGGAGCGGGAAACGAGATTCGAACTCGCGACCCTCGCCTTGGCAAGGCGATGCTCTACCACTGAGCTATTCCCGCCTGACTCGAGAGCGAATTATACGGATAAGTGGGTGACTGTCAACCGCTTTTCTTGAACGCTGATCACATCGAGCGGCTCAGGTGCGGCCAGGCGGCGCGCAGGTATTCGATCATCGACCACAGCGTCAGCACGGCGGCGGCGTAGAGGGTGGCCACGCCCAGCCAGGCGATCGGCGTGCCGGGGGCGAAGGCCAGCAGCAGCAGCAGGGCCACCATCTGTAGGGTGGTCTTGAGCTTGCCGAGCCACGAGACCGCGATTGCACCGCGCTTGCCCATCTCGGCCATCCACTCGCGCAGCGCCGAGATGACGATCTCGCGGCCGATGATCACCAGCGCCGGCAGTGTCAGCCAGCTGGCGTCGTAGCGCTCGATGAGCAGCGCCAGGGCCACGGCCACCATCAGCTTGTCGGCCACCGGGTCGAGGAAGGTCCCGAAGGGGGTGGACTGGTCCCAGCGGCGGGCCAGGTAGCCATCCAGCCAGTCCGTCACCGAAGCCAGCGCGAACAGCGCCGCGGCCAGTGGCATGCTCCAGGAGAAGGGCAGATAGAACAGCACCACCAGCAGCGGGATGGAGAGGATTCTGGCCAGGGTCAGGAGATTGGGTATGTTCATCGAAGCCGCGGTCCTTGCCTGAGGGGGTAAGCCGTAGGGGACTCCATTCTATCCAGCTTGGTCGTGCTCATCCATGCAGGGCGCGATGAATCGTCTCGGCGAGGGTGGTGCTGATGCCGGGAACCCGTGCGAGCTCCTCGCGGCTGGCCTCGCGCACGCCCTTAAGGCCGCCGAAGAAGCGCAGCAGCTCGCGGCGTCGGCGCGGGCCGACGCCGGGGATATCCTGCAGGGTCGAGGTGCGCCGCGCCTTGTCGCGCCGGGCCCGGTGGCCGGCGATGGCGAAGCGGTGGGATTCGTCGCGGAGATGCTGGATCAGGTGCAGCGCCGGGGAGGTAGTGTCCAGGTCCAGGGTGCGGTCGACGCTTTCCAGGAACAGCGTCTCCAGGCCGGCCTTGCGGGTGCTGCCCTTGGCCACGCCCAGCAGGTGCACGCCGGTCACCCCGAGGTCGGCGAAGACCTCGCGGGCCATGTTCAGCTGGCCCTTGCCGCCGTCGACGACCAGGATGTCCGGCCGCTCGCCCTGGCCCTCCGCCAGGTGGCGGAAGCGGCGGGTCAGCGCCTGGCGCATGGCGGCATAGTCATCGCCGGCGGCCACGCCCTCGATATTGAAGCGGCGATAGTCGGCCTTGCGCGGCCCGTTCTCGTCGAACACCACGCAGGAGGCCACGGTGGCCTCGCCGTGGCTGTGGCTGATATCGAAGCACTCCAGGCGCCGCGGGGGGGCGTCCAGCGCCAGCGCCTCGCGCAGGGCCTCGAAGCGGCGCGCCAGCTGGTTCTGGTCGGCCAGCTGGCCGGCGAGCTGTTGTTCGGCATTGGTGCGGGCGAGCTCCCGCCACTGGGCCCGGTGACCCCGCACCTGGTCGGTGAGCCGCACACGCCGGCCGGCCCGCTCGGCCAGGGCGCGGGCGATCAGCTCGGCATCGGGCACGGCATGGCTGGTGATCACCTCGGCGGGAATCTCGCGGGCCTGGCCCAGGTAGAACTGGCTGATGAAATCGCCGAGCAGCGCCTCGGGTCCCAGATCGAGCCCGTTGGCAGGGCCATGGTGACGGGCGCCCAGCAGGCGCCCCTGGCGCACCGTCAACACCGAGATGCACAGCGCCCCGGGGCGGCTGGCCAGGGCGAAGACATCGGCATCGCCGCCGCCGGTATCGACGAACTGGCGCTGCTGAAGCTGGCGCAGGTGCTGGATCTGGTCGCGCAGCCGGGCCGCCTCCTCGAAATCCAGCGCCTGGCTCGCGGCCTCCATCGCCTCGCTCAGCTCCCCGGTCACCTGCTCGCTCTCGCCCTCGAGGCACTGCACCGCGTGTTCCAGATCGCGGCGATAGTCCGCCTCGCCGATATAGCCCACGCAGGGCGCACTGCAGCGCCGGATCTGGTACTGCAGGCAAGGGCGGGTGCGGTGGGCGAAGACACTGTCCTCGCAGTTGCGGATGCGAAAGATCTTCTGCATCAGCGACAGGCTCTCGCGCACCGCGCCGCTGCTCGGATAGGGCCCAAGGTAGCGGCCATCGTCATGACGGCTGCGGGCGCGCTTGTATTCCAGTGCCGGGAAGGGATGGCGGTCGGTCACGAAGATGTAGGGGTAGGACTTGTCGTCACGCAGCAGGATGTTATAGGGCGGGCGCTGCTCCTTGATCAGGGTCTGCTCCAGGAGCAGCGCCTCGGTCTCGCTGTTGGTCACGGTGACCTGGATATCGGCGATGCGCGCAACCAGCGCCTGGGTCTTGGCATTGAGGGCGCCACGGAAGTAGCTGGCCAGGCGTGCCTTGAGGCGACGGGCCTTGCCCACGTAGAGGGTCTCGCCCTGCTCGTCCAGCATGCGGTAGACCCCGGGGGCCTCGCTGACGGTGGCGAGGAAGTGACGGGAATCGAAGCTCATGGTGCAGTGTGCCGGGCAGGCGATGCAGTGAAGTGATACGGGTGAGTCTACCAGATCGTGCCGCCCGGCTATGGCCCTAGTCGCCGCTCTTCGGGAAGCCGTCCACCAGGCCGTGGCGGATGCCCAGGTGAGTCAGCTCCACGTCGGAGCGCGTCCCGAGCTTCTCGAAGATGCGGTAGCGGTAGGTGTTGACGGTCTTGGGGCTCAGGAACATGCGATCGGCGATATCGGCCACCTTCTGGCAATTGACGATCATCATCGCCACCTGCAGCTCCCGCTGGGAAAGCTGGTCGAAGGGATTGTCGTGGGAGTCAAGGCGGGAGAGCACCAAGCGTTGGGCGATCTCGGGACTGATATAGCGCTGACCACTGAAGACCTTGCGGATCGCCTCGACCATCTCGTCATGCCGGCATCCCTTGCTGATGAAGCCATGGGCGCCGGCCTCGAGGAGGCGCTGGGCGAAGGCATCCTCGAGGAAGGCGGTGAGCACCAGGATACGGATGTCGTCGGAATAGCGGCTGATCTTGCGGGTCGCCTCCAGCCCGCCGATGCCGGGCATGCGAATGTCCATCAGCACCACATCGGGCTTGAGCGTGCGGGACTGGGTGATGGCCTTCTCGCCATCCGCGGCTTCACCGCACACGCTGATATCCGGCTCGGCATCCAGCAGGTGGGCAATGCTGGTCCTGACGAGGTGGTGGTCATCGGCGACGAGAACCCTGATCAAGGCAGCACTCCTGAAAACGGTGAAAATCCATTGCTAGCCGGTACCTGGACACGGGTCGATGACGAGGCCCTCGGGGCAGCTGTCTGTCACATGGCACCTAGATAGTGCCATAACTTTTTCCTAAGTGGAATTCGTTATTGTACCTGATATGCATCTTTCCCTAGAGGGTTGACGCCCATCAATCGGGTCGGTAGAGTACGCCTCGTTCTCGCAAGGAAGCAACGGCGAGACGGCGTGGGGCCTTAGCTCAGCTGGGAGAGCGCAACACTGGCAGTGTTGAGGTCAGCGGTTCGATCCCGCTAGGCTCCACCAACAGCTTTCACAGAAAAAGCCGCCCGGCGAACATCGTCAGGCGGCTTTTTTCGTGGTGACGCCTTTCACCCGCGTGTGCCCTTACCCGCGTCGCAGCTTGAGAATGTCCGCCACCGTATAGCCGCCGGGGTAGCGGCAGAACTCGCGTTCCTGCCGGTCGGCGCCATACATCGCCATGCGGTCGGCCAACTCATTGCCTTCCACCCCGGCATGGCCCTTGACGTGAGCGATGGTCACCGCCGATTTAAGGCGCTCGTACAGCGCATGCGTCGGCTGGATGATCTCCGGGTTCTTGATCGCCTCGCCATCGGCCTTCTTCCAGCCACGCTTCTTCCACCCGCTGGCCCACTTGGTGATGGCGTTGATGGTGTAAGTGGAATCGCAGTGAATCCGCACGGACGCCCCTTGCGTGATCTCTTCCTTGGCCACCTGCAGCGCCTGCAGAAAGGCGTTCAACTCGGCGGTGTTGTTGGTCCCCCTGGGATTGTGGAGCCCATACCAGAGCTCGGCGAGGGTGCCGTGGCGGTAGATGGCCATGCCCGAGCCGGCATCGCCAGGATTGGGCTCACAGGCCCCGTCGCAGTAGATCTCCGTGTCGAAGGCCTTGCCCGGCAGGGTAGAGCTGTCCTGAGCTGGCGCCTTCTTCCGACGCGTCGCGCCGCTCGATGCCTTCGCCGGCTTAGTGGGCGCGACGCCGCCTGGGCCTTTCGCGAAGGCGGCTTCGGCGTCGTCCCGGGAGGCGAAGGACTTGTAACGCGCCTGGGGGTAGCCCTTCACCTGGCGGTTACACGCCTCCCAGGTGGTGAAGATACCGGTCTGCCGTCCCACCCAAACGACATAGAACTTGGGGCCTTTCCTTGCTGCCATGCAGTGCGCTCCGTGGCGGTAATGTTCAACGAATCATAATAGTGGCCGGGGCCTTGCCCCTTGCTCCTCGGCCCCTCACGCTACCTGGGCGCTGGGCGCTGGGCGCTGGGCGCTGGGCGCTGGGCGCTGGGCGCTGGGCGCTGGGCGCTGGGCGCTGGGCGCTGGGCGCTGGGCGCTACATCACACTGCCCAGCTCGAAGATCGGCAGATACATCGAGACCACCAGGCCGCCGACCAGCACCCCCAGCACCACGATGATCAAGGGCTCGAGCAGCGAGGTAAGGGTATCGACCTTGTTGTCGACCTCCTCCTCGTAGTAGTCCGCCACCCGGTTGAGCATTGCGTCCAGCGAGCCGGCCTCCTCGCCGATGCCCACCATCTGCACCGCCAGGGCCGGAAACTTCTCGGTGAGGCGCATGGAGAAGTGCAGCTGCTGGCCGGCCGCCACGTCCTCGCGGATCTGGGCGATGGCGCGCTCGTAGACCTTGTTGCCCGAGGCGCCTTCGGCGGTCTGCAGCGCCTCGATCAGCGGCACCCCGGCGCCGAAGGTGGTGGCCAGGGTGCGCGAGTAGCGGGCCACCGAGGACTTGTCGAGGATATCGCCGAGCACCGGCAGGCGCAGCGCCAGGGCATGCATGCGGTAGGCGAAGAGCTCGGAGCGGCGCATGCCGGCACGCACCAGCCATACGGCGGCGACCACCCCGATCACGCCCCACAGCCAGTAGGCCTGGGCGAATTCCGACAGTGCGATGGTCATCTGGGTCATCGCCGGCAGCTCGGCCCCGAAGCCCTGGAACATGCTCTCGAACTGCGGCACCACCTTGACCAGCAGCAGCGCGGTGACGGCGAACCCTACCGAGATCACCGCCGCCGGGTACCACAGCGCCTTCTTGACCCGGCTCTTGAGCGACTCGATCTTCTCCTTGTAGCTGGCCACCCGCTCGAGCATGTTGTCGAGGGAGCCGGACTGCTCGCCGGCCTCGACCATGTTGGCGAACAGCCGGTCGAAATGCAGCGGGTGGCGGCGCAGCGCCTCCGAGAAGCTCGACCCGGACGAGACATCGTTCATCAGCTCCTGCACCAAGGCGCGCATGGCCGGTTTCTTCAGGCTCTCGGCCACCACCTGGAAGGCCTGCAGCACCGGGATCCCGGCGCGGATCATGGTCGCCATCTGGCGGGCGAAGAGCATGATATCGCGCGGCTTGATCTTGCCCATGCCACCGCCGATCCCGCTCTTGCGGCGGATGCGGTTGACCATGATCCGCTGGCCGGCCAGCTCATGCTCGACCTCCGAGCGGCGGGCCGCGATGACCTCGCCGCTGACCTTGCGCCCCTGCGGGCCCTTGCCCGTCCAGCGCCAGCGGTAGAGCTTGATCTTCTGAGGTTTCTGCATGGGCTTTGTCGCCATGTTCATTCTTCAAGCTCCTGTTTGTCAGGGCCCAGGGCTAAAAGGGCCCAGGTGCAAGGGCCTAGGGCCAAGGAAACCCCACTCCCACATCCTTGCCCCTTGCCTCTTTCATCTTGCCCCTTGCCCCTTGTCCCTTGTCCCTTGTCCCTTGCTTCTCAGCCCTCGGCCCTTGCCCCTTGCTTCCCGGACCTCGGATCCTCACGCTACCTGGGCGCTGGGCGCTGGGCGCTGGGCGCTGGGCGCTGGGCGCTGGGCGCTGGGCGCTGGGCGCTGGGCGCTGGGCGCTGGGCGCTGTTCAATCCTTCGTCACCCGATTGACCTCGGACAAGCTGGTCTGCCCCTGCATCACCTTCAAAAGCCCGCTGCGGCGCAGGTCGGGGTGGCCTTCCTCGCGGGCCTGGCGGTCGAAGTCTCGGGCGTTGCCTTCGGTCATGATCAGCTGGCTCATGGCATCCGAGATCGGTACCACTTCGTAGATGCCCACTCGGCCCTTGTAACCCTGGGTGCAGTGCTTGCAGCCCACCGGCTCGAAGATGGTGGCGCTGTCGACCTCCGCCTCGGTGAAGCCCTGCTTGAGCAGCGCCTCCCGGGGGATCTCCGCCGGCTGGCGGCAGTGACGGCACAGCCGTCGCGCCAGGCGCTGGGCGATGATCAGGCTCACGGAGCTGGCGATATTGAACGGCGCCACCCCCATGTTGGCCAGGCGGGTCAGGGTCTCGGCCGCCGAGTTGGTGTGCACGGTAGAGAGCACCAGGTGGCCGGTCTGGGAGGCCTTCACGGCGATCTCGGCGGTCTCCAGGTCGCGGATCTCGCCGACCATCACCACGTCGGGGTCCTGGCGCAGGAAGGCCCGCAGGGCGCTGGCGAAGTCGAGCCCGATCTTGGGCAGCACGTTCACCTGGTTGACCCCCGGTACCTTGATCTCTACCGGGTCCTCGGCGGTGCAGATATTGCGCTCCACCTGGTTGAGCAAATTGATGCCGGTATAGAGGGTCACCGTCTTGCCGCTGCCGGTGGGGCCGGTGACCAGGATCATGCCCTGGGGGTCGTCGAGCACGCTCTCGTACATGGCCTTCTGCGCCGGGGTAAAGCCCAGCTGCTCGATGCCCAGCTGCGCCGAGGCCGGATCGAGGATCCGCAGCACCACCTTCTCGCCGTAGACGGTGGGCAGGGTATTAACACGAAAGTCGATGGAGCGGGCGCTGGAGACCTTGAGCTTGATGGCGCCGTCCTGGGGCAGGCGCCGCTCCGAGATGTCGAGCCGCGACATCACCTTCAGGCGCGCGGCGATGCGGGTGCGCATGGCGAAGGGCGGATGGGCCACGTCGTGCAGGATGCCGTCGATGCGAAAGCGCACCCGGTAGCTGGTCTCGTAGGGCTCGAAGTGGATGTCCGAGGCGCCGCGGCGGATGGCGTCGAGCAGGATCTTGTTGACGAACTTGACGATCGGCGCGTCGTCGCCGGCGGCGGCCACGGCCTGGTCGTCATCGGCGTCCACCACCCCCTCGTCGATCTCTAGCTGACCCACGGCGTCGTCGATGCCCGCCATCTCCTCGAGCGCATGCCGCTCGCCGTGGGTGAGGTAGCTCTCGAGCACCGGGCCGAGCTGGTCCACCGGGGCCAGCACCCCCTCCGGCGTGAGGCCGGTGGCGAACTGCAGCTCGTCCAGCTGGGCCAGGGTGGAGGGGTAGGGCACCGCCACGGTCAGGCGATGCCCGTAGCGGGTCAGCGGCAGCACCCCCAGCTGGCGCAGGATCTTCTCGGGAAACTCCTTGGCCGGCGGCAGGCTCTCCAGGCGCAGGGCGTCCAGGTCGATGACCGGCAGGCCATACTCCCGGGCCGCGGCCAGGGTCGCCTGGCGGGCCGGCACCATGCCGGTCTCGATCACGTGACGCATCAGCGAAATCTCGGCCTGGCGGGCCTCCAGTTCGGCCCGGGTCGCCGCCGCCTCGCTCAGCAGCCCCTCCGCCACCAGGCGCCGGGTGAGGCCCCGCCGGCCGCGCCGGTCGGCCGCGCCGGCCAACGGCGATTCACCACCACCGGCGGCGTGGGTGGGCGGCGTCTCTTGCGCGGGGGGGCGATAGTCGTTCATGGCGCCTCGCAGGGCAGTCAGTCGTCCGTCGGGGTCCTGGCTGGTGATTCTACCCCCTCCCCACCGCCCGCGCCCAGCGTGAGCCATGCGACCTTCGGCCCTGGCTTGACCAGGATGGTGTCATGCCCAAGTATGACCTAGCGCAAGAGCATGACGATTTTTCTCGCTAATTCGCTTGCGGGGTTGCAGGGCGTAATTTATTGTAACTGCCAAGGTGGGCACGAAACCGTCTGGGTGCCACCGACGGATCGCGGTGCGACCGCGCACCCGCGCCAGGCGAAGTGGACGCAAGGGGACGACCCATGACCGAAATGACAGGACAGAAGAGGCAAGGCATGAAGCACATGAGCAAGATGCAGGGCGGGCCGGGGGGCCAAGGCGGTTTCACCCTGATCGAACTGCTGATCGTGGTGGCGATTATTGGGGTGTTGGCGGCGGTGGCGATTCCGCAGTACAACCAGTATCGGACAGGTGCTGCCGAAAAGGCATGTCAAGCAGAAGCAAAAGCATATGCTACAAGTGCAGCAGCAGCACTGATGGACGATGATGATAGTACAACAGTCCCAACTTTTCCTTCGGATGGAGCATGTACTTATACCACTGGTGGTGAACCGACTGAACTGACTAGCACTTTTGAGGTTACGCCCTCCTCTAATGCGAGTTCACAAGCATATACAGTAACTGTGCAAACTGCTTCGGTGGTTGAAAAGACTGCGGGCTAATCGGGGATGGACCCCGAAGCTAATCGGGGACGAAGCTAATCGGGGACAGACCCCAATTAACGAAGACGGTCGGCCTTTGCCGGCCGTTTTCTATTATCAGGGCGTCAATCTTCGCGACGCCGAGGCTTGCGGCCCCTTGTCGACGATTGGCTATTCGTAGTGACTCCAGAGTCGCAGCACCTTGACGGTCTTCTCCTCATCCAGCACCTGGTAGACCAGCCGGTGCTGGATATTGATGCGGCGGGAGTAGGCGCCGGCGAGGTCGCCTATCAGCTTCTCGTAAGGAGGCGGGGTCTGGTAAGGGTTTTCCTCAAGCAGCGCCAACAACTCCTGCGCCTTCGGCTTGAGGCCGCTGGAGGCCAGCTTTCTGGCATCCTGCTGCGCCTGTTTCGTGTAGACCAGGCGCCAGCTCACCAGTCCAGCGCCTCATCGCATTCCTCGATAGGCGTGTCCATGCCCTCACGAATCGATTCACGCATGCCGGGGACCGAGAGCAGAAACAGGGTCTCCTGGATCGCCTGCCAGTCTTCCTCGGCAATCAGCACGGCCTTGTTGCGCTTGCCGGTGATCAGTAGCGGCTGATGCGATTCAGCAGCCTCGTCGATCAGCCGGTAAAGATTGGCACGGGCTTCGCTGGCGGTGATGGTGGACATGGGGAAGCCCTCCTCGGGTGATACCTGCGTCGAATAGTACGTTATGCCGTACGCTTTTGGCAATCGGGGACAGACCCCAATGGCAGCCTCGAGCATCAGGCCGCTGGGGGTGGTCTGGCGGATCGGGTCGACCATGCCGGGGGCGAGCTGGTGGCGAAAAAGTTCCCGGTAGCGATGGCAACGCTGCTCGTGGGTCGCGCCGAGGGCTGCCATCGTGGGGTGGGACGTGACAGGCCAATCGATGCCTGGCCCCGATTTGCCGCACCGTGCTGGCATATTTGTACAGTAATACGTACAATGAGAGTGCTTGCGACGCATACTGGGGTGATGCCATGGAAACCATCAGCTATTCAAACTTCCGGAGCCACTTGGCCAAGGTGCTCGACAAGGTCAACGATGACCATGTGCCTGTGTTGATCACCCGTCAGAACGGCAAGCCGGCCATCGTGATGTCCGTGGAGGACTTCAAGTCCTATGAAGAGACGGCCTACCTGATGGCCAGCCCGCGCAATGCCGAGCGACTGCACCAGGCCATCGCCGAGGTCGAGCAAGGCAATGGCGAGGAGCACGGGCTGATCGAGTCATGATGCTGACCTGGGCAAGCCAGGCCTGGGAGGACTATCTATACTGGCAGGCTCGCGACAAGAAGACGCTCAAGCGCATCAATACGCTCATCAAGGATATCCAGCGTCAGCCCTTTTCTGGCTCGGGGTCCCCCGAGCCGCTCAAGCATAACTGGTCGGGTTACTGGTCACGACGCATCGATCGGACACATCGACTCGTCTACAAGGTGACCGACCGTGCGGTGGTCGTCGTTCAATGCCGGTATCATTACTGACGCCGGCTAATCGGGCTAATCGGGGACACGGGCTAATCGAGGACAGACCCCAATACCCCCCGTAACCCCCGTGATGTCATGCGGCCAGGTTCCGGCGGGCTTCTTCCAGGTCGTAGGCGTTTTGCAGCCGCAGCCAATAGCCCTCGCTGGTCCCGAAGTAGCGGGATAGTCGCAGGTCCGTGTCGCCGGTGATGCGCCGACGGCCCAGTGTGATCTGGCTGATGCGGGTGACGGATACGCCGATCGCCTTGGCCAAGGCATTCTTGCTCAGCCCCATGGGTTCGAGGAATTCCTCCTGAAGGATTTCGCCAGGATGGATATTCGGTAATTTGTCAGACATGGGCTGCTCTCCCCCTCAGTGGTAATCGACAATCTCCACCTCATGGGCATCTCCATCCATGAAACGGAAGCATAGGCGCCATTGGTCGTTGATGCGGATGCTGTACTGACCCTCTCGCTCGCCTCTTAATGCCTCCACATGTTTCAGCGTTCAGCTGTCGCGGCGCCGGGGTTTGCGGCCGGGCTTGCCGAGGGTGGTGCGTCGGCCCAGCAGCTCGGCGACCTGGTGCTGGAAGCGCTCGCTACCCAGCACTAGGCCGCTGTGGGTGGTCTGGCGGATCGGGCCGACCATGCCAGGGGCGAACTGGTGGCGAAAAAGTTCCCGGTAGCGATGGCAACGCTGCTCGTGGGTCGCACCGAGGGCCGCCATCGTGGGGTGGGGCGTCACGAGAGGATCGGCGTCGCCCTGGGCATTGACGCGATAGCTGGACCAGCGGTACTCGCCGGGGTGCGCCACCATGCCGGCCCGAACCGGGTTCAGTTCGATATAGGTGTGGCAGGCGAGCAGGTAGGGCGTTTCGGCCACCAGGCAGGAGCGGAAGCGCCCCTCGAAGAGGGTGCCGGTACGACGATAGAGGCGATTGAAGCGCTGGGCATAGCGCTGGCCCAGGCGCTTCATCATCGCGCTGATCCCTCCCAGCAGCTCCAGGTAGCTTCGACAGTCATCATCGCCGGCGAAGCAGACGCTGCGGTTATTGCCACGCTGGATCAGGTGCAGCGGGGTTTCCGGCAACAGCAGGCGCGCCTGGCGAGCCATGGGCGTATCTCCTGAAGGCGCTCGATAGGTTCAGCCTAGCCGCCGCTCGCCTTGCCTCCTGTAGGAGAAAGGCGACAGGAGAGGCAAGCACAATCGGTGCCTGTCCCCGATTTGCCAAGTGTCAGCATTGGCGCACTATCCTGAATTATCTATACTGGGTGTAATTTACACTAAGCATAGATAAACAAGGGTAATCCATGACCCAGCGCTTCATTTTCTGCCGCCCGGCGCTCGCTCGCCAGCTGTGCGACGCCCTGCAGGGCGTCGGGTTGCTGGATGCCGGGTCGGGGCTGTTCCTGGCCGCGCCGCGGCGCACCGGCAAGACCTTCTTCTTGACCGAGGACTTCTTGCCGGAATGTGTTGCCCGCGGCTGGGAGCCGGTGTATGTCGACCTATGGAGTGATCAGCAGGCCGATCCCGCCGAGCTGATTCGCCGTGCCCTGATCGGTGCGCTCGATCGCCATCGAAGCGCGCTGGAAACCCTGGTCAAGCGGGCCCGGGCCGTGCGCATCGGGGTGTTGCGGGCCGTGTTCCTGGAACTGGAAGGCGATGCCTCGGCCGAGTCACCGCTGGTCGACCTGGTGGATACCCTGTTTCGACTGGCCGATCGGCCGATCGTGCTGGTGATCGACGAGGCCCAGCAGGCCTCCGTCAGCGAAGAGGGAGTGAAAGCCCTGCATGCGCTGAAGTCGGCGCGGGATCAGATCAACAACGCCGGCGCCGATATGCGGCTGTTCCTGGTCTGCACCGGCTCGTCTCGCGACAAGCTGGCGCATCTGGTCCTGAACCGCAACCAGGCCTTCTTCGGTGCCACCGTGACCCCTTTCCCGTATCTCGGTGCCGACTTCGCCCGGGCCTATACCGCCTGGGTCAACGCCCTGCTGTCGCCGGATCAGCACTACACGGAGCAGGCGGTCAGCAAAGCCTTCGAGCGCGTGGGCTATCGGCCCGAGATGCTGCGTGAGGCGGCGCAGGGGGCGGTGTTCGCCGACGACCTTCAGGAACTGGCGCCGGATGAGCGCCTGCTGGCCCGGGCCGAGCGCGTGGTAGAGGCCCGACTTAACGATATCCTGGCGGAGTTCGACCTGTTGACGCCGCTGGCGCGCCACCTGCTGTGGCAGATGCTCGAGGACGGTGAGCGCTTCACCCCCTTCGCTGAGGCGTCGCTGGCGGCCTATGCCGCCGCCCTGGGTGAGGAGCGCGTCGGCCAGTCCCGGGTGCAGAAGACCCTTGAGGGGCTGCGCGAGAAGGGCTTGGCATGGAAGCCACAGCGTGGCATCTATCGGCTGGAGGACAGCGCCCGGGATGCCTTGCAGTTGCGCGGTTCGTGGCAATCGGGGACCGGCACGAATTGATGTGCGGCCCATGTTGCACTGCACAAGAATCCCTGCTAGTGTGCAATGCAGCAGAGCGGGATTCACCCCGCTCCCTCATATTTTGAACCCGGAGGTTCCCATCATGACCAACCCCTTTACCTTCAACGCCAAGCCGTTTGACACCGCTCAGCTCGAGTCCGTGTTCGGCCCGGCGCGTGCCTTCGCCGCCCTGTCCATCGACGTCACCGAGAAGCTGGTCAATGCCCAGTTCGACGCTGCCAAGGCCTATACCGATGCCAACCTGGCGCAGCTGCGCCAACTGGTGGAGGTCAAGGATGCCGAGGGCCTGCGTTCCTATGTGGAAGGCCAGCAGCAGGTAGCCAAGGACCTGACCGAGCGCCTGAAAGAGGATGCCGAAAAGGTCGTGGCCCTGCAGCAGGACTTCGTTCAGGAAAGCCAGAAGCTGACCGAAGGCAGCGTCCAGCAGGCTCAGGAAGGCCTCCAGCAGGCCACCGAGACCGCGACCACGGCAGCCAAGGAAACGGCTTCCAAGTCCAGCGCTAGCGCCAGCTCCAAGACCAAGTAAGCCTTGGGCCCGCGGGCCAGCTGACGCAAGACACAAGGCCGCCGATCCCTGATCGGCGGCCTTTTAGTGGTGCGCCAGGCATGGCGCGCAGCGCCTGACTGGCGCTGTTCCCGAGGGTGGTGCCTCGGGATGACTTGGGGGTGAAAGTTCCCTGCACGCCC
>NZ_JACHXP010000023.1 GCF_014192215.1 Halomonas cerina
TCAGCCAGGAGCTGGTGCGCTTCGACACCCAGAAGCTGGAGAACCCGGAGATCAGCGGCGTCGAGTATCAGCAAGGCACCCTGCTCGGCTACGAGGTGCGCGAGTACCTGCTGGAGAAATGGGGCCGCGAGTGCGCCTACTGCGGCGCCCAGAACACCCCGCTGGAAGTGGAGCATGTGGTGCCGCGTTCGCGTGGCGGCAGCCACCGGATCAGCAACCTCACCGTTGCCTGTCACGCCTGCAACCAGGCCAAGGACAACCGGCCTCTTACCGACTTCTTTGCCACCGACAGGGGGCTGAGGAAGCGCCTGAAAGCCAATGGCCTGTCGGCCGATACGCGGCTTGATCGCGTGGAACGCCAGCTCAAGCGCCCACTGCGTGATGCCAGCGCCGTCAACGCCACCCGCTGGGCGCTGTTCCAGGCGCTCAAGGCCACCGGCCTGCCGGTCACGGTGGGCAGCGGTGGGCTGACCAAGTACCACCGTCAGCGACTCGGCATCGCCAAGACGCACGCCCTGGATGCCGCGTGTGTCGGGCCGCTGGACGCCCTGCACCGCTGGGAAGTGCCGACACTGACCATCAAAGCCATGGGGCGGGGCAGCTACCAGCGCACGCGCTTGACCCGGCACGGCTTCCCGCGTGGCTACCTGAGGCGCCGGAAGCAGGTACGAGGTTTCCAGACCGGCGATAGGGTCAAGGCCATTGTCCCCAGCGGCAAGAAAGCCGGCGTGCATGTCGGCCGTGTCGCGATCCGCCAGACCGGCCGTTTCAATATCCAGACCCTGCACGGCGTTGTGCAGGGGATCTCGTATCGCCACTGCACCCTGATTCAGCGCGGTGATGGCTACGGCTACCACCAGACACCCACTCTCAACTCAAAAGGAGGAGCGGGACGGGCGGTGGCGTAGGTCGCCCTGCGGGCGACTCGCTATCCCTCCCGGCACTAAAAGTACCGGGTATCCCGCGAAAAATCTGATGACCACCCTGCTGATTGCCGACCTGCACCTGCATCCCGGGGCACCCGAGATCACCGAGGGCTTTTTGAACTGGCTCGACGAGCGCGCCCGGGGCTGTGAGGCTCTCTACATCCTCGGGGACCTCTTCGAGGCCTGGATCGGCGATGACCTGCTCGACCTGGGCGATGCCGACCCCACCGGCCACGCACCCCTTGCCGCTCGCGTCGCCACGGCGCTCAAGCGCCTGGCCGACGACGGCACCGCCATCCACCTGATGCACGGCAACCGTGACTTCCTGCTCGGTAGCCGGTTCGCCGAGGCCGCCGGGGCCCGCCTGCTGGAGGACCCCAGCGTGATCACGCTGGGCGACAAGCCGGTGCTGCTGATGCACGGCGACAGCCTCTGCACGCGGGACGAGGCCTACATGGCCTTCCGCACCCAGGCCCGCGACCCTCGCTGGCAGCAGCAGGTCCTGGCCATGCCCATCCCCGAGCGCCTCGCCCTGGCCAAGCAATTGCGTGAGCAGTCCGGCGAGGCCAACTCCAACAAGGCCGAGGACATCATGGACGTCACCCTCGAGGAGGTGGTCGCAGCGCTGCGCGCCCATGGCGTCGACACCCTGATTCACGGCCACACCCACCGCCCCGCAGTGCATGAACTCGAGGTCGATGGCCGGCCGGCGCGTCGGATCGTGCTGGGCGACTGGCGGCCCGACAAGGGGTGGGAGATTGTCGTCGAGGATAGCGGTGAGCCACGGCTGCGAGAGTTTCCATTGGAAATAAAGGCTTGAAGTTCATGTACAGCCGGCGTTTCCAAAGAAACATACATATCACCCGCCACGCTCGCGAGCGGATGGTACAGTGACACATCGACGAAGCGACCGTCCTGGACTTACTGAAAACCGGTGACACCCGCTACAAGGATGCATCACGGCTATGGGTTGCCAAGAAATGTTGTGGTCGCAGCGATCATCTTGTTTGTGCAGCAGTCATCCTGGAAGATAATCTCGTCGTCAAGACCATCATGCACCACTTCGCATGGGAGGATTGACAATGCGTACAACCTATGATGAAGCCGACGACATCCTGGTACTGCATCTGTCCGACAAGGAAATCGTCAGAGAACGCTCCCAGGATTGGAACACTCAC
Organism: Halomonas cerina; assembly: GCF_014192215.1. Lineage (GTDB taxonomy): Bacteria > Pseudomonadota > Gammaproteobacteria > Pseudomonadales > Halomonadaceae > Halomonas > Halomonas cerina. The sequence continues at coordinate 2,105 of NZ_JACHXP010000023.1, forward strand.
ATCAGCTACGCAGCAGACGACAGTATCGTCGAAGTGGTGATTTTGGATGCGTCCAAGCAGGGCGCATGGCCACTTCTACGCAGTGAGGCTGCGTGAGGCTGCTTCAAGGACATTCCAACTCCACAAGACAAGTGGCCAGTGCTTTCTCCAACGCCTCGGCATCGGGCAGGGCTCCGGCCTCACCGATGAGCTCCAGGCGCGAATCCCGCCGCCAGGCCGTGCCGGTCAGGCTCACCGTGCCCTCGGCGCGGTTGTAGAGCTTCCAGCCGTCCCCGGAACGGAAGACGCCCTTCACCCGCAGGCCGGCGGGCAACGATCCCAGCAGTATCGTGAGACGATCCAGGTCGAAGACATCGTCGGCCTGCCAGCGCCAGCCCAGGGTGACGTGACCCAGGGAGGCACCCTCCTCACGCACCGGCCGGCCCGGTGCCGGGTCAGGGAGGGCGAACGTATCCGGCAAATCGTCCAGCACCAGGGAAGCCGACGCCTGACGGGCGGCCTGGTGAGCGGGTGGCCCGGCACCGTCCGTCTCGGCGGCATGTCTCCCGCTCTCCAGCAGCCGGGCGAGCGGCAGCTCGCCATGGGGCGCCTCGGCCACCCAGCGCTTGGCGGGCCAGAGGCCCGCCAGCCAGCGGCGCGCCGCCTCACGCTGTGTCGGCGTGGCCAGGTCGGTCATGGTCAGCGCCACACCATCCGCCATGGCCAGCTGATCGCGGAAGGTCTCGTGCTCCCGGGCTCGGGGATCATCGAGTCGTCGCGGATCGAGCACGGCGATGATGTCCTGCACCGTCAGGGCGCCGGCGAACCCTTCGCCACGCAGCACGTCGAGTAACCCGGCCGGGTGGCCAAGCCCGGAGGGCTCGATGATCAGCCGGTCGGGACGATGGCGATGCAACAGGTTGACCAACGAGGCCTGCAGCACGAAGGCCAGCTGGCAGCACAGGCATCCGCCGGGTAACCCCTTGACGACGACATCGTCGCGGGCCTCGAACATCGCCTGATCGATGCCCACCTGACCGAACTCGTTGATCACCACCGCCCAGCGCTCATCGGCCGGCTTCTGCTCGACCAGCCGGTGGATCAGGGTGCTCTTGCCACTGCCGAGAAAGCCGGTGATCAGATGGACAGGCACATTGACCAGGGGAGCGGGCATGAAACGGCCTCCGGGAATGACGGAATTGTTATAAAATAACATAAAGCGCTGAGCAGGATGATGCCGGTATTGCATCAGGCATCAATGAGAAACCCCACCAGGCTCGACACCCGGTGGGGTTTCGCGTTCTCGTCCACGGTAGCTGCCGCCCGTCTATGAGCAGCTGGGCGCTGGGCGCTGGACGCTCGTAGCTGGGCGCTGCCCAAAGGGCGACTTGGCGCTTTCAGCTCCGCGCTTTCAGCTGGGCGCTCTCAACGCCGGATCTCCGCCTGCTCCCGCAGGTGTTCCAGCAGCCCCTGGATCGTTCCCTGGGCGCGCAGCTGTTCGACCATGCGCGCCACGAAGCCCTCGACCTGGGCATCGACCTCGCCGGACTCGACCCGCTCCAGGGCGATCAGGTAGACACGCTGTCTGTCCTCGGCATGGCCATACACCGTGCTTCCCTCGTCGGGATGGGGCAGGCGAAAGGCCGTCTCGACCACCGGTTGAGGCACCTCGCTGCCGGCCTGGCGACGAACCGCCTCGGCCTGCTGCCATATCAGGTCCATCGGTTCGCCGCCACGCAGTCGCTGGACCATCTCGGCAGCCTGCTCGCGCAAGGTCTCCTGGACCTTCTGCTCACGCACGGCCGCTGCGACCTGCTCGCGGACCGTCTCCAGCGGCAGCGTGGTGGCCTGGCGATGATCGGTCACGCGCAGCACCAGGCGGCGGTCCTCATCGAGCTCGATCACCTCGCTGTTGAAGCCCTCCTCCAGGACCTCCTCGGAGAATGCCTGACGCATAACACCGGGCTCGGCGAGCACCCCCTCGGCCGACTCGCGGCTGACCCAGTCGCTGCGCTCGAGCTCGAGATCCAGGCTATCGGCCACGCTCGCCAGGTCCTCGGCGGCGAAGCTCTCGTCGATCAGCTGCTGGACGCGGTCGTTGAAGGCGTCGCTAACCTGCTCATGCGCCAATTCCCGGACCAGCCGGTCACGCACCGCCTCGAAGGGCGGGCGCTCGATCTCGGTGACCTTGATCAGGTGCAGGCCGTTGTCGGTCTCGACGATATCCGACACCTGCCCTTCCGAGAGGGCAAAGGCGGCCTCATCGAAGGCCTCGCCGAAGAAGCCACGACTGATCACGCCGAGATCCCCCCCGGTGTCGCGGGTGGCACCGTCATCGGAGAACTCCGCCGCCAGGTCGGCGAAGGCCTCGCCTTCGGCCAGGCGTGACTTGACGGCTTCTAGGCGCGCCACGGCTTCCTCCCGGGAGCGCTCGTCACCGAAAGTGACCATGATGTGGGACACGCGACGATCGGCCTGGGCGGCATCGGCCTGCCAGGCATCGCGCAGCTCGGCCTCACTGATCTCGACCTGCTCGGCCATGCGCTGGCGATCCAGCACCACATACGCCAGGCGCACCTGCTCGGGGCGCTGATAGGCCTGCTGATGGGCCTGATAATAGTCGCGCAGCTCGGCGTCGCTGACCTCGGGTGCCTCGGCCAGGTCGGCAGGCTCGAGGACATGGTAGCGGAAGGTGCGCGTCTGGCGTTGCAGCGAGGCGAGACGCGCCTGCTCGTCATCGAGGCTGAACTCGCTGGCCGCCAGGCCCTGCTGGAGCTGCTGGCGCTTCATGTCGAGACGCAGCTGCTCACGGAACGAGAGGGGCGTATAGCCGGCACTGGCCAGACGGTTGCGGAACAGTTCGCGATCGAAGCGCCCCTGCGCGTTCTGGAATTCCGGCAGGGTGACGATCAGGCGATCCAGCTGCGCCTCCGAGAGGTACAGCCCGCCCTGTTCGGCATACTGGGTCAGAAGACGGTCGGTGATCAGGGCATCGAGCATCTGGGCCCGGAGCTCACGCTCACGCTCCGGCGGTACCTGGCCACTGCGGATGGCCCGCTGGACCTCGAGCTCCAACTGCTGGCGGGTGATGGACTCACCGTTGACCGAGGCGATCTCGTCACCGTCGCTGCCCAGCAGCCCGACGAGGGACTCCACGCCGAACAGGGCCATGGTCACGACGATGGCCCCGATGATGATCTTGGCGCCCCAGCTCCTGGAGCGGTCACGAATACTTTGCAGCATGCAGGCCTCTGCGGATGAAGTGTGTCAGGACGCGCACATTATACGCATCAGACAAGGAGCCGCGACCGTGGGAGTGCCTGGAAGCGGCCGGCACCGGCCGGGAAAAGCGCGGGATAAAAAAACAGGCGCACCGCGGGGCGGCGCGCCTGTCATCGAATCGGTCACCGATGGAGCAGCAGCGGCCGGCCCCTCAGTTCACGGAATCCTTCAGTGCCTTGCCGGCCTTGAAACTCGGCACCTTGGCGGCGCTGATCTCGATCGGCTGGCCGGTCTGCGGGTTACGGCCGGTGCGCGCGGCACGCTCCTTGACGGTGAAGGTGCCGAAACCCACCAGGGAAACGCTGTCACCTTTTTTCAGGCTGTCGGTCACGGTATCGACCATGGCATCCAGCGCACGGGCAGCGGCGGCCTTGGGAATATCGGCAGACGCGGCGATGGCTTCGATCAGCTCGGACTTGTTCACACTTCACCCCTTGACTGTTGCGTAAATTGGCTCTAATCGGCAGGAGGTTGCACTGACTGGCGCGATCACAGCATGGCTGCAGTTTATAGCAATGCGATGAAAGACCTGTCAAGCAACCATCCCGTCCGGCCCCCATCATGCCGGGGTTTTGACACGGGCATGATGGGGAAAACGCCGTTAATGGGTACTGACCATCGAGTAGGAAGAGGCAGGGTCTTCTGCCTTGGACTCCTCGCTTTTTGCCTCTGGCTTTTTCACCAGCGCCGCCTCGAGAACTTCATCGATCCAGCGGACCGGACGGATGTCCAGGACATCCTTTATATTGTCCGGCACTTCCTTGAGGTCGCGACGGTTTTCCTCGGGGATAAGCACCATTCTTATACCACCCCGCCTGGCGGCCAGCAATTTCTCCTTCAGCCCGCCAATGGGCAGTACCTCGCCGCGCAGGTTGACCTCGCCGGTCATGGCCACATCGCAACGCACCGGCTGACCGGTATAGGCCGAGATCATGGCGGTGACCATGGCGATGCCGGCACTAGGACCATCCTTGGGCGTGGCGCCCTCGGGCACGTGGATATGCAGGTCTTCCTTCTCGAAGCGCTCGGGATCGATGCCGAACGACGGTGCGCGGGCCCGCACCACGGTCTGGGCGGCGCTGACCGACTCCTTCATGACATCGCCGAGCGACCCGGTCTTGTCCAGGCGTCCCTTGCCGGGCGTGAGCACCGACTCGATGTTGAGCAACTCACCGCCCACCGAGGTCCAGGCCAACCCGGTCACCCGGCCGACCTGGTCCTCCTGGTCGGCCAGCCCGTAGCTGTAGCGGCGCACGCCGGCGTACTCCTCGATGTCCGCCGCCGCCAGCTGCTCGGGCGCCTGGGCCCCCTCCTTGCCTTCCTGCTCGAGGCGCTGGCGCAGCACCTTGCGACAGACCTTGGCGATCTGGCGTTCCAGCTCACGCACCCCTGCTTCACGGCTGTAGTAGCGGATCAGCTCCAGCAGCGCCTCATCGGCGAAGCTCAGCTCGTCCTCCTTGAAGCCGTTGGCCTTGAGCTGCTTGGGCACCAGGTAGCGCTTGGCGATGGCCAGCTTCTCGTCCTCGGTGTAGCCCGGCAGCCGGATTACCTCCATGCGGTCGAGCAGCGGACCGGGAATGTTCATCGAGTTGGCGGTGCAGATGAACAGGGTCTCGGAGAGATCATAGTCCAGCTCCAGGTAGTGGTCGCTGAAGGTGTCATTCTGCTCCGGATCCAGCACCTCGAGCAGTGCCGAGGCCGGGTCACCGCGGTGGTCCATGCCAATCTTGTCGACCTCGTCGAGCAAAAACAGCGGGTTCCTGACCCCGGCCTTGGCCATGCGCTGGATGATCTTGCCGGGCAGCGAGCCGATGTAGGTACGACGATGGCCGCGAACTTCGGACTCGTCGCGCACGCCGCCGAGCGCCAAGCGCACATACTTGCGGTTGGTGGCCCGGGCGATGGACTGGCCCAGCGAGGTCTTGCCGACCCCGGGCGGCCCCACCAGGCACAGCACCGGTCCCTTGATCTTCTTGACCCGCTTGTGCACGGCCAGGTACTCGAGAATACGTTCCTTGACCTCGTCCAACCCGTAGTGATCCTCGTCGAGGACCTTCTGGGCATGGGCCAGGTCATGCTTGACCCGGGTGCGCTTCTTCCAAGGCACCGACACCAGCCAGTCGAGGTAAGAACGCACCACCGTGGCCTCGGCGGAGGACGGCGACATCATGCGCAGCTTGCCCAGTTCCTGCTTCGCCTTCTCGGCCGCCTCCTTGGGCATGCCGGAGTCCTTGATCGCCTGCTCGTACTTGTCGGCCTCGTTGGGCACGTTCTCGAGCTCGCCCATCTCCTTCTGGATGGCCTTCATCTGCTCGTTGAGATAGTACTCGCGCTGGGACTTCTCCATCTGCTCCTTGACCCGCGAGCGGATACGCTTCTCGACCTGCAGCAGGTCGATCTCGGACTCGATCAGCGCCATCAGGTGCTCGATGCGATCGCGCACCCGGTCCATCTCGAGCAGCTGCTGCTTGTCGTCGATCTTCAGCGACAGGTGGGCGCAGATGGTGTCCACCAACCGGCTGGGGTCCTCGATGCCCGAGAGAGAGTTGAGGACCTCGTTGGGGACCTTCTTGGACATCTTGACGTACTGCTCGAACTGATTGAGCAGGACCCGCACCAGGGCCTCCTGCTCACGCTCGGACAGCGGCTCGCTCTCGCGAAGCACCACCTCGGCACGGCTGTAGCCGTCGTCCACCGGCAGGATCTCGCGGATATCGGCTCGGGACTCCCCTTCGATGAGCACCTTGACGGTGCCATCGGGCAGCTTGAGCAGCTGCATGATCTCGGCCACGGTACCGATGGCAAACAGGTCCTCGTCATCCGGATCGTCCTTGCTGGCCTCGCGTTGCGCCACCAGCAGCACACGCTGGTCGGCCGCCATGGCGGCATCCAGCGCCTGGATGGACTTCTCCCGGCCGACGAACAGCGGAATGACCATCTGCGGGTAGACGACCACATCCCGCAATGGCAAAAGGGGCAGACTCAGGGTCTGTTCGGCGTTCTGCTGCATCGCAGACGTTCCTCAAACGATCAATTGGATACCAAGGGAGTGGGGGCGTTGCCATGATATTGCAAGGCCGGCGATGGCGGCGCGGCAAAGAAAAGGGCCGCCAGGCGGCCCTTGGATGTGCAGGCTGACAGGGCGTCTCGACGCGGCGAGACCGGCATGTCGGACCTAGCCGCTGGTCCCGTCGACGCGCGGCTGCTCCTCCTGCTGGGAGTAGATCAGCAGCGGTTCACTCTCGTCGGCGATGACCGAGGCATCGATCACCACCTTGCTCACCCCCTCGAGGGACGGGATCTCGTACATGGTATCGAGAAGCACCGACTCGAGGATCGAGCGCAGGCCACGGGCCCCGGTCTTGCGCGCCATGGCCTTCCCGGCCACCGCCCGCAGCGCATCCTCGCGGAACTCGAGCTCGACGCCCTCCATCTCGAACAGGCGGGCATACTGCTTGATCAACGAGTTCTTCGGCTCGGTGAGGATCTGGATCAGGGCATCCTCGGTAAGCTCGGTGAGGGTCGCGATGACCGGCAGACGACCGACGAACTCGGGGATCAGACCAAACTTGACCAGGTCCTCGGGCTCCACATCGAGCAGCAAGTCGCCCACCCCCTTGGTCTCGTCCTTGCTCTTGATCTCGGCGCTGAAGCCGATCCCGCCCTTCTCGGCGCGCTCTCGGATCACCTTGTCCAGCCCGGCGAAGGCGCCGCCGACGATGAACAAGATGTTACCGGTATCGACCTGCAGGAACTCCTGCTGGGGGTGCTTGCGCCCGCCCTGGGGCGGCACCGAGGCCGTGGTGCCCTCGATCAGCTTGAGCAGGGCCTGCTGTACACCCTCACCCGAGACATCACGGGTGATCGAAGGATTATCCGACTTGCGCGAGATCTTGTCGATTTCGTCGATGTAGACGATGCCGCGCTGGGCCTTCTCCACATCATAGTCGCACTTCTGCAGCAGCTTCTGAATGATGTTCTCGACGTCTTCGCCCACATAACCGGCTTCGGTGAGCGTGGTGGCATCGGCGATGGTGAAGGGCACGTTGAGCAGCCGTGCCAGCGTCTCGGCGAGCAGCGTCTTGCCGCTGCCGGTCGGGCCGATCAACAGGATGTTCGACTTGCCCAGCTCCACCTCGTCGCCCTTTACGCCGTAGCGCAGACGTTTGTAGTGATTGTAGACCGCCACCGACAGCACCATCTTGGCGCGGTCCTGGCCAATCACGTAGTCGTCGAGTGTGTGACGGATCTCGCGGGGCGCCGGCAGCCGCTCCTCGTCGCTCTCGGCATCGGCATCGAGAACTTCCTCGCGAATGATGTCGTTGCACAGATCGACACACTCATCGCAGATATACACGGACGGGCCGGCAATCAGCTTGCGCACTTCGTTCTGGTTCTTGCCACAGAACGAGCAGTAGAGCAGCTTGCCGCCTTCGTCCTTGCCTTTGCCGTCGGCCATTCGCGTACCTCTTTCATGGTGACGTCCGGCCAAAGCCGGGCGTCGGGTTCGCCACGGCGGCCCTAGGGCCGCCGGGAAACGTCTCACTGCGTGGATTTCACGCTATCAGGATGTTGGCCGCTTATCCAGCACGGCGTCGATCAGGCCATATTCGGCGGCCTGCGGACCGTCCATGAAGTTGTCACGGTCGGTATCCCGGGCAATGGTCTCGAAGTCCTGACCGGTGTGGTGCGCCAGGATACGGTTGAGCTTGTCGCGGATACCGAGGATCTCGCGGGTATGGATCTCGATGTCCGAGGCCTGCCCCTGGTAGCCGCCCAATGGCTGATGAATCATCATTCGCGAGTTGGGCAGGCAGTAGCGCTTGCCTGCCGCCCCACCGGCCAGCAGCAACGCCCCCATGCTCGCCGCCTGACCGATACAGACGGTGGAGACATCGGGCTTGATGAACTGCATGGTATCGTAGACCGACATGCCCGCCGTCACCGAGCCGCCCGGCGAGTTGATGTAGAGGTGGACATCCTTGTCCGGGTTCTCGGACTCCAGGAACAGCAGCTGGGCCACCAGCAGGTTGGCCATGTAGTCTTCTACCGGCCCCACCAGGAAGATGACGCGTTCCTTGAGCAGCCGGGAGTAGATGTCGTAGGCGCGCTCGCCGCGAGCGCTCTGCTCGACCACCATCGGCACTAGGCCGCCAGCAGCTTGGGTATCGAACTCGTTGCTCATCGGGTGATGTCCTTCGATGTATGAAGCGGAGTGTGGCACCCTGCCCGGCCGCGGGCCAGGCAGGAGGATCGATGCGCTGATCGGCTGATCAGGCCTGGCGTTCCTCGCCCTGCGCCTCGTCCTGGGCTTCTTCCTCGCCTTCCTCGGCATCACCGCCCTGCTGCTGGGCCGCGGCGAGCGCCTCCTGGTAGCTCATCTCCACGTCCTTGACGGTCGCCTGGTCGAGCAGCACGTCGACGGCCTTCTCTTCCAGCACGGCAGACTTGACCTGGGTCTTCATCTGGTCGTTGCCCATGTAGTACTCGACCACCTGCTCCGGATCCTGGTACTGCTGGGCCAGTTCCTCGACCTTGGCCCGGATCTCGTCGTCGGAGGCGTCGAGCTCATGGGTCTTGATCACCTCGGCCAGCAGCAGGCCGATCTGCACACGGCTTTTGGCCTGCTCGGCGAACAGCTCGTCGGGCAGTTGGCTGACATCGAAGTCCTCGCCGAGCCCGAACTGCTGAGCCGCCTGGCGCTTGAGGCCCTCGGTCTCCTGCTGGATCAGGCTCTGCGGCACGGCAATCTCGTTGGCCTTCTTCAGGGCCTCGAGCACCTGCTGCTTGACGCGGTTGTCGACGGCCTGGCTCGCCTCACGCGTCATGTTCTTCTTGATCTCGTCGCGGAACTTATCCAGATCACCGTCTTCGACGCCGAATTGCTTGACGAACTCGGCATCGACCTCGGGCAAGGCCTGTTCTTTCACAGAGTGGACCTTGACCTTGAAGGTGGCTTCCTGGCCGGCCAGCTGCTCGGCCTGATAGTCCTCGGGGAAGGTGACCTTGAGCTCCTTCTCCTCGCCGGCCCTGGTCCCGATGAGCTGCTCCTCGAAGCCCGGAATGAAGCTGCCGGAACCGATCACCAGCTCGTGTCCCTCGGCACTGCCCCCCTCGAAGGGCTCGTCACCCAGAAAGCCCTGGAAGTCGAGGGTCACCTGGTCGCCATCCTCGGCAGGACGCTCGACCTCTTCCCAGCCGGCATTCTGCTTGCGCAGGGTCTCGATCATCTCGTCGACATCGGCCTCGGTCACCTCAACCACCGGGCGCTCGACCTCGGTGCCCTCGATGGACGCCAGCTCGATCTCCGGATAGACCTCGAGGGTGGCCGTGAACTCCAGGTCCTTGCCCGCCTCGTTGACGGTGGCCTCGATCTGCGGGTAGCCGGCCGGGTTGAGGTTCTCGTCGGTGATGGCACGCACGTAGCGCTCACGCATCACCTCGCCCACGACCTCGTTGCGAATCTCGTTACCATAACGCTGGCGAATCACCGACATCGGCACCTTGCCCTTGCGGAAGCCGTCCATCCGCACGTTCTTGGCGGCATCCTTCAGGCGTGCATCGACGGCCTCGTCGATCTCGGCAGCCGGCACCTGGACCTGTACGCGGCGTTCAATCTGGGAGGGCGTATCGACGGAAACTTGCATGAAATGTCCTCTACCGACTAGGGCGTTCTGTAAAGCGTGAAACGTTCAAAGAAGGGGATTCTATGAATCCCGCTACACAGTGGCAAGCGCCATGCTTGTTGACATGGGGGCCGGCTGGCGCATTGCAAGGGGTGGCGCGGATAAGATTGCGGTCATCGTGACCTGGCCATTCTGGCACTACGACAAGAGGTAACGAGGAAAGATCCCTGCATGGCGCCCTGAGCACTCAAGCCACGCCGGAAGAGCGAGCCGAAGGGAGCATGCAGAAGAGGCAGAGGGGCAAGGAAAAGTCGGGAAGATACCGCGAAAGGGAGGCAATGGGGTGGATGATGGGGATCGAACCCACGACCACCGGAGCCACAATCCGGGGCTCTACCACTGAGCTACATCCACCACTGCCTGATGACGTGTCGAATGGGGTGGATGATGGGGATCGAACCCACGACCACCGGAGCCACAATCCGGGGCTCTACCACTGAGCTACATCCACCATCTCGACACTGCTGCTCGACCGACCACTTGGCCAGAGGTACGATCGCTGCCGACCTCGCCATGGTAGCCATGGCGCGCCCAGCAGGACTCGAACCTGCAACCTACGGCTTAGAAGGCCGTTGCTCTATCCGATTGAGCTATGGGCGCATTCTATGTCCCCTGACACCTGACCGCAACCCCTTTATGACGAATTTTTCAATTCATTCAATGGGTTGTGGTCGGGGTGGAGGGATTCGAACCCCCGACATCCTGCTCCCAAAGCAGGCGCGCTACCAGACTGCGCTACACCCCGTCGGCATCGTGCACGGCCCTGACGTCGCCGCAGAGGCCTCGTCAAGCGCTGCGTATTCTACGTAACTTTCCCGTCCCGTCAAGTTACGAGCGCCGAGCGGCGTAGGGTAGATAAGCGCCAGCGCATCTACCAATTCCTCTCCTCTTCATCTGCCGCCGCATCGATACGCCGGATGCGCCCGCTGCGCGGGCTTATCCGGCCTACGGCTCCCCCCTCGCTTTGCCTAGACGCCCGGTCATGCGAAAATCGCCTCCCCGCCCACCATCCGCCAACCAGAGGGAAGCTTGATGTCCGCTCAACTGATCGATGGCAAGTCCATTGCCGCCCGAGTCCGCCAGCAGGTTGCACGCCAGGTGCAGGCGCGCCGCGAGGCCGGAGGGCGCATTCCCGGACTGGCTGTTGTGCTGCTGGGCGAAGATCCGGCGTCCCATGTCTATGTCCGCAACAAGCGCAAGGCCTGCGAGCAGGCAGGCATCCAGTCCTTCATGCACGAGTTGCCCGCGGACACCTCCCAGGCCGACCTCGAAGTCCTCGTCGACAAACTCAATGCCGACCCGGCGGTCGACGGCATCCTGGTCCAACTGCCGCTGCCTGACCATATGGACTCGCGCCCGATCCTCGAACGCATCCTGCCGCACAAGGACGTCGACGGTTTCCACCCCTACAACCTGGGACGCCTGGCCCAGCGGCTGCCCCTGCTGCGCCCCTGCACGCCCAAGGGCATCATGACCCTGCTGCAGGAGACCGATCTGACGGTCCGCGGCCTGGATGCCACCGTGGTCGGGGCTTCCAACATCGTCGGCCGGCCGATGTCACTCGAGCTGATGATGGCCGGCTGCACCACCACGGTCTGCCACCGCTTCACCCGCAACCTCGAGGCCCATGTGCGGCGTGCCGACCTGGTGGTGGCTGCGGTGGGCATTCCAGGCCTGGTCAAGGGCGAATGGATCAAGCCCGGCGCCATCGTCATCGACGTGGGCATCAACCGCCAGCCGGATGGCCGACTGGTGGGCGACGTGGAGTTCGAGTCGGCGGCCGAACGCGCCAGCTGGATCACTCCGGTGCCAGGCGGGGTAGGCCCCATGACGGTGGCCTCGCTGCTCGAGAACACCCTGCAGGCCGCCGAGATGCATGATGCCGGGCAGTAAGGAGCAAGAAGCAAGCAAGAGGTAAGAAGTAAGGGGTAAGGAGTGAGGAGACCAGCATGGCGAGAGGCGCCGGGGACAGGCCGAAGGGGAGGTCCGAGGACCAAGGATGGCCGAGGTAGCGTCCAGGGAAGGATTCATAGCGCCTCCCTGAAGGCCTGTCGACGGATCAGCCCCGGGTGGTAACCCTAACGGCCATAGCCCTCCCGTGCACCTTTCGTCGAAGTTCGCTAGAATCGCGGGTCCTTTTTCCCGACTCGCGAGGTCCTTCGATGACCGACACGAAGATGAATGTCGAAAGCTTCAACCTAGACCACACCAAGGTGCAGGCCCCCTATGTGCGCCTGGCCGACATCAAGACCGGCGAGCACGGCGACACCATTCACAAGTACGACATGCGGATCTGCCAGCCCAATCAGGACCACATGGAGATGCCCGCCCTGCACTCCCTGGAGCACCTGATGGCGGAACTGTCACGCAACCACTCCGACAAGGTCGTGGACATCAGTCCCATGGGCTGTCAGACCGGCTTCTACGTGGCGATGATCAACCACGACGACTACGACGGCGTGCTCGACCTGCTGGAAGGCACCCTCAGGGATGTGCTCGAGGCGGACGAGGTGCCCGCCTGCAACGAGATGCAATGCGGCTGGGCCGCCAGCCACAGCCTGGAAGGCGCCAAGCAGATCGCCCAGGGCTTTCTCGCCAAACGTGATGAATGGACCCGGGTGTTCGCATGAAACGCATCGGCATCATCGGCGCCATGGCCCAGGAAGTCGCGGTGCTCGCGGCACAGTTGGAGGGTCGCCGCACCCGCCAGCATGTCGGCTGCACCTTTCACTTGGGCCGCCTGCACGGCGTCGAGGTGGTGATCCTGCAGTCCGGCATCGGCAAGGTGAACGCCGCCATCGGCACCACCCTGCTGCTGGATGTCTACCGGCCCGAGGCGATCATCAATACCGGCTCGGCCGGCGGCTTCGGCGAAGGCCTGGCGGTGGGAGATATCGTCGTCTCCAACGAGGTGCGCCACCACGACGTGGATGCGGTGGTGTTCGGCTACGAACATGGCCAGGTACCGCAGATGCCCGCCGCCTATCTGCCCGACGAACGCCTGGTCAGGGTGGCCCGGCAGTGCATCGAATCGCTGGGCGAGGTCAACGTCATGGAGGGCCTGATCGCCACCGGCGATGTCTTCATGGCCTGCCCGGAACGGGTCGCCACCACCCGCTCGCGTTTCCCCACCATGCTCGCCGCCGAGATGGAGGCTGCGGCGATCGCCCAGACCTGCCATCACTACGGCTGTCCCTTCGTGGTGATCCGCGCGCTGTCCGATATCGCCGGCGGCGGCGACAATCACCTCTCCTTCGCGCAGTTCCTGGACCAGGCCGCCGATCATTCGGCCCGGATGGTCACCGCCATGGTCGACCGGCTGGCACGGATGGTGCCCACACATTATCCTGAGGTCGAGGTGGAGGACTGACAGCACAGGGTGTCGGCATGTTACTCGATGAGCTGCATGAAAAGCGTCACGCCATCATAAGCGCAGCCAAGGCCCATGGTGCCCATGGTATACGAGTATTCGGTTCCGTCGCTCGACGGCAGGAAGACAACGATAGCGATATTGACTTCCTGGTCGATTTCGACGAAGGCTATGATCTCTTCACGCAACGCATGGCTCTTGCCGAGAAGCTGGCGGAGATCACTGGCCATGACGTCGACTTGATCCCTCTCCATGAACTCAACCGCCACATGAGAGACGCTGTCCTCTCGGAAGCCCAGGAACTATGAGCAAAAATTGGCGGCTTTACGCGCAGCATATCCTCGATGTCATCGACAAGGTGGAACGTATCAGACAACGTGGCGATATCACGGAAGATGACATCCTCTACGATGCCGCCTTGAGAAACCTTCAGACGCTGTCTGAGGCAACCCAGCGCCTACCAGACTCAAAAAAATCTCGCTACCCGGATATACCGTGGCGCCAGATCAGTGGCTTTCGAAATATTCTAGTGCATGACTATCTCGGCAATATCGACCCCGTGACCATAACCCGCGTCATCGACCAGCATCTGCAGCCGCTGGCGAAAGCCACCCGGGAAATGCTGGCCAAGGACAGTGAGTCGCAAGACGATAGCTGAGCTTCAGGCGGCCAAGCGGCCAAGCGGCCAAGCGGCCAAGCGGCCAAGCGGCCAAGCGGCCAAGCGGCCACAGGGTAAGGTGCCCGCAAGCAAAAGCGAACCCCGGAGGCGGCGGCCTGCGGGGTTCGCTTGTAGCTCGGCGCTAGTCGCGCAGCTTCCACTCCAGCGTCTCGCCGGCCCCCAGCGGCACGATGCGCTGGTCGTCGGCGTAGGGCAGCGATTGGGGCAGGGTCCAGTCCTCGCGCACCAGGGTGACGGTATCGGCATTGTGCGCCAGGCCGTAGAAATCGGGCCCGAAGTGGCTGGCGAAGCCCTCCAGGCGCTCCAGGGCCCCGGCCTGGGCGAAGGCGGTGGCGTAGAGCTCGAGCGCCGCCGGCGCGGTGAAGGCGCCGGCACAGCCGCAGGCGCTCTCCTTGTCACCCTGGGCATGGGGGGCGCTGTCGGTGCCCAGGAAGAACCGCGGGCTGCCCGAGGTCGCCGCCTCCAGCAGCGCCTGGCGGTGGCGCTCGCGCTTGAGGATCGGCAGGCAGTAGTAGTGTGGGCGGATCCCCCCGACCAACATGTGGTTGCGATTGAACAGCAGGTGGTGAGCGGTGATGGTGGCCGCCACATTGTCGGGAGCCGCGGCCACGAACTCGGCGGCATCCGCCGTGGTGATATGCTCGAAGACCACCTTGAGGTCCGGATGTCGGTCGAGCAGCGGCTTCATCACTCGCTCGATGAACACCGCCTCGCGATCGAAGATGTCGATCTCGGCATCGGTCACCTCGCCATGCACCAACAGCGGCACGCCGCGCCGCGCCATGGCGGCGATGGCCGCGTCACACAGCGTCAGGTCGGTCACCCCGGAAGCGGAATTGGTGGTGGCCCCGGCGGGATAGAGCTTCACCGCCTGCACTAAGCCGCTGGCGTGGGCCCGCTCGACCTCCTCGGCCGGGGTGTTATCGGTGAGATAGAGCGTCATCAGCGGCTCGAAGGCACTGCCTGCCGGCAAGGCGGCGAGGATGCGCTCGCGATAGGCACTCGCCTGCTTGGTGGTGGTCACCGGCGGCTTGAGGTTGGGCATGATGATGGCGCGGCCCATCTGGCGGGCCGAGGCGCCGACCACGGCGGCCATCGCCTCGCCGTCGCGCAGGTGGAGGTGCCAGTCATCGGGGCGGGTCAGGGTGAGGGCGTTCACGGCGTATCCTGTGTCCAGTGCATCGAAGTGGCGCCAGTATATCGCAAGCCGGCCGCAGCCCCGAATCCCGCCAAGACCGTTTGTCTGCTAGCATTGCCGGCTCATCCTGTATTGCCCCCGGAGCCCAATGGCCACTCCCGATCCCCGGCGCTCGCCGCTGCGCGCCGACCTGCTGCTGCTCGCGGTCACCCTGCTGGCCGCCGCCGGCTGGATCTTTTCCAAGGAAGCCCTGGCCGGCATGCCGCCCTTGCTGTTCATCGGCACGCGCTTCTTGTGTGCCGGCGCCATCCTCGCCCTGTTCGCCGTGCCGACGCTGCGCCGTCTGTCGCGCACCGACTGGTCCCGCGCCGCCGGCGTGGGGCTGGTCTTCAGCGTCGCCCTGGCGCTATGGATCCTCGGCCTTAAGTACTCGAGCCATCTTGGTGAGAGCGCCTTCATCAATAGCCTGGGGATCCTGCTGGTGCCGGTGGTCGCCCGGCTGCTGTTCGGCGAGCGGCCGCCGCGCACCACCTGGATCGCCCTGCCGGTAGCCCTGGTCGGCTTCCTGCTGCTGTCGCTGAACGCGGGCTTCCGGGTCGAACCCGCCCAGGCGCTGATGGCCGGTGCCGCCGTGACCTTCTCGCTGCTGATCAACCTCAACTCGCGCGTGGTCCGGCGCCTTCCCGCCCTGCCGCTGACGGCCATCCAGCTGCTGGTCGTGGGGGTGGTGCTGACGCTGGCCTCGCTGCTCATCGAACCCTGGCCGCGGCAGCTCTCCGGCGCCACCCTCGGCTGGGTCGCGGCCAGCATCCTGTTTGCCAGCACCCTGCGCTTCTTCCTGCAGGTGCATGCCCAGGGGCTCACCACTCCCAGCCACGCCGCGGTGATATTGATGCTGGAGGCCGTATGGGCCGCGCTGATGGCCGCCTGGTGGTTCGGCGAGACCATGACCCCCTTGCAGCTGGCCGGCTGCACGCTGATCTTCGCCGCCCTGCTGATCAATCGCTGGTACTGGGTACGTCACCTCGTCTCTGGCCGTTAAATTGACGTATCATCGCCACCGCAGCCCGCTCGCGAGGAATCCCATGCCCAAGGTACGCCACTACGCCGATCTCGTCGCCATCCTAGCCGGCCTGATGTGGCTGCTGGTCTTCTGGTCGGTCAGCATCTCGGCGCATATCGGCAGCATCGAGCCTACCCTGGCGGCGCTTCTGGCGTTGGGCAGCGTGATCCTGGTCAGCTTCATGCATCGGCCGGTACGGATCATGCTGAGCCGCTACCATGTCCGCAAGCGGCGTACCGAGATGTGGATGCATATCCTGGCCCTACCCCTGACCCTGGCCTTCCTGCTCGCCATCATCATCGACCACCTGATCACGCCGATTAACGGCACGCACAAGATGCTGCTGTTCAACATCATGGCCACCGCCGGCTGGCTGGTGTTCATCGTCACCCTGCTGGTGAAGCTGGCCGCTCATCACTTGAGCGAAAGGCGCAAGCCCCCGCACAACTCGTCGCAATAACGATCCTGTTGCCGACGCCCTAGGAGCCTGCCGGACTTAACACTAATCTGCTGCGACACCCGGACTTTCGGCCAATTTCATTCGATCTGATTCGTTAAATAGCGGGCTATTCGCCTCATCAGATCGATAAACTTGTCTCGAAATCCGTGCATCTCGCGACGATCGGTCAAATCCGACAGGCTCCTAATCTATTAGAACCGATCGGCCTGGAACGGCGCCATCGCCACGTCCGGTGTCTCACCTTCCATCAGCTGGGCCAGCAGCCGCCCGGTGGCCGGCCCCAGGGTGAAGCCCTGGTGACCATGGCCGAAGGCCAGCCAGAGGCCCGGATGCCCCGGGGCAGGGCCGATCACCGGTTTCATGTCCGGCGTACAGGGGCGTGCGCCCTTCCAGGGCACCGGGTCGAGCCGCTCACCCAGCGGGAAAAGCCCTTGAGCTACCCGCTCCGCGGCCTCCAGCTGGCGCGGGTGAGCCGGAGCATCGAGCCGCTCCAGCTCGGCGCCGGTGGTCAACCGGATACCGGCCCGCATCGGCGCCAACAGATAGCCCACCTCGGCATCCATCACCCAGTGCCGAAGTGTCGCGCCTTCCCGGCTACCGTAGTGCATGTGGTAGCCGCGTTTCACGAACAGCGGGATCGAGAGCCCCAGCCGGGACAGCCACTCCTGTGACCAGGGCCCCATGGCCATCACCACCTCCTCGGCCTCGAGGGCCTCCCGGTCGGTAGTGACACGCCAGCCGCTGCCGGTTGTGACGATATCCTTCACCTCGGCCCGCATGATATGCCCGCCGGCCTCCTCGAGGGCCCCGGCGTAGGCCTGTACCAGCGCGCCAGGGTCGGCCACCGTCCAGGGATCCAGCCAGTGGATGGCCCCGGCCAGTCTGGATGCCAGGTCAGGCTCCAGGGCGGCGAGCTCGGCGGCGTCGAGGGCCCGGTAGCGAACCTCGAAGCGCCGGGCGTTCTCCTCCGCCTCGGCGAGCCGAGCATCCAGGGCCTCCCGGGTGCGATAGACTTCCAGCCACCCCTCGTGACGCACCAGTGCCTGTGCCCCGGCGGCCTCGATCATCGGCGCATGGGCCTCAAGCGACAGCGCGATGAGGGGGGCATACTCGAGAACGATCTGCCGATAGCGCTTCGGCGAAGAGTGGTACCAGTACTGGAGCAGCGGCCAGGCCGACTCGAGCATGCCCCCAGGGCGATAACGGATGTCCACCTGGCGATTGGGCAGTACTCGCATGAGCGTGGCCAGGTCCCGTGGAAAGGGATAGGGCTTGACCGCCTCCCGCTGGATGATCCCGGCGTTGCCGAAGGAGGTCTCACCCCCCGGCTCCCGCCGGTCCACCAGGGTCACCGCATGCCCGCGCCGGGCCAGGTACCAGGCCACCGAGACGCCGACAATGCCCGCCCCCAGAACGATGATCTCCCGTGCCATCTCACGACCTCCTTGCCAGACCATGCTAGACACCCAGCATGCACCTCTCGATGCCCGAGCGGAAGGTATCCGCCGGCGCCGGGCGAGGGGGGATCAAGGGTCCAGATGCCCCTGCACCAGTAGCTTGGCACGGATGAAGTCGGCGTGGCTGACGTGCAGCAGATCGGCCAGGCGGCGGATACGATGCTCTTCCAGTGGATGCGGCTCGTTGTCGGCCAGGGCCAGCGACCACATCATCCTCACCAGCTCGCAGCGCTGGGCGTAACTGTAGTGCGTGCTGACCAGGCTGACGAACTGATAGTGATCCACCGCGGCCTCGGCTTCCTGCTGCGCCAGGTGAATCAGCTCGTCCAGGGCTTCGCCCCCCAGGTCGAAGTGACGGCGCAGCAAATTGCGCAGCATCGTCAGCTCACGCTTGTCGAGATGGTAGTCGGCACGAGCCACCTCGAACAGCAGGGCCGCCGTGGCCAGCTCCAGGGTCGGCACCTCCTCCTCGGAGGTCTCGTCGGACGTCATCAAATCGAGAAATAAACGTTGCAGGGATGCAATCATCGGTGAGCTCCACGGCAGGCGTGATGGGCACCCATATCGCTCAGACAACGGCCGTTTCGACGGCGTTCCTTTCCTTCCGTCGCGAGAGCCTTCCCTTGCGAGACGCGGCCCACCTTCCGCCCCACCATCTCAACCGGATGCCTGCCTGATCGGCTAGGCACGCTGAAGCCAACCGTAGGTAGCCCCCATCACCAGCCCGAAGATGATATGCCCCAGCAGCGTGGACAGGGGCGCCACCAGCCCGAACCCCAGGCCGAAGAAGCCCGAGCCGGCCAGGGGAAACACCGTGATCATCACCACCACCCAGGCCCCCAAGGCGAACTCCAGCCCACGGCGTGCCGGAGTGCGCCCCGGCATGCGGGGCTCCAACAGCCCGAACAGAGTGCCCCAGATCAGGGCGCCCACTACGAAATGGATGGTCCAGCCGATGAGGATGCTGTCGGGCGTGCCCAAGGCGTGCTGCGCGGTCAGGTTCATGATCTCGACCGGGTTGTACCAGGGCATCACACCCGCCGCCAGACGCAGGATCATGAGCATGGAAAGGACCAGTGTCGCCACCAGCCCCGCGAAAATTGCCTTTCCCAAGCGGGCCACCATAGTGTACCTCCATGACAGGTGCATGCCCGTCCCAGTATAGGCAGGTAGTGCGAGACTGCAGACCGTTCAGGGGCAGGAGCAGTCGCGAGCGGTGCACACGACTGGTACCTTGACAGCATTGGGTTCATCTCGACGTCATCTTCGGAGTGACCATGCCTCGCTATCCTGATCACCTGTCCGGCCAAGGCCCCGACAATCCCTTCCCCGGCATCAAGGTGCTCGAACGCCGTCTGGGACGCGAGATCCCTCACCGTCTGGGCTCCAACGAGGGCCTCGACATGCCGCACCGCGCCCTGCGCAAGCACTTCGGTGACGCCATGGTCGAGCATGTCTACTGCTACGGTGACGCCGAGGCCCTAGGGATCCGGCGCCGCCTCGCCGATCAACAGGGCATCCCGCTGGAGGCGTTGCTGGTCGATGCCGGCGCCGACAGCTTGATCGCCCTGGCCCTGCGCGGCCTCACCCCTCCGGAGACCCCCGTGGTCAGTTCCGCCGGCACCTATCCCACCTTCGGCTACTTCGCCCGTGGTCAGGGCTGCCGCCTGGTG
Organism: Halomonas cerina; assembly: GCF_014192215.1. Taxonomy (GTDB): domain Bacteria; phylum Pseudomonadota; class Gammaproteobacteria; order Pseudomonadales; family Halomonadaceae; genus Halomonas; species Halomonas cerina. The sequence goes on from NZ_JACHXP010000023.1 coordinate 21,892, forward strand.
GAAGTCGCCTACGAGGAAGGCCCCGGCCGGCTCGCGCCCAATCTCGACGCTTTGGTGCGTGCCGCCCATCGGGAGCAGGCCGGCCTCGTCTACCTGGCCAACCCCGACAACCCCACCGGCCACCTGCATGGCGACGAGGCCATCCGTCGGCTGCGTGAACGGCTACCGGCGGACTGCTGGCTGCTGCTCGATGAGGCCTACCACGACTTCCGGAAGGATGCCGACAGCCCTTTCGCCGCCGAGGTGCTGCCCGGCGTGGTCCGCCTGCGCACTCTGTCCAAGGCCCATGGCCTGGCCGGCCTGCGGGTAGGCTATGCCATCGCCGAGCCCGAGACCCTGGCCGTGCTGATGAAGGTACGCATCCACTATGCGGTCTCGACCCTCTCCCAGGCCGCCGCCGAGGTGGTGCTGGACCATCCCGAGGAGACGCGTACTCATATCGACGCCGTGCTGGCGCGTCGCGAGCGCCTGGCCAAGCATTTCGAAGGGCTCGGCGCCAAGGTCCTGCCCAGTGCCACCAACTTCCTCTGCCTGCAACTGCCCGACGCCGACCTGGCCAAGCGCATCCACGGCGAGCTGCTCGAAGCCGGCAGCCTGATCGCCCGCCCGGCCCATCCGGACCTCGGCCATGTGCTGCGCATCACCGCCGTGGAGGATGCCCTGAAGCCGGGTCGACTGACGGCCTTGGAGGCCGCGCTGCGCTAACGGCCCGGTCGGGGGCTTCGTCTCAAGCGGTTCTATGCTAGCCTTGCGCGTTTCATCATCCGGGGATTGCCGTGGACCACCAACGCTTCGCCTTCGTGATCAAGGACCTCTACGGCGGCGGCGCCGAGAAGTCATTGCTCTATACCGCCGACCAACTGCGTCAGCGCGGCCACGCGGTCATCGTCTTCACGTTGCGAGAGCGAATCGAGCACCGCGTTCCCGAAGGCCTCGAGATCGAGAACCTAGAGGTAGTCACCCCCTTCACCAAGGTCACGACCACGGTGCTGACCGAGAAGTGGCAGGCCCATCGCATCGCCAGGGCGCTCAAGGCCTGGCGGCCGGACGTGGTGATCTCCTGCGCCTGCGACAGGATCACCCGCCACCTGCGCCACCCCAACCTCTACTTCTGGGTGAAGTCGGACGTCACCGCCAAGTTCAGCGACCCCGCCAAGCGCGAGCATGCCTTCGCGAAGGTACGCCACTTCTATGGCGGACGACGGGTGATCGCCGTTTCACAGGGCGTGAAGGACAACCTCGAGCAGAGGGTGGGCCTCGAGGCCGAGCGGATCCTGCCCATCTACAACCCCTACGAGCGCGAGCCCTTCGTGGCGATGGCCGACGAGCCGACCAAGCTGCCGGAAGGCGAGTTCCTGCTCTGCGTGGCGGCGCTGGAGCCGCGCAAGCGCCATGACCGCCTGCTGCGCGCCTATGCCGCCAGTGGCGTCACCACCCCGCTGCTGATCATGGGCAAGGGCAGGCCGGAACATGAGGCCGCAATCCGCGAGCAGATCGAGATGCTCGGTCTGAGCGATCGCGTGACGCTGACCGGCTATCACCACAACCCCTACCCCTTCATCCGCCAGGCCAAGGCGGTGATCCTCACCTCCGACGCCGAGGGTCTGCCCCGCGTACTGATCGAGGCCCTGCTGCTGCACACTCCGGTAATCAGCGTGGACTGCCCCAGTGGCCCCCGGGAGATCCTGACCCAGGAGCTGACCGACTTCCTGGTGGCCCCGGACGATGAACAGGGGCTAGCCGACGCCATCGCGCGCATGGACCGGGCGCCCGTCGCGATCGAGGAGCGCCATTACCGTCAGTTCCTCAAGGACAGCGTGCTGCCCCACTTCGAGGCACTGTGACGTGAAGCTGCTGGATATCCCCTTCAACGACCGCCGGCGTCGCTACCTCATCTTCCACGCCAATGGCTTGCCGGACCGCCTGACCCTGGCCAGTACCACCACCACCGCCGCCTTCGAGGCCGTAGGCAGCAGTCGCTTCTTTGTCTCGGCAGACCAGCAGATCCTCGCCAAGGTGGTGCCCGACAAGTACCGGAAGTCACAGTCACCGCTCAAGTGGGTGTTACGCGACTATCTGGAAAAGCGCTGGCTGGCCCAGTCAGTCGCCCGCAAGGAATTTCTGAGTCTGCAGATCCTGCGCCGCGCGGGACTCAAGACGCCCCGCTGTCACGGCTGGGGTATCTCGCTCAACCCCGGCAACCGCAATGCCTCGTTGCTCTTGATGGAGCACATGCGCGATGCCCGACCCGGCGGCGAGGTCTTCGACGAGATGGACGAGGACGCGCGCCAGGCTTTCCTGGAGCGCTTCTGTCATGAGGTCGCCCAACTCGCACATGCCGGGTACGTGCATCGCGACCTGCACTACAACAACCTGCTCGTCACCGACCAGAACGAGATCCTCTGGATCGATACACACGTGCGCCGGCTACCAACGAAAAGCGCCGACCAATGGCCGGCGCTGAGGCAATCGTTGACGGTGAACAAGCTGCGGGGGGAGACCTACCGCGACAAGGTCGAACAGCGGCTTCACACCTTATGGCAATAGAAACATTGACGCTTTCCCAATACTTCGGCATGCCAATATGAATGACACCAAACCCTCAGTGGCGATCATTATCCCCTGCTTTAACCGCTGGCCACATGTTCAAGAAGCCATCGACTCCGTACTGGCTCAGACCTGGCCCAACACCCGCTGCATTGTCGTGGATGATGCCTCCACGGATGACAGCCTGGTCATGCTTCGCCAGCATTATCAGGAAGAGCCACGCGTGATCATTGAGGCTCTGAGTAAAAACCAAGGACAGTCAGCTGCCCGCAATCACGGTGTGAGCATCGCGGATGCCGATTATATCGGTTTCCTGGACTCGGATGATTTGCTCGTCACCACTGCCGTGGAAAGCCGCATGCGGCTTGCTATAGAGCATCCTGATTTCGAAGGGATACTCTTTGGAGAAAAGATCGATGAGAAGAGCAGGGAATCGTTGCTTCCCGGCATCAAGGAAGAAGGTGACAGCCTTTTTCTCAGTGAATACATAAAGCGCATGGACTGGCTGCATACCAATAGCTTTCTCATGAAGCGTGACTCCTTTCTTTACCTCAACGGGTTCGACGAGACTCTCAGGAAGAAAGAAGACGTAGAGTTCTTCATACGTGCGCTATATTATCAGCCAGCTCTCTATGCCCCCGGACCATCTTGCATAGTCCGCAGCGTATCTCCTCACAGAGCCAGACATGATCACCACCGCATCATCGAACAAGGAGAACGCTTCGTAGAGGCCATTCAAGCCAACACAAAGCTTCTTGCATCCCTTACTTCGATAGAAAAAGAAAAACTAGTGGAAGCCGATATAAGGTCAGCACTCCAGTCACTTTATCGCACTAAACAGGGAAAGAAATTTAGAAACACACTGCGTACCGGAATTAAGCATGGAAAGCTACGCCTCGATGCCAGGCTTGCGAAGCGTTACTTGCTATCCTTTTTTCAAAAATAATATTTTATTTACTCACAACCCCTTTATCTATCAGCATTTCTATATCTGGAAAAGCAAAGTCTTTCTCACTGTAGACAACATTTTCGGGGCTGGTTTTCAGCCCTCTCATATTACAACATCCAAAGTCGCTAATCGGCAGTGGAAAATTTAAGCCCACGGAAGCGTAATAATCTTTATACTTTACTAGTGATTCGTTTTTAGGCGCTACCAAAGTGGCCGGCCGCCCTAAAGCATGCGCAAAAACAATTCCGTGTAATGACGAGCTGAAAACGTGCTCAACCTCAAGAATTTTTCTGCATACATTCTGGGGCAGGTTGTCAATATCAATCATTCGAACCTTACGTGGCAGGCTTCGATAATTATTACGCTCCCTGTAGTGGGGAATAAACGCAACGGCTCCTGGATCAGGGTGTCTTGTGTCATCACTAAACATGAATCGCACCAGTAACCCCGGATCAAGAAGACAGCGAACTGACATATCGTAACCTTTACCCTTGAATTCATCGTAGGTAATAGGTCCACGAAGCCCCAGAATCGTGACATCCTGGCGCTTGGGTAGCGCACCCGCCTTACCTTGGGTTCCAACCCCGAAGAGTATATCACCATCTTTTACACGATGAGATATCGACCTACGATTAACAGGCGACTTCCATCATCAGCAATGTTTAATGCTGATGCATCATATTGATCACGAATAATAACTTTTACAAGAATATCTCCTGCGTTGCCAGTAGTGAAATACTTATGATCATCACGAAAGAATAGCCTCCCTAACTTAAGCTTCCATTCAGGCACCACTCTATTGCACCAATAATATGTTCTAATATTCATGCTTTTCCCAGCACATCTTGACTCTTGATTCGTACGAAAAGATCAAAATGCGCTTATAGTTTCTCTACTTCCACCATCAAACGGCGCCAATGCCGCTCAATCTTGGCCTTGGCCAATGCCGGCACATGATCGGCGATCTTGAGAAAGTCACCATTGCCCAGTCCATCGACAAGATAAAGCCGCACCTGGTGGCCTTCTGTTCTGCAGAGAATATTCTTTGATCTCAGGTCGCAGACGATAATCCTGTTTTTCAGCAGATAACTTCTCAGATCTTCCAATGGGCCCGCTAGTTGCTCCAGGCTCAATGCACCGCTGGCAAGCGCCTCATGCAGGGACTTGCAGGGCTGTCCATGCATATCACTGATGAAATCGAAGGCCAGGCCGGAGCCTAGATCGGTCGCCACCCACCCATGGCAGCGTGGAATATGCGCCCAACTGGACACCCGCTTCAGGCGCTTTCGGTAATACTGGTACTCTTTGATATTCTGCTTGTTGTTTCTGGCCGCCTTGTAAGCCACCTTGATACAGATGTCTTGATCGCCGGGATGCCGATAGCAATAACGCTCCGACCCTTTTCCGATACACAAGCTTTTATCTATGGTAATCATTCACGCTCCCCACACGCCGATGCGTCGGCCGGCGTATTGGCGCTCGGCATGCCAGATACGCGCCTCCCAGCTCACGGCCGGGGTATCACAAGAGCCGCGGTCGAAGATCACGCCTTCAAGGAAGGCACGACTTCGTGGTCGAAGGCCACGATCTGGCGCTTATCTCTGGAAAACTCCACGCCGATCAGGTGGATCGGCTTGCCGGCGGCGCGATACTTGTCAGCGTAGCCCCTCTCCTTGACCTGCTGTAGCGCCTTGCCCTCGGGGAGTTGCTCCACCACCTTGAATTCGAACAGGTAGAGATGACCGGCGAAATCCACGGCCATGTCGACCCGGCCGTGGTGGCTGGCGTCTTCCACGATGACGTTCAGGCCCAGGGCGGCGAAGTGGCTGTAGAAGACGCTCGCATAATGCCCTTCGTAGCGGGCGATCGGGTTGTTGCGGTACCAGTCGTGGGGCAGGCCGGCGTAGAGCGACTTGAGATGAGTCTCCAGGGCCTCCAGGTCGTGAGCCTGCAGGGCGCGAAACAGGCTGAGCCGCTCACGGGGGGCCTCCTGAACCCCCAGCGCCGGAAGCAATGCCTGGTTGAGGCTCGCCTCCACCTCACGATTGGGATAGCCCAGGGTATAGAGCCAGTAGCCGGTCATCGGCTCCTCAACCCGACGAACGGTGAGGTAGCCGGTCTGGAACAGCAGCGCCTCGCTGGCGATCTGGTCCACATCGAAACGGCCAAGCAGCTCGGCTTCCGTCTGCAGCCGCTCCAGCTGCGGGGTGAACACGCCCCGCTCGGTCAACAGCTTGACCAGGAAAGTGGGCGTCGCGCTCTCGAACCAGTAGGGGGCGAACTTTCGCTTCTGGAACAACAGCAGCACGTCGAAGGGGTTGTAGACGGCAGAGACCTCTTCCCCGCCCCAGCGGTAGCCGTTGTACCAGCGGCGGATCTCGTCGCGGTCCAGCCCCGGCAGCTCGGGGGCGAACACCGTGTCGATATCCGTATCGGTATAACCGCACAGCGTCGCGTAGGGCGTGTCCAGGGTGATGTCGTTGAGGTTGTTAAGCCCCGAGAACAGGCTGACCTTGCTGAACTTGGACACCCCGGTGAGCAGCACGAAGGCCAGGTGCGGGTCGGCGTCCTTGAGCACGCTGTAGAGGTTCTTGAGCCCCTCGCGCAACTCGCGGGCGCGCTCGGGTTCGAGAAGGTTGTCGAGGATCGGCTTGTCGTACTCGTCGACCAGCACCACCACGCGCTGGCCATGGCGTTCATGGGTCAGGCGGATCAGGTCCGAGAAATCGCTGGAGATCAGCTCGGGGCGTGCCGCCTCGATCCCCAGCCGCTCCCGGTGCTGCTTCAACTGGTGGCGGATATGCGCATCCAGGGCGTCGCGGCTGGTCAGCATGCCATCGGCGAAGCTCAGTCGAATCACCGGGTGCCGGCGCTGCCAGTCCCACTGGTCGTGGATGTAGAGCCCCTCGAACAGCGCCTCGCGCCCCTCGAACAGGCAGCGCAGGGTATCCAGCAGCAGGCTCTTGCCGAAGCGCCGCGGCCGCGACAGGAAGTAGTACTTGCCCTCCTCCACCAGCCGGTGGATTCCCGGCGTCTTGTCGACGTAGTAGTAGCCACCCTCGCGCATGTCCGCGAACGTCTGAATGCCGATCGGCAGCCTGAGTCGACCGTTGTGGGACACGTCCACCTCCTGGAACCCGAGCGTCGTGCGGATGAGCTGGGGCCAGCATAGCATGCCGAGTGGCGCAGCCAGGTCTGCCCGAGGCCCTTCGGCCTGTCAGGCGCGGCGATCACACCGGATCCAGCGGCCCCGGCGCGGTTTCCGGGGTGCACTCTGCCAACGCCACCTTCAGGCGCTCCAAGGCCGCCTGGCCGGTGGTGCCGGCGGTAACCTGATGCCACCACTCCCGGTGAACGGCCTTGACGCTGACGGGCACCGAATCGAGCCCCAGCCGCTGCGCCATAGCCAGGCGGTGCAGGCCACGATTGATCTTGAGCAGGCGCCCTTCCCGGGTAACAGCCACCCCCAGCGCATCCTTGCCACGGGTGTCATCGAAGCCACGCACCGCCATGTCATCCAGGAAACTCAGGTAGACCCGCAGATAGGCAAGGACTCGTTCCTCGGAATCCAGCAGGATGCCTTGCTGATGAGAGGACCAGGGGCGCCCTTCCTCCAGACGCGCCTTCAGCTCCCGAAAGCGCGCCGTGTGACGAAGGTCATCGCGATGCCGGTCCAGATCGCTGATGAAGCGATACCGTGAGCTGTAGCGAAGGTCGCCACGCCTGAGATCCCACTCGCCGTCCCAGAGGAAGGCCGAAGACAAGGGACGACTGCTGTGCGCATAGCCCCGCCAGTCCGTGATACGGATCAGCTTGCGCGGATCGACGTGCAACACCAGATCCGAGCCCAGTTCCTGCTCGATCACCCGCCTAGGGAGCCCTTTCTGCTCCAGCAGCCCGGCGCCCGGCATGGCTCGCTTCCAGACCTGGAATAGGGCCCGCTCCACAGGGAGGGTGACGGCCGACTGGAAGCCTTCTCGCACTGCCACCTGGAGCCAGGCACGCCGGATAGGCCAACGCATTCGAGGGTCATACAGCGGTGCAAACGCCGGATCTCCCGCCGGGGCAACAGGGGCAGCCGATGGTGTCGATTGTCTCTCGGTAATCCTCATCTCCCTTGATCCGGCGTTCTTCCTTGACGTTGCGGTTATCTATTCTGGCTGCGCACCTCATACGCTCTTAATGTCCCGTAGAGGACCGCCAACCAGAATGCGTACATCATCACCCCGCTGTTATGCGCCAGGAACACCTGCGTCAGACCGAAATCGATATAGGCCACGCTCAGCAACATTCCCGCCACGGCCAGCGATCGCTGCTCCAGATCCCGATTGCCGAAGCGTTGCGCAAACAACTTCATGGGAACGAGATAAAGCGCCAGTAATACAGCCAGGCCGATAATCCCGCGCTTGGCGAAGGCATCGATGAACTCATTATGCGCATGACCATAGCGCGTCACATAAGGGTCTATCACCCCCTCATCGGCCAGCGCCTGCATACGCTGCTGGTAACCGTTGTCGCCCCAGCCCGTCAGCGGCTTCTCAAGAATGAGTTGTGTCGCCCCCTTCCACATCTCGAAGCGCGACCCGACGGAGCTGGCGCGACTCTCACCGGAGACATAATCGGAAACGTCGTTGAAGGCCATATGCACGCGCCACTGCACGCCGGTCTGTGGCAGCACATAGGCGAGCGTTCCCCCCATCACGACCAGCGCCAGGACGAACAGCTTTAGCGCAAGGGACAATTGACGTCCATAACCGCGATAGAGCACCAGCAGGATGAAGGGTATACCGATCCAGCCGCCTCGGCTGCCCGAGAACAAGGAGCCCAGGATGCCACCCATTGCCCCCAAGGACAGCAGCACGACCCAAACTCTGCGCTGGGGTTGCACGACGGCCCAGCCAAGGCCGGCCACACAGAGCACCCCCAGCAACATGCTCAGGTTGCCGAACTGGATGACGTACGTGTATCCGGTCGCGCGGTCAACGCCTTCCACCAGCTTCTGCCAGCCGGCCCAGCTGCCGGACAAAATGGCGCCAATGGCCAAGCCACCCCACATCCAGGCCAACTTGGGCGGATAGGCCATCACCAACAACATGGCCGGTATCGCCAACAGAAAGCGGCTTGGCTTGTCGAGACCGGATGTTCCCTGCTCATCCCACCAGGCCTCCATCATTCCCACAGCAGCAAACGCCATCAGGACAGCCACGATGCTCCAGTCTTGCCGATCCAATCCCAGGTACGGGCGCTTGAACAGCAATACCACGCTGCCCAGCACCAGCATCACGGCACCCAATGAGTAGCCGCTGGAGACGATCAACGCAATGGCGCCGAGCAGAAAGACCGCCAGGCTGGTGTAGTACGGAAGGACAACATCGCCGGACGCACGATAGGTCATAGAGAACATGGCAAGGGAAGCTCCAGGAACAGAAAGGCCGGCTGGTAAGCCGGCCATGCTACCACCAAATCAAGGTTCATTCAGTAAGCATTTGGCCCTCTAAACCCCTTGAGAATCGTCAATCCGATGATGCGCAGATCCAGCCAGATGGACCAGTTATCGATGTACCAGAGGTCGTGTTCGACGCGTCGTTCCATCTTGTCGATGGTGTCCGTTGCCCCACGAAACCCATTCACCTGCGCCCAGCCGGTAATCCCCGGTTTGACCTTATGCCGCTTCATGTAGGACTCCACCAACTCCATGTAGTAGTCGTTATGGGAAAGCGCATGGGGACGCGGGCCCACGATGGACATGCGCCCCTGCAGCACATTGTAGAACTGGGGCAGCTCATCGAGTGACGTGCTTCTGAGAAAGGCACCAAACGGGGTCACACGAGGGTCCCCACGGGTGGCCTGAGTGATCATACCGCTTCGCTCGTCATGGACCTCCATGGAGCGAAACTTGTAGACCTTGAAATGCTTACCGTTCACGCCGGTTCGGAATTGCTTGAAAAGCACCGGTCCGGGAGATTGACACTTGAGAATGATAGCGATGACAAGACAGGCAGGGAGCGACATAATAAAAAAGACGCTCCCCAGCAGCAAATCTTCCAGACGCTTGATGATTCGCGCCATGCCATCAATGGGTGTCACGCTCAAGTCGATGGCGAGCCGACCGGCCACCTCACTCATTTGATGGTTGAGGAGCTGCATATCCTGAAAGTCCGGAATGAAACGAACTTCAGCCGTGAGATTGCGTAGCGAGAACAGGATCGAGCGGACCACGTTACCCATCTCGAGGGGCAGGCATATCCACACTTCCCGTGCCCCGCTACGGGCAACGCGTTGACTCAACTCCTGGAAGCCGCCAGGACCCACCTTATGGGAAAGACGCGCGACCCCGGCGATGGAGTAGCCCTCTGCTGGAGAGGCCCGCATCCCCTTCGCCACCCGGATCAGCTGGTCGCCCGGCCCTATCAGGAAGACGGAACGACGCGCTAGGCCTCGCCTTCGGGCCTGGCGAAGCAGCAACTGGGCAAGGACCCTTGCGCCACCGGAAACCGCGAACGAAATAAGCAGTGTAAATCCCACCCACAGACGGGAATAGCGATCGGCGGCATGGGCAAAGTAGATGATAGACGCGGCGAGGATGGCCACCACCATCCAGACCAGCAACAGCTTGCCCAACAGGGTCGAAATTCTGGTAAGACGCCAGCGGGCATAGGCCCCCTGCATGATATTCAGCAGAATGACCAGCAGCACCATGATGGCGATCGCGAGGGTATAGCGCTCATGGAGATCTACGGTATCGAAACGCAACCAATAGGCGGCTATCCCGGCGAAGGCCAGGGCCAGTGCATCGACAACAGGAACAACGAGCTTGGCAGGATAGCGTTCGGAAAAAGCGATGGACGACTTGCTCATATTTCCTGACTGTTCTCAGTGTGGCTCATAGAGCTCGCACAGAATTAATTCCAGACGTCAACGATCGACCAGTTCCGCAATGTCACCTGCCATTTCTGACATGATGCGATCACGCCGGAAGCGATCGACAAACTCTTCACGGGGTTGATCCGAGATGCTCAGCCTGCGAAAGGCCGATTCGCCAGCTTCCGGGTCGCATGGCTCGAAGACACTGGCGTTGGCGATATGCCGCGCACAGAATTCGGCCGGAAAGGCCCTGACCCCGGCCAGGATCGGCTTGCCCGTCGCCGCATACTCGAACAGTTTGGAGGGGATGACCCGCGAGAAACAGGCCATGTCATTCAGGTGCAGAAACAGCACATCGGCCTTGTGGTACTCTTCAATCAACCTATCACGCTCGACGGGCGCCCGGATCTCCACATTCGTGGTGCCCAGCTCTCGAAGCCTGGCCTCCAGCGCCTGCCTTCGACCGCCATCCCCGATCAAGACGAAGCTGGCCTCGTTTTCCAGCCGCTTGGCCAACGCCGGGAGCGTGCGCTCCAGCCCTTGGCATTGTCCGATGTTGCCCGCATACAGGATGCTCAAACGGCCCCGGCGAGGCTGCCGGGAGGCAGCGGCTCCCACGGCCCGAGGTCGCGATCCGGCCTGTTCGGCGAAAGCGTCGATAAAGAGACGATCCACCCCGTTACTGTGCCAGGAGAACACCTGACGAGGAAAGCGCGGCCGATAATACGCCTCGAACCCCCGGGAGACGAGATTGACCCGGCTGGCTCGCTTGACCGCCCAGCGCTCGAGGGCTGAAAAGAACGGGATGCCGAACCAGCGACTCCCTGGCGGCAACAGGAACGGCAGGTTCTCGACGAAGATATCCCGGATATCCAGGTAGAGCCTGGCCGAACACTGCCTGGCAACATAGGCGCCGAGCACTGCCGTCATCAGGCGCGATGACGTGGCCATGACCAGATCATAGCCTTTGCCATGCGTCAGGCGCCTGACCTGATAGGCGTACGACGCAAAGGCACGCGATTGGTCCAGCATGCCGCTTTGATGACTGGGCAGCGCCAAGCGGCGCACGGTCAAGCGGCCTGAGGCATTCTCTTCAACCGCCGGCGCCTGCGTCGAAAAGCCGGCATAGCGGTTAGGCGCCGTGGTCAATACCTCCAGATGCGCGTTGGCGGGAAGCCGCTCGAGCAGCGCCTGGACCAGGGCATGGCTGCGGAAAGACCCGGCCCCCAGGTCCGGGGGATAATAGAAGGTAAGAAGCAGCAACCTGGGCCCGTTCATTGACTGGCGCGCTCCGTGGTCGTGTTTGCCCCTAGCACCCGATGGTAAAGCTCCAGCAAGGAGGCCTCCTGTGTTTCCCAATTGAGCGATTGCGCCGCCTTCTCTGCGTTGGCCTGGTAACGTCTGCACAGGTCCGGGGCCTGCACCAGCGTGCGGATGGCGTCCGCCAAGGCTTCGGTATCGCCTGGCGGCACCAGCAGGCCGAGGTCATGATGCTGAACCACCTTGCGGATTTCCGGAAGCCGAGTCGCCACCACCGGTAACCCGGCGATCACATACTCGAACAGCTTGTTGGAGTCGGTGGTGAAGTGGTTCAGGCAGGTGTTCTCGATCGGCTGCACCCCGATATCCGCCGAAGCGGTGTAGAACGGCAGCTCGTCCAACGCCACGGTATCGATGAAGCGGACGCGACCACCCAGGCCCGAGGCCTTGACCAGCAGCTGCAGCTCATCAGCCTGGCTGCCTCCGCCGATGAAGACGAAGTACGCTTCCGGCACCTTGGCGGCCGCCTTGGCCAGACGTTCCAGACCGCGGCCGGGCTGCAGCCCGCCCTGATACAGCACGATCGGCCAGGGCTCGCTCAACCCAAGCTCCTCGCGAATGCGATTCGCGCCTTCCACCTTGACCAGGCGCGGGCGATTCTGCAGCACCAGGGGGCGTGACACCCCGTAGGCACGGGCAAAGAACTTGGCGCGGGCATCCGTCGTGGTGATCATGCCCGCCACTCGGGGCACCAGTTGCTTCTCGATCCAGCCCACGGCACCTCGAAACGACCGATAGCCTTCTCGGTCGGTACTGATCTCGTGGGCATCATAGACCAAGGCGGCCCGGGCAAGCCGAGCCGCCAGCCAGGCGGTTGGCAGCATGTTCACATCGTGGGCATGCACGATATCCGGGCGAGCACGAAATGTCGACCAGGCCATGCTGATCAGCGCCCTGCCACGAGAGGCCACGAGGGCGAGTACCTCCCGTCTGGAACGCTCCCGCTTGCTCGCCCCGGATTGTCGCGCTGGCTTGGCCTCACTGGCCCCATGGCGCTGGACCCGTACACCACTCTCGAGCACCTCAAAGCGCGGCGTAACGCCCGGCAAGGCGAGCGCATGCACCGTGACCTGATAGCCGGCCAGAGCCAGGGTCTCGGCCTCCTTCCGGACCCGCGCATCATTCAGGAAGGGATTGCAAACCAGCATGCTCACCGTGACGTCGCTATCCGGCCTGGCCGGCTTGAACCCATGCCCATCAGTCATTGACTGCCCCTTTCCAATAGGATGAGCTCTTGTTTTCGGCCAGCCGTTCCACCAATGCGGGTACCAGTTCCAGGGCCTGTACATAGCGCTGGCGGTTGCACTCCCGCTCCAGGGCAAAGGCCAGCGCCGACAGCTCGGCCTCCTCGATGGCCACTCGATGCAACGCCGGCCGAGTCTCGGCGGTCTCTGCGATGGCCGATTCCAGGTAGGCCAGTCCTTTCGCCCCCTCCGGCCAACCGGCACCGAGCGGCTCCAGCGACCACCGTCCCCAGTCCAGCGCCATAGGCGATGCCTCGTCAGTTACCCAGAGCGTATCCTGAGACAGGCCCGGCTGATGAATCACCAGGGGGAGCGCCTGGAGCATGGCCCCCAGGCGGGACAAGTTCTCCACTAGCGAATCCAGTTCCACCCGCTGCTCATCGGAGGTAACGGCCATGTGCAGGCGCTCGAGCAGGCCGGCATTCAATCGCTGCCAAAGCATGGGGCGCGAACGCTGATAGCGATGACAGAGTGGCGAAGGCGGGTCAATGCCCAGTAGCTGACGACGTAAAAATTGAACCTGGGGTTTCACCTCCCCGAGTTCCGGTGGGCGCCCCGCTGGCAACTCATAAAGGAGGCAGTGAAATTTCTGGACCTGTGTCGCACCCACAAAGCGAGGGGCCGGCAGCCCTGTCACGCTCTCCCCCATCAGGGTGGCCTCATGCAGGGCGAGTGAGCTGCGGTTTTTCTCGAACACCTTCACCAGATAGCGCCGTGAGTCCGTCTCGACCCTGAGGGCGGCTACATTTGGCTGCCCCGTCTGATGCCACTGGCAAACCACACCCTCTTCGACATCGTCTGCCAGCTCTTCCAGCACCGCCCGTATCCATGAATCTCGCACGTGGGGTTGCAGCAGTGGCCAAATCGATCGTTCGTGTTGAACGGTATCCGACAGCAGCACCTTTCCGTGAAAGAAAAGGGCATCCAGCTTGACCCTTTGCTGACGCAGCGCAGCCAAGTCTGCCACGAGGCCGGTAGCCCGAGTCATCATCTGCCGACTAAGGATCAATGTCACAATGGCAATGATAACACCAGGGGCCTGCCCAAGAATGAAGTCCGACACCAGATACCCGAAGGCAACGAAAAAACCAACCCCTGCCACGATATTGAGCAAGTTGCTCAGCTTGGTCTCCAGTCTCTCCCGCACCGTCGGGCTATGGCGATGCAGGAACCACAGCACGAGGAAGGCGAGCACGGCGTAACCCATGATCACCAAGGTCACTTCCGGGTAGAACCATCCCAGGCCAGACAGCGACAACCCGATGAATACGCCACCGGCCAAAGCCCGCGAGTAGCGCTGGTAGCCCCCGGCCGCCACTTGGTCCTGATTCTCGAAGAGGACCATCTTGTGGCTTTTTGCCAATAGTCGACTCGTGCCTAGAGCCGTAATCCAGCCGATGAGTCGCTCCGCCAACAAATGGGCAAGGAAGAATCCCAGGGTCGCTGCACTCAACCCGGCAATCAGAACATCGCGATCCATTGCAGCGAATGAGGCAGGGAAATAACGCGGAACACCATCCGAACCGAGCAGGATGACAACCTTCAGCGGAAGAAACGATGCCAGAAGAGATGAGAGCTGAGACACTAGCGTAACGATAACGATGGCACTGGTGGGAAAGGCCACTACACGGATAAACTTGGCGCCCAGTGAAACCGACCATCGCAAAGTCTTGAGAACCGGCTTCAACATAAAAAGGTCTCTTGCCAAGGGCAACAATACTGCCTGGACTCATAGAATAACTGCAGAACTTTGGACCACACAACAGAGGCAGGAGGACCAGCGACATCCGCGAACTGAGCTTTCCGAATACCTTGCTCCTTTATAACGAGAAGGAATGAACTCTGAAGGCAGAAGCGCTGTAAATTTCAGGAAAAACTCAGGCGTTGCCTATGTTGATAGATACTGGCTTACGTGGACATCGCTCGGTATTCTTCTCGAATTTTATGAAACTCGCCCAAAACAGAAACAAGCTCAGACTTGGCTATAGAATAATAGGCATCGTCGATAGTTATGTCGGGGCCTTTATATTTATTAGATGCGCCATTAGAAACTGCTTTCTTCAGTGCCTCATGTATAGCATCCTTACTATTAAATCTCTTGGCAAATTTAGCAATACTCACAGAAACCTCATAGTCACATGACAACAAATCCTCATAAAAGAAGTATTGATCATAAGGATAACTTAATGCCGCATCATAGAATCTTTTAGTCTTAACAAGATTCTCTTTTAAATACTCTTTGTCAGAAACACCCTCCTTTCCCAAATAATTCCTATACTCTCCTTTCCGGAAAGTCCTAGACATAACCAGATCTACTGGATTTCTCAACAAAAAAGCAGAACTATATGTAGCTGTGTTTGAAGAAAAGCCCTGCAGCTTAGCCTTGTGTGCAGTATTTATAATTTCTTTTTTTGCAAATATTCGTTCAGGACCACTATGCAGCAAGTGGTAAGATTCGACAAACAGCTTATTGGTGGCATCTTCGCCGTCTTTTAGCAATCTCTCAATTTTAGGAGGGAGATATATCTCTCCAAGACCTATAAAACCAAGCGAATCAACTAAAACATGCTGCAGCAAGTGTGACCCAGAAGACCCAAAGCTTGAAACATAAATTGTTGGCAGTTCCTCATTAATTCTTTCTTTCGCAATGGCTATAATTATTTTGGACAGACTCTCCTCTCCCAAACCATAATATGAGCGTAACTTACAAATCCTTTCTGAACTTTTACTAGCCTGTCTTTCATTTCCCTCCCAAAACGAAGATGGACACTTTATATATGAGGCAAGAATCTTATCTATATGTTGCATTCTCATTTAAACCTGTAAAATTAATTACAAACCTTTCACACAAAACATTAAAATATAACTTTTAATCACTTCAAGGATATTAAAAGCTCAGGGAAGGCCTGAAAAAGTCTACCTGGATACGTATATATCTCAGTTAACTTCAGGAACCGATAAGGCATCGATGGTGTTCTGGCCGCCATCGTGCCACAATCGGGCACAAATCCCTTGGATCAGGGATGTTGAAAGAGGGCCGACCGGCGCTGCGCTTCGGTGCCGTAAGACAGGCCGGGCTGGAACCGAATGAGATTGCGAGCCATGTTACTAACTCCTTAACTACCTTTGTGATTCTAGTATGGCTACAGGAGGTGTGCTTGATGGCCAATTAAAATGAGTAATCAGGAAATATCATAGAGCACCTTTGTGGGTGCTGTAGATCGATCTCAACTTCAAGCTTATTTGGTGCCTCAATACCATCTTTAGCAACCAAGCTGAAGCAATTGATCTTACTAAACTGAGTAAATTTACTTGAGAAATATGTGGAAAATCTATTAAATTCAACAGCACCCTTTGAACTAATTCTTAACGATGAAACAGCATTGATAGGGGCCAGCAAGCTATTTTGTGACTTAACAAACCCTAATGTAGAATAAAAATTAGCAGCAAGCTTATAAGCCTCCTCTCCTTTAACCTCATCTTTGATTATGAATTTTCCTTGAGGCAAATTAGCCAAGTCCACCTCTCTTCTAATTGGCGCACTGTAACCAAAGGCTTCACCTACCACTTTATTTTTTTCTACAAAGACCTTAGGGTGGCTACCATTTAAATGGACAACATTTCTTATTGGCTCTTCTCCCACGATGTACGGCACGTTGTGGGATAAGTTTGATCTTAAGAAAATCCTTTTTTTATCTTTTTCATTATGAGACCCTAGACCACCATCCCCTAGTATAATTTTGTCATCAAAATACAAGTGTATCGACAAGTCATCATCATGACGATGATAGTTTGACAGGTGACTTGCCTTGAAGATCAAGTGGAAGTCCTTATCCAGAACCTTTCCTCGAACAATGACGTAACCAGATGCCGAGTAGTCCAGTACATCGATCTCCTTTTTTTGGACATACGCTAAACCTTCATCCTCACCCCGCGTATCCCCAATCATCGGTAAGTAGCCATTAGGCAGTGTGATTGCCCGCAGGAACGCTTCTGCTTTATCAATATAGCGCTTTCCCAACTGCAAGATTTCCTGTTCCCCTAATGGAGCCAGAGTACGCAGCTGCTTGAGCCTTCCCAACATCATCTTCTGGTAGCCGGGGCTGTTTTCTTTGTGCACCCCTTCATCAGTAAAGGCGAAGGTTACCTCATCTTTCAAGCGTTCACGGTTACGCTGACGATGCGATCCAAAGTCATCACGGGCAAACATCAGCCCGATCGTCAGTGCGATCATGGCTTGGTCGAACCCGTGGTTGGTGTGCTTCGAGTAGTGTTTGTCGTCTCCCAGCCAGTCGAGGTGCTCAACTATCAGGTTGGCAAGAGGCTCTGCACGGGCATCCTCACTGACCGGTAGCTCGGCGATATGGCAGAACAGCAGCCAGTTGGTCAGGTTGCGCACACGGAACGCTGCTGCGTGGTCGTGCCACACCAGTGGGGACTCCTTATTCTGCTTGGCATGGTTGATCCAGCAGTGGACCGCGTCCAGGCAGTATGAGAAGTAGCGAGCCCGCTCCTCTTCGCTTTGCAGTTCCAAGCTATTGGCAAACCAATTGAGGAACGGCAGGGCCTGTAGCTGCCACCACCAGTTGCGATCACGCTCCAGATTTTGCCAGTCGAAGGTGAGGACATCCAGCTCACTATCATCAAAATTCTTTGCTTCAAACTGTTTACCATCAAACAGTTTCTTGAGCTTTTGGTAGTCAGCTTTATTCTTTGAGTTAACGGCCTTTTTAATGTACTGGATCGCTTCCGGCGTGGCGCAAGCCAATATCTCTTTCGTCGTCATAGGATCTCATTAACTCTGTTTAATCACTTTTTTCCAGCGCTGGCTGATATCTTGCGAAGACATGGCGCTCATTAGACGTGCTGCCAGGTCTTTAGTTGGCTCGCCGCTAACCACGTTTTGCTTGGCATCCTCAAACGAGCTGACAACCCACTCATCACCCCAAATCTCGGCTGCCCCATCCCAATTCCAAATCACGGGCATGGCACCGGTCAGCATCCCTTCACCAACTGCCATATGAAACGACTCAAAGTCGGAAGGCGATAGAATAAAACCTACCATTGTGAACCATTCGTTCACATCGTCTCCAGCCGGATCAAAGATCACCTTATGGCGAAGCTTGGGGTTGCTGTTGATTCGCTTGAACACCTCTCGATAATAGGTCAGCTCCTCTTCACGCTTGAGCAGCCAACCGTAATCCAGCGGGTGCTTTCCCTTAACTCGCAGGCAATAACGGTCATCTTCTTCCAGCAGGGCTTCCAGGAGATCAATGGCACGGTCCAGACGCTTGCTCTTGGGGGCGACACCCACCATGCCCAGCGTAAAGCGGGCCTCTCCAGTCTTTTTCTTGGGCGTGAACTTGGTGTCGTCCAGGTAGTTGGGGATCACTGAGGTCTTGTCAACCGGGAAGCCTTGGAAAACCTCTAGCGCTTGTCGGCGGGTGTGCTCGCTGACAAAGCTGACGTGGTCGATGGCCTCCCAGTTGGCCTCACCCATGTAGGGCACACGGGCTTCCTGGGCGTGAAAACGTGCCACCAGGCGCTGATGGGGCTTCTTGTGATGCGAGTACCATTTGAGGTTACCCAGGCACCATTCGCAGAAGATCACATCGGCCTGCTCCAGCAGGGCGCGGCTCTGGTCCTCGTCGTGTTGATTGTGCCCCTGCCACTGATCGGTGAGGAACTCGAACTGGCCGGTGGCTTCCAGCTTCTTCTGCAGCAGGCTGAAGAACTTGAGGTCATGCCCGGCCACCAGCACCTTGGTCTTGGACTGGGGCTTGGGCGCCTTGGGAGTTTCGTCCAGCCACTGGCGGATTTCACCGACACGGGTGGAGAAGGTGTGGCGCTCGGCCAGGCGCTTGAGCGCGTTGGCAGCCTGCTGGGCAACCTCCGGTTCGCTGAGCGCCCGGGTGAGTTGGCGAGTGAACTCTTGGGGGCTATTGGCAAACAGCGGATAGTCGTGGCCCAGCAACTGTTCGTGCAGCGAGTTACGGTTGAGGATCGCCGCGCACCCTGCCCCGCCGTACTCCAGGATCTTGGTAGAGTACTCCACGGTGTCGTTCATGCTCTCGTCACGCCAGGAGAGGCCTACGCGCGCTTGCTGTAGCTGCTGCTGCACGGCTTCACGAGACTGGCCACCCAGCCAGCGCAGGCCCGGGGTGGCTTTCAGCGCCCGCTGCATCCGGGTTTGATAGTCGGGGCGCTCGGGTTCGGTGTGGATCTTGTCACCGATCATCACCAGCTCGCTGCCGGGAAGCTGGCCATGGATGGCAGGCCACTGCTCGGCCATTTCCAGGGTCATCCAGTCGCCCGTGAACTTGCCGGCGTAGATGGCACGCGCCGGACGCTCGGCTAGCGGCGGCAGGGTCTTGGGCAGGTCCGGTATCACCGGGGTGTAGAGACGTACCTTGGCGGTATCGAGATCTGGCACCAGGGCCTGCCACAGGGCCTGGAAGCCTTCTGCCTGGCACAGCAGGCGGTGACAGCCGTGAGCGATGCGCTGCATGGTCAGGCGCTGCTCGTCGCTGTATTCCTCCAGGCGTTGAGGAATATCGGTCAGGTATATCCAACACTTGGCCAGCACGTCCGGCGCTTCCAGCAGCTGGGTGGCGATCTCCAATCCTCTCACGATGATCACATCGTAGGGGTTGGCGCGGTCACGCTTGACGGTCAGCTCGGCCATCATCGGTGGCGTTATGCGAGCGAAGCCCCTGCCTTTCCAGTGTTGACGGTCACTGCCATCGATGATGGAGAGGTTGTCGGCACTCTTCAGCGGGCCGAAGAGCTCATCACGTTCCGGCGTGCTTTTGGCCAAAAAGTCGACTTGGGCGCTGCCGGTGGCAGCGGTGGCCAGGGCGATGGTCTGCGCCCAGATAGAGGAGCCGTCGATGAAGTTGAGGTCGGGGTTGCCGCAGACCAGTACACGCTTGGTCATGGTTCAGCCTCCCACCACTTTCTTAGGTGCAACATCGCCAGGCTGGAACTGGTCACTGTCAGCCAGGTAGAGATCCGAGCGCGCCAGTCGGTCGTCGGGGTGTGCCTTGATGGGTTGCTTGAGAAACTCGCGGGTCTGCCACAGGGCACCGGCCAGCACGGCCTGACCACCGTAGGCAAAGTGGTCCTGGCCGAGAGCCTTGGCCCAGCCGACGGCATCAGGCTCGTAGAGGGTGGCGTTGGCCAGGTCGCGCAAGTAGTGCTCGCCATAATGACCGTAGGGCGTGACCCAACCGGCGATGGGGTGCTCTTTCTGCTGCTCTGCCATCCAAGTGGCTTTCTGCCCCGGCTGCAGCAGCACGATGCGCTCGGAAAGCGTACCGGCCAGTGTGGCGATCCCGGGCGAGCAAGCGATACCTAAGCGGAACGCACGATAGCGCTGCTGACGGGCGAAGCGGTCGAGGGCCTCAAGCTCCACTTGGCTATGGGCCTCAGCCACCAGGGCGATGGTGGGATCGGTGGGCAGGCGTGATTCGATGCCCAGCCGAACGAAAATATCGTTGAGGCGATGAGCATAGGTGTGCTTGGCAAATACCTCACGGATACCGGCAAGGCTGCGACGCCGCCACTCGGCATCGTCGGTCATCAGGGTGCGGATGGCCTCATCGGCCTCTTCTTGGCTGTTGACCAGCCACACGGCATCAGACTCGAAGAGATTCTCGATGCCCTTGGCGTAGGTGCTGACCACCGGGGTACCGCAGGCCATCAGCTCGAACACCCGGCGCGAGAACATGGTGGGCGAGTCAGTCACCGAGTTGACGTTGAGAAATACCCGATAGCGGCTGTATTCGTCGCACAGCTCCTTATAGGGCAGGCTGCCCTTGATACCAGCCTGATACTCCTCCGGGAAAGGAAAGATGCCGGTGCCGTGGTTACGATCGTAAATATTCAGACCGTGCCGGTTGGCCGCCTGCAGCAGCCAGCGCATCGCCTGGCCACGCTCGGCGTGGCGATTGCCGTACCAGCTGCCGGCGAAGCAGGAACGCGGCTTGCGGCCTGCCAGCGGTGCGGGCTTGTGCAGCGCTGGCTGGGCAGCAAACGGCAGCGCATGGACGTTCTGATTGCCGGTCTTGGCCTGGTAGGAGCCCTTCATGTTGGCATCAGTGGTGAAGATGTGATCCACCAACTTGGCGCTGCACATGAATTTGTCGTGGTGGACCGGGTCCTCCTTGTTCCAGAACAACGTGGGGATGCCCTTCTCACGGGCGTATTGGCAGATATACGCCACTTCTTGGCCAGGTTTGTTGGCATAGTCCGCCACCCGGTACTGCCAGCTGCCGTAGTTGCCCTTCCAGGCACTTTCGATGAAGAAGAACGCGGGCTGGTACTTTTCGGCCAAGGCGTACCAGTTATCCGGGCGCGGCTGGATAAGGTTTACCTCTTGTTCGAAGCAGCCGGTGGTAAACTCATCCATGATGCCGATCACATAGGGCTTGCCGTTGGGTGAGTACTCGGGCCAGCCAAGAATACTGATTTCCTGTGCAGCGGCGGATGGAGGAGTAAATTCTTCGGTCTGCTGTGCTTGAGAAGATTGGTGCTTAAAGCGCCGTACAATGCTTCTAACCGACTGAGGGAGAGTAAGATACGCAACCTTGTTGTAGGGAACGCCAAGTCGCGTGGCGAGAGGAACCACAACCTTCCATTTAGTATAGCGCAGACCTTGCTGAAGGTTCATGCGCTGTTTAGGCTGTTTCTTTTTCGGCCCCCTGAGACGCCACAGCCGCACAGGCAGCTTGACTGCATCAGTCAACGATCTGGAGGCAGCCCTTATATACGACGCTGCCTTGTAAGCCTGACTGGATCTTAGTGCGGAAAGTTGTTGGCTAGCACTGCGGTATTTTGCATTGGCAGCTCTGTATTTGGCAAAAACATCTTCGTATTTCGTGTTAATTTCTTTGTAATCAGCGCTAGCAACGTCCAGCTTTTCTTGCAGAGAGACCATCTGTTGGCAGGCGTCACTGTATTTGGCAAAAACATCTTCGTATTTTGTGTTAATTTCTTTGTAATCAGCGTTAGCAACGTCCAGCGTTTTTTGCAGAGAGACAATCTGTTGGCAGGCGTCACTGTATTTCGCGTTCACAGTGTCCAGGTGTTCTTTAACATCAGATAACTCTTGACCAAGCGACTCATGCTCCAACGTCTTGGATTCTAACTTAACTAACAATCGACTATAGTTATCTTGATGCTGTGCAGACTGTGGAAACGAAGTCTCTACCTTTTTATTTAAAGAAACACTTTCTAATATAGAAAAATCTTCACAGTAAATTTCTTTGAGACGCGTTTCTATTGCAGGTGTTATCACCTGATTTAATTCTGGCAATGCCTTGCCCTGGATATATTTTTTCTCGAAGTATACCGCAGGCGTGTCAACATCACAGTTTTCTAAAGGCACACTTCCCTTTTTAGTACTATTACTTGGCTCGCGAAATGCCTGATCACATAGTTCTTTTGGAAGCAACTTTAACATTTCGCCATAAACATTCTCCATGGGAATTACCATGTTGTATGTTATGGGTAACAAATGCCATGCCTGTGGATACAAATGACCGTCGACCTCTCGCCAGCGCTCTGTCTCCAAAAGTGAGACATATTCGTTGACAAAGTCACTAAATGTCATTAAGCCAGGATCTCGGCCTGTTACTTTCCTTAGCTTGTCGAGTAGGTCTTCTGCACCATCCCGTTGAATTAATTTATTTTTATACACAGAGAAAACACGTTCAATGGGATCTCTATATATAAAAACTTTATTTGTAAAGCTTCGATCTATCTCTTCCGGCGAGAGGTCTTTGACTTGGGCGTACTTAGCCATACAGCCAAGTGAAGGAGTTTTTCCAGGACACAGCCCAGGATGCATCAACTGAAACAGTTTTTTAAACGATGTTGACGCATTTTTACGGATATAGGTATAAAAAAAAGAGACACCATCGCCCTGAAAGGCAAAATCAGGTGAAAAATGCTTTTTTTCAGGAAAAAAATGCCGTGTCTTATAAGTCATACTACCAACTCATTATTAGGTATTAATGTACAAACATGATTTAGGCTACCCAAACACCACGGCTATCGACAAGATAATCTGCTGTCACTTGGTCTAACGGTATCTGCTTAAAAGGCTTGTGATCCACAAGAAGCACTACCACATCGGCAGCCTCCAGCGCTGCCATTTCGTCAACCAGCCTGGCATCGGCTAACGCGCCACCCGGCAACGACTCGATATTCGGCTCCACTACCAGAGACCGGCCGGGATGCTTCGCGACGATGGTCTCCGCGATCTTCAGAGCGGGGCTTTCCCGCAGATCATCGATATCCGGTTTGAAGGCCAGGCCGAAGCAGGCAATGGTGACGTCCCTGGCGGTCTTGTCCGGATTGGCACTCAGGTACTTGCCTACCGCCTCGTTAACCTTGTCGATGACCCACTGCGGCTTGCCATCGTTGACTTCACGCGCGGTGCGAATCAGGCGCGCCTCTTCCGGCGTCTCGCTGACGATGAACCAGGGGTCGACGGCAATGCAGTGGCCGCCTACGCCGGGGCCGGGCTGCAGGATGTTGACCCGCGGGTGCCGATTGGCCAGACGGATCAGCTCCCATACGCTGATATCGATCTTGTCGCAGATGATGGAGAGCTCGTTGGCGAAGGCGATGTTCACGTCGCGAAAGCTGTTCTCGGTGAGCTTGGCCATCTCGGCGGTGCGCGCCGTGGTGGTGATGCACTCCCCTTCCACGAAGATCTGGTAGAGCGCGGTGGCCGCCGCGGAGCACTTGGCGGTCATGCCGCCGATCACCCGGTCGTTCTCCACCAGCTCACGCACCACGTGCCCCGGCAGCACCCGCTCGGGGCAATGGGCGATCCGGATATCGGAGTCTTCCCTATGGGTCTGCGGGAAGGTCAGGTCGGGCCGCGCTTCGGCCAGCCAGGCCGCCATCTGCTCGGTGGCGCCTACCGGCGAGGTGGACTCCAGAATCACCAGATCGCCCTGCTTCAGCACCGGTGCCACCGCTTGGCTTGCCGCCTTGATATAGGCGAGATCCGGCACATGGTCGTTGCCGTTCTCGGCCTTGAAGGGCGTCGGCACGGCGATCAGGAAGGCGTCCGCCGGCTCGGGCGTGGTGGTCGCCCGTAGGTAGCCTTCCTTCACGGCCGCATGCACCACGATATCCAGCTCGGGCTCGACGATATGGATATCACCGCGGTTGATGGTCTCCACGGCGCGCTGATTGATATCGACGCCGATGACCTGCTTGCGACGAGAAGCGATGACGGCGGCGGTCGGTAGGCCGATGTAACCGAGACCGATAACGGAGATGGTGTTGAAAGGCATGAGGTGCATCCGTTACGTGTTGTGAAGGGCCGAGGGCCGAGGAAAAGCGCCCAACGCCCAGGAGTGTCAGAGTCGAGGTGAAATGTGGCCAGCGGCCAAGCAGAGCGTGAAGGGCCGAGGTTCAGGAGGAAAACGCCGTGGGTTACCCCTCCGCGAACAGGGCGTCGAAGCTGTCGGCGGTGAGGATCCTGGTGACCCAGGTATCCAGCTGTTCGTCATTGGTCTGCTTCAGGTGCTCAACGGCCCCGGCGGGAAGATCGCCGAACTTCAGTTCGATCTGTTTGCGTAGCGTGCCTTCCACGCCTTCATGTCGGCCTGGCTGCATGCCCTCTGTTCGCAAACGCTCTACCCGTCCGGTCATGGCGGTGCTCTTCATGTGTGAGGGGTGAGGCGTTAGGCGTTGAGCGTTGATAGTCCACGGCCGGTCAGTGGGTATTGGCCCTACCCTTGGTTGAAGACCTCGGCCAGCGACCGGGCGTCCAGCAGGTTCTCGGCCCAGCGCTCCAGCTCGTCGGTGGTGGCCTGCTCGAGGTGAATCACCCTGTATGCGAACTCAGCAGCTCGAGGATCCGCTGGCACGCCCTGCCATCCCCATAGGGGTTATGAGCATAGCTCATGGCCTCGTAGGCGGCGGTGTCGGTCAGCAGGGTATGCATCTCGCCGACGATGCGTTCCACGTCGGTGCCCACCAGCTTGACGGTGCCGGCATCCACGGCTTCCGGGCGTTCGGTGGTGTCGCGCATCACCAGCACCGGCTTGCCAAGCGACGGCGCCTCTTCCTGCACGCCACCGGAGTCGGTCAGGATCAGGTGGGCCCGGTTCATCAGGTAGACGAACGGCAGGTAATCCAGCGGCTCGATCAGGTGCACGTTGTCAATGTCAGAGAGCAGTCGCTTGACCGGCTCGAGGACGTTGGGATTCAGGTGCACCGGGTAGACGATCTGGGTATCGGGGTGCGCCGCGGCGGTATCGTGCAAGGCCTGACAGATGCGCTCGAAGCCGCCACCGAAGCTTTCGCGCCGGTGCCCCGTGACCAGGATCAGCTTGCGATCGGCATCCAGGAAGTCGAACTGCTCGGCGAACTGCTGCTGGAAGGTCCCGCTATTCTCGAGTTTGGCCACCACCTCCAGTAACGCATCGATCACGGTGTTGCCGGTGACATGCACCTTGGCCGGTGCGATGCCTTCTTCCAGCAGGTTCTGGCTGGAGCGCTCGGTCGGCGCGAAGTGCAGCTCGGCCAGGGCACCGGTCAGCTTCCGGTTGGCCTCTTCCGGCCAGGGGGAATAGAGGTTGCCGGTACGCAGGCCGGCTTCCACGTGGCCCACCGGGATCTGCTGGTAGTAGGCGGCCAGGGTGGTGGCAAAGGTGGTGGCCGTGTCGCCATGCACCAGTACGATATCCGGCTTGACCTCGGCCAGCACGCCCTTCATGCCCTGCAGGATCGCCGTGGTCACGTCGGTCAGATCCTGCCCCGGCTTCATGATGTTGAGGTCGTGATCCGGGGTCAGCTCGAACAGGTCCAATACCTGATCCAGCATCTCGCGGTGCTGACCGGTCACGCAGACCCGCGCCTCGAAGCGCGCATCGGCGGCGAGGGACAGGGCAAGGGGCGCCATCTTGATGGCTTCGGGGCGCGTGCCGAACACGCAGAGAGTCTTGATGGACATAGGATTATGGATGTCGTAGGTGGGTAAGGCATGGCTGCCGGTGTGGCCAGGTGCAGCTCGTCGTAGCCCTTGGGGTCTGACCCCCAGGTCAAAGGTTGGTGTAACACGCAGCAACGGGGTCAGACCCCAAGGGGACGCCGCATTAGGTGCCAGCGACGACGGACCGAAACATGTTCCCACAGTACCGTTTGTCGAGGAGCCAAGAGGTATTCTAAGCGACTGATGTTAGGGATATTCCCGGCGAGCGTGGAGCACGTCCAGGATGGCGATGTGATCGGACGCGATGCGATACACCAACAGGTAGTTAGGGTGAACCACGGCCTCTCGCGTTCCAAGGACACGCCCGTGGCGGTACAGATAGGGATGCTCGGGTAGCGCCTCGGCGGTCTCCTCGATGGCGCTGACGAGTGCCTCGGCAGCGTAGGGGTTGCGCTCGCTTAGGTAAGCGGCGATGTCTTCAAGCGCATCCAGCGCGTGAGCACGCCACTCAACCGGTAGCATGTCGGCGCTTCTTGGACTCGATCATGGCCCGGACACGAGCCATCGCTTCGTCATGGGGAACGTTGGGGCGAGGATCGTCGAGGCTCTGCTGGATGCGCTCGCGAAACCAGCGGTCGTAGCTGTCGGCTTGCTCCTGCGTCTCGAACTCCGAGACGATAGGGTCTAGTGGGGTGCTCATCATCATGTCTCCTCGTGTACCTCCAGCTTACTCTACCAGCGAAGAACCGTCTGGTGCATCTCGTATAGACTGGCGATCAGATATTGTGGGTGAAAAATAAAGTTTCATCCCTCAGCTCTCATAACCCATTGATTCATCGTGTAATCATGGAGCCGCCAAGCACGAAAGTATCATTACACCGTACATGTGAACGGCCCTTGGTGCCTCACTTTTGAATTCGAGGGCGGCGACGCTTACCGAGTTGACTTCGAGCAATACCACTAAGCGAGGTGGAATCACTATGGCTATTATCGCAAAGCAAAATCCCAACCGCTGCCCGCCGCCCCCCGGCGAGGTGATCGACGACATGCTGGAGGATATGGACTACAGCAAGACAGCCATCGCGCAGATGCTGGGCATCTCACGCCAGCAGTTGCACGCCATCCTGGCCACGCGCAAGCCAGTATCGCCAGAAATCGCTGCACGCCTCGGCAAGCTTTTCGGTAACGGCCCCGGCCTATGGCTACGCCTCCAGGCGGCCTACGACGCCTGGCATGCCGAGCGCGAAGTAGACGTCAGCGCAGTGCCCTCGCTGAAGCTTGTGGGATAAGTGACTTACTCGACGGTCACGGACTTGGCGAGATTGCGCGGCTTGTCCACATCGGTGCCCTTGACCAGAGCCACATGGTAGGAAAGTAGCTGAAGCGGCACGCTGAAGAGGATCGGGGCCGCCACATCGCTGACCTTGGGGAGTCTCAGGTTATGGACGCCCTCCCCGTCTTCCATACCAGCCTGCTCACAGACGAAGTTGATCAGCTGTCCGCCGCGGGCACGCACTTCCTGAAGGTTGCTCTTGAGCTTCTCCAGCAGCTCATCGCTGGGCGCCATGGTGACCACGGGCATGTCGTCGTCCACCAGGGCCAGCGGACCATGCTTGAGTTCCCCCGCCGCATAGGCCTCGGCATGGATATAGGAGATTTCCTTGAGCTTCAGCGCCCCTTCCATGGCCACCGGGTAGTGGGGGCCTCGTCCCAGAAACAGGGTATGGTGCTTGCTCGCGAAACGCGCGGCCAAGGCTTCAATGGCGGGCTCGAGCTCGAGCACCTGCTCGATCAGCCTTGGCAATGCCAGGAGCTCCTCCATCAGCGCCATTACTTTCTCATCGCCCAGCCGGCGTTGGCCAAGCAAGCCGGTCAGCCATAGCAAGGCCACCAACTGGGTCGTGAAGGCCTTGGTGGAGGCCACGCCGATCTCCGGCCCGGCATGGGTCATCAGTCGCAGGTCCGATTCCCGCACCAGCGAGCTTCCCGGCACGTTGCAGATGGTCAGGGTGGCCAGGTAGCCGGCGCTCTTGGCAAAGCGCAACGCGGCCAGGGTGTCGGCCGTCTCGCCGGACTGGGAAATGGTCACGAACAGGGTGTTGCTCGGCACGACCACGTGGCGATAGCGGAACTCGCTGGCCACCTCGACCGAACAGGGAAGGCCCGCCAGGCTCTCCAGCCAGTAACGCGCCACCAGGCCGGCATGGTAGCTGGTGCCACAGGAGACGATCTGGACCTGCTCCACCTGGCCCATGAGGGACTCCGCGTCCGGCCCCAGGATCGAGGCAAGTAGACGCCCCTCGCCTGACACCTTGCCTTCCAGGGTAGCCCTGAGGGCCTGGGGCTGCTCGTGGATCTCCTTGAGCATGAAGTGACGATAGTCGCCCTTCTCGGCTACCTGATCGCCATGCTCATAGCGGTGCTCGTCCCTCACACAGGGCCGAGGAACAAGGGCCGAGGGCCCAGGAACCCCCTCACCAGCCTGGGTGGCGAATATTTGCCAGTCGTGGGCAGTGAGGAGAGCGTGGTCGCCTTCTTCCAGGTAGATGAAGCGGTCGGTAACCTGCAGCAGCGCCAGCGGGTCGGAGGCGATGAAGTGCTCTTCGCTGCCCACGCCGATCACCAGGGGACTGCCCATGCGCGCGCAGAGCAGACTGTGGGGGTGTTCGATATGAATGATGCCCAAGGCATAGGCGCCGTGCAGGGCAGATAGCGTGGAGCGAAACGCGCTCAGCAGGCGCTGCTCGGCATGGGATGCTTCTGTCCGCTGGTAATGGTGATGGAACAGGTGGGCGATCACTTCGGTGTCGGTCTCGGAGTGAAAGGTATACCCCTGTTGCTGGAGCCAAGACCGCAGGCTTTCATGGTTCTCGATGATACCGTTGTGCACCACCGCCACCGATGCATTCGACATATGGGGGTGGGCATTGTAGCGGCTCGGCTTGCCGTGGGTGGCCCAGCGCGTATGGGCGATACCCAACTGCCCTTTCACCTCCCGCTTGGCCAACTTCGCTTCCAGTTCGGCGACCTTGCCGCTTTCACGCTCTCGCTGGAGCTGGCCGGCCTGCGCCACGGCGAGTCCGGCAGAGTCGTAGCCGCGGTACTCGAGCCGCTTCAGCCCTTCGAGAAGAATGGGGGTGACATTACGCAGGCTGGCTGCGCCGACGATTCCACACATTACAGCTCCTTCAGCAGCCGGCCGATGATCTCCTGCTGTCCCAGCTCCGCGGTGTTGACGGTGATCTCCGCCGCCTTGGGCACCTCGTAGGGGCTGTTGATGCCGGTGAAGTCGGTCAGCTTGCCTTCGCGGGCCTTCTGGTACAGGCCCTTGGGGTCGCGCTGCTCGCACACATCCAGGGGGGTGTCGACGTGCACCTCGATGAAGTCGCCCTCGTCGAACAGCTCGCGGGCGGCGTCGCGGTCGGCGCGGAACGGCGAGATGAAGGCGGTGATCACGATGACCCCGGCCTCGGCGAACAGCCGGGCGACCTCGCCCACGCGGCGGATGTTCTCGGTGCGGTCGGCCTCGCTCATCCCCAGGTCCTTGCACAGGCCGTGGCGGATGTTGTCGCCGTCGAGCAGCATGGTGTGGTAGCCGCGGCGGTTGAGCTCCACCTCCAGGGCGTTGGCTAGGCTCGACTTGCCGGAGCCGGAGTAGCCGGTGAACCATACGCACTTGCCGGCGTGGCCGTTGATCTGCTCGCGCATGGCCTGGGTCACGCTGGTGCGGTTCCACACCACGCGGGCCTTGCTATCGTGCTCGCGGTACTCGTAGGGCAGCTCGCTGTCGAGCGGGCGGTGGATCATGCCGGCGCCCACGGTGAGGTTGGTCAGCCGGTCGATGAAGATGAAGCTGCCGGTGCCGGGGCTGGTGCGGTAGTCGTCCACCGGCACCGGGGCGGTGAGCTCGACGTGGCAACGGGCGATGGCGTTGAGGTCGAGATGATCCGCATGGCGCTGCTCGAGGGTGTTGACGTCGACCTGGTAGTCGATGGCGGTGACCTTACCGGCGAGGTCGCGGGTGGCCAGCTTGAGGTCGTAGAGCTTGCCGGGCTCGAGCGGGGTCTCGTGCATCCACACGATGTCGGCCTCGAAGCTCGAGGCCAGCGGCACCGGTTCGTCGGCCCCCACCAGCCAGTCGCCGCGGGAGATATCGATCTCGTCGGCCAGGGTCACGGTGATCGCCTGGCCGGGATAGGCGGCCTCGAGGTCACCGTCGAAGGTCACTAGGCGCGCGATGGTGCTGGTCTTGCCGGAGGGCAGCGCACGCACCGCCTGGCCGGGGTGCAGGATGCCCGCGGCCAGGGTGCCGCAGTAGCCGCGGAAGTCGAGATTGGGCCGATTGACGTACTGCACCGGCAGGCGCAGGTCGCGCAGGTTGTGGTCGTGGCTGATCTCCACGCTCTCGAGCAGCTCGAGCAGCGCTGGGCCCTCATACCAGCTCATCGTCTCGCTTGGGTTGACCACATTGTCGCCCTTCAGCGCCGACATCGGCACGAAGCGAATGTCGCGGGCACCCAGCTTGTCGGCCAGGGCCTGGTACTCGGCGACGATCTCGTCGAAGCGCGCCTGGCTGTAATCCACCAGGTCCATCTTGTTGATCGCCACCACCAGGTGCTGGATGCCCAGCAGGTCGGCGATGAAGCTGTGGCGCCGGGTTTGGGTCTGCACGCCGTGACGGGCGTCGATCAAAATCACCGCCAGGCTCGCCGTGGAGGCGCCGGTGGCCATGTTGCGGGTGTACTGCTCGTGCCCCGGAGTGTCGGCGATGATGAACTTGCGCCTGTCGGTGGAGAAGAAACGGTAGGCGACATCGATGGTGATGCCCTGCTCGCGCTCCGACTGCAACCCATCGACCAGCAGCGCCAGGTCGACCGCATCGCCGGTGGTGCCGCTGGTCTTCGAGGCTTGAGTGATCGCCGCCAGCTGATCCTCATAGATCATCTTGGAGTCGTGCAGCAGGCGCCCGATCAGCGTCGACTTGCCGTCGTCGACGCTGCCGCAGGTGATGAAGCGCAGCAGGTCTTTCTGCTCGTGCTCTTTCAAGTAGGTTTCGATGTCTTCCGAGATCATCGCAGATGCATGTGCCACAGTCTTTTCTCCATCCTGGTGAAGAGCACGAGCGCTGCGAGCTCCGGGCGTCGGGCTTCGAGCGGCGCTTCGCGCCAGTCACGGGCTTCGAGCTACGAGCTACGGGCACGCCGTGCCCTCTTCATGTCTAGTGGTTATCTCTGAGGACGCATATCAAGCGCTTTGAGTAAGGAACCGAGCATTCGCGACAGGGTCATGGCTTCGTTTCGCCAGTGCTGCCCCACGGCTTCGGTGATATAGCCCACTTCGATGCCAATCAGCGTCTGGGTCGCAAACTCGCCACACGAGCCTTTGGCGATCGAGACGAAGCGAAACTTTTCCTTTTCCGTGAAACGCTCGAAGCCCTCAGCAATATTGCTGGGTATCGACAAGGCGGAACGCGTGATCTGATCCTTGAAACCGAAATCGCGTAAATCTTTCAATTCTCGATAGACCTCAACGCTGAGCTGCTTACTACGCTGCCAGACTTCCATTTTTTCGTGGCGCATATGACGTCCTTGTCGGTTCCGAGCTTCGAGCATCGAGCTTCGAGCTTCGAGCTTCGAGCTTCGAGCTTCGAGCAGTATTGTAGCCCACAGCGCGTGGCCCTTAGCCCTTAGCCCGTACCTATAGCCCGTAGCCCGTAGCCCGTAGCCCGTAGCCCGTAGCCCGTAGCTCAAAAATAGCCTTCGCGTTTCTTCTTCTCCATCGACCCGGCCTGATCATGGTCGATGGCGCGGCCGCTGCGCTCGGACGTCCGCGTCAGCAGCATTTCCTGGATGATCTCGGGCAGGGTGGCAGCTTTGGATTCCACCGCGCCGGTCAGCGGGTAGCAGCCCAGGGTGCGGAAACGGACCCACTTCTCCTCGGGCACTTCGCCGGGTTCGAGCGGCAGGCGCTCGTCGTCGACCATGATCTGCATGCCGTCACGCTCGACCACCGGGCGCGGGGCGGCGTAGTAGAGCGGCACGATGGGGATGGATTCGAGGTAGATGTACTGCCAGATGTCCAGCTCGGTCCAGTTGGAAAGCGGGAACACGCGGATCGACTCGCCCTTGTTGACCTTGGCGTTATAGACGTTCCACAGCTCCGGGCGCTGGCTCTTGGGCTCCCAGCGGTGGTGCTTGTCACGGAAGGAGAACACCCGCTCCTTGGCGCGGCTGGCTTCCTCGTCGCGGCGCGCCCCGCCGAAAGCGGCATCGAAGCCGTACTGGTCCAGCGCCTGCTTGAGCGCCGTGGTCTTCATGATGTCGGTGTACTTGGCGCTGCCGTGCTCGAAGGGGTTGATGCCGGCCGCGACCCCTTCCTGGTTGATGTGCTCGATCAGGTCCATGCCGGACTCCGCGGCCATGCGGTCGCGGAACTCGATCATTTCGCGGAACTTCCAGGTGGTGTTGATGTGCATCAGCGGGAACGGCGGCACGCCGGGATAGAAGGCCTTGCGCGCCAGGTGCAGCATCACCGAGGAGTCCTTGCCGATGGAGTAGAGCATCACCGGGTTGCGAAACTCCGCGGCCACCTCGCGAATGATGTGGATCGACTCAGCCTCGAGCTGCTTGAGGTGGGTCTGGCGGTCGGGGGTGATTTCAGACATCGAATAGGCCTTGGGGAATAGCGGGTTTTAGATGGAAGATGGAAACCAAATAGTGGAAGACGAAAGAATCAGCAATAAAAATATTGACAAAAACTAACGCATATTTCATCAAAAACATCTTTCTTCAGGGTGCCAAACTGGCCAATCACGACTGATTCATTAAGGGTATAGACCTTTCCATACCTGACCCAGCTTGTCTTGGGAAGCACGCCATCAATGAAACTGTGGCCATAGATAGGCACGGATTGCTGATGGTTTGACTTGGAAGTAATAGCCAGGCACACCATGTCACCGTAGGCATCAGCGGGATGAAATACGAGCACAGGTCTTTCTTTTTAGTTTGCAAATCAAAGAAAGGAAATGGAATCAGGACAACATCACCGTACTGGTACATCGTTCCAAACCTCGTCCTCGTCATTGTCCCATAGCTTCTCCATGCTCGACTCCTGAGCTTGGGAAAGACTTTTCAGCTCATTTTTCTCAATCTTTTGCATCAAAAAATAAGTAAAGTCCAGCACTTCTTCCTGGAGTGATTCTGGAAGCCGGCTAACATTCTCAACAATTTTTTCAGAGGTATTCATGGTCTATTCACCTCGTTAGCAAGAACGTCTACCCCATTTCGATATCCATATCGACTTCCGGAAAACTCTTTCGTTTCGCCTTGATACGTTCAAATTCCTCGAGTGCGCCTCCTGCCTGCCGGTTGGGGCAGGCACGGGAATCTTCTTCTACCAGAATAATGATCCTGACATGCTTGTTGGCCAATTTTTCATAATCTTTGATTTTCAGATATCTGCTGGTGATATCGGTTTCAAATTCTACGGCATACATATCATCTACCCTCTGCAGCATGGACCACCATAACTCTCAGGTTAGTCCAGAGCCGAGAACCAGGAGATTTTTCACCGTTCGAGGCTCGCGCGTAGCGCGTCTTCCCAGCGCGCATCCCGCTGCCCGGCGACGATGAAGAAGGGGTTCAAGACGCTGTCCTGCTGGTTGCAGCGCAGCGATTCGAGGGTCTCAGCATTGAGCACCTCGCCGCCGGCGGCGGTGACCACGGCCTGGGCGGCGGCGGTGTCCCATTCGCAGGTAGGGGCGAGGCGCGGGTAGAGGTCGGCCTTGCCTTCGGCGACCAGGCAGAGCTTCAGCGAACTGCCCATGGAGACGCGCTCATGGGCGGGCAGCGCGGCACAGAAGGCCTCGAAGGACTCGGCGCCGTGGCGACGGCTGCCCACCACCTTCCAGGGTTCGACGTCGGGATCCGGCAGCGCGCGTACCTGGAGCGCTTGCTTTTCGCCATTCGTGAGCTTGACGGCGCCCTGCCCCGCCTGGCCGACCCAGGTGGTCTCCAGCACCGGGGCATGCACGATGCCGAATACCGGCACGCCATCCTCGATCAGCGCCATGTTGAGGGTGAACTCACCGTTCTTGTTGATGAATTCCTTGGTACCGTCCAGCGGGTCGATCAGCCAGTAGCGGTCCCAGGCGCGGCGGATGGCGAAGGGAATCCCGTCGGACTCCTCGGAGAGCACCGGCACCTGGGGGGCCACCGCCTCGAGCAGCGCCACCAGCGCATGGTGCGAGGCCATGTCCGCCTCGGTCAGGGGGCTCTCATCGGCCTTGGACTCGACGTCGAAGTCGCGCTCATAGATGGCCAGCACCTCGCGGCCGGCGGCGTGAACGCCTTCGATCAAGCGGGTGCGCATGTCGTCCGTTACGAAATCAGTCAAGAGAACTCCTTGTAGTGGCTTCGGGCTTCGGGCTTCGGGCTTCGGGCTTCGGGCTTCGGGCTTCGGGCTTCGGGCTTCGGGCTTCGGGCTTCGGGCTTCGGGCTTCGGGC
>NZ_JACHXP010000024.1 GCF_014192215.1 Halomonas cerina
CACCAGCTTCATCGCCCATGCCGGGGGACCGCCGCTGAACTTCTACCTGCTCCAGTGTCGGCTCTCCAAGGAACAGTTCCTGGGAACCGCCGTGGCCTTCCTGGCCGCCACCAACCTCGTCAAGCTGGTGCCCTACGGTCTGCTCGGCCTGCTCAGCGTCGAAAACCTGACGGTGGCCCTGCTGATGATCCCGGTCGCCTGGCTCGGGGTGCGCCTGGGGCTCGTCATCCAGAAGCGTCTGAATGGGGAGCTCTTCTTCCGGATCATTCTCACGCTGCTGGTCCTGCTGGGTATTCGGCTGATCGTCGATGGGGCCGGGTGACGGTTGCCTGGCAGGAGGGGGAGAGGTACTTTCGACCCTGAGTCCATTGCGACCCTCGAGGTGAGAATGATCGACGATCTGGCCGCAGGGCATCCGGAGGGGCCTTACGATACGCTGCCACAGACACCCATGCCGAAGCTCTCCAGCACCGAGCTCGCTCGCTTTCTGGATTTCATCGAGAAATTCGAGGATGCAACCGAACAGTCCCTCTCCGTGACGCTGGGTTATCGGGAACTGCGCATGGTGATTCACGTCATGCGTAATCACCTGGCCGGCCGGCTCACCACGCCCACCTCGCTGGCGGATGCCTCCGGCCTCTCATATGGTACGGCCAAGCGGGGAATCGAGAGCATGCTCAAGCGGGGGCTTATCCTGTCGCGTCCCCGGACGAAGTCAGGAAAGACGGTCTCTCTGCATCCTTCTCACGCCATGATCGATGAGTGGGGAGATTATGCAAACCAGATCAAGGCCTTGCTGGGAGATACCTTCGGTCTGGACCCGAAATCCGACTCGACGAGCCAGATTATCCTGGACGAACCCTACCAGTCGTCTGACGTGATACCGCCGCCCGCTGTTCTGTCTCAACGTCTTGATCTCAAGGGAGGGCTACGGGTCCTGATGCACGCCGATCCCACCTTCATGGCGATGCATA
This sequence comes from Halomonas cerina, assembly GCF_014192215.1. Classification (GTDB taxonomy): domain Bacteria; phylum Pseudomonadota; class Gammaproteobacteria; order Pseudomonadales; family Halomonadaceae; genus Halomonas; species Halomonas cerina. The sequence goes on from NZ_JACHXP010000024.1 coordinate 975, forward strand.
ACCTCAAGCGTCAGCTCGAGGCAATCTTCGGAGTGGACATCAAGAACAAGGCGAAGTCGATCGACAGCCTGCGCGAGGAGATTCTTGCCAACGCGCGTTTTGCTCATTCACATTATGACATCATCACCTGTAACCTTCCCTGGTTCGGGGAACTGGCGTCCGAGGGCATGCTGCTGCCGCTGGACCCCCTGCTGGCGCGGGACGGCTATGACATGTCCGACTTTCACGCTGTGGCCCTCCAGAGTTCTCGTTATGCTGGAAAGCAGTACGGTATACCGGTACAGACCACGCCGGAGCTCTTGTGCTATCGCAAGGACATCCTGGAAAACGCTGGTCTGACGCCCCCGGCGACCACGGAGCAGATGACCAGGGTGGCCAGGGCGCTTCACGATCCCGGCAAGAGGTTCTATGGCATCGCCTGGAATGCGGCCAGGGGAACGCCTTTGGGACATACCTTTGCCTTCCTGATGGCGAAATTCGGTCAGCCAATCATCAATCTTCCGCGTATCGATGGAGGCTATGCGTTCGAGGATGTGGCAGGGGATCAGCTTCGCCCCATGTTCCTGACGGATGCTGCCTTTCGTGCCTGCGAATATATGCTGGATATATTGAAGTATTCGCCTCCCAATATCCTGCAGATGTCCTGGTACGAGCGCGCTAGGTCCTACATGGCGGGTGAGGTCGGTATGGCCTATTGTTACACCTCGCTCGCGCCACTGTTCGAACTCAACAAGAAATCGCCGGCCTGGGGCAATACCGGGTACCTTCCCCATACTGTCGGCAACCATGGTCGACCCTTCGTTCCCATCGGCGGCTATGCCCTGGCAATCCCCGCGAACCTTTCGGAAGAGCGAGTGGAGTCAGCTTGGGCGGCCTTGCGCCACCTGACGTGCCGGAGCATGTCCAAGCTGTATATCCTGAACGGCAGTCTGGTAACGTCAAGGTTCAGTGTCAGCAGCGACCCCGAGGTGTCATCGTTGTCACCGCTCATCGGTGTGGTGGACCGAATGGCCAGGGAAGGCATCCTTCAGGCCTGGCCACGCCCCCCGGTCCCCCATCTCACGTCGATCATCGCCATCGCCGGCAACGAAATCTTCGAGGTGCTGGACGGCCGTCGCTCCATCAAGCAGGCCCTGACCATCGCCCAGGAGAAGGCCGACCGGATCATGCAAGCCAAGGGCTTCTATTGAGCGTTGCCCTCGCGGGCCCGTCTCAGACGGGGGCTACCGCAACCGACGCCATGCAGGGCACGGCGGGGCTGCGGCAGGTCTTCCGGGCTCCTTAAAGCCCGCCTGAAGCAAGCTTGGCGGGCTTTTGCAGCATCTTTGAGAAGGGTCCCGGCACACTGTTTTCGGAAACCCTTTTCGGTTCGGAGTCAGAAGTACAAGGCTCCTACGATATTGAACTGTGAATGCCAGTTATCATCGTTTCTGGCAGGTCCGCCGTTGGCAAAGTTGGCATTCTTTGAAGTCAGCATGCTGACCCAGGTATGGAAACCACCTTTTGAAAGGTGGACCCCGACGATATTGAACTGGGTGTCGTCGCTGGTGAACATGTCTTCGCTACCACTGTTGAGGTAGTCATAGTCGTGGTAGAAGGTGACGTTATCATAGATGCCCAAGGAAGCCGGCATGGAGTAGGAGAGGCGGGTTGAGTAGACCTGCCCATCAGCCGGTATCAACGCGCCAGTGGACAGGGCGATTGAGTCGTCGCTTTGATTCACGCCAGGGGCGTTGGTGACGTTGTGGTCATAGGACAGGCCTTGAACCGTGAGTGCAAAACCGCCGGATATGTAGTTGGCGAAAGCAGTGGCTGCCCAATGATCACCACCATCTCCGTTGGTTGCGGTGTTGTGGTAATTGCCAAATTGGCCGTTTGACCCTAGCTGCAGTGTTGCACTTCCGCCCAGATCGAACGTGTAGGCACCGCCTCCGTGGAACGTGTTTGTTGGCTCCACATCTGCGGCAAATGTCTGGTTGTCAAACCCGCGCGGGCTAATATTTCCCTGTGCCACGACGTCGGGACGAAAACGGGCATTCGGATTATCGCCGCTTGACTCGGTGTTTTTAGTAAAGGCAGCCACCCAGTGCCAATTGTTCTTTTCATATTGGGTTTTGATACCCAAGTCAGGGTTGTTCGCCAAACCAAGCCATAAAGGCACGTCACTGAGAAAGCTGTTGTCGTAGTAGGAACCATCCACGCCAGCACCCAGAGGCTGAATGATAACGCCAATTTCGGTTGACCATGCATCATTGTGATTCAGGCCAGCATAGGTCCAAGCGGGAAAAAATGCTTGTTGGGTGACCTGGTAATCCCATCTGGAGCTGTAGTACAGTCCGTTGTCCCATTCTCCGCTGACAATCAGTTCGAGCTTGTCGAGAAAATAGTCACCGTATTTATCGCGGCTGGGTTCGGAGTGGTCTGCCAGGATGTAGAGTGTCTCTACGCCAATCCCGAATCTGAGCGGGTCGGTTTTTTCGAGGCTTGCAACACGATCTTTGATGTCCTGGATTTGGTCGTCGTATGAGTCTTGAGCCATGGCTGCTGATGAGCAAAGCATTACAAGGCTGCTGGCGACAAAAGACAGCTTTTGCGATGTGTATCGGTTCTTTTGTGTCACGCTGGTCATCATGCTCTCCACTTTGTTCTTGTTTGCGCAAATGCAAGTGAATATCCATCATTTGATGGAGCCATCATGCTAATGCAGCAATTTGCAAGCCAGTAATTTTAAGCGCACCAATCCCGCCCCGAATAAGTGGGGTGTGCGATTGGCTAGAAGAGAGTGAAGGCGGCAGGCTGATTTCCTGCCGCCTTGCAGGCTGGTATTACTGCATGATCATGCCGCCATCGATCATCAGCAGCTGGCCGGTCATGTAGTCCGATTCCGAGCTGGCCAGGAAACTGGCCGTGCCGACGACATCCTCCGGATAGGAGTAGCGCTTCATCAGGATCATCTTCTCGGCGAGCTCGTCCATGGACTGGCCCTGCTTGTCGAACTTGCCGATGCTGACCAGGTCCTTGTCGAGCTGCTCCCACAGCTCGGTGCGCACCACGCCGGGCCCATAGCCATTGACGGTGATGTTGTGGTCGACCAGCGCCTTGGCGCCCCCGTTGATCATGGCCTGTACGGCGTGCTTGCTGCAGGAGTAGGGCACCACGTCATCGAAGGCCTGGCGGGAGAGGATGGAGCCGACATTGATGATCTTGTAGGGGCCGTTCTCCTTGCCCTGCGCAATCATCTGCTTGGCGGCTTCCTGCATGCCGATCAGGCAACCCAGCGCATTGACGTCCATGATCTGGTGCCAATTCTCCTCGGTGATATCGAGAAACATCAGCGGCTTGTTGATGCCGGCATTGTTGACCATCACGTTGAGGCTGCCGAAGGCATCGACGGTGGCCTTCACGGCGGCCTGCATCTGGTCACGCTCGGTCACGTTGAGCTTGACGGCGATGGCTTGGCCGCCCTTTTCCGTGATCCGTTTGACGACTTCCTCGCAGCCTTCCAGGTTCAGGTCGGCGACGCAGACGCTCGCCCCCTGTGCGGCATAGTGCTCCGCCACGGCAGCCCCCATGCCGCGCGCCGCACCGGTGATCAGGCAGGTTTTTCCTTGCAGTCGTGTCTTGTCCATCGTGTCACCTCGAAGTCTTGTTGTGGGTCTGACCGTGCCATCGAGGGGCGGTGAACGTCCGCTCCATCGACAGGGGGTATGGATACGACAAGGAGGCACGGTGGCGCTCGGTGTAGGAGCCCATTGGCCTGCCTTGCTGATCAGCATTGTCAGCGCAACGTACGTCAGGCAACAGCGAGTTGGCAGGGCATTATGACCAGATTGGATGTTTTTGATGGACAGGTCCGTCGAGGCGAGCGACAAGGGCCCAGGAGCGGCTCAGAGCCGCGCCAGGGCGGCCTCCAGGCCCATCAGGTCCAAGGTGGTGATCACGTCATCGGAAAAGAGGGGAACAGTGGGGTCGGCCGTCGGCGTCGTGGCGCCGATACGCGACTCAACGCAGGGATTCCACCAGCGCCAGGTTCTTGCGCAGCGACTCGCGGGTCACCCGGAGGTGATTGTCGAACTCGGTCAGTTCCTCTACCGCTTCGGGGCGCTGTCGCTCCAGGTAGTCGATGGCGGCCCGCAGCAGATTCTCCTGGTACGCCAGGTAAGCCGTCTCGAAGGCGTCGCCCTCCCGTTCCTGCAGCGCCACGTAGGCGTCGCGGTCGCCAAGGGGGGGATGGCTGTCGGCGGCAGGCGTGTCGACGTCGGTCTCCACCAGCCAGGCGTCGAGAACGGCATGGTCGCGTTCGAGGGTGTTCGCCAGTTCGACCACCGCGTCACGCTCGAGCCGCTCCTCGGCCAGTGCCGATAGCTCGGCCTGGTGCTGATGCAGGGCACGCAGCGTGGCCTGAACCGCCTCGCGGTCATAGCTGGCCAGTGCCGCACCGGCAACCAGGCTCATCAGGGCCACCGATGCTGCCATTACCGAGCGAATTGAAACGAAAGGTTTCACTGGTTTTCTCCTGGTCTTTTTCCGGCAACCGTCCCCCACCACTCCGATTTGCGTGATGTGTCGTTGCTTCCTACGGTAGTACAAGATGTCGCGTTTGGGGGCCATATTCATGCAAAGAACAGTTAATCAAAAAAGCCGCCCACACGAGCCCCATTCATCGCCCAATCGCCAGCAGAAGAAGCAGGAGTTGCTGGTCTTTCTATTTCTCGCTCTGGTGCTGTTTCCCATCCTCGCCGTGCTGCTGGTTTCTGGCTACGGCTTTGCCGTGTGGATATTCCAGCTCTTCGCCGGGCCGCCCGGACCGCCCGGCTAACACGCCTGCCGGCAGGACCCTGACGCTAAGACCGGATAGTCCGTGACGACAAGAATCGTGCATAGGGGAAAACGACATGACTGTGGACGTTTCGCGGCGGGCCCTGCTCAGAGGGCGCTTCGACCGGACGGCCTCGCTGCGCCCGCCTTGGGCTTGTGATGAGTCAGTCTTCACGGCGCATTGCACGCAGTGCGCCGACTGCCTGCAGGCCTGCGAAACGGGCATCATCGTGCGCGACGCAGGGGGATTTCCCCAGGTCGATTTCCATCGCGGCGAGTGCACCTTCTGCCAGGCCTGCGTGGCGGTGTGCGACGCGCCGGTCTTTCGCGACCCCGAGCGGTATCCTCCCTGGCCCCAGGTCGCCGAGATCGGTCAGACCTGCCTCGGGCCTCAGGGCATCTACTGCCGGAGCTGCGGGGAGAGCTGCGAGGCGGGCGCCATCCGTTTCGTCTTCAACGCCCACCGTGTACCGGAGCCCCGCGTGGATACCGAGGCCTGCACCGGCTGTGGCGCCTGTGTCGCCATCTGTCCCACCCAGGCCATCACGGTAGGTCCGCCCATGCCATCCCGCCGCGAGGAGGCGCCATGAACCGGGAAGTGCATATCTCCAGCCTGGTGGTGCAGCTCCAGCCCGAGCGAATCGAGCCGGTCAGTCAGCGCTGCCGGGCTCACCCGGGCGTCGAGGTCCACGCCACCGACCCGCAGGGCAAGATGGTGCTGGTCCTGGAGACGTCAGGCCAGCGCGAGGTCGTGGAGTTCATCGACGGGCTCCAGCTCGCGCCAGGCGTGCTGTCGGTGAGCCTCGTCTACCACCAGGTGGAGCGTGCCGACGAACTGGACAGGGAGATGATCCTAGAGGGGAGTAGCCATGAAGCTGACGCGACGTGATTTCATCAAGGCCTCGGCGGCCTCCACGGCCACTGCCGCCGCCGGCATCAGCGCGACGAGCCAGGCGCAGAACCTGATCACCGCCTCCGCCCAGGCCCAGCTGAAGTGGTCGAAGGCCCCATGCCGCTTCTGCGGCGTGGGCTGCGGCGTCAACGTCGCGACGCGCGACAATCAGGTGGTCGCCACCCATGCCGACATCAATGCTCCGGTCAACCGGGGCGTCAACTGCATCAAGGGCTACTTCCTTTCCAAGATCATGTACGGCGAGGATCGCCTGACCCAGCCGCTGCTGCGCAAGACCAACGGCGAATACGCCAAGAACGGCGAGTTCACCCCGGTGAGCTGGGACGAGGCCTTCGACGTCATGGCCACGCAGTACAAGCGGGTGCTCAAGGAGAAGGGGGCGGAGGCGATCGGCATGTTCGGCTCCGGTCAGTGGACGGTATGGGAAGGTTATGCGGCCAACAAGCTGATGAAGGCCGGTTTCCGCTCCAACCACATCGACCCCAACGCCCGCCACTGCATGGCCTCGGCGGTGGCCGGCTTCATCCGCACCTTCGGCATCGACGAGCCCATGGGCTGCTACGACGACATCGAGGCGGCCGATGCCTTCGTGCTGTGGGGCTCCAACATGGCGGAGATGCACCCCATCCTGTGGACGCGCGTCACCGACCGCCGGCTTTCGGCACCGCACGTGAAAGTGGCGGTGCTCTCCACCTTCGAGCACCGCTGCTTCGACCTGGCGGACATGCCGATCGTCTTCACGCCCCAGGCGGACCTCGCGGTGCTCAACTACATCGCCCGCTACATCATCGAAAACGACCGGGTCGACTGGGACTTCGTCAACCAGCACGTGCGCTTCAAGGAGGGCAACACCCTGATCGGCTACGGGCTGCGTCCCGAGCATCGGCTGGAGCTGGTGGCCGAAAACGCCGAGGACCCAGGCGGCGCCAAGGACATCGACTTCGAACGCTACCGCGAGTTTCTCCAGGACTACGACGCCGAGACCGTCACCGAGCTTTCCGGTGTGCCCAAGCGCCGGCTCGACGAGCTCGCCGAGCTCTACGCCGATCCGGACACCCGGGTAATGTCGTTCTGGACCATGGGGTTCAACCAGCACACCCGCGGGGTGTGGGCGAACAACATGATCTACAACATCCACCTGCTGACCGGCAAGATCTCGACCCCGGGCAACAGCCCCTTCTCGCTGACCGGCCAGCCCTCGGCCTGCGGCACCGCCCGCGAGGTGGGCACCTTCGGCCACCGGCTGCCGGCGGACATGGTGGTGATGAATCCCAAGCACCGGGAGTTCGCCGAGGACACCTGGCGCGTCCCGCGCGGCCTGATCCGTCCCGAGGCCGGGGCCCATGCGGTGCTGCAGAACCGCATGCTCAACGACGGCAAGCTCAACGCCTACTGGGTGCAGTGCAACAACAACGTTCAGGCGGCGGCCAACCTGGTCGAGGAGACCTATCCGGGCTACCGCAACCCGGAGAACTTCATCGTCGTCTCCGACGCCTACCCCACGGTGACCGCCGAACTCGCCGACCTGATCCTGCCGGCGGCCATGTGGGTGGAGAAGGAGGGCGCCTACGGCAATGCCGAGCGGCGCACCCAGTTCTGGCACCAGCTGGTGGAGGCGCCGGGCGAGGCGCGTTCGGACCTCTGGCAGCTGATGGAGTTCTCCAAGCGCTTCACCACCGATGAGGTATGGCCTCAGGAACTCCTCGACACCAACCCCGAGTTCCAGGGCCGGACCCTGTTCGACGTGCTGTTTCGCAACGGCCAGGTCGACGCCTTCGACCTCGATGAGCTCGATGCGGACTACGCCAACCAGGAGGCGCACCACTTCGGCTTCTACGTCCAGAAGGGGCTGTTCGAGGAATACGCCAAGTTCGGCCGCGGCAAGGCCCACGACCTGGCGCCCTTCGAAACCTATCACGAGACCCGAGGCCTGCGCTGGCCGGTGGTGGATGGCGAGGAGACCCTTTGGCGCTACAACGGTGAGTACGACCCCTATGTGGAGGCGGGGCGCGACTTCCATTTCTACGGCCACCCGGACGGCAAGGCGGTGATCTTCGCCGTGCCCTACGAGCCGCCGGCGGAGTCGCCGAGCGAGGAGTACCCCCTGTGGCTGGTCACCGGTCGGGTGCTCGAGCATTGGCACTCCGGATCGATGACGCGCCGGGTGCCCGAACTGCATCGCGCCTTCCCCCAGGCGGTGGTCTACCTGCACCCCGAGGATGCCCGCGAGCTGGGGGTGAGACGGGGCAGCGAGGTACGCATCATCAGCGCGAGGGGCGAGATGAACAGCCGGGTCGAGACACGGGGACGCAACCGAATGCCCCGTGGCCTGGTGTTCGTGCCCTGGTTCGATGCCAGCCAGCTGATCAACAAGGTCACGCTGGATGCCACCGATCCCATCTCCAAGCAGACGGACTTCAAGAAGTGCGCCTGTCGGATCGAACCGGTCTAGGGGGAAGCGTCATGCGACTGATCGCGATCGCCATTGCCGTGCTGGGGAGCAGCATGGCCGTCATTGCCGCGGAGGGCGAACTCGATGCCATGCGCGGCAACGTGCCGCTGCTGGAGGAGCGCACCCCCGAGCCGCTCTACGACGTCGAGAATGAGGACCTGCGACGCGTCCGTGCCTACCCGATGCAGCCGCCCACCATCCCGCACAAGATCGACAACTACCAGGTCGACCTCAATGCCAACCGCTGCATGAGCTGCCATAGCCGGGTGCAGGTGGGGGAAAGCCAGGCGCCGATGGTCAGTGTGACTCACTACATGGATCGTGACGGCAACTTTCTTGCCGACCTGTCGCCGCGCCGCTACTTCTGCAACCAGTGCCACGTGCCCCAGACGGATGCGCCTCCGGTGGTCGACAACACCTTCGTCGACATCGTCGAGCTCCTCCGCCAACCCCCTGACACGGAACCGTGAGGGCTGCTGAATGCTGAAACGAATCAAGAGCCTGCTGTCGACCTTCTGGCGCATCTTCCGCTCACCCAGCGGTTATCTCAGCCTCGGCTTCCTCACCGTGGGTGGCTTCATCGGCGGCGTGCTGTTCTGGGGTGGGTTCAATACCGCCATGGAGGCGACCAACACGGAGGCGTTCTGCATTAGCTGTCACGAGATGCGCAGCAACGTCTACGAGGAGATCCAGCCGACGATCCACTTCACCAACCGCTCGGGGGTGCGGGCCGTCTGTTCCGACTGCCACGTGCCCCACGACTGGACCGACAAGATCGCCCGCAAGATGCAGGCGTCGAAGGAGGTGTGGGGCAAGATCTTCGGCACGATCAATACCCGCGAGAAATTTCTCGAGCATCGCCTGGAGATGGCCTCGCGCGAGTGGCGACGCTTCGAGGCCAACGACTCGCTCGAGTGTCGCAACTGCCATGACGAGGATGCCATGGACTTCACCCGCCAAAGCCCCCGCGCGGCGGAGGCGCATCGGCGGGGCCTGATCGAGGGCGACGACACCTGCATCACCTGCCACAAGGGCATCGCCCACGAGCTGCCCGACATGGCCGGCGTCGAGGGCTGGGAGTGATGGCCCGCAGGCAGGGTGCGTCACAGTCGAGCGAGTGCCGCTTCCAGGCCAGTCAGGTCCACGATGGTGATCACGTCATCAGGAAAGGGCGAGGCGGTGGGGTCGGCGGTGACGCCGATGAAGGCGGTGCCGTTGGAACGGGCTGCCCGGTAGTCGTTGTAGGAGTCGCCGATCATCACGGTCTCGGCGGCGGCATGGTCGCGGCGCACCAGCAGGTTACGCAGGCCGGTGACCTTGTCCGGCGGGGCGCCGATCACCTCCACGAAGTAGCGATCGAGTCCGCGGCGCGTGACGATGGCGCGAAGCTCCGCCTCTGGGGTGGCCGAGAGCAGGTAAAGCGGTCGGGTGTCCTGCCAGCGTTCGAGGAAGGCCAGGGCCCCGGGGATGGGCGGGGCCTCCAGCAGGCGCTGCTCGACGCTGGCCTTGAAGCGCTGACACAAGTCGCGGATGCGCGCCTCCCCGGCATCACGGCCCAGGATCTGGCCTTCGATATGGCGGAACTTGACCTCCCGGGGCTGGCCGCCGCGGCGGCCGAGATAGGCGATCACGGCACGCCGGCGCTCTTCCGGTTCATCGGCGTAGAGGTCGGCGAAGGCCTGGCGCTTGAGGGTCGCCGAATCGAGGATCACGCCGTCGAAGTCGAAGACCAGCACGCGGCCGGGTCGGGAAGTTGCGTCGCTCACGGGCTTCTCCACCTCGTCACCATCTGCACGTTCACCATCCTGGCGCTCCACCAACAGGAACGCGGCCCGGTGGGCCGCGTTGTTGCCGCAGGGGAGTGATCAGTGTCGCCGGATTCGACGCATCAGCCAAGGCTTGACCGGCGTCTGGCCGAGCAGTACCAGCACGATCACCGCGGTCAGCACCAGCGAGAGCGGGTTGGTGACCAGGGCCAGCAGGAAGTCGCTGCCGCTGTCGCCCACCGAGGACATCGCCTGGCGATAGGTCTTGTCGAGCAGCGGGCCGAGGATCACGCCGAGGATGATCGGGCCGGTCTGGAAGCCGAAGACCTTGAGCCAGTAGCCGAGGATGCCGAAGCCGAGCATCCAGTAGACCTCCATCATGTTGCTGTTGATGGAGTAGGTGCCGACCACGCAGAGCACCAGGATCAGCGGGATCAGCACCGCCTTGGGCACCTCGACCACCTTGGTGAAGATCTTGATGCCAGTGAGGCCGAACAGCAGCAGGAAGAGGTTGGCCAGCGCCAGGTTGCCCACGGTGAACCAGAAGATGTGCGGCGTCTCGATCATCAGCATGGGGCCGGGGTTGAGGCCATGGATGACCAGGGCGCCGATGATCACGGCGGTGACCGCATCGCCGGGCATACCGAGAGTGAGCATGGGCACGTAGGCTCCGCCCACGGCCGCATTGTTGGCGGTCTCGGGGGCCACCAGGCCTTCGTAGGCCCCCTCGCCGAACGGCTTGGAGGGGTTCTTGACGGTGCGTTTGGCATGGTCGTAGGCAAACAGCGAGGCGATGTCACCGCCGGTACCGGGCAGGGCGCCGACGATCACGCCGATGATCGAGGTGCGTACCGATAGCGGCAGGTACTTCAGCACCATCTTGAGCGGCGGGATGATCTTGTCGACCTTCTGCTTGACCGGCACCACGTTGAGGTTGTGCAGCTGGTAGAAGGCCTCAGCGGCACCGAACAGGCCGATCATCACTACCACGTAGTGGATACCGCCGAGCAGCTCCATGCTGCCCAGGGTCATGCGTGGCTGGGCGGTGACCATGTCCATGCCGACCAGGCCGATGATAGCGCCCAGGGCCACGGAGAAGATGCCGCGAGCCAGGGACTTGCCGGAGAGAGTGCTGACCAACAGCAGGCCGAGGATGGCGATCAGGAAGTAGTCGCGGGGCGCGAACTCAAGCGCCATGTCGGCCAGGTAGGGGGCGCTGCCGGCCAGCACCAGGGTGCCGATCAGCCCGCCGATCACCGACATCACGGTGCTCAGGCCAATGGCCTGGCCCGCCTCGCCCCGTTGGGCCAGCGGGTAGCCGTCGAAGGCGGTGACCACCGCCGAGGGCGCGCCGGGGATATTGAGCAGGATGGCGGTGCGTGAGCCACCGTAGACGCCGCCTACGTAGATGCCCACCATCAGCGCCAGGGCGTTGTTGATGTCCCAGGAGAAGGTGAAGGAGATCAGGATCGACGCCGCCATGGTCACGGAGAGACCGGGGATGGCGCCGACATAGATGCCGGCCAGGGTGCCCAGCGCCGTCAGCAGCAGCAGCTGGGGGTCCAGCCAGGCCATCAGTAAATAGGAGAAGGTGTCACTCATCGAAGGCCTCGGGGGTCAGGGGAGGTAGACGCGGAACACCAGGGTGAACAGCACGTAGATCACGGCGAGGGACCCGCCGGCGATGACCAGCGAGCTGATGACCCTGCCCTGCCGGTAGTAGATGAACAGCAGCGCCAAAAACAGGAAGGTGCTGACATAGAAGCTGAACCAGACGATGGCGACGAGGTAGGCCACCGCCACCAGCGTGAAGACCACGATATGCGGCTGGAAGTGCTCCTTCCAGAACACCTGGAACTCGTGGCGGGCATCGCGGATCCGGGGGTCGCGGCGCTTGTGGCGGTGACTGAACAGGATCACCGCCGAGGAGGCGATCATCACCAACGCCAGCCCCACCGGGAAGGAGCCGGGCGAGTTGAGGGAGGGGATGCCGTCGATGCGGTAGGCCTCGACGAGCACGCCGATGCTGAACAGCATCAGCAGCCAGTCGAAGGCCTTTTCCCCCGCCTGTACGCGCTCGAATTTCTGACTCATGTCATGACTCCGGGGGAGGCCGGGCGTAAGCCCGGCCTCCCCGTCAGCTGGGTAGGGATGGGATCAAGGGCGCGGGATGCCCAGCTCCTCGGGGGTGGCCTCGAGGATCTCGGCATCGGCCTCGTACATGGCCCAGGCGGTCACCGACTGCCAGTTGTCCAGGTACTGCTCGGCCTCCTCGCCATGGAGGTTGAGCACCTCGGCGCCGAAGTTCTCCATGAAGTCGCCGAACTCCTCGCTGGCCACGGCCTGCTCGTAGGCATCTGCCAGCACTTTCTTGGCTTCCTCCGGGGCATCCTGGTGGACGAAGACCCCCCAGAACGGGCCCCAAGGCAGGAAGGACTCGATGTCCGGCAGGGCCTGGGTGATCGGCGGCACGCCCGGCAGCGCCTCGATTTCCTCGCTGGTCAGCACGGCCAGGCCCTTCATCTTGCCGCTGCGGATCTGCTCGCCGGCGGCGGCCAGGCTCAGCGGCATGAAGTCGATGTGGCCGCCCAGCATGGCGGTGATGCCGGGGCCGTCGCCACCGAAGGTGACGTTGCGCACGTCCAGCTCATCCACGGCGTTGACCATGGCCAGCACGGTACTGGGCAGGCCCCCTGCGCCGGTGCCCCCCATGCGCAGCTCACCCGGGTTCGCCTGCGCGTGTTCCAGCAGCTCGGCGAAGCTGTCGAACTGGCTGTCCGCGGGGGCAGCGATCACCACCAGCCCCTGGCCGATGATGTTGACGCTATGCATGTCGTCATAGGTGAAATCGGCCAGGCCCATCAGCGGGTAGAGCAGCGGGTTCTCGGCGCCGTAGAGCAGGTTATAGCCATCGGGACGCTGGCGCATCACGTGGTTCATGCCGATGACCCCGGTGCCGCCGGGGCGATTGGTCAGGATGATGGTGGTATCGAGGATGTCCTCGACGTGGGGGGTGAGGCTGCGGGCCACGTTGTCGGTGGCGCCGCCGGCGCCCCACTGGATGGTGCCCTGGATGTTGCGCTCGGGATACTCGGCAAGCGCCGTGCCGGCCATGGCGGCGGCGCCGATGGCAAGCGCAAGACGGGTGAAGGTGGGCTGGAACATGCGGGATCCTCCGAGGGTATTGTTTGTTGGTTTGTGATGCAGTGGCCCGCGTGCCACGGGACCGGGTGAACGGGCTTTCGTTCGGCTTACGAACTTCAAGTGCTGGTTGCGAACACTAGAACTCGTTTCCAATACTGTCAATGCAAGAGAATGCGATCTAAGACCATGGTCGTATAGAAACGCTGACTCCCTCCCTGTCGGTAGGGGAATATCGATAACGTCCTGTATATAAGGCGCTGCCTTCTATAGTAGTCACTATGGGCAACGGGAGGCGGATCAACGAAGCCTTCCGCAGCCTCTTGCCAACTGCCCCCCGGCATCGTGCATAATGCGAACTTTAGAACGCTATGCGAACAACAGAACCGGGTTCCGATTAGGCTTGCCTGCGGCGATCCCGGTGATCAAGAATGAACGAGGCCTTTCGGGAGCGACGGCGCGACGCCGCTCTCATGGTTGCGTCCCTGGAGGATACGATGCGTGCCATTGCCACCGTCTGCCTGAGCGGCGACCTGCAAAGCAAGCTCGAGGCCATCGCCCGAGCCGGCTTCGACGGCGTCGAGATCTTCGAGAATGACCTGCTCTCCTTCGACGGCTCGCCCGAGGAGGTCCGCCAGCTCTGCGAGCACCTGGGCCTGGCCATTGTCGCCTTCCAGCCCTTCCGCGATTTCGAGGCCATGCCTGAGCCCCAGCGCAGCCGTAACCTGCAGCGCGCCGAACGCAAGTTCGACCTGATGGAACAGCTCGGCACCGACTTCCTGCTGGTGTGCAGCAACGTGTCGCCCCAGGCCGTCAACGACCTGGACCGGGCCGCCGCCGACCTGCGCGAGCTGGCCGAGCGAGCGCAGCAGCGCGGCATCCGCATCGGCTTCGAGGCACTGGCTTGGGGGCGGCATATCTCCGACTACCGTGACGCCTGGGAGGTGGTGCGTCGCGCTGACCATCCCGCCCTGGGGGTGGTGCTCGACAGCTTCCATATCCTCTCCCGTGGCCATGATCTCTCCACCATCGGCCGGATCCCTCGGGAGAAGATCTTCTTCGTCCAGGTGGCCGACGCACCGTTGCTGGACATGGACATCCTGCAATGGAGCCGCCACTTCCGCTGCTTTCCCGGTCAGGGGCGTCTGCCGTTGAAGGCCTTCATGGAGGCGCTGGCAACATCCGGCTACGACGGGCCGCTGTCGCTGGAGATCTTCAGCGACGCCTTCCGTGCCGCGCCTACCGATGCCACGGCCCTGGACGGCTTGCGCTCGCTGATCTGGCTGGAAAACCTGCTGCCCGAAGGCCCTTGGGCCGACCGAATCCCGCCGGCCCCGCGCTACCACGGTATCCACTTCATCGAGTTCACCCTTGACGAAGAAAGCGCCGCGCCACTGGGCGAGTTCATCGGTGCCCTGGGCTTTCGCCACGTCGGGCGACATCGCTCCAAGAACGTCGAGCTCTGGAAGCAGGGAGACATCCATTTGGTGCTCAACTTCGAGACCGACAGCTTCGCCCACACCTTTCGCCTGCTGCATGGCACCTCGGTGTGTGCGGTGGGCTTCCGGGTTGACGATGTGGAGCGGGTCCTGGCGCGGGCCCGTGCCTTCAAGGCACCGACCTATCGCGGTCAGACCGGTGAGGGCGAGATGGAGATTCCCGCCCTGCGCGGTATCGAGGGTAGCCTGGTCTACTTGGTGGACGATGAAGCCGCCGGCGACCTGCAGTGGCGCACCGACTTTGAGCTCTTCGATCAGGCAAGCCGCGACGAGGCCGGCCTGACCCGCGTCGATCATCTTTCCTATGTGCTGCCGGCCACTCAGCTGCTGGGCTGGCAGCTCTTCTACCATACGGTATTCGGCTTCGAGGCGGAGCCTGAGCACGAGATCGTCGATCCCCATGGCATGATGGTCAGCCAGGCGGTGAACAGTCCCGATCGCAGCATTCGCCTGCCGCTGACCGTCTCCCAGGCCCAGGATACTCAGCCCGGGCGCTTCCTCAGCGAGTTCCGCGGCGGCGTGCAGCAGATCGCCTTCGCGAGCCGCGACATCTTCGCCACGGTGGATGAGCTCAAGGCCCGCGGCCTACCGCTGTTGAAGATCCCCCAGAACTACTACGACGACCTGGAGGCGCGCTTCGATCTTGACGAGGAACTGCTCAATGCCCTGCGCTCACGCAACATCCTCTTCGACCGTAACGATCAGGGCGACTTCTTCCACGCCTATACCGAGACCTTCTCGGGGCGCTTCTTCTTCGAGATCGTCGAGCGACGTGGCCGCTACAACCAGTTCGGCGAGGCGAACGCGGGCATTCGACTGGCCGCTCAAGCTGCCCAGCGCTGAGGCGACAGCACACAACCATCGGGAGCGGCCGGCGGCCGCTCCCACCCCTGGAGGATAGCGATGAAACTCGGTCTGATCGGCAAGGCCATCATGAATTCCAGCTCCCCGGACCTGCACGTGCGGCTCGGCAAGCTGACCGGCATTCCCACCACCTATGATCTGTTCGACGCCAACGAGCAGCCCATCGACTCGCTGGAGAGCCAGGTGCGCAAGGTCATCGCCGAGGGCTACCGTGGGGTCAACGTCACTTATCCCTGGAAGGAGGAGGCGGTGCGGCTGGCCGATCGGCCTTCCGAGGGGGCCCGCCTGGTGGGGGCCGCCAACACCCTGGTGTTCGAGAAGGGCGAGATCGTTGCCGAGAACACCGACTTCACCGGTTTCATCAGCGGCTTCCGGGCGACGCTGGGCGAGCGTGCGCCGGGCCGGGTGCTGTTGATCGGCACCGGCGGTGTGGGCAAGGCGGTGGCCTTCGGGCTCGGCAAGCTGGGGGCCAGCGAGGTGATCCTGATGGACCTGGACGAGAGCAAGTCGCGCCAGCTCGCCGGCGAACTCGAGGCCGAGGGCTTCAAGGCCTCGATCATCACCGCCGACCAGCTCGCCGAGACGGTGCCCAACTGCGATGGCCTGGTCAACTGTACCCCCATCGGACACGAGAAGAGCCCGGGCTGCCCGCTGCCCAAGGAACTGATCGCCGCCCACCACTGGATCTTCGATGCGGTCTATGTGCCGGCGGTCACCGAGTTCATCGCCGCCGCCAAAGCGGCCGGGGCCAGCGTGGTGAGCGGGGTGAGTCTGTTCGTCTTCCAGGGCGTCGACGCCTACAAGCTGTTCTGCGAGGATGCTGCCAAGCGCGCCGCCGCCGAGGAGCAGGCCGAGACGCTGTTCGCCCACTACAAGCGAGAACTGCTCAAGGAGAATGACGCATGAGTCAGGGCAAGGTCCGGGTGCTGCACGGCCCCAACCTCAATCTGCTGGGGACTCGCCAGCCGGAAATCTACGGCCGCGAGACGCTGGCCGACGTCGACAACGCCCTGCGCGAGAAGGCGCTGCTGGCCGGCTGGGAGGTCGAGTGCTTGCAGAGCAACCACGAGGGCGAGCTGATCGACGCCATCCATGCCGCGCGCCTGGACGGCAGCGTGGCGATCATCATCAACCCGGCGGCCTATACGCATACGTCTGTGGCGATCCTCGACGCCCTGAACGCCTTCGAGGGCCAGGTCTATGAAGTGCATATCTCCAACGTGCACAAACGCGAGAGCTTTCGCCACCACTCCTACGTCTCTCTACGTGCCGACGGGGTGATCGCCGGCCTGGGCACCCAGGGTTACCAGGCGGCGCTGGACGCGGTGATCAAGGCGGCCGTCAAGGGCTGAACCTGCGCGTCTTTTCCTCGCCAGCCCTTCTGATCATCCTCTCCCCGGGCCCGGCACGCCTCGGGCCGGCTCGGGTTTCTCACCTGCAAGGGACACGTCGTCGAGATGACCTGATCCGCGGCCGCACTGAGTCCAGCCTGCTGCGCTGCAGCAAACCTTCTACCGGCTCGCCGCTGTAGCAAGACCTTTTGAACCAGGTCATGGCGGCCTGTCCTCGAAGAACGACTAGAGTGTGATCAGAACCTACCCATGTAGGAGGGGAAAGATGACGACTCGACGACTCGCCGCCATCGTCCTGGCCGTCGGCATGCTGGCCGATGGAATGCCGGTCCTGGCGGACTATCCGGAACGTAGCCTTCACGCCACCATTCCCTGGGGAGCCGGCGGGGCCACCGATCGGGTGATGCGGGCCCTGACCCCTTATGTGGAAGAGGAGCTCGGTACCGAGATCGTGATCTCCAACCGCCCGGGGGGCACGGCCACCCTTGGCACGCTTCACGTCATGCAGCAGCGTCCGGCGGACGGCTATCACCTGCTCATGGCGGCGGAAAATGCCCAGCTTTATCCCCTGCTGGGCCTGGCCGAGTTCGACTATGATGCCCTGGAGACGATCAACCTCGTCGGCCAGAACTTGGCGGTGATCGCTACCTATCCGGACAGCCCCTGGGACTCCCTGGAGGCGCTGCTGGCCCATGCCGAGGAGCATCCGGGGGAGTTGCGCATGGGCGGGACCGGGGCCGGTGGCCTGCCGAGCACGGTACTTGCCATGATCAACGCCGTCACCGACCTGGAGGTGCGGGTGTTGACCTTCGGTGGTGATGGACCGGGCGCCGCCGCCCTGCGGGCCCGGCATATCGACTTCATGCCGCTGAGCCTGATCGCGGCGCGTGAGCAGATTGCATCCGGTGAGCTCAAGGGGCTGGCGGTGGTGGCCAGCGAGAAGGCCGAGGTGCTGCCCGGGGTGGCGCCGATCACCGAGACCCTGCCCGGGGTGGCGACCTATCTGCCTTGGGCTTCCTTCTGGGGTGTTTGGGTACATCGCAATACCCCGGAAGAGATCAAGACGAGGCTCACCGAGGCTTTTGACGCGGCCGTGGCGCGTGACGGCTTCCAGGCGTTTCTGACCGAAAACGGCGCTGAGCCGCTTAACCTGAGTGGCGCCGAGGCGCAGGACTTCCTCGACCACTGGCAGTCGGTCACCAGCTGGGCGCTCTACGATGCCGGGGCCGTGCCGGTGTCGCCGGAGCAATTGGGGATCCCCCGCCCCGAGTGAGGGGCGTGATCTGGAAACAGCAGCGACCGGACCTGGCGATTGCCGGGCCCGGGGTGCTGGCGACCCTGGTGGGGGGCGGCGAGTGAAAAGGCTCACCACCTCTCGGTGGTGGGCCTCCTTCTCAAAGGGTCGGGTGTCCACCGAACTGGGTCAACTTCACTTATCCGTCAATTCCGGCGGGTCGCCAAATAGAGCCCGGCTGCGATGATCAGGCTGGCCCCCAGGTAGGTGGCCGGCGAGGGCAGTTCGCGCAGGGCCAGGTAGGCGAAGGTGCTGGCGCCGAACAGCAGCAGCCCGCGCAGCCCCTGGCCGAGCAGCGATTCGGTACGCATCAGCTCGCGACAGCGTGGCAGCCCCAGCCAGAGGAAATAGCCCGCCAGCACCAGCATGTGGCCGGCGTAGCGGGCCCACACGACCTGGATCGGCGAGTAATCCTGGCCGAGCCACTTCACGCCGGTATCCAGCATCACGAACAACAGGCCGGCGGCGAGCATGAAGGCGATGCCGAGCAGGGGGCGGTCGAGGGGCACCGGACGCGCCGAGGAGATCGTCATGGGGCGGATAGCTCCAAAGTCAAGGCAAGAAGAGATGATAGCGTGCTAAGCGTTGGTTGGGCAGGGGGCCGGGTAGCCGGCCACCGTGCTACGGCCTGCCAGCAGAAAGGCCTGCCTCTCCGGGGTAGGCCTTGTCGATGGTGAGGGGCATGACTCAGCGCCCTTCGACCAGGGCGTGGGCCTTTTCCAGTGCCATGTGAGCCCGATCCAGGGCACTGACGCCGTGCTGACGCAAGGCATCGGTGGGGATCTCCAGGCTCAGCGGGACCTGCGGGGGGATCACTTCCAGCAGTCCCTGGAGGTCGGCCTGGCCGTCGCCCGGGAAGCGCCGCTCGCAGCGTGCCTCGCGCAGGATCTCGTCCATGCTCGCGGGGATCGGCCCCGGCACGTCGCACAGCTGGACATAGCGCATCCAGTCGGCGGGCACCTCGGCCAGGTCCTCGAGACGGCTGCGGGAGCGGTCCAGGTGGAAGGCGTCGACCAGCAGGCAGGCATTGGTGTGGCCGGCCTCGCGTACCGCACCGACGATCTGGCGCGCCTCATTGAGGCTCGTCACCCCGGTCCAGGGCATGAACTCCAGGTGAGGATGCAGTCCGTGGGGAGCGGCCAGCTCGCACAGGGCGGCGAAGTTGTCGATCAGGCGTGCGTGGTCGTCGTCGTTGCCGGCCACCAGGATCTCGCTGGCGCCCAGTGCCGCGCCGACCTCCATAAAGCGGGCGAAGTCCGCCTTTACCCGCGTCTCGGGCTTGAGGCGTAGGATCTCGATATCGGCGACCTTGATGCCGGTATCGCGGATACGCCGACAGGTCTCGCGCAGCAGCGCCGTATCGGTCATCAGCGGGAAGCTCGGCTCCTCGGGAGTGGCGGGCACCGGTCGCAGGCCGACTAGGTCGTAGCCGGCGCGGGCGGCGGTCTCGACCATCTCCGGCGGCGACAGCTCCAGTACGGTCAGGGCGGCCAGGGAGAAAGGATGCTGGTTCATGCGGAGTGTTCCTCGGCCGCGTGCAGGCCGGCGATATGGCCGAAGGTCATGGCCGGACCGAGGTTGATGCCGCCGGCCGGGTAGTAGCCGCCCATGATGCTGGCCATATCGGTGCCGGCGGCGTAGAGGCCAGTAATGGGGTGCCCCTCGCCGTCCAGTACCTGGGCGTGTTCGTTGGTCTTGAGCCCGGCGAAGGTGCCGAAGCAGCCGGGGACGATCTTCACCGCATAGAAGGGCCCTTCGTCCAGCGGTGCCACGCAGGGGTTGGGCCGATGGGCAGGATCGCCGTTCTTGCGATTGTAGGGGGTGGAGCCACGGCCGTATGCCGGATCTTCACCCTGGCGGGCGTGGGCGTTGTAGTCTTCCACCGTCCGTTTGAGGCCTTCGAGGTCGATACCACAGTGGCGGGCCAGCTCCTCGACGGTCTTGCCGGCCTTGAGGTAGCCCTTCTTGATCCAGTGCCGGAAGGGCACCGGGGCCGGCCGGGTGATACCGAGGCCGTAGCGGCGCTGGAAACGGTGGCTGCAGACGAGCCACGAGCAGAGCTCCTCGTCTTCTGGCACGGCCTTGACCATGGCATCCACGTAGTCGTAGTAGCCGCCGGCCTCGTTGACGAAGCGCTGGCCGCTCTTGAGCACGCCGATGATGCCGGGCTTGGCACGGTCGATGATGTGGGGGAAATGACCGACGTGGCCATCCTGGTAGGGCACCCGCGACACCGGGGCCCAGGCCACCGGCGAGTAGAGGCTGGTGTCCACCTCGCCGCCTACTGCCTCGCCGAGGCGCAGCCCGTCGCCGCTGGCGGACGACGGTGGCAGCGGCCAGTGCTCCTCGCCGGTCGGGGTATGCGGGAACAGCTCGCGACGACGCGCCACGTCCCAGGGGAAGCCGCCGGCGGCCAGTACCACGCCGCGGCGCGCGTTCAGGGTGATCTCGCCGTCGGGGGTCTCCACCACCACGCCGGTGACCCGCTCGCCTTCCTGGATCAGGCGTCGGGCCGGCGATGACACCCAGGTCTGTACCCCGAGCGCATCGGCGGACTTGGCCAGCCTGCCGGTCAGGGCCACGCCGTTGACCAGCTGCATCGCACGGCCATAGCGGGCGAGGTCCACGAGGTGGCGGGTGAGGCGCTTCGTCACATGCAGGAAGGATTTCAGCGAACGAGTAACGGTCAGGAAGGCCATCAAATCCGGCCCGGCCTGGATTGGCATGCCCAGGAAGGCGGTCTCGGGCATGGTCTTGCGCAGCTTCTTCAGGGTGCGGCGATCGAGCTGGTGGCCGTCGAAAGGGGCGGCGATCACCGAGCGCCCCCCGGTGCCGGCCCCCGGGGTGTCGCCGTGAATATCGGCGATGGCATTACCATCGGCGAACCGCAGGGCGGTGTTGTCGTGGAAGAACGCGACCATCCTGGGGGCGGTGTCGAGGAAGGCATCGATCCGAGCGGGATCGTAGCGCTCGCCCAACTCATGGCGCAGGTAGGTGCGCACCGTCTCTGGATCCTCGTCGATGCCGGCCGCCTTGGCCAGCGGGTTGAGCGGGATCCACATCCAGCCGCCGGACCAGGCGGTGGCCCCACCCAGGCCGTCGGCCTTCTCCACTACCACCACCTTGAGCCCATGCCAGGCTGCGGTGACGGCGGCGGACATCCCGGCGGCGCCGGAGCCTACTACCACTAGGTCATAGTCATGCTGTGTGTCGGCCATGGTCAGCCCTCGCGATGTCGATATGCGAGAATAATTTAGAACATGGTTCCAGTTTCTGCAATAGCCCGACAAATATCGTCTTCCCCTCCCGGGGGACAGGCAGATGCAAAAGGAAGGAAGAGCCAGGGTCAGGTGGGGGGTAACAGGCCGAAGCGGGTGACCAGCCAGATGGCCAGGCTCATGGTGAAGAAGGAGAGCAGGGTGCAGGCCATTAGGGCGGCGGCACTGACCCCGCCCAGGCCGTAGCGCTGTCCGAGCAGGGGAAAGACGCTGATCATGGGGGCACTGGCCATCAGCACGCCACCGGCCAGGACCAGTGGGTCGGTGGACCCGGGCAGCAGCAGGAAGACGCCGAGCACGGCCAGCGGGTGGAGCAGCAGCTTGCCCAGCACGAGCTGGGTCATGTCCCGGACCATGCCCGTGAGCTTGAGCCCATACAGGGTGCCACCGATCACGAACAGCGCGGTGGGGCCCGCGGCATCGGCCAGCATCTCCACGACTCGGGCCAGAGGGGACGGCAGGGCGACCCCGGTCACCGCCAGCAGAAGACCGATCACCAGGCCGATCAGGATGGGATTGCGCACCAGGCGCAGGGCCGTCTGGCGAAGCGTCTCGCCGAGCCCCTTGCCGGCCTGGTTACCCATCTCGGCCAGGATCAGGGCGGCAGGGATAATCAGCAGGTTCTCGATCATCATGTTCAGCGCCAAAAAGATCGCCGCCGGCGCGCCCAGCACCATGGCCATGATGGGGTAACCGATGAAGCCGCTGTTGGAGGCGGCCATGCCCAGCCCCTGGATGGCCGCGCTAGCGAGCGGTTGGCGCTGCCCTCGGTACGCAAGCCCGATGGCGAACAGGAAGACGAGCAGGGAGCCCAGGCCGTAGGCGAGCAGGTAGCGGGGGTTGATGACCTCGCCCAGGGGGTTCTCGGTCAGGGCGCGGATCACCAGCGACGGCAGGGCGAGGTAGAGCACGAAGGTCGCCACCCCCTGTACCTGGTCGTGGGTCACCAGCCGGCCGGCCATGGCCAGATAGCCGGTGCCGATCAGCAGGAAAATCGGGGTAGTGATGGCGAGAATCTCGAGCATGGCGGCCTCCTTGCCGGGTCGAGTCGGGCGTCTGGCGCTTGCTTCAGGCGAAGAGACGCGACGAGGTGCTGGCCTGTGAGATCTCCTCGGCGGCCGCCATGAGTCGGGGGCCCAGCTCGGCCACGCGATCGGCATCCAGACGCACGCTGGGGCCGGCAATGCTCAAGGCCCCCAGGGGGTGGCCGTCCAGGGGGTGGCGTACCAGAGCGGCGATTGCGGTGGTGCCGGGGCCCATGCTGTCGCTGACCCAGCTGAAGCCGCGTTCCCGGGTCCCATGCAGGTGCGCAAGAACCGCGTCCCGGGTACGGGGGGCGCCAGGGCCGACCGGATGGTCGGTTTCCAGGCCGTGGGTGTCGATCAGGGCCATGGCGGCCTCGTCGCTCAGCCCCGCCAGCCAGGCGTGACCGCTGGCGGTACAGAACAGCGGGGCCCGGCGGCCCATGTCCGGGTCATAGCGCAGCCCGGTGCGTGCGCCCTGGGCCTTGGCGATCCAGGTCAGCTCATCGCCCTCGATCACCGAGAGGCGTACCAGCTCGCCGCTTTCCTCGGCCAGGTGATCGAGGATCGGCTGGAGGACATCGCTGGCGCCGGTGCTGGCCAGGTAGCTCAGCCCCATGGCCATCAGGCGGGTGGTCAGCTGATAGCGCTGGGTACGCGGGTCCTGGCGTACATGGCCCAGGCGGATCAGTTCGTTGCAGATGCGGTGTGCCGCGCTTTTGGGGATCGCCAGACGTTCGGCGATGACCAGCAGCGGCAGTCCCTCGACATCTTCCGAGAGGGCTTCCAGCACCCCGAGGGTGCGTTCGATCAGGCTACCCGCCATGGTGCTCGTCCATCGGTGCGTAAAAACTAGATTCTAGAATGATGTTTCGAAACTTGTACAGGCCTCAGCTGGCATAGGCGCAGATCTGCCGCGCCTTCTCCTGGAGCAACGGCAGGTATTGGCGCATCAGGGTGTCGAAGTCGACCCGGGCGGCATTGGTGCTGATATTGATGGCCCCCAGCAGCTTGCCGTGAGCATCGACGGCGGGCACGGCGATGGAGCGCAGGCCGGAGTCCAGCTCCTGGTCGGCGATGGCATAGCCCTGCTGGCGCACCTTGAGGATGCAGCGGCGCAGCTCGTCCTTGTCGGTGATGGTCTTGTCGGTATGCTTCTCCAGCGTCACCCGAGCGAGGTAGGCCTCGAGTTCGGCGAGCGGCAGCTGGGCCAGTAGTACCCGGCCCATGGAGGTGTGGGCCGCCGGCAGGCGAGTGCCCACCGAGAGGGTGATGGCCATCAGCCGATGGCGGGACGCGGAGCGGGCCACGTAGATGACATCATCGCCGTCGAGAACGCCCAGCGACGACGACTCGCCGCATTCGGCGGTGATGTCCTCCAGCACCTGCTGAATCACGCCACGATAGTTGTTGGCGGAGAGAAACGCATAACCCAGGCTGAGCACCCGGGGAGCCAACTCGAAATGACGCTGCTGCTTGCGCACATAGCCCAGGGCATGCAGGGTCAGCAGGAAGCGCCGTGCCCGGGCCCGGTTCATGCCGGTTCGGGCGGCCACCTCGCTCAGCGTCATGCGCGGGTGGGCCTCGTCGAAGGCCAGGATCACCTCCAGCCCGCTGGCCAGAGCCGTGACGAAGTCCCGGTCGTCGGGACTGAGAGCTTCTTCCTGGTATGTCATTGTCGTTCCATGATGATAAGGGGAGTTGCTCACGGTTTGTCTCCAATCTAGCATAATGTTCGAATCGCGAACACTTGTTCGACTATAGGCTTAGGCCGTGTCCCAGCCGGTCATTTTTCCCAGCCCCCACGGAGCGATCACCATGCCTGCCGCCCTGATCCAGCATCCCTTCATGAGCCAGCCGGCGCTGGCCGAGTGCCATGCAAAGGCCATGATCGACGCCATGCTGGCCTTCGAGCTGGCCCTGGCCGAGGTCCAGGAGGCGCGCGGTGCCGTACCCGAAGGGGCGAGCGCCGAGATGCGCCGCGCCCTCGAGTCCCATCCCTTCGATGTCGAGACCATCGCCGCGGGTATCGCCAGCGGCGGCAACGCCGCCATTCCCTTCGTCAAGCAGGGCCGCGCCGCCCTGCCCAATGAGCTGAAGCGTTACTTCCATCAGGGCGCCACCAGCCAGGACGTGGTCGACAGCGCCCTAATGCTGCTGCTCCAGCCGCGTCTGGTGGCGCTGGACGCCCTGCTGGTGCGCTGCCGTGCCGCGGCCATCGAGCTGATGCAGGCCCATGAGAATACGCCGATGGTGGGTCGCACCTTGATGCAGCAGGCGCTGCCGATCACCTTCGGGGTCAAGGTGGCCCACTGGGCGCTGGGGCTGGAGCAGGCGCGCCGCCGCCTGGCCGGAATCGCGCTGCCGGTGCAGTTCGGCGGCGCCGTGGGCGTGCACTCCGGCTGGGACGACCTGGGCCTCGACTTCATGGACGCCCTGGCCGAGCGGCTTGGCTTGGCGGCCCCGGTCCTGCCCTGGCACACCGATCGTCAGCCGATCCATGCCTTGGGCACGGCCCTGGATGCCGTGGCCGGTGCCGCCGAGAAGCTTGCCCTGGATGTGGCGCTGCTCACCCAGACGGAACTGGGTGAGGTGGCCGAGCCCACCGCCCCGGGTATGGGCGAGTCCTCCTCCATGCCCCACAAGCGCAACCCGGTGCGCTGTGCGTTGATCCGCGGTGCGACTCGTCAGGTGCACGGCCATGCCTCGGTACTGCTCAATGCCACGGCTCAGCCGCTGGAGCGGGGGCTGGGTGAGTGGCATGCCGAGTGGGCACCGTTGATCGACAGTGCGTTGCTGCTGGAGGGCGCCCTGGAGCAGGCGGCGGTACTGCTCGAAGGCCTTGAGGTGTATCCCGAGGCGATGCAGCGCAACCTGGCCGCCACCGGCGGGGGCATCATGGCCGAGCCGGTCTCGCGCCTGCTGGCCCCGGTGCTCGGCCAGGACGTCGCCCAGGGTCTCAGCGCCGAGGCGGCCGAGGCGGCGCGTCTGGCGGGTCAGCCCTATGCTCAGGTATTGCATGAACGGCTGCTGGCCGAGCATGGCGAGGTGGCGGGACGCGTCGAGCGTGCCGAGCTCGAGCGGGCCAGTGATCCGGCCTTGTACCTTGGTAGTAGTCGTCAGCAAGTGCAGCGTGCGGTCCATTGGTTAGCACACGAATAAGACATTGATATGAATTGATAAATCCCAGTGTTATCAGAGGGTCGGCCACGCCGGCCCTTTTTCATGGTTTGACGAAGGGAACGTTCGGCGCTAATTTGTTCGCACTACAAACCTATGTTCACCTGACGAACGTTGGTGTATTGAACAGTTTGCCGAGCCACGCTGGCCTCGCGCCGGTAATGGACGGCGATACCAGGAGGCAACCCACATGGCCGAATTCCTCAGCCTGCATGACGCGGTGGCGCGCTACGTCGAAGACGGCGCCACCGTGGCCATGGAAGGCTTTACGCATCTGATCCCCTTCGCTGCGGGCCACGAGGTGATCCGCCAGGGCAAACGTGACCTGACCCTGATCCGCATGACCCCCGACCTGGTCTACGACCAGTTGATCGGTGCGGGCTGTGCGAAGACGGTGATCTTCTCCTGGGGCGGCAACCCCGGCGTGGGCTCTCTGCACCGGCTGCGCGACGCCGTGGAGAAAGGCTGGCCCCACAAGGTCGAGATCCTCGAGCACAGCCATGCGGCCATGGCCTGTGCCTTCGAGGCCGGGGCCGCCGGCCTGCCGCTGGCCGTGCTGCGCGGTTATGTGGGCAGCGAGTTGCCCAACGTCAACGACCAGATCAAGTTCATCGAGTGTCCCTTCACCGGTGAGCGTCTGGCGGCGGTGCCGGCGGTGCGCCCGGATGTCTCCATCGTCCATGCCCAGAAGGCCGACCGGGCCGGCAACGTGCTGGTGGAGGGCATCGTCGGCGTGCAGAAGGAAGCGGTGCTGGCGGCGAAGCAAAGCATCGTCACCGTCGAGGAGATCGTCGACGACCTGACCACGCTGCCCGACTACCACCCCAACGCCTGCATCATCCCGGGCTGGGCCATCGATGCCATCGCGGTAGCCGAGAAGGGCTCGCTGCCTTCCTATGCCCACGGCCACTATCCGCGTGACAACGCCTTCTACAAGGATTGGGATGGCATCGCCCGCGATCGCGAGGCCTTTACCCAGTGGCTCGACGACAACGTCATGAACGCAGGGGAGAACGCCTGATGAGCCTCGATTACACTTCTGCGGAAATGATGACCGTCACCGCGGCCCGCGCACTCGAAAACGGCATGACCTGCTTCGTCGGCATCGGCCTGCCCTCTGAGGCGGCCAACCTGGCGCGCCTGACCCATGCCCCGGAGGTGGTGCTGATCTACGAGTCCGGTACCCTGCAGACCAAGCCGGACGTGTTGCCGCTGTCCATCGGCGATGGTGAACTCGCCGAATCGGCGCTGACTACCGTTTCGGTGCCGGAGATGTTCCGCTACTGGCTGCAGGGCGGCAAGATCAGCGTGGGGTTCCTCGGCACGGCCCAGATCGACCGCTACGCCAACCTCAACACCACCCTGATCGGCGACTACCATGATCCCAAGGTGCGCCTGCCGGGCGGTGGCGGGGCGCCGGAAATCGCCACCAATGCCGGTGAGGTGTTCATCACCCTGAAGCACTCCAAACGGGCCTTCGTCAAGGACGTGGACTTCGTCACCACCTTGGGCTTCGGCCGTGATGGCAAGGGCCGCGACGGCGTGCCCCACATCGGCCGGGGCCCGACCCGGGTCATTACCGACCTGTGCGTGATGAAGCCTGACGCCGAGACTAAGGAACTCGTCGTGGTGTCGCTGCACCCGGGGGTGACCCGCGAGGACGTGTGTGATGCCACCGGCTGGGAGATCCGCTTCGCCGAGTCCCTCGAGAGCACCCCGGAGCCCTCGGCCCGCGAGCTCGAGATCCTGCGCGAGCTCAAGGATCGTACCGCCCGCGCCCATGCCGGCCAGTAAGCCGAACAGGAGGCAACCATGACCGACGTATTTCTCTGCCATCCGCGGCGCACCGCCGTGGGCCGCTTCGGGGGCACGCTGTCCAGCGTGCGTCCTGACGACTTCGCCGCCAGCATCTTCAAGGCGGTGCTGGCCGAGGCACCGGACCTCGATCCGGCGGCCATCGAAGAGGTCTTCATGGGCTGTGCCAACCAGGCCGGTGAGGACAACCGCAACGTGGCGCGCATGTCGGCGCTGCTGGCGGGCCTGCCGGTATCCATCCCCGGCACGACCATGAACCGCCTGTGCGGTTCGGGCATGGACGCGGTGGGCACCGCCTTCCGCGCCATCAAGGCCGGCGAGATGGACCTGGCACTCGCCGGCGGGGTGGAGTCCATGTCCCGTGCGCCCTATGTGCTGGGCAAGGCCGAGACCGCCTTCTCCCGCGGCCAGACGATCGAGGACACCACCATCGGCTGGCGTTTCGTCAATCCGCTGATGAAGAAGGTCTACGATACCCACTCGATGCCCGAGACCGCCGAGAACGTCGCCGAGCAGTTCAAGATCGCCCGAGAAGACCAGGACGCCTTCGCCCTGCGCTCCCAGCAGAAGGCCGCCGCCGCGCAGAAGGCCGGCCGCTTTGCCGAGGAGATCACGCCGATCGAGATCCCGCGGCGCAAGCAAGCGCCGCTGATCTTCGACCAGGACGAGCACCTGCGCGAGACGACGCTCGAGAAGCTGGCGAGCCTGCCCACGCCGTTCCGCGAGGACGGCAGCGTCACCGCCGGCAACGCCTCCGGGGTCAACGACGGCGCCGCCGCCATGCTGGTGGCAAGCGCGGCGGCGGTGGAGAAGCACGGTCTCAGGCCCATGGCGAAGATTCTCGGCATGGCCACCGCCGGGGTCGAGCCGCGCATCATGGGCGTTGGCCCGGTGCCCGCGGTCAACCGGCTGCTCGAGCGTACCGGCGTGTCGCTGGACGAGATCGAGGTGATCGAGCTCAACGAGGCCTTCGCCGCCCAGGCGCTCGCCTGCATGCGCGATCAGGGCCTCAAAGACGACGATCCGCGGGTCAACCCCAACGGCGGCGCCATCGCCCTGGGTCACCCGCTGGGCATGTCCGGCGCCCGCCTGCTGATGACCGCCGCCCATGAGCTGCAGAAGCGCAACAAGCGCTACGCCCTGTGCACCATGTGCGTGGGCGTGGGGCAGGGCATCGCGACCCTGATCGAGCGAGTATGATGTAAGAAGAAAGTAAGGAAGAAGTAAGGGAGAAGAAGGAAGAAAGAAGAGGGTTGAGGCCAGAGGGTTGCCCTCTTCCAGGTGCGAAGCACCGATCTTCCGTCTTAAAGGGGCGAAGCCCCGTTCTTCCGTCTATTTCGAATCGAACCGGGCGCCGAGCCTTTGTCTCGGCGCTTTGCTATGGGAGAGGCTTCAATGGCATTTCTGAATATCAACGGCCGCAGCGTGGCCTATCGCCTGCTGGGCGCCGAGAGTAATCCGCTGGTGCTGCTGGCCCATCCGCTGGGCATGAACCAGGCGGTGTGGGACGACCTGCTGCCGGCGCTGCTGCCGCGCTACCGGGTGCTGACCTGGGACCTGCCCGGTCATGGTGCCAGTCAGGCCTGGGGTGACCGACCGATTACCCCGGCCGACCTGGCAGCTGAGGCCCTGGCGCTGGCTGATCACGCCGGCGCCGAGCGCTTCCACTTCGCCGGGACCTCCATCGGCGGCGTGGTGGGGCAGGCGCTGATGGCCGAGCACGGCGAGCGCCTGCGCTCCGCGACCCTGACCAACACCGGGGCAGTGATCGGCAATACTGAGCTGTGGACCACCCGCGCCGCCCGGGTACGCGACGAGGGCCTGGCGGCGATGTCCGAGGAGATCGTGCCGCGCTGGTTCGCGCCGGCCTGCTTCGAGGCCGAGCCGGCGCTCAAGGCCGGCTGGTGCACCCAGATGGGCCGCGGCGACGACGAATCCTATGCGCTGCTCTGCGAGATGCTGGGACGCGACGTCTTCACCAGCAAGCTGTCCGGCAAGGGCGTCAAGGTGCAGCTGCTGGGCGGTACCGAGGACATGGCGACCCCGCCGGCGACGCTGGAGGCCCTGGCCACCGAACTCGATGGCGCGTCGCTTACGATCCTCGAGGGCGTCGCGCATGTGCCCTCCGTGGAGGTGCCGGCGCTGTTCGCCGAGAAGCTGCTGGCGGTGATGGCGGTGGACCTGGGTGACGTAGGCGCGAACGGCGTCGACTACGCCACCGGTCTGGAGACCCGCAAGCAGGTGCTGGGCGAGGATCATGTGGCCCGTTCCACCGAGAACGCCAACAGCCTGGATGCCCCCTTCCAGCAGATGATCACCCGTCTGGCCTGGGGCGAGCTGTGGAGCAACGACGACCTGACCCGTCGCGAGCGCAGCCTGATCACCACCGGGATCCTGGCGGCCCTGGGGCGCGAGGAGCTGACGTTGCATCTCAAGACCGCCAAGCGCATCGGGCTTTCCGAGGCGGAGCTGCGTCAGGTGCTGATGCATGTGGCGATCTACGGCGGCGTGCCGGCCGCCAACCATGCCTTTGCCTTGGCCAAGGAGCTGGGCTGGGGTACCGGCGAGGCCTGAACCTGCCGTTGCGACTTTGACTAGGGCGCTAACGCCCACGTCAATATGGCACGATACGAAGCCGGCCCGAGGGCCGGCTTCATCTTTTCGACACAGCTGATGCAGGCACGGGGAGACTCGAGGATGCGTGAGGGGGTGGCCGCCATGGAAGGCGTGAAGAGTGGGCGCGATGGGCTTCGGATCTATGCCCTGCTGTGGTGCCTGGGGCTCTACCTGCGCCTGACGGTACTGGTGGTACCGCCATTGATTCCCCAGCTCAAGGCGGTGCTGGCCTTCACCGGCGGCGAGGTGGCCATCGCCACCAGCCTGCCGCTGGTCACCCTGGCCTTGGGGGGCCTCGCCGCCGGCTGGCTGCTGGCCCGGGTCGGGGTGCTGCCCGGCATGCTGCTGGGGCTGGCGACGATGGCCGGTGGCAGTGCCCTGCGCAGTCTGCCCGAGGGCTTCCTGGCGATGATGGCGGCTACCGTGGTGATGGGGATGGGGATCGCCTTCATGCAGGCGGCCATGCCGGTGCTGGCCAAGCTCTGGGCGCCGGGGCGCATCGGGCGGGCCTCGGCGGTCTACACCAATGGCCTGCTGGTGGGCGAGCTGCTGGCCGCCGGGGCCACCGGACCGCTGGTAGCCGCCTGGCTGGGGGAGCAGTGGCAATGGGCCTTCGCCCTGTGGGTGGCGCCGGTGCCGCTGCTGATGCTGACCCTGGCCGTGGGCAGTCGCCGGCTGCCGGCCACCGGTCGCGGCTCCTCCTCTGCCGAGCTGGTCCTGCCGGCACTGAATGATAGCCGCATGTGGCGGCTGGTCACGTTGCTCGGTGCCGCCGCGGCGCTCTACTTCACCGGCAACGTCTTCCTGCCGCCGCTGCTCGAGGCGAGCGGACGCCTGGCACTGCTCTCGCCCAGCCTGATTGCTCTCAACGGCGCCCAGATGCTCTCTTCGGCGCTGTTGATCCTCTACGCCGACCGGCTGATGGGACGCCCTCGACCGTTGGTCGCCATTATCGCCCTGGCGCTGGCCGCCCTGCCGCTGATGTTGTGGCTTCCGGGGCTTCACGTGGTATGGGCCGCGGGCGTGTTCGGCTTTTTCACCAGTGCGTTGTTCATCTTCGTGCTGGCGCTGCCTGCCTGGCTGGTCCGGGTCGAGGCACTGCCACGACTGATGGGCGGGGTGCTCTTCTTCGGCTATCTGCTGGTCTTTGCCATCACCGTGCTGGGTGGCTGGCTCAGCGACCTCTCGGGCACCGTGGCGCTGGCTTTCCTGCCGACCCTATTGATCAGCCTGATGGCCATGGCGAGCATCCGCCACCTACTCGCCTCACGCCAACGGGGGGCATGAATGCTCAATGCCCGCATCAAGCTGCGTCAACTGCAGGCCTTTGCGAGATTGCCCATCGATCCGGTAATTCGTAGAGTGCGGTTTCCATCCTGCTGGTGGAGGGCATCATGAGCCTGACAACGTCTGAACGGGACCATTGTGTCACCTTGCTGACCGAGGCCTTGCCCGGCGTGCAGGCCATCTACCTGTTCGGCAGCCAGGCGACAGGAGGTGCGGGGCGCCACAGCGATGTGGACCTGGCCGTCCTGCTGCCGAGTCCCCTCTCGGCAGAGCGGCGTTGGGAGCTGATGGCGACGGTGGCCAACCGGCTGGATCGCGATGTCGATCTGGTCGACCTGCGTCGCGCCACGACCGTCATGCAGTATCAGGTGATCAGCGAAGGGGTGCGGTTATGGCACCAGGGATGCGACGCCGACGAGTTTGAGCTTGCCGTGCTGAGCGAATACTGGGACCTGCAGATTCAGCGGCGTGAGCTGATTGCCGACATCAAGCAGCGAGGCACCGTTCATGGCCGATGAAGTCCTGCTCAACAAGGCAGCCACCATAGAGCGCTGCGTGGCGCGTGCACGGGAAGAGTACGACAAGGACACGACGACCTTCGACGTCGACCAGACACGCCAAGATGCGGCCATCCTGAACCTGCAGCGGGCCTGTGAAGCCGCCATCGATGCCGGCAATCGCCTGATCCGGCTCCGGCAACTGGGGTTGCCGCAAAGCGCACGGAACGTCTTCGAGATGCTTGCCCAGGCGCGACTGATCGACCCTGAGCTGGCCAGGGTCATGCAACAGATGACCGGTTTTCGCAATATCGCCGTGCATGACTATCAGTCGGTACAGGTGCCCATCGTCATCGCCATCATCCAGAAACATACGGATGACCTTCTTGACTTCGCCAGCCAGGTGATCCGGCTGGCATGACCACTGGCTTGCTACGGGTGATGCTGGTGCTTGGCCGCTTGGCCGCTTGGCCGCTTGGCCGCTTGGCCGCTTGGCCGCTTGGCCGAGCGCCGTCATCGGTGGATGCGCTAACGCTTATCCACCCTACGTCGCTTGGCCGCTTGCTCTCCGCCACCGAGAGGCCTGAATGCTCAATGCCCGCATCAAGCTGCGTCATCTGCAGGCCTTTCTCGAGGTGGCCCGCCAGCGCAGCTTCGCGCGTGCCGCCGAGCGCCTGGCGATCACTCAGCCCGGTATCTCCAAGACCATCCGGGAGCTCGAGGAGGCCCTGGGCGCGACACTGTTCGACCGCACGCCGCGTGGCGTGGCCCTGACCCAGGCCGGATTGACCCTGCTGCGCCATGCCGGCCCGGCGATCCGCGCCCTAGAGGAAGGCATCGGCGCCGTGGGCGAGGGGCGCACCGGGGCGACCTGGCTGCGGGTAGGCGCGCTCTCCACGGTGGAGAGCCGGCTGCTGCCCGAGGCGATCCGCCGCTGGCAGCAGACCGCGGAAGGCGAGAGTGGCGTCAACGTGGTGACCGGCCCCAGTGCCTTTCTGCTCTCGCGGCTGCGCCGCGGCGAGCTGGATCTGGTGGTCGGGCGCATGACCGAGGCCCGGGAGATCCTCGACCTCGCCTTCGAGCACCTCTACTATGAGCGCCTGGTGCTGGTGGTGCGGGCAGGGCACCCGCTGGCCGGCATCGCCCCGCTCGAGGCCTCGCGCCTGGTGGCCTTCCCCTGGGTGCTGCCGCCCCCCCAGACCACCCTGCGTCAGCAGGTCGACAGCTTCTTCGTGCGTCACTCCCTGGCCCTGCCGGGTCAGCTGCTGGAAACCCTGTCGCTGGCCCTCAGCCACCGCTACACCCGGGACAGCGATGCCATCTGGGTCGCGCCCGAGGAAGCGACCCGGGAGGCGGTGGCCGACGGGTGGCTGTGTGAACTGGCTCTGCCGTTGGAGCTGCAGGGCGGCTCGGTGGGGCTGTGTACCAACAGCACGCTCAAGCCCTCGCTGGCCCTCGAAGCCTTCTGCGAAATGCTCCGGGCGCTGGCGGCGGAGACGGTGGCTGGCAATCCATAACCCGTGGGTTATGAGGGGGAGGCAAGAGATCAATTGGCAGAGCTGCGGTAAGGCACCACACTGGTCTCATTAATCGCCCACCCCCAGAGACGAATTGCTATGCAAGACGCCAACAAGCGCTTCGTGGAGCGCGACCGTAACTGGCATCCGCCGGCCTACGCCCCCGGCTACAAGACCTCCGTGGCCCGCTCGCCGCGCCAGGCGCTGGTCAGCATGCAGCACGCCACCGCCTCCGAGCTCACCGGCCCGAATTTCCGTGGCCTGCGCATGGGGCCCCACGACAACGACCTGCTGCTCAACTTCAGCCAGGGCCAGGGCCTGCCGGTGGGTGAGCGCATGATCATGTTCGGTCGCGTGGTCGACCAGTTCGGCAAGCCGGTGCCCCACACCCTGGTGGAGATGTGGCAGGCCAACGCCGGCGGCCGCTACCGCCACCGCAACGACAACTACCTGGCCCCGCTGGACCCCCACTTCGGCGGTGTAGGACGCACCCTGACCGATGATCAGGGCTGGTACCGCTTCCGCACCATCAAGCCGGGCCCCTACCCCTGGCCCAACGATGTGAACAGCTGGCGTCCCTCGCATATCCACGTCTCGGTGATGGGCCCGGCGATCTCCACCCGCCTGATCACCCAGATGTACTTCGAGGGCGACCCGCTGATTCCGCTGTGCCCCATCGTCAACACCCTCAAGGACCCCGACGCCGTGGAGACCATGGTCGGCCGTCTGGACATGGCCCGCAGCCGGCCCATGGACTGCCTGGCCTATCGTTTCGACCTGGTGGTACGTGGCGAACTGCAGACCTATTTCGAAAACCAGTGATCGGTTCGAGAACCAGTAACGGGGACAATGAGATGAAACAGCCGAATTCCCAGCCCGCCAGCGAACTGATGCTGCGCGAGACTGCCTCCCAGACCGCCGGGCCCTACGTGCATATCGGCCTGGCCCTGGCCGCAGCCGGCAACCCGACCCGCGACGAAGAGATCTGGAACGAGATGGCCAAGCCCGAGGCCGAGGGCGAGCATATCGAGGTGGTCGGCACCGTGATCGACGGCAACGGCGACCTGGTGCGCGACGCCTTCATCGAAGCCTGGCAGGCCGACAGCCAGGGCGTCTACCAGCCGGCGTTCGACCTCGAGAAGCCGTTCAACAGCTTCGGGCGCACCGCCACCACCTTCGAGCACGGCAGCGAGTGGACCCTCAAGACCGTCAAGCCGGGGCGCGTGCGGGTGGATGGCATCGACGAGGAGCACGGGGCCATCGACGACAAGGACTCCGACCTGGCGAGTGCCCGCAGCGCCCTGAAGATGGCCCCGCATATCAACCTGGCCATCTTCGCCCGCGGCGTCAATATCCACCTGCAGACCCGCCTCTACTTCGAGGACGAGGTCGAGGCCAACGCCGAGTGTCCGGTGCTCAGTCGCCTTGAGCCGTCCCGTCGCGATACGCTGATCGCTACCCGTGAGGAGGAAGAGGGCAAGGTGCGCTATCGCCTCGATATCCGCCTGCAGGGCGAGGGCGAGACGGTGTTCTTCGACTTCTGATTCGTCGTTCTGAACGACGCGGTCTGCCGATGAGACAACGGGCCCGGGAACTCGCTTCCCGTGCCCGCCATTGCCTAGGCTTCTCGGCCACTGCCGGATCGATGCAGGCCGGTGCCGTTGACGAAGGTCGGCAGCCTGCAGGCGCCTTGGGCACTTCCTTGTACAGATGCTGCTCGTCACTCCAGTTTACAGACATGCCCGATTTGGCGCAGTCTACATCAAGTTCATCGGCACTCACGCGGAGTACGACAAGGTGGATGCCGACACCGTAGAGATGGAGTAACCCATGGATATTCGCTCCATTCGCACCGAGGACGACTATCGTGCCGCATTGCAGGAAGTGACCGCCTACTTCGACAATGAGCCGGAATCCGGTACAGAGGGCGACCGCTTCGAGATCCTCATGATGCTCGTCGAGGCTTATGAAGCCAAGCACTTCCCCGTGGACCTGCCGGACCCGATCGAGGCCATCAAGTTTCGCATGGAGCAGCAGGGACTAACGCCCAAGGATCTCGAGCCCGCCATTGGCCGGCGCAATCGCGTCTATGAGATCCTGAACGGCAAGCGCAACCTGACCCTCGCCATGGTCTGGAAACTTCACGACATGTTCGGCATTCCTGCCGAGAGCCTGATCAAGCCCCCTCACCATGCCTGATATTCGCCTGCGTATCGAACTGCTCGACACCGATCCCCTGGTCTGGCGCCGCGTGCTGGTGCCGGAACAGATCAACCTGCACCGCCTGCACGAGGTCATCCAAGCCGTGATGGGCTGGGAAGACTGCCACCTCTTCGAGTTCGAGTGCAACGGCCGCTATTACGGCGAGCCGGATGACTGGAGCGGCCGGCCCATCGCGCTGGCGCGCAACGCCAAGCTCAAGACCCTCGCCTCCCGTGCGAAAGACCATACCTTCCACTACCTCTACGACTTCGGCGACGACTGGCGGCATCGTATCGTGGTGGAGGCGACGGGCCTCGCCGAGACCCACCCCTGTCCGCGGCTGATCGATGGCGCCATGGCCTGCCCGCCGGAGGATATCGGTGGCACCCCGGGTTTCGAAGCGCTCAAGGACGCCGCCGCCGGGCGCGGTGATGAGCACGGCGAGATGCTGCTGGAAGCCGTGGACGGCCACTTCGACCCAGAAAAGCTGGACGAGGAGGAGATCGACTTCATGCTCGAGCCGATCCAGGCCGGCTTTCGCCGGGGTGGGCGCCAGGTGGCCGATCGGCGTATGTCGCCGGGTATTGCCGCCAAGCGGGATACGGAAGCCTCGCTCCATGAAGAGAACCTTCGCTCCATCGAGTAACTGAGGCAGGCGCTGCAGGCCGAGAGGGACAGGAATCGGAAATGATGGTGGGCCGTCAACACTTGTGCGGGCACATGCCGGCTGAAGGCGTGTATGTCTACCTGGCCGCAAACTTTCTCGAAGAGGATCGGCACTGGCGCTGGTGCCTGTACTTCGAGCGCACGGCGACGGAAAAAGATCTGAATACCTACCATATGCTGGAGCAGGAGGGCGATACCCTCTGGAGCGCAGCCATCGGCATCAGCCACTGCCCTTTCTGCGGTGAAGGCCTGCCTGACGATACGCTCAAGGAAGATCGTGTCGCCGAGATGGTCATGACCGATTATCGCTTCGACTGGTTGGGTAGATAATCCCGAATTCGTTGCCAGGAGCCGCTACAGCAAGCCATGAGCGAATACCAATACTACGAATTCCTGGCCGTGGACCGGCCCTTGAGCGTGGATGACCAGCAGGCGCTGCGAGAGATTTCCAGCCGGGCGCGCATCACGGCGACCGGCTTTACCAATCACTATGAATGGGGCAACTTGAAGTCCGACCCCACCCAGCTGCTGCTGCGCTACTTCGACCTGCATGTCTATGTGGCGATATGGGGATCAAAACGCCTGCTGATTCGGCTGCCCAGGACAGCACTTTCCCTGATGGATCTGGACGCCTTCCAACTGGATGAGTGTGGTCTGCTGGAGGTCCGTCAGACTCCCGAAGGTTGGCTGATCGACATTGATGTCGAAGGTGACGAAGAGGCCGCTTGGGACGAGTTCGACGATGGAAGCGGCTGGATGGGGGCGCTGGCGGGGTTGCGCCAGGAGCTGCTCTCCGGCGACCTGCGGCTGTTCTACCTCTGTTGGCTGTGGGCCGTGCAGGTCGACTATATCCGCGAAGAGACCCTGGAGCCGCTGCCAGGCATCGGCCCCCTGACCCCCAGCCAGCAGGCGCTGGCCGAGTTCATGGCGCTCGATCCCATGCTGGTGGAGGCCGCTGCCGAGTCCGGCGAGAAGGCGCCTGCCGGCAGTGAGGTCGAGGGCTTTCTTGCATCCCTTTCCCTGCAGGAAAAGGATGCGCTGTTGCGGCGCCTGCTGGAGGGTGACGGCGGTGTGCCCGCCGAGCTGCAGCGTCGCCTTCGCCAGTATGGTCAGGCGGATCAGCCGCCGCGGCGCAACGTGGCTGAGCTGAAGCTACGGGCCGATGCCTCTCACGAGCGCCATCGCCAGGCCTATCTGGAGGAGAAGGCACGCCGGGAAGCGGAACAGGCGGCGGCAGAAGAAAAACAGCGTCAGGCGCGAGTGGCCCAGGTGGCCAGGCTGGGCGAGCGAGCCTGGCAGGAAGCGCTGAGCCAGATTGGCCGTCGGCAGCCCAAGGGCTACGAGATGGCCGCCGGGTTGCTGGCGGACCTGCGTGAGCTGGCCATCGAACGCGGCGATCAGGCCGCCTTCGAGGCGCGCCTAGACAGGATCGTGGCCGAGCATCGGCGCAAGGGGCGCTTCCTTGAGCAGCTGCAACGCCACGGGCTGTTGCCGTGAATCCTGAGAAGCCTCGCTCTCGTATGCCCGCAGCTGCGTGTCCGCGCAATCGACCAGCGTCTGCAGTCTGATGGTCGTACCGGCTGATGATGGGCGGGAGGTCGTGCCCCCGGCCTGGTTGCCAAGGTTTGCCTCGTTCGGTCCAATAGCGCCTTGAACCTCTCCGTCGAGGAGCTCCCGTGCCGCAACCCTACTTGCATGATCCCGCGCTGGCCCTCTTCCAGGTCCTTCGTCAGATGGGCTGGCAGACAAGCTTCGACCCCGGCTCGCTGTCGCGGGGCCTGGGCTATGCCCGACAGGGGCGGGTCCGCCATGGGATAAGCCTGGAGCAGGAGGGCGAGCTGCTGGTGCTGCGTGGCCGGGTGGCCGGTAGCGGGC
The DNA here is from genome assembly GCF_014192215.1 of Halomonas cerina. GTDB lineage: Bacteria > Pseudomonadota > Gammaproteobacteria > Pseudomonadales > Halomonadaceae > Halomonas > Halomonas cerina. The sequence continues at coordinate 39,029 of NZ_JACHXP010000024.1, forward strand.
GCAACACCTATGTGACCAATCTGGCCGTCGATCCCGACAACCCGGCGATGGGCGTGATCAGCGACTGCAGCTGCCCGGTGGGGCGCCAGTGCAAGCATGGGGTAGCGCTGGTTCGCACCTTCCTCGACGAGATAAGCGCCGACGACCCGCCGCTGGAGGCGGAGCCCAAGGATGTCACGTCGCAGCTCGAGCGGCAGTGGGAGGCGTGGCTGGCCAGCCTCGAGGCGCCGGACGGCGCTGGCTTGCCCCTGGAACGGGTCGAGCCGGAGTATCGCCTTGGGCTGTTTCTCGATATCAAGGCCGGCCCCAGAGTGCCGACCCTCAAGGTGCTGCCGGTGTGGCTGCGGCCCTCGAAGCAGCGCACGCGGGGTTCCGGCTGGGTATCGCCCAAGGTGATCCAGGCGTCTCGTGAAGGTGGGATCGTGCCGAGGCCCGAGGCCGGCTGGAGCCCCGACCAGGAGGAGGCGCTCGACCTGCTGTTGCATGGCGAGACCGATATCCATTGGGGCAGTTCGCACCATGCCTGGGCGGTGCTCTCGTATACCTTTCAGGCGCGCGCCTTGTGGGCGCTGCTGGAGAGCGATGAGCCGCCACTGCTGTTCCATCAGAAGCAGACGGGCGCCGTGCTCTCGCTGGGCCCGGAGTACTCGCTGGAAATGGCCTGGCAGGCCGATGCCCAGGGCGTGCAGCATCTTGCAGCGCAGATCGTCCCACAAGGCAGCTGTTCCGAGCGGGTGATGATGGCTAGGGTGGGGCGGACGCTCTGCTATCTCGATCCCGAACGGGGGCGGTTCGGCAGGCTGCGTGGTGACCCGCAGCAGTTGGTGCGGCTGCGCGATGCGCCCCCGCTGCCGCCTGAAATGAGCGAGTGGCTGGGCGAGCGGCTGCGCAAGAGGCCAACGCTGGCAAGCCAGCTGCCGGCACCGCAGAGGGTAGAGGCGCGCACCTTGGAAGACGTGGCGCCGCGACTCAAGGTCATCATGCGGGTGGCGGAAGGCCAGCTGGGGTACCGCGACAGGGTGCCGGCGCCGCGTTGGATCAGCGTGGGCGCCGGCGTGGTGGGCTTCGACTACGACGGGGTGGAGGTGACGCCCGAACCGGGCGAATCGGCCCAAGTCTTTCGGCACGGCCAGCGGCTCACGATCAAGCGCGATCCCGAGGCGGAATTGGGCCTTGTGCGTTCCCTGCCGCCAGGCATGGTGACGCTGGAGCGGCTGATCGAGCTTGAGGCAGTGCCGGCCTATCTGGATCTGCCACCCTGGTCGCTGCTGCTGCCCACCGGCGATGGCCCCCCGGCCAGCGCCGCCGAGTGGCCCACTCACCTGGCCGGCCCGGAGGGCTGGTGGCCGATGATTGCCAAGTTGCGTGAGGCGGGTTGTGTGGTGGTGTTCGCCGAGGAGTTTCCGGAGGAGCCGCGATACCTCGAGCCGGAGGCCTGGTATGGCGAGCTGGAGCCGGCCGGCAACGGCTGGTTCGACCTGGCGCTGGATATCGAGGTGGAGGGTGAACGCCTGAACCTGCTGCCGATTCTGCGTCAGCTGTTCAAGGATCCGGACTTCCCGCTGGACGCCGCCGACGACGAGCCGGCCGAGGCGAGCTGGGAGCTGGCGTTGGATGAGGAGCGTCGCCTGGTACTGCCGCTTTCGCGGCTGCGTTCGCTGATGGCGCCGATTCTCGACTGGCTGGGCGATGAACAGGACCCCGAGGCGGCGCTGCAGCTGCCGGTCACCGCCGCCGAGCGCGTGGCGCCGTTGGCCGAGCATGAGCGCTGGGCAGGGCGCGAGGATGTCGCGGCCCTGGCCCGACGCCTCAGGGGGCTGCCATCCAGCCTGCCGACGCCGGCAGGCTTTCATGGCGAGCTGCGCGACTATCAGGCCCGCGGCATCGCGTGGATGCGCTTTCTTTCGGAGCTTGAGACTGGCGGCATCCTGGCCGACGACATGGGGCTGGGCAAGACCGTGCAGGTGCTGGCGCATCTGCTCGATGAGCGCGCCCGCGGCACGTTGGCGGGCCCGGTCCTGGTGGTGGCGCCCACCAGCCTGGTGGGCAACTGGTGCGCCGAGACGGCTCGCTTCGCCCCGGACCTCGAGGTGCTGGCGCTGCAGGGTGGCAAGGCCCAGCGTCACCGCCAGATCGAGGGGGCGCTGCCCGGGGCCGATCTGGTGGTCACCACCTATCCGCTGCTGATTCGCGACCTGGAGCGGCTGCGCGAGGTCGCGTTCGGGCTGCTGGTGCTCGACGAGGCCCAGGCGATCAAGAACGCCGCCAGCCAGACCGCCCGGGCGGTGCGCGAGCTCGACGCTCGGCGCGCCCTGGCCATGACCGGCACGCCGCTGGAAAACCACTTGGGCGAGCTGTGGGCCCAGCTGGACGCCGTGGCGCCAGGAGCGCTGGGCAGCCAGCAGTGGTTCGGTCAGCACTTCCGCACGCCCATCGAGAAGGAAGGCGACGTGGTGCTGCGCCAGCGGCTCTCGAGGCGTATCGCGCCGCTGATGCTGCGGCGCACCAAGCAGCAGGTGCTCGCCGAGCTGCCCGAGAAGACCGAGAGCCGGCGTGAGATCACCCTTTCCGGTAGCCAGCGTGAACTCTACGAAAGCCTGCGCCTGGCCCAGCACCAGCGGGTGCAGCAGGCCATCGCCGAGCGCGGCCTGGCCGGCTCCGGTATCGTGATGCTCGATGCGCTGCTCAAGCTGCGCCAGGTGTGCTGCGACCCGCGCCTAGTCAAGCTGGACAGCGCGAAGAAGGTGCGCCGATCGGCCAAGCTGGACCAGCTGCGCGAGCTGCTGCCGCCGCTGATCGAGGAGGGGCGGCGCATCCTGGTGTTCTCGCAGTTCACCGAGATGCTATCGCGGATCGGCCAATCGCTTGAGCGCGACGGCATTCCCTACACCACGCTCACCGGCGACACCCCCGGCAAGACTCGGACGCAGCGGGTGGCGCTGTTCCAGCAGGGCGAGATCCCCGTATTCCTGATCAGCCTCAAGGCCGGCGGCACGGGCCTCAACCTCACCGCCGCGGACACGGTGATCCACTACGATCCCTGGTGGAATCCCGCGGTGGAAGCCCAGGCCACCGGCCGCGCCCATCGCCTGGGCCAGCAGAACCCGGTGTTCGTCTACAAGCTGGTCTGTGCCGGTACAGTGGAGGAGCGCATCCTCGACCTGCAGGCCCGCAAGGCGGATCTCGCCGCCTCGATCCTGGAAGGGGGCACCGAGTCCAAGGGCGACGGCCCGCTGTTCGATGAGGAGGACCTGGCGCTGCTGTTCGCGCCGGTGGCGTAGGTGCCAGTCCCGCTCTGGCAGGCCGCATGGCGGTTAGAGGATCGGGACTGCTCTTGGGCTCGTGCTCAGGTCGTCGTGGTCGGTAGAGAAAGGGTGTAGCGCCGACTCGACGCGTCAGCCCTCCTTCTCCACGCTGGCGGTTTCCTGTGGGGTGATCTCTTCCAGGTCCTTCTGCAGCTTGTTCAGGTAATGCAGCAGGCTTACGGTCTCGTCGAAGCCGAGGCCCTTGAGCCCCTGGGCGTAGAAGTCCTGGATCCTGGGTTGCAGACTCTCCCAGAACTCCCGCCCCTGGGGGGTCAACTGGATCAGCCGAGCGCGGCCATCATCGGGATGGGGGATCCGCCGCACATGGCCTTCCCGCTCGAGGCGCTTGAGGACGCCGTCCAGGCTCTGCCGGCTGACGATCAGGTACTCCGTCAGGTCATTGAAGGCGATGCCTTCCTCGTAGCCCTTGCGGGACAGGGCGCCGAGCACCGCCCACTGCACCGTGGTCAATCCCACGGCGCTGGCCGTCTGCTTCTGCAGGATGTTGCTGGCCTGGAAGAGCCGGAAGAAAAGGCGGTTGGCCACGGTCCTGTCGTTCTGGACAGCCATCTGAAGCACTCCTGTGTCTTGCCAGGTCAACCCTGGGCTCGGCGACGTCAGTCGGGAAGCGCCGCCTGGCCCCGCCTGGCAAGGGCGGCTCACCGCGGCACCGACTGACGTGCAATGATGTTCTTCATGATCTGTGCCGTGCCATCGCCGATCTGCAGGCCCATCACGTCACGCAGGCGCTGGGCGAAGGGCAGGTCCTCGCCGTAGCCGGTGTGGCCGTGGGCCAGCAGGCACTGCTTGACGACATCGAAGGCCAGTTTGGGGCCCCACCACTTGCACATGGCCGCTTCCGTGGTGTGAGGCCGGTCGTGGTCCTTCAGCCACAGGGCGTAGTAGCACTGCAGGCGAGCGGCCTGGACGAACGTCTGGTATTCGGCCAGGGGGTGGGTCAATCCCTGGAAGGCCGCCAGCGGCTGGCCGAAGGCCTCGCGCTCGGTGAGCCACTGCCAGGTCTCGTCCAGCGACTGCTGGGCCACCGCCAGGCACTGCAGGCCGATCAGCGCGCGGCTGTAGTCGAAGCCTTGCATGACCTGCTTGAAGCCCTGTCCTTCGTCGCCCAGCATGTGATCCGCCGGCACCGCCACATTGTCGAAGAAAATCGAGCCGCGGCCAATGGCCTGTTGCCCTGAATCCTCGAAACGGCTGGTGGTGATGCCGTCCAGGTCCATGGGCACCAGGAAGGCGCTGATGCCGCCGGCGCGCTGTTCCTGGCTGCCGGTACGCGCGAACACCACCGCCACGTCGGACTGGTCGGCCATGGAGATGGAGGTCTTCTCGCCGTTGAGCACGAAGTGCTCGCCCTGACGGCTGGCCTTGAGCTTGAGGTTGGCGGCGTCACTGCCGCCGTGGGGCTCGGTCAGGGCGATGCAGCAGATCTTCTGCCCGGCAGTGATGCCGGAAAGCCACTCCTGGGCCAGCTCGGGGCGTGCATGGTGGGCGATGATCTGGCCATTGAGCGAGGCCAGCAGCGGCAGGTAGCCGACGTTGAAGTCGCCGCGGGCGATTTCCTCGATGATCACGCCGCTGGTCACGCAGTCCAGGCCGCTGCCGCCGAATTCCTCCGGCAGTTCGCCGCCCAGGCAGCCCATCTCGCCGAGCATCTCGACGATCTCGCGCTCGATGCGGCCGTCCGTCTCGCGCTGCCGGTAGCGGGGGGCCAGCAGGTCGGCGGACAGCTTGGCCACGCTCTCGCGGATGGCATCCTGTTGTTCGGTAAAGGCAAAGTTCATGGCTGTCTTCATCCTCTCGGGGGGCCGCCGGTTCGCCGAACCGGCGGCTTGCGTCAACGCCGAACCGGCATCACTTGTTGTAATACTTGCGAAACTCCGGCTTGCGCTTCTCCTTGAAGGCCGCCACGCCCTCCTTCGATTCCTCGGTGTCGTAGTAGAGGCTCAGGGCCTGCATGCCCAGTGCCCCGATGCCGGCGATGTTCTCGCTGTCGGCATTGAAGGAGCGCTTGGCGATGGAGAGCGCGGTGGGGCTCTTCTCGAGGATCTCGTCGCACCACTTGCGCACTTCCTCGTCGAGTTGCTCCGGCGGCACCACGGCGTTGACCAGCCCCCAGTCCATGGCCTGCTGGGCGGTGTACTTACGGCACAGGTACCAGATCTCCCGGGCGCGCTTCTCGCCGACGACTCGGGCGAGGTAGGCGGTGCCGAAGCCGGGGTCCACCGACCCCACCTTGGGACCCACCTGGCCGAAGATGGCGGTCTCGGCGGCGATGGACAGATCGCACACCACGTGCAGCACATGGCCGCCACCGATGGCGAAGCCGTTGACCCGGGCGATGACCGGCTTGGGCACCTGGCGGATCAGGGTCTGCAGCTCCTCGACCGGCAGGCCGATAATGCCGCGACCGTCGTACTGCCCCTCGTGGGCGCCCTGGTCACCGCCGGTGCAGAAGGCCTTGTCGCCGGCCCCGGTGAGCACGATCACGCCGATCGACTTGTCCCAGCCGGCGCGGTTGAAGGCATCGAGCAGCTCCATGCAGGTCTGGCCGCGGAAGGCGTTGTAGCGGTCCGGACGGTTGATGGTGATGGTGGCAACACCGTCGGTGACGTCATAGAGGATATCTTCGTAGTTCATCTTGGAGCTCCTGGGTTTCAAGACTGAGAGTGAGGTAGCAAGTGGCTTAGCCGGCCATGGTCAGGCCGCCGGACACACTGACCACCTGGCCGGTGATGAAGCTGGCCTCGTCGCTGGCGAGCAGGGTGATGATGCCGGGGTAGTCCTCAGGCTGGCCGATGCGGCGCATGGGCACGGCGTTGCGGAAGGCTTCCAGCAGCTTCTCCGGGTCGCGGGCGGTATCCGCCACACCCTTGAGCAGCGCGGTATCGGTGGGGCCGGGGCAGACCACGTTGAGGGTGACGTTCTTGCTGGCGAGCTCGCGGGCCAGGGTCTTGCTCAGGCCGATCAGGCCGGCCTTGCACGCAGCGTAGACGGCCTCGCCGGAGGAGCCGACCCGGGCGGCGTCGGAGGCGATGTTGATCACCCGGCCGCCGCCGGCCTCGACCATCTTCGGCAGCACCACGTGGTGCATGTTGAGCGCACCCGTCAGGTTGACGGCGATCAGCGACTCCCACATGGCCGGCTCGGTCTTGAGGAACGGCATGAAGCGGTCATAGCCGGCGTTGTTGACCAGCACCGTAGGCGTGCCCAGATCCTGCTCGATGCTCGCCACGGTGGAAACGATGGCGTCGTAGTCGGTGATATCGGCGGCATAGGCTTTTGCCTGGCCGTCGGTGGCGCTAATGGCGTCCACGGTGGCCTGAGCCGCCTGCTCGTCGCGGTCGAGCACTGCCACCTTGGCGCCATGTTCGGCGAAGCGCTGGCACACCGCACGGCCGATACCGCCGCCGCCGCCGGTCACGATAACGGTCCTTCCATTCAATCCTTTCATTGTTGTCTCCACTCTGCTGGGGATGTCTTGAGGTCGTGTCGTCTGCTGAAGCGGTGCCTCAGCGGTTCGGGGTGTTCTGCTTGGCCTGCTCACGCAGCTTGAACTTCTGGATCTTGCCGGAGGGGGTGCGCGGCAGTTCGTCGAGCACCTCCAGGAACTCCGGGTGGTACTGGCGGGTCACCTTGCGCTCGGTCAGGAAGGCGCAGACTTCCTCGAGGGTCAGCGATTCCTCGCCCTCCTTGAGGGTCACGTAGGCGCATAGCCGCTCGCCGAGGCGTTCGTCGGGCTTGCCCACCAGGGCCAGGGTCTGGATCTTGGGGTGCTGATAGAGGGTGTTCTCGATGTCGACAATGGGGATGTTCTCCCCGCCGCGGATCACCACGTCCTTGGAGCGCCCGGTGATACGCACATAGCCTTGCTCATCCAGGCGTGCCAGGTCGCCGGTGGGGAACCAGCCCTCGTCATCCACGCCGTAGAGTTCGGGCTGCTTGAAGTAGCCGACGAACAGGCTGGCGCCGCGCATGTAGAGCGGTCCTTCCTGGCCGGCCGGCAGTGGGCTGCCCTCCATGTCGGTGACCTTGAGCTCCACATAGGGCAGCGGCACGCCGTCGGTATGCACGGCCCGCTCGGGGTCGTCGTCGGGCAGGGTGGTGGTCACCGCGCCGTTCTCGGTCATGCCCCAGGCGGAGAGAATCCGGGTCGGCAGGTGCTTCGCGGCCTTCTCCACCAGGGGGCTGGGAATCGGGGCGCCGGCACACAGGAAGCGCGTCAGCGACTGCAGATCCGGACCGTGGTCGAGGGCCTGTTCGGCAATATCGGCCAGGAAGGGGGTCGAGCCGAGCATCAGGCTGGGCTGCTCGGTGCGAATGATGCGCGTCGCTTCTTCGGGCTTCCAGGTGTCCTGCAGCACCGCCGTAGCCTTGAGGTAGACAGGCAGCATCAGGCCGTAGAGGAACCCCAACTGGTGCGCCAGCGGGGAGGGCATGAAGGTCGTGTCGCTCTCCTTCAGCCCTAGTCGCTCGGCGAAGGGGCGGATATTGCTGAACAGGGTGTTGGAGGTGTGCATCACGCCCTTGGGCTTGCCGGTGGTGCCGGAGGTATAGAGGATCTGCACCACGTCGTCGCCCGACAGGCGGCGCGACTCGAACAGGGCGGCGGTATCGGTCTCCTCTTCCCAGGCACGTGCCAGCAGCACCTTCTCGAAGCTGTCCTCGCCCTCGCTGTCGATGACCAGCACATGCTGAAGGGTGGGAAGCTCGTCTTTCAGGCCGTGGGCCATGGCGGCGTGGTCGAAGCCGCGGAAGGTCCGGGGAACCACCAGCACCTTGCTTTCGGCCAGGCCGAGCATGAACGCTAGTTCGTGCTCGCGGAAGATCGGCATCAGCGGGTTGAGCACCGCGCCGATGCGCACGCAGGCCAGGTGCAGGGCGGTCATCTGCCACCAGTTGGGTAGCTGGCAGGAGACCACGTCGCCTTTCTCTACGCCGAGTCCGGCGAGGCCTGCCGCCATGCGGGTGACCCTGTCACTCAGCTCCTGATAGCTGAGTTCGGCGCGGCTACCCTCGGCCATCTGGTAGGTGATGATGGCGGCGCGATCGCCGCCGGAGGCCACCGCCTCGTCCAGGTAGTCGGTAATGGTTTGGTCATTCCAGGCCCCCGCCTCGACCATGGCGTTTCTGCGCTCTGGCGTCAGGTTTGTCTCGATAGCCATACAAGCTCCTGAATGTGCGTTGTTGTTGGGGTGCGTGGCGTGGTAGCTGGCATCGCCGTTGTCGTGCACCTGTTGAGAAAGCTAGGCCAGGCCAAAAATTATGTCAACTACTTGTCTTTTTTTATTTGTGAGTCTAGGCTCAAATGCAAGAAGATAGGCAAGACTTGGCCATGTTGATGACAAGTAGTTGTCATGAAAGGGCGATCGGCCTGCTGGTTACCGCTGAACACGACTCGGCTGAACACAACAATTCCGGAGAGAACATGCCATGAACCACGCCGTGACCCTGACTCGCAACGGCAACTGCGGCCTGATCGATCGCACCGCTCCGGCGACTACACCGGAAGACGACAGGCAGACGCTGGGCGAGGCGCTGGCCGCCGGAGGGGCGCGCCGCACCCGAGAGCTGCCGATCCAGGCCGAAGCCGCCGATCCCCGTGCCTGGCTGGCCCAGCGGCGCCACGCCCTTCCGGCCAGCGAAGTGGAGGAGCCGGCCCCCGTCAGGGTCATCGAGGCGCTCGAGGCAGCACTCCTCGAGCCCTTCGACGCGGCGCTTGCCCGCGAGCGCGCGCTGTTCGTGGCCTGTCGCGACTCGCCCCAGCGTCAGGCCAAGGTGGAGGCCTTTCTGGCCCGCAAGCATGACAGGGCCCGCCCGAACGGGGCGCGCCACGACGACTCTCGAGGGAGCACAGCATGAAGATCCGATTCAGCGACGAGGAACTGGCCTTTCGCGATGAGGTGAGGGCCTTCCTCAAGGCCGAACTGCCCGATGACATCGCCGCCAAGGTGCGCCTTGGCAAGAAGCTTTCCAAGGAGGACCACCAGCGCTGGCAGGCGATCCTCAACCGCCGCGGCTGGTATGCCGCCAACTGGCCGGTCGAATATGGCGGCACCGGCTGGAGCGTGGTGGAGAAGCATATCTTCGAGGAGGAGTGTGCGGCTCACGGGGCGCCGCGGCTGATCTCCTTCGGCGTCAACATGGTCGCACCGGTGATCATCAAGTTCGGCACCCCGCAGCAGAAGGCGTATTACTTGCCGCGCATCCTTGACGGCACCGACTGGTGGTGCCAGGGCTATTCCGAGCCGGGGGCCGGCTCCGACCTGGCCGCCGTGAAGACCCGGGCGGTGCGCGAGCGCGATCACTACATCGTCAACGGCCAGAAGACCTGGACCACCCTGGGCCAGCACGCCAACCGCATCTTCTGTCTGGTGCGCACCGACCCCGAGGCCAAGCCCCAGGCCGGCATCTCCTTCCTGCTGATCGACATGGACACCCCGGGGATCTCGGTGCAGCCGATCATCACTCTGGATGGGGCCCACGAGGTCAACGAGGTGTTCTTCGACAACGTCCGCGTCCCGGTGGAGAACCTGGTGGGCAAGGAGAACGATGGCTGGACCTGCGCCAAGTACTTGCTGACCCATGAGCGTACCGGCCAGGCGGGGGTCGGCATCTCTAAGGCCGCGCTGGCCCACCTCAAGGCCATCGCCTCCCGCGAGGTGATCGACGGCCGCCCGGCCCTGGAAGACCCGCTGCTGCGTCAGCGCATCGCCGAGGTGGAGATGCGCCTGATGGCGGTGGAGATGAGTACCCTGCGCATCCTGGCCCGGGCCCAGGCCGGTGGGGTACCCGGCGCCGAGAGCTCGATTCTCAAGATCACCGGCTCCGAGATTCGCCAGGCGATCAGCGACCTGGCCCGTCGGGTGCTGGGGCCCCACGCCCTGCCATTCCTGGCCGACGAGATGGCGCTCGAGCATGACGGCGAGCCGCTGCATGCCGATTACAGCGTCACCCCGGCCGCCCACTACTTCAACCTGCGCAAGCTGTCGATCTACGGCGGCTCCAACGAGATCCAGAAGAACATCCTGGCGAAGGCCCAGCTGGGCTTATAGGAGGCCACCATGGACTTTTCACTCAGTGACGAGCAGCAGATGCTGCAGGACATGCTGGCCAGGCTGGTCAGGGAACACTACACCTTCGAGCACCGCGATCAGGTGCAGCGCAGCGAGCCGGGCTTCAGCGAGGCCTTCCAGGGCCAGCTGGCCGAGCTCGGGGTGCTGGCGGTGCCCATCGACGAGGCTCACGGCGGCATGGGCGGCAGTGGCGTCGATCACCTGGTGGTGATGCAGGAGCTGGGCCGCGGGCTCTGCCTGGAGCCCTTCCTGGAGTCCCAGCTGCTGGGCGGCGGGCTGGTGCAGGCGCTGGGCAGCGATGCCCAGCGCGAGGCGCTGCTGCCGGCGCTGGCTGCCGGAGAGCTGCGCCTGGCGGTGGCCACCGAGGAGCCGCGTACCCACTACTGCTCCGCGTGGACCGAGACCCGCGCCGAGCGAGTGACCGACGGCTGGCGTCTGTCGGGCCGCAAGTCGGTGGTGATCGGTGGCCAGGCCGCCCATCGCATCTTGGTGGTGGCGCGCACCGCGGGGGAGCCCGGCGAATGTGACGGCCTCTCGCTGTTTGTGGTCGACCCCGCCGCGGACGGCGTGCAGCGCCGCGCCTACCCCACCATGGCGGGGCCCTGGGCCTGCGACCTGACCCTCGATGGCGTGACGCTGGCCGACGATGCCCTGCTGGGCGACGCCGGTGAGGCCTTCGAGGCGCTGGACCATCAGCGGGGACGCGCCATGGCGGCCCAGTGTGCCGAGGCGGTGGGCAGCATGCAGCAGGCCTGTGAGCTGACCCTGGAGTACCTCAAGACCCGCGAGCAGTTCGGCAAGCCGATCGGCCGCTTCCAGGTGCTCCAGCACCGCATGGTGGACATGACCACCGAGCTGGAGCTGGCCACCTCCATGGCGATCCTCGCCGCTTGCGTGGCCGACGAGCCGGCAAGCGTCGAGCGCAGCCGCCAGCTGATCGCCGCCCAGCACGTGGTCAAGCGCGCCGCCCAGTTCATCGCCGAGCAGGCGATCCAGCTCCACGGTGGTATCGGCATGACCTGGGAGTACAGCCTCGCCCACCATGCCCGCCACCTGGTGATGCTCGGCCATCGCTTCGGCGATGACGACCATCACCTCAAGGCCTATGCCGACCTCCTCGAGGCCAGCTGAAAAACGACAGCCCCATAACGACAAGCACAGGAACCTTCGACATGTCCCAGATGCCCGCTTTCCATTGGCAAGACCCGCTGCTGCTCGATCAGCAGCTCAGCGACGAAGAGCGCATGGTGCAGCAGAGCGCCGCCCAGTTCGCCGCCGACAAGCTCGCGCCCCGCGTGCTGGAGGCCTTCCGTCATGAGCAGACCGACCCGGCGATCTTCCGCGAGATGGGCGAGACCGGCCTGCTGGGCGCCACCATTCCCGAGGAATACGGCGGTAGCGGCCTCAACTACGTCTGCTACGGGCTGATTGCCCGCGAAGTCGAGCGCGTCGATTCCGGCTACCGCTCGATGATGAGCGTGCAGTCCTCGCTGGTAATGGTGCCGATCAATGAATTCGGCACCGAGGCGACCAAACAGAAGTACCTGCCCAAACTGGCCAGCGGCGAGTGGATCGGCTGCTTCGGCCTCACCGAGCCCAATCACGGCTCCGACCCCGGCTCGATGGTGACCCGCGCCCGCCGGGTCGAGGGCGGCTGGCGCCTGACCGGCAGCAAGACCTGGATCACCAACAGCCCCATCGCCGATGTCTTCGTGGTGTGGGCCAAGGATGACGAGGGCGATATCCGCGGCTTCGTGCTGGAGAAGGGCTGGGAGGGCCTCTCCGCGCCCGTCATCCATGGCAAGGTCGGGCTGCGCGCCTCGATCACCGGCGAGATCGTCCTGGACGACGTCTTCGTGCCCGAGGAGAACCGCTTCCCCGAGGTACGCGGCCTCAAGGGCCCCTTCACCTGCCTCAATTCGGCCCGCTACGGCATCAGTTGGGGCGCGCTGGGGGCCGCCGAGGACTGCTGGCACACCGCCCGCCAGTACACCCTGGACCGCCACCAGTTCGGCCGACCGCTGGCCGCCAACCAGCTGATCCAGAAGAAGCTGGCCGACATGCAGACCGATATCTGCCTGGCCCTGCAGGGCTGCCTGCGCCTGGGGCGCATGAAGGACGAGGGCATCGCCGCCTCGGAGATCACCTCGATCATGAAGCGCAACAGCTGCGGCAAGGCGCTGGATATCGCGCGGCTGGCCCGCGACATGCTGGGCGGCAACGGCATCAGCGACGAGTTCGGGGTGGCCCGCCATCTGGTCAACCTCGAGGTGGTGAACACCTACGAGGGCACCCATGACGTCCACGCCCTGATCCTCGGTCGGGCGCAGACCGGCATCCAGGCCTTCTGTTAGGCGCTTTTCATCCAGCAGCTGAGCCGATCGTCCTTAAGCTCATTGCCAAGCGCTCACTCGGTGGGCGCCGGGGGCAAGGTGAAGCGAGGGTCCTTTGCCATGGATGGCAAAGGTAGCGCCCAGGGAGGGGTTCACAGCGCCCTCGCGAAGGCTTGCCGACGGAAAAGCCCACCGATTGTGGAAGGCGCTGTTAGTGGCAACAACACAAGGTAAGGGGAGAGCACCCATGAAGATCCTCGTCGCGGTCAAACGCGTCATCGATTACAACGTCAAGATCCGGGTCAAGCCGGACCACTCCGACGTCGACCTCACCAACGTCAAGATGGCCCT
>NZ_JACHXP010000025.1 GCF_014192215.1 Halomonas cerina
TCTTCGCTTGGGCAGTGACTTCCGTTGATAGTCAGTGCGTTGCAGAAACGGCGACTGATCAACTGCGCATAATCCCGAGCTGGGCATAATTGCGGTTATGCGCAGCTGCGCATAACCGCAAGAACTGGCTGTTCAGCCACACACCGAGCGGTGCGCAGGCCAGCGCGGCAATCTACAGCCTGATCGAGACGGCCAAGGCCAATGGCCTCTCACCCTACGACTACCTGCAGTTCGTGTTCGAGACCCTGCCGATGCTCGGTGAGGATGACGATCTCGGCACGCTGATGCCCTGGCGCTGGAAAGACACCCTACCGGCCTGACCGAGGCCGGTATAGATGGGGTTGGTGGAGCGCTTACGTATCATGGATACTCAGGATCACGCTTAACCCACCCGCCACTCCATTCTGCCCAGCTTGCAAGGAATGCCGATACATGGCCGACACTCCCATCGTTCTCGTCGACGGTTCCTCCTACCTCTACCGGGCCTTTCATGCCCTGCCGCCGCTGTCCACCTCGGATGGCCAGCCCACCGGGGCCATCAAGGGCGTGCTCAACATGCTCAAGCGCCTGATCAAGGACTATCCGGAGAGCCCCATGGCGGTGGTTTTTGACGCGCCCGGCAAGACGTTCCGCGACGAGCTCTTCGAGGAGTACAAGGCCCACCGGCCACCGATGCCCGATGACCTGCGCACCCAGGTCGAGCCGCTCCACGCGTGCGTGAAGGCGCTGGGCCTGCCGCTGTTGTGCATCGAGGGGGTGGAGGCCGACGATGTCATCGGCACCCTGGCGCGCCGGGCCACCGAGGCCGGCCGCGATGCGGTGATCTCCACCGGCGACAAGGACATGGCCCAGCTGGTCAACGAGCACATCACGCTGGTCAACACCATGAAGGACGAGACCCTGGACGTCGCGGGGGTGAAGGAGAAGTTCGGCCTCCCGCCGGAGCGGATCGTCGACTTCCTGGCGTTGATGGGCGACAAGGTGGACAACATTCCCGGCGTGCCGGGGGTCGGTGAGAAGACCGCCCTGGGCCTGTTGCAGGGCATGGACGGCGGCCTGGAGGCCGTCTATGCGGACCTGGAGAAGGTCAAGACCCTGGGTTTTCGCGGCGCCAAGACCCTGCCCAAGAAGCTCGAGGCCCACCGGGACGAGGCCTTCCTGTCCCAGGCGCTGGCCACCATCAAGACCGACTGCGAGCTGCCGGTGGGCCTCGATGACCTGGACATCGCCCATCCCGACCGCGAGGCGCTGCTCGAGCTCTACCGCCGCCTGGAGTTCAAGGCCTGGTTGTCGGAGCTGCTAGAGGGCAGCGACGAGGGCGTCGATGATGTCGCCGGCGGCACACCGGCCAAGGCTGCCGAGGAAGGCGACGGCGGCGAACGCGGCAGTGCCGGGCGCCAGGATAGCGTGATCCTCGCGCAGGCCGAGCTGGACGCCTGGCTGGCCCGCCTCAAGGACGCCGAGGCCTTCTGCTTTGACTTGGAGACCACTAGCCTCAACTACATGGAGGCCGAGGTCGTCGGCGTGGGGCTAGCCTTGACGCCGGGCGAGGCCGCCTATATTCCGCTGGCTCACGATTACCTCGATGCCCCCGAGCAGCTCGACCGCGCGACGGTGCTCGAGACCCTCACCCCCCTATGGACCGATACGGGCAAGACCAAGATCGGCCAGAACCTCAAGTATGACCTCTCGGTACTGGCCGGCCAGGGCATCGAGGTACTCGGGCCGCTTCAGGACACCATGCTCGAGTCCTACGTGCTCGACTCCACCGCCACCCGCCACGACATGGACTCCCTGGCACTCAAGTACCTGGGGGAGAAGACCATCTCCTTCGAGGAGGTCGCCGGCAAGGGCGCCAGGCAGCTCACCTTCAACCAGGTTGCCTTGGAGCAGGCCGCGCCCTATGCCTGCGAGGACGTGGACATCACTTTGCGCCTGCACCACGAATTGCGGCCCCGGGTAGACGCCGAGGGGCGCCTCGCCGAGATCCTCGAGACGCTCGAGCTGCCGCTGGTCCCGGTGCTCTCGCGCATGGAGCGCCATGGCGTGGCGCTGGACGCCGAGCGCCTGCACGTCCAGAGCCAGGAGCTGGAGGCGCGCATCCACGACTTGGAGGCGAAGGCCCATGAGCTCGCCGGACGCGCGTTCAACCTCGGTTCGCCCAAGCAGCTCGGCCAGATCCTGTTCGAGGAGCAGAAGATCCCGGTGATCAAGAAGACCCCCAAGGGGGCGCCCTCCACGGCCGAGGCGGTGCTGGAGGAGCTGGCGCTGGACTACCCGCTGCCCAAGGTGATCATCGAACACCGCGGCCTGGCCAAGCTCAAGTCCACCTACACTGACAAGCTGCCGCGCCTGGTCAACCCGGCCACCGGCCGGCTGCATACCAGCTACCACCAGGCGGTTACCGCCACCGGGCGACTGTCGTCATCGGATCCCAACCTGCAGAATATCCCCATTCGCACCGAAGAGGGGCGCAAGATCCGCCAGGCGTTCGTGGCCCGGCGGGGCTACCGGCTCGTCGCCGCCGACTACTCGCAGATCGAACTGCGCATCATGGCGCACCTTTCCGGCGACAAGGGGCTGCTCGAGGCCTTCGCCGAGGGGCGCGATATTCACGCCGCTACCGCCGCCGAGGTGTTCGGCGTGGCGCCTGATCGGGTCACGCCTGACCAGCGGCGCAGCGCCAAGGCGATCAACTTCGGGCTGATCTACGGTATGAGCGCCTGGGGCCTCTCGCGCCAGCTGCACCTCGAGCGCGGTCAGGCGCAGACCTACATCGACCGCTACTTCGACCGCTACCCCGGTGTGGCCCGCTATATGGAGCGCATCCGTGCCCAGGCCGCCGAGGACGGCTATGTGGAGACCGTCTTCGGTCGGCGCTTATACCTGCCGGAAATCCGTTCTCAGAACCGTGCCCGGCGCCAGGGCGCCGAGCGTACCGCCATCAATGCGCCCATGCAGGGCACGGCGGCAGACATCATCAAGCGCGCGATGATCGACGTCGATGCCTGGCTGCGGGACGAAAACTTCGATGCCGTGATGGTGATGCAGGTCCACGACGAGCTGGTCTTCGAGGTCAAGAAGGCCCAGGTCGAGGCCTTCATCGAGGAGGTGAAAAGCCGCATGCAGGCCGCCGCCGCGCTGGACGTGGCGCTGATCGTCGAGGCCGAGAGCGGGACCAACTGGGACGAGGCCCACTGAGGCTTTCTTGCCCCATTGTACGGTCGAATGAAAAACGCCACCGCGGCTGCGGTGGCGTTGTCGGCTTGAGCTTATTGGCTGAAGGCTTACCGCCAGCCGACGCGATCGAAGATGCGTACCGCCTCGGGGTTGTTCTCGCCCAGTTCGCTGACGTTGAGCTCATCTTTCTTGAAGTCGCCCCAGGACTCCAGCACCTCGTCCTTGGCCACGCCTTCGACGACCGGGAACTCGTAGTTGCCGGCCGCGAAGAGTTCCTGCGCCTGGTCAGAGGCGAGGAACTCGAGGAAGCGGATGGCATTCTCCTCGTTGGGCGCCCCCTCGACCACGCCGGCACCGCCCACGTTGACGTGGGTGCCGCGGCCGTCCTGGTTGGGGAAGAGGATCTCGACGCTTTCCGCGACCTCGCGATCCGCCGCGTCGTCGGACTTCAGCAAGCGCACGTAGTAGTAGTGGTTGGCCACGGCAATGTCACACTCGCCGCTGGCCACGCCTCGGATCTGGTCGGTATCGCCGCCTTCGGGGTCGCGCGCCATGTTGTCGACCACGCCCTGGGCCCAGGCTTCGGCCTCTTCCTCGCCGTGGTGGGCGATCAGCGAGGCAAGCAGCGACTGGTTGTAGATGTTGTTCGAGGAGCGGATGCACACCTGACCCTCGAAGGCCGGGTCGGCCAGGTCCTCGTAGCTGGAGAGCTGGCTGGGGTCAATGGTCTCGGGGTTGTAGAAGATAGCGCGGGCGCGCTGGCTGAAACCGAACCACTTGCCTTCCGGATGGCGCATCGATTCGGGCAGGCGCTCGGCCAGCATCTCAGACTCGATGCCCTGGAAGATGCCTTCCTGCTCGGCGCGCCACAGTCGACCGGCATCCACGGTGATCATCACGTCCGCCGGGCTCGCCACGCCCTCGCGCTGGATGCGTTCAATCAGCTGGTCGGAGTCGCCCTCCAGGACGTTGACCTCGATGCCGGTCTCCTCGGTGAAGGCCTGGTAGAGGGCTTCATCGGAGTCGTAGTGGCGAGCGGAGTAAAGGTTGACCTCATCGGCGGCGACGCCGCTGGCCAGTGCCGAGCCGGCCATGGCGACAGCGAGCGGAAGGGCAAGACGCGCATGCTTGATCATTGTGTACCTCGTAGTCGACCCCGGATGAATGATAATACGTTGCATTATTGACAGTTCCATTGAAGCCTCGATTGTCTCGTTCGTCAAGCATTTGCCGATGTGCGCCCGCCTGGCCTTCCAGCGTCATGCAACGATTGCAACCCCGGCCGATCAAGAAAGTGACGGAATGCGAGTCGCTTGCAAACGCATTCAGCGAGCATTTCGGTTATGATGGACATGTCATTCACTCACCTCGACCCACCGGCGTGACCCTATGACTCGCAAACTGAAGCAACCGGAGGCATCACTGGCCCGACCCGCGGCGGTCCTGTCGATGCAGGGCGTACACCATGCGTTCGGCAAGCATGACGTGGTGCAGGGCGTCGATCTGGACGTGGCCCCCGGGGAGGTCGTCTGCTTGCTCGGGCCCTCCGGCTGCGGCAAGACGACCCTGCTGCGTATCGCTGCCGGGCTAGAGGTGCTCCAGCAGGGTCGCGTGGCCCTCAACGGCGGCGATATCGCCGTGCCGCACGGGCGCCATGTGCCGCCGGAGAAGCGCAACGTGGGGTTGGCGTTCCAGGATTCGGCACTCTTTCCTCACCTCACGGTGCTCGAGAACGTCACCTTCGGCCTCAAGGGTGAACCGCCCCGTGAGCGGCGCCGCCGGGCGGTGGCGCTGCTCGAGCAGTTGGGCATGGCGGGCTATGTCGACGTCTACCCGCACATGCTCTCCGGTGGCCAGCAACAGCGCGTGGCGCTGGCGCGTGCGCTGGCCCCCGCCCCGCAGTTGATGCTGCTCGACGAGCCCTTCTCGAGCCTCGATGCGCGGCTGCGCGACCGCATCCGCGACGATACCCTGCACGTGCTCAAGAAGGTGGGGGCGGCGACACTGCTGGTCACCCACGACCCGGAGGAGGCCATGTTCATGGCCGACCGCATCGCCCTGATGCGCGACGGGCGCATCGTGCAGACGGGGACCCCGCGCGAGCTCTATTGCACGCCCTGCGACCCCTTCGTGGTGTCCTTCTTCGGGGAGGTAAACGAGTTGACCGGCGAGGTGCGCAACGGCCGGGTGCAGACCCCGGTGGGGACGGTAGGCGCCGGCTGGCTGGCCGAGGGCAGCCAAGCCCTGGTGATGATCCGCCCCGAGGCGCTGCGCGTCGTCGAGCGCGAGGCGCCGGCTGCGGTGCACCGCTACAGCCATGTGATCATGGCCAAGCTGCTCGGCCGCAGCAGCCTGTTGCACATCTGCGCCCACGGCGAGGATGGCCGCGAAGCTCACCTGCACGCCCGCATGCCGGGCGTCTTTCTGCCCGCCGACGGGCAGCCGGTGGATATCCACCTCGACCTGTCACAGGTGTTCGTCTTTCCCTCCGGCGTCGCCGGTGCCGGGGCGGGAGCGGCGCATGGCGATGCTGAGCAGGATCACCGGGATTATGCCCACAGCCACGATGGCCAGTGAGGCCGTCGAGGCCTCGGCGAGACGCTCGTCCGAGGCTAGGTTGTGGGCACGCACCGCCAGGGTATCGAAGTCGAAGGGGCGAAGGATCACCGTGGCCGGCAGTTCCTTCATCACGTCCACGAACACCAGGATGCTGGCGGCGATCAGGCTGCCGCGCATGATGGGGGTGTGAACGCGTTTGAGCGTGCCGGCGGCGCTCTGCCCCAGGGTGCGCGCCGCGGCGTCCATGCTCGGCGTTACCTTGCCCAGACTCGCCTCCACGGCATTGAAGGACACCGCCAAAAAGCGCACCACGTACGCGTAGATGAGGATAAACGCCGAGCCGCTGAAGATCAGCCCGATCACTTCCCCCTGATGCGCCAGCAGCCAGCTGTTGATGGCGTTGTCCAGCCAGGCGAAGGGAATCAGGATGCCCACCGCCACCACCGAGCCAGGCACGGCATAGCCCATGGCAGCGATGCGCGTGGCCAGGCGAGTCAAGGGCGAATTGTTGAGCCGCACCCCGTAGCTGAGCACCACTGCCAGCACTACGGCGATCAGCGCGGCGATGGCGGCCAGCAGCAGGCTATTGCGTGCATAGCCGAGAAAGCGGGTGCCGAACAGGCTGTCGCCCTGCTCGATGGCCAGCTGAGTGAGGATGCCGCTGGGGATCAAAAAACCGATCAGCACCGGCAGCGCACAGGCCAGGACGGCGCCGGCGGCATGCCAGCCGCCTAGCCGGTACTCGGGAAGCTGCTGGTAGCGGTTAGTGGTGTGGTGGTAGCGGCGTTTGCCGCGCGAGGCGCGCTCGAGCAGCACCAAGGCGATGACGAAGGCCAGCAGGCAGGCGGCGAGCTGGGCGGCGGCCACCTGTTCACCCATGCCGAACCAGGTCCGGTAGATGCCGGTGGTGAAGGTGTCGACGCCGAAGAACTGTACGGCGCCGAACTCGTTCAAGGTTTCCATCAGCACCAGTGAGACGCCGCCGACAATGGCCGGGCGCGCCAGCGGGAGCGCGACGCTTCCAAACAGCCGCCAGGGTCCGCGGCCCAGGGTACGGCCCACGTCCAGCACGCATACCGATTGCTCGAGAAAGGCCGCCCGCGCCAGCAGGTAGACATAGGGGTAGAGCACTAGGGTGATCAGGGTGGCCGCCCCCCCCAAGGAGCGGATATTGGGGAAGTAGTAGTCGCCGTGGCTCCAGCCGAACAACTCGCGCAGCCAGCTCTGGAAGGGACCGGCGAACTGCAGGAAGTCGGTGTAAGCGTAGGCGATTACGTAGGTGGGCACCGCCAGCGGCAGCAGCAGGCCCCACTCGAACAGCCGCCGCCCCGGGAAGCGACACATCACCACCAGCCAGGCGGTGCCGGTGCCGATGACGAAGGTGCCGAACCCGACGCTCACCACCAGAAACAGGGTGTTGACAAGATAGCGCGGCAGCACGGTACTGCCCAGGTGCCCCCAGATCCCCTCGGTGGGCATGACGATATGGGCCAGCACGATGATGACCGGGAGTGCCACGATCAGGGCGATGCCGAGGGTCAGTGCACTCCAGACATTGAACGGCGGCGACAGTCGGCGCGACGAAACGGGGGCCCGTGAGCGGGCAGGACTGGCCAACGGGAACTCCTTGCAATGCAGGCGGGAGAAGGATAGATGCGAGACATTCGCGGCTGAGGCAGTGTATCAGCTGGTCCGGAGCGCTGCAGCCATTGTGCGTGCCCCGGGACGACGGCGCCCCCTGTCGCACGGCGGCGGCAGGGGGCGAAAAAAGCGGCAAGGGTGGCAAGCGCCGGGATCAGCGGCCCAGCAGTACCGCCGGCAGGCCGGTAACCAGCGCGGGGAAGACCGCCATCAGCACACAGGCCAGTACGATCAGGGCACAGAAGGGGATCACCGCGCGATAGAGGTCGACGATCTCGACCCCTTTGGGCGACACGCCCTTCAGGTAGAAGAGCGCATAGCCGAACGGCGGGGTGAGGAAGGAGGTCTGCAGCACCACGGCGACCATCACCACGAACCACAGTACATCCACGCCCATGCTCTCGACGATCGGCAGCATGATCGGGAAGCTCAACAGCACGATGCCGGTCCAGTCCAGGAACATGCCCAGGATGAACACCAGAAAGAGCATCAGGATCAGCGCCCCGGTGGTCCCGCCCGGCATGGCCATCACCACCTCATGGATCACCTGCATGCCCCCGCCCCGGGAGAAGACCCCGGTGAAGGCGGTGGCCCCCACCAGTACCAGCATCACCATGGTGGTGGTCTTGCTGGCCTCGATCAGGGTGCGG
The DNA here is from genome assembly GCF_014192215.1 of Halomonas cerina. GTDB lineage: Bacteria > Pseudomonadota > Gammaproteobacteria > Pseudomonadales > Halomonadaceae > Halomonas > Halomonas cerina. Next base: position 8,031 of record NZ_JACHXP010000025.1, read on the forward strand.
TAGCAGGTCGAGGCCTTGCGATCGCCGAAGATCAAAAACAGCACGAAGGCGATCGTCACGCCAATGGCCGAGGCCTCGGTGGCGGTGGCGATGCCCGTGAACAGGGCGCCCAGCACGCCGAGGATCAATGACATGGGCGGCAGCACGTACTTGGCCAGCATGATCAGCAACTCGCGGGTACTGGTCTCGGCCTGCTCCTCCGCCGGCACCAGGGGGCCATAGGAGGGCTTGACGTGGCAGATGATCAAGACATAGAGGGCGTACATCACGCCAAGCAGCAGGCCGGGGACCAGGGCGCCGGCGAACAGCGCGCCCACCGAGACCGGCGAGTAGCTGGCCATCAGGATCAGCATGATACTCGGCGGGATCAGGATGCCCAGGCAACCGCTGGCCATGATCACCCCGGTGCTGAGTTGCTTGTTGTAGCCGTACTTGAGCATCGGCACCAGGGCGATCATGCCCATCACCGCGATGGAGGCGCCGACGATGCCGGTGGTGGCGGCGAGCAGTACCGAGACGATGACCACGGTGAGTGCCAGGCCACCGCGCAGGTTGGCGAGCAGCAGGCGCATCGCCTCGAACATCTTCTCGGTGACCCCCGAGTCATTGAGGAAGCGCGCCATCAGGATGAACAGCGGGATGGCCACCAGGACATAGTTGTCCATGGCATTGCCGTAGATGTTGTTGATCAGGGTGCCGAGGATCTTGGCGCCCGGACCGAGCCAGGCCCCCAGCACGGCGATGCCGCCCAGCACGAAGGCCAGCGGATGGCCCATGAACAGGCCAACCAGCAGACCGCCGAACATGAACAGGGTGAGCATTTCGGGGCTCATGGGGTCTTCTCCTCGCGCAGTTGCTGGATGGCACGGATGACGATGGCGATGGCCTGCAGCAGGATCAGCATGGCGGCGATGACGATCACCGCCTTCACCGGATAGACGGGAATCGCCACCATGCCATAGGTGGTCTCGCTGCGGCTGAAGGAGCGCATGAAGAAGTCCCAGCCCAGGGTGAGCAGCATCCAGATGAAGGGCACGAAAAAGATCAGGTAGCCGATGATCTCGAGGGCGGCCTGCTTGCGGCGCGACAACAGCCGCTTGAGGACGTCGACCTCCACGTGGGCATGGTGGCGCAGCCCGTAGGCGGCCATCAGCATGAAGTGGACGCCGAACAGCATCTTGGTGACATCGAAGGCCCAGTCACTGGGGCGCCCGATGAAGAAGCGCATGGCGATGTCGTAGATCACGATCAGGGTGATCACGGCGATCAGCGGAGCGATCAGGCGACCGAATCCCTCGTTGAGGGTATCGATGGCCTTGGCAATGGCGTTCATGAGCGAGGATCTCGTGAATCAGTGGGAACACGACCGTCGGCCGGCCAGCGCGGGGCGCTGGCCGGCCAGTGGACCTTCCGATAGAGAAAAGGCCCTGGCGATTGCCTTACATGCAGGCCTCGATTTCCTCCAGGGGCGGGAGGTCATCGATGACGCGGCTCATGTTGTAAGGCACCGAGATATCACGCCAGTGGGCGTAGTGCTGAAGGTAGCTGATCATGGAGTGGTAGATCTTGGCGTGCATCGGGTCCTCGCAGGCCCCCTGCACGATCACCTCGTTGGTGATGTCCTGGATCTCGGCCAGGTCGTCCTCGGAGAGCTGGTGGATCTCGGTGCCATCCTCCTTGAACTTCACCGTCCCCTCGGTGGACTGGCGTTCGGACCAGGCCAGCGACCAGGCCATGGTAGCCTCGGCGGCGATCTTGAGCGTCTCCTGGGTCTCCTCAGAGAGGGCGTCCCAGGCGTCCTGGTTGATCATCACGCCGAACACGCTGGCGGACTGGTGCCAGCCCGGTACGGACCAGTAGTCGGCCACTTCGCTGAAGCCCGCCTTGTAATCCACGCCCGGCGTGGAGAACTCGGCCGCGTCGACCACGCCGCGCTCGATGGCCTGGTAGATCTCGCCGCCGGCCAGGGTGACCTGGGAGCCGCCGAGCTGTTCGAGCACGCGACCCTGGTCACGACCGGAGAGGCGCAGGCGCTTGCCTTCCAGGTCGGCGATGCTCTCGATAGGGGTGTTGCCGCGGAAACCGGACTCGTTGTTGGTGATACCGTAGGGCAGGTAGACCATGTTGTATTGGCCGTAGACCTCCTGGTAGAGCTCCCAGCCACCCCACTGCATGATCCAGTTCAGATAGTCGACCCCGTTGAACAGGCTGGTGGTGGTGGCCAACGGCGAGAAGGCCGGGCTGTAGCCGGCCCAGTAGCCGGGCCAGTCGCCGGCGGCCTCGATGCTGCCGGTCTGGGTGGCATCGAAGACCTCGGTGCCGGGCATCAGGGTGCCGCCGGCGCGGAACTCGATCGTAAGCTCGTCGCCGACCAGGTGGTTGACCAGTTCGACCCAGTGGCGGTCGATCTGGATCAGGTCCAGGTTGTCCGGCCAGGTGGTGGTCATGGTCCACTGCTCCTGGGCCTGGGCGGTGGAGCTCACGGCCGCAAAGGCGATGCCCGCCGCCAGACCGGTGAGGCTGAAGTGCGCGATCTTGTGCATGATGTGCTGCTCCCTGTGGGTTGTTCCGCTAGTCGAGACGCGCCGAGCCGGGACCCTGCCTGTCCGACGCCCTCCCGGCGACCGGTAGCCATGCCCAGGCAGAGGGCCCGGCGGGCAGGCTGCCAAATCAAGCTAGCATGAGCCGACACGAATGATCGACAATCGCGCCGAGGCCGCTGACCGACCGGTCGAGCCCGCTTTCCATGCCGGTTGTTATCCTGAAACTCCTTGGTTATCAGTCGTATAAAACGAGGGTATGACCATCATGTTGCACTGCCGAAGACCATGGGCGCGTTGAATACCCTGGCCAGTCCCTACCAAAGTTCAAGCCGAGACGGAGCCGGCCATGCCCGCTGATGCCCTCTCCTTGCTGCTGGCCCACCGCCGTGACCTCGCCGCCCGCCGCTGGCGGGGGCTGGTGTGGATCCATGCCGCGGCCGGGGTGGGCATCGAGCGGGCGCTGGGCCTGTGGCACGCCGTGGGCTGGTGGGCCCCGCTGTGGATCGGCCCCGAGGCGCCGGCGGGGCTCGACCCAGCCCGGCAGTTGCCCCCCTCCCGGGCCCGCACCCGGCTGGGGGGCGAGCACGACCTGGTGGTCATCGACGCCAGCACCGAGGCGGCCGGCTTCGACCCGGATGCCTTCGGGGCGCTCTCCGGCACCTTGTGCGCCGGTGGCCTGCTGGTGCTGATCACCCCCGACGACTGGGGCGTGCGGCCCGACGCCGACTATGCGCGACTGGCCGAGCATCCCTGGCGGCCAAATCAGTTGACCACCCGCTACCTGGCCCGCCTGGCCCGGCGGCTGGCGGCTGAACCGGCGGTGATCCGCTGGCAGGGCGAGACACCCGAGGTGCCCTCCCTGGCGCCAGGCGTCGAGGGCGAGCCGTCCGCCTCGAGCGGAGGCGAGGACCCGGACTATCTGACCGCCGACCAGGCCGAGGCGGTGGCACGGCTGACCCGGTTGCGCCGTCGACGGCCCCTGGTCCTCACCGCCGATCGCGGGCGGGGCAAGACGGCGGCCCTGGGCATCGCCTGCGCGCGCCTGCTTGCCCGGGGCGCAGCGGCAGGGGAGGCCTCGGTGATCCTGGTCACCGCACCGCGGCCCTCGGCGGTGACGGGACTGTTCGAGCGCCTGGCGGCCCTCTGCCCTGATGGTGAGCAACAGGGCCACCGCTTTCGGGTGGGGGCGGGCAGCGTGCAGTTCCTGGCTCCCGACGAGCTGGCGGCCCGTGTCGCCCGCGATGAGGTCGGTGGACCGGGCAGCTGGCTGTTGGTCGACGAGGCCGCGGCCATCCCGGCGGCCCTGCTGGGGCAGTGGCTCGCTGCCTTCCCGCGGATCGCCTTCGCCACCACGGTGCATGGCTACGAGGGCTCGGGGCGTGGCTTCGCCCTGCGCTTTCGCGAGCGCCTGGATCGGCTTACCCCGGCCTGGCGGGCCCTGCACCTGACCGAGCCGATCCGCTGGGCCGCGGGGGATCCCCTGGAGGCGATTACCACACGGCTGCTGATGCTGGATGCCGAGCCGCCACCGGCCTCGGGTGATGTCCCCGGCCGCCGGGTCGCCGACCGGGAGGCGCTGGCCCGCGACGAGCCGCGCCTGAGAGCGCTGTTCGGCCTGCTGGTCCAGGCCCATTATCGCACTACCCCCGCCGACCTGCGGCGGCTGCTCGATGGCCCCGGGACGCGCATCGTGAGCCTCGAGGCCTCGGCTGGCCCCCAAGCGGTGGTGGTCACCGGTGATGAGGGGGGCTTTGGCAGCGAGTTGGCCGAGCGGGTGGCCCGGGGCGAGCGTCGCCCGCGGGGGCACCTGCTGGCCCAGTCGCTGGCCGCCCATGCCGGCGAGCGAACGGCGCTGATGGCGCGCCTGCGTCGGGTGTCGCGTATCGCCGTGCACCCCGGTCGACGCCGCGAGGGGCTGGGGCGGCACCTGCTGGCCGCGGAGCGTGAGGCGGCCTGGGACGACGGCATCGACCTGCTGGGCGCAAGCTTTGGTGCCGAGCCCGTGCTGATCGCCTTCTGGCAGGCCAACGGCTTTCGTGCCGTGCGGCTGGGGCTGACCCGCGAGACCGCCACCGGCGAGCATGCACTGATGGTCGTGGCACCCGTGAGCCCAGCCGGCGAGGTGCTAGCCGAGCGTCTGGCTCGGCGCTTCCATCGCCAGCTGCCGGGCCTTCTGGCCTTCGAGCTGCGCGAACTGGCGCCGGACGTGGCCCTGGTCCTGCTGGCCGAGGCAGGGGCCGAGCCGAGTGCAGCCGACGACGCCCGGGACCTCGAGGACGTGGCCCATGGCCACCGTGACCCCGCCTTGGCCCGGCCCGCCCTGCAGGGCCTGCTCCGGCGGGCCGCGGTGGCCGGCCAGCGCGATGCCGACCTGGCGCTACTGGTCGCCTGGGCCTTCCAGGGGCGCGACACGGCCTGGCTGGCCCGCCAGCTCGGGGTGAGCGGGGGGCGGGAGGTGATGGCGTGGCTGCGGGAAGCGGTGGCGCACCATCTCGACGGGGTGAGCCTTTCCAAGACGGGAGACGGCCGGTAGAGTCAACGGGTCCACGGCAAGAAGACGCCCATGAACGCCCATCTCGAGCAGCTCTCGCCGGCGCCGCTGTGGCGCCACTTCCGCACCCTGTGCGATACGCCACGACCCTCCGGCCACGAGGCGGCCCTGGTGACCACCCTGCAGCGCTGGGCCGACGGCCTGGGCCTGGCCCATGACCGCGACGCCTTCGGCAACCTGCGCATCCGCAAGGCCGCCTCTCCGGGCCACGAGCAGGCCCCCGGGGTGATCCTGCAGGGTCACCTGGACATGGTGGCCCAGGCCAATGCCGATCATCCCCACGACTTCACCCGCGACCCCATCGAGACCTATGTGGAGGCCGGCTGGCTGCACGCCCGCCACACCACCCTGGGGGCCGACAACGGCCTGGGCGTGGCCGCGGCCCTGGCGATCCTTGAAGACGAGACCCTGGTGCATGGCCCCTTGGAGGCCCTGTTCACCCTGGAAGAAGAGTCCTCCATGGGGGGCGCCCTGAATCTGGCCGAGGATTGGCTCGAGGGGCGTCTGCTGCTCAACCTGGACTCCGAGGATCGCGGTCAGGTCTACATCGGCTGCGCCGGCGGTGCCGATGTCATCGTCGATGCCCGGCTGCACACCGAGCCGCTGGCCGAGGGTGAGCGGGCCGTGTGCCTTGCGCTTACCGGGCTGACCGGGGGGCATTCCGGCATCGACATTCACAAGGGGCGGGGCAACGCCAACCGCCTGCTGGTGCGGGTGCTGCGCCGGCTCGAGGCCTTCGGCGCCCGGCTGGCCGACTACCGAGGCGGCACGCTGCGCAATGCCCTGCCCCGGGAGGCCTTCGCCATCCTGGCGCTGCCGGCCGAGGAACTCGAGCCGGTCCGCACCCGGCTGGCAGCCCTGGAAGGGGAGCTGCGTGCCGAGCTGGCCGGCGTCGACGAGGGCGTGACCCTGAGCCTCGCGCCCTGCGAGACGCCGCCTGAGACGGTACTGACGCTGCATGCCAGCCAGCTGCTGGTGGCCGCCCTGCATGCGGCGCCCTGTGGCGTCGAGCGGATGAGCGTCGAGATCCCCGGCGTGGTGGAGACCTCCAATAACCTGGGCGTGGTCAGCCTGGCGGACGGACGCTTGCATCTCTGCGCCCTGGTGCGCTCACTGCGTGACAGCGCCACGGCCGGTCTCGCCGACCGCTTCCGGGCGCTGTTCGAGCTGATCGGCGCGCGTACCCGGGTCGAGAATGCCTACCCGGGCTGGACGCCGGATCCGGAGAGTCCGCTACTGGCCCGCTTCTGCCGGCTGCATCGCCAGCGTCTGGGGGCCGATCCCGAGGTCAAGGTGATCCACGCCGGCCTGGAGTGCGGCATCCTCGGTGGCAAGTACCCACACCTGGAGATGATCTCCTTCGGCCCGCAGATCCGCGGGGCCCACTCGCCTGACGAGCGGGTGGAGCTCGCCTCGGTGGAGGAGTTCTGGGGCCTGCTGCGGGCGCTGGTCGAGGACCTGGCGGTCTCGCCGGATCACTGATCCATTCAGGAGAGCCCACCAGGCCCCGGGCTGAGCCTAGTCGATGCGTATCCGGAAGCTCGGCCCGTGCCGCGACGGGGCCCGGTAGCGCCGCTGGTCGAAGCGGTGGTTCGGCAAGTGCAGCGGTCGGCGAGGCGCGATGCCCTTCGGCGTCAGATGCCGGCCGGAGCGAAAGCCTCCCCGGTGGTGGCGGTTGTCGCGCAGGAAGGGCCTGCTGTAATGGCGCGGATGGCCTCGATTGTCGTCGCGCAGGAAGGGCCTGCTGTAATGGCGCGGATGGCCTCGATTGTCGCGCAGGAAGGGCCTGCTGTAATGGCGCGGATGGCCTCGATTGTCGCGCAGGAGGGGCCTGCTGTAATGGCGCAGGCGGCGGTTATCCCGCAGGAAGGGCCGGTAGTGACGCTGGCGTGGGTCGGCGCTATAGCGCAGGTGGTCGGCGCCGGAGAGCTGGGCGTGGTAGCCGCCATGGCGCGAGTGATCGGCCAGGGCCGGGGTGGCGATGATCAGGGCGATGGCCAGGCCCAGCAGCGGTGCCATCAAGAGACGCAGGCGCATAAGGTGTCCTCCTGGAATGGTGACCGGATTCCCCCTTGGCGTTCCCTGTGTTTCAGTATACGTCGCCGTCGATCACTCGATAGCGGTGTTTGCTAATATGTGCCGGCTTCCACGCTGTCTCCCCATTTGCCCGCCCAACGGAGCGCTTCGGGTCGCGGGACCATGACAAGGCGCCGCCCCTGGTTGCCAGGGGCAGTGCTCGACGCTCGGTCGTCATGGATCACCCCAGGTAGGCGTCCAGCATCCAGACGGTCTTCTCCTGCTCGCGAATGTAGTCTCCGGCCTGGGCCGCGGTACCCTCGTCATCGGCATCGGAGGCCAACGAGAGCAGCTCCCGCTGCAGCTCGATCAGCGTCTGGTAGCCCTGGAGCACGCCGCGCACGCAGGCCTGGCCCTCGTGCACATGCTTGTCTTCCTGGATGCGCGCGAGCTTCACGTAGTCGCTGTAGGCGTGCACCGGCGTGTGACCCAGGGTAAGGATCCGCTCGGCGACCTCGTCGACCTTCACCAGCAGGTCGGTATAGAACTCCTCGAACTTCTCGTGGAGCTGGAAGAACTGCGGTCCCTTCACGTTCCAGTGGTAGCCGCGCACGTTCATGTAGAAGATCTGGTAGTTGGCGAGCAACTCGTTGAGCTTCTCCGCCAGCTGGCTGGCGCTGGACTCGTAGAGTCCGATCGCGTTGGTGTCGCTCATGCAGTGCCTCCTTTCTCGTTTGCTCACGGTTACGCTAAGTGCTTGGATTCACAGTGTAGGTCGGTGGGGAGCACCGGGTAAGCAGATTCTTTCCATGGCCGTCATAGCCACTGGCCATGATATGCAGGCGGGAGCGGCCGACTGCAAGGGGAGAGAGCCGGTTACCGGCAGACGTTTCCCCCACGCTGGCTTCGCGCCTAGACTGAAAGCAACGCTTCTGGAGATCGCCATGCGTGCCTGGATCCTGGTCATCGTCCTGATGTGGCTCGCCGGCTGCCAGGCTACCCCTTCGACCCTGCCGCAGGCCGAGCCGCTTCCCGCCGAGGCATGTCACTGGCCAGCCCCCGAGGCGGCGCGCAACGTGACACTCGACGCCGTGGCCTCGGCACTGGAGGAGGAAGGTTTCCTGATCCGCCATACCGACACCGGCCTGGGACTGGTCAGTGCCGAGCGTAGCCAACGCACCTTCTATCACTATCACGGGATCGATCCCTGGCCACGCCTAGGCGGTTTCGTGTTGGGGGGGCGCGGCCATGTGGCCTCCGGCGTGATGCTGGGCATCGGAACCGGCATCGGTCCGGTGACCGACGAGGCCACCCGGGTCGAGCGGGTGTCGGTGATGGTGGGCGAGCAAACGCTGCAGGTGACCCGCGACCTGCGTCTGTTCGGCTGGCGCGGTGACCTGGTGGAGTCGCGTACCGCCAGCGACGCCGATTTCTGCCAGCGTCTGCACACCGCCATCCGCCTGCAGCTGGCCGGGGAGGTGGCCCGATGAGACACGTGATGGTGGTGGCGGTCCTGCTGGCGGGGTTGGCCGGCTGTGCCACGTCGCCGCCGCCCCCGGTGCCTCGCACCCTCGACCTGCCGACCCCGCCGGCGCTCACCCTGCGCGAGGCCGCCGGCCTGTTGATGGATCGCGGCTACGTGATCCGTCATGGGGATCTCGAGCTGGGCCGTCTGGAGGCGGTGCTGGCCCGCTCGCCGGGCTACCGGGTCCGGCTGGAGGTCATGCCGGACACCGGCCAGACGCGGCTTTCCGCAACCGCCAGCCGAGGCGGCCGGCCGTTGCCGCCGCGAATCCTCGACCCGCTGCTGACGGACCTGCAGTCACGCCTGGGACTTCTCCCCTGAGCGAAGGTCCAGCGCCTCAACCTGCGCCAGCAGGCGGGCGCGCCTGTCGGCCAGGGTATCCAGGTCATAGGCCTCGGGCGTGCCATGGCCCCAGACCGGCCCCGGCCAGGCGGCATCGCCGCGGCGCCTCACGACCACATGGACATGCAGCTGGGCCACCATGTTGCCCAGGCAGGCGATGTTGAGCTTGTCGCCCCCCAGGAAGGCCTTGCAAGCCTGGCCGACCCGGCTGGCCTCGCGCCACAGCTGCTGCTGCTCGGTCTCGTCGAGCTCGAACACCTCGCTGACGCCAGGCCGACGCGGGATCAGCAGCAGCCAGGGAAAGCGGGCGTCGTTCATGAGGCGCAGCTGGCAGAGTGGCAGTTCGGTGACGGGGTAGCTGTCTTCCACCAGGCGGGCATCCGGTTCGAAGTCGGACATGGGGGCTCCTTGGGGTCTGGCCAGGCCATCAGGCTGCCATCATGGCACAAAAGCCGCGTAACAGCTGGTTCCTTCCTCCCACCCCTGCCGCTATGCTGGGCGCCTGCCTTGCTTACCACGGCTACCATGACGAAGGGATTCGCCCATGACACTGCTCGAGGCGCTGGCGCTGTTGCTGGTCGGCAGCCTGGCGGGGTTCATCAACGTGCTCTCGGCAGGGGGGTCGATGTTGACCCTGCCGCTGCTGATGTTTCTGGGCCTGCCGCCTCAGGTCGCCAATGGTACCAACCGCGTTTCCATCGCCCTGCAGAGCGTCTCGGCGGTGGCCAGTTTCCTGCGGGCCGGCGCACGGCACGTGGGACTGAGTCTGCGCCTCTCGGTACCGGCGGTGTTCGGCTCCTTGCTCGGGGTCTGGCTGGCACTGCGCACCGGCGACGCCCTGTTCGAGGCGATCCTGATCGTGGTGATGGCGGGAGCGGCCCTGCTGATGCTGCTGCCGCAGCCACGGCTGGAGACCCGCCCGCTGACACCGGAGCGCCTCACCCCGGCGGTCTATCTGGCGATGTTCGCCATCGGCATCTACGGTGGCTTCCTGCAGGTGGGGGTGGGCATCCTCTTCATGGTAGTGCTTTACCGCATGCTGAGGATCGACCTGGCCCAGGTGAACGCCTTCAAGGTGCTGATCGTACTGGTGTATACCCTGCCGGCGCTGACGATGTTCCTCTATCACGACCAAGTGCGCTGGGCCTACGGCCTGGTGCTGGCCACGGGCAGCATGTCCGGCGCCTGGCTGGCGGTACAGGTCAACATGAGCCCGCGCGGAGCCTTCGTGGTGAAGTGGCTGACCGTCGGGGTGATCGTCGTCATCATCCTGCGGCTGCTGCTGGCGTGAGGCCGGGGGGTGTCGGTACCGTCTGCAAGACGGCTGCAGCCCGGGCAGCGTGCTAGATTGAGAGGGGCATAGCCCGCCCACTGCACAAGGAGAATCTCATGAAGCGCATGCTCTCGCTGATCCTGGTCGCCCTCTTTGCTGCGTCGCTGCTGGGCGGCTGCAACACCATCCGCGGTGCCGGACAGGACATCGAGGAAGGCGGTGAGGCCATCCAGGAAAGCAGCTACTGATCAAAAGCTGCGACTGAGCCCCGGGGCGGACCGCGGCTGAACCGCTCTCACGGCTCCTCGCCGGCTGACAAGGCGGCGCCGTGCTCGTCCTGGGTACGGCGCTCCTCCTCCTCGGCCTGCTTGCGCAGCTTCTTGCGCAGGGCCGCCTTCTCGTGACGCAGCTTCTGGGCTCGTGTCGCGAGCGGCAGGGGCGGGACGCGGGCCGGCTTGCCATCGCCGTCCACCGCGACCATGGACAGGTAGCAGCTGTTGGTATGTCGGATCACCTTGTCCCGGATGTTCTCGGCCACCACCTTGATGCCGATCTCCATGGAGGAACGGCCCACATGGTTGACGCTGGCCAGGAAGGTGACCAGCTCGCCAACATGGATCGGCTGCTTGAACAGCACCTGGTCCACCGACAGGGTGACCACGTAGTGGCCTGAGTAACGGCTGGCACAGGCATAGGCCACCTCATCGAGCTTCTTGAGAATGGCCCCACCGTGCACCTTGCCGCTGAAGTTGGCCATGTCCGGGGTCATCAGCACGGTCATCGTCAGTTCGTGCTGGCCGGGCAGTGAGTGTTCGTCCATCGCGGTGTCCTCCTGAGGTGTCCTGACAGCATAACGCCTGGCTCCCGCAAGGGAAGCCAGGCATATGCCGGAGTGCGGGGCTCGCTCGGGGGTCAGAACCAGGTCAGGCCGACCGCGATGATCGCCCCGGTGATGAACAGCTGGATCAGGCAGAAGCCCATGATGTCCTTGGCCTTGAGCCCGGCGATGCCGAGTACCGGCAGGGCCCAGAAGGGCTGCAGCAGGTTGGTCCAGGCGTCCCCCCAGGCCACGGCCATGGCCACCCGAGGGATGTCCACGCCCAGGGCCTGGGCCGCCGGCAGCATCACCGGGGCCTGCACCGCCCACTGGCCGCCGCCGGAGGGCACGAACATGTTGACGATCCCGGCACTGAGGAAAGACCAGAAGGGCAGGGTGGTCGCAGTGGCGAAGGAGATCAGCGCCTCGGACAGGCTCTCGGCCAGTCCCGACTGCACCATGATCGCCATGATACCGGCGTAGAAGGGGAACTGGATGACGATGCCGGCCCCGCCCTTGATGGCCTCCTGCAGGCTGTTGAGCAGGCTCTGGGGCGTGCGGTGCAGCACGATGGCCAGGAACAGGAACAGGAAGTTGACCACGTTAAGATTGAGGCCGCCGCCGCGCAGCACGAAGTGGTCGAGCAGGAACAGCAAGCCGGGGATGCCGACCAGCCAGGCCAGGGTCATGCTGTTCTCGAGGCGCTCCGCCGGACGGGTGATGCGCGGCCGTCGTGTCTCCACCTCACCCAGCAGCTTGGGGTCGACGTAGACGCTGTCCTTCTCGTCCGGCAGCATCATCCGGTTGACCAGCGGCACGGCGATGAACAGGCAGAGCACGATGGCCAGGTTGAACAGCGAGAAGATGGTCTCGCCGGTGCCGATCACGCCGATCTGCTCGACGGCGAAGTGGCCTTCGGTAGCGATGACCAGCGGCACCGAGCCGGCTAGCCCACCGTGCCAGACGATGAAGCCCGAGTAGGCACTGGCGACCAGCAGGCGATAGTCCACCCGGATCTGGCGGGCCAGTTCCTTGGCGAACAGCGCGCCCACCACCAGGCCGAAGCCCCAGTTGATCCAGCTGGCGACCAGTGACACCAGGGTGACCAGCACAATGGCCGCGCCGGCATTCTTCGCCAGGCCCGCCAGCCGCTGCAGCAGGCGGCTGACGGGAGGGGAACTGGCCAGCATGAAACCGGTGACCAGCACCAGCAGCATCTGCATCGAGAAGGTCAGCAGGTTCCAGAAGCCATCGCCCCAGAAGCGCAGCACCGCCAGCGGCGTCTGGCGCTCCACGGCGATGGCGGCGGCCGCGGCGATGAGGGTCAGCAGCAGCACGAAGATGTAGGGATCGGGCAGGTACTTCTCGACCAGCTTGACCGCGGGTCTGGACAGGGCCTTGAGCATGAGGGGATCGCTTCCTTTCGATGATAAAGGATCGTTGGAAAAAATAGCGCATCCTCAGAACGTTGCGCTTACGGGCAGGTCAACGCTGCCGAGCCGAAAGAATGTTGTCAAAGTCGACCTTGGTCGAGGTCGGCAGGGCGGGGACTATCGCACCAGCGGGTGCATCGGTAGTGACGGTAATAGGCGACCAGCACGCCCGAGCGCACCGCGGTGAAGACGAGGAAGGCCAGCCACAGGCCATGGTTGGCGAAGCCGGGCGGGCCCAACGTCTGGGTGAGCCACCAGGCCGGCAGGTAGGCGGCGAGGCCAAGATAGATGCTGTTACGCATCTCGCGGGTCGCCGTGGCGCCGATGAAAATGCCATCGAGGAGGTAGCTCCAGACGGCGACCAGCGGCATCGCGACCATCCAGGGCAGGTAGGCCCCGGCCGTCTCCCGTACCGCCGGCAGCCCGGTCAGTAGGGCGATCAGCAAGTCGCCGCCAATGGCGAAGGCCAGGGCGGCCAGGAGCGCCGTGATCAGCGAGAAATGTGCCGTCGCACGCACGGTGGCGGCGAACTCGTCCCAGCGCCGGCGGCCCACCGAGCGTCCAACGAGGGCCTCGGCGGCGTGGGCGAAGCCGTCCAGCAGGTAGCTGACCAGCATGATGAACTGCAGCAGCACCGCATTGGCCGCGAGCACGGTATCGCCTTGGGCGGCGCCCCGCGAGGTGAAGAAGGCCATGGCGAAGAGCAGGCCCAGGGTGCGCACGAAGAGATGGGCGTTGACCCGCAGGAGCTCGCCATAGGCGGCCAGGCGCAGCAGCCGTTCGCGCAGGAAGCGTCCCTCCAGCAGCTTGAGTTGGCGCGACACCAGCCAGAGGCCGAAGGTTAGCGCCGTATAGTCGGCGAGCACCGTGGCCCAGGCCACGCCGTCGCTGGTCATGCCCAGGCCTACCACGAACAGCAGGTCCAGGGCGATGTTGACGCCATTGGTCAGTACCAGGATGGCCAGCGTCACCCGTGAGTTCTGCTGGCCCAGGAACCAGCCAAGGATGGCATAGTTGGCCAGCACCGCCGGGGCCGAGAGCAGGCGGATGCGGGCGTACTCCGCGGCCAGCGCCGTGGCCGCCTCGCTGCCGTCGAGCAGCCACAGCCCCAGCGTCACCAGTGGTCCACCGGCGAGGATCAGCCCCAGGCCGATCGCCAGGGCGAGCAACAACGATTGGCCGAACAGGTTGCGCACCTCACCGTCCGCCTCGCGGCCCACGGCCTGTGAGGTCAGGCCGGTGGTACCCATGCGCAGAAAGCCGAAGCCCCAGTAGAGGAAGCTGAACAGCGTTGCCCCCAGGGTGACGCCGGCGAGATAGCGCGAGTCGGGCAGATGGCCAACTACGGCGGTATCCACCAGCCCCAGCAGTGGCACGGTGATGTTGGAGAGGATGATCGGCCAGGCCAGGGAGAAGACACGCTGGCGAGTAGCGGTCGGGGAGGATGGTGTCACGGGAAATCCGTCGGCGGTCAAACCGCGCAGGGTGGCGTGTCCCGGTTCGTAACGCAACCGCCCCACCGGGGAGCGCAGGGCTATCGCAGATAGCGTCCATCGCTCGGGTCTGGTCTGGCGATAAGCCTATGAGGAGGCGCTGTAAACCCATCCCTGGGCGCTACCGACGCCATCCCTGGCGTGGACCTCCTCTTCGGCTTGCCCCCAGCGCCCCTCGCTTTGCGTAACGGCGATAGCCCCACTGGGTGGCGGGGCGGCGGCAGGCGCGGTCGGCGGCCTTCTAAAAATGGTAGCCCAGGCTGGCGGAGACGAGATGGGTCTCGAGCGCCTCACCGCTCTCGCCGATGTCGTAGCGCTCATACGCGGCACGCATCATGAGGCGGTTGATCCGGTATGTCGCGCCGATGCCATAGAAAGGGGCGGTATCGCCGCCCAGGGCTTCGCCCTGGACGATGGTGTTGCCATTGACGCGGTCGGTGCCGGCCATCTTCACCTGTCCGGCAAGCATGCCCAGCCTGGCGTGCAGGCTGATACCGTAATGGAAAGGCATGACTCCCACCAGAGCAAGGCCGAGGCCGTCCGCGTCGACAGCGAGCTCGGCTGTCGTCAGATGGCCAGCGCGTGGTGCGGTCGAGCCATTGGCCGCAAGGTCACCGAAGTCGAGGTAGTTGGCCTCCATGGCCACGAAGGGTGTGAACTGATAGCCGGCAAAAAGCCGATAGCCGGTATCGCCGTCACCGATGTTGGCACCCAGGGCATCCCGCCGTTCCAGCGGATCGTTCTCCAGCACGGCCTGACCGGCGCCGATCTCCAGGTAAGGCCCGGCATGGGGGACATGCTCGTCACTCTGGACCAAGGCAGAGGCCGCGGCCAGGCTGGGGACGAGGATGGCGGTGGCGATCAGGCGGTGCATCTGGCGCTCCTTGTCACGGCGAGCCCGGGGGACATCAGGAACCGGCCGGCGTCCAAAGCAAAAAACGGTGAATATTTGTAATGTAGGTGATCCTGGCCGCTTGTCGAGTGCCAGCCATGGCAGGGAGCAGGCGTGACCCGTCGGGTGGTGTTCGGTACGCAACGCAACAGCCCCGCCGTATGGCGGGGCTGTGATGCCGGCGGGCAGGGCAGGCCGCCGAGGTCAAGGGCGAGCCTGGCTAGAAGCGGTAGCCTAGGCTGGCGGAGGCGACGTCGATCTCGAAGTCCTCGCCGCTGTCGCTGAGTTCGTAGCGCTCGTACTCGGCCCGCAGAATGACCTGGTTGATCTGGTACTCGGCACCAAGGCCATAGTAGGGATCGGTGCCGTCTCCTCCCGATTCTCCATCGTAGATGACGTCACCGTTATAGCGTGCAGTTCCGGAGACCTCCCCATCCCAAGCGAACATGCCCACCTTGGCATGCAGGCTGAAGCCATTCTGTATCGGCAGCTTGCCGACCAAAGCAATGCCAAACCCTTCAAAGCTTAAATCTATGTCGGCTGTTGCGGTGTTTACTCCGTCTGTCACTGTTGCATTAGCTTTGAACTCTCCAAAATCCAGATAGCTAGCCTCTAGGGCAAAGTTCGGATTGAACTGGTAGCCGGCAAACAGCTTGTAGGCTGTATCACTGTCGTCGGTATCGAGGCCCCAGCTATCCAGTTGGTCAAAGGTGTCGCTATCTAAGGTGGCTTCCCCAATCCCGGCACCCAGATAGAGTCCCTCATCGGGGTTGTACGGCTGGTACTGATAGTTCTGGGCGACGGCGGGGGTGGCGACAAGGCCGGCGAGGACGGCGGTGGCGATCAGACGTTGCATCATGCGCTCCTTTGCATGGTATAGGACTTGCCGACAGGGCGGCGTCGCAAGGCAGCGACCCTGTCGTAACATCCTGTTAACGGATGCCGTGCTGGATAGTACTTGCTAATTCCAGTTAACGCCATGGCTCATACAGCAGGTATGAGCCGAGTCAAGAAGCAGGAAGGTCAGGACCTCGGCCGAGCGGCCTTACGGCGCTGCCGGGGAGGCAGCGTCAGCCGGTACGCCGGCGAGATGGGAAAGTGTGGGGAAAGCCAACCATCGACGCCCCGCTCGATGAGCGGGGCGTCAGGCATGATGCTGGATGATAGGCGCTCAGGCGGCGGTAATGGTCTGGTACTTCGCCATCAGCTCGTCATGGTCTTCCTTGCGGTCCGGGTCTAGCGGGATGCAGTCGACCGGACAGACCTGCTGGCACTGGGGCTCGTCGTAGTGGCCGACGCACTCGGTGCACAGGTTGGGGTCGATGACGTAGATCTCCTCCCCCGGTGAGATGGCGCCGTTGGGGCATTCGGGTTCGCAGACGTCGCAGTTGATGCACTCGTCGGTGATCATCAGGGCCATGGGGTACCTCACGGAAGTCGCGGCCGGTCACGCCGGCCCTTGCCCTTGGTGCAGTCGACCTCGGGCGCGAGATGCCCGAGTGCCGTGGTCAGGTATTGTAATGGCTCTTCAGCGTCTCGGCGACCTTCGGGTGCACATGCTTCGAAACATCGCCGCCGAGCTTGGCGATCTCGCGCACCAAGGTGGAGGAGATGTAGGAGTTCTCGACCTCGGGGGTCAAGAAGACGGTCTCCAGCTCCGGCATCTGGGCGCGATTCATGTTGGCCAGTTGCAACTCGTACTCGAAGTCCGACACCGCGCGCAGGCCGCGCAGCAGTACGCGTGCCTTCTGCTGCTTCATGAACTCGGTCATCAGTCCCGAAAAGCCGACCACCTCGACGTTGCCCAGGTCGGCCACGACCTCTCGGGCCAGGGCGATGCGGGTGTCGAGATCAAGCGCCGGTCCCTTGCCCGGGCTCCCGGCGATGGCCACCACCACCGTGTCGAAGAGGCGTGCCGCGCGCTCGATTAGATCGTAGTGGCCATTGGTGATGGGGTCGAAGGTCCCGGCGTAGACGGCGATGGTCATGAGTCGTCTCCTTCCTCGATGCGTCCGAAGGGGTTGTCCACGGCCAGCGACACCGGGCGGGCATAGCCCGGGATGCGGATAGTCGCCTCGCTGACCTCCAACTCCGGTCCTTCCAGCACGCCCTCGCCGAAGCGATAGCGGGCCTGGAAGTGGCCCCGGTCGGCGGCCTGGCGGTATTCGGCGGCCACCTCACGGGTCACCTCGCGACGCACCTGCCAGGCCGCCACGGCGGCCGGGCCGTGGCGGGCCACCAATAGCCGTTCGGTGACGGCGGGGGAGAGCACCACGCCGGTGGCGTTGTTGCCGCCGAAGCCTTTGGCATTGATGAAGGCCGCATCGGCTGTGAAGGCGCGTGGCGTGCGGGAGAACACCAGCCGTTCGGCATGCACGTCATCGGCCACGGCGTCGAGGGTCGGGATGCCCGGCAGCAGGTCGTGGGCGAAGCTGCCCAGCGCGCTGGTCAACTGGTCGCCGGCGGCGCTGCCCTGAGAGTGGCCGACGAAGGTCTTGACCGCCACCACCGGCCAGGCCTCGATGCCATGAGCCCGGGCCACCAGGTCGAAGACGTGGGATTCGGTGACGCGGTTCTTCGGCGTACTGGTGCCGTGAGCATGCAGGAAGGTGCGTTTTCTGAGCGCCGTCTCGCCGAGCAGGTCGCGTACCAGGGCGGCGGCCTTGCCCAGGGTGATGTAGTTGCCGATGCCCGGGGCCGAGATCGAGCGCTTCCAGCCGTCGGCGTTGACGAAGACATCCGGGACGCTGCCCAGCACCTCGGCTCCGGTCTCCAGCACCAGGCGGTCGTCCATCAGCATCACAAACTGGCTGGCCTCGCCCATGGTGAAGCCGCAGTTCTTGGCGAAGGGGCGACAGGCGCGCTGGTAGTCGCTGTCGGTGAGCAGCTCCAGGGCGTCCAGGGCCTTGAGGCTGTCGTCGTCGGCCAGGGCCCCCATGGTGCGAAAGCCCTCGATGATCTCCGGGGTGATGGGGGCGTCGGCGGTGCCGACCATGGCGACCCGACAGCGCCCGGCGCGGATGTCGTCCACCCCCAGGCGCAGGTTGTAGAGGAAGCTGGCGCAGGCGCCCAGCGCCGCCCCGGTGCTGCCCACGCTGCCCAGTACATAGGCATTGAGGAAGTCGGCGGGCATCTGGCCATAGCCCAGCGGCATCTGCTTGGAAGTGGCGCGCTTGCCGGAAACGAAGCTCTTGAGCAGCCCGCCCCAGCCCTCGTCATCGAGCTGGCCGATGGAGTTGCCGGCGTAGACCGCCACCTCGCCAGGGTCCAGGCGGTCGCGCAGCTCGTCCCAGAGCAGGCCGCTGTCTCCCAGGCAGTCGCTGGCGGCGAAGATCGTCATGGAAAGTCCGCGGGGGTGGTGCACGCTACGATACAGCCGGCTGGGCTCGAAGCCACTCGGCAGCTGAGCGGCGGCGCGTACCTGGGCCGGGCGGGTCTCGGGCAGCATCACGTCCATCTCGCCGGCCGGCACCGTCACCTCCAGGGTATGGCGGTCGCGCTCGCGGACCTGCCAGGTCGGCGGCAGGCTGTCGGGCAACTGGCGTCGCCGAATATGGAAGGTCAGCGGGGCGTCCAGCGCCAGGCTCGCCCGGCGGTTGGCGGGCAGGCCCTCGGCATTGAAGCGCGGATCCTCGATGCGCCGGATCAGGGTATGGTCGAGCACCTGCTGGCGGGTCTGCGCCACGAGGGTGGGGGCATCGAGGCGGTTACCATCACCGTCATGCCAGGCATCGTCTGCCTGACCATGGGCCAGGCGCATCATCGCCGCCAGGCCGAGCAGGGTCCGGGCCTGGTCGTCATCGGACAGGGCGTCGAGCACGGTGCGTCGGAACGCCTGATGGCCCGAGGTTCGGCCGGCAGCGTTCACGCCTCCCATACCCACGATCACCGGTAAATGTGACAAGCCGGGTTCCTCGTTGTGCGGTTGATGTCTGGGCTCAAGGTCTGTCGGTATCAGGCCATGGATCATAGCACCCGCCCTGTGGCGTCGTCATGCGGGCGGCGGCAGGCAACAGGGCTATCGCAGTTAGCATTGTCGCCGGGGCTGCTCTGTCGGCAAGCCTGCGAGGAGGCGCTATGAATACCTCCTTGTACGCTACCGACGCCATCCCTGGCGTAGGACCTCCTCTTCGGCTTGCCCCCCAGCGCCCTCGCTTTACGTAACGGCGATAGCCCTGCGGCAGGCAATGTCCTGCGCCGGCCCCGTGGCGACTGCTAGAATGGGGCGGTTGCCTTGCCACCGAGTCACCCCATGACCCCGCGTTCGCGCGCCATCACCTCCCGCCAGACCGGCCCCCATGAGGATCTCTCGCGTCGCGTGACGCGGGCCTTGGCGCACCCGCTGCGCAAGCCGATAGCAGTGCATACCCGGGAGGCCTTCGACCAGGCTCGGCTCTGGCGGGCGGAGCAGGGCGAGCGGCCGTTGGTCCTGGATGCCGGCTGCGGGGTGGGGCTTTCGACCCGGCGGCTGGCCGTGCGCTTCCCCGAGGCCGTCGTGATCGGCATCGACCGCAGCGCCGACCGGTTGTCCCGGGATCATGGGCCATTGCCCGACAACGCCCTGCTGGTACGCGCCGACCTGGTGGACTTCTGGCGGCTGGCGCTGGCCGAGGGTTGGCGGCCGGCCCGCCACTTCCTGCTCTATCCCAATCCCTACCCCAAACCCGCCCACCTGAAGATGCGCTGGCAGGGCCATCCGGTACTGCCGACGATCCTGGCCCTGGGCGGGTGCCTGGAGCTGCGCTCCAACTGGCGCCTCTACGTCGAGGAGTTTGCCCTGGCGGTGGCACAGGCCACCGGCGTCGCGGCGACGGTGGAGGCCTTTGAGCCCGGCGCCGCCTTCCTTACCCCCTTCGAGCGCAAGTACCACGAGAGCGGCCAGCCGCTGTGGCGGCTGGTGGTCGAGCTACCGTATCGTCCCGCGCTGGTGCCCGGCACCTGAGCCGGTTCAGCCCCGCCGGTCGCGAAAGCGCTCGCCCAGGCTGCGGCGCAGCCAGCGGGCGATCGGCCCCTGGGCGCCATCCCGCCGGGATACCGTCTCTACCTCGATGACCGGCAGGATGCCCAGGGCCGCGCCGGACAGGGCCACCAGATGGTCGCGGAACGGGGGATAGTCGGCGATATGCTGAGGCACCAGCGCCCAGCCCAGGCCGCGGGTGGCCAACTCGGCCATGGAGTAGAAGCTGTTGAGCCGCCAGAACCGGGCGCCGAGTGGCGTCGCCGGGTCATCCTTGGTCCGTGAGGCGATCAGCAGCTGGCGATGCGCGGCCAGGTCGCCGGGAGACGGGGCCTGCTGCCTGGCCAGGGGGTGATGGCGACTCACCACCAGAACCTGGCGCAGCTGCGCGACCGTCACGCCCTCGAGCGGGGCGTCGTCGAGATGGTGGCCAAGCAGCACGCCGAGGTCCGCGGTGCGCTCCGCCACCCAGCGGGCCACTTCTCCTTGGGCGCCATACAACAGGGTGAGCTGCAGAGCCGGGTAGTGGTGGGCCAGGGCTTCCAGGGTCGCATCCACCTGGGGCATTTCTACCAGCGCCTCGTGAATGGCCAGCACCAGCCGTGCCTCTTCGCCCTCGGCGATGGCCCGGGCGCGAGCATCCAGCCGCTGGCATTGCCGAAGTACCGCCTGTGCCTCGTGAAGCAGGGCCTCGCCGGCCTCGGTGAGGCGCGGCAGCCGACCGCGGCGGTCGAAGAGCGTACAGCCGATGTCGACCTCCAGGTGGGCGATGGCGGTGCTGACCGCCGACTGGGCACGTCCCAGATGGCGCGCCGCCGCCGAGAAGGAACCCTGCTCGGCGGTCGCGACCAGAATCTCCAGCTGCTCCAGGGTCCAGCGCATGGGGGGCTCTCCGATCTATCGGGTTTTTAGATGGATTCTAACTCGCTTCCATCGGCACCATGGCTAGAATGAGCCCCATCGTCGAGGCCCTGGCCTGACGGTTCGAGGCTGAGGAGGTGCACGATGCGATCCTGGAAGGAGCGGCTGGCCCATACCCTGTTGTTCGAGGCGGGTGGGGTGATGATGGTGACGCCGCTGGCCAGTGGGCTCAGCGGTCACGACAGTGGTCGGATCGGCCCGCTGGCGGTCTTCATGGCCAGCTTCGCCATGCTCTGGAACCTGGTCTGGAATCGACTGTTCGACCACTGGGTGCCGACCCGGCGGCGGCGCCTCGACCAGCGAATGGCCCAGGCGCTGGGCTTCGAGCTGGGCATCCTGGTCGCGACCTTGCCGGTGGTGGCCTGGTGGCTCGGCATCGGCCTAGGGGAGGCGTTCTGGCTGGATCTCGGCTTCATGGCCTTCTTCCTGGTGTACGCCCTGGTCTTCAATACCGCCTTCGATCACTTCATGCAGCGGCGGCTGCAGCGCCGCAAGGAGCCGGCATGACCTATGTGTACCTGGCGCTGGCGATCGTCGCCGAGGTGATCGCCACCAGCGCCCTCAAGGCCTCCGACAGCTTCACCCGGCTATGGCCCAGCGTCACCGTGGTGGTGGGCTATGGTCTGGCCTTTTACCTGCTCGCCCTGGTGCTGCGCAGCCTGCCGGTGGGCATCGCCTACGCCTTCTGGGCGGGGCTGGGGATCGTGCTGGTGACCCTGGTCGGGTTGCTGGTCTATGGCGAACGCCCGGACCTGCCGGCCCTGCTGGGGCTGGCGATGATCATCGGCGGCGTCGTGGTGATCCAGGTTTTCTCCTCGGTATCGGCCCATTAAGCTGTTGCCCTTTCTGACCGGAGGAAGCGCCCCCATGTCGCGACGCCTGATGCCCCTGCTGCTGATTGCCCTGCTGCCCCTGGGGGCCCACGCCGAAGGCTTCGCCCGGCTCGCCGAGCTGGCCGAACGGGGATTCTTGGTCGGTGCCGAGGCGCGGCTGCTCGACGAGGGCGGCGAGGTGCTGGGCGTCATCGAGCCGCACCGCCCGCTCTCGCCGGCCTCGGTGACCAAACTGTATACCGCGGCGGCGGCGCTGGAGCGCTGGGGGCCGCAGCATCGCTTCACCACGCGGTTGGTAACGGCGGGCCGGCTCGATGGCCAGGGCGTGCTGCACGGTGACCTGGTGCTCGAGGGCGGCGGCGACCCAGGGCTGGTCGACGAGGACCTGTGGCGCCTGGTCCAGCAGCTGCGTCAGCACGGGGTGCGCCGGGTCGAGGGGCGGCTGATCATCAGCCAATGGCGCTTCGGGCCGGTGACCTGTACCACCACTGACCGTTGCCAGGCTCGCGCGCGCGCCGGCAACGCCTACAGCGCGCTGCTGTCGTCGGCTGGGGTCAACCATGGCAGCTGGTGCGTGAAGGTGCTGCCCGGGCCGCGGGCGAGCAGCTCGGCCCGGGCGGTGAGCTGCCATGGCGAGACACCGCTGATTCCCCTCGAGAACGGTATCAATACCCTGCTGGCGGGCGAGCCCACACGGATCAGCGCCCAGCGGGTCACCGAAGGGGGCGGGGACCGGCTGGTACTGGACGGTGACATCGCGCTCAACAGTGCCCCGCGGGAGTTCTATCGCGCCAGCTCCGACCCGGCTCGCCAGACGGCAACCCTGCTGCAATCGTTGCTCGAGCAGGCGAACATCGCCATCGTCGGGGACCAGGCCAGCAGCGGCGAGGCACCGCCGGCACGGGCCAGGACGCTGGCGGCGGTGGAGAGCCAGCCGCTGCAGGAACTGTTGCTGCGCATGCTCAACTACTCGAACAACTTCATGGCCGACGTGCTGGCCCTGAACCTGGTCGAGGCGCCCCAGGCCACCCTGCCCCAGGCCGGTGAGGCCCTCGAGCGCTATACCCTGACGGTGCCCGGGCATGGCCCGGTGACGCTGCACAGCGGCAGCGGCCTGACCACCGGCAATCGCACCTCGGCCACCGGCATCACCGCGCTGCTCGAGGCCATGTATCGCCGTCCGGCGCTGTTCCCGAGTTTCGTGGCCGGCCTGCAGGCACCGGCCAACGGCCCGATGCGTTTCATTCGCCGGGGCGGGTCCACCTTCCATCAGCAGGTGATGCTCAAGACCGGCACCCTCAACGAGCCGGTGGCGGTGCGTGCGGTGGGGGGCTACTTCCGGACCCGCTCCGGTCGCTGGGGCGTATTCGGCGTACTGGTCAACGGTACCGACCGCACGCCCTGGCTGGGCTGGCCCCAAGTGCTCGATCCCCTGGCCGATGACCTCGAGCGCATGATCGACGCGCACTGACCCGGGAGACCTACCCCAATGAAGCCTGGATACACCGGCTGGCGCCACCTGCTGCACTCCACACGTTACTCGCTCAAGGGCCTGCGCGCCGCTTTCCGCCACGAGACGGCCTTCCGCCAGGAGCTGGGCCTGTGCCTGTTCCTTGTGCCGCTGGCCGTGTGGCTCGGCGAGGAGCCGGTGGAGTGGATCCTGCTGGTCGGCAGCTGCCTGCTGGTGCTGGTGGTCGAACTGCTCAACAGCGCCATCGAGACCACGGTGGATCGCATCGGTCCCGACCATAACGAGCTCTCCGGGCGGGCCAAGGACATCGGCTCGGCGGCGGTGATGCTCTCGCTGGTCACCGCCGGCCTGACCTGGGGGCTGCTGGCCGGGGCGCGGCTTCTCGGATGAATCCCTCGCATTGCCGGCTGACGGGTGCCGGGGTCGCGTTCGCTTGGGTATGCTGAGGGTATTCGTCAACCGGATGCGAGATGCCCATGGCCCTGCCCGATGACTTCCTGCCGCTGGACACGATCCCCGAACCGCTGGTGGCCCCGCTCGAACACGCCTGGGGTCGCCTCACCGATGCGCTCGACCAGGCCCATCACCTGGCCGACATGACCGGCAACGAGTCTCCCCTGGAGGACTGGTGGGCCCTGTCGGCCTCGCGTCGTGCCCAGCTGGCCCGGGTGCTGGCCATCTCCGGCTTCGCCGCCGAGACCCTGGTGCGCCATCCCGACTGGCTGCTCCATCTGGATGCCAGCGGCGAGCTGGACGAGGCCCTCGCGCCGGAGGCGCTGCGCGACGGGCTCGACGAGCGCCTGGAGGCCGCCGAGGATGAGACCGACCTGCAGGCCGCGATCCGGCGCTTCCGTCAGGCGCGTATGCTGGGCATCGTGTGGCGTGATCTCACCCGACCCGCCGGGACCGACATGTGGGCCACCGCCGCCGCGGTGTCACGCCTGGCCGAGACCTGCCTGGAGGGGGCCCTGACCTGGCTCGAGACCCACCTCGCGCCCCGCTGGGGGCACCCCGCCCCCTGCCGCGACGGCCGCGAGCAGCGCCTGGTGGTGCTGGGCATGGGCAAGCTCGGTGCCGGCGAGCTCAACCTTTCCTCCGACATCGACCTGATCTTCGCCTTCCCTGAGAAGGGCGAGACCCAGGGGGGACGCAAGTCCCTCGATCACCAGGAGTACTTTACCAAGCTGGGGCAGCGGTTGATCACCGCCTTGGACGCGGTGACCGCCGACGGTTTCGCCTTCCGGGTCGACATGCGCCTGCGCCCGCTGGGTGACGGTGGTCCCCTGGTGGGCAACTTCGCCTCGCTGTCGAGCTACTACCAAGACCAGGGCCGCGAGTGGGAGCGCTACGCCATGCTCAAGGCGCGGCCCGTCGCCGGCGATCTGGAAGCCGGCGCCGAGCTGCTGGCCAGCCTGCGCCCCTTCGTCTACCGTAAGTACCTCGACTTCGGGGCCATCGAGTCGCTGCGCGAACTCAAGGCGATGATCAACCGCGAGGTGCGCCGCCGCGGCATGCAGGGCAACATCAAGCTCGGGCCCGGCGGCATCCGCGAGGTGGAGTTCGTGGTCCAGGCCTTCCAGCTGATTCGCGGCGGCCGCGATACCGAACTGCAAGTCACCTCTCTGAAGGTGGCTCTCGAGCGGCTGCCCGAGCTCGGCCTGCTACCCGCCGAGGTGGTCGACGAGCTCTTGCCCGACTACGTATTCCTACGCGACCTCGAGCACGTGCTGCAGGCCCTGGAAGATCACCAGACCCAGACGCTGCCCGTGGATGCCACCGACCGCGAACGGGTGGCCCTGGCCCTGGACATGGAAGACTGGCCGGCGGTCATCGCGCGGCTCGATGAGGTGCGTGCCCGGGTGCAGCGCCACTTCGACGCGGTGATCGCCGAACCCGAGGAAGACGTCGAGGAAGCCTCGACCGGGGACGGGGATGGCCCAGGACTGGAGGACTGGCGCGAACTCTGGCGGGGGGAACCGGACGACACGGAAATACGTGAGCGACTCGAGGCCGCCGGCTTCGAGGAGCCCGGCACGGCGGCACGTCGCCTCAAGGCGCTGCGCCACTCCCGCCAGGTCCAGGCCATGCAGCGCATCGGCTTCGAGCGCCTCGAGACCCTGATGCCGCTGCTGCTGGACGCCGTGGTGGAGAGCGCGGCGCCGGACACCGCCCTGGAGCGGGTGCTGCCGTTGATCGAGGCGGTGCTGCGGCGCACGGCCTACCTGGCGCTGCTGCGCGAGAACCCGGAGGCCCTGGAGCACCTAATGCGGCTGTGCAGCGCCAGTCCCTGGATCGCCGAGCAGCTGGCGCGTCATCCCATTCTGCTCGATGAGCTGCTCACCCCCGAGACCCTCTATACCCCGGCGGACAAGACGCGGCTGGCCGATGAGCTGCGCCAGACCCTGGGGCGGCTTCCCGAGGACGACGAGGAGGCGCAGCTCGAGGCGCTGCGGGTGTTCAAGCACGCCCAGGTGCTGCACGTGGCGGCCTCGGACATCGTCGGCACCCGCCACCTGATGAAGGTCAGCGACTACCTTACCTATATCGCCGAGGTGATCCTCGAGGCGGTGCTGGGCATGGCCTGGAAGCACCTGACCCGCAAGCATGGCTTTCCCGAGCGCCGTGAAGGCGGGCGTGCCGGGGCGGAGCCGGCGTTCCTGGTGGTCGGCTACGGCAAGCTCGGCGGCATCGAGCTGGGTTACGGCTCCGACCTGGACCTGGTGTTTTTGCATGACGGGGCGACCCAGGGCAGTACCGACGGCGACCGGCCCATCGACAACCCGGTGTTCTTCACCCGCCTGGGCCAGCGCATCATTCATCTGCTCACCGCCGTCACCCCGGCGGGCCACCTCTACGAGGTGGACATGCGCCTGCGTCCCTCCGGCAACGCCGGCCTGTTGGTCTCGACCCTGGAAGCCTTCGCCGACTACCAGCGCCACCAAGCCTGGACCTGGGAGCACCAGGCGCTGGTACGGGCCCGAGTGGTCGCCGGCCACCCGCGGCTGGCCGAGCGCTTCGACGCCCTGCGCGGCGAGATCCTGGGCCGCGAGCGGGACCCGGTGGCGCTGCGCGAGGAGGTGGTGGCGATGCGCCGCAAGATGCGTGACCACCTGGGGGGCAAGAGCGGGGAGGACGAGTTCGACCTCAAGCACGACCCCGGCGGCATGGTGGACATCGAGTTTTTGTGCCAGTACGCGGTGCTCGCCATGAGTCACGAGACCCCAGAGTTACTCGCCTACAGCGACAACATGCGTCTGCTCGAGACCCTGGAAGCCACCGGGCGCCTGCCCGCCGAGCAGTGTCAGCGCCTGCGCGAGGCCTACCTGGCGCTACGCAGCGCGGCCCATCGCTCGGCACTGACCGGCGACCCTGCCCGTGGTCGCCATGACGACTTCGAAGAGCATCGCCAGACGGTCATCGACGCCTGGCAGCGCCTGCTCGAGCCGCAGAACGAGTGAGCCCGGGCGGGTCTGATACCCGCCCCTTGCCCCCGACAGCCCGCGCCCCGCCGGTCATCGACCGGTGGGGCGCGGTGCGTTGTGGCGTGCCATTGGGCGACAAAATAACCAGATTGGCCATTTCTCCCTCGTGGTCGCGTTGCGCCAAATCAAGCCACGGCCATAAGCTCCCCAGACCCTGACAGCCCCCCATGGCGAGTCAGTGAAAGCAACGACAACAAAGCAGGTGACACCATGTTCTACAGAACAGCGCTAGCGACCAGTGTGATGATGCTCTCGGCGGGCCTTGCCCAGGCACAAGAGACCTACCGGATCGGCATCACCCAGAACAATGTCGGCGTCGACAGCTACCAGACCACCTATGAAAGTGCCTTCGAGAATGCCGCCGAGGAGCTCGATAACGTCGATGTCGTCGTACTCGATGCCGGCGGCGATGTGGCCCGCCAGATCGGTCAGATTCGCAACCTGATCCAGCAGAATGTCGATGCCATCATCATCTGGCCGACCAATGGCCAGGCGGTGATCCCGGCCATCCGTCAGGCCCACCGGGCGGATATCCCCGTCGTGGTCACCAACTCCAAGATCGCCGAGGCCGGTCTCGAGTATATCGCCGCCTTCTCGGGCCCCGACAATGTCCAGCAGGGAGCCTCCTCTGCCGAAATGATGTGTGAGGCCCTGGATGGAGAGGGCCAGATCGTCCAGATCGCCGGGCAACCCGGCTACACCACCGCCATGGAGCGCTCTAAGGGATTCGAGGACCAACTGGCCGAAGCCTGCCCGGGTGTCGAGATCCTCGAGACCCAGCCGGGTGACTGGAACCGCGAAAAGGCCCAGCGAGTCATGGAGAACTTCCTCACCAAATATGATGACATCGACGGCGTCTATGCCGGTGACGACAACATGGGCGTCGGCGCCTTGAACGCGGCCAAGAGTGCCGGTCGGGCAGACGATATCGTCTTCATCGGGGCCACCAACTTCGCCGTGGGCTACGAGGCTATCGAGCGCGGCGAGTACTACGGCTCCATCTACCAGTCTCCGGTCGATGACGCCGAGGCGGCCCTCCAGACCGCCCTCGATGTCCTGGCGGGCGAAGAGGTGCCGAAGATGAACTTCTTCGAGACCCCCAAGATCACGGCCGACAATATCTCCGAGTTCGACAAGCCGGTGTTCTGAAGAGGCGCGCCGAGGACGCATGACGTCTCGGTACGCCATGCGTTTCCTCGACCCACTACAGACGATCCGTTGGCCATGATGGATGGCCGAGCAGTGACCTGTCCTTTCTCCGAGCTCGAGACAGTGCCGGAAAGGTTGGCTCACTGTGACGGACAACCGGTGACCTTCGGAACAAGGTTGTGCCCTAGAGGTAAGTGACATGGCTTCTGCAGAACAGACCAAGCACGGCTTCATGCTCAGCAAGCAACACAGGGCCAGTCTTCTGAGCTTCCTTTCGGCTCAGGGGATCCTGGTGTTCTTCCTGATCTGCATGTTTGCATTTTCGCTGTTTTCCGAACAGTTCCTTTCCCAATCGAACATCATGACGGTAGTCCGGCAGGCATCGATCATCGGTATCATCGCGGTCGGTGTCACGGTGGTGATCATCGGCGGCAACCTCGATCTCTCGGTGGGGTCGATGCTGTCGTTCGCTACCGTCCTGGTAGTGGACCTGCATGACAAGATCGGCCCGACTGGTGCCATCCTGGCGATGTTCGCCCTGACCCTGTTGCTCGGGGCCGTGAACGGCTTCCTGGTGGGGTTCATGCGACTTAATTCGCTCATCGTCACCCTGGCGATGCTCTCGGCGATCCAGGGCCTGGTACTGATCTACAGCGGCGGCCAGAACGTCGACATCGCCAATCAGAGTGAGACATGGTTCGGCGTGTTCGGTCGGGGCTACGTGCTGGGCATCGCGGTGCCGGTGCTGCTCTTCGCCCTGCTGGCCATCGTCGTCCAGGTGGTCATGTCCTTCACCAGTTACGGCCGGCGTATCTTCGCCATCGGTGGCAATCCCGCGGCGGCCGTCTATTCCGGCATTCGGAAGAACTGGTGTGTGTTCAGCACCTACCTGATTTCGGCCTTCTGTGTGGGCTGTGCCGCCCTGGTGCTCGGGTCTCGCGTCATGGGCTCCCAGAACAACGTGGGACAGGGCTACGAGCTGCTCGTGCTGGCCGGGATCATCCTCGGTGGCACCAGCCTGCTGGGCGGCGCCGGCAGTATCTGGAAGACGGTCATCGGGGTGCTGATCCTCGGCTTCATCCAGAACGGCCTGCTGCTGCTGGGCTACCCCTACTACACCCAGTGGCTCGTGACCTGGGTCATCATCATCATCGCGGTATGGCTGGACCTTGCCAACAAGCGCAAGCGTCTGCTGACCAGCCACTCCTGACAGGGTGAACACCATGATCGATATGAAGCGTTTCATGAGCGGTGGCATGGGCATCCAGCCGATATGGCTCTTTGTCATTGCCATCACCATCTTCTTCAGCGTCATGTCCGACTACTTCCTGTCGGTGGGCAACCTGACCAACATCCTCCTCCAGGCCTCCACCATCGGGCTGCTTGCACTCGGCATGACCTACGTGATGATCAACGGCAACATCGACCTCTCCGTGGGGGCGGTCCTGGGGCTGGCGGCGTCCCTCTCGGTGGGCCTGCAGGACTACGGCCTGGCCGTGGCGGTGCTGGCCGCCATCGCCACGGGCGTGGCGCTGGGGGCCCTCAATGGCCTGCTCGTCTGGAAGACAGGCGTCAACGCCTTCATCGTCACCTTGGGGGCGATGATCGGGGTGCGAGGCTTGATCTTCATCTACACCGAGGAGCAGTCCTTCTATGCCACCAACTTTGCCTTCTCGGACTTCGGTGCCAGCACCATCGGCCCCTTTCCAGTGCTGGCCATCATCTTCCTGCTTTGCACCCTGGTAATGCACCTGGTGCTCAAGAAGACCGGCCATGGCCGCAACACCTTCGCCGTGGGGGGCAATCCTGAGGCGGCCCTGGATGCCGGCATCCGCATCGGCCGCAACATGATGATCAACTTCATGATCGTCGGCTTCTTCGCGGCCCTGGCCGGTGTCCTGCTGGCCACCCAGATGGGCGCGGCGACACCCAACCTCGGCCGGGACTACGAGCTCTGGACCATCACCGCCGTCGTGCTCGGCGGCACCAAGCTCACCGGGGGTTACGGCAGCATCACCGGCACCCTGGGGGGTGTACTGGCCATCGGGATCCTGCGCAACGGCATGAACATGATGCAGGTGCCGGCCTTCTACGTGCTGGTCATCCTCGGGGTGATCCTGGTCACCGTGCTGATCATCGACCAGCAGATCAGCCTCAAGTCTTCCAAGGGGGTGCAGGTATGAACACGGCAGCAAGGACACAGACCCCAGGGGCACCCGGTCAGGGGGAGACTCCCCTCCTGTCCCTGGTCGACATCACCAAGACATTCCCGGGTGTGGTCGCGCTCAACAAGGTCAGCCTCGATGTCCGGGCAGGCGAGGTCCATGCCCTGCTCGGCGAAAACGGGGCAGGCAAGTCCACGTTGATGAAGGTGCTGGCCGGCAAGCACAAGCCCAACGGCGGCCAGATCCTGCTCGAGGGGGAAGAGAAGGTCTTCGAGACTCCCAAGCAGGCCAAGGAGAGCGGCATCGTGCTGATCCACCAGGAGCAGTCGCTGGTACCGGAGATGTCGGTGGCCGAGAACATCTACCTGGGCAGCCTGCCCAAGAAGTGGGGCAACCGCGTCGACTGGAAGACCCTCCATCGGGACAGTACCGAGATCCTCGACCGTCTGAAGTGCTCCTTCAGTTCGAAGGACATGGTGAGCGATCTGTCGATCGCCAAGAAGCAGATGGTCGAGATCGCCCGGGCGCTCGTCTTCACCCCCAAGATCGTGGTCTTCGATGAGCCCACGGCGTCGCTCACCGACCACGAAAAGCCGGTGCTCTACGATATCATCAATACCCTGCGCGAGCAGGGCGTGGGTATCGTCTATATCTCCCACCGGATGGACGAGATCTTCCACCTCTCCCAGCGGATCTCGGTGCTTCGGGACGGCGAGTATAACGGCACGGTGAATACCGCCGACACCAACGAGGACGAGGTCACAAAACTGATGATCGGCCGCAGCCTCGAGCTCGACCATGCCAGCAAGCCGAAGGATTTCGGCGAGAACATGCTCGAGCTGCGCAACCTCACGGTCAATGGGGTCTTCGAGGATGTCAGCTTCAATGTCCGCAAGGGCGAGATCGTCGGCATGTACGGCCTGGTCGGGGCCGGGCGCTCGGAGGTCGCCGAGACCATCTTCGGCCTGCGCAAGATTTCGAGCGGAGAGATGCTGCTCGACGGCAAGGTCGAGCATATCCATTCGAGTCATGATGCCGTGGTCGAGGGGATCGCCCTGGTCCCGGAGGATCGCAAGGACCAGGGTCTGATCCTGGGGATGAACTGTCGCGACAACATGACCCTGGCGGGCCTGGACACCGTCTCCTCGTATGGGTTCATGAAGACCGGGGCCGAGAAGCGCGTCTACGACAAGTATCAGCAGGCGATGAAGATCAAGACGCCCAGCTGGCGACAGAAGGTCGGCAACCTCAGCGGCGGCAACCAGCAGAAGATCGTCATCGGCAAGTGGCTACACACCCACCCCAAGCTGCTGATCCTCGATGAGCCGACCCGCGGCATCGATGTGGGCTCCAAGGCGGAGATCCATGCCCTGATCAAGGAGCTGGCCAGGACCGGGTATGCGGTACTCGTGATCTCCTCGGAGATGCCCGAAGTGCTGGGCGTCAGCAATCGCATCGTTGCTATGTACGACGGCAAGGTGACCGCCGAGTTCGACGGCGATGAAGTCTCCGAGGATGTGCTGGTGCAGGCCATCACCGGGCAATACGTGACAGGTGCCGGTGCATCGGCCGAACAGCCAGTCGCGTGATGCCCACCATGGGGCCCACCCAACCAACGAGGACAACATCATGATGCCATTCACCTACAATGGTCTGCCATCGCGGGTCATCTTCGGCCAGGGTACCCTGGCCCAAGTGGCCGAGGAGGTCCAGGCGCTGGGCTGTTCGCGGGTCCTGGTACTCTCCACCCCTCAGCAGGAGGAGCAGGCCCGCCAGGTGCTCGACCAGCTCGGCGAGCTGGGGGCCGACGTCTTTGCCGGGGCCAGGATGCATACCCCGGTGGAGACCACCGAGGAAGCGATGCGCGTACTGGCGTCGCTGGGCGCCGATGGCGTCGTGGCCATCGGCGGCGGCTCCACCATCGGGCTCGGCAAGGCCATCGCGCTGCGCGCCGACCTCCCCCAACTGGTCATCCCCACCACCTATGCCGGTTCCGAGATGACACCGATCCTCGGCGAGACCCGGGAGGGCCTCAAGACCACCCAGCGCACCCTCAAGGTACTGCCCGAGACGGTCATCTATGACGTGGACCTGACGCTCGGGCTGCCCGTCGGCATGTCGGGCACCAGTGGCCTCAATGCCATCGCCCATGCCGTCGAAGCCCTCTATGCCCAGGATCGCAACCCCATCGTTTCGCTGATGGCGGAGGAGGGCATCGCGGCCCTCGCCCGTAGCCTGCCGACGATCGCCGCTACGCCCACCGATGCCACCGCCCGCTCCGATGCCCTCTATGGTGCCTGGCTGTGCGGCGCCTGCCTCGGCTCCGTGGGGATGTCGCTGCATCACAAGCTCTGCCACACCCTGGGCGGCTCCTTCGACCTGCCCCATGCCGAGACCCACACCATCGTGCTGCCCCATGCCGTGGCCTACAACGCCGAGGCCGCGCCGGAGGCGATGGCGCGCATCGTCCGGGCGCTGGGCACGGCCGATGCCGCCGGGGGGCTTTATGACCTGGCGCGCGCCGTGGGGGCGCCCCTCGCCCTGCGGGATATCGGCCTGAATGAGGACGACATCGATCGGGCCACCGAGATCGCCACCGCCAATCCCTACTGGAACCCCCGCGAAATCGAGGCCGATGGCATCCATCGCCTGCTGAGCGATGCCTATGCCGGCCGTCGTCCGACGTCTCTGGAGGCTACCGACGCATGAAGACCTTGCTGACCAATGCCACCGTCCTGACCCTGGACCCGGCCATCGGCGACCTGACCTCAGGCCAGGTGCTGGTGGAAGACGACCGCATCCTGACCGTGGGTCATGATCTCTCCGCCGAGGGCGCCGAGGTCATCGACTGTGGTGGCGGCATCCTGATCCCGGGGCTGATCAATGCTCACATGCATACCTGGCAGACGGCCCTGCGCGGGGTCGCCGCCAACTGGACGCTGCTGGAGTACTTCGGCCATGTGCATCGCGGCCTGGCCGCCCTGTTCACCCCCGACGACATCCATATCGCGACCCGCCTGGGCGCGCTGAATCAGCTCAACTGCGGCACCACCACCCTGGGAGACTGGTGCCATAACAACCCCACCCCGGCGCATACCGATGCCGCCGTAAAGGGGCTGCAGGAAGCGGGCATCCGGGCGCTGTTCTTCCATGGCTCCCCCAAGCCGGACCCCAAGCCCGGCCAGCCCCACTTCAGCGAGATCCCGCATCCCCGCGGCGAGGTCGAGCGCCTGCTCGCCGGACCGCTGGGGGACCCCAACGGGCGCGTGACCCTGGGCCTCGCCATCCTGGGCCCGCACTACTCGACCCTCGAGGTCTCCCTGCACGACTTCGAACTCGCCAAGGAGTTCGGCCTGGTGGCTTCCATGCACCAGGGCGGTGGCGAGGCCGTGAGCCCCGGTGGTTGGGACGTCATCGAGGAGCGGGGACTGCTGGGGCCGGACATCAATATCGTGCATGGCCAGAGCCTGGATGATGGCCAACTGGCCCGCTTCTGTGCCCAAGGCGTGACCTTCTCCATCGCCCCCGAGAACGAGATGACCCAAGGGCACGGTTTCCCGATCACCGGTCATGTCCGCCGCCATGGCGGCGTTGTGTCGCTGGGGGTAGACCTCGAATCGGTGATCTCGGGTGACATGTTCTCGGTGGCGCGCATGGCCCTGGGCATGCAGCGCTCACTCGACAACGACGCCTCGCGTCGCGAGCAGGGCAGCATCCCCGCTACCTCCACCATCCGCACCCGCGAGGCGCTGGAGTGGATCACCCTCGACGGCGCCCGCGCCCTCGGGCTCGAGGACCGCATCGGCAGCCTTTCGCCCGGCAAGCAGGCCGACATCGTGCTGCTGGACAGTAGCCTGCTGAACATGCAGCCGGTCAGTGACCCGGTGTCGAGCGTCGTCATGCAGGCGAGTCTCGCCAATGTCGACAGCGTCATGGTGGCGGGAGAGTTTCACAAGCGACACGGCCGGTTGCTGGCCGATGTGGAGGATGGCCTGCGTGAGCTCGAGGCCTCCGGGCATCGCATCTACGCCGAACTACAGAAGCGCGAACACCACGAGGAGACAACCCAATGACAACCACACACAAAGTGGCCTGGGTGGGCCTGGGCAAGCTTGGCCTGCCCATGGCGGCCCGCATCGCCCAGGCGGGGCATGCGGTGCAGGGGTTCGACCTCAGCGCCGAACGCATGGCCCTGGCCGAGCAGGCCGGGATCGTCACCCATCGCGAACTGGCCGCCGCCGTCGACGGCTGCTCCCTAGTGCTGGTCTCGATCCCTGATGACCGGGCCCTGCTGGCGCTGTGCCTGGGGGCGGGGGAGCTGGTCGCGCACATGGCGCCTGGTACCACGCTGATCGAGACCAGCACTGTGAGCATCGAGGCCTCCGAGCAGGTGGCCCGGGCCGCCGAGGCGCGAGGCATCGCCTACCTGCGCTGCCCGGTGTCGGGCAACCCGGTCGCCGCCGAGGCCGGCACCCTGTCGGCCATGGTCTCCGGTCCGCAGGAGGCCCTGGACGCGGCCGTTCCGGTTATGCAGAGCTTCACCAAGGCCCAGTACTGGCTGGGCGGCGAGGAGCAGGCGCGCTACGCCAAGCTCGCCATCAACCTGATGATCGCGGTCAGCGCCGGGATGCTGGGCGAGGCCCTGGCCATGGCCCGCAAGGGCAACATCGGCTGGGACGCGATGCTCGAGCTGGTCGCCGACAGCGCGGTGGGCTCGCCGATGGTCCAGTACAAGGTGCCGCCGCTGCGCGAGCGGGACTTCACCTCGACCTTCTCCGCCGCCCAGATGGCCAAGGACCTCGACCTGATCCTCGGCTGCGCCCATGGTGCTGGCGTGCCGGTGCCGCTGGCCGCCCAGATGCGCGAGGCCTACGCCTCCCTGATCGGCACCGGATACGGCGAGGACGACTACATCGCCACGGTCCATCACACCGAGCGCCTCGCGGGGCTGCCGGCCATCGACCGCACCGCCGACGCAAGGGGATAATGCCATGCGTAACCTGAATGCCGACAACATCACCGACGCCGTGATCAATGAGTTCTCCGGCTGTCAGGACGAGCGATTGAAAACGATCCTGAACAGCCTGGTGACCCACCTGCATGCCTTCCTGCGCGAGGTGAAGCCCTCCGAGGAGGAGTGGACCCAGGCCATCGACTTCCTGACGCGTACCGGGCAGATGTGCGACGACAAGCGCCAGGAGTTCATCCTGCTCTCCGATACCCTGGGCGTGACCATGCTGGTCGACGCTCTCAATCACCAGACCTCGGACCCGATGGTCTCGGAAAGCACCGTGCTGGGGCCTTTCTATGTCGCCGACCCGCCCCAGGTCGCCCAGGGTGAGGCGATCGACTGGGGCGTCGAGGGCGAGCCGCTCTACGTGGAGGGTCGGGTCCACAACGAACTCGGTGAACCGCTGGCCAATGTGGTCATCGACGTCTGGCAGTCGGACAGCGAAGGCTTTTACGACGTCCAGAAGGAACTCGACAGCGCCTCGCTGCGAGCCCGGTTCACCACCGACGACCAGGGACGCTATGCCTTCTGGTCAGTGACGCCCTCCCCGTACCCGATTCCCACCGACGGCCCGGTCGGCAAGATGCTCGAGATCACCGGACGCCACCCCTATCGACCGGCCCATGTGCACTTCATGCTGATGGCCAAGGGGTATGAAACCCTGGTGACCCAGGTGTTTGCCGAGGATGATCCCTACCTGGATTCGGATGCCGTCTTCGGCGTCAAGGATTCCCTGGTCAGGGACTACCGGCTGATGCCACCGGGACCGGCACCGGATGGGCGGACCCTGGAGTCCTCCTATCGTCATTTGAAATATGACTTCGGCTTGAAGAAGGCAAGCTGAACGTCGAGACCCACGAAACCATTGTTCCACAAGAGGTATTAACATGACCGCCATCGATCAGAACGCCGTCGAGACCCTGTTCACCGAGGCACGCACCCACAATGTGTGGAAGGATCAGGAGGTGAGCGAGGACACGCTTCGCAAGATCTACCAACTGATGCATTTCGGCCCGACCTCAATGAACTGCCAGCCCCTTCGGGTGCTCTTCCTGAAAAGCCAGGAAGCCAAGGAGCGACTCAAGCCAGCCCTGATGCCTGGCAACCAGGAGAAGACCATGAAGTCACCGGTGGTGGCCGTGCTGAGCTATGACACCAAGTTCTACGAGCACCTGCCGCGCATGTTCTCCCACAACAAGGACGCCAAGTCGCTGTTCGAGGGCAAGACGGACTTCATCAACACCACGGCCTTCCGCAACAGCTCCATCCAGGGAGGCTACTTCATCCTGGCCGCCCGTGCGGTGGGGCTGAGTGCTGGGCCGATGTCCGGCTTCAACAATGCCGCCGTGGACGAGGAATTCTTCCCCGATGG
>NZ_JACHXP010000026.1 GCF_014192215.1 Halomonas cerina
GCGCGCTCGTTGCCGCCGGCCTGGTCGAAGCCGGCGACGGTGTTCAGGAAGTCCTGCACTTCGGGAGTGTCGAAGATCTTCACGGTCATGGTCATACCCTCAGTATAATGTTCGGCATCCTGCGCCGGGGATCAGGAGTCGTCGTCGCGGATGGAGGACGGATGGCGACACAGCGGCTTGACGCTGATCTCCATGTAGGGGAACAGCGGCAGGTTGCTGACGAGTTCCTGCAGCTCGGCATTGTCCTCGACGTCGAAGATGCTGACGTTCGAGTAGCTACCGGCGACCCGCCACAGGTGGCGCCACTTGCCGGCGCGCTGCAGCTCCTGGGAGTAGGCCTTCTCGGTTGCCTTGATCTCGGCGGCCTGCTCGGCCGGCATGTTCGGCGGCAGCTTGACGGTCATTTCCACCTGAAACAGCATGGTTCTCTCCTCTCGATGTGGTCTCGCCTGGTGAGGGGTGCGTGTCCTTGAGCCTAGACCCTAGGAACAAGTGTCACTTGCGCGCCGTCACTTGCGTGAGTAATGGACCAGCTTGTCTTCATCCAGGGTCACGCCGAGGCCCGGCGCCGTTGGCAGATCGACCCCGAAGTCATGGTAGTTGAGCGGCTCGGTCACGATGTCGTCGGTGAGCAGCAGCGGACCGAACATCTCGGTGCCCCAGGCCATCTCGGGCAGCGTTGCCCAGGCATGCAGCGAGGCGGCGGTGCCGATGGTGCCCTCGAGCAGGGTGCCACCATAGAGGCCGATGCCGGCGGCCTGAGCGACGCTGGCCAACTCCAGCACGCCGCGCGGACCGGCGGACTTGGCAATCTTCAGCGCGAAGGCACCGCTGAAGCCGCCGGCGGCCAGCGACAGGCCATCGCGGGCATCCTGCACCGCCTCGTCGGCCAGCATCGGCACATTGAAACGCTTCGACAGCCGGATCAGGGCTTCATGCTCGCGGGCGGGCGTGGCCTGCTCGATCAGCTCGATGCCGGCATCCTGCAGCGCCTGGATGCCGCGCACGGCGGTGGACTCGTCCCAGGCCTGGTTGACGTCGACCCGCACGCTTGCCCGCTCACCTAGGGCGGCCTTGATGGCGGCCACATGACGCACGTCCTGATCGACCGGGTTGGCGCCGATCTTGAGCTTGAAGTCACAGTGACGACGCTCGTCGAGACGCTGGAAGGCCTCGTCGATGTCCTTCTGGGTATCGCCGCTGGCCAGGGTCCAGAGCACCGGCAGGTGAGCCTCGCGGGCGCCACCCAGCAGCTCGGCCACCGGGACGCCCAGACGTTTGCCCTGGGCATCCAGCAGTGCGGTTTCCAGCGCCGACTTGGCGATGGCGTTACCGCGCGCGTGGCGGTTCATCAGGGCACGCAGCGCATTGACGTTGCCGGACGGCTGGCCGACCAGCAGCGGCGCCAGGTAGGTGTCGATGTTGCATTTGATGCTCTCGGGGCTCTCGGGGCCGTAGG
This sequence comes from Halomonas cerina, assembly GCF_014192215.1. GTDB lineage: Bacteria > Pseudomonadota > Gammaproteobacteria > Pseudomonadales > Halomonadaceae > Halomonas > Halomonas cerina. The sequence goes on from NZ_JACHXP010000026.1 coordinate 1,460, forward strand.
CCAGGCCACCGATGGTGGTGCCCTCGCCGACCCCCTCGATGCCGTCGCTGTGGCGCATTCGCACGATCACCATGGTCTGGCAGGCCATGGTGGTCATGGAGAGCTTGTGGGGGCGGATGGTCGGCAGGTCGACCAGCAGCGTCTCGATGCGTTCGATCACGGATGACATGGGAGGCTCCGAAGTTCGGCAATCAGGTGATTGCGTGGCAGTTTGATTGCAGCGTGAAGACCGAACCAATATTGTTTGAGTGACTTGCCATACCCTGGAGGTATCATGGAACTGCGCCACCTGCGCTACTTCTGCGTGGTCGCCGAGGAGCTCAACCTGACCTGTGCGGCGGAACGACTGCACATGTCACAGCCGCCTTTATCCAGACAGATCAAACAGTTGGAGAAGGAGGTCGGGGCCGAGCTATTCGAGCGCAGCTCCCGGGGGCTGCGTCTTACGGCCACTGGCCAGTTCTTCCAGCAGCATGCCCTGCAGATACTGGAAAAGGTCGATGCTACCCTGGAGGCCACCCGCCACATGGCCCGCAGCAAGCGCGTCATGTTTGGCATCGGCTTCGTCCCCTCGGTGTTCTATGGTCAGTTACCGCTGCTGGTCCGCGACTTACGACAAAAGGATAATGTCGAGCTGACCCTGGCGGAGCTGACCACGGTCCAGCAGATCCAGGCGCTCAAGGCGGGCCGCATCGATATGGGGTTCGGCCGTCTCAAGATAGACGACCCGGAGGTGGTGCAGGAGGTGCTCTTCGACGAACCTCTGGTGGCCGCCCTGCCCAGCGGCCATCCACTGGAAGGGACCACCCCCACCCTGGCCGAGCTTGCCCGCTATCCGCTGGTGCTGTTCCCTGCCAAGCCGCGCCCCAGCATGGCCGACATGGTGCTGGGCTTGTTCCGGCGACAGGGGCTCAAGGTCGAGGTTGCCCAGGAGGCCAACGAACTGCAGACGGCGCTGAGCCTGGTGCACTCCGAGATCGGCATCAGCCTGGTGCCGGAGCAGGTCCGCCGTGTCCAGCGCGATGGCATCGTCTACACCTACCTCGCCGACCGCAGCCTCACCATTCCGGTGATCTGCAGCCGCCGCCGCGGCGAAGCCCCATCGCCGCTCATGCAGGAGGCCAATGCCATCCTGCGCGTCCTGGTGGAAAACCGCCGCAGCGGGCGCTATCCCTGACGGTCGAGGCGTCGCCTCACATCGCGAACAGTGCCACCAGCGAGTCGATGAAGACCCGCAACCGCGGCGTCAGATGACGATGGTGGGGATAGAGGATGGTCATGGGCATGCCCGACACCACTGCCGGCGTAGTGGGGTAAGAGGGCCAGCCTGGCATTTCACCCCTGCTGCCACGGATTGACAAGCGGCACACCGAGGCTTGCGAAGTCCTTCACGTTGCGGGTGGCCAGTATGGCCCCATGGCATAGGCAGATCGCTGCGATCTGGGCATCTGCTATTTGCACCGCCCTGCCCGCCTGTTCGCTGGCGACAACCCGCTCGGCATAGTGAATCGCCGCTTCGCCGTCAAAGGATAGGATGCGACCGGCGAAGTCATCATCAAGCATCCCCGCCGCCATGACCGCCAGCGACCTCTTGCGACGGCCGGCCGGCAGGCGCTGAATGCCGTAGAGGATCTCGGCCACGGTAATCGACGTGATGGCCACCGTGGTTGCCACCTGCGCATCCAGCCAATCGACAATGCCCGGCGCGGGTGCCGGGCGCATCAACTCGGAGAGCACATTGGTGTCGAGCACCATCACTCTTCGAACTCCGCCGCCCGCGGGCGCTCCTCACGGCTCGGCAGCTCCAGGTCGACACCGCCCTCCTCTGCGAAGCGCTGCCGAATCCGGCTGCCTAGGCCGCGTTCGGGACGGGGCGCCAGCGCCCGCCGCAAGATAGTACGCACCTCCTCCTCCATGGAGTGCCCATGACGTGCCGCCGCCAGGCGCAGCTCAGCCTTCAGGTCGTCATCCAGGTTACGGATCGTGATGGATGCCATGTGGTCCTCCCCTCGCTTACTGATATCAATGCCATCATTGATAGCAATATAGCCCACTGGTTCCTGCCTGCCACTGATGGCCTGCGCCCGCGAGCACACCGTGACGATGGCCTGATCCCCGCTCACGTCGCGAACAGTGCCACCAGCCAGTCGATGAAGACCCGCAACCGCGGCGTCAGATGACGATGATGGGGATAGAGGATGGTCATGGGCAGGGGCGGTAGGCGGTAGTCGGGCAGCAGCTCTACCAGGGTGCCCGCCTCGAGCTGGCGTGAGACGTGGTAGCGCGGTACCTGGATGAGGCCGAACCCCGCTTCGCAGGCCGCCACATAGGCCTCGCCATGGTTGACCGCCAGGTCGGCGGGCAGGTCCCGGGGCTGTTCGCGCCCCTCGACCGAGAAGGCCAGCGGATCCAGCCGCCCGGTAGTGGGCGACAGGTAGGCCACACAGCGATGGCCCGCCAACTGGTCCAGTGAGACGGGGCGGCCATGGCGCGCTACATAGTCGGCGCTGGCGCAGGTCACCTGCTCCAGGGGCGGCAGCGGCCGCGCCACCAGCGTGGAATCCTTGAGCTCCCCGATGCGTACCACGCAGTCCACACCCTCGCCCACCAGGTCGACCCGACGGTCACCGCTGCCCACCTCCAGTAGAATATCCGGGTAGCGGGCCTGGAAATCGGGCAGTGTGGGGATCACCACCAGGCGGCTCAGCGAGGCCGGCAGGTCGATGCGCAGCCGCCCCCGGGGCCGATGGGCCACTTGGGCGAGCGCGCTCTCAGCCTCCTCGATCTGGGCCAGGATCTCGCGGCAGTGCCGGTAGTAGGAGTTCCCATCCAGCGTCGGACTCACCTGCCGCGTCGTGCGCTGCAGCAGGCGCACCCCCAGATGGCTCTCGAGTTGCTTGATCAACGTGCTGGCTGAGGCACGCGAGATGTCGAGCTGCTCCGCCGCCCGGGTGAAGCTGCCCAGTTCCACGACCCGGGTGAACAGCTGCATCGCCTGAAGTCGATCCATGGCCAGGGTCTCTCAGGACTATCACAGATAGCGATATCGCTCGGGGCTAATCCATCGACAAGCCTGCGAGCGGGGCCGGCCCTCCGGAGGCGCTGTGAATACTTCCCTGTACGCTACCGACGCCCTGCTTCGCTCTCGCGTCCCGCTTCACTCGCAGGACCGGTGTTGGCCATCCATGGCCAGCCCGTTCGTAGCAGTGCTCCTCACCCATGGCGTAGGACCTCCTCTCCGGCTTGTCCCCGGCACCCCTCGTCAGACTCAACTGCGATTGCCCTGCAGGGTCGCCCTTGCTCCATCCAATATTGTTCAACCTGAGTGAACAGTATTGTCACATCAGGGCTATTTATCAATTCCTGCGCGCCCAATAGGCTGATCTGCGAACCGCATGTGGCCATCGCACTCCGCATGCCGGCAAATTCTCGTCCCGGAGAGCGCTATGCTGCACAAGGATCTTTCCCTGTCGGCCGTCACGGCCGGCTTCCTGGCGGTGCTGGTTTCCTATTCCGGCCCGCTGATCATCTTCTTCCAGGCCGCCCAGAGCGCCGATATCTCGCCGGCCATGATGACCTCCTGGGTGTGGGCGGTCTCGCTGGGTGCCGCCGTCTCGGGCATCGGGCTGAGCCTGTGGCTCAAGGTCCCGGTGGTCACCGCCTGGTCGGCGCCGGGGACCGCGCTGCTGGTCACGTTGTTTCCCGAGATCACCCTCAATGAGGCCATCGGCGCCTACCTCACCGCGGCCGTTATCCTGCTGCTGATCGGCCTCAGCGGCGGCTTCGACCGACTGCTGCAGGCCATCCCCCGTGGCATCGCCGGGGCCATGATGGCCGGCATCCTGTTCCAGTTCGGCGTCGGGGTCTTTCACTCGATCGAGTCGGCGCCGGCCCTGGCGCTGGGCATGGTCGCCGCCTACCTGGTGCTCAAGCGCCTCTTTCCGCGCTATTGCCTAGTGATGCTGCTGGGCGTGGGCATCGCCTTGGCAATCGGCCTGGAAGGGGCCAGCCTGGAGGGTGTCGGCCTGTCGCTGGCCACACCTACGCTGATCGCGCCGGCGTGGTCTTGGCATGCCACCCTGAGCCTGGCCCTGCCATTGGTGCTGGTCAGTCTCACCGGGCAGTTCCTGCCAGGCATGACCATCATGCGCAACGCCGGCTACACGACGCCGGCTCGCCCCATCATCACGGTGACGGGCCTGACCTCGCTGGCCACCGCCTGCTTCGGCGGCATTACCACCGTGATCGCGGCGATCACCGCCGCGCTGTGCACCAGCCCGGAAGCCCATGACGACCCCGACAAGCGTTACGTGGCCGGCATCGCCAACGGCGTCTTCTACCTGATCGGCGGTACCTTCGCCGGCACCATCGTGGCGCTGTTCACCGCCTTACCCGGCACCTTCATCGCCGTGCTGGCGGGGCTGGCCCTGGTGGGCGCCATCGGCAGCAATCTCGAGGCGGCGATCACCGCCACCGACCACCGCGAAGCCTCGCTGCTCACCTTCCTGGCCACGGCGTCCGGGATGTCCTTCCTGGGCCTGGGCTCGGCCTTCTGGGGCGTGGTGATCGGCACCGCCGCCTACCTGGTGCTGCACCGCCCGTGGCAGCGCCCGGCCCGTCGGCTGCCCGATACGGGCAACGCCGCAGAGCGTTCATGACCCACGGCCGCCCGGCGGCCGGTCTATGCCCTCTGACACTTACTGCCGCCCATGAAAGCGCCCCGCCCAGGAAACCGGGCGGGGCGCTTTCATGGCAAGGGCGGGTGCGCCGATTCAGGCGCCGAGGCGAATCAGCTTGCGATTGACGAACTCGTGCATGCCGTCGTGGCCCAGTTCGCGACCGAACCCGGAGCGTTTCACGCCGCCGAAGGGTAGCTCGGCGGCCGAGCCCGGCCCCTCGTTGATATGTACCATGCCGGCCTCGAGCCGCTCGGCCAGGCGTCGGGCCCGCTCGAGGTCCCGCGACTGGATCACTGCCCCCAGGCCGTAGGCGGAGTCGTTGGCCAGGCGCACCGCTTCGTCCTCATTCGACACCGGATAAACGACCGCCACCGGGCCGAACAGCTCCTCGTGGAAGGGACGCATCTCGGGGGTCACCCCGGTCAGGATAGTCGGCGCGTACCAGGCCCCTGGACGGTCAAGACGATGACCGCCGGTGACGACCCAGGCACCCTGGGCGACGGCATCCTGTACCTGGGCGTCGAGCGTCTGGAGCGCCGCCTCGGAGGAGAGCGGGCCCATGAAGGTGTCTTCGGCCATGGGGTCCCCCACGACGATGCTTGCCACGGCATCCTGGAAGGCGCCCAGGAAATCGTCGTACACGACACGATCGACCAGGATACGCTTGGCGGCGTTGCAGGCCTGCCCGGCATTGCCGAAACGGCCCAGCAGTGCCTGCTGCACGGCCTGCTCCAGATTGGCGTCGTCCAGCACGAGAAAGGGATCGGAGCCGCCCAGTTCCAGCACCACCTTCTTGAGGTAGCGACCGGCGATCTCGGCCACCGCCGAGCCGGCGCGCTCGGAGCCGGTCAGCGACACCCCCTGGACCCGCGGGTCGGCGATGATGTCCCCGGCCTGGGCGTTGCTGGCATAGACATTGACGTAGGCACCCTCGGGAGCGCCGGCATCCTGGAAGATCTGCGCCATCGCCCGGGCCGACTCGGGGCACTGGGGCGCATGCTTGAGCAGGATCGTATTGCCATTCATCAGATTGGGCGCGGCGAAGCGGGCTACCTGATAGTAGGGAAAATTCCAAGGCATGATGCCGAGCAGCACACCAAGCCCCTGCTTGAGGATCACCGCGCTGCCGCCGCCGGCAATCTCGATGGGTTCATCGGCCAGAAAGCGCGGTCCATGCTCGGCATAGTAGCGATAGATGGACACCACGATGTCGATCTCGAGGCCGGCCTGGAACCGCGGCTTGCCCATCTCGCGGCTGATGATGGCGGCCAGTGGATCGCGGCGCTCGGCGTAGAGGTCGGACACCCGGCTCAGCAGGGCGGCACGTTCGGCGACGCCGCTACGGCGCCATTCGCCGAAGGCATGGTGGGCGCGCTCGATGGCACTCACGATCTCGGCATCGGTGGCCGTGGGAAAGGTCTTCTCCATCTCTCCGGTGGCCGGGTTGGTCACGGCATACTGGGTCATCGGGTCGTTCCTGTTGTGATTGTCGTTACGCTCGTTCTGACATCCTCAGGGCAGGTCATGCCGGGCATCGGTGTGCACGTGTACCAGGGCCGGCTGTCGTCGACCGGTGACGGCCGCCAGCGCCCGCTCGATGGCGGCCTCGGCCTGATCGTTGGCGGTGACGGTCTCGCCATGGCCGCCATAGGCGCGGCATAGGGCGGCGAAGTCAGGGTTGGCGAGTTGGGTGCCGCTGACCCGCTCGGGGAAATGCATCTCCTGGTGCGCCCGGATAGTGCCGTATTGGCCGTTGTCCATCACCAGGATCAGCATGGTGGCGCCATGCTGCATGGCCGTCGCGATCTCCTGGCCATTCATCATGAACTCGCCGTCACCGGCCACCACCACGCACAGCCGCTCAGGGCTCTCGAGCGAGGCCGCCACGGCGGCCGGCACGCTGTAGCCCATGGAACCGTTGCGGGTGCTGAGCTGACTGGGGAAGGTGCGAGTGGGCAAATAGCGCTGGGCCCAGGCACAGTGGTTGCCAGCACCGAAGCTGTAGATGGCATCGGCTGGCAAGCGCTTGACCAGCTCGCCTACCACCGCGCTCATATGGGCGGTGCCCGGGCGCGTCTCGGGCAGTTCGGGGACGGCCGGCAGCACCGGATGCAGTTCACCGGCGACTTCGTGGGTGATCACGTCTTCGGGCAAGCCAATCACCACCGGCCCGGGACGTCCCGAGCAGGCGGCGAAGAAGGCCTCGGCGACGACCTCGGAGGCACGCTCTGCCTCATCGAGCACGAAGACCCGCTTGCACTGGGTCCCGAACCAGGCATGAGGGTCGAACTCCTGAAAGGACTCCCGCATGCGATCGGCCACCGGAATCAACCCCACGAACAGCACCATAGGCACGGCATCCTGCCAGGCGGTATGCAGGGCCACGAAGGCATTGGCGGCACCGGGGCCGCGGGTGACCATGGCCACCCCGGGCTGGCCGGTCAGCTTGCCGTGGGCCTCGGCCATGTAGGCGGCACCGCCCTCATGGCGGCATACCACGGTATCGATCTCGGAGGCATAGAGGCCATCGAGGACGGCCAGATAGCTCTCGCCGGGCACCACGAAGGTCCGCTCGACACCGTGCAGAGCCAGGGAATCGACGATGGCCTGGCCGGCATGCTTATTGTTCAAGGCTAGCTCCTGGGTTTCAGAGGTGAGTCTGGGGCCATGCTAGAACCGGCTCCACGGCGTGGATAATGCTTTATTTCACTCGCGTGATACGCCCAGGGCATGATGCGTAGGACCTTTAGCTGCCCCTTCGTGGCAACCGGGGTACGACCCTCATTCATGCACCACTGAACACCACGCCTTCCAGCAGGCCTCGACGCGTCTCTAGAAAGGCCTCGATCTCCGCTCCAATTGGACCACTTCAGCTCTGCAAGGACTGCGGTGGGCGGACGAGAACGCCTCCAATACGCTGATAGAGAGAAACAGGCCGCCATGAAGGTGGCGGCCCTTGGGATCAGAAGGAGATGACCTCGCCGTCGGCGGGGATCGAGACATGATCTTGGATGCCCTCTTCCTGAACGTAATTGGCCAGTTCGTCACGGTTTAGCGTCATATGGTTCACGGCGTCCATATGCACCGCGATGATGGTCGCATTTGGGGCCGCCTGATGGGTACGCAGCGTATCTTCCTTGCCCATGATGATGGGGTCATCTTCGAAGCCTGTTATCTCGGCGGCGCCGGTGTTCAACACGATCACCTCGGGGTTGTAGCGCTCCAGTGACCGTTCGACCTCGTCGCGCCAGACGGTATCGCCGACCACATAGGTGGTCTTCTGTCTCGGCGCCTCGAAGACCACCCCCATGACATCGCCGAGCAATTGTGCGAGTTCGGGGATAGCATAGAGGGTATCGGAGCCGTGCTGGCCGCCCGTCTTGTGGAGCTGCACCCCGCCGAATTCGTCGTCACCATCGAGGATGCGCACATCGCTGAAACCCTGGGAGCGAATCAGCTCGGCATCGGCGGCATTCTGGGCGAACAGGGGAATGTCCTTCGGCAGCAGCTCCTGGGCGGCGGCGTCCCAGTGGTCGAGGTGGGTGTGGGTGACAATCACGGCGTCCGCGTCATCGATCACATCCTCTGCCGGCATTGGCAGCCCAACCAGCGGATTGCGCAACTCGCTGCGGTAGGTGTCCTCGAAGCCCGGATAGGCGCCCTGCTCGACTACCTGCGAGAACACCTGGCGGAATCGCACACCATCGACGAACTCGCTGCCCGTACCGCCATGAGCCGACGTACCTTCACGCGCCATTTCCAAAAGGCCACCGGCATGACGGTGGTGGCATGGCTGGTGAGCGAGCGGTTACGGCAAGGGCGCGAGCTGTTGGAAACCACGTCTTTGTCGGTCGAAGCGATTGCGGAAAGGATCGGTTTCCATACGGCCACGTCGTTCCGGCAGCATTTCAAGCAGCACCATCGGGTCAGCCCCCGCGACTGGCGCAAGACCTTTGGTGAAACCGCCTGACTATCATCGGGCCTACCTTTCCCTCCTCCGCCGTTGACCGCGCTCATGGCTTCACCGGTTCAACCGATAGAAGCCGCCGGCGAGCCCCATCGGGTCTCGGGAGCAAGCGCTTGGCTTAGGCAACAGGGTAATGCGATCGACTCCTGACATTCCGTTCAGTCACCTTCTGAAACTGACAACCGAGTTCCTGGAGAGCACCGCCCCCTACCAGAAGACCATCGTGTTCTGCGAGGACATCGACCATGCCGAGCGCATGTGCCGGGCGTTGGTCAACCTCAACCCCCAGCGCGTGGCCGAGAACCGCAAGTACGTGATGCGCATCACCGGCGACGAGGGCAAGGCCGAGCTCGACAACTTCATCGACCCCGAGGCGCGCTACCCGGTCATCGCCACCACCAGCAAGCTGATGACCACCGGTGTCGACGCTCAAACCTGCACGCTGAGATACACCGCCCCTCGGGCTGTCCGAGTGCAAAAGTTCCATGCAATCCGCTTCATCAAGGATGCCGACACGGCATTGTCCAGACTGACCGCCTCAAGCGTAGACTCGCTGGTTACGCTTGGCGCCTTGATGCCAGGCTCCATCTCCAATCACACGAAGAGGCCACACATGAAACCGACCCTTGCCGTCCTTGGCCTGCTTGGCAGCGCCCTGCTTGCCTCCCCGGCCTTCGCCGCCCCCACGCCGGTCCAGATCGATGCCGAACTGGAGAAACAGATCATCGAATGGCGGCGCGATATCCACCAGCACCCCGAGCTGGGTAACCAGGAAACCCGCACCGCAGGCCTGGTGGCCGATCATCTGCGCGAGCTGGGTCTGGAGGTCGAGACCGGGATCGCCGAGACCGGCGTGGTGGGCCTGCTCAAGGGCGGAAAGCCCGGCCCCACCATCGCCTTTCGCGCCGACATGGACGCCCTGCCGGTCACCGAGCAGGTCGACTTGCCCTTCGCCTCGGACGTCACCACTACGCTCAATGGTGAAGAAGTGGGGGTGATGCACGCCTGCGGCCACGACGCCCATGTGGCGATGCTGATGGGCGCCGCCGAGCAGCTGGCCGCCATGCGCGACGAGCTCGCCGGCAATGTGCTGTTCATTTTCCAGCCCGCCGAGGAGGGCGTGCCCGGTGCCGAGACCTGGGGCGCCGAACAGATGCTGGCCGAGGGGCTATTTGAGCGCTACCAGCCCGAGGCGGTGTTCGGCATCCACGTGATGACCAGCATGCACACCGGTGTCGTCGGCTATCGCAGCGGCCCGGTGCTGGCATCCTCCGACACCTTCGAGATCACCGTGAACGGCCACCAGACCCATGGGGGCATGCCCTGGAACGGCGTGGACCCGATCGTGACCGCGGCCCAGATCGTCACCAACTCCCAGGCCATCGTCAGCCGCCAGGTCGATATCACTCAGGCCCCCTCGGTGCTCTCTTACGGGATTATCGAGGGAGGCGTACGCCAGAACATCATTCCCGAGCGCGTCAACCTCGAGGGCACCCTGCGCAACTTCGACATGGACGCTCGCCAGCAGGTATTCGACAGCCTGACCCGTGTCGCCGAATCCACCGCCGCCGCCAACGGTGCCACTGCTGACGTACATATCCACGAGGGCTATCCGGTGACCATCAACGACCCGGCGCTGGTCGAGGCGATGCTGCCGATCACCCGCCAGGTCGCCGGCGACGACAAGGTAGTCGAGGCGTCGCTGCGCACCCCGGCCGAGGACTTCTCCTTCTTCGCCCTCGAGGTGCCCGGCATGTACGTGACCCTGGGGGCCACGCCCGAGGACCAGCCACTGGCCGAGGCGGCCCCCAACCACTCGCCCTACTTCCATTTGGATGAAGACGCCCTGGCGACCGGCACCAACCTGTTCGTCAACTGGGCACTGGGCTATGACGCGGCCCAGGCCGACGGCGCACAGGAGGGCTGAGCGTTGTTCAGGCACCCCCCATCGCGCACTCCAGCCTGTCCAGCAGCCGCATGCTGGGCAGGCAACTGGTAAAGGACGCCTCGGGCTCGCGGCCTTCGAGGATGGCGGCGATGAATTCCTGATCCTGGGTCGCAAAGCCATTGCCCGTCAGGGCGACCGCCTGCCCCTCGTGGTCCTTGAGCGCGTCGCGGAAGGCATGGAAGGTATCCTCCTCGCCGATATAGCGGTAGAAGCCGCCAAAGGGCCCGCGGTTGTTGAAGGAGAGCGCCAAGGTCGCCAGCACACCGCCCCTGCTGCGCAGGCCGATCGACATGTCCATGGGAATGCCGAGCTCGGGATGGTCCGGCCCACGGCTGCCCCATACCTCGAGGTCAAAGTCGTCGAGCAGCCAGGCGAGCAGGTCGACGCTGTGGCAGGCGTGGTGCCACAGCAGGTTGTCGACCCAGCGCCGCGGTTGGCCCTGCATATTAAGGTTCTCGCGACGGAAGAAGTAGGTCTCCGAGACCAGATGCTGCAGGTGGAACTCGCCGACCTGAAGGCGTCGCCTGAGTTCGCGGTGCGGGGCATTGAAGCGTCGGGTATGCGCAACCATGCAGACGAGCCCGGACGCCTCGGCCCGGGCGGTGATCCACTCGGCATCGGCCAGGGACAGGGCCATGGGGATCTCGCACAGCAGGTGCTTGCCGGCACCGATCACCACCTCGGCCTGCTCGGCATGCTGTGGACTCGGCGTGGCCAGGATCACGGCATCGAGATCGTCGCGGCCCAGGGCCTCCTCCAAGCTTGCGACCACCTCGGGGATGCCCCACTCGGCGGCGAAGGCCCGGGCATCGGCCTCGACACCGCCCACCAGGCCACGCACCGCCACACCCGGTATCGGCTCAAGGGCCTGCATATGCACGCCGGCGATACCGCCCTCGCCGACCAGCAGCAGTTGCACCGGTTGCTTGATCATCATGCTCCTCCGGGTCGTGGCGAGCAGCGACCGGCTGGGCGCTGGGCGCTCAGTGGCTATTCCAGCGATTCGTAGGGCAGGCCCACATAGTTCTCGGCGATGGTGGTCAGCCCCGCCTCGGAGCTGGTCACATAGTCGAGCTCGGCCTGCTGCATGCGAGTGGTGAAGTCCTCCTCCTCGGAAAACTTGTGCAGCAGAGAGGTCATCCACCAGGAGAAACGCTCGGCCTTCCAGATGCGCTTGAGGCAGGTCGCCGAGTAGTTGGGGATCAGGTCGGTACGCCCTTCCTGGTAGACCTTGACCATCAATCGGTAGAGGGTATTGACGTCGCTGGCCGCCAGGTTGAGGCCCTTGGCGCCGGTGGGCGGCACGATATGGGCGGCATCACCCACCAGGAAAAGGCGACCGTACTGCATGGGCTCGACCACGAAGCTGCGCAGCGGCGCGATGCTCTTCTCGATGGAGGGGCCGGTCACCAGCTTGTCGGCCACGTCATCGGGAATGCGCCGCTTGAGCTCCTCCCAGAAGCGCTCATCGGACCAGTCCTCGACCTTCTCATCCAGCCCCACCTGGATGTAGTAGCGGCTGCGGGTCTCGGAGCGCTGGCTGCACAGGGCGAAGCCGCGATCGTGACGGGCATAGATCAGCTCGTCGGAGACCGGCGGGGTATCGGCGAGCAGGCCCAGCCAGCCGAAGGGGTAGACCTTTTCGAACTCCTTGATGCGATCCTTGGGGATCGACTGGCGCGACACGCCATGGTAGCCGTCGCAGCCGGCCACGTAGTCGCAGTCCAGGCGCACCGTCTCGCCGTCCTTCTCGAAGGTGACGTAGGGGCTGTCGAGGTCGTGGGGCTGGACGTTGTCGGCCTCATAAATCGTCTTGCCACCGATGGCTTCGCGGGCCTCCATCAGGTCGCGGGTGACCTCGGTCTGGCCGTAGACCATCACCGTCTTGCCGCCGGTCAGGCCTGCCAGGTCGACCCGCACCCGGCGGTTGTCGAAGGCCAGCTCGACGCCGTCGTGGGGCAGCCCCTCCTCGTCCATGCGCGCATCGACGCCCGCCTCGCGCAGCAGGTCGACCATGCCCTGCTCCAGCACGCCGGCACGGATACGGCTAAGCACATAGTCGCCAGACTTGCGCTCGAGGATGACGTTATCGATGCCCTGGCGGGTAAGCAGCTGGCCGAGCAGCAGGCCCGCGGGGCCGGCGCCGATGATGGCGACTTGAGTCTTCATGGGGATGGCTCCGTTGTTGTCGATAGGGGGTGAAAAAGAATCAGTGAACAAGTGTTCGCTATGTAGATTGCATTTTTCACTGAAACTCACGCCCATATAAGGCAATATTGGCAGCCACACTTGGATATTCCCAATATCTTGACACGACTTTGGTCGAAGCCTACCCGACAGGAGGCGCCATGACCCCGCCGGCTGCTAGCGTCCCGGTCTTCAAGCTCTACGGCGAGACGCACCCCTGGCCCACACCAGACCTGCTGCATTGCGAGTCGATTCCCGAGCGTAGCCGCCTTCACGACTGGCGCATCCAACCCCACCGCCATGCCGACCTGGTGCACCTGCTGCACCTCTCCGCGGGTCGGGTGACGCTGGAGCTCGAGGGCAGCGTCCGCGAACGCCAGGCGCCCCTGGTGATCATGGTGCCGACCATGAGCATCCACGGCTTTCGTTTCTCGCCGGACACCCAGGGCCATATCATCACCCTGGCGCGCCCGCTGACCGAGCGGCTCAGCGCTGACCTGGCCGACCAGGCCGGCGTGCTCGGCCGAGCCGAGGCCCGTGGCCTGGACGACGCCCGGGAAGCGGCCCGCATCGCCACCCTGGTGGCTCAGATCAACGACGAGTATCGTCAACCGGCCCCGGGACGAGAGCGACTGCTGACCGCCCTGATCGAAGCGCTGACGGTAGAGGTGGCCCGCCTGGCCGACCACGATTGGCGCCCCGCCGCCCGCCCGCTGCCCCATGGCCGCAGCCGTGCCCTGGAGCACCTGCAGAACTACCAGGCGCTGATCGAGGCGCAGTTTCGCCAACAGCCCAGCGTCGAGCGCTTCGCCGAGCAGCTGGGCATGAGCAGTGCCCACCTCAACCTGCTGTGTCGACGACTGGCCGGCCGCAGCGCCCTGCAGCTGCTCCACGAACGCCTGCTGCTGGAGGCCAAGCGCCAGCTCACCTATACCAATATGACCATCAGCGAGGTCGCGGACAGCCTGGGCTTTTCCGAACCGGCCTATTTCACGCGTTTCTTCAAGCGCCTGACGGGCCTATCGCCCCGGGATTTCCGACGTCGCCAGCCCGGCGCCTGAAGCCCTTACGACGGCGCCCCGGGGTTGAGTTGAGTGTCCAACTTTCGGGGTGCAGTTCAGGTAGCTGAGGGGGCATTCTCATCGGTGGCATCCACCCGATACACAAGGACCGGCCTCTGGCCGGTCCTTGTCATTGGCGCTCAAGCGTCGGCTTTTCTCATTCACGCCGCGCCTGTCTTCGAGGCTTTATTCGCGTTCCACTCCGTTCAGTTCCACTTGGACCATCTTGCTAGAAGCCGGCTTCCTTCTGGTGACGAACGGCCAACACCACCACGGTGTCGCCGTCGAGACGGTACCGGGCGATATAGCCGCTATCACCGAAATCAATCAGCCACTCCCGGTATTCTTCGGGCAACTCCTCGATCGGGCGGCCGATATTGGGGAATTTTCCAAGCTCCTGGATGCCCTGGATGATCGACTTAGCGGCTCGCTCGGCTGCCGCTGGATTCTTCGGTCGCAGGAACTCACGCAGCCGCTCCAGATCTCGGAGCGCTGCCGGCGCGAAGATCACTTGTGGCATGTTGGGGCCGGGTCTTCATTATCCGTTCCCCAAGTGGCCAGCCACTTCTCCACTTCGCCAGCGGTCGCGTGCAGGCCCGTAGCCTGGTAATCCTCCCAGGCCTTGAGCGTGTCTCGCCTGAAGGCCTCCCGCCTTTCCTCACGCTCCACATACTGCTCGATGGCCTCACGCATGAGCCAGTGTGCCGAGCGCCGGCGAGCGTCGGCCAGGTGCTGAACCCGCCCTTTCAGGTCGTCGTCGAGCTTGATGGATGTTGGAGTTGCCATGCTGACCTCCGTAGTTAGAGGTAATACCTATAACTACTATAGGTCACGCCAACCTGGCTGTCGATGAGGGGGCACCACCGAAAACGCATCTGTTCTGTACGTAGAATCGATCATGGCGTATCCACTCGTGTTAGATCAGTCAACAGGATACGCCACCCTTCCTGCCTCCTCCCATACACCAGACTTTGGCTTAGCCCTCAAACACGGTGTGCATCAGGCGCGAGCTCGGGCCCGACGCTCAAACGCCTCGGCACTCACGCGATGGGCAGGCCCCACCTGCACCTGGCGAGACGGTGACGAGCCGAAAGGCCTGACGACAAGGGGCGCATATCACGAAGCGGGGCGCCCTTTGGGGCGCCCCGCTTCGATCTTATGGCCTCCTGTCACGCCCAGCGGCGCGGACAGGGAAGCCAGCCTCAGAGCAAAAACAGCGTGGTCAGCACCGGGAAGAGGATCAGCAGCGCCAGGCGCAGCAAGTCGGAGACCACGAAGGGCGCGACCCCCTTGAAGATCTCGCCCAGCCCCACATGGGGGGCCATGGCCTTGATCACGAAGACGTTCATCCCCACCGGCGGTGTCATCAAACCCAGCTCCACGGTCAGCACCGTGATGATGCCGAACCACACCGGATCGATGCCCAGCGACACGATGATCGGGAACACCACCGGCACGGTGATCACCAGCATGGCGATGGAGTCCATGAACATGCCGAGCACGAAGTAGAGCAGCAGGATGCACAGCACCACCACGATGGGGGCCAGGTCCATGCCGAACAGTAGGTCGCTGATCGTGAACGAGATGCGCGACACCGAGATGAAGTAGCCCAGGGTCTCGGCACCCACCAGCATGAAGAACACCACGCTGGAGAGCGCCAGGGTCTCCTGCACGCTGCGCCACAGTTCCTTGCCGCGCATGCCCTTGACCAGGGCGTAGAGCAGGGTGGCGAAGGCCCCGACGCTGGCCCCTTCCGTTGGTGTGAAGGCGCCGAAGTAGATGCCCAGGATGATCACCAGGAAGACCACAAAGAACGGCACCAGGCCGGTCATTGACTTCAGCTTCTCCATCCAGGAGGTCGGCTCGCCGGCCACCGCCAGCGACGGCTTGAGGCGCATCACCACGGTGACCGTCAGGGCGTACATCACCAGGCCCATCAGCCCCGGCACCAGGCCGGCCATGAACATGTCGCCCACCGACTGCTCGGTGAGAATGGCGTAGATCAGCAGTGCGATGGAGGGCGGGATCATGATCCCCAGGGTGCCCCCGGCGGCCAGCGCCCCGGTGGCCAGGCCGCGGTTATAGCCGTAGCGCTCCATCTCCGGCAGGGCGACGCGGGTCATGGTGCTGGCGGTGGCCAGCGACGAGCCGGAGATCGCCGAGAAGACGCCGCAGGAGCCTACGGCCGCGATGGCGAGCCCCCCTTTCCAGCCGCCGCAGATGGTGCGCGCCGACTCAAACAGCTTGCCGGCCATCCCCGAATGCGCCGCCAGCACCCCCATGAAGATGAACATGGGCACGGCACTGAAGCTGTAGTTGGAGAGCACCTCCACCGGCACGGTCTTGAGCTGGGCGATGGCGGCGTCCCAGCTGATGATCTGGGCGAAGCCCACCACCCCGATGATCAGCATGGTCAGCGCCACCGGCACTCGCAGCACCATCAGCACCAGCAGCAGGCCCAGGCCGATGGCGCCGATCATTTCACTCCCCATGGGACACCTCCCCCTCGGCACCGAAGACGGCACTCAGCAGTGCGTGGATCAGGCTGCGCAGGCCCAGCAACAGGCTGAGCACGGCGGCCATATAGTAGATGGGTCCCATGGGCAGGCGCAGGTCCTGGGTCACCTCGCCGTGGCGAGCCGCCGCCGTGGCGGAGTCCAGCAGGCCGATGAACAGCACCAGCCCCAGGGCCGCGAAGCCCAGCAGGTAGACGCCATGCAAGCGGTTCTTGAGGTTGGGCGAGAGACCGTGGGAGAAGGCCTCGACCACTACCTGGCTCTTCTCCACGTTGGCCGCCATGGCCGCCAGCAACGAGAGCAGCATCAGGTAGCTGACCAGCTCCACACTGCCGATCACCCGCAGGGCGATGGCGCCCTCGGTGAGGCGGTAGAGATAGCGCGTGCTGACGTCGGCGATGGTTACCCCGAGCAGCGCCAGCAGGGCGATACCGGCCACAATCTTGCACAACAGGGCCAGCCAGTGGCTGGCCCGTTCCAGAGTCGATTGCATAGCCTCTTACCCCTGGTCCACAGCGGCGCAGGTCTCACTGGCGGCCAGGGCCGCCTGGTAGACCTCGCGACCGGGCAAACCGCGCTCCTCGAGGCGGGTCAGATAGCTCTCGATACCGTCCTTCAAGGGCTCCTGCCAGTCGGGGTGTTCCAGCGGGTTCTCGATCTCGCGGATGGTATCGCCCGCCTCGATGGCCTCCTGCTTGCCTTCCACATCCAGGCGGTCGAAGACCTCGCCGGCGTTCTCGGCCCACTTCATGCCCGAGTTCGCATCGATCACCGCCTGCTGTTCCGGGGACAGACTGTCATAGGCCCGCTGGTTCATGGTGGTGACGAAGATCAGCGTATAGAAGGGCACCTCGGTGTGGTAGTTGACCAGCTCATTAATCCTAAAGCCCTTCAGCCCCTCCCAGGGGAAGCTCAGGCCATCGATCACGCCGCGTTGCATGGCGGTGTAGATGTCCGGCGCGGGCATGCCCACGGGGATAGCCCCCATGTTCTCGAGCATCTCGCCGGCCACGGCGGTGGGCCGGCGGATGCGCAGCCCTTCCAGGTCGGACGGGGTCTGCACGTCGGTCTCCTGGGTGTGGATGCCGCCGGGGCCGGTGGTGAAGAAGAACAGCGGCCGGGTATCGGCGTACTCCTCGTCCAGGTGGCCCTCGTCGTAGAGGGTCTGCAGCACGCAGGCCCCTTGGGTGGCCGTGGTGGCCACGCCGGGCAGCTCGACGATCTGCGACAGCGGGAAGCGCCCGGCGGTGTAGCCCTGGGCGGTGGCGCCGATGTCGGCGATGCCATTGGCCGCTGCCTCGTAGATGGAGTCGGGCTTGGCCAGGGTGCCGGAGGGGAACATCTGGACGCGCAGCTCACCGCCGGACTCCTCCTCGACTGTCTCGGCCCAGGCCTCGAAGATCTCCTGGTTGATGCCGGAGGCACCCGGCCAGAAGTGCGCCATGCGCAGGGTAGTGGCGGCCTGGGCGGATGCCGTACCCAGACCGGCGATGGATGCGGCCAGCAGGCAGGTAGTGAACGTGCGCTTCATGGAAATCCTCCACGGTGGCATGGACATGCCTTGTTTAGTTGTTCGCATAGAGAACATTAGTTCGTTGACGGCGAAGTGTAACCACCCT
This sequence comes from Halomonas cerina, assembly GCF_014192215.1. Lineage (GTDB taxonomy): Bacteria > Pseudomonadota > Gammaproteobacteria > Pseudomonadales > Halomonadaceae > Halomonas > Halomonas cerina. The sequence continues at coordinate 19,437 of NZ_JACHXP010000026.1, forward strand.
GGCCTCATAAGGAAAAACGACTTTAGTCGCAGCTCGGATCCAGAGCGGCGAGGCGCGTACCGTCTTGACGGCCGGCCTCCCTAGCCCAGCAGCTCTGCATAGCGTAGCCCGATGAAGGCATGCTCGCGCATCAGCATCTCGGCGCGCGCGCCCTCGCCCTGGCGCAGCGCCTGAACCACCAGCTCGTGCTGCAGCTGAGCCTGATGCAGCTTGCGGTACTCCTGCTCCAGGGCCTGGCGGTCGATGATGATGGAGTCTGCGGCGGCAAAGGGGAGATGGTTGTTGCGGGCGATGGCATCGCCGATCACCGGGCTGCCCGCAGCCTTGACGATGGCCTCGTGGAAGTGCCGATTGAGCTCGCTCCAGCCCTCGATATCCGCTTCGACCAGATAGCCCTTGGCCAGCAGCTCCCGGCCTTTCTGGATCCAAAAGGCCAGCTCGGCATCCAGTTCCGATGCGATGCCCTGCTCGGCCAGACGGCGTGCCGCCAGCCCCTCCAGCACGCCACGCACCTCCACGGCGCAGCGCACATCGGTCTCGGTAAACTCACGCACCTGAAAGCCACGCTTGCCGGCTCGCTCCAGCAGGCCTTCCTGCTCCAGGGTACGGAAGGCCAGACGTACCGGTGTGCGCGACACGCCCAGCTGCTCGGCCACCTGCACCTCGCCGATGCGCTCGCCCGGCTGATAGAGGCCATCACTGATCAGCTTGCGAAGCTGGCTCACCACGTTCCTGCTACTCGTCATCGGCTTATTCTCCCCTTGTCAAGGATCTGCATCAGCACCCCTCGATGGATCCAACTAAAGCATAACTTGACCTAAAATGCCACAATGCTCTTTACTTTGGATCCAAAACAACCCTCCCTTAACCAATCCGTGACACGCACGCTGAGGAGAGCCCCATGACCCCCCAAGCCCCTTTCCCCCGCAACACCTGGTATGTCGCCTGCACCCCCGACGAGATCGACGGCAAGCCGCTGGGGCGCACCATCTGTAACGAGCCAATGGTCTTCTTCCGCGGCGACGAAGATAAGGCCGCAGCCGTTGAGGACTTCTGCCCTCACCGCGGCGCCCCGCTGTCGCTGGGCTTCGTGCGCGACGGCAAGCTGGTGTGCGGCTACCACGGCCTGGAGATGGGCTGCGACGGCAAGTGCGCCGCCATGCCCGGCCAGCGGGTGCGCGGCTTCCCCAGCATCCGCGCCTATCCGGTGGAGGAGCGCCACGGCTTTATCTGGGTGTGGCCCGGCGATCCCGCCAAGGCTGACCCCGAGCGGATCCCCGAACTGCACTGGGCCGAGAGCCCCGACTGGGCCTATGGCGGTGGCCTCTACCACGTCAACTGCGACTACCGGCTGATGATCGACAACCTCATGGACCTGACCCACGAGACCTACGTGCATGCCTCGAGCATCGGCCAGCCGGAGATCGAGGAGGCCGCGCCCAAAACCACCAGCGAAGGCGATGAGGTCATCACCGCCCGCCACATGGAAAGCATCCCAGCCCCGCCCTTCTGGCAGACCGCCCTGCGCGGCAATGACCTGCCCGACGACGAGCCGGTGGACCGCTGGCAGGTCTGCCGCTTCACCCCGCCCAGCCATGTGCTGATCGAAGTGGGCGTGGCCCTGGCCGGCAAAGGTGGCTATGAGGCACCGGCGGAGTTCAAGGCCTCGAGCATCGTGGTCGACTTCATCACCCCCGAGACCGACACCTCGATCTGGTACTTCTGGGGCATGGCACGCAACTTCAAGCCCGAGGACCCGGCGCTCACCGACCAGATCCGCGAGGGCCAGGGCCAGATCTTCGCCGAGGACCTGGAGATGCTCGAGGCCCAGCAACGTAACCTGCTCCTCTACCCCGAGCGTCAGCTGCTCAAGCTCAACATCGACGGCGGCGGCGTGCAGGCCCGTCGGGTCATCGACCGCATCCTGGCCGAGGAGCACCAGGCAGCCCCTGGCAGCGAGGAGGTGACCTCATGAGCATCCCCAGCAGCCTGTCACTAATCGTCGAGGTCAAGCGCAAGCGCCAGGAGGCCGAGGATATCGTCACCTTCGAGCTGGCCGACCCCCACGGGCGCCCGCTGCCGGCCTTTAGCGCTGGCGCGCATGTCGACGTGCAGGTCAAGGAAGGCGTGGTGCGCCAGTACTCGCTGTGCAACCACCCCGAGGAGCGCGACCGTTACCTAATCGGCGTGCTGCGCGACCCCACCTCGCGGGGCGGCTCCATCGCCATGCACGACGAGATCCAAGAAGGCGACCTGATCCAGATCAGTGCGCCCAAGAACCACTTTCCGCTGGCCCATCACACCAAGCGTAGCCTGCTGCTGGCTGGCGGCATCGGCGTGACGCCGATTCTGTGCATGGCCGAGCGCCTGGCGCATACCGACGCCGATTTCGCCATGCACTACTGCACTCGCTCGGCCTCGCGCACGGCCTTTCTCGAGCGCATTCGTCAAGGAGAGTTCGCCGACCGCGTGCACTTCCATTTCGATGACGGCGACGCCTCACAGAAACTCGACCTGGAGGCGCTAGTCGCCACCCCCGATCCCGACACCCAGGTCTATGTGTGCGGGCCCACCGGCTTCATCGATGCCGTGATGACGACCTGCAAGGCCAAGGGCTGGGACAGCCACCAGCTGCATACCGAGTACTTCGCCGGCGCCGTGGCCGATACCGCCGACGACGAGAGCTTCGAGGTCAAGATCGCCAGCAGCGGCGCCACCTTCACGATCCCCAAGGACAAGACCGTGCATCAGGTGCTCGAAGAGAACGGCATCGAGATCATGGTCTCTTGCGAACAGGGGGTGTGCGGCACCTGCCTGACGCGGGTCCTCGAGGGCGAGCCGGAACACCGCGATCTCTACCTGGAAGACCACGAGCATGCGGCCAACGACCAGTTCACCCCCTGCTGCTCACGGTCCAAGAGCAAGACCCTGGTGCTGGATCTCTGAGGTGCCCGGACACTTATAACGTCTTCTCAATATCACCTGACACCTGACGCCCAGCACCTCACGACAATCACAATCGAGAGACCCCTAATGAACTTGACCAAGACCGCTATCGGCAGTGCCCTTGCCCTGACCCTCACCACCGCCGCCCTGGCCGAGGCCAGTACGACCATCCGGGTCGCCCATGTCTGGCCCGGCGGCTCGCTGATCGACAAGCAACTCTTCAAGGCCTGGGCCGAGAGCGTCGAGGAAGCCTCCGACGGCCGGCTGGAGGTGGAAGTCTATCCCAGCCAGACCCTGGCCAAGTCCGACCAGACCTATCACAGCACGGTCACCGGTATCGCCGACGTGGGCGCCACCGCCCAGGGCTACACCGCTGGGCGTTTTCCGTTGACCCAGATCGTCGAACTGCCCGGGGTCTCCGACAGCAGCCGCCAGGGTTCCTGCATCCTGCAGTCGCTCTATGACCAGAGCTACATCGGTAGCGAATACGAGGACACCCGGCCGCTGTTCTTCTTCACCACCGGCCCCGGCTACCTGCACACCAAGGAAAAGCTGATCGAGACGCCCCAGGACCTGGAAGGGATGCGCATCCGCCGCCCCACCCCCCTGGTCGGCGACATGCTCGAGCGCCTCGGCGCCCAGGCGGTGGGCATGCCCGCGCCGGATGTCTTTACCGCCATGCAGCGCGGGGTGGTCGACGGCCTGAGCTTCAACTGGGAAGGCATGAAGACCTTCCGCCTCAATGAGCTGGCCGAATACCACACCGAAGTGGCCCTCTACGATCTGTCCCTGATCGCCACCATGAGCCAGCGCACCTATAACAGCCTGCCCGAAGACCTGCAGCAGGTCATCGACGATCACAGCGGCATGGAGTGGTCGTTGCGTGCCGCAGCGGTCTACGACGAGCTGATCGCCCAGGGCCGCCAGGAGGCCAAGGCGGCAGGCCACGAGTTCCTGGTGATCGAGGACCCGCTGGATGACGAGCAGTGGGGACCAGTGCTGCAGGAGACCATCGACCGCTATCTGGAGGAGGTCGACGGCAATGCCCGCGAGATCTACGATGAGGCAATGCGCCTGAAAGACGAATGCGAGGCGTCAAACCAACAAGCCAATGAGAACGGGGATAAGCAGTGAAATTGACATGCCCCTCCGCCTGAAGGCGGAGGATTCCCGGGTTGTCACCTCTCCGGTTCCTGCTTCCCTGCCCGTTGCCCTTGGTGATCGCACCGCCGGTCTTACACAGGCTCCACAGGCTTAACTTCCCGTGTGCCCCACGGTAGTTTTCTCGTGATGGCGGAGCTTGTCGGCGCCCGCCAGGATCGCCTTGCCCGCCTGCAGAATGTTGCGGGCAGCATTGATGTCGCGGTCGATGCCCCGAGTGCCGCAGGCAGAGCAGTCCCAGCGCCGGATGTCGAGCGGCATCGTGTCGGCGATGTAGCCGCAGTGGAAACAGCGCTTGGAGCTGGGATACCCCTTGTCGATCTGGACGAAATCGCGACCGTACCACTCGGCCTTGTAGGCGAGCTGGCACGTGAGCTGATGCCAGCCCACGTCGCTGATCGCCTTGGCCAGTGAACGGTTCCTCAGCAGGTTCTTGACCTGCAAGCTCTCGGCAGCAATGACTTGGTTTTCGTGAATGAGCTGCGTGGTGAGCTGGTGAGTGGCATCCCGGCGCTGGTCGGCCCGCTTGGCGTGCAGGCGCGCCACCTTCTGCCGGGCCTTGGCCCGGTTGTTGGAGCCGCGCTGCTTGCGCGACAGTGCCCGCTGGGCGCGGGCCAGCTTGCGTTCGGTCTGCCGGATGAAGCGCGGGTTGGGGATTTTGTCGCCGTCGCTGGTGATGACGCGATGCGTCAGCCCCAGGTCGAGCCCGACCATTCGCGGCGTCACCGGCAGCGCTTCCTGCTCCTCCTCGACCAGGAAGCTGATGTGGTAGCGCCCCGCGGTATCCAGGCTGACGGTAATGCTGGAGGGGTCGCCGGAGAAACGGCGGCTCCAGCGAATGGCGAGCGGGTCTTTCTGCTTGGCCAGCCACAGCCGGCCATCGCGCCAGCGAAAACCGTTGGCCATGTAGGTGGCTGACTGCTTGCCGCGCTTCTTCTTGAAGGTGGGATACCGCGCCTGGCCTTTGAAAAAGTTGGCAAAGGCCCGATCGAGATGCCGCAGCGACTGCTGAAGGCAGACATTGGACACCTCGGAAAGAAAGTCGGTATCCGGCTGCTTCTTGAGGGTGGTGAGAGCCTTGGCGGTGGCGTTGTAGCCCATCCGCTCTTGGCGCTCATACCAGGCATCCGTGCGCTCGCGCAGGAAATAGTTGTAGACGTACCGCACACAGCCAAACGTCCGAGCCAGCTGCTCAGCCTGCTCGGGCGTTGGGGTGAAGCGGTAGCGGTAAGCGCGAAGAACGGTAGCCATAATCTCAATCTAGCGTGCTATATTTAGCCTGTCAAAGAGAGGCGTTACCTCGCCTCGCGCTTTCCTTCCCCGCACTAGAAGTACGGGGTCTGACGCGCACTCTGATCAAAAATTACGTGACTGTTTAGCTCACGCTGCCTGATCCCGGTCGTCCTGTCGAATGAAACAGGCGCTCCCTCCCTTCAGGGGGGAGCTGTCACCCAGGTTCACTCCTGCTCGGCGGTGCAGGCATCGCGCGCGGCCAACGCCGCCTGGTAGACCTCGCGACCGGGCAGGCCGCGCTCCTCGAGGCCGGTCAGGTACTGCTCGATACCATTCTGCAACGGCTGCTGCCAGTCCGGGTGCGAAAGCGGCTCGTCGATCTCGATGATGTTATGGCCGGCCTCGATGGCCTTCTCCTTGCCCTCGCGATCGAGACGCCCGAAGACCTCGCCGGCGTTCTCGGCCCAGGCCATGCCCGAGTGGTCATCGATCACCGCCTGCTGCTCGGGGCTCAGACGATCGTAGGTCCGCTGGTTCATGGTGACGATCAGGCCCAGCGAGTAGAACGGCACCTGGGTGTGCTGGGTGGTCAGCTCGTTGAGGCGGAAGGTGTTGACGCCTTCCCAGGGCAGGCTGACGCCGTCGATCACCCCGCGCTGCATGGCAGTATAGATATCCGGAGCCGGCATGCCCACCGGGGTCGCCCCCATGTCGGTCAGCATGTCGCCGACCAGGGCGGTGGGACGGCGGATGCGCAGGCCCTGCAGGTCCTCAGGGGTTTCCACCACCGTGTCCTGGGTGTGCAGGAAGCCCGGGCCGGTGGTGAACATGAACAGCGGCCGGGTATCGGCATACTCCTCATCCAGGTGGCCTTCGTCGTAGAGGGTCTGCAGCACACAGGCGCCGGCCTCCGCGGTGGGCGCCACCCCGGGCAGCTCGACGACCTGGGTCAGCGGAAAACGCCCGGCGCTATAGCCCTGGACGGTGGACCCGACATCGGCGATGCCGTTGGCCGCCGCCTCGTAGAGGGACTCGGCCTTGGCCAGGGTGCCGGAGGGGAACAGTTGCACGCGCAATTCCCCCCCGGACGCCTCCTCCACGGACTCCGCCCAGGCTTGGTAAAGATCCTCGTGGACCGCCGAGGCCGCCGGGAAGAAGTGAGCGAACCGCAGGGTGGTGGCGGCCTGAGTGGACGCCGCGCTCAGGCCGGCAAAGGAGGCTGCCAGCAGGCAGGCGGTAACCTTGGTGTTCATAGAAGTACTCCTGGGTAGCGATGTAGCGATAGGGGGCGGCGCGATATCGCCGTCTCAGCTCGGCTCCACCATGAAGCGGGAGAAGAACTCGGTGAGTTCATCGAAGCCATCGAGCGGTAGCACCAGCGAGACGTACTGGTCCGGGCGCACCACCACCAGCGCGCCGGCCCCGCGGTCGATGCCTCGCAGATCGAAGATGTCCTGGTCGGTCCCCAGCACCGGGGCGTGGGCCTTCTGGTAGTCCTGAAGCCCGAGGGCCCCCTTATGCGGCTTGAGCAGCTCGTGCATGTCGGCCCAGTCGACCTCGAGGTGGGACTGCTGGATGATGCCGTGCACGTCGAAGATCGCGTCCGGGTCGGCCCCTTTCGGCGTGAAGCGGCGGATCGGCGACGCCTCGCTGGCGAGGAAGTCCATCAGCGCGTTGAATCGGGAGCCCGGGCTTCGCGGGTCGACCATGTCGGCGAAGGCATAGAGCCGCCAGCGGCCATCGGCGCGATGGACGTGCCCGAGGTGGACCTGCTTGGCATCGCCGAGCCGGATCACCTCGGCCGAGTGGAACCGCCGTCCGGGCGGGAAGCCGGTGGCCAGGCCCAGGTGAGTATCGTCACCGGTGAGCAGGTCCGGGGCGTAGTGGGTGGCGAAGCCCGCGGTGAATTCGCTGTTGGTGACGAACTGGCGCTGCACCTCGGCCAGGCCCTTCATCGCCGCCTGCGGGTCGTTGGCGTCCTGGGCGGCGCCGATCGCCCGCGACCAGCGGGTATCCATCTCGATCAGGTTTTCGGCGATGACGTGGCGCTCGGCGTTGTAGGTGTGCAGCAGGCTGGCCGGACTGCGCTCCTGCAGCACCGAGATCAGCTTCCAGCCCAGGTTGAAGGTGTCCTGCATCGACACGTTCATGCCCTGGCCGGCCTTGGCGGTGTGGGTGTGGCAGGCATCGCCGGCGATGAAGACCCGGGGCGTGCGGCTCTCCACCTGGTCGTCGTCGACGTCATCGAACTTGTCGGTGACCCGGTGTCCGACCCGGTAGACGGAGAACCAGGCGGTCTCCTTCACCTCGAAGGAGTACGGTGCCAGTACCGCCTGAGCCTTCTCCAGCACCTGCTCCTGGGTCAGCCAGGCGTCCGGGGCGATGTTGCCCATGTCGACGTAGAGGCGGACCAGGTAGCCGCCCTCGCGGGGGATCAGCAGGATGTTGCCCGCCTCGGCGGACTGGATCGTGCACTTGAAGCGGATGTCCGGGAAGTCGGTCACCGCCAGGACATCCATCACGCCCCACGCCTTGTCTTCGCCGTGGCCTTGCGGTTTACGGCCGATGGACTGGCGCACCACGCTGTGCGCGCCGTCGCAGCCGACCACGTACTTGGCACGGACGGTCTTCTCACCGTCCGACGTGTTGAGGGTCACAGCCACCCGCTCGTCGGCGGCTTCGGGCACTTCCACCTTGAGCGTCTCGTGGCTGTAGTCGACCTGCAGGCGGCTCGGGGAATTGACCATATACTCCAGCAGGAAATCGAGCAGGCGAGCCTGATTGACGATCACGTGCGGGAACTCCGATAGGCCGTCGCGTACGTCCTGCACACGGCCGAGCCGGGCGATGCGGGCCTTGTCCTCGGGGTCCGGCCCCCAGAAGTGGGTCTCGTTGATCCAGTAGGCCTCGGTGGTCATCCGCTCGGCCAGGCCGAAGGCCTCGAACATCTCGACCGTACGGCAGGCGACACCGTCGGCGCGTCCCACTTCGAGGGGCCCATCGGCCTTCTCCACCACACGGGTGACGATATCCGGGAAGGTCGATAACTGGGCGGCCAGCAGCAGCCCGGCCGGGCCGGTACCGACGATCAGTACGTCCACCTCCTCCGGCAGCGGACCCTGGTCGGCGCTGCGCCCCTCGGCCGCGGGCTGAATCCGCGGGTCCCCACTGCGGTAACCGTCGAGGAAGTACTGCATCTGCTCGCTCTCCATCCCGTGCGCTACGGGTATTCGTTATTGATGGACAATCAGGGGTAAGGGTCGGAGCCCCGTGGCAATCTGCCACGGCTATATTAATCAGTATTGTGATTATTTTGGCGACGAGCAATTAGACTTTTATCCAAGCCTCGGCGAAAGTCATCCTCACCGGCGTCTGGACCTGCAGGTGGTCCGGCGCGGAGTCCCACATCGGAGCCGTGGCCCAGGTAGGGTCATGGCTTGTGTCGTTCATCCTATACGAGACGATCGAAACCATGAGCCAAGCCCCCCTCTCCCAGGCCAGCGCCCTGCCCGGCAACCTGCTGCGGCGCTGCCACCAGATCAGCGTCGCGATCTTCCTGCGCAAGTGCGAGGCCTACAATCTGACCCAGCTGCAGTACATTCTGCTCTGCGCCCTCGAGGAGAAGGGGCCGATCGACCAGATCACCCTGGGCGGCCATACGGCACTGGATCGCAATACCGTGGCCGTGGTGGTGCGCAAGCTGGAGGAACGCGGCCTGGTGACCCGGCGCCGCAACCCGGAAGATCGCCGCTCCATGCTGGTCACCCTGACCCAGGCGGGCGAACGGCTTCGCCACGACGCCGAGCCACAGGTGGCCGAAGTGCAGGAGGAGATTCTCGCCCCCTTGAGTGAGGACGAGCGGGAGACCCTGTGCCGGCTGCTGACACGCATCGCCGACGAGAACAACCACCTGAGCCGCGTGCCGGTGCGCCAGGCCGGATGACGCCCCACACGGGACGCCCTCAGGCCCGTCAGGCTTTCGGCCCCCGTGAGTCGGCATCCTGCTTCCAGCCCAGCCGACGACGCGCCTCGACCACATCATCCTGCGGGTCGTGGTGCCACAGCCAGTCGTAGCGAGTTTCCAGGTTCTCGATCAGCCGGGCTTCATCATCGCCGATGCCGGCCCCGGCGTACTCGTACACATCACCCGCTTCATGCGATGTGCGCTGCACCTTGCAGGTACGCGCGTGGCGGACCGCCTCGAAGGCCGCCAGCACCGCCTCGGCGTTATGCCGGTCGCAGGCCTCCTCGGTCAGCAGGCTGGCCAGCACATCGGCATCCTCCAGCGCCTGGCCGGCGCCTGCGCCTTGGTGAGGCACCATGGCATGGGCTGCATCGCCCACGATCAGCACCCGGTCGCGATGGTAATGAGGCAGTTCGGGAAGCTCGTGCAAGGCCCAGCGCGTCGGCTCGGGGATGCACTCGAGAATCGCCTGGGACGCCGCACCCCAACCCTCGAAGACCTCCAGCAGCTCTTCCTGGGTCACGGCATTGACCCACTCCTCGCCCTCCGGCAGTTGGGGAGACGGGGTGGAGCGGTCGGTGATGAAGGCCACCACGTTGATCAGCTGCGACTGCTTCACCGGGAAGGTCAGGATGTGACGGTCGGGGCCGAGATACATCTGCGGCACCCGTGCCAGGCGCTTGTCGGCACCCTTGGCCGCCAGGGTCGCCTCTAGCTGCTGGGTGGGAATCATGCCGCGATAGGCATAGGTGCCGCTCCAGAAGGGGCCGAGGTCAGCGTACTGCTCGGGAGGCAACACATGATCGCGCACCGTCGACTTGATGCCATCGAAGCCGATCAGGATATCGCCGGTGAAGGTCGTGCCGTCCGCGAAACGCGCGGTGGCGCTTTCGCTATCCTGCTGGACCTCGATACAACGCTTGCCGAACTGGGCAATCCCCTCGGGCAGGTTCTCGACGATGGCCTCCAGGAAGTCGGCCCGGTGCACCGAGGACTGACCGCAGCCCGGCGCCAGAGTGGCGGTCAGGTAGGCATCATCGCGGCCGCGCCGCCATTCGAACCAGACATCCTCGAAGGGTGGCGGAGAAGAATCGGCGATGCGCCGGTAGGGCGCCTCCAGGCCGAGCCGCCGGATGGCCCGTACCGCATTGGGGCCGAAGGAGACGCCGGCGCCGATCTCGGAGAACTGCGTGGCCGCCTCGAAGAGGTGGACATCGAGGCCACTGTCGCGTGACAGGGCCACGGCGAAGGCAACGCCGCCGATGCCGCCGCCGATGATGCCGATGGAAAGACGCTTGTCGTGGTTGTCGGATACCATGTGGGTCTCCAGTCAGGGGGTGTCGTGAGATTTCCCCCTCACGCTATTCCCCGGGCCGGCCGCGGGCCACTCAGCGCCTTTCATTCATGGCATAAGCGACACGAATAAACTGATGAATCAACCAGTTGAAAGCCACTCCGTCGCCCGGCATCGACCTTTGTCTTATGCCATCGGCGGGCCGTCGAAGAGGCTATCGGGCACCGGGAGCCGCCCATGATCCAGCTCTCCGAGATCGACATGAACCTGCTGGTGGTCTTCGACCTGCTCTACCAGGAGCGCAACACCCAGCGGGTGGCCTTGCGCCTCGGCCTCACCCAGCCGGCGGTCAGCCACGCCCTGAAGCGCCTGCGCCGACTGCTCGGCGACGAGCTCTTCGAGCGCACCTCCCAGGGCCTGATGCCTACTCCCCTGGCCACCCGCCTGCATCCGCCGGTGGCCACCTCCCTGGCCGGGCTCCAGGAGGCCCTCAACCGCCCCGAGGACTTCGACCCGGCGGTCAGCGAGCGCACCTTCCATCTCGCCATGACCGACATCGGCGAGATCGTCTTCCTGCCACGCCTGCTGCAGCGATTGGAAGAGGCACCGGGCATCGCCCTGAGCACCGTGCGTAGCCAGAATGAGGACCTGAAACGCGAGATGGAGGAGGGACGGATCGACCTGGCCATCGGCCTGATCCCCCAGCTGGGCGCCGGTTTCTACCAGCAGCGCCTCTTCGTGCAGCGCTATGTGTGCCTGATGCGCCAGGCGAACCCCCTGGCGACAAGCGACTTCGACCTGGAAGCCTTCATCGCCGCTCGCCACGCCGTGGTGGTGGCCCGTGGCACCGGCCACGGCATTGTGGAGGAATCGCTGGCCAAGGCCGGGATTCACCGGCCGGTACGCCTCGAGCTGCCGCATTTCGCGGCTGTGCCCTATATCGTCAGCCACAGCGACCTGGTGGTCACGGTCACCGACAAGCTGGCCGAGGCGACCTGCGAACGTTTCGGCTTGACGATGCATGAGCACCCCCTGCCCTTTCCCGAGATCCCCATCAAGGTCTTCTGGCACCGGCGTTTCCACCAGGATGCCGGCAACCGCTGGCTGCGCGGCCTGCTGTTCGCGATGTTTGCCGAGTAAGCGCGCAGCAAACCCTCGATCTTGCCACCTAGGGCTTGGCCCATGCCGCTCGGCTGCTGTGAGCCGCGGTTTTGTTGGTGATCTTCCAGGCCCCATCGATCTTCATCAGGGCGATCACGTCCACCCAGGAATCCGCCAGGTCCTCGGTGTTATCGAACCCCAGCAGAACACTGGCCACCTCTCCCGCCTGGGTCACCGAAATGACGCGCCCCTTGATCGGCCGGTGGCTGGTCGCCCAGCGCTCGAAGCGCTCGCTGACCAGCCCCTTGCCCAGCGCGCCTTCCGCATCGATGGCAAAAATCCAGGCATCCTCATGGAACGCCTCCCTGAGCTTGTCGCTCCTTCCCTGAAAGCCCTCCACATAGAGCTGCACGACGCGAACGATCTCATCGTAATCGGGGGCTTCACCAACAGACACTGTACGATCCAAGACACTTCTCCCGTTGTTGTCCAAGGCGTTTATACGAACACATCGGCCACCATCTCCGCCAGGCTCATCGGCACGCGCGACCAAAGCAGGGATGGCCAGGCATGGACCACTTCTTTAGGCTCCTAAACATAACCACACAATTTTTCCCCGGACCCTTTTCCCTGGAGCCTGTCCATGACGCCTCCCGCTGTGCCTGCCGGCCTTGTGATCGTGCTGTCGGGTATCACCGCCGCCCTGCACGTGGGCAAGCTGCCCCCGGCCCTGACGATCCTCAAGGACACCCTCGATATCAGCCTGCTCCAGGCCGGCTTTCTGGTCTCGCTGGTCCAACTCGCCGGCATGTCCCTGGGGCTGCTGGTGGGCCTTTCGACGGACTCGCTGGGCCTGCGCCGCAGCATGACCCTCGGCCTTGGCCTGCTGGCGACGGCCAGTCTGCTGGGAGGCCTGGCTGAGACGCCCACCTTCCTACTGACCTGCCGGGCCCTGGAAGGCCTGGGCTTTCTGCTGGTGGTGCTGTCGGCCCCCGCCCTGCTTCGCCAACTGGTACCCACCGAGCGCCTGCACCGCGCCATGGCCCTGTGGAGCTGCTTCATGGGGCTCGGCGTCGGCAGCGCCCTGCTGACCGGCCCCTGGGTGATCGCCTGGCTGGGCTGGCAGGGCTGGTGGTGGACGCTCGCCGGGTGGACGGCGGTCATGCTGGTCGCGCTGCGCTGTCGAGTGCCAGCCGACCGGCATCGCCACGGGGCCCAGACTCTGGCGGGCGAAACCGGCGAAGGCTGGCGCCGGCGCCTGGCCATGACGCTGGGCGCGCCGGGCCCCTGGCTGGTCGCGCTCTGCTTCGCCATGTACTCGAGCCAGTGGCTGGCGGTGATCGGCTTTCTGCCCACCATCTACCAGCAGGCCGGTGTCAGCGAATTGCTGGCCGGCTCGCTGACCGCGCTGGTGGCCGCCACCAACATCATCGGCAACCTGGGCTCCGGTCAGCTGATGCACCGCGGCATCGCGCCTGTGTCACTATTGCGCTTCGGCTTCGCCTTCTCGGCCCTGGGCACCTTCCTGGCATTCGGCGAGCTGACGGCCGGGGCGCCGCTGCTGCGTTTCGCCGCCATCCTGATGTTCTCCGCCGTCGGCGGTGTCATTCCTGGCGCCCTGTTCACCCTGGCGGTCCGGCTGGCTCCCAGCGAGCACACCGTCTCGACCACCATCGGCTGGATGCAGCAGTGGTCGGCCTTCGGCCAGTTTGCCGGGCCGCCTCTGGTGGCGTGGCTCGCCGCCCAGGTCGGCGGTTGGCAGTGGACCTGGGCCATGACCGGCACGGCCTCGCTGCTGGGTATCCTGCTGGCCTACCGGCTCGGACGGGTTCACCACGCCTATCCGGCGCAGTCGGCCGGGGTGGCCGTGCGGTAGGTGGCCATGGCGCCTTCCATGGCCTGTTGAAGCGCTTCGATGCGCGAGCCGTGGGCCGGGTGGGTGGAGAGAAACTCCGGGGGCTGGCCGCCGCCGGCTTGTGCCATGTTGCGCCACAGGGCCACGCTCTGGCGCGGATCGAACCCCGCCTGGGCCATGATCGCCAGGCCCATCAGGTCGGCCTCCTCCTCATGGGTGCGGCTGAACGGCAGGGTGATACCCAGCTGGGCGCCGAGGCCCAGCGCCTGCATCAGCGACTCCTGCGCCAGCTCTCCCTCGCTGAACAGTCCCACCACCAGCAGCACGGCCTTGATACCGAGCTGCTGGGTCAGCCGTTCGTTACCATGGTCGGCCAGCACATGGCCTACCTCGTGGCCGATCACCGCCGCCAGCTGGGCCGGGGTCTCGGCCACCCGCAACAGGCCGGTATGTACGCCGATGCGACCGCCCGGCAGGGCGAAGGCGTTGGGGGAAGGGTCCTCGAAGACCACCACCTCCCAGGCCTCGGGCAGGTCGGCATCCGGATAGCGCGCCTCGGCGGCGGCCACCACCTCCCGGGCCACGCACTGCACCCGGCGATTGATCGTCGCATCGCGTGACACCGGCTGGCGCTGGCGCATCTGGTCGAAGGCATCCTCGCTCATCCGGGCCATCAGGGCTTCCGGCACCAGGGCCAGCTGGGAGCGCCCGGTCGGCGTCTCCTCGCAGCCGGCCAGCAGTACCAGGGGCAACAGGTAGTGCAGGCACCGCAGGCGCATCGTGTCGTCTCTCTCACCGATGGGTCGAGCCCGTCAGCTTAGCCTGCCCGGCCGATCGAGAAAACGGCCGGGCAGGGATGGACCGGCACGACGACCGGCGCGGCACTGCGCGTGGAAGGCGGCATCGTCGAGAGCATTGCCTGATCGGGTAGCTGACACCGAACAGCAGGCCGTCCTCGCCACTCAAGGCAAGCGCTCTGCCGATCTGCTAGCTTCGAGACAAATCGTCGTCAATGCTGGCACTACCTTTCGTGATACAGGAGAGAAAGAGACCATGCAAAAACGCAAGCTGGGCCGCTCCGATATCGAGATCGCACCGCTGGTCTTCGGCGGCAACGTTTTTGGCTGGACCACCGATGAACAGCGTTCCTTCGCCCTGCTCGATCGCTTTATCGAGCGCGGCTTCAATGCCATCGACACCGCCGATGTCTATGCGGCCTGGGCGCCGGAGCTCGGCGGCGGTGAATCGGAAACGGTACTGGGTCAATGGCTGGCCCGACGCGGACGGCGCGACGACATCGTGCTGATGAGCAAGGTCGGCATGTGGGAACCGCACAAGGGCCTCTCGGCGGCCAACATCGAGGCCGCCGTCGAGGATTCCCTGAAACGCCTGCGCACCGACTACCTGGACGTCTACTTCGCGCATATCGACGACCAGGACGTGCCACTGGAGGAAACCCTCGGGGCCTTCGCCCGACTCATCGAGGCCGGCAAGGTGCGCGCCATCGGCGCCTCCAACTACTCCGCCGAGCGGCTGCGTAAAGCCCTGTCGGTCTCCCAGGAACAGGGGCTGCCCCGCTACGAGCTGATCCAGCCGCTCTATAACCTCTATGACCGTGACGACTTCGAGGCCGAGCTGGCCAGCGTCGCCCAGGAGCATGCGCTCGGGGTGGTGAGCTATTTTTCCCTGGCCAGCGGCTTTCTGACCGGCAAGTATTCAAGGCTCGAGGACCTGGAAGGCAACGCCCGCGCCGACTTTCTCAAGGGCTACTTCGACGAGCGGGGGCAGGCAATTCTGAGCGAGCTGCTGGCGGTCTCCAACGAGCTTGGTGCCAAATCCGCCCAGGTGGCCCTAGCCTGGCTGCTAAGCCGCCCCGCGGTCACCGCCCCCATCGCCAGCGCTACCAGCACGCCTCAGCTCGATGAGGTGCTGGATTCGGTGAACCTGACGCTGCCTGACGGGGCCCTTGCTCGGCTGGACGCCGCCGGTCGGTAGTGGCGGATACTCTTACGGCACGTGTGGAAGGCCCCTGCGGCCCCGGGAAGGGGGCTTCCATGGTCCCGCCGTCGTCACCCCCTGGCGACACCTGACTCCGTGCCGTCCCCGAACACCTCGTCGATCAGGCCAATCAGGTTGTGCAGCGCCGGCGAGTCGTTGATCGACCGCCAGGCCATCCATAGCGGCATGTCGCAGGCCTCAAGCTCCGGCAGGTCCACGAAGTGGATGCCGGGCATGGGATAAGCGCTGCTGGCCGAGGGGACGATGGCGATCCCCAGTCCTGCCGCCACCATGCTCAGGATGGTGATATTGTCGGCGCCGTATTGCACTACCCGCGGCGCGAAGTTCAGCCGCGCGAAATGCGCCATCACCCGGTCGTAGTAGACCGGTGAGACGCTGCGAAAGCCCCACACGAAGTCGGCATCGCTCAGCTCGCTCAGGCGGTTCGGTGGCTCTGTCGCCCACGGCGAGGCGTCAGGCACGGCCAGCATCAGGTGGTCGTGCTGCAGCAGGCGGGTCTCGAGGCCGGGCTGTTCGGCACTGTCCAGGTAGAGGATACCGGCCTCCAGGCTGCCCTCCCGCAGCCGCTCCAGCTGGGGGCCCGAAAGCAGCGGGAAGACCTCGAAGGCGACCCTGGCATAGCGATCGCGATAGTGCCTGAGCAGCGCCGCCACTTCCGGCACCCAAAGGTGGGTCACCGTCACCCCCAGGCTGACCTTGCCGATCAGCCCCTGGCCTAGCGCCGAGAGTCGCGTCCTGATCTGGGTGCGCCTGTCGAGCAGCTGGACGGCCTCATCGTAGAGCGCCTTGCCGGCCACCGTCAGGCTGACCCCGCGGGCATGACGCTCCAGCAGTCGGGTGCCCAGGTTCTCCTCCAATAGTCGAATCTGCCGGGTCAGCGCCGGCTGGGCGACGTGAACCCGGCGGCTGGCCGCGGAGATGGAACCGGTCTCCGCAACGGCAATGAAATAGCTGAGCTGGCGGAATTCCACGGGCCCTCTCGTCTCATTCAGGGGTAGGTATCTACCTTAGCCATATCATCACGGCATGTCAGCAATGCCAAACCTATATTTTTTCTATCGAAAAAGGCATTTCATAGTGTCGGGACAACCCATAACAAGTCTCGCCTCGGCGAGCTGGACGATCCCCATGAACAAGACCTATCACCTGCTGACGGCGTTACACTTTGCAGTGTGCACCCTGGCCATGATCTGGCCCGGCGCCCTGATCGCCAACCGTATCGAACCCACCGTGCTGGGCCTGCCCTTCCTGTTCTTCTGGTACGCCCTGTGGATGCTGGTGCTCTTCGCCGGCATGTGGGTCGCCTTCGTCGTCCGTCACGGAGGTGGCCGCCATGAGTGATTCCGTGATTATCGTTGGCATTACGCTCGTCTACCTGACGATGGTGCTGGTAGTAGGCCTGCGCGCCCGCGGCCAGTCGAGCTCCAGCCTGGAAGGTTACGTGGCTGGCGGCCGCCACGTGGGCGTGGTGATCCTGTTCTTTATCCTCGGGGCCGAGATCTTCTCCGCCTTCGCCTTCCTCGGCACCCCCGGCTGGGCCTACCAGCACGGGGCGCCGGCCTTCTATATCCTCGCCTACCTGTCGCTGGTACCGATCACCATCTGGGCGTTAGGCCCGCGAGTGGCGAAGCTGGGTCGCGAGCGTGGCTACCTGACCCAGGGCGACATGATCGCCGATCATTACCGCAGCAAGCCGCTGGGCATGCTGGCCGGCCTCATCGGCGTGGTCGCCCTGGTGCCCTACCTGACCATCCAGATCGCCGGCGCCGGCCTGCTGTTCCAGGCCGCGACCGACGGCATGGTGCCCTTCTGGCTGGGTGGCCTGCTGGCCTTCGTGGTGGTGGCCGCCTACGTATTCTGCAGCGGCCTGAGCGGCATCGGCTGGACCAACCTGGTGCAGGGCCTGATGATGATCGTCATCGCCTGGTTCCTGGGGCTGGCCATCTCCGAGCGCCTCTATGGCGGCGTGGGGGAGATGTTCACCCAGCTCCAGCAGGCGGCGCCGGAGTACCTGACCATGCCCGGGGCTACCGGCATGAACTGGGGCTACTTCAGCACCGCGGTGCTGGTCAGCGCCTTCGGCGGCGCCATGTGGCCGCATCTATTCATGAAGTTCTACTCGGCGGATAGCGGCAAGACCCTGCGCAAGGTCAGCGTCTTCTACCCCCTCTACGCCTACCTGCTGGTGCCGCTGCTGTTCATCGGCTTCGCCGGCATCCTGGCCTTCGCCGATACGCCGCTGGAGCGTGCCGACACGGTGCTGCTGAAGATGGTGATGGACGTGGCCAACTTCTCGCCCTGGGTGATCGGCCTGATGCTCTCCGGCGCCCTGGCGGCGGCCATGTCCACCGGGGCCAACCTCGCCCATACCGCCGCCATCGTGCTGGTGCGCGACGTGATGGGCCCCACCGTGATGAAGGACGCCAGCGAGAAGACCACGGTCAGCGTGACGCGCTGGAGCGTACTGGGACTGTCGCTGGCGGCCTACCTGATCGCGCTGCTCAACCCCGGCTCGCTGGTCATGATCCTGCTCACCGCCTACGGGGTGATCATCCAGCTGTTCCCGATGGTGATCGGCGCGCTGTTCCTGCCGCAGCTGCGCCGCGCCAGTGTGATGGCGGGTGCGCTGATCGGCAGCCTGGCCTTCCTGCTGATGGAGTTCGTGTGGAGCTCGCCGCTGGGCTGGCACGCCGGCGTCTGGGCCATGCTGCTCAACGTGGTGGCGGTCGCCGTCTGGCAGCGCCTGGTCAGCGCCACGCAAGACAGCCAGCCCCGGATCCGTAACAGCCACTAAGCCTCGGGAGAGACCCAGATGACGACGCAAACCGACACGTCCGACCTCAAGAGCATCGATCTCAAGGACGCCATCGGCGCCCAGGTGGAGGCGACCCTCGAGGAGGTTCAGGCGCTGTACCGCCAGATTCACCAGCATCCCGAGCTGCCCTTCGAGGAGCACGAGACCAGCCAGCGACTCGCCACGGCCTTAGAGACCCTGGGCTATGAGGTGATCCGCGGCGTGGGCGGCACCGGCGTGGTGGCCCTGCTGCGTAACGGCGAGGGCCCCACGGTGATGCTGCGTGGCGACATGGATGCCCTGCCGATCAAGGAGGACACCGGCCTGGACTTCGCCAGCACGCGCACGGCACAGACCGAGAGCGGGCAGGTGCCGCTGATGCACGCCTGCGGCCATGACCTGCACAGCAGCTGTGTGGTGGGGGCCGCCGCCGTGATGGCAGGGCTGAAAGAACGCTGGTCCGGCACCCTGATGCTGATCTGTCAGCCCGCCGAGGAGATCTTTGGCGGCGCCAAGGCCATGCTGGACGATGGCCTCTACGAACGCTTCGCCCGACCGGATGTCATCCTTGGCCAACACAACATGCCGGCCCTGGCCGGCACCATCGGGCACCGCGCCGGCAGTGCCATGGCCGCCTGCACTAACCTGGCGGTGACGATCCACGGGGCCGGCGGTCACGGCTCCATGCCGGCCCAGACGGTGGACCCGGTGGTCATCGCCGCCCATGTGGTCACCCGCCTGCAGACCATCGTCTCCCGCGAGGTGCCGCCGGAGGAGACCGTGGTGGTCACCGTCGGCAAGCTGCATGCCGGCACCCAGGCCAACATCATTCCCCATTCCGCCGAGCTCGAGATCAATATCCGCAGCTTCGACAACGCCCTGCACCGCCAAGTGGTGGAGGCCATCGAGCGCATCATTCGCGCCGAGTGCGAGGCCGGGCGCTCGCCCCACCCCCCGGAGTTCCGCGTGCTCAACGAGACCCTCGCCCTGCACAATGACCCGGCGACGGTCGAGCGGGTGCGCCAGGCCCACGGCGCGCACTTCGGCGAGGCCAACCTCTACGCCATGCCGCGTCTCAACGGCAGCGAGGACTTCCCGTTCTTCGGCAGCGCCGAGGACGGCGGCTTCGGTGGCGAGGACATCCCCTATGTCTACTGGTTCATCGGCGCCACCCCCGCGGAGCGCTGGCAGGCCACCCCGGGCCAGGGCGTCGCGGAGAAGATGCGTCACCTGGAGATGCCCCACTCGCCGTACTACTTCCCGGGCAACGCGGTAACGCTGCGTACCGGCATCGAGGCCATGGCCGCCGGGGCACTCGCCTACCTGGGCTAGTCTCTACCGGACACCGACATCCCCCAGCACGGGAGAGGGGACGGCACCCACGGGATGCCGGCCCCGTTCATGGGTGCCTACTTGCCGCGGTAGTAGCCCGGGGTGACGAAGGGTGTCTTGCTCACCACCATGGGCAGGCGCTTGCCGCGCACCTCGGCATAGACGGTGGTGCCGGGCTCGGCCAAGGCAATGGGCACATACCCCATGGCCACCGGCTTGCCCACCGTGGGGCCGAAGCCGCCGGAGGTCACCTGGCCGATGGCGTTGCCCTCGGCGTCGAACAGCTCGGTGCCTTCGCGCACCGGCGCCCGGCCCTCGCCGAGCAGGCCGACCCGCTTGCGGCTGTGGTCCTTGGCCTCGACCTGATGGAGAATCTTGTCGGCGCCGGGGAAGCCGCCCGGACGCTCTCCACCGTTACGGCGCGGCTTGCCGATGGCCCAGATCAGCCCGCCTTCGATCGGCGTGGTATCGGTGTCGAGGTCATGGCCGTAGAGGCACAGCCCGGCCTCCAGGCGCAGAGAGTCCCGGGCCCCCAGGCCGATAGCTTCTACTTCCGACTCGGCCAGCAGGCGGCGCGCCAGGGCCTCGCTCTGCTCGGCCGGCACCGAGATCTCGAAACCGTCCTCGCCGGTGTAGCCGCTGCGGCTGATCCACACCGGAATGCCGTCGATCTCGAAATGACCATGCTGCATGAAGACCAGCTCGCCGGCTTCGGGGCAGAGACGCGCCATGACCTCGGCGGTGGCCGGGCCCTGCAGGGCCAACAGGCCACGGTCCAGCTCCTCCACCGTGTAGCCCTCGGGCAGGTGCTGGCGCAGATGGGCGATGTCCTGCACCTTGCAGGCGGCATTGACCACCAGATAGAGGTGATCCCCGTTATTGACCACCATCAGATCGTCGAGGATGCCCCCCTCGTCGCTGGTGAACAACGCATAGCGCTGCATGCCCACCGGCAGACCGACGAGATCGGCGGGCACCAGGGTCTCCAGCGCCTCGGCGGGATTCGGCCCATGCAGCAGCAGCTGCCCCATATGGGAGACATCGAACAGGCCGCTGGCGGCGCGCGTGTGCTCATGCTCCTTCTTGACGCCCAGAGGGTACTGGACGGGCATCTCGTAGCCGGCAAAGGGCACCATCTTGGCCCCCAGCTCGACATGCAGGTCATACAGGGGGGTTCGCTTCGGGTCGCTCATGGGGTCGCCTCGGGTTGACGAAGAAAAGGGAAGTGCGCCGACACCGCCATGCCACTGGCGGGCGGATAGCGCTCGCTGTGCGCCCAGACTAGACGAAGTTTCTTAAAAGAAACAATAGCCGTCTTCCTGAAACATAGCCTATCGACTGCCCCGTCACAGCGAGCAGCACCTGCATGCCCGCTGAAACCCTTATAACTGTTTGATATGCAATGAGAAGAGATAAGATCTTACACGCTTTTGCCTTGTATATTCTTTTTATTTATTTATTAAGTCGGAAAATTTACTTCTAAATGGTTGGCGACACGCTCTCGCTACCCTAGGATCAACCTGTCGAAAATAAATTTCCTATAGGAAACACACATGAGTTCAATCCCCGCCAACCGGCGCTACGCGGAAAGTCACGAGTGGGTCCTCGATAACGGCGACGGCACCGTGACCGTCGGCATCTCCGACCATGCCCAGCAGGCGCTGGGCGACGTGGTCTTCGTCGAGCTGCCCGAGGTCGGCAGCCACCTCGACAAGGGCGACGAGTTCGGGGTGGTCGAGTCGGTGAAGGCGGCGTCCGACCTCTACGCGCCGCTGGCCGGCGAGGTCACCGCGGTCAACGAGGCCCTCGAGGACGCCCCGGAGACCGTCAACGAATCGCCCTACGAGGACGGCTGGCTGATGACGCTGCGCCTCGACGATGCCGGCGCCCTGGACACCCTGCTCGACGCCGAGGCCTACCGCGCCATCGCCGACGCCGACGACTGACCCACCCCTTGCCCCCGGCCGACCGGGGGCGACCCGTCCCTTACCCGGGCCCGCGCCCGTCTCCTGCTGGTTACACGATCCAAGGTGCCCCATGGCTTTTGACCCCCGCCGCCTGGCCGAGCTGGCCAACCACGATGCCTTCCTGCGCCGCCACAACGGCCCGGATGCCGACGACACGGCCGCCATGCTGGCCACCCTGGATCTGGAAGGCGTGGAGGCCCTGATCGACCAGACCGTGCCCGCGGCCATTCGCCTGGACCGTGAGCTCGCCCTCGACCCGCCCAAGGGCGAGGCGGAGGCGCTGGACTACCTCGCCCGCCTGGCCCGCCAGAACCGGGTGGCCAGGAGCTATATCGGCCAGGGCTACTATGACACCTATCTGCCCCCGGTCATCCAGCGCAACGTGCTGGAGAACCCGGGCTGGTACACCGCCTACACGCCCTACCAGCCGGAGATCTCCCAGGGCCGCCTCGAGGGACTGCTCAACTTCCAGCAGATGGTCATGGACCTGACCGGCATGGCGCTGGCCAATGCCTCGCTGCTCGACGAGGCCACCGCCGCCGCCGAGGCCATGGCGCTGTGTCGGCGCGCCAACAAGAAGGCCAAGACCGAGGCCTTCTTCGTCGCCGACGATGTCTTCCCCCAGACGCTGGACGTGCTGCGCACCCGCGCCGCCTGGTTCGGCTATACGCTGGTCACCGGCCCCGCCGAGGCACTCGCCGAGCATGACGTCTTCGGCGCCCTGCTCCAGTACCCGGGCAACGATGGCCGGGTCCGCGACCTGGCCCCGCTGCTCACCGCGGCCCAGGACCGGGGCATCATGACCTGCGTGGCCAGCGACCTGATGAGCCTGGTGCTGCTCCGTGAGCCCGGCGCCCTGGGCGCCGATATCGTGGTGGGCTCGGCGCAGCGCTTCGGCGTGCCGATGGGCTTCGGTGGCCCGCATGCCGCCTTCTTCGCCACCACCGACACGCTCAAGCGCTCGATCCCCGGGCGGATCATCGGCGTCTCCCAGGACAGCCGCGGCGCGACCGCCCTGCGCATGGCCATGCAGACCCGCGAGCAGCATATCCGTCGCGAGAAGGCCACCTCCAACATCTGTACCGCCCAGGCGCTGCTGGCCAACCTGGCCGGCTTCTATGCCGTCTATCATGGGGCCGAGGGGCTACGCACCATCGCCTCGCGCATCCACCGCCTGACCACGCTGCTCGCCGAGGGGCTACAGGAGAAGGGGGTGGCGCTGGTCAATGACAGCTGGTTCGACACCCTGCGCCTGACTGGGGTCGACGCCGGGCGCATCCACGGCCGCGCCATGGCCCACGACGTCAACCTGCGCTACTTCGAGGGCGGCGACGTGGGCCTCAGCCTCGACGAGACCACCACCGCCCACGACCTGGATACGCTGTTCGACGTGCTGCTCGACGAGGAGCACGGCCTGTCCGTGCGCGAACTCGATGACCGGGTGGTGGCCGCGGGCCGCACCGGCCTCCCCGCCGGCTGCGCGCGGGAGAGCGACTTTCTGACCCATCCGACCTTCCGGCGCTATCGCAGCGAGACCGAGATGCTGCGCTACCTCAAGCGCCTGGAGAACAAGGACCTGTCGCTGGTCCATGCGATGATCCCGCTGGGCTCGTGCACCAT
>NZ_JACHXP010000027.1 GCF_014192215.1 Halomonas cerina
GCTCGAAGCTCGAAGCTCGAAGCTCGAAGCTCGAAGCTCGAAGCTCGAAGCTCGAAGCTCGAAGCTCGAAGCTCGAAGCTCGAAGCTCGAAGCCAACAAGTCTAGCGACCCGCGTCATGCGTTGACGCCATCAGCCAAAGGACAGGACGACTCATGATTGACTGGAACGAGTTCCACGAAGACGCGATTGATGACAATACCGCGACCGCCGAGGTGCCCCAGCCGGCGCCGGCACCGCAACCCACCGCGTCCCGGGCCGAGGCGCCCGCCGCCGAGGTCCGCGACAGCGCCGGCGTCTACCAGGTCGCCGACCAGGACCGCCTGGCCCGGGCCAAGCAGTCTCTGGAGGCGCTCGATGTGGCCGCCGGCCTGGAAGAGCTGGAGATGGGCGCGGCGCGCATCGAGGTCGACGACAAGCAGATGATCAACGCCCGCGCCGACCTCAACCAGCTGGTGCCCTTCAAGTACGAGTGGGCCTGGCAGAAGTACCTGGACGGCAGCGCCAACCACTGGATGCCCCAGGAAGTGAACATGAACGCCGACATCGCGTTGTGGAAGAGCGCGGATGGCCTGACCGCCGACGAGCGGCGCATCGTCGAGCGCAGCCTCGGCTACTTCTCTACCGCCGACTCGCTGGTCGCCAACAACCTGGTGCTGGCACTCTATCGCCTGATCACCAATCCCGAGTGCCGCCAGTACCTGCTGCGCCAGGCCTTCGAGGAGGCGATCCACACCCACGCCTACCAGTACTGCGTGGAGTCGCTGGGCATGGACGAGGGCGAGGTCTTCAACATGTACCGCGAGGTGCCGTCCGTCGCCGCCAAGTCCGCCTGGAGCCTCAAGCACACCCAGTCGCTGGCCCGTCCGGACTTCCACACCGGCACCCCGGAGACCGACCAAGAGCTCTTGCGCAACCTGATCGCCTTCTACTGCGTCACCGAGGGCATCTTCTTCTACTGCGGCTTCAGCCAGATCCTCTCCATGGGCCGGCGCAACAAGATGACCGGGGTGGCCGAGCAGTTCCAGTACATCCTGCGCGACGAGTCGATGCACCTGAACTTCGGCGTCGACATGATCAACCAGATCAAGATCGAGAACCCGCACCTGTGGACGGCCGAGTTCCAGGACGAATGTACCCAGATGATCCTCGAGGGCACCGAGCTCGAGATCGCCTACGCCCGGGACACCATGCCCCGCGGCGTGCTGGGCATGAACGCGGCGATCATGGAGGAGTACCTGCACTTCATCTGCAACCGCCGCCTGGCGCAGATCGGCTTGAAGGAGCAGTTCCCCGGCGCCCAGAATCCCTTCCCGTGGATGAGCGAGATCATCGACCTGCGCAAGGAGAAGAACTTCTTCGAGACCCGCGTCACCGAGTACCAGGTGGGTGGCGCACTGAGCTGGGATTGATTCCCGAGAGCCGGGAGCGCTAACGTGGAGCCTGGCATCCAAGGGATAACATGGAGGGTTCCCCCATGACCGAGCACAATCCCAGAAGCGTGATCACTCGGGTCTTCGTGCCTGCCCACGTCCGTGATCTGCCCAGCGGCGACCGGGTGACGGTACCGGGCCATTACAAGGCCCCACCGCCCCGGCGGTAGTCGGGCGCCGCCCATCATGCCCGCGTCCCGCGACCCCCTGAAACGCTACCGCGAGAAGCGTGATCCGCGTCACACCCGTGAGCCCCTGGGCGACAAGGCCCGATGCGGCCAGGGTGGCGACCGGCCGATCTTCGTCATCCAGCAGCATGATGCCTCCACCCTCCACTACGACTTCCGCCTGGAGGTCGATGGCGTGCTCAAGTCCTGGGCGGTGCCCAAGGGCCCGTCCACCGACCCGCGGGTCAAGCGCCTGGCCATTCCCACCGAGGACCATCCGCTGGCCTATGCCGACTTCGAGGGCGTCATCCCCGCGGGCGAGTACGGCGCCGGTACCGTGTTGATCTGGGACCGGGGTCACTACCGCAATCTGAAGGAAGGCAACGACCCGCCCTCGATCGCCGAGCAGCTCGCCGACGGCCACGTCACCGTCTGGCTAGAGGGCGAGAAGCTGCGCGGCGGCTATGCACTGATCCACACGCGCCTGGCGAAGGGCAAGGACTGGCTGTTGGTGAAGATCGACGACGAAGCCGCGGATGCCCGGCGCAATCCCGTCTCCACCGAGCCCGCCTCCGTCGCCACCGGCCGTACCCTCGAGGAAATCGCCGCCGAGGAGGGCGACGGCGATGACTGATCCCCTGGCACCTGTCAGCGTCCCTGGGCCCCCCGGCGCAGCCAATCATGCACGAAGGCGAGCTTACGGAGCGCGGCCTCCGACAGCACGAAGGGGTAGAGGTCCGACAACCCCATGGAGCGGTTGACGTGATTGACCCCCATGGCGAGGGAGGCCGCGACATGGATCAGGCGCTCGGCATCCGGTTCCGAATACGGGTCCCACCCAGGACTCGGCAACTCCGGCGAGGAGAGGCCCGCCGCGACGAAGCTGTCGGTAATATCGGTCAGGTGCAGCAGATGGGCAGCGGTCTCGGCCCAGTCCTCATGCGGATGCGCGGAGGCGTAGGTGGTCAGGAAGCGTAGCTTCCAGTCGGGCGGCGGGCCCTCATGATAGTGGCGCTGGAGCGCGGTCGGGTAATCCGCGCGCTCGTCGCCGAACATGGCGCGAAAGGCGTCGAGGAAGTCGTCGCGCAGGCTGAGCCGCCACCACAGCATATGCGCGATCTCGTGGCGCATATGGCCGATCATGGTGCGGTAGGGTTCCTCCAGCGCCTGGCGGCGGGCGGTGCGCAGGACCGGGTCCGCCTCGGCCACGCTGATGGTCACCACGCCCTGGGCATGCCCCATGGGCACGGGTGTCGGGCCCTCGGCGAGCATGTGGAACACGGGGCGCGTGCCCGGATCCTCCGGCCGGAACCAGTGCCAGCGGCCGAGATTGTCGAGCGCCCAGCGCTTGGCGGCCTCGGTCTGCGCCCAGTTGGGGATGGCGTTGGGGATGGAGGGGTCCGGCGCGAGCGCGGTCATGGCGCAGGACCGACAGAAGGCGCCCTGTTCAGGCGCGATCCAGTTACAGCCGATGATCTCTCGGTTGATGCAGAAAGGGGGCATGGGCAGGAACGCCCGCGCCTGCGGGTCGTAAGCCACGGGGGTGCCGTCGGCGGTGGCGAGGTTATCGAACCACAGCGAGCCGGAACCGACGGGGTTGGAAAAGACGCGCATGCAAAAGGGACTCCGAAAGAACGAACAGGGCCCAACAGCCGTGAGATAAGGCCATGAAGGCGACTTGTAGCTACTCCTCACCCTAGCTCAGGGGGCCCGGTTGCGCTTGGTCCCCAACCGGATCGGGGCGCGGGCCGACGATGCCCCGCTATCCCGGCCGAGAGGGTGGCGGCCGCTGCCGCCAGCTCAGCATCAGGAAGAGTCCCACCACCATCCCCGCCAGGTGGGCGAAATGCGCTACCCCCTGGCGGGTACCGGCGATACCCGACCACAGCTCGATGAGGCCGATGACGATCACGAAGTACTTGGCCTTCATGGGGATCGGCGGGATCAGCAGCAGGATATACTCGTTCGGGTAGCGCATGCCGAAGGCCAGCAGCAGCGCATAGACGCCCCCCGAGGCGCCCACCGTGGGGGCGAAATCGCCCGTGGACACCACCAGCAATTGCACCGCCCCCGCCCCCAGCACGCACAGGAAGTAGTAGACGGCGAAGCGCTGGCTGCCCCAGTCGCGTTCCAGGGGGCTGCCGAACATCCACAGCACGAACATGTTGATGAACAGATGGAAGAGGCTGCCGTGGAGGAAGGCGTAGCTCAGCAACTGCCAGAGATGGAACTCGCCCACCGGTATGTCGATGGGCAGCGGCAGGGTCGCCGGGGCCTCGCCGAGGGGCCAGAGGGCGAAATGCTGGAACATCACTCGCGGCATGGCCAGCTCGACCAGGAAGGTCAGGCCGTTGGCCAGCAGCAGCAGGGTGACCACCGACATCCCGCCCGGCCGACCAACATCGAGTCGCTCGAAATCCCGTCCCATCCGTCGCTCCTCTCCGATGCCATTCCCTCCTTCAAGGTGGACGGCCGAAGGGCATCGGCGCAACCGCCATCTGCTTCACGCTCCGGCAGTTGTGGCCTATCGCTCCTTCGTGTCCGGCACCCATTGCAACCACCGGGGTCAGCGACTCGCCCGGGCGCAGCCGGCGATGACCAAGGCGGCGGCGGCCGGCAGACGCCAGTCCGGGATGGCAACGCCGCCCAGCACCAGGAAGAGGGCGGCGAGCACCGGTACTCCGTAGGCCAGGCTGCCCACAAGGCCGCTGGGACCGAGGCGCAGTGCCCGATCCCAGGCCACCATGGCCAGGCCATAGGGTCCCAGCCCCAGCGCCAGCCCGGCGAGCAGGGAGGTCCCGTCAGGCATCACCGCACGGCCTTCGACGATCAGGCTGGCGGCAGCAGCGACCAGGCTCGCCAGCAGGAACAGGCGTGGCATGAGGGGGGCCAGGGACACCGGTGCCGCCTGGCCGAGCCAGGAATACAGCGCCCAGCAGCATCCGGCCAGCAGCGCGAGCAGGTAGCCCGGCAGGTGGCCGGCCAGCCCGCCCGCGCTTGCCTCAGGCGCCAGCAGCAGCGCCGCGCCGGAAAAGGCCACGAGCGCCCCGCCGATCACCGCTCCGGACACGCGCCCGTGAAGGGTCCATTGGCTGAGCACCACGAATATTACCGGCCAGGTATAGGTGACCAGCGCCGCCTCGGCGGTGGGGGCCATCCCCAGGCCGGCGAGATAGGCGCCCACGGCGCCCAGCACCAACAGCGGCATCAGCCCGAACAGCCCCACGCGCCAGCGCCAGCACAGCGGCGGCTGGGCCCCGCCGGTCCGGCCGCTCATCGGCAGGGCCCCCAGGGCACCGGCCAGCAGGGCCAGGGCCGTCAGACGCAGCGGGGGAATGCTTCTCGCCATGTCGACCAACAGCGGTGCCAGGCTCCACAGCACCACCGCCACCAAGGCCGGCGCGACGCCGGCGACCATGACTTGCCTGGATCCTGCGCTGGGTAACCGCATGTCGCCTCCCTTATCCGATGAATGACAGGAACAGGCTACCCGCGGCAGAATCATCACAAAAATGATGCTTCATGATATTAATCATCAATATTGGTGATGTATGCGCCCAAGAACTCTCGACCTCAACCTGCTGCGCACCCTGGTCACGATCGCCGATACCGGCACCGTCACCGGCGCAGCGCAGCGCCTCGCCTATACCCAGTCCACGGTCAGCATGCAGCTCCATCGCCTGGAGACCGCACTGGGGATGAGACTTCACGAGCGGGAGGGTCGTCGCCTGCGCTTCACCCCGGAGGGCGAGCGGCTGCTGGGCCATGCCCGCCGGCTGCTGGCCCTCAACGACGAGGCCTGGAGTGACATGCAGGAGAGTACGGTCTCGGGGGACCTGAGCCTGGGCATCCCCGAGGACTACGCCTCGCTGCTCCCCTCGGTGTTCTCTTACTTCCACCAACTCTATCCAGCGGTTCGCCTTCAGGTGCACTGCGACACCAGCGCTGCCCTGGTACGCCGCGTGCGCGAAGGCGAACTCGACCTGGCCCTGGTGACGCGACAGCGAGACTCGCCCGGGGGCGAGGCAGTCCGCCGTGAGCCCCTGGTCTGGGCGGTGGGGCTGCATCAGCAGCCGTCGCTGCAGGACCCGCTGCCCCTGGCGCTTTACTCCCCCGGCGCCGACGTCTTCCGCGAAGTGGCCGAACATGCCCTGCAGGCGGCCGGACGCGACTGGCGACTAGCCTATTCCAGCCAGTCGATGACCGGCCTGGCGCCGATCGTCACGGCCGGACTGGCGGTGGTCGTGGTCACCCGCAACATGCTGACGGCGGAACTGCGCGCGCTGGACGAAAGCAGTGGCCTGCCGACCCTGCCCAGTATCGAGCTGGCCCTGCATCGGGCGCCTCGGCGCCCGACCGCGCCGGCCGCCCGGCTGTACGACCTGATCCGCGAGCAGCTATCGCCCTCGGCCTCTCCCCCATGACGATACGCTGCCCCCTACCGTTTTCATGGCCAGGCTCACCTGAGGCACCATGGCCGAGAGGACACCCGAGGAGAGGGCCGTGCAGCAACCGATCATCGGCTACCACCGCGACGAGGAGGGCCACTGGGTGGCAAAGCTGGCCTGCGGCCATCACCAGCACGTGCGCCACCAGCCGCCCTGGGTCGAACGTCCCTGGGTGACCACCGCGGCGGGCCGGCATTCCCGGCTCGGCCTGGCGCTCGAGTGCCTCAAGTGCGAACGGGGCGAGCCCCGGGATGCCCCCTGAACCGAGGCGTCATTCCTCTTCCTCGGCGGGGGCTTCGCGATCCAGCAGGATCGCCAGCGTCTCGCGGTGCGCGTCCAGGGCATGGCGATGACGCATGAGGTCCACCCAAGGATCCGCCTTCTGGGCGAGGCGGCGGCGCAGGTTCCCCAGCGTCCAGTCCCGCGGGGCGGCACCCCGCTCGAGCTCCGACCAGGACAGCGGCGTGGCGACCGGGGCGCCCTCCCGGGCACGCACCGCATAGGGGGCCACCGCGGTGGCCCCGTAGCTGTTGCGTAGCACATCGAGGAAGACACGCCCGCGGCGCTGATCCTTGCGCTGGGCCAGGGTATAGCGTGCCGCATGGCGGCGGACCAGCACCCGAGCGATGTCCCGGGCGACGTCTCGGGTCGCGTCGAAGTCCACGCGGCCGTCCAGCGGCACCACCACATGAAAGCCCCGGGAGCCGGTCGTCTGCACCCCGGCCGTCATCGACAGCTCGTCCAGCAACGCGCGCAGGTCCAGCGTGGCCCGGCGCACCACGCCGACATCCTCGGTTCCCTCGGGCGGGTCCAGGTCGAAGATCATCCGGTCGGGATGCTCGAGGTCGTCCGCCGGCGACAAGTAGCAGTGGGCCGTGATCATGGCCTGGTTCGCCAGGTAGACCAGGGCCGCCCGACTGTCGATGCGCGGCGCCATGAAGTGGCCGCCCTCACGCTTAGGGAAGCGCACCGTCCCAAGCCAGTCGGGGAAATGCTCCGAGGCATCCTTCTGGTAGAAGCCCTCGCCGCCGAGGCCGTCGGGGAAGCGCTCCAGGCTGACCGGATGGTGCGCGAGGTGCGGCACCATGGTGGCACCGACGTCGGCATAGTAGTCGATCAGGTCGCCCTTAGTCAGGCCGGCCTCGGGGAAGAACCGCTTGTCGCGGTTGGTGATCTCGATCCAATGGCCGTCGATCTTCATCGCGTCTCCCCGTGCCGTCGCCTCTGCGTTTCTGGTGCACCTCCCGGGGCCCCTCGATAAAGGTGGCCTCGCTGACCAGTCTAGCCGTTCCTTGACGTGGCACGGGGCGTCTCCTGGCCACCCAGGCCGCCCGCTTGACTATACTGGGGACCAGCGGGTCTCCATCCACCTTCGGCCCGGCCATCTCGGTGATACCTGCCCTGCCTGGCCGGAGGAGGGCACACCGTCATGCGCCGACACCTTCACGCCTTTCGACGGCTTCTCCTTCTCATCACGTGCCTGTCCCTGGTGACGGCCGCTTGGTCGCAGTCTTCCCCCACGCCTTCGGAGCCGCCCCCACGCGAGGATACCCCGGACACACGCCTGCGGCTCGACTGGAAACGGGATGCCGAGTCCCTGCGGGTCATGACCCTGCAGGGACAGGACATCACCGGCGAGGCCCAGCCCCGCCAGGAGGCGGACCAGGTCAGCCTCGCCGTTTCCCGGCACCAGCCTTTCGTCGTCAAGGATGAGCGGGTCGAGACCCTGACGCTGCGCTCCGAGGAACGACTGGTGCTGCCCGGGGGTCTCGTCGTGCCCGACGTGGCCCAGACCGACGAAACCGGCAAGAGCGTCACTGGCGAGGGTGGGGCGCTGATCGCCTCCTGGATCCGCCTGACGCTGGCACCGAGCCCGATCCCGGCCATCTGGCACGAAGAGACACGGGCCTACCACACCGACCTGAGCTTCGGCCTGCGCTCACCCGACTCACGCCGCAACGCGGCCCCGCTGAGCCACCCGGTGACCGTCAGGATGGGGTTCTCGGGGCTGGAAGCCCTCGAGGCCGTGCCGGCCCTGACACTCGAGGCGACGGGGCTGGCGCACGAGAAGACCGTTTCCCTGCGCTTCCTTCCTCGTACGCCCACGCCTATCGTGCGGGTACGCTCCACCCTCTCCGATGTGGACTTGGAAATCGAGGCGCTGCCGCGCCTCACGGTCCGACCGGCCTCATCCAGTCTTATGGGGCTGGGGCTAGCGGCGCAGGAAGTGACCATCGTGCAGCTGGCGCCCCATGGTGTGCCTCTCCCCGCCGAGTCGCCCACCGATATCGATGTGACGCTGCATGGCGGTGGCCACCTCGAGTCCGGCCGGCTCCAGCTCGCCCCGGACGCGTCTGCCGCCTCCTTCAGCCTGCGTTCCCGGGGCCTGGCCCCGATTACCGTCACCGCCTTCGCCGGTGGCATGCGCGGTTCGGCGACCATCGAGCAGCACTTTCCCTGGGGTCCCGTCATCGCCGCGCTGGGGGGCGGTGCCCTGGGAGGCTTCGCGCGCCGCTTCGTCAAGGGAGCCCGCAAGCGCCAGGCGCCGCGACGCCTGATCGAGGGCGTGGTGGTGGCCAGCATCGCCTACGTGGCCGGCGTGCTGGGCGTCGGCTACCTGGCCTTGCCAACGGCCGTGGTGGCCTCCGAAGCCGGGGCCTTCCTGACCGGTGCCCTGACCGGCTTTCTCGGCGTGACCGTGTTGGAAGCCCTGTCCCGCCAGCGGGCAAGGCCGACCGGCTAGTCTGCGACCCTTCCCGACGACCCGACCGCACTCGGGCAGGCCAGCCGGCCTGCCCGAGTGCGAAACACCGATGGCTCCGTTCGCGGTGGGGCGCCAGCTACCCCTTGGGGCCGAACAGGAACCAGACGATCAACCCCACCAGCGGGAAGATGATGATCGCGAGGATCCAGAGCAGCTTGGCCAGTCCACTGGCCGCACTCTTGGCGACCTTGACGATGGCCCAGATCACGATGATCAACCACACCAGACCCAGAATCGCTTCAAGCCCCATCCGTCACCTCCTTGTCCGTTCGGCAAAAGACTCTCAACAAATACTCTCAACAGAGATAGCACAGCCAAGAATCCGCGCCAAAGACCTACGCGTATCGTTATGTAAGGCCATCGCGATGTGATGCTCGGGCGCATGCCTCCTCGCCGACCACCCGGTCGCGATCGGCGCCTTCGTGGGGATGCATCCTCACAGCATGGCAGTCCGCGCCGGTCATGGCGTCCCGCGGTTGCCCGTGGCAGCCCGATCCGCTTACCCGTCTCAATATCGCGAGTTGGCCCGATGCTTGCTTGGCATTACAGGCATCCCAGTGCGGTATGATGAACGCCGGGAGCCATGTGTTGATTCGATCCAGAAGGACCCTGTCTTGGCCATCGACCTGCTCTACAACGTCCTGATCTTCCTCGCTGCCGCCGTGCTGATCGTGCCGCTGATCAAGCGCCTGGGGCTCGGCGAGGTACTGGGCTACCTGGTCGCCGGGGTGATGATCGGCCCCTCGGTGCTGGGTCTGGTGCCGGACGCCGCGGCGGTGCTGCAGTTCTCCCAGGTCGGCATCGTCTTCCTGCTCTTCGTGATCGGCCTGGAGCTCAAGCCCAGCCGCCTCAAGCTGATGCGCAAGGCGGTGTTCGGCTTCGGTAGCCTGCAGGTCGCCGTCACCACGGGGCTGCTCACCGGTCTGGCCCTGGCGGCGGGCCTGTCACCCACCGCGGCACTGGTGGTGGGCTTCAGCCTGGGGCTATGCTCCACCCCCCTGGTCCTGCAGCTGCTCGGCGAGCGCTGCGAACTCACCAGCCGTCATGGCCGCTACGCCTTCGCCCTGCTGCTGTTCCAGGACCTGGCGGCGATCCCGGTACTGGCGCTCATTCCCATGCTGGCGGCCGATTCGCTGCTGGCCGCAGGCCTAATGCCCCTGCTCCAGGAACTGCTGGTGGCGGTAGGCGCCTTCGCCGGGCTGATCATCGGCGGTCGCTACCTGCTGCGTCCCCTGTTCCGCTTTGCGGCGGCCACCCGTAGCCGCGAGGTCTTCGCCGGCACCGCCCTGCTGGTGGTGATCGGCGCCGCCCTGCTGATGGAGCTGGTCGGCCTGTCCATGGCGCTGGGCGCCTTCATCGCCGGCGTCTTGCTGGCCGACTCGGAATACCGCCACAGCATCGAGGCCGACATCGAACCCTTCCGCGGCCTGCTGCTGGGGCTCTTCTTCATGGCGGTGGGCATGACCGCCCAGATCGGCCTGCTGGCGGAGCGCCCCGGCCTGATCCTGGGACTCACCGGCGCCCTGCTGGTGGCCAAGTGGCTGAGCGTGGTGGTCGCGGCCAAGGCCTACGGCACGGGCTGGCGGGCGTCGCTCAACCTGGGCGCCCTGCTCTCCCAGGGCGGCGAATTCGGCTTCGTGCTGCTTACCGCGGCCGGCGCCGCCGCCCTGCTGGACCCGGCGCTGGTCGGCCTGCTGGTGCTGGTGGTCTCGCTGTCGATGGCCGCCACCCCGGTGCTCTTCCAGGCCCACGCCCGCCTGGTGCGGCCGCTGTTCAAGGCCCGCAAGGCCCGGCGAGACTTCGACCGTCCGCCGGAGACCGCTCCCCAGATCATCATCGCCGGCTTCGGGCGCTTCGGGCAGATCATGGGCCGCGCCCTGCAGGGCCTGAAGATTCCCTACACGGTCCTCGACATCAACGCCGATCATGTGGAATTCGTGCGCCGCTATGGCAACGAGGTCTACTTCGGCGATGCCTCACGGCTCGACCTGCTGGAGGCCGCCGGCGCCGATCAGGCCCGGGTGCTGGTGGTGGCGGTGGGCGACATCGAGGCCTCGATGCGCATCGTCCACCGGGTCAGGCGTCGCTTCCCCCACCTGCGCCTCTATGCCCGGGCCCGCAACCGCTACCATGCCCAACTGCTGATGCGCGCCGGCGTCACCGACCTGGTCCGTGAGCTGCTGCCGGCGAGCCTGGAGCTGACTCGGGAGGTGCTGGTGGGGCTGGGCATTCCCCGCGACCAGGCCCAGCACACCATCGACACCTTCCGGCCCCACGACGAGCGGGCCCTGCTGCGCCAACTGGAGGCCTTCGGCAACGAGAAGCAGCAGATCCAGACCCTCCAGGCGGCGGCCCGGGAGCTGGAGGAGCTCTATGAGGCCGACGAGGACATCGCCACCACGGTGAACGAGCCGACCGAGGAGGCACCGCCCCGAGGCACCTGAACCGGGGCTCAGGCGAGCCGCCACCAGTCGGGCAGCAGCGCCCGGTTCTCGACCCGGCCGAAGCGATCGTCCATCAGCACTATCACGCCGCGGTCCTCGGGACCGCGAATCACCCGGCCGGCGGCCTGCACCACCTTGATCATCCCCGGCACCCGGTAGGCGTAATCATGGCCGCGACCGAAACGGGCCTCGAGCCGCGCCTTGAGGGCCTCGTGGAGGGGACCTGCGGGCGGTAGGCCCAAGGTGGCGACGAAGGCCCCCACCAGCCGCTCCCCGGGCAGGTCGATGCCCTCGGCAAAGGCACCGCCGAGCACCGCGAAGGCGATGCCCGTCGCGCCGGGCACGAAGCCGGCCAGGAAGGCCTCCCGCTCGGTCTCGTCCATGCCGCGATGCTGAGCACGGACCGGGATCGTCGGCCAGGCCTCGCGGAAGTGTGCCAGCGCCGCCTCCAGGTAGGCGAAGCTGCTGAAGAAGGCCAGATAGTGGCCCGGGCGGTGTCGGTACTGCGCGGCCAGCTCGGCGACGATGGGGGCGAGCGAGGCCTCGCGGTCGGGGAGCCGGGTGGAGATGTCGGTGCGAAGCCGCACCTCGAGCTGCTCGGCGGCGAAGGGCGCGACCACTTGCCGGGCCACCGTATCCCCGGGCAGGCCTAGCAGGTCGCGATGATAGGCCGGCGGGCTCAGGGTCGCCGAGAACAGCACCGCGCAGTGCGCGGTGGCGAAGCGCGGCGCCAGGAAGTCCGCCGGCACCAGGTTGCGGATCGCCAGCCGGGCCCGGCCGCGGCCGGGGCGCTCGAGCTCGCACAGCGAGTGCTCGCCGAAGGTCTCGGCGCGCCGGGCGAAGGCCAGCGCCTCGAACAGGAACTCCTGCAGCGCGGTATCGCCGCCTGTCGGATGCTCGCCCAGGTAGTCGGTAATCGCCGCCACCGCCTGCTGTAGGGCACCGAGCACCCCCTTGGGTACCTCCTCCAAGGCCTGCCAATCGTGGTCGTCGGTCTCTCGCACTAGCGCCTGCCAGTGCCGGGCCAGGCGGCCCAGGGGCCGCGACAGCGCCGGCGGTGCGGCCTTGCGCAGCCGGTTGAGTCGGCGCTGGTCCAGCTCGGCGCTGTACATGCCTCGGGCTCGATCGACCAGGTTATGCGCCTCGTCCACCAGCACCCCGAGCCGGGAGCCGTCGGCCCGCACCAGGCCATGGATCAGGGCGCCATCGTCGAAGTAGTGGTTGACGTCGCCCACCAGCACGTCGGCCCAGCGGGCCAGCTCTTGGCCCAAGTAGTAGGGGCAGACACCGTGCGAAAGCGCCACCTCGCGCAGCGACGCCCGATCCAGCCAGCCGCGGGCCACCGCGGCCCGGCGAGCGGCGGGGAGCCGGTCATAGAAACCCTCGGCCAGCGGGCAGGCCTCGCCGTGGCAGGCGCGGTCGGGGTGCTCGCAGGCCTTGTCCCGAGCCACCAGTTCCAGCACCCGCAGGGGCGTCTCGCCGTCGGCCGCGCCGAGGGTTGCCAGGGCGTCCAGCGCCAGACGCCGCCCCGGGGTCTTCATGGTCAGGAAGGCCAGGCGATCGAGGCCCTGGCGGGGCATCGCCGCCAGCATCGGGAAGAGCGTGCCCAGGGTCTTGCCGATGCCGGTGGGCGCCTGGGCCAGCAGGCAGCGGCCGGTGCTCGCCGCCTTGTAGACATTCTCCGCCAGCTCGCGCTGGCCGGGGCGGAAGTCGTCGTGAGGCAAGGCGAGCCGCGTCAGGGCCGCGTCGCGGGTGGCCCGATGCGCCCTTTCCTGTTCGGCCCAGGCCAGGAAGGCCCGGCAGTGAGCCTCGAACCCGGCCTGCAGATCGTCCGCCGAGGCCTCGCGGGTCAGCACGGTCTCGCGGCCGGTGGCGATCTCCAGGTAGACCAGTGCCAGGGTCACCGTGACCAGGCCCCGCTCGGTGCACAGCAGGGCGCCGTAGACCTCCACCTGGGCCCAGTGCAGGGCGCGCTGGTTGGTGGCCATGCGCTCGAGGCTGCCGCGGTGGGTCTTGATCTCCTCCAGGCGGTTGGCGCCCGGATCATAGCCATCGGCGCGGCCGGCCACCGTCAGGCCCTCGAAGGTGGCGGACAGCGCCAGCTCGGCCTCATAGCCCGTGCCGCGTCGGCTGCGCACCCGGGCATGGCCCTCGATCCCCTCCCGGGCGCTGGGCGCGGGGGTGAAGCGATGATCCAGATCGCCTTCCCGGGCGGTGAACTCGCACAGGGCGCGGACGGCGACACGATAGCCCGGCGCGGTCCCCTCCTCCCCGCTCATGGGGTCTCCCAGGTGACATGACACACCGCCACCGGCATATCGTGGGCCTGGAAGAAGGCCAGCCAGCGGCGCTGATTGTCCTGCAGCCGGTCGCCCGGGCCCTTGACCTCGATCAGCCGGTAGCGGGGCGCGTCGGGCCCGGCCAGGGGCAAGAACTGGATCAGGTCCGGCAGGCCGGCGCGGTTGGCCTTAATATCTCCCAGCAGCCGCTCGAAGCAGGCCCGCAGGTGGGCCGCCGGGATGGCGGCCAGGGCCTGCTCGAGCAACGGCTCGGTCAATGCGCCCCAGTGCACGAAGGGCGAGGCCAGGCCCTGCTTGGCGCGGAAAGTGGCGAGGATGGTCTTACCATGCTGGCCGGTGTCCAGTTCGGCCAAGCAGGCGTCGAAGCGCTCGCGACGCCGGGACACGAAGTCCGCCCGGTAGAGGTCGGCGGGGCCGGCATGGAAGGGGTGGAAGAAGGCGCCGGGCAGTGGTGCGAAGATCGCCTCCCAGCACAGCAGGCCGAAGAGCCCGGGGATCAGAGTGTTTTCCACGTAGTAGACCGGCGCGGCCTCGTGCCCCAGATGCTCGGCCACCGCCCGCTCCACCCCGCCGGCAGTCATCGGCAGGCACAGCGTCAGGCGCTCGGGCGACGGCTCGACGGCCCGGAGTGGCAACGTCCGTCCTAGCTTGCGGCACAGCCGGGGCAACAGGCGCGCCAGCGCCTGGCGTTCGGCCTCGTCCACCGGCTCGGCCGCCTCGACCAGCCGATACGCCAGGGCATGCTCACCACGACGCTCGAGCAGTCGCAACCGGCGGATGCGCGCCTCACCCAAGCCTGCCGCCGCATAGCAGGACAGCGCCGTCTGCGCCTCGCCACCCCGCTCGGCCTCGCGGCCCAGGCGCAGCAGCAGTCGGGCCCGGCGCGCGGCCAGCCAGGCGTTGTCGGACGGGGCCGGCACCTCGTCGGCCAGGACGGCGGGGCGCTCACCGGCGTCGAGGCGCTCGCGCAGCCGGTGCAGGACCAGGTAGGCGTCGACCTCGGCACGCTGCTGGAAGGCCCGGGACGCGGCATCGAGAGGCACCGTCTCGAAGCGTTGCAGACCCAACTCGGCGAGCACGAACTCGGCCCAGTCCTGGCGCAGGTTGCCGAAGAACATCAGCCGCAGGCGGTCGCAGAGGTCCATCAGGATGAGACGCACCACGCGATCCGGCGCTTCGGGCCACCACTCGTCCAGTCGTCGGGGCTCGCCAAGCCGCGGCGCCAGGGTCTCGTGCAGTGCGCCCTTGGCGACGCTCGCGGGCAGCCCCGCCGCGACGATCTCACCGGTCAGGGCTCGCTTCAGCTCGGCCAGACGCAGTTGGCGGAACAGCTCGTCGACCGACAGCGCCGGGGCATCATCGACCCAGCCAGCGGCCACCAGCGGGCCGAGGGCGGCCTCGGCATCGCCGATCTCGCCGTAGCCAAGCCGTGAGATCCGGAAGTGCTCGCCCTTGCGCATCACCATGCGCACCAGCAGCGCCCGGGAGGCACGAGGCAGCTGCGAGAAGGCGGCGAGGACGTCATGCTCGGCGGCCGTCATCAGGTCGCCATGACGCGCGGCCACCCACTCCAGCACGGTATGGAAGTTCGCCAGATAGTAGAAGGGGTCGTCGAGCGAGGCGGTGACCGGGGCGGGCGCGGCGGTGTTCATGACGCCATGATATCACCCTGCTCCCGTGGCGGGACCTGTCCAGGGGGCGAG
Source organism: Halomonas cerina (assembly GCF_014192215.1). Lineage (GTDB taxonomy): Bacteria > Pseudomonadota > Gammaproteobacteria > Pseudomonadales > Halomonadaceae > Halomonas > Halomonas cerina. The sequence goes on from NZ_JACHXP010000027.1 coordinate 15,258, forward strand.
TTAGAGCCGTCGACAGGTCTTTGAGCGGGGCCGGCCTTCCGGAGGCGCTGTAAACCCCTCCCTGGGCGCTACATTTGCCATCCATGGCAAATGACCTCCTCTTCGACCTGTCCCCGGAGCCCTGAATCATGTTCAGTCAATTACGCCTCGACTGAGATCGGCGACCACCTCGGCGGCAGGAACCTCGCGGCAGCGGCTGGCGTTCTGCCCGGCCCACAGCGGCGAGAAATCGCCACTCCCTTGCGCCTCGGCGGCGGCCCGCAGCGGGGCGATGGCCGCAGTGGCCAGCGGGAAGGCCGGCGCCACCTCGCTGATCGGCCCCAGCTCGCGCATCAGCCGGGTGACGATACCCCGGGCCGGGCGGCCGCTGTAGAGGTTGGTCAGGGCCGTATGGCGGGCCGCCTCGCTCATCAGCGCCCGGCGATGGATGGCCGAGGCGCGGGATTCCGGACAACAGAGGAAGGCGGTGCCCACCTGGACGGCCTCGGCGCCGAGGGCGAGCGCCGCCGCCACGCCCCGGGCATCGACGATGCCGCCGGCGGCGATCACCGGCACGTCAACCGCCTGGCGGATCTGGGGCAGCAGCGCCAGGGTCCCCATCTGGGTGGTCAGGTCCTCAGTCAGGAAGAGCCCGCGATGGCCGCCGGCCTCGAGCCCCTGGGCGATCACCGCGTCGGCGCCGCGGGCCTCTAGCCAGCGCGCCTCCTCCACCGTGGTGGCCGTGGAGAGCACCGTCGCGCCCCAGGCCTTGACCCGCGCCAGCAGATCAGGCGCCGGCAGGCCGAAGTGGAAGCTCACCACCTCCGAACGGAAGGGCTCGAGGGCCTCGCAAGCCGCATGGTCGAAGGGACGCCGCCCGGCCCCGGCCGGCACCGCCTCGATGTCGAGGCCGAACTCAACATACCAGGGCGCCAGCGCCGCATGCCAGCGCGCCAGCCGCTCGGGGTCGGGCGCAGGCGGCGTGTGGCAGAAGAAGTTGACGTTCATTGGCCCCGAGGTTGCGGCGCGCAGGGTCTCGAGTTCCTCCGCCATGGCCTCGGGGGAGAGCATAGCGCAGGGCAGGGCCCCGAGGCCGCCGGCACGGGAGACGGCGATGGCCAGCTCGCTGCCCTGGGCGCCCGCCATGGGGGCCTGGAGGATGGGCAGGTCGATGCCCAGACGATCGGCCAGTGTCATGGGGTATCTCCTTGATCGGTGGAATCCTGGTCGGAGGGGCTGCGCTTGCGGCCTATCTGTCGCCAGGGCCACTTGCGACCCAGGGTATCGGCGGCGTAGGCGTCTCGCTCCCCCAGCGGGCGGGCCGTGCCGACAGTGGTATCGCGATAGGTCTGGCGCTCCATTTCCGCGTTGAACTCCGCGCCCAGCAACACGGTGAAAGCCGAGAGCCAGAACCACAGCATCAGCATCACCACCGCCCCCAGTGAACCATAGATATCACTCAGGTTGATCACGCTGCCGAAGTAGAACGACAGGCCGGCAGAACCGATCAGCCATAGGAGCGTCGCGACGACGGAACCAACGCTGACCCACTGCCAGCGCGACGGCCGCCTGTCGGGTCCGAAGCGATAGAAGACGGCGATGACCAGCATCATCACCATCAGGAGCACCGGCCAGCGCAGCCACACGATCGCCGTCACCAGCAGCGTATCCAGCGCCAGCATGCCGATGGCCAGCGGAAAGAAGGCGACGAAGACAATGGTGATCAGCAGGACCAGGATTAGCCCCAGCGTCAGTGCTGCGACGATCCAGCCACGCTGCAGTGCCCCCCGACGGTCCTCCTCGCCGTACACCACGTTCAGCCCGATCACCATCCAGAGCACGCCCTTGGAGGCGATGAACATCGCCACTACCACGCTACCCAGGGCCGTCAGGCTGAGGCCGGTGCTCGTGGTCTCGCCTATCTTGCGTGCCTGGTCGTTGATCAGGGTGGAGGCCTCGGGCGGGAGATGGCGGCTGAGAGCCACGATCTGACTCGCCAGGTCCTGGGGATCCATCACCAGCGCCCAGATCGAGATGATCGCGGCGATCGTCGGAAAGAGCGCCAGCATGGCATTGAAAGCGATCCCGGCGGCCATCATGGCGACGAAGTCCTGGATGACCTGCTGCTTGACACGCCATACGATATCCAGCCACCCGGTCGCGGGGATCTGCCTGGGATCATGGGCGCGGCGATCGCGTTCCGGCTTCACCATGGTCACCTCAGGGTTGCTCCGCCGGGCGCAGCACCAGGCGCGCGTCGCGGATCTCGATATCGAAACGTTCCAGGAAGCTCATGCCCAGCAGGGCGACCTCGCCCTCAAGCCCGGGGCTGATGGACCCGCGCACCTGGCGGGCGGTGACGCCGCCCAGGCTGACCTCGTCCAGGGTAGTGAGATAGCCGCGGGTACGGCCGTTGGCGGTCCGGAACCAGGCCGAGGCCTCAGGTTCCAGGCCGAGCCGCGTCGCCAGGGGCGCGGACACGGCCACGTAGGTGGCTCCCGTGTCGAGCAGGAACGTCACCGGCACGCCATTGAGCCGTCCGGTGGCCACGAAATGGCCGGCGGCATTGCGCGCGAGCACGATCTCTTCGCCGGCGACCGCTTCGACCAGGTGGGCGTTGGGGTTCCAGCGCTGCGCCAGGAAGCCCTGGAACCACCAGGTGCCAAGGCCGATGAACAGCCCCCAGAAGAGCAGCATCATGCCAAGCCCCGTGCGCCTCACGGCGCGTCGCTCGTCGCCCATCCGCCCTCCTTATTCGTCCGGCTCTGCCGAGGACATGATGACACTGCCTGCCCGGGGCTGCCCATATGGGAAAGGTACGCCCCGGCCGCCGTCCCTGAGAGCGCTACGCGATTCACGGCCGACCGGCAGACAACACCAGCCTGACTCAGGGCGCCTCCACCCGCCACAGTGTCCAGTAGCCGCCATCGTCGTCGGAACGCTCCCGCCCCCAGCGGCCCCGCAGGCGTCGTCCCTGCTCGGCGGCGTTCATCACGCCGAGGCCCTGCTCCAGTCCCAGGGTCCAGGCGTAGTGCAGACGGCCCTGGTGGACCTCGCCCTGCAGTTCTCCCAGACCGAGGCCATAGGTGAACACCCCCTGCACACGATTCCCCTGGCGCTCGAGCACCACCCGCACCGGCAACTCGGCCGTACCATCGCCGAGCCGTCCCTCGAAGGTGCCGGCGAAGGGGCGGGCCGCGGACGGCGATGCCCGGTCGATGACCAACTCGGCGGCGCGCCGGGGCCGCAAAATGGCCGGATCCCCGCCCTGGCCCAGGCGCACGATGCCGGCCTGGATCTCCTCATCGTCCATGAAATCGGCCAGGCCCTCGATCTCCCCCGCCACCACGGCGATCCGTTCGCGCGCCGCGACGACATCAGGCTCGGCCCGGGCGAAGGCATCCTGGCGCGCCGTTAGGGCGGCGGCCAGTCGGCGCAGCCGATCGGATGTCAATGGGTGGGTCGCCTGGGCCAGATAGTCACGCCAGGACGCCTCATCGGCGAAGTGCCAGCGGTTAGGCTCCCAGTGGGCCATCAGAGTGAAGAAGACACTCATCCCCAGCGGCGGATAGGCCACCCGGGCCATGACATCCAGGGCGAAGGCATCGGCCTCGCCTTCATGGGCCCGGGCATCGGCCCGGGAGATCCCGGGCCCGTACCCCGGATGACGGTGCAGGGCATGGCCCAGTTCGTGGAGCAGCACGAAGACCATCGATGAGGTGAAGATCTTGCCATAGAGGTCCATCACCGGCTCGCGGTCACGCACATCCTCGGGGACCCCGAGTGCCACCAACGGCAGCGGGTAGCGCCCATCGGGAAACGCCGCGGCCTGTCGATGGCGCAGCATGGCGACATAGCGAGAGGGGGTCTCGATGGAGAGCCCCTCGAGCTGGAGCCAGGCGGTGGCCAGGGCCAGGTCACCAAACAGGCGCAGCGAGGCCACCGACATCACCACCTGACGCCGGCCATCGGCCAGGGTCTGCTGGTAGTAGCAGAAGGGCTCCTGATCGGCGACGGGGCAGCGCCGCGGGAAGTGCAGCGTCACGTCATCCAGGCGCTGACGTTCCTGCGGCGTCAGCGCCGGTTCCAGGCTCTCGGCCAGCACACGGCGGATATCGACCGGGGTGATCCCCGCCCAGTAGTCCAGGGTCGACGCATCGTAGAGGGTCATCGCCCCCGACAGCGGTCCAGCCAGCAGGCACAGCAGCAGGGCGGCGAGGCGCCGGCGGCCCCTCATCGGTTCTTGCGTCAAGGCCGCACCCGTCCCTGATGAAAGAGCGCCGCCGGCTCGACCAGCCGCGGGTCCGGCGGCTCGCCGCGGGCATCGGTGCTGCCGGTCCAGGCGGCGAATGCCGCATAGTCTCCCCATGTCTCCTGCCAGACCGAGCGCATCAGCAGAAGCTTCACCTGGCGCACGTCTCCCCGCTCGGCCACGCCCTGACTGCCCTCGCTTGGCGAGGCGTCGGCCAGCGCGTTGAGGGTGTGGAAGAGCCGCCGCAGCCGGGCCAGGGCCACCGCCGGGTCGATGTCGGCCTGGGTGACAAGCCCGCGATAGCTGGCCAGTTCGCGGGGCGCCTGGGAAGCTGCGACCGATGACGAGGTGGCCTGGATGGCGCTGTGCAAGGAAAGGGCCAGGGCGACGCTACCGAACAGGGCGAAGAAGAGCCCGGGCGCGGCCCGATTGAGTACCACTTGGATGCCCCCGGGCAGGGTCAGCCGACCCTCGCTGTCGCGCTGGGTGGGCACCGCCAAAAACAGCCGGTAGCCCAGGTAGATGGCCATGCCGGCGAACAGGACGACCAGGATGCGCTCGAGGGCACGCAGGGTAACAGGATCCATGGGCGGCGACCTCCGGGGGTCGCGGGCAGCGATCATGCCTTCAGTCTAGCCGCCCTGCTCTATCCTCACCCGCGCTGGAGCCTCACCCACCGTTGCGTGTTTCCCAGTCCCGGGCCGCCTGCTGGCCCCGGGCCTGGTCGACGAACAGGCAGACCAGGATGGCCACGAGAAACAGCGCGGCACAGAGCAGGATCGAGGCCTGGAGGCCCACCAGGGACTGCAGTAGGCCCAGGGCGATGATGCCGACCACGCCGGCCAGCTTGTTGGCCAGCCCCCAGAAGCCGAAGAATTCGGCGGCCTTACGACGTGGCGAGAACAGCCCCACCAGGGCGCGGCTGGCCGACTGGCTCGAGCCCAGCGACAGCCCCGCCAGGCACCCCACCACCAGAAACAGGTGCTGGGCCTGCCAATCGAGCCCCAGGCTCGCGTTGAAAAAGTCGGTGACCTGCGGCGTGGCCCAGATGGCGATGATCGCCGCCACCCACAGTCCCAGGGTAAGGAGGTAGGTGACCTTGGTGCCGATGCGATCCTGAAGGAAGCCGAAGCCCAGAGCGCCTGTCGCGGCGGTGATCTGCACGATGATGAACATGAGGTTGCGGATATGCTCGTCCCAGCCGATCACCTGGGCCCCGTAGATGAAGGCGAAGGCGATGATGATGTAGATCCCGGCCATGGAGAACAGCAGCGAGACCAGAAAGACCCCCAGATCGCGGAAGCGCCTGAGCTCGTGCAGGGTGGTCGAGACCCGCTGCCAGGCGATCTCGCGGTAGGATCGGCCGGGCGGCTGGGGTGTGCCGCGCTCGCGCACCCACAGGAAAGTGGGGATAGCGGTAATCAGGAAGAAACCCGCGGCGAAGGGCCCCACCCAGCGGATACGTTCGAAGTTTTCCGCCGTGGCTTCGCCCAGCGCCACCAGGGTGAAGCCCGCGGCGAACAGCCCCCCCACGTAGCCCAGTGCCCAGCCGAAACCGGAGATCTTGCCCAGATCCTCCGGGGGCCCCAGGTCCGGCAGGAAGGCGGCGATGAAGGATTCGCCCATGGAATAGGCGTAATTGGAGGTCACGATCAGCACCAGGCCCAGTATCACGTACCCCGGCGCCACGAAGTAGAGCATGGCGGTGGTGGCCACGGTGGCCAGGTAGCTGGCGAAGAGGAAGCGCTTCTTGGCGGCCTGGTAGTCCATCACCGCCCCGCACAGGGGGCCGGTGATCACCACCAGCAGGTAGCTCACCGCCAGCGCCAGGCTCCACAGGAAGTTGGCCAGCCGGTAGTCGCCACCCCGCTCGCCGACGATCACCGTGGTGAAGAGTTCGCCGAACACCACGGTGATGATCAGCAGGGTATAGGCCTGGTTGGCGAAATCAAACATCGCCCAGCCGAGGATCTCCTTCCTGGGGGCGCGCTGCCGGGGGACAGCGCTCATGGTCGTCAGGCTCATGCCAGCGTCCCTGTGGTTGGATCGAGGTAGGGAAAGAGGCAAGCCTAGCAGGCGACGCCGGTTCGCCACCATCGCCGCCGCCCGGACAGCGCCAGAACCGTGAGGAGCAGAGGGGCATCCACCGGCGCACCGCTATCCCGCCATCGGGCCAGGGGCGGGCCGGGCACCGACAGGTGGCGCCCTAGACGAGGTCGCGGGGGATCGTCTCGTCCCAGGTCTGCGCATAAATACGGGTATCGCCTTCCCAGGCGTCCAGGGTGGCACGGATGCGGAAGTTGTCGACGTCGCTGGTCATCAGGGTGCGGGTCAGGGTGCGCACCTCCCAGTCACCACGCCGGAAGCTGCGCTCCCACTCGGTCCAGCCGCTGACGCTGTCGTAGCTGCCATAGGCATAGCTGTAGCGCTCGGTGACTCGGGCGGCGATCTCCAGGCCGATGTCGTCGATCCGGTAGCGCCCCTCGTCGTTGATCACCTCCAGGGTGGTACGGTCGTTGGCCAGGTCGCGGATCACCCGCCAGGTCTCCTGGGTGGGCTGGAGCAGCGTCTTGGGCATCGGCGGGGCCCCTTCGGGCTCCCCGAAGGCCGGCAGCGCGGCCTCCTCGGCCGGACGTGGCGGGCGCACGGGCAGGATCAGGCGACAGTGGTCCGGCCACAGCGTCAACCGCACCGGTACCGGCGCCGGCCAGGCCAGCGGCCAGTAGCTGGTGGAAACCGCCAGGCGGATAGCATGGCCGGCAGCGAACTGCTGGGCGATGTGCTTGAGTCGGACACGCACCCGGTAACGCTTCCCCGGTTCAAGCGGTTCGGGATGCTCGTTGCTGTCGCGGTGCGTGAGGTTGAGCAGGCCATAGGAGACCCGGGTGGCCTTGTCGTCCGCGGCGATGTCGATCAGGCGCAGGGCCACCATGGCCACCGGCTGGTCGGCGGTGAGCTCGAGCTCCACCACCGGCGGCCCGCAGATCTCCAGCGGCATCTCGAGGCGCGGAGTCTGGAAGATCAGGCAGCCGCCGTCCTCGTCGCGCTGGTCATGGGGCAGGTCGGGCGGCGCGTTGTAGGAGCACCACTTGCCGGCATAGAGCCCCACCGAGAGCGGCGAGCGGATGTCCAGGGGCATGCCGTCCGCCTCGGGCGCGGCACCCTCCTCCGACCTCAGGCCATGCCCCGAGGTCAGCCGGAAGGCGGTGGGCACGATGTTGGGCGACGGCCAGCCGGGTTCGGCGACCCAGCGCCCCGGGCGCTCCTCGTAGCGAGCCGAGGGCGGGGCCGGCGCCTGCATCCAGACGCGCAGCATGGGCTCGTCCATGATCCCGGTCTCCTCGCCCTTGAGCCAGTGGTCCCACCAGCGCAGCGAGTCCTGCAGGAAGCCAATGGCCGGCCCCGGCACCCCCAGGTGGGGATACTTGTGCGACCAGGGCCCCACCAGCCCCTTGCGCGGTACGGAAAGCCCCTCGAGCAGGCGGAAGACGGCATTGCAGTAGCCGTCGGCCCAGCCGCTGATCGCGTAGACCGGACAGCGGATGGCCGCGAAGTCCTCGCACACCGAGCCATGCTTCCAGTAGGCGTCGCGGCGTTGGTGGGCCAGCCACTGGGTCAGCCACAGGCCACTGCCGCCGAGGCGCTCGAGCCACATCTTCCGCCAGCGATTCCCCACCAGCTCGGGATCGGGCGGACAGGCATTGCCATCGAACATGGTCGAGGCCCAGGAGAGACTGTCGGCCAGCAGGCAACCGCCCATGTGATGGATATCGTCGGCGTAGCGGTCGTCGGTAGAGCACAGGGTGATTACCGCCTTGAGCTGGGGCGGCTGCAGGGCGGCGATCTGCAGGCCGTTGAAGCCCCCCCAGGAGATGCCCACCATGCCCACCTCGCCGGTACACCAGGGCTGCGCCTCGAGCCATTCGAGCACGGCCACGCCGTCTTCGAGCTCACTCGGCAGGTATTCGTCGGTGAGCACCCCGTCGGAATCGCCGGTGCCGCGGATATCGACCCGCACCCCGGCATAGCCGTGCCCGGCCCAGTAGGGATGCATCTGCACATCCCGCTCGGCGGTGAGGTCGCGCTTGCGATAGGGCAGGTACTCGAGGATCGCCGGCACCGGGTGGGCCTCGGCATCCACCGGCCGCCAGATCCGCACCGCCAGCCGCGTGCCATCGGCCATGGGGATCCAGGTCTCCTCCTCCTGGACCTGACGGGGAAACTCCTCGACGATACGCATCCTTGTCCTCCTTCCTCTGTCCTCAGCCGGCTTGCCATCCTCGACCAGGCTCAGCCCTCGACCTGATCGAATTCGAACGGCAGGCGCGCGATCAAGCGATCATAATCGGCCAGCAGTTGATCCACCGAGGCGGCGCCCATCCACACATAAGCCAGGGCATAGCTGTAGCTGTCCTGCTCGGGCATCGTCGAAAGCCGCTGGCCCGCCTCCACCTGCACCGCGATCACGGTGCCCGGGAAGTCCGCCTCCAGGGCCGACACCTCCTCGGCACTCGGCACCCGGCTGACCACGGCATCGACGAAGAATACCCGGTAGAAGAACTTGGCTGCCACGGCATAGTCGCCCTGGCGGTGCGGCATGTCGGGTCGCTGGCCCAGCGCCAGGTCGATGGTGACCTGCTGGTTACTGACGCCGTCGACCTTCTCGAAGAGGTCGCAGTGGGACTGGGAGATGCGCGTGTTGATCTCCAGCAGCCAGATGCGATCCTGCACCTCGTCCCAGAAGTACTCGATGTTGAAGGCCGAGTTGTCGAAGCCGATATGCGCCATCACCGTATCGGTGAGTTCGCGCATCTTGTCTTGGATGGGATCGGGCAGGCCCGACGGGTAGCGATAGTGGAAGAAGCTGAGCACCTGGGGGTAGCGCAGCGAGTCGACGATCCCGTAGCTGACCACCTCACCTTCGAAGACATAGCCTTCCACGGTGCACTGCCAGCCACCGATGATCTCCTCGGCCATGCAGAAGTGACCGTCCACGGCGGCGATCTCGTCCGGCAGCTTGGCATGCTCGAGCACGGTATTGAAGGGGTCGGCGATCAGACCGATGTCCTCGCGCAGCTTCTCGATGGCATGGTAGAAGTCCTCCGGCGTGTCGATGCGAAAGCCCAGCCGCGAGCCGGAGGACTTGATCGGCTTGACGAAGAACGGGAAGTAGAGTCCGGCCTCGCCGATATGGGTCAGGGCGTCGTCGTCGAAGGGGTCGAAGGCCGTGAAGGCGGGAATGTAATCGGGGATGACCTCCTTCTGCACCTTGCGGCTCCAGTACTTGTGCTCGCACTTGAGCAGGCTCTCCAGGGAGGTGGTACGGGTGCCGAAGCGCTCACAGAGGATCGGCAGCATGGTGGAAACGGGAAAGTCCATGTAGCCGACGATGGCATCCACCGAGCCCTCGAAGGCCTCCAGGGTCGCGGTGGCCTCCTCTAGCATGGCCGCGATGTCGAAGACCTCGGTGTCGTAGACCGCCTCGGGGGCGATGACCCCGTGGAAGCGATCGGCTGCGGCACCCCGCAGGGTCTCGAGCCGCTGACGGTTGAAGTCGTTGAGCCCCACCACGAAGACGTTCTTCTGCTCCGCCATCACTATCACCCCTCTATTGCGTGCGCCCGACCGGGCCACCTTCGAGCAGCATAGTCCAGCTCGCGGCCGACGCAGGCCTCAGGGGCGGCGATCGTCTAACGTCTCATCCTCGACGCGGCCCCGCTGCAGACGCCCGATGGCCTCGCCGCCCTGGCCGGCCAGCGTCGCCAGGCGGTCGATCTGGGCGTCCAACTGCGGCAGCGCTTCCTGGCGATAACGAGACAGGTCGTCGATCGCGCCCATCACCTCACCGAAGGCCGCCTCGAGGGCCTCGAGGTCGAGCATCGCGCCCGAGGCCCGCCGCTGGATGTCCACGCCCTGCTGGCGTAGAGCCCGGGCGGTGCCGCCGATCATCTCCGAGGTGGTGGTATTGAGGGACTCGATGCGATCCAGCACCAGGCGCTGGTTGGCCAGCGCCAGGGCTACGGTCACCGCCACCGTCAGCGCCGAGACGGTGACGTTGATGGCGCGGTCGACACCGCGCATCAGCTCGCGGTTGTTGCGAATGATCACCTCGAGGGCCAGCACGCCCTGCTGGCAGACCGCCTGCTGCTGCTGCAGGTCGACGATGCGCTGGCGCAGTGGGAACAGCAGCTCCTCCTCGAGGAAGCGCCGCTGCGGGTCGTCCGCATCGCGACGTGCAATGGCCGCCTGCAGGCGCGCGTCGATCAGTCGTCCCAGGGCAACCTGACGCGCCAGCTGCCCCAGCGTCTCGTACAGCGCTTGCTGGTCATCGCCCAGGGTCAGGTTGTCGCGATGCAGCATGTCGCGCCCGTCCTCGAGCTCGGCGATGATCGCGTCCAGGGCCTGCTGGGCGGTCTCGAACTTGCGGAAATAGCGTTGCAGGCGGGTGCTGGCTCCGGGGAGCCATGCCAGCACCCGGTCCAGCGAGCCCGGCGCCAGGCGGTGGCGGGCCGGGTCCAGCTCCTGCATCCGGCCGCGCAGGTCGACCAGTGCCCGGGCCACCGAGCCGCCATCATCCCCCTGGTGGGCCAGCTTGCGTAGCGGCGTCTGTAGCATGGCACTCTGGTGGGCGGCCTGCTGCTGCAGCTCGAGGCCCATCTCGTCGATGGCGCGGCGCTGTTGGGCCTGGGCGGCCCGGTCACCATCGTCGGTCAGCTGCGCGATGAAGGCATCGGCCATGGCCGAAAGCTCCGGATCCTCATCGGCCTGCTGGCCGGGTGTGGTGGCGTCCAGCTCGCTGGCGATCTCCGCCACCGGCGGCAGCGACAGCTGCGGTCCGCGATCGGATGACTGGCTCATCGGCATCTCCTATGTCGTGGGCGTCTTGCGGCAGGCCTGCCTTACTCTGCCGCGTCACCGGGTCAGGGTCCGTCGCGACCATAGCGGTCGGCGCGCTCGACGAAGTGGCTCAGTGCCGCCAGGGCCCGTTCGGTGGTGACCGAGGCTTGGGGACGCGACGTCTCGATCCGGGCCAGGGAGACGGCCGTATCGTCGAGCACGGTCAGGGCCGCCTCGTTGCGAGCGGCCAACTCGCGCAGCCGGCGCTCGGTCTCCTCGAGCAATTCCAGGCGGCGCCTGAGTGCCTCCCGCTCCTGGTGGCTCAGGCCTGGCCCCTCGCGTGCCAGACGCCGCCGCACCCAGTCGCCATCCACGCTCACCACGCCACTGGCCTGGGAGGCCATGGTGTGGAGCGTATCCACCGCGCCGAGGCAGACCTCGGTCACCAGCTCCCGGGCGCGCGCGAAGGCCAGCTCGCCGCGATCGAAGCGCCCGCCCAGCACCTTCAGCACATGGCAATAGCGGCTGTAGACCCGGTCGGCCTGAACGGCCAGGTCGGGGCGGCGCGCGTCGAGCAGCGCCTGCTTGGCCCGGCACAGGGCCAGCACCAGGTCATCGGCATCGGCCGGCGGATGGGCCGGATCGAGGACGGCCACCCCGGCTTCGTGGACCTCACGCGCTCGGCGCTCACTCTCCTGCCGGGCCTGGGCGGCCAGCCGGGCCTGGCGGCGCCGCTCGCGCCGGCGTCCCAGCCAGCCACGCAGGCGTCGCTCCAGCGGCAGCGCCACGGGGATCGCCACCAGGCCGGCCAGCCAGCCCCCCAGGCTGGGCCCGAACCCTCCCCACAGCGAGGTCAACCACAACAGCAGGCACAGGAAAGGCACCAGCAGGCAGTAGCGCAAGATGACCTGCAGGCGACTGGCCGGATCCTGAGGCACCGCCAGCTCCGGCCGGACCAGGCCCACCAGCAGCCACGGCAGGCAGGTCAGGAAGAGGCCATAGGAGAACCCTTGCAGGAACGCAAGCATCGGTGTCGCTATCCTTCATCCATGGGTTGGGAAATAGGTTAGGAGGCCCGAGTGTAGACGAAGCCGCCATCGGCGATAAGCGCCCTACAACAGCAGGCTCAGGATCAGGGCCAGGATGCCCACTATCAGCGCTATCCCCACCGCCACGATCACGACCCGGTCGAGCCAGCGGTCGAAGGTGGCCCAGTCCAGGCGGCGCCGGGGGCGACGACGGGTGGCACCGCGGCGGGGCCGGCCGCGCCCCGGGGTACGAATGCGCATCATGGCAGAAGTCCAATTTCACCATTTCCTTGAGCTTAGGGGCTCATGCCCCCGCGGGCTATGCCTGGGCTTGGCCGGAAGCTGGTGGCGCTGCCCTGCCCTTACCGTCGCCCTTCCGTCATGGTCTGTCGCTTTACTGCATGCTACCAGACCAGGGGACGCGGCTCGCCAACGGCGACATTGACGGCGCTCCCTTGCCCGCGTAGAAACGCAGCAGCCTAATCGATTTCCGGAGTCCCTCCATGTCCCGTCTCGCCGATACCCCGCTGTCCGTCCTCGACCTGGCGCCGATCCGCCAGGGCGGCAGCATCGCCGACAGCTTCCGGGAGAGCGTGTCGCTGGCACGCGAGACCGAGCGGCTGGGCTATACCCGCTTCTGGCTGGCCGAACACCACGGCATCGAGGGCATCGCCAGCGCGGCCACCGCGGTGCTGATCGGCCACATCGCCGGCGCCACCGAGCGCCTCCGGGTGGGCAGCGGCGGCATCATGCTGCCCAACCACCCACCGCTGGTGGTGGCCGAGCAGTTCGGCACCCTGGAGACGCTCTATCCGGATCGCATCGACCTGGGTCTGGGGCGCGCTCCCGGCTCGGATGGCGCTACCATGGCGGCTCTGCGCCGCGACCCCTATGCCGGGGTCGACGACTTTCCCCAGCGGCTGGCCGAGTTGCAGAGCTTCCTCGACGACGCGCGCCCGGGTCAGCGGGTGCGGGCCGTGCCCGGCCAGGGCACCCGGGTGCCGATCTGGCTGCTGGGCTCCAGCGACTTCAGCGCTCGGTTGGCGGCCCGGGAAGGGCTGCCCTTCGCCTTCGCCGCCCAGTTCGCCCCGGCCCAGTTGTTCGAGGCGTTGAGGCTCTATCGCGACAACTTCCGTCCTTCCCGGATGCTCGACCGTCCTCATGCCATGGTCGGCCTGCCGGTGATCGCCGCCGAGAGCGACGCCCAGGCCGAGTTCCTCGCTTCGACGGCGCGTCAGAAGTTCCTGGGCATGATTCGCGGCAAGCGCACCGCGGCCAAGCCCCCAGTCGAGCGGCTCGACTGGTCGCCCATGGAGCAGGCCCAAGTGGCGCAGTTCCTGGGAGCGGCGGTGATCGGCGGCCCGGAGACGGTCCGCCAGGGGCTCGAGCGCTTCCTCGAGCTCACCGGTGCCGACGAGCTGATGCTCAACACCGATGTCTACGCCCATGAAGAACGTCTGGCGAGCTATCGGATCGTCGCCGAGGTATGGCAGGGGTAGGCTGGAACCATCCCGCCGATCGGCCCTCCAAGGGGCAGTCCTTCACGGCGCTCGGCGCCGCCTTTCAGGAGAGAGTGATGCCCGATTCACGAGGCCCCCACCAGGACCCCCGCCATAACCCGGCCTGGCGCGTCGCCCAGGAGTGGCAGCAACGCGCCCGCCAGTCAAACGGCGGCGGCCTGCTCGGCAGCCTGAAGATGCTGGCCGCCTGGCTGCTGTTCGGTAGCCTGATGATCATCGCCATGCTGTTTGGCCTGCTCTTCCTGCTGGTGGGCTGGGCGATGCTGCCCTTCCTGCGCCATCGCATGAAGAAGCAGATGGAGAAGATGCGTGCCGACCAGGCCCAGGACGTGGGCGGTGGCTATCATGCTCACCAGACGCACTATCGCGAGACCCGTCACGAAGAACGTTACGGCACGGGCAACCGCGCCCGCGAGCAGCAGGTGCTCGAGGGCGACTATGAAGTCAAGGACGCGTCCCGGGACCGACGCGACGACGCCTGAACACGGAAGCCCCGCATGTGCGGGGCTTTATGTGCGACCACCCGCTGCCTGTGTCGGTCAATGGCTGGACAAGGCCTCTAGGGTGGGGGCATTAGGACAGAACGCACAGGCAGACGGCGTGGGCTCGCTCGCCAGTACACGGGCACAGCGCGCCTTGTGGGGGCACAGGGAACAGACCCGCTCGAGGTCGCGCTTCACCCCGTTGCCCACCACCAGGGGCGTGGCGTCCTCGACACCGAAGACCGCCATCATGCGGGGCAGCTGGTCGGACGCCGAGCGCCCGTCGGACCAGAACAGCGGAGCGTCGATCCGGGCCAGGCCCAAGTCACAGAGCCGCGACTCACGATCGGCCTCGTCGAGAGCCAGCCATTCTCGATACTGGCGACCGCGCTGCCAGGCGCCGGCCATGCGCTGGGCGACTCGTCTGGCGGTGGCGGGAATAGCGTTTTGTGGCGTCATCATGGGCAAGCCTCCTGAAGAGCGGAACCATGATGACCATCCTAGTCCCGCCGGCCGTCCCTCCGCCTTGATCTGGATCACGCCGGCATCGTTCAGCTCATGTCGGTCGGCCTCAGCACCGCCACCGGACACGGCGCCTCGTGCAGCACCTCGTGGCTGACACTGCCCGCCACCACTTGGGAGAGCCCGCTGCGCCCGTGGGTGGTCATGGCCAGCATGGTGTCCTGGCAGTCCGCCAGGTAGCTGACGATGGAGTCCGCCGGGTCGCCGTGCAACACCTCCCAGTCCACCTCCATGTCGTGCTCGGTACGCAGGCGTCGCGCCAGGCCATGCACATAGCCGGATTCCATCACGTCCGAATGCCCTCCTTCCTCGGGTACCGCCTCGGCGGCACTGGGATCGATCACCTGCAGCAGCTGCAGGCGGGCATCGAGCCGCTTCGACAGGGCCACCGCGTGAGGCAGGATGGCCTCGGAAAGCTTGGAGCCGTCCACGCAGGCCATCAGCACCTCCACCTTGTGGTGGGCCTTGGCATCGTAGCGCGGCCCGCACAGGTAGACCGGCCGGTTGGCGCGGCGCACCACCCCGGCGGTGACGCTGCCGATCAGCATCTCCGGCACCGGGCGCCGGCCATGAGCCATCATGCACAGCCAGACATCGTCACGCCCGGCCAGCTCGCCCAGGCACTCCTTGGCACTGGCGTGGATCGACACCTCGATGTCGACATCCTCCGCCCCTTCTCTCGTCAGCCGCTCGCGTAGCACTGTACGGCGTGCTTCCACCCGCTCCGCCGAGGCCACCACGGAGATCACCCCCAGGGGGGTTCCCGTCTGTTGCGCCAGGCGCTGCCCCAGCGCCAAGGCGCGCAGCGAAGCGTCGTTTTCGTCCATCGCCACATGAATCTTGTGCATGGTCAGACTCCTCGGAACCTTGTTGTTGAATCTGTTGTTAGCGGAACACTCTCGTGTGTTGTCGGCACCCTAGCGTTGCTTGTCGGTAGCCGGCGCCTTGTTGTCACGCCCGGAGGCCGGAGCGGGCCGGTGCAGGGCGTTGTAGGCCAGGGCGCCGACCACCACGCCCCAGAAGGCCGATCCCAGCCCCAGGAAGCTCATGCCGGACGCCGTGGCGATGAAGGTGATCACCGACGCCTCCAAGTGATCCTTCTGGGCGGCGAAGGCACTGATATTGCTGGTGATAGCCCCGATCAGCGCTAGGCCCGCCAGCACCGCCACGAACTCCCCGGGCAGCGAGGTGAACAGCGCCACGATGGTCCCGGCGAAGGTGCCCCCGATCAGGTAGAAGACCCCGTTGGCGACCCCGGCCACGTAGCGCTTGTCGGGATCCTCATGGGCTTCCTTGCTGGTGCAGATCGCCGCGGTGATGGCCGCGATCACGGTGGTGATGCCGCCGAAGAAGGCGGTGCCGAAGGAGGTCAGGCTGGTCACCGTGACGATGGGCTTGGCCGGCGTGTTGTAGCCGGCACTGCGCATGATCGCCATGCCCGGCAGGAACTGCCCGGTGAGACTGACCAGTATCAGCGGAATGGCCAGACTCAGGGTGGCGTTCCAGCTCCACTCGGGGCGGATGAGCTGCGGGTCGGCCAGGCTCAGGGTCACGCCCTCGAGGCTGGCATCCTCGAACACCACCGCCAGGATGACGCCGACCACCAGCAACAGTACCAGGCTGTAGCGTGGAGTCAGCCGCTTGAAGACCAGATAGGCCAGGATCATGCCGATGGCCAGGGCCGGCACCGACTCCAGCGACACGAAGACCCCGACGCCGAACTGGAAGAGGATGCCGGCCATCATGGCGCTGGCAATGCCCGGCGGGATCATCTGGATGATGCGATCGAAGGAGCCGGTCACGCCGATCACGAAGATCGCCGCCGCTGCCACGAGGTAGGCGCCCACCGCCTCGGCAAGCGACAGGTCGGGAAACAGCGTGACCAGCAGCGCCGTGCCCGGCGCCGACCAGGCGGTGACCACCGGGACCTTGAGCCACAGGCTGAGTCCGATGCCCGAAACGGCCGCCCCCAGCGAGATCGCCCAGACCCAGGAGGTCATCATGGCACTCGATATCTCGGCACTCTGCGCCGCCTGGAAGAAGATCGCCAGGGGCCCGGAGTAGGAGACCAGCACCGCCACGAAGCCGGCGGTGACGGCGGGTAGCGAGGCGTCCTTGTGCAGTTGCATGGTGCGCTCCATAGGGTGACGCCGCCGGCCGCGCCGGCCCCGTCGGGGCCGGCGGCCTCAGGCGACGCCGAGGTGGGTGTCGAGGATGGAGGGGTCGTCCTTCAACCCCTGGGAGGAGCCACTGTAGACCACCTCCCCCTTGACCAGCAGGAGGTGCTTCTCGGCCACCTCGAGCAGATTGTCGATGTTCTTGTCGACGATGATGGTGGCGATACCCGACGCCTTGATCTCGTGGATGATCTTCCAGATCTCGTCACGAATCAGCGGTGCCAGCCCCTCGGTGGCCTCGTCGAGGATCATCAGGTCCGGGTTGAGCGTCAGTGCCCGGCCGATGGACAGCATCTGTTGCTCGCCGCCGGAGAGGAAGGAGCCATCGTGGTTGATGCGCTGACCCAGCCGCGGGAAGGTGTCGAGCACCCGTTCCATCGTCCAAGGCGTCTCGCCCCGCTCGTTGGGCCGGGCCGCCATGATCAGGTGCTCGCGCACGCTGATGCCCGGGAAGATGCCGCGCCCCTCGGGCACATAGCCGATGCCCTGGCGGACCACCTGCCAGGGGCGGCGCTTGGCGGTGGAGACCCCCTTGACGCGGACCTCGCCACGACGGGGAGGCACGAAGCCCAGAATCGACTTCAGGGTGGTGGTCTTGCCCATGCCGTTGCGGCCCAGCAGGCTCAGGGTCTCGCCGGGCATCAGCGTCAGGTCGACACCGTGCAGGATGTGGCTCTCGCCGTAATAGGTGTGCAGTCCCCGCGCATCGATCAGGGGCGTCAGCTGTTCCTGGGCCGTCATGCCGTGGCCTCCTCGTGATGGCGTCCGAGATAGACGTCGCGCACCTTCTCGCTGCGACGGATCTGGTCGGTGGGTCCGCTCTCCAGCACGCAGCCGTCCACCATCACGGTGATCCGGTCGGCCAGGCGGAAGACGCTGTCCATGTCGTGCTCGATCAGCACCAGGGTGTAGCGGTCGGTCAGGCTCTCGAGCAGGTCGGTGACCTGCACGGTCTCCTCCCGGCCCATGCCCGCCATGGGCTCGTCGAGCAGCATCAGTGTCGGCGCGGTGGCCAGCACCATGGCGATCTGCAGTTGGCGCTGCTCGCCATAGCTCATATCGGCGGCGCGCGTGTCGGCCCGTGGGGTCAGCTGGCAGGTCGCCAGCACCTCGCGGGCCCGCTCGGTGACCTCGCGGGCCCGCGCTCGGGATCGCCAGCTGCCCAGCACTCCGCCCATGTGGATGCGCGCCGCCAGCTCGCAGTTCTGCAGGCAGGTGAGCCGTGGGAAGATGTTGGTCTTCTGGTGGCTGCGGCCGATGCCCATACGGGCGATCTGGCGCACGCTCTTACCCTGGATCGGCTTGCCGTGAAAGAGCACCTGGCCCTCCGAGGGGGGAAGCTCCCCGGAGAGCAGGTTGATCAGGGTGCTCTTGCCCGCCCCGTTGGGCCCCAGGACGGCATGGATCTCGTTCGGCCTGACGTCGAAGCCCACGTCGTTGACCGCCACCAGGCCACCGAAGCGCCGGGTCAGGCCATGGGTGGCCAGGATCGGTTCTTGGCTCATGGCTTACCCCTCCTTGTGCTGGGTGGTGGACCGGACGGACGGGGATGCCGCGACCTCGTCCTCGACAGCGGGCGTCTTCTTGCGCTGCCAGGGCGGCGCGATGATCAGCCCGGCGATGCCGCGGGGCAGCACCAGCACGGCGACGATGATGGTCAGCCCCATCAGGATCGGCCAGTGCATGGTGAGATGCTCGTAGACGAACAGCAGGATCTCGTAGGCGAAGGCGCCGAGGATCGGGCCGAAGATGGTGCCCATACCACCCAGGATCAGCATCATCAGCACCTCGCCGGAGGTGTGCCAACCGAGCTGAGCCGGGTTGGCGAAGCCGTACTGCATGGCGGCCAGCATGCCGGCAATGGCGGCGAGCACCCCACTGATCACGAAGGCGATCAGCTTGTAGCCGTGGGTGGCATACCCAAGCGCCTGCATACGATGCTCGTTGTCATGGATGCCGTCGAGCACCTGGCCATAGTAGGAGCGGGTCAGCCAGCGCAGGAACAGGAAGCCGATGACCAGCAGCACCAGGCAGAGGTAGAAGAAGGTATGAGGGTCGCTCATGTCCAGCAGCGGCGTCTCACCGAGCGTCACGCTGGGACGGAACATGATGAACACCCCATCGGTGCCGCCGGTGAACGGCGAGGTGCTGACCAGGTAATAGAGCATCTGGCCGAAGGCCAGGGTGGTCATGATGAAGAAGATGCCCTTGGTGCGGATCACCAGCACCCCCACCACCAGTGCCGCCACCGCCGCCACCAGCATGACCAGCGGCAGCATCCACCACAGCGAGGCGGGGCTGAAGTCGGGGCTGGCCAGCGCCAGGGTATAGGCGCCGAGGCCGAAGAACAGGGCATGGCCCAGGCTGACTAGCCCCACGATGCCCACCAGCAGATCCAGGCTCATGGCGAACAGCGCCAGGATCACCATCAGGGTCAGCTTCTCCAGGATGAACTCGGACTGGTCACCGAACACCGCCGGCCCCCATAGTGGATAGAAGGCGACGATGGCCAGCAGGGCCAGCATGATGAACGCGACGCGCTTGGGATATCGATGCAACATGACTGCCTCCTCAGGCGAACAGGCCGCGTGGCTTGACCAGCAGCACGGCCGCCATGATCAGGTAGATCACCATGCTGGCCAGGCTCGGAATCAGCACGGGACCGAAGGTTTCGGCCATGCCGATCAGGATAGCGCCCCAGAAGGCTCCCTTGATCGAGCCGATCCCACCGATGACCACCACCACGAAACAGGTGATCAGGATGCTGTCGCCCATTCCCGGGGTGATGGAGGTCAAGGGAGCGGCGATCATGCCGGCGAAGGCGGCGAGCGCCACGCCGACACTGAAGATCAGGGTGAACAGGGTGCGCACATTGATGCCCAGCCCCTCCACCATGTCGCGGTTGACCGCCCCGGCCCGGATGATGATGCCCAGCCGGGTATGGCGGATCACCCAGTAGATGCCCCCCGCCAGCGCCAGACACACCCCCATCACGAACAGCCGGTAGACCGAGTACTGCAGGTTGTCGGTAAGCTGAAGGCTGGCGTCGAAGGGCGCCGGGATTGCCACGCTGTGCACGTCGCCGCCCCAGATGATGCGCTGGGCCTCGTTGATCACCAGGATCAGGCCGAAGGTCAGCAGCACCTGGTAGAGGTGGTCACGCTTGTAGAGCGTGTCCAGGAACAGCCGCTCGATGATCAGCCCCAGGGCGACGGCGATGGGAATGGCGATGACGATCGCCAGCCAGAAGTTGCCCAGCCGCATGGTCAGGTCCCACACCAGGTAGGCCCCGATCATGTACATGGCCCCGTGGGCCAGGTTGATGATGCCCATGATGCCGAAGATCAGGGTCAGGCCGCTGGCGATGAGAAACAGCAGCAGCCCATACTGCAGCCCGTTGAGGAGCTGCACGCCGAAGAATGCGAGATCCATGATGGTGCTCTCCGCGATGTGCGGGGCGGGCTTCGGCCCGCCCCAGGGTCAGGGGGTGGCCGGCTTACATCTTGCAGGCGTCGTCGGGCACTTCGAGCTGCTCGGCGGCGACCCCGACGACCTCGTGCTTGCCGTCCTGGATCTCGCGCAGGTAGACGTTCTGGATGGGGTGGTGAGATTCGGAGAAGCTCATCGGGCCACGAGGGCTCTGCAGCTCGACGCTGGCCAGGGCCTCGATCAGGGCCTCCTTGTCCTCGGTGTTGCCATCGACCTTGTCGAGCGCCTGGACCAGCATGGCGCCGGTGTCATAGCCCTGGACCGCATAGGTGTCCGGCGCCTTGCCGTAGGCCTCCTGGTAGGCCTCGACGAAGGCCTGGTTCTGCTCGTTGTCGAGCGTCTCGGCGTAGTGCAAGGTGGTCTGCACCCCCTCGCCGGCACCGTCGAGGGCGGCGACATTGCCCTCGGTCAGGAAGCCTGAGCCCAGCAGCGGAATACTGTCCTTGAGCCCGGCGGCCGCATAGTCGCGCACGAAGCTGACCCCACCCCCGCCGGCGAAGAAGGTGTAGACCGCATCGGGATCGATGCTGGCGATCTGGGTCAGGTAGCTCTGGAACTCGGTGCTCGGGAAGGGCACGAAGATCTCCTCGACGACCTCGCCGCCTTCCGCCTCGAAGGCCTCCTTAAAGCCGGCCACGTCTTCTTTGCCGCCGGCGTAATCCCAGGTGATGGTCACGACCTCGCGGTGGCCCTGATCATAGGCGACCTTGCCCATCGGGTAGCTGTTCTGCCACATGCTGAACGAAGTACGGAAGACATTGGGCATGCACAGCTGGTTGGTGGCCGCACCCAGCCCCGCATTGGGGATGATGGTGATCGCACCGCTCTGCTTGGCGACGCGCAGCATGCCCATGGCCACGCCGGAGTGCACCGGCCCGATGACGAAGTCGACATTATCGCCCTTGACCAGGCGGCTCATGTTCTGCGGTGCCTTGGAGGGGTTGGCCTCGGAGTCGAGTTGCACATACTCGACATCGCGTCCCCCAAGCTGGCCGTCATTCTGCTCGATGGCCAGTTTCAGGCCATTGGTGATCGCCTCGCCCAAGGCGGTGTAGGTACCGGAATAGGGCAGCATCAGGCCGAGTTTGACCGGATGCTCGTCGGCCGCGGCCAGGCCGCTGGTCATCATGCCGGCGCTCACCAGGGAGGCCAGGATGGTCTTCTTGAAGGTGTTGTTCATGTGATTCACCAGAGGTCGTTTGTTATGGATGGGATTGTTATGGACGAAATGGTTATTGCCGGTGCGGCATGCAACATGGGGGCGACGTCCCTGTCGCCCTGGGGTCGCAGGATCAGCGTGACCCGGTCAGCGTGACCCGGTCAACGTGACCCGGTCAGATGTGATAAACGTCGATGACCTGATGGATATAGTCGTTGTTGAGTTGCACGACTTTCTTCGTGATCCGCGGTGTCTCGCCG
>NZ_JACHXP010000028.1 GCF_014192215.1 Halomonas cerina
GACAGCGACGGCTCCGGCACCACCACCCTGCCCTCGCGTCCGTGGTGCCACTCCAGCATCAGGAGCTCGCCGTTGATGGAGTGCACCACCCCTTCGTCCTGCACCATCTGATCGAACACCTCGGCCTCGATCCGGGGCTTCTTCGGCAGACCCATCATCTTCATGACTGAGCGGACGTAGCGGCGGGTGAAGCTGGGATAGTGGCGATAGGTGGCCTGGGGCATGCGCGGCTCGTGGTGGTGGGAGGGATGGCGTCAGGGTACATCAGCAGACGATGATGGGCACCCGCGCAGCCGCCGGCGAAGCCGGGGGCGGCATACAGGCATGCACCCGGCATGCTGGAGCCACGTTGGCGGCGCGTCAGCGCGGCCACTTCCACCACAGCAGTGCCGTGGCCGCAGGCGTGGTCGGCTGGCCAGGGGTTGGGCGAGCCGCCACGCCGAGGCCGCAAGCGGGCGACATGGCCCAAGTCGCGACGAGCACGGAACCAGCGATGTGCCGGCCGGGCCAAGCCAGGCGGGGGGGGTGGGCGCGGCGTGTCTCAGGGCGGCGCGAGCGGCGAAGGATGGCACGGCAGCAGCATGGCGTCAGCCGTGCGGGACGGGGTTGGCCTGGCGGCGAAGCCGCGTGGCTTTGGCCAGACCATTCGTGAGCGACTCCGCCTCCCTGTTCCTGGTGGCCACCGCGAGAGGCTAGGCGGTGGCGTCCCTACGTCAACACCGTGCTGGGCAACGTCAAGAACGCCATTACCGGCACTTACCATGCCATCCGTGGCCACCATGTGCGCGCTACCTGACCGAGTTCGAGTACCGCTTCAATCGGCGCTATGACCTCAACAGCCATGATCCCGCGCTTGCTGACGGTGGCGGCGAGAACACCGCCGATGCCTTATCGGCTCCTGAAGCTGGCTGTGCCTTATGCGTAATCAGGTCTCCTTATGCTGTTCTGTCGGCCGGCTGCCACGTCATCCGCCACGTGACGGCGACGATCGGGCGGGACGCTGGCCCCTTCCCCCTCGAAGGCCGGAGCGGAAGGCAGGGGGCGATCCGGTTCCAGCGGGTGGCCGTCGCAAGTGCTGCCATCAGGTAGCAACACCCGCTTTTCCGTGAAGCGCAACACCGCCCCATCCGGCAGCGGCACATCGGTCTGGATGCTGCACTTGCCGAGGCTCGGGCTTCCCCTGAGCTCAGCCCGACCGTGATAGCGAAGAATCGCCGCCAGTATCTCGGCCGCACTGGCGGTATCCGGTCCGATCCAGATCGACAGAGGCGTGACCGTGTCCCCTGAGCGACGATTCGTGAACCGCTCACGCCCCCCGGAGCGATCCGCGAAGGCCACCAGCTCCCGGCCCGACTCGAGAAACAGACCTGCCACATCCAGCGCCTCGAAGACATCACCGCCACCACTGAAGCGTAGATCCAGCACCAGCGGCCACTCCGCCCTCTGCGCCCGATAGGCCGCCAGCCGCGCCGCCACCGCCGGCCGGGTCAATCCGGCCCGGAAGCGTCGGATGCGCAACAGCTGCCGGTCGTGCTCAACGTGAGATTCGACATCCAACGGTTGAAAGTCGGATCGGAACAGGCGAACTCGGCGCTCCTTTCCAACCGGATCGGAAAGCGTCAGATCGACCGCGCTGCCCCGTGTCCCCCTCAGCCGCTCGGCAACCTCGGCCGGCGGGGTTCCCACCACCTCGACGCCATCGACCTCGCGCAACCGGCTGCCGCCGATGATGCCTGCACGGTCGGCGGGACCATCCTGATACGGCCACAGCTCGAGGTGCGCGCCTGTCGACTTGAGCTCGGCCCCGATACCGCTGGGCAGCGCCTCGAGCCCCGGCGTCTGGTACGCATCCGCTGCGAACAGCCGGGCATACGGATCGATCCGACGCAACGTCTCCTCGATCGGCCCGACGGCCAGGCGCTCCCGGGCGTCGGGTGGCGGCGGCATCAGGGCACGCGCCTCGAGAATCCCGATGATCTGCTCCACGTCGGTCGCCATGGCAGTTGCCGGCAACAACAGCAGGAGCGACGCCACCAGGTTCCACCGCAAAGCACGATCAGCGCGCAAGATCGAGGGTCAGCGACATGAGCAGGTCGTACTCCTCGCGCAACGCCTCACGCTGGGCGAGCAGCTCGCGGCGGCGACGATCGAGCTCGGTGTCACTCACCCCGCTGCCCTCCAGCGCATCCAGGGCATTCTGCTGGCGGTCCATGCCGGCCTGCAGAGACTCGAGGCGTTCGCGCAGCCCCGCCACACGGGAATCCTGTACGCCCTGCTCGGCCGAAAGCCGATTAAGCTCGGCTCGCAGCTGGCTCGTATCCCCCTGCAGGTCGGCCAGGCGTCGCGTCTCCACCGCCAGCTGCCGTTCGGCGCCGGCACGCGAATGATCCAGCGACTGGCGCTCCTCGGCCAGCTCGCTCTGCGTGTCACGCAGCGCCGCCAGGCGATCCTCGCGTTCTCGGACTCGCTGGTCATAAGTACCGCTGGAAAGACCTTGAACGCCACCGAACAGGCCCCCTTCACGCGGGTCGCCGGTGCTGGCACACCCGCCCAGCAGCAGCACGAGCGTCCCGAACGTCAGCGTATAGCCGGGCTTCATATGCTTTCTCATACGGACAGTCTCCCGTCGATGCTTGCCAGCTGGGCACTGTCGTCACGCAACTGGTTCAGGTTGCGCTGCAGCTCCGCCACCTCCTTCGTCAGCTGTGCCAGGTAGCGATCGTTGTACGGTCGGTCGCCCCTCTCTTCGGCCAGGATACGCTGTTGAACCTCAAGCTCGCGGGCCAACGATTTCTCCAGCGCCTCGCTCTTCTCGAGCCGCTGGGCGATGGCGTTACGCTCGCCCTGCAGTTCGGCTCGTGCCATCTCGCCGGAAGCCACCCGCCTCTGCATCCGGCCAGCCTCCGCCTGCAGACGGGCAATCTCGGCGCGCACTTGCTGATTGTAGGCGACGGTGGTCTGGTTGAATTCCTGGATGCGGGCGATCTCACCATCGAGGAAGTCCTCGGTGCTGGCATAGGCCTGCTTGCGCTTGGCGACCTCGTTGCCTATCGCATAGCCGGCCCCCGCGCCCAGCGCCGCGCCAACGGCGGCACCGCGTTCTTCGCCGATGGCGTAACCGAGCAGACTGCCGATGACAGCGCCAGCCGTCGTGCCCTCCGCACGGGTGCGCTCTTGGTCATTCATGCCGGCGCAGCCGAAGGTCATCAGGTTCGCGGCGAGCAGCGGAATCATCAGGTGGTGTCGTTTCATGTCAGTTCCCTCGTGGTGGATATCATGGTGTGGGGCCGAGCCGCTTCATCCATCTTCAAAGCCGACGAAACGCGTGGAGTACTCCTCCAGCCACTTGTCGGGCTCGCTGCGCCGCAGCTCGTGGTAGCGCTGCACATGGAGATCAAGCAATTCGAGTACGGCACCCTCACGGGCGGTCATCCGCCGTGCGGCAAGCGTCTCGAAGGCATCGGCGACATGATCGGGATGGGTATCACCAAGCTCGGCCAGCTTGTCCTCATACGCCGACAGCTGCTCGTCTATAGAACGCTTCTGGGCATCGATCAGCGCCTCCACCTCAAGCAGTCGCGACTCGTAACGAGTGGAGTGCTCGACCAGTTTGAGGGCATTGTCACGTGCCGACTCCAGAGCAGGCAGCTTGGAGACGAGAACACTGAGGTTGGCGCCGTTGCGGGTGGCATCCTGCACCAGGCTGCGCGCCCGGGCCTTCTCGGCCTGGGTCAGTTGCAGCCGTGCCTGTTCGGATTGCGCTTTCAGGGTGCTCAACGGATCGCTGAGCCCAGGATTGTCGGCGATCAGCGCGTCCAGAAGCGCATCCATGTCATCGAGCTGCCCCGACGCCTGGGCCACGAGATTGTCGAGGCTGCGCCCCACCGGCGTGGCCTGGCGAACCGTCTCGCGGTAGGCTTCGTACTCCCGTTCGATTCTCGCCTGCTGCTCGCTGCCAAGGATGACGTTACTGCCGATCGCCAGCCTTGCCCCGGTGTTGAAGGAGCGGCGCTGACGCATCTGCCCGCTGTCCGGGTCCCAGGCATATTCATCGAACTCGGCTCGCAGGGCGCTACGCATCTCGGCCTCGGGCGTGGAGACGCTGCCACCGCGCACGCTGACGCCCCCCGGCTTGCCCTGACCGAACTCCGGGCGGAAGCGACTGGCCGTCATTTCCTGGGCATTGCCCAGCATGTCGTACAGCCTCAGGTGATTGCCCACCCGCAGGCCCACCGGGCGTAGGGCATGCCTGGCGTTGCCGAGATGCCAGGCATGTTCGCTCAGGCGCGTGGCATCGAAGGGCAGCCGGTCATTGAAAGTACCGGCCTCCAGGGCGGGGATGCCCCCGCGGGCCGCGAAGGCCCACTCATCCTCGGTAGGCAGGCGCAGAAAGCCCGGCACCCCCTCGATACGCGGCAGGTTCTCCCGGCGCTCGGGATGCTCCGGGTCGAAGAGCCAATGATTGTATCGCTCGACGAAGCGCTGGATATCGGCGTGGCTCACGTAGGTCAGTGGCCTGGCCAGCCACTCGAGTCGCTCCCGAGGGTTCAGCTCCGGCAAGGTGGTGATCTCGGGGTCGGCACTGGCGTCCATCAGGCCCTGCAGGTTCATCACGGCGGCAAACTGGGCGACCGTCAGCTCGTACTTGCCGATCATCAGGTACCACTGGCCCTCGTCATTGACGAAGCTCCCGGCGATCTGCTGGCGCTGCAGCCCCTCGAATACGCCGCCGGTGGCATCACCCAACTGGATCACTCGCGACGGGTCGCCCCAGAACCCCCGTCCGGGCACCGGCACCTTGCGAAACACCATCATGGCGTTATCCGGCATCGGCAGCACGATGTCATCCTCGGCCGGCTGTGGATCGAAGAGTCGCTCGGCGGGAGAGGCGCCCCAGCTCGCCGGTACCACCACGAGCAAGAGCAGCAGGATAAGCGGACCGATGAAGCGTGGTTCAGTGATCACGAATGGCCTCCGCAGGATCGATGCTGGTCGCTCGCCATGCTGCAATCAGGGACGCCATTCCGGCCAGCAGCAGCGTTGCCGCCACGGCGAGCAGCACTTGGGGGGCGGAAAGGGTGCAGAACCGTTCGCCCGGCAACAGCGCATCGGCAAAACTCCGGTTGATCGCCGTCGCGAGACCCAGATAGGCCGCCAAGGACGCCCCCAGCCCCATGCTGGCGATCAACACCCCCTGAACGACCGGGAAGAAGAACACGTGGCGACGCGCCAATCCCAGCAGCCTGAGGACGCCGAGATCGCGGCGCAGACGCTCCACGGCTGCGTAGAGGCTGGCGATGAGAACCGCGGTGCCTCCGCTGATGCCCAGCAGGGCAATCAGCCGGAACAGCCGCTCCAGCCCCGCATCGAGTACCTGGATGCGCAGAATGGCCTCGGCTTCCGCGATGACCTCGATGCCCTGCGCCTCCAGCGCCTGCACCAGGTCGGGCACCGAATCGATCGAGTCGGCATACAGACGGAAGCCGCGATATCCGCCCCGCGCCATCTCCAGCGCCTGTCCATCCGCCGACAGGGTCAGTGGCCGCTCCATCCCCGTACGCAACGCCGCGAGCAGCTCCAGAGAGACCACGGGCAGCTCGCCGGTCGCCTTGCCGGCCGGCTCGAGCACCAGCACCAGCGGCACGGCCCCCTCCAGCGTCACCTCAAGGTCACCTGGCGGCGTCGCCGATGCCGGCGCAAGGAAGGCCCGAAGTCGCTCCCCCGTGGGGGCCTCGCCGGTGGCCGCTCCCCAGGGCACGGGCTCGAGGCCCAGGAAGTCGGCCTCCTTTTCCGACAACGAACGCCCCAGCAGCGTCAGTGGCTGACCGTCGGCACCCTTCAGCGCCAGTTCAGACACGAAGGGCAGCAATACCCGCTGGCGCCCGCGCAGTTTCTGATCGAGCGCACGCAGTTGCGACGGCCTGAGCGTCGCTCCCGGCGTGGACAGGCGATACGCGGTTAGCTCGGCCGGCAGCGCGCGGCCGATCATCGCTTCGACTCGGGTCGCCGAGGCGTCGGTCAGATGCACAATGCCGGTGTTGATCACCAGTCCTGTCCGCTCGACCGGCGACAGCGAACGCTCGAGAAAGAGCAGTGCCCCGTCATAGCTCAGGTGCGGCTCGGGCGTGCTGCCTGGCCAGCCGCGTTCCGGTGCGGCAAAGCCTTCCTTGTAGGCCTCGACATCGAGCACATAGTCCAGCGGGGCGTAAAGTCGCGCCAGCTGTCCCGCCCGGGCGCCCAGCACGGACACGACCTCGAGTTCCTCTTCGACCACCTCGCTGACACCACCACGGGCGCGTGTCACGCGTACCGAAAGCGCTTGTCCCTGGGTGACATTCAATTGGCGGGCGGCATCGGAGGACAGGACCACCTCACCGTCGCCGGGAATCCTGCCACCATTTTCGAGGAGCAGCGGATCACCCGGTCCGGTGGGGACGAGATCATGAACCACCGCCTTCTTGCCTGCGTCCGGCAGCACCTGCAATACCGAGGAGAGCGGAAGGATCGTGGGCGTGAGAAACTCCACCCCCGGGCGACGGGCCAGGGCATCAAACCACTCCGGGGCATACTCGCGGGTCTGGGCCGGCCGGATCTCCCGGAATACCGGGTCCTCGACCAGTCGTTCGCGAAGCGTCTCGATGGTGCCTTGCTTGAGCCCCATCAGCACCAGAAGCGGGGCGATGACGGCCGCCAACGCGATCACCAGGCACAGAGTCAGAATCCAGTCACTGCGCAACTGGGCCGCTGCCAGGCGGGGCACCAGCATCGCCAGGTTGCTCACGTGCCGGGTCATGAAGCCGCCTTCCACCTTTCCAGCGGCCTGCAGACTGAAACAGTCAATTCGTCGCTGATGGCCGACACCGCAAAGCCGTAGCCCCGAGCCACCAGCGGCTCTACCAGGGGACGGTCGTGCGTCACCACGACCACCGCGGTGCCCTGTTGCCGGGCGAGCATGGCGAGCCGTTCCATGATCTGCGCCCCACGTGCCTTGTCGACGGCGGCCGTCGGCTCGTCGGCGAGGACCAGTGCCGGGCCATGAGCCACCGCCCGGGCAATGGCCACCCGTTGCCGCTGGCCGATGGAGAGCGCCGCGGGCATCCGGTCCAGGCAGTTGTCGATGCCCAGCTGAGAGGCGAGCTCGCTCACCGCCACCGGCTCACGGCCGCTAACGCGCGCGGAGAGCTCGATATTGCGGCGAACATCCAGAAAAGGCAGCAGTCCCCCCGTCTGAAGCACGTACCCCATGTGAGCGCGACGCAGATGTGCCAGCGCGTCCTCGTGCCCGCCCGCCCAGAGGGCCGCCGCGTCGACACTGTGTCCGGTATTCGGCTCCGTGAACCGGAACACCTGGCTCGAGGTGGGCCTCAGCACCAGGGCCAGTAGATCCAGCAGGGTGCTCTTGCCGCAGCCGCTTTCACCGACCACGGCGATCATTTCACCCGGATGGATTTCCAGCGACGGCACCTGCAGCTCGAAGGCACTGTCACCCTGGGCCCGATGCTTGCGTACATCCTCGAGTCGAAACATGGGCCATCACGGCAGGTAGTCGATGTGCAGCGGATAGACGTGGGCACTTTTCCGGTCTCCCTCGTTCAGGGCGAACCAGGCATCGACCTGTTCGTTGATGGCACGATACTGCTCAAGCTTGGCCAGCACGCTGTATTCCAGATCGGCCCGCTGTTGAGCGGTCATGCTGGAGAACATCTCGTCGTTGAGTGCCAGGATATCGCTGCGGTAGGGAAGCGACTGCACGAAGGCCGGAAGCAGACCGGTTTCGGCAAGCGTGGCCCCCTGGCCGATCTCGTCCGGGCTTTTCATCGTCTGACCGGCAACGCCCTGGAGGGCATCGAAAAACTCGCCCTGGGTGATTTCCGCCCGCATCAGTCCCTGAACCACGATTTCCAGCGACTGCGCCAGCGTGTTCAGCTGTTCACGGTTGACCAGAACACGAACCTCCAGGGCGCGATCCGCCGGATTCACCAGGTCCCGATCCATGGCCCAGGCGACCACGTCCTTGGGCGGCCTTGCCTGTTTGCCCACATACTCCACCAGTGCGGCATTCCAGAGCGCCGAGACCGACTCGAGGGTGTCATCGGGCGTCTCCGGGGCCGCGGCCTTGTCGGCGGACCCGGTGGTCTCGCCGACGGTCTCGACCAGCAGTTGGCGAATATCGTCGGTCACACCGTCTACCAGCACCTGATAGGCCTCCTGATCGAAGGCATCCACCGGCTCGATGGCCGCCCCTTTTGCGCCCCGGATGCGCGCCAGTGCCTGGAACTGCTCGTCGGCAACGGGGTGGTCGGCCGCGGCGCGGGGGTCCTGTAGATGAATGGCCAGCAGATGTACCTGGGCATCATCCAACTCGCGACGCAGGTCCTGTGCCGACTTGCCGGTCACGCTCTGCAGGTGCCCGGGCGCGTGCGCACTGGCATCACCGATCAGGATCATGAAGCGCAGTGCCTCCTCCCGCCAGGCTGAATGCAGTGCCTCATCCACCCCAGCGTAGACTTCCTCGGGATAGTCCAGGCTGCCCACTTCGGTAGCCTGCGCGGAATCCTCGAGGAGCGTCACCATGGTCTGCCCATCGACCAGCTCCTCGGTATGATTGCGCGACACATATTCGAGCTCCGTAATGACTTCGGTGCTGTCCCGATAGGTCACCAGCCCGAAGCGGAAGCGGGCCTCGGTGTCCTCATCGAAGCTGCGGGTCAGCGACGCCACGGCATCGCGAGTCATGTCAATGAAAGGCTGCATGCTGCGGGTAGTATCGATCACGAACACCAGGTCGACCTTGAGCGCCTCCCGGCCAACACCACCGGCCTGACGCCCTACCAGCGACTGCTCCGCGTATTCGGGGTTCTCCAGGGTATCGGCGCCGCGCGCGTTGGGCACCGCAGCCGCCAACTGCAGCAGGCGCACGTCATCGCCCTGGATACGGGTCTGCTCCCAGTCAAGGATCGGCAGCATGTAGAACTGGTCGGTGATGTCCACGAAGCGCTTCGGCTCCATGCTGACCAGCGAATCCGGCACGTCGCCTGCCTCGAGGCGCTCATAAAGCGAACGCGCCTTCTGTGCCCGTTCAGGGTCATCCACCAGCGCATCCAGGTCCGACAGACCGCGGAACATCAGCACCGGGTTGCGCCCCTCGATTTCGTCGCCGGGGTGCGTGTAGGACACCAGCAAGGCCTGGCGCCACTCGAACACGTCCTCGGCACGCATCCAACCTTCGGGGGATTCCGCGCCGCTACCG
The DNA here is from genome assembly GCF_014192215.1 of Halomonas cerina. Taxonomy (GTDB): domain Bacteria; phylum Pseudomonadota; class Gammaproteobacteria; order Pseudomonadales; family Halomonadaceae; genus Halomonas; species Halomonas cerina. The sequence goes on from NZ_JACHXP010000028.1 coordinate 9,251, forward strand.
ACTCGGTACCAGCCCTGTGGCGAGTCCGGCTGTGCCGGGTCCACGTCACTGCGTTCGAAGACATAAAGCGGGCGAAAAGCCGGGACATTGCCCTGCACGATGGCATCTGCCTCCGCCTGTGCCTCGCCGTAGAGGTGGGAAAACGGTCTCGGCAGTACACGCAGTTCCAGACCCGTCGCCTTCTCGATGCAGGGACCCTCTACCTGGCAGTCGATACCATCATCGGTGGAGCGCGCCTCGGGCTCCGCTCCCGCCTGCCCCTGCGCGCCCTCCAGGTCCCAGAGTGAGCTGGTTCCCTCCTCATGGCCGGCCGCGCCCTCGAGTTCCGACAACTCGGCATGAGCCGGCAGGGAAAAAATCAAGGCACAAAGCCCGGCACACGCCAAGCTTCGCGGGACAGGAGATCGTGTCAGTATCGGCATCGCTGAAGATCCTCGTGTTGAAGATGCAAATACTGCCTGTCCCATCCTTGGCGCCACGCAGCGTTTGCTTTGAAAGTTAAAAAACCTTTAAAAACATATTTCTATTCGCAGAAACCAGTGTAAGCATCAAGCCTGAAAGCCATTGAGGTGTGGAAGGTTTCCATTTCACCCCTTGGGCATAGCCCATTCGAGCAAATTTGTCAGGAACCGTAGAATGCACAACTCGGATGTCGCACCCACGGCTTCATTGCCTTTGCCTCAAGGAGCAGGTGGACAAACCGGGAGATGGCGTTTCCCTTGGCCGCTGGAGCGAACCGCCCTGCATAGTCGGCTTCCGGCGCCGGATCGGGGAACTCGGCGGTCCTGCCTGAAAGAGCACCTTGGCGTACCTGCAACGGCCCACACACCATGGTTGCCAGCAGCATGCCGAGTCGGAATGGCGTGGCCGGGCACCGAAAACGGTTCCAGCCTTCATTCGACATTTCCCGAATAGCTTAGCCGCCATCGGCAGATGGGGTATCCGTCCCCATTCATTCTGATCTCTCCCCGTTGGCCCGGTCCTCGCCAGTCCGCACCTTCAGGAACACCCGCAGCCGCTCGACCCGCCCGGCGATTGCCTCATCCTGTTCGATTTCGAGACTGTGTTCGAGCAATTCGAGAGCCGTTGCGTAATCTCCCTCGACGATCATCTGCAGACCTTCATCCCGCAGCTGCTCTACGGTGGGCGACGGGCTTTCCTCGAGTTGTTCGTGGCCAGATGAGATAACGCCGCGGTCCGAATCACGATCACCGGCGACGATATCCGCGAATGGAGGTGCGGAAGGACCTTCGGTTGCAACATTTTTGTCATCCTGAGCATCCGAACTGGGCCCGGTATCGCCGACCTCGTCCTCCTCTGCTTTTGCATAACCTTCGAAAGACATGAATCTGTTGCGGCCTTGGCCAGGACCCGCTTCAAATTTGTTTGGCCCTATCGATTTATATTCTGAGCCAAGAATTGTTCTGTACCATTTATTTTTTTTGGTGTCGAAAATACTGAGAGTTATAACGACATTGCCCTGTGAGCTGTGCCTAAACGGACGATGCTCTACATTAACTGGACGATACTCTACCTCCAAACTGGCACGATGAGTCTCGCCAGCCTTGTATCGTGTGTTGTATAAACGTCCGTCTTTTGGCCAACGGATTGTACCGTTGACGACGAAGTGAATTCTTAGCAATTCACCGCTTTTCCAAGATATTTCGTTTGCTTCATCAAGATTTATAGTAAACCTATTACCTGTACCCTCTTGAATTACATGCGCTTTATTAGCGGAACGAATTGACTCCAATTCAGTAAAGGCATTTTCTCTGTATTCGTTGAGAACATTTAATTTCTCACGTATCATATTTATATAAGCGTAGTAACGCTCAGAATCGATCACTACTTCGTTGGAACGCAACTTAGCCCTCGTCTTTTGGTTTCGGCCGAGCCGAGGGTAATTAACTGTCCCGCCGAAAGCTGTGCTACTCACCCGCTCCTCATATTGAAGTTCGGCAGAGAAGGGGTATCGTTCAGTTACGCGAATGGATTTTACTTTGTAAATTTTATGCTTTGGAAGTTGGTGACGTGCAAATTCAAATTCCTCTATTGTATTAGTTTTCGCGAAGAGCTCGGGTACCGGATCTTCGCTAACGGGTACGAGCAGTTGTTCGGTAAGTTTCACCTGTCCTTCGATGCTTACTCGACCAACGCCGCTTCCGTATGGAAAAGCCTTAAATTTCAAATCCGTCACATCAAGATGGGATGGTAGTCTGCCCTCGAGGTAGTCAATGATCGCTTTCCTAGTCGGCTCTGCGTAAGCTGTCGTGCTAACTAATAAAAAAAGAGCTATCTGCAATAACCTAGCGGATAATTTTAACATGACGGATTCCCCAACCCCGTTAAGTTTTTATGTTCTCCGTCGCGATTATGGTCAATGAAACGCACTCCTAATCAGCATCGCTAGCTTGCACTTTGCCAAGATTCACGTCCCCGCAATTTTCCGAGCGGGCTGTGCCGTAAAGTGCATTCGATCCAGCCAGGGTAATCTCGTAGGTATCGTTGTAATCATGATGTTTAGCTGACATATTAAAGGCAACTTCATTACCCTCTCCCGAAGGGCGCAATGTCAAGCTTGCCGATCCGGGACCCGAGGTGGTACTGTAAGCCCTTTCAGTCCCAAGCTTATCCTGCAAATCCCATCCCCTAAAGGAAGAGAGGCGAAAGAATCCCGACACTCCATTGGAAAGAGCGCGATTGGCCAGGAACCAGATCTGTTGTGTATTGCCCTCACACTCCAGCATTCCGTACCATTCCCCCAGAAGCTGATCAAAGCTTTCAAGCGTGCCTGCTGAAAGTGACACACTCGTACCACCAGATGACTGTGCCTGACCCCCACCTCCTCTTTGCGCTCCACTCGGGGTCATAGTGCAGCCACTTGCAGAAGGTCGTTGCATTAGCGTCTCGATCGTCGATGTCTTGGGAATGTTGACAGCGGCTGCGGAAAACACTTGTCCAGTTTCGGTGTTAATCAAGCGGGAGTTCACTCGGAGATCGTCACCAAGGGTTGTTAGGGATCCCACGAGCAAGGTGTCAACACCATGGATCCGCCCCAGCTCCTGTGTGGTGTTGGCATCCACGGCTCCCGACATTGACAGCTCGAGTTCGGCAAAAATGCGGCTCAGCTGCGATCGCTCGATGATCTGAAGATTGCCGTCCGGTATGCTGAACAGGCTGAGTACCAGCTCGTCGACGAGAAAATTGCTCAACTCGCTGCAAGTATCATCGACATGCGGGAATGACGAGATAGCGATGGTTGTCTGGTCAGATGCAGATGAGCTGGATCGCGCCACGATCTGACGTGCAAGAGCATCGATGCCGTCTTCTATTCCTGACTGTGCTAGGGCGGCGCCTGATAGCGACATGGACAGAGCCAGACAGGCGGCCAGGCCTCTTGTCAGTGTATAGTCCATGAAACCTCCAATTTCACATGGTAATTCTACTGTTTTTTACTACGCTAGAAAATATGGCTTGGAGAGAAGGATTGCGCAAGTTCCCCATTGCTTGCTCTATGCATGGGATAGGGAATACACACTTATCCGGAGAGAATAATGGTTATTTTTTTCAACAACTTAAATCATAAGCATGTCTTTTTCTCAGTCTTATTTATTACGCTCACATCAGGTCTATCTCAAGTAGTTTTTGCGCAAGAGAATTCCGTTGACGACAGCCTTAAAGCTGTTACGGAGTCCCAGGATGTGGAAGGGGTAAATGAGCTATCCGATTCTGAAGAGCGCGCGCTCAAGCCGTTGAATGGCGAGTATGGATCCGATGTGGAACAGATCTGGCGCAGTTTTCTTGATGAAAGAGGGCTGCGCGAAGGCGAAAACGATCGGAATGTCTTCATTTCCTCGGGTATTGCAACCGTAGCTATGGAGAAAGGTGCGCCGGGATGGATCGAATCGCGCCGCACTGCTCATGACGTGGCCTTCGCCCGAGCGAAAGCAGAGCTTGTAAGCACCATGGGTCAGAAAATCCAGCAATCGGGTACTGCCCAATTCACGTCAAATGCCAGCTTCGGGCAAGGTCAGATCCAAGAGGTAGAAACGGTGGACCGCACGGCTCGGATCCTTGACAAGGCCGGAGAGCTGACTGAGGCAACGCTGGATGCGGCACTGCGTGAAATCGATCCGGATTATGACGAATCGAAATACGAGGACATGAGCATGCCTGAGCGCCAGGTCGTCCTGGAAAACCTTTATGAACAGAGTACCTATCGTAGCGCGGCACGTGTCATTTCGGGTGCCACGACATTTCGTGTGATCGAGGGGCAGACCTCCGATGGTTCGAATCACGAAGTCCTGGTAGGAATGGTATGGTCGCCGCGGCTGTCTAGCCTGGCCGCCGCGATACAAGATGGCCGCACCTCGATGAAGGTGGACGGTGCGCGAAGCTCAGCCGAGGACATGATTCCAAAAACAGTAGGCGATGCTGTCGCGGCAATGGGAACGCGGGTGTTCATCGACGACAATGGCGACCGGGCTGTAATCTCGTACGCACAGACGGAGCCCGCGCAGGTAAATCCCGATGATCAAGACATGGCTCGCCGTTCGGCACTGTCAGCGGCAGAAGATCTTGCCCTCGGTCAGATAGCAGCGTTCGTTGGCGAGAATGTCGCTTTGAAGAGTTCTGTCTCAGCACGTCAACTAACCCAGGTTTATGCGGATCTGGTTCAGCGTGGCGTGGAGATAGACACCAACCAGGTTCAGACCATTCGTGCTGCGACAGGTCGTGTGGATATCACTGGCGCCAACACAATTTGGCGTCAGGTCATAGAGCATCCGGAGACACAGCAGGATATTGCGGTTGTTGCAGTGGTCTGGTCGCCACGCGGGCAAGCCTCAGGTGAGCGCATGGGCGCCGCAATTGACGCCGCGCGAGCGGCAGGCACTGAGGCCGGCACGCAGGAAGCCCGAAACGAGGAAGATGCGTCAGATAATTCGGCGATGACGTTTGAAAGCCAACCTCTTGATCCGGCCGCTTACTAAAATGGAACGGGCAATGACTAGAACAGGCCATTGCCCGTCTCTGCACAAAAATAAATAGCGTAAGACGAAGTTGATCCAATATTTAAAGCCTTAACCTCTTACGCGATAGTGAGTCATGGGGGCATTTAATGCGCAATGCTAAAACTCTGCCGTCAGCTCGGCATCTCAGATCGTGGGTCAGCATAGTATTTTTTAGCTTTCTTTTATCAGTCAACAGCGTGGCCGATGAAGTGGCAACAGACCTTCCGGACAAGCAAGAAGATGGGCCTGTTCAGGCCGGTACTCCGTCTTGCGATGATAGTGTGAACGTCGAAATGCGGCGCCGAGCCAGTTTCAAGAGTTTGGAGGGTCTAGAGCCGGCACGTCAGGATGCCATTCGCCTCGCTCTCATCGATGCGTTACAGAACGTCGCAGGTGCCGATATCGCCCGCAGTACGCAGTCATCGACCACCTCCACCCGGTCGAGTCTCGAGCGAGAGACACGCGAACATCTGGTTCTGCGCAGCGGCGGACGTGTGGTTGCCTGGGAAATGCTGTCGGAGGATATTTCTGATAGCGCCAGTGAGGGTGGGGTGATCGACGTTGTCATCCGGGCCGAGATTTGTGTCGAAGCTGACGTCGAGCGTCCATTGGTCATCGCTCTTGAAGAACCGGGGAGCGACTTGGGAACGTCAGCAATGCAGCTGCGCTATAAACTTGCTGATGCACTCGGGACCTATGACACGCTGAGTATTGTACATGATTTGCCGATCAATGCTTATCATGACATTAAGATTGTGTTCGATCATTCTGTGGATGTAAAAACAGTCGATAATTCCGCGAAAGCGCGAATACTCCAAGAGTTTGGTGCAACAGACTCATTATCAGACGAGGCTCTGAAGTTCGAGCTGATCACGGCCCGCGCCACAGTGATGGCTGTTCGTTTCTTCGATCAGGAAACCATCTCGGAAACGGTGACACGACGCCTCAGGCGGTCGATAGGTTTACAGAGCGACGATGACGTCAGGGATCTGGTGATGGAGACGTTCATGATTGCAGGCCAAGAGATTGGCGAGCGGCTAGGGGAAGGTGAGTTGGCATATTAAAATCTTTAATTTTAAGAAAATAGGTGTAGGGTCTAGGGTCCCGGATGATCAAATGAGCTACAGGAGTTATTCTCTGCTGGCAGCAAGGGAGCTTCTAACAGCCTATTTCGATAGGTAGTGATGAACGTGAGCTGTGCCGACCGTCTAATCCAGTACAGGAAAGCGGTTGGGAGGACAGGTCATGGGCTTGATCAGCCAAGACGACGGATGACGCATGCCGGACGAGCTCTGGGCGCAGATCGAACCGTTGTTGCCACCGGGCAAGCCGCACCCGCTGGGCTGCCACCGGCCTCGGGTCCCGAACCGGTCGGCCATGGATGCCATCCTGTTTGTGTTGCGTACGGGCCCCCACTGTCAAGCGTCGGACTCCATCGCTCTTGTTATACGGCCTTAAAGAAGCCCACCTAACGAAGTCAAACCTTTGAAAAGACTCCCCAGAGCAGAGACGACCATATCGAATGACATCTTTTCAACGGCGAGGCTCGCGCTAGAAAACTCTCTATCGATGAAGAGTTCGTCCAAGGCGAGCTGACCATCATCATTATAGTCAGAACCATCTATGATGGACTTGGCAACAAAAGGAGCAATCATGCTAGCTAAACCGACTTTCCCAAAAAGATCATCGTTAGAAATATAACCTGAGCCCTTTACCGTGCCTATATACGCCAATATTCTAATTAACCTTGATAATTCCGCCTGGGACAGAACTCCGTTCCCTGATACGTCTATATAGCTCCATAATTTTTCTATACATTGCTCCTTACCCGAGCCGCATGCAGTGTCGTTCAAGTCAGTCAAAAACCGGAAGAAAGACAATCCTTCGGCATGCATAAATCCAACCGATGAATTAGCAGCATCGCATCGCCTATAAGACCCAACTTCCCACGCTTCAGGTGGCTGTTCAGGCAGTATTGAAATGTCCGGTGCTTCCTCCTTCTCTAAACGGTCTGATTCGGAGTATCTAAGATCACCGCCTTCCAACCAGCTATAGAAAAACGTTATCTTGGAGTCTTCGACCCTTTCCAAGACGTACTTTCCTCTTCGCTGCATATCAGTTGATATAACTAGTGCGACTCCGTTCTCAAAAATAATGTAACGCATGCCATTGACAAGATAGAATTCGTACTCAGGATTCTCGCAACCACCTTTCGCATAGAATCCATTTACAAGCGAGACCCTCTCTCCAGCGACTGCATTGCTACTAATCAAAAGCAGCACTACAAGGCTCGCGATACTTGGTGCTAAATGATCTTTTACATCGAATGACATACTTCCTCCTATACGTCGGTTTCACTTTTCTATACTACGGTCGTCAACCATCATTTTCTCTCATGAAGTCACCCTGACCAGCTCATCCCACCACGTCGTATACCTCGGTGAACTTCTCTCACAGCGTAGCGCCCAGGCGTTGCCACGGCGAGGCAGGCCGAGGCGCACGGTGTCGCGGCCCAGCTCGCGGTTGAGCCTATCGACAGCGGCCATCAGCCGCTGGCTGCGCCGCCGCTCGGCCTCGCTCTGCGGCGTCTCGTCCAGGGAGAGGTGACGGTGGGCGTCGTTGGTGAGGTCGAGCAGCATCACGCCAGCTTTCTGGTAGCGGTAGCCCTGGAGGAAGATCGCCTCGAGGCCGCGGGCGGCGGCCTGGGCGATCTCGCGGGTGTCGTCGGAGGGCCGTGCCAAGGGCACCAACACGCTGTTGCGGTACTGGGGCTGGTCGAGCTGAAAGCGGTTGGTACGCACGAACACCATCACGGCGCTGCTGACGCTGCCCTGGCGGCGTGCTGACGCACGGCCTCGCGCAGATCAATGAGCTCGTAGGTCTGTCGGCCGAAGGAGCGCGACACCATGATCTGCTGCCTGGGCGCGCTCATGTCGTCCAGCGTGATGGCGGGATAGCCGCGCAGCTCCCAGACGATGCGCTCCATCACCACCGAGAAGGCACGGCGGATCCGCTTGGGATCGGCCTCGCGCAGCTGCCAGACGGTGTCGATGCCCATCAGCGCCAGGCCCACCGAGACCGGGATGCCGGTCCACCGGCGGACAGTCTGCCTGAGCCGGTGACCGCGTGCCTCCAGTGTCACTGGATCGAAGCCCTGGAAACCCACGAAGCTCTCGTCGATGGAGTAGAGCTCGACGTGGGGCGAGAACTCGGCGAGCGTCTGGATCACCCGCTTGCTCATGTCGCCGTACAGCGCGTAGTTGCTGGACAGCAGCACGGCCCGGCGGCGGATGGCCGGCGACAGCAGGTGCAGGGCGGCGCCCATCTCGACGCCCAGGGCCTTGAGCTCGTTGCTGCGTGCGATCACACAGCCGTCGTTGTTGGAGAGCACGCCGACCGGACGCCCCTCCAGCCGCGGATCGAACACCCGCTCGCAGCTGACATAGAAGTTGTTGCAGTCGACCAGGGCGATCATGCCGGCGCGCCCGGCAGCGCATGGACGACGTGGGTGACCACGCCCCACACATGGGCCTCGCGACCCTCCAGCGGGATCGACCGGTAGTGCGGGTTGGCCGCGGCGAGATAGAACCGCTGCCCCACCCGTTCGAGGCGCTTCACCGTGAGCTCGCCGTCCAGGGCGACGATCACCACTCGGCCCGGCAGCGCCTCCAGGCTGCGGTCCACCACCAGCAGGTCGCCGTGGTGGACGCCCTCCCCCTGCATGGAGTCGCCCTCGGCGCGGACGAAGAAGGTCGCCGCCGGCCGCTTGACCACATGAGCGTGCAGGTCGATGTCGGCGTCCAGATGGTCGTCGGCGGGGCTGGGGAAGCCCGCCCGCACGCGGCTACTGAACAGCGGCTGATGATGGCGGGCAGTGACGGTCTCGGCACGGCCGAGCGGCGTGGCGGTGGTCTGCGGCAGGATCGACATGGGGGCTCCCTCGTATACTGTATAAATATCAGTATCGAGGGCGCATCGCCGACCTGCAAGGCCAAACACCGCATCGCCCCGGCCGACACCGGGACGAGAGGACTCGAAGCCTCATCCACCCCGGGCTCGCATCACCGGCACAGCAGGCCACTTTCCTGGATGTCCTCGAAGCGTCCGCTACCGATGCCACCAATCCTGGTCAGCTCATCCGGCGACGCCCAGGGACGCCCCCGCACGATGTCCTCCGCTCGCGCCGGCCCGACATGCGGCAGCTCATCCAGCCGCTCGACCGAGGCGCTGTTGAGATCGATGCAGTCCCGGGCCTGGCTGGCCATGGTCGCCCCCTCCGCCTTGACCGGCTCGAGACGGGCGCCGTTGATGCCGATGTAGACCGGGGCATGGTCGGAGATGCGATCGCGAACTCCCGTTTGATCTATGACCTACAGATCTGGGAACAGAGGGAAAGCTGTCCAGCAGTGTCCAATGCATGCCTGTAGAAGCCAAGAACAAAGTATGGGCTGAAGTATGGGCTGGAGGGATTTAGAAAAAGAAAAAGCCGCTGAAATCAGCGGCTTAATCAGAATTCTGTGGCGGAGGGGGAGGGATTCGAACCCTCGAGGCCTTGCGACCTACACACTTTCCAGGCGTGCTCCTTCGACCACTCGGACACCCCTCCGCATTGTGGCTCTCTCGCCAGGCGCTTGGCCTTTCGCTCGAGAACGGCGCCCTTCTTTCTCTCCAGGACGGCGCGTATGCTAACGGCTTAAGTGCGCGAATGCAAGCCGGTTTTCCCGATTCAGCCGGCCGGCAGCACGGCGTAGTCGCCACGGGCCTCCAGGCACAGCGTCTCGCCGCACCAAAGCCGCTGGACCAGGGCGATGCGGCCCTTGCCGCGGCTGGCCAGCCGTTCGGTCAGGCCCGCCACTCCATCGTCGTGCTCAGGCAAACACTCCAGGCGATAGTCGCCGGTCACCGGGGCCAGGAAGCGCTGGGTCGCCTGGGCTACCACCACGTCCCGGGCATAGCCGTGACGGCGCAGCCACAGCGTCGTCCAGCACCAGCCCAGCAGGGTGGTCTGGGCGGCAATCGCCCCGCCGAAGCCGGTGCCCTTATCGTTGAGGCTGGGAGCGAGCGCCAGCTGCCAGGCGAGGCGGTCGCCGTCGCGGGTCATCTCGCGAATGCCCAGGTGCTCGACCAGGGGAATCGCCTCGCCCAGCCAGGCGAGGAACTCGCCCATATCGTCCTCGCCGCCGCCAGGGGGCAGCGACAGCCGAGGATGGGGAATGCCGATTTCGCGCATGCTCAGTCCCAGCGCTCCACGAAGTCGTCGATCTCATGCTCGGGCAGCGGCCGGTGGCGCCCCCCCGGCTGGCCCAGGTAGAGGAAGGCGACCACCTCATCATGTTCGCCAAGCTTCAGGCCCTTGCGCACCGTGGGGTCGAAGGCGTACTTGCCGCTGCGCCACATGGCCCCAAGGCCCAGGGCATGGGCGGCGAGCAGAATACCGTGCGCGGCGCAGCCGGCCGAGATTACCTGCTCGATCTTCGGGACCTTGGGCACATCCGGCGTCACCTTGGCGATCACGGCGATGATCATCGGCGCCCGCAGCGGTTTCTTGCGGGCGGCATCCAGGGCCGCGTCACCCACGTGCGGATCCTCGCGAAACTCCGCCTCGGCGAACAGTTCACCCAGCCGCGTGAGTCCCTCCCCGGAGAACTCGATGAAGCGCCAGGGCCGCAACTCCTGATGGTCCGGCGCACGCAGCGCCGCCCGGTACAGGGCCCGGCGTTGCTCGGGGGTGGGGGGTGGGCCCATCAGCTTGCCCATGGAACTGCGTTCATGCAGCAGCGTCAGCGCATCCATCGAGTGCCTCCCTTGACGGCCATCAGACGAGAACCTTTCTCGGCACTTTACCAGTTGGTCGCCCTACTGTCGTGCCAGCCGCAGCGACTCGGGCGGGCGTTCGCCGGGCGTCGCGCGCCAGGGGCTGATATCAAGCCCACCGCGGCGCACATAGCGGGCCAGCACCAGCAGCCGCTCGGGTCGGGCCCGGGTCATCAGGTCCATGTAGATGTGTTCCACGCAGTGCTCATGGAAGTCCTGGTGCTGACGGTAGCCGATCAGGTAGCGCAAGAGCCCCTCGCGATCGAGCCGGGGGCCCCGGTAGCGAATCAGCACACTCCCCCAGTCGGGCTGGCCGGTCACCGGGCAGTTGGACTTGAGCAGATGCGAGGTGAGCGTCTCCTCGACGATCTCGTCGCCGACCCGCAGGTGCTCGGCGCTGGGCGAGTAGTCACTGACCTCGATATCCAGGTCGTCGAGGCAGGTGCCCGGCAGGCGACGCGGCATGAGCGCCTCGTCCTCCACGCCGAACAGTTCCACCGAGACCGGTGCCCCGGCGGTGGCCGCCAGGTCGCGTTCGAGGGTCTCGACCACTTGGGCACGACTCGCGAAGCGGGCCTGATTAAGGCTGTTGAGGTAGAGCTTCCAGGACTTGGACTCGATCAGGTCGGGCGAGTCCGCCGGCAACCGGAAGCGGGCCACGGCCACCAACGGCTTGCCGCGCGCATTGAGCCAGGAGAGCTCGAAGGCATGCCACTCGTCCTCGCCGACGAAGGGCAGCGCGCCCTCCTCGATGCCCAGCGGTCGCCGATTAGCGGCGCGCGGAATGGGGTGGAGCAACCCGGCATCGTAGTGCTCCGGATAGGCGGACACACGCCCCAGCGGGGCGTGCGCGAGGGTCTCGGGGCGAGGGTGTGACATGGTTTAACTCCTGATGCCCTTGCCGTTCTCCAGCATCCACAGGGCGACGGCGAATAGCGCGATGATGAAGGCGAAGATGGCGGCCAGGGCCCAGCCGACCGGAATGTCCGACACGCCGAGGAAACCGTAGCGGAAGACATTGACCATGTAGAGGATGGGGTTGAGCATCGAGGCGCCCTGCCAGAAGGCCGGCAGCAGCGCAATCGAGTAGAAGACTCCGCCCAGATAGGTCAGCGGCGTGAGCACGAAGGTCGGCACGATGGAGATATCGTCGAACTTCTTGCCCAGCAGCGCGTTGATAAAGCCCCCGGTGGCGAACAGCGCCGCGGTCAGCACCACCACCAGCAGGGTCAGCAGGGGGTGCGCCACGTCGATGCGGGTGAAGAACAGCGAAACCCCGGTGACGATCACGCCCACACCCAGGCCGCGGGCCATGCCGCCCAACACGAAGCCGGCCAGGATCACCCAGTTGGGCATCGGCGAGACCATCATCTCCTCCACGCTGCGCTGGAACTTATTGGAGAAGAAACTGGAGGCCACGTTGGAGTAGCTGTTGGTGATCACCGCCATCATGATCAGCCCGGGGACGATGAAGTCCATGTAGCGGTAGCCATCCATCTCGCCGATGCGCGAGCCGATCAGGTTGCCGAAGATGATGAAGTACATGGCCATGGTGATCGACGGCGGCAGCAGCGTCTGCGGCCAGATCCGCGTGAAGCGCTTGATCTCCTTGACCACCAGGGTCCACAGCGCGATGGCGATCTGTGTCGGGTTCATGCGCGCGCCTCCTCGTTCCGATCGATCGCGCGCTGGCCGCCTTCCACCATGGACACGAACATTTCCTCGAGCCGATTGGCACGATTGCGCATCGACATCACCTGGATGCCCTGTGCCGAGAGCGCCTCGAAGACTGCGTTGAGTCGCTGCCCGCGATGCACCACCACCGCCAGCTGCGCCTCGTCGACCCGGCTGACCTCGAAGCCTTCGACCTCGGGGGCCACCGCGACGGGGTGGGCCAGGTCGAGCAGGAAGGTCTCGGTATCGAGCTCGGCGAGCAGGTCGCGCACGCTGGTATTCCGGATGATCTCACCGTGATTGATGATCCCCACATGACGACACAGGCTCTCGGCTTCCTCCAGGTAGTGCGTGGTGAGGATGATGGTGGTGCCCTCCTCGCGATTGATCCGCCGCATGTACTCCCACATGCTGCGTCGCAGTTCGATGTCCACGCCGGCGGTAGGCTCATCGAGGATCAGCAGCCGCGGCCGGTGCATCAGCGCCCGGGCGATCATCAGCCGGCGCTTCATGCCGCCGGAGAGCATCCGGGCGCTGCCGTTGCGCTTGTCCCATAGGCTCAGGTCACGCAGCAGCTGCTCGGCCCGAGGCAGTGCCTCGCGGCGCGACATGCCGTAGTAGCCGGCCTGGGCCAGCACGATGTCGATGACCTTCTCGAACTGGTTGAAGTTGAATTCCTGGGGCACCACGCCGAGGTGGTACTTGGCGCGGGCGAAGTCGGTATCGATATCGATACCGAAGATCGAGACCTGGCCGGCGGTCTTCTGTACCAGCGAGCAGACCACCCCCAGGGTGGTCGACTTGCCCGCCCCATTGGGGCCCAGCAGGGCATAGAAATCCCCTTCCTGAACATCGAGGTCGATGCCCTTGAGGGCCTGGAAGCCGTTGCCGTAGACCTTGGTCAGGCCCCGGATGGAGAGTGCCGGTTCGGCCATGCGCAATCCCGTGGAAGAAAGGAGGTGAATCAGCGAAGAACCCTAGGACATGGGGGTGACACCGAAAACTTCAAGGCGACATCCCCCAGCCTGGCAGCGATAATTCCTCTCGCAGGTGGAGCAGTTCCGGCTGGTGCCGGGCGGCGATGCGCGCGGCCAGCCGGGCCCCTCGCGCCAGCAGGTGCACCTCCATGCGCCGCCGGTCGTCGCGGCCGCGGCGGCGCTCCACCAGCCCGGCGGCCTCGCAGCGCTGCACCAGAGCCACGGTGCCGTGATGCTTGGCCTGCAGCCGCTCGGCCAGTTCCCCTACCGTGGCCCACTCCCGCCCCTCAAACCCCTTGAGGTGCAACAGCAGCTGATATTGCAACGGGGTCAGGCCATGCTCGCGGCATATATTCTCGCTGAGTCGCAGGAAGCAGCGCAGTCGGTAGCGGAAGTGGGACAGGCGCTCGAAGTCCTGCTTGCTCAGGGACTCGGGGCACGGATCGCGGGGGCGGGACATGGCGGGCTCCTTGACAGCGGGGGACACGACGGCTAATTAATATCATAACATGATACAAAGTACCGAACCTGCCAACGAGGTACGCCATGAACGCCATCACTGTCTTCCGCCTGCCCTTCTCACGCACCGCGGGCTGGAAGGAACTCCAGCGGCGGCGGATATCGATCCCGGCCCTGGCCTGGCTGGTGGTCTTACCGATGTCGCTGCTTCCGCCGCTGATGCTCTACTATGCCGGTACCCACTACGGTGACGACTTCGTCGCTGGCTTCGCCGAACGCCCCTGGCGCTTCATCACCACCATCCTGTTCCTGGCCGAGCTGCTGACCTTCTTCGTCATGGGCTGGCTGATCCACGCGGTGGTCAATGCCCACGACGAGATGTCGATCGACTATCACGACGCCTACTTGCTGGCCGCCATGGCTCCGCTGCCGCTGTGGAGCGCCTCGCTGGTGCTGTTCGTCCCCAGCCTGCTGCTCAATGCGCTGGCCGTGCTGGTGGCGCTGGGCATCTCGTGCAGCCTGATCTATCACGGCCTGCAGGGACTGTGTCAACGCGGCGAGCATGACATGGTCGCCCAGTCCGCGACCTATACCATCATGGCGGCCGGCGTGCTGGCCTGGGGCCTGCTGATGGGCGTGGTCTGGGCGTACTAGGAGAGAGACAGGAGAGAGAGAGACGAGATTCGTAGAGAGAGACGAGATTCGTTCGGACTGGCAAGGCGAGCGATGTGGCGTCCCATAGGGGGTTCGAACCCCTGTTCCCGCCGTGAAAGGGCGGTGTCCTAGGCCACTAGACGAATGGGACGCAATGTCCAGAATTCTGGAGCGGGAAACGAGATTCGAACTCGCGACCCTCGCCTTGGCAAGGCGATGCTCTACCACTGAGCTATTCCCGCTTGTCTCGTACTGTCGGCCGGTGAGTGGCGTCCCATAGGGGGTTCGAACCCCTGTTCCCGCCGTGAAAGGGCGGTGTCCTGGACCACTAGACGAATGGGACGCAATGACTCTTTCACCTGGAGCGGGAAACGAGATTCGATCGGACCGGCGTACCGGCTCGCGACCCGCGCAGACCCTTGACTCCTAACCAACCTACCCGAAGGAAGGTTGGAGCGGGAAACGAGATTCGAACTCGCGACCCTCGCCTTGGCAAGGCGATGCTCTACCACTGAGCTATTCCCGCACTCCGGCACCTGGATGAGTCGAGTGGCGTCCCATAGGGGGTTCGAACCCCTGTTCCCGCCGTGAAAGGGCGGTGTCCTGGACCACTAGACGAATGGGACGCATGTCTCGGCTCGTCGAGGTGGCGCGTATGTTACTGAGCCCTCTCAGGGCTGTCAAGCCTGCTCGGGACGCGTATTCGCCGGGTCACGAAAAGGCTGGAAAAGTGGCACCGGTTCGGTGTCAGAATGGGATGGCAAGCCCTGACGACGGAGAGGAGTAGAGGCCATGCGCCGGAAGATCGAGAAGAGTGACAGCGAGTGGCGGAAGCAGCTGACCCCGGAGCAGTACCGGGTCACCCGGGAGCAGGGCACCGAGCCCCCCTTCTCGGGTGACTACCGGGTCACCGACGAACACGGCATCTACCACTGCGTGTGCTGCCATGCCCCGCTGTTCGAGAACGAGCACAAGTTCGACGCCGGCTGCGGCTGGCCCAGTTTCGACCGGCCCTTCACCCGTAACAGCGTGGAGGAGCATCCCGACACCTCCCATAGCATGCAGCGTACCGAGGTGACCTGTGCCCGCTGTAATGCCCACCTCGGTCATGTCTTTCCGGATGGCCCGGCCGAGACCACCGGGCTGCGCTACTGCATCAACTCGGTGGCCGTGGAGTTCCACGCCGGCGAGTAAGCGACTGCCCCTGTACCTGCCCTGAGACGGCCGACCATCTGCTATGATGATCGGCCGTTTCATGGCAAGCAGGAGAGGCCCGATGCTCGGCTGGTACCCGGGACACATGAACAAGGCGCGCCGGCAGATCCTCGAGGCGCTACCGGAGATCGACGTGGTGATCGAGGTGCTCGACGCCCGCCTGCCCTACTCCAGCGCCAACCCCATGCTGGCCGAGTTGGCCCGGCACAAGCCGGTGCTCAAGGTCCTCTCGCGAGCGGACCTCGCCGACCCCGAGCGCACCCGCGAGTGGGTCGCTCACTTCGACGCCCTGGCCGACATCCGGGCCCTGGCCGTGACCACCACCCGCACCCGGGAGCTCAAGCGCATTCCCAAGCTGTGCCACGAGTTGGCCGGGGCGGTGCGCGCCGACCGGGACGTGCGGGTGATGGTCATGGGCATTCCCAATGTGGGCAAGTCGACCCTGATCAACGGCCTGGCCGGCAAGGCGATCGCCAAGACCGGCAACGAGCCGGCGGTGACCAAGCGCCAGCAGAAGGTACGCATCGGCGGCCGGGTGGCGCTGACCGACACGCCCGGCGTCTTGTGGCCGAAGATCGAGGACCAGGCCAGCGCCTATCGCCTGGCCGCCAGCGGGGCCATCCGCGATACCGCCATCGACTATGTAGACATCGCCGTGGTGACCGCCGCGGAACTGGCCCGTCGCTACCCCGAGGCCCTCACGGCACGCTACCGACTAAAGGCGCTACCGGCCTATGTCCCCCACCCCGATGCCGACCGCATCGAGGCCGACGGCCCGGCACGCATCGACCTGTTGGCGCTGGCCGGTTTCGATGGCCACGCGATCCTCGCCGAGATCGCCGGCAAGCGAGGCGGGCTGCGTCCCGGCGGCGAGGTCGATCTACACCGGGGTGCCGAGGTACTGCTTCACGAGTTGCGCGACGGCAAGCTCGGCCGGCTAACCCTGGAGACCCCTGCCGATATCCCCTCCGCGGCGGAGGCCGATGCCGAGACACCGCACGATGCGGGCGCCTAGTCGCCTCCCTCTAGACATCTACTGCTTCTTAACTTCTGCCTCCCCTGCCCCAAGAGGCCCAAGGACATCACTGGATCTCAGCGCCCATGGATACTCCCCCGATCAGGAAATCGCACAAGCTCGATAACGTCTGCTACGACATCCGCGGCCCGGTGCTCGACCACGCCAAGCGGCTGGAAGAGGAAGGCCAGCGTATCCTCAAACTCAACATCGGCAATCCCGCCCCCTTCGGCTTCGAGGCGCCGGAAGAGATCCTCCAGGACGTGATGCGCAACCTGCCCACGGCCCAGGGCTACTGCGACTCCAAGGGGCTCTACTCGGCGCGCAAGGCGATCATGCAGGAGTGCCAGCGCAAGGAGATTCCGGGCGTCGGCATCGAGGACATCTACATCGGCAACGGGGTCTCGGAGCTGATCGTGATGGCCATGCAGGCGCTGCTCAACGACGGTGACGAGGTGCTGATCCCGGCGCCGGACTACCCGCTATGGACCGCCGCCGCCAACCTTTCCGGCGGCCGACCGGTGCACTACCTGTGCGACGAGCAGGCCGACTGGGCTCCGGACCTGGCCGACATCCGCGAGAAGATCACCGGCCATACCCGGGCCATCGTGATCATCAATCCCAACAACCCCACCGGGGCCGTCTATCCGCCCGCGGTGGTCCGCGAGCTGCTCGAGATCGCCCGCCAGCACGACCTGGTGGTGTTCTCCGACGAGATCTACGACAAGATCCTCTACGACGGCACCGAACATGTGGCTACCGGGGCGCTGGCCGCCGAGGACCAGCTGGTGGTGACCATGAACGGACTCTCCAAGAGCTATCGCTGCGCCGGTTTCCGCAGTGGCTGGATGACCTTCTCGGGCAATATCGCCAAGCAGCGTGCCGAGGACTTCCTGCAGGGCATCAACATGCTGGCCTCGATGCGCCTGTGCGCCAACGTACCGGCCCAGCATGCCATCCAGACCGCGCTCGGCGGCTACCAGTCGATCAACGACCTGATCCTGCCTGGGGGGCGGCTGCTGGCCCAGCGTGATATCACCTACGAGCGACTCAATGCCATTCCCGGGGTCTCCTGCGTCAAGGCCAAGGGGGCGCTCTACGCCTTCCCGAGACTCGACCCCAAGGTCTTCAACATCCGCGATGACCAGCAGCTGGTCCTCGACCTGCTGCTGCAGGAGAAGATCCTGCTGGTCCAGGGCACCGCCTTCAACTGGCCGGACCCCGATCACGTGCGCATCGTCACCCTGCCCTGGGCCGACCAGCTCGAGGATGCCCTGGATCGCTTCGCGCGCTTCCTGTCACGCTATCGCCAATAGGTGATATTACGCTTGAAACTCGTGTCAAAAGGCCGTATCTAAGCATCTGCTTCTTCTCGCCGCGTCTGCCGGGCGCGGACACGACAACCCTGACGGGAGACCTTCGGCAATGATGAGAATCCTGCTGTTCCTGGGCACCAACCTGGCGGTGATCGTGGTGGCCAGCATCACCCTTCGCCTGCTCGGGTTGGAGGGCTACCTGACCGAGCAGGGCATGAACTTCAATGCCCTGCTGATCTTCTGCTTCGTCTTCGGCATGGCCGGCTCGCTGATCTCGCTGTTCATCTCCAAGTGGATGGCCAAGAAGACCACCGGCACCGTGGTCATCGAGCAGCCCTCCAACAGTACCGAGCAATGGCTGCTCGATACCGTGGGCGAGCTCGCCCGCGAGGCCGGTATCGAGATGCCCGAGGTAGGGATCTTCCCGGCCCAGCAGTCCAATGCCTTCGCCACCGGCTGGAACAAGGACGCTGCCCTGGTGGCGGTCTCTGCCGGCCTGCTCAACCGTATGCGCCCCGAGGAGATCCGCGCCGTCCTGGCCCACGAGATCGGCCACGTGGCCAACGGCGACATGGTCACCCTGGCGCTGATCCAGGGGGTGCTCAACACCTTCGTGATGTTCTTCGCCCGGGTGGTGGCCCAACTGGTCGACAGTTTCCTGCGCCGTGACGAGGGTGGAGGACTGGGCTTCTTCGGCTATTTCGCGGTAGTGATCGTCGCCGAGATCGTCTTCGGTCTGATCGCCTCGGCCATCGTCGCCTGGTTCTCGCGTTTCCGCGAGTACCGCGCCGATTCGGCCGGCGCCAAGCTCGCCGGCAGCGGGGCCATGATCAACGCCCTGGCCCGGCTCAAGGCCGAGACCCAGATGCCCGACGAGATGCCGGATACCCTGACGGCCTTCGCCATCACCACCGGCCAGACCCGCAAGCTGATGGAGCGCCTCTTCGCCAGTCACCCGCCACTGGACGATCGCATCCGCGCCCTGAAGGAAGCGGCCTACAGGCAGTAAACGTCGGCTGCGGGCTGCGGGCTGCGGGCTGCGGGCTGCGGGCTGCGGGCTGCGGGCTGCGGGCTGCGGGCTGCGGGCTGCGGGCTGCGGGCTGCGGGCT
>NZ_JACHXP010000029.1 GCF_014192215.1 Halomonas cerina
TCACCAGCATGACTCTGACCTTCCAGAGCCCACCGCTGAGGAAGCACGGTGGGGTGGGTCTTGGCGACCTATTGCCAACGTAGCGGGTTGTTTACTGCTTTCCCTGGTCAACCTGGCTTGCGTTACAAGCCTCTCCCTTCAGGGAGAGGTAGTTGACGGCTGCTTTGAGGGTCTCGTGTTTGCCCTCGCGAATCGTGGACGTGTCGATGTAGACGATCGGCATGGGCATGGCGATCCCCTCCCGCTTTCCGGATAGGACTCATCCGCACGTGGAGACAGCACGGATGTGATAGGAGAAGGGTAGGTGGTTCGGCGAAGGCCGGCATTGGGCGTGATTTCAGGACCCGGGCCCGTCAGGCGGGCCCGCGGCTGAGCGGTGTCGTGCCTGTCGCAAGTCTCAGAAGCGGGAGCCTGGCAACCAGACATCGGCCCTCGCCCAGGCCCGTTCGAACGCCTCACCGGCCTCGGCCGCCTCGGTATCCCTTCCCTGGGCGGCGAGGCTCTGCTCGAGCCCCTTGAGCGACCAGCCATTGTCGGGATGCACTGCCAAGGCGTCACGGTAGACCGCTTCTGCTTCCTCGGCCTGCCCGGCTTCCAGCAGCACCGCGCCCAGCACGTGGCGGGCCGGTATGGGCCAGGGTTCGGGCTCGGAGTAGCCAAGACCATCCTCCAGGGCGATGGCTGCCTGCAGCTGTTCACGCGCCTCATCGAGGCGCCCCGCCTCGGCGGCGATTTCGCCGGCCAGAATGCCCGCCGCAATCCCCAGCAGGTCGTGCTGCGCATGCCGGAAGAAGTGATAGGTGGCATCGTCCGGAGTCGCCTCTCGAGTGGCGCGGATCCGCGCCAGGGTCTCCCGGGCCGCTTCGGCATCACCGGTGCGCAACTGCGCCAGCCCCTTCGCGAAGTGCCACATGGCGGCCTGGAAGGCCGCGTCCGGCTCACCGTCCTGGTTCAGCAGTTCGTCCCAGCGGCCGAAGCGGGCGAGCTGCAGGCTGTGGTGGAAGATATCTTCCGCGCGTTCGCGACCGATATCCCGAGCGGCCGAGAGGGCGACGCCGCTCTGCCCGTCCATCCAGGCTGAATAGACCAGCATCAGGGTATTGTGGGGCGCATAGGTGCTCACGGCCGCGTCGTGGCGGGCCGCCTGGTCCCTCATGCGTGCCTGCTGGTTCGCGCGGACGCTGTCGCCGTAGCGGCCGATGTTCATGTAGATGTGCGAGGGCATGTGCTGAACGTGGCTGACCCCTGGAATGGCGTCGGCCAGTCGGTCGGCACAGGCCTCGGCCCGGATCGGCTCATAGGCTTCCACGGTGTGGATATAGAGGTGGCAGGCGCCGCCATGGCCCAGATCGGCGTCCAGCACGATCTCCAGCTCCTCGATCACCGTTTGCGTCTCCGGGTAGGGTTCACCGTCTGCCTGGTAGAGGTTCCAGGGGCGGAACAGCATCAGCGATTCGGCATAGAGGGTGCGTACATCAAGGTCGTCGGGATGGGCCGTCACAGCCTCTTCCATGGCCTCGGCGTAGCGGCGGGTCGCCGGCTGCGGGGCGTCGTTGCCGGGAGGCGGGTAGCGCACGGCCATGGCTTCGATCAGCGCCTGTTCCCAAGGCGCGGCATTGTCGGCGAGTTCCAGGGCTCGTTGGGCGGCTGCGTAGGCGTCTTGCGGATCGCCGACGCCGCCGGGATTGTTCTGATAGGGGCCCAGTGCCCAGGCTTCCCCCCAGACACAGAGGGCGCAGCCGGGGTCGTGCTGCTGTGCAGCCTGGAAGGAGCGGATCGCTTCCGGCCGAGCGAAACCATAGGCGAGTCGCAGCCCCTGATTGAAGTAGGCCTGGGCCTTTTTGGCGTCCGTGGTGATGGTGCGGCCATAATCCCCCAGGTTGTCGAAGAGCGGCATCTCAGCGCTGTGGGCGGGGGTAATCCATCCCAGGCTGGCGACGGCCAGTGCCCAGGCGGTTGTGCAGATGACGGCTTTCATGGTGACCTCCCAGTAGGGTGGGGTAGCCAGCGGTCTCGTGGTGTCGAGGTCCACTATCTGCCTGACATGCCGCTCTTGCCAGGGCCAAACTGGTCAGAAAAGGTCCATTTTGGTCAGCGAGGCGGAAAACATGGCGACAAGCGTTCCTGTCAGCAGCGTCAGCGTGCTCGTGTTGCCTGACGAGTCCACCGGCACGCCCATTTATTAAGGCCTCTACAAGTCCCTGATCCTTGTCGATGCGGTGGCGGGAGCCGCCTCAGGCACTGCCTCGGCCAGGCGCACCGGCTGGCGGCGCCGGCCCCACTGCCCGGGCGGGCCGGCGAAGACGCCGGCGCAGGCGGTGCCACAGTGCCGACAGTGGCCGTCGTCGGTCAGGTTCCAGGTCGAGAGGACGTACCAGTCGCGCTCGATCAGCAATTCCCCGCAGCCGTGGCAGTAGGTGCTGCTGCCGGCCGGGTCGTGCACGTTGCCGGTGAAGGCGTGGCGCACGCCGTTGGTCAGGGCGATTTCCCGTGCCCGGCTCAGGGTCGCGGGCGGGGTGGGCGGCGTGTCGCGCATCTTCCAGTCGGGGTGGAAGGCGGTGAAGTGCAGCGGCACGTCGGGGCCGAGGTGCTCCACCACCCAGCGGCTCAGCGCCTCGATCTCTGGTGACGAGTCGTTCTCGCCGGGAATCAGCAGGGTGGTGATCTCCAGCCAGACGTCGGTCTCGTGATGCAGGTAGAGCAGGGTGTCGAGCACCGCGCCCAGCTGGCCGCCGCAGATCTTGCGGTAGAAGCCCTCGGTGAAGGCCTTGAGGTCGACGTTGGCGGCGTCCATGTGGGCAAAGAACTCGCGGCGCGGGGCGTCGCAGATGTAGCCCGCGGTGACCGCCACCGAGTGCACGCCGCGCTCGCGGCAGGCATCCGCCACGTCCATGGCGTACTCCATGAAGATCACCGGGTCGTTGTAGGTGTAGGCGACGCTGTGGGCGCCCATCGAGGCGGCTGCCTCGGCCAGGGTCCCGGGGCTGGCGGCGTCGGCCAGGGTGTCCATCTCCCGGGACTTGCTCATGTCCCAATTCTGGCAGAACTTGCATGCCAGGTTGCAGCCGGCGGTGCCGAAGGAGAGCACGGAAGTGCCGGGCAGGAAGTGGTTAAGCGGCTTCTTCTCGATGGGGTCGAGGCAGAAGCCGCTGGAGCGCCCGTAGCTGGTGAGTACCACCCGATCGTCCTGGCGGGCGCGTACGAAGCAGAGTCCGCGCTGCCCCTCGCGCAGTTTGCAGGCACGCGGGCAGACGTCACATTGCACACGGCCGTCGTCCAGCCGGTGCCAGTGGCGGGTAGGGTGAACACTGCTGCCGAGATCGTTGGTCATATCGGGTTCCTCGATCCCTTCAGACCGCCCGATCCTGGTGTCGTTCCGGCTCGTGGCACGATGGCGCCGTCAGGCCGAATAAACGAGCCTGCGAGTGCCTCCGGCAGGCCCCGAGCCTGGATCCTGGTGGAGGCGCTGATGCTTATCCCCCTACGTGGGGTCTGTCCACGTGGCGCATGACGAGGTTCCGATGCAGTACTCCGACGAGCGCCGAGAAGCCATCCTCAAGAAGCTGCTCCCGCCGCATAACCGCACGGTGGCGGAGGTGGCCCAGGAAGAAGGCATCTCCGCTGCGACGCTGTACAACTGGCGCAAGAAGGCTCGACAAGTGGGCCGTCTCCTGCCTGACCAGAGCGATGATCCCGAGGGCTGGAGCTCGCAGGACAAGTTCCATGCCGTGCTCGAGACGGCGGCCCTCAGTGAAGCCGAGCGTGCCGAGTACTGCCGGCAGCGCGGCCTCTACCCCGAGCAGATCCAGCGCTGGCGGCGGGTGCGGGGCTGTCGCGACATGGCGCTGCTGGTCCACGGGGCGATGCAGGTCCGCGACACGCCCGAGGCGCTGGTCGAAGTGGTCAACGCCTTCCAGGCCGCCATCGACGACCCCCAGCGTTTCCATGGCGCGAGCCATATCGCCCTGCGGCAGGTGCTGCCCGAGCTGGACCTCGAGACCGCGATTCCCGGGCTTTTTATAGCTCCAAAATCAGGTTTCGTCCACCCAGGAAAAGGACCCAAACAGCCACCGTGGCCCAATGAATTAATACGGGTACCCATATGGATTTTGAGACCACATAACCGTAACCGCAGGTGACGCTAAGAACTGCGACAATCAATAAAAAGGCTGGATCAAGGAAGAGTGGTATGGCCGAGTGATTGAACAGGAGGGCATTGAGAGGGTGCCAAAGGACAAATAACAATGTGCTCCAAGTGATGGCCACGATGATTTTCCCTCGACCACGCGCCATGGTCTCTCTCGGAATGAGAACCCCTCGAAAGACTGCCTCTTCTAGCAGCGACGGAAAGATGAGCAGTGTGAATGGCAACAGAAGCACCAGTTCTTCCGAAATGAGTTCGAAATGGAGTAATCCTGTGCTGAAGCCAACCGTCAACGAGATCACTGCGTGGAAGGGGACCAGTGCCCAAGCCTTGAGCGGTGCTCGCAGCGGAGATTGTTGGAAGCTTTTTACCAGATTGCTCTGGAGATAATATTTCATTATCGAAATGCCTGATTTCATTCACACAACCTTGGCGAACAATGAGGCGGTCAGGCATCTCTGTCTTGCGACTGAACGTATAGAGTGAGCCCCTCCCGGCGCTGCACCGTCAAAAGCTCGCCATCCTCCGGTACATGATCGGGACAATACGCCTTCCATTGCTCGCCGTTGAGCGTTACCGATCCCATCGCTATGCCGTCCCGACGCTCGAAGCGGCCCCGAGCTCTGACTCGCTTTCCGATCGCGTCGTTCTTGAGCAGGTCCGGTCGCTGTTCCACATGCCGCTCATTGCTCCAGGCGGCGAACCAGTCCGCCGCGTAGCAGAGGAGCAGGAACGCTGGCAAGAGAATCACGCCGCCCACCTGCAACGCAGGGACTTCTGAGAGTACCAGCGCGGCGGCCGCGCCGAGCACAACGACGAATAGGACGATGTTCAGGAGGTACTGCATTGGCACGTGCCACTCCGGCATGGTGACACTGAAGCAGTGACTGGACTGCGCGGACTCTAATTGGCTTATCGTGCCTGGGCGTTCGAGTCAATCAACGAGCGCACAATATCGGCCATAACCCCATAAAAATTTTGCTAATTAAGTATAATATTTTCAATATGATGCGAATGAAGGTGTCGGCAACATGTTGTGGAAGCGACGCTTTGCTTCGAAATCGACGACGGGCTGTCCCACGTTTCGGTTCAGGGGCGAGCCATGCCGGAACGAAGTGTGGAAGCCTGTCCTTCATCGGCCGGGCCACGCCACTGCTACACTTGGGTGAACCTCATAGTCATTGACTCCGGGCCGGGTAAGAACGATGCAGGAGTACCAGAACACGCGCCGGGCGATGGTTTCGTCTTCGCGTGACCGGGAAATATCGCCGGCCATCGCCGGCGCTGTCACTGCGCTGCTGCTGGTGATCCTGTCGCCGGTGGCCGAGCCCAGGCAAGGCACCGACATCGTCTGGCACGATGTCCTGGAAGTGGCCACCGGCGAGGCTCACATGGGCCCCTGGCGCATGAACGAGTCGGATTTCCGCTATGTGGACGACGCTTCGGTCGCGTTGCGTGAGGACGGCATGGCAACGGTCGTCTGGGTCGACCAGGCGCAGCAGAACGTGTTCTTGCAGCGCTACGACCGCGACGGAGAACCGCAACTCAAGGCTCCCACCAACATATCGCGCAGCGCCGATACGTTCTCTTGGCTCCCGCGCCTGGTCATGGCCGCCGACGAACCGGACAGCATTTACGTGCTGTGGCAGGAGATTATCTTCTCTGGTGGCACTCACGGTGGCGAGATCCTATTCGCTCGTTCGCACGACGGCGGCGAGTCGTTCAGCACGCCGATCAATCTCTCCAACACGCAGAATGGCGCAGGCAAGGGACGGCTGACCACTCGGCGCTGGGACAACGGCAGCCTGGATCTGGCGGAAGGGCCCGACGGAGAGCTCTGGGCGGCCTGGACGGAGTATGAAGGCAGGCTGCGGATCAGCCGTTCCCGCGATAGCGGTCACACCTTCTCGATGCCAAAGCACATCGCCGGTAGTGGCGAGCTCCCCGCTCGCGCGCCGAGTATCGCCGTGGACGGCGACGGACGGGTACATCTGGCATGGACCGTCGGCGAGGATCCGGCGGCCGATATTCGCTACACGATTTCCGACAGCCGGGGCGAGTCGTTCGATCCGCCTCGTACCCTGGCCGCGAGCGGTGGCCATGCGGACGCGCCGAAACTCGCGGTGGATGGCGACGGGATCGTGCACCTGGTGTACGCCGAAAGTCCGGAGGGCCCCCGGCAACAGGCGCATATTCGCTACACGCAGGCACGCGCCGGCGAGCGCTTCCGCGCGCCAAAGAACATTGCCAGCAAGCATGGTCAGCGTTTCGCCAGTGTCGGCTTTCCGTCGCTGGCGGTATCGGGCGCTGACCTGTATGTGCTATGGGAGCTGTTCCCCCGTCTGGGCCGCCGGTCCCAAGGGCTCGGCATGACGCATTCCACGGATAGTGGCGAGCACTTCGCAGCGCCGGAGATCGTGCCACACAGCGGGGTGTCGGATCCGGGATTCAATGGCAGCCTGCAGGGGATGTTGATGCGCAAGCTTGCCGTGAACGATGCTGGAGACATTGCCGTGGTCAACAGCACCTTTCAGCCAGGCGAGACGAGTCGGGTACGGTTGATTCGTGGATACCTCGCACGCTGACAGGATTCGCCTGGCTCGAGCGCCGGAGACCATCGCTCCTTCGCCTGGCTGGGTTATCTGACGCCAGAGGGCGCGGAGGCCCACGTCCAGCGCGAGCAGCTTGCCACCCTCGTTGTCCTGGCGAGTCTTTGTGTGATCGACATTTTGGACAACGCTTTAGTCGAGGGCGCTGGCGAAGGACGTCCTCGCGTCCAGGCGGTTCGTCTCGCCCGACGACGGCCCCACCAAGTAGGCAGCGAGGTGGGCACTGAGTTCGCGGGCATCGTCATCGGCGCCGTGCAGGAAGCTCGACTTGCGCCGCCGCAGGAAGGGCAGCCCCATGACATACACCCCCGGGGCGTCCACCACGCCCCCATGGTGTCGCAGCCGTCCCTTGCGATCAAACACCGGCAGGTGCAGCCAGCGGTAGTCGGGCCGGTTGCCGGTGGCCCAGACGACACTCTTGATCTCGCCGCGGGCCAGGTCGAGGCCCAGGCAGGGCTTCTCAGGCACCGGCGTGGGGGCGAAGCGCTCGGGCGGCGGGAGGGTGGCATCCCGGTCATGAGTCCGCGCCCAGTCGTCGAAGGTGTCCAGCAGGCGGCCAAGCTTGAGGTCGGCGGCGGCGCAGTGAGTGTGCAGTGACCCCGAGAACTGCAAGTGGCCGTCGCGCAGGCCGGCCAGGCGGCCGACCAGGCGCACGCCCTGCTCGGCCAGCGTCCCCAGGGACAGGGTGCGCGGCTCGGGGCTGCCCACCAGCTGGGGCGAGGGCAGGCGCCGGGCGCGCTCGAGGTCCTCTACCTCGTCGAGCCGCTGGTCGAGCAGGCCGGCCACTTCCATCCACCACTGGATGTCGCGCCCGCGATAGCGACGCGGCATCCGGACATGGTCGCCCACGGCCAGGGTCACGAGCCGTCCGCTGCGCTGGATTTCGTCGGCCAGCTGGACGCCGCTCGCCGAGGCGCCCACCACTAGCACGCCGCCCGCCGGCAGGGCATCGGGATGCCGATAGTCGTGCAGGGTCAGGCTGGCGATGCCGGGCGGCAGCGCCGTGGCCAGGGCCGGCACCCGCGGCAGGTTGCAGGCCCCGCTGGCCAGGACCACCGCGCGGCAATGCCACTCGTCCCGGTCGGTGATCACCCGGTAGCCGGTGTCCCCGGGGTATACCGAGTGCACGCGGGTGTGGGTGTGGATCGGCGCCGTGGTCCTTCGGGCGTAGCCGTCGAGGAAGGCGATCAGCTCGGGCATGGTCATGAAGCCGTTCGGGTCGGGCCCCGCATAGCCAAGCCCGGGGAGACGGCATTGCCAGTTGGGGGTGAGCAGGCGCAGCGAGTCCCACCGTTCGTGCCGCCAGGAGTTGGCCACCTCGCCGCGCTCCAGGATCACATGGTCGATGCCGCGGGCCGCCAGGTGGTGGGACATGGCCAACCCGGCGTGGCCCGCGCCGATGACCACGGCGGTCACGGCGCGGGCGCGGCGGCTCGGCGTCCGGCTCATGCCAGCCTCACCGAGACCTGGGTGGGGTTGGTGAGCAGGTCGAACACCGCGGAGCGCTTCTGGGACTGGGCCACCAGGGCGGCGATCTCCTCGCGGCTCGCGTCGGCGTCGATGTCGAAGGTCACGCGCACATCGTCGAAGCCGTTGCGCACCTCGCTGTCCATGCCCAGGATGCCCTGGATGTCCATGCTGCCCTCGACGCTGGCCTTCACCGAATGCAGCTGGATGCCGCGGTGCTGGGCCACGGCGGCGATGCCCGCGGTGAGGCACCCCGCCAGTCCGACCAGCACGTACTCCACCGGGGTGGGGCCATGGTCCTCGGAGGCGAAGACCTCCGGATGGTCGGTATCGAAGGTGAAGCGCTGGCGATGGGACTGCGCTTCGCCGAGGCCATGGAAGCCCTCGATGGTGTGGTGGCTGTGGGTGCCCCGGTTCCAGTCACAGCTCGCCCGCCAGGTGAAGCGCGCGGCCTCGGGCGCCTGGGCCAGGGCCTCGCGGGCGCCCAGCAGGGCGGTGACGTTGACGCCGTTATCGATGGTACGGATGGCGGTGGTCATGGGGGTGATCCTCGCTTGTGGTCAAGGCCGGCGACGGGGCGTCGTCCGGCTCGAAGATCAGTCTGCGAGGAGGGCGTGAGACCCAGCGTGGGAAAGGGCGTGGTTTTTCACGTGGCCGGCGTGGAAGCGTCCGATATGCACGCGGGGGGCGTCACCCAATGGAAGGCCCAGACCGCCTCCACCGGCATGCCGGCCTGGCGCTGGGCGATGCGCACCGCTTCGGCATCCGGCGCCTGGTAGAGGCACAGCATGCGTCGCCGGTCCAGGGAGAAGAAAGTACGCAGGAAACGCACGCGATGATTCTGTAGGCAGGTCGCGCCGGCGTCCTCGATGGCCTGGATCGTCGCCAGGTCGATGGGGTCGCTGAAGGCACGTTCCACCAGCACATTGCCCGCCGACCCCGGCTGGCCGAGGGCCTCATGCACGGTGCCGGCCCATAGCTGGCTGACGTCGGCGCCGGCCTGGCGCAGGCCCACCCGTGCCCCCTCGGCGTCAGGCGATTGGAAGTGGCAGACCATGCGTCGACCGTCCCGAGCCAGCAGGCTGCCCTGCCAGGTGACGCGGTGCAGGTCGAGGCAGTCCTGGGCGGCCAGGGTCACCCGGCTGACGACCTCCGGCACCAAGGGGGCGGCGAAGCGCCGCTCGAGGAACACATCGATCACGGCGCTTGCCTCCCGTCGGCTGGGCGCTCGGTGTCCCCGGCCGCGGATGCCGCGATGCGCGAGGCCTCGAGCCCGGTCAGTAGCTCGCCCGCCTGCCGGCGAGCCCAGGCCGCGACGGCCGCCATCTGCCCCTCCTCGGCGGCCTGGACATGCTCGGCCGCGCTCGCGGTCTCCCCCAGGGCATGTCCCGCCCGGGCCAGGATGGCATGGGCCAGCAGCCGTTCGCTGTCGCGCTCGAGGGCCTGAGCATTGGCCAGCGCCTCCTCGGCGGCGAGGCCCGCCTCGGCGGGGCGCTGGCGGGCCAGGTGCAGCAGCGCCGCCCGGTTCAGCACCCAGGCCAGGCGAAGCTTGGCGTCGGCATCGCGCAGGGCCGGGAGGGCATCGGCGAGTGGTCGCGGATCATCCGCCTCGGCCAGTCGGCACAGGGCCTCGGCGGCGTGGGCGAAGGGGGCCTCGCTGCCGCCGCGCAGCCGCTCGCCCAGGGCGACCAGCGTCCGGCAGCGTTCCGCCGCCGTGCCATGCCGTCCCCTTTCCATTGCCATCATCATCAGATATTCGTTGGCCTGGAACTCGCCGAGGCGGTCGCCTCCGGCCTTGCACAGGGTGCGCGCCTCCTGGAAGGCCGATTCCGCGTCCGCCGCCCGCGCGTCGTGCCAAGCCAGCAGGCCCCGCGCCAGGGCCAAGGCGGGGTGCGCCAGGTGATGTCGGCCGGCCCGCTGTTCGGCCTTGGCCAGCAGGGTTCGGGCCTGATCCAGGTCGCGTTCCAGCATGGCCAGGCAGCGGGCCGTCTCGGCCATGGCGATGATCTGTTCAGGGTCGTCGGCACTGCGGGTCACACGCTCCGACTGCAGAGCCTCCTCGCGGGCGTGGGTCCACTGGCCGTGTGCCCAGCGCAGGTGGCTGGCCAGGTGATAGCCGAGCCGGGCATGGGCGAGGTCGCCGTGTTCCAGGGCCTGCTCGGCGAGCGTCACCAGCTCCTCGGCCGCCGCCTCCCAGTCCTTCGGCGGGGCCGCGCCCAGCATCACCGCGCGCAAGTCGAGCAGCAGTCGCAGGCGGTCCAGACCGGAGAGCTGCTCGGCCAGGGCTAGGCCGCGCCGGGCCAGGCGAAGGGCCTCGTCATAGGCGAAAAAGCGCAGGCAGAGTCGCCCGGCGGTAACCAGGGCGTCGGCGGCCAGGGCCGGGTCGCCGCTGTGCTGGGCGTGATGGGTGAGTTCGGCGGCGGCGTCGAGGTCGTGGACGGTTGCCTCCAGCAGCTGGTGGGCGATGCTGCGATGCATGATCTGGCGGCGCGCCGGAGAGATGCTGTCGTAGAGGGCGGCGACCAGCTCCTCGTCGGGGAAGCACAGGCCGTGTTCGCCGCTCGCCAGCAGCCCCAAGCGTTCCGCGGTCTCCAGGGCGAGGCCGATGCGCCGGCTCTCCAGGCCGCTGTGGCGGGCCAGGGCCCCCGTGTCCAGGCACGGGCAGAGCAGCGACGCCCACTGCAGCACCTCGCGGGTGTCCGGGTCGAGTTCTGCCAGGGCCTCGGCTGGCCCGGCCGGCGGGGAGAGCGTCGTCGCCGCGGCCGGCACCGTGACCGGCACCGTGACCGGCTGTCGCCTGGCGGCCGGCAGCGTCCCGGCGACGGGCAGGCCCGCCTCCTTGAGCAGGCGCAGGCCAAGCCGGTACTGCTGCTCGGCCTCTCGGGGGCGGTGCAGGGCCTGGAGCAAGCGCACCAGACGGGCCCGCGCCGCCTCGTCGAAGGGCGTGAGCCGGACCAGGGCCTGGGCGTGGGGCAGGGCGTGCTCGGGGGCATCCCCGAGTCGATCCACCAGCGCCGTCAGCAGCCGCGACTGGGCGCGCATGGCACCTTCCCGCTCGGCCAGGCACCAGCTATGGAAGTCATGCAGGTTGGGCAGGTCGAGGCCTTCCAGGAAGGGGCCGCGATAGCGGGCGGCGATGGCCTCCACGGTCGCCAGGTCGGCATCCGCCAGTTCTCGCTCGACCAGCCGGTGCAGCCGCAGCACATCCACGTCCAGGTCCTCCAGATCCAGGCCCACCGAGAGCCGGTCGGCCTTGAGGCGGGGGCGGTCTGGCGTGTCCACCAGGCGGCGCAGTTTGGAGAGGCTCCAGCGCAGGGCGCCGCGCGGGTCGTCGGGGAACTCCCAGAGCAGCTCGCAGAGATGGTCGCGACCGATCGGCCGAGTATGGAGGGCGAGGTAGGCCAGCAGGGCACGAGTCTTCCGCGAGGGCGGCAGCGCGACGGGGCGGCCGTCTTGCAGGACCTCGAGGTCGCCCAGCAGGTTGAGGGTCAAGGCGTTCATGGCATGTCTCGGGCGGCTGGCCCGTGCCAGTCGTAACGTCTTCAGTATAGCCCGGCAAGCCCAAGCCCCCCGTGTGACCCGCAATAAGGGGGGCACAAAAAAACACGCTGGTTCCCACGCTGGCTTCCTCGCCATGAGGCGATGCTTCGCCCATCAACCCCTGACTCTGAGGTGACCCCCATGGCACGCCACGACAGCATTCTCGACACCATCGGCCATACCCCCACGGTGCGTCTCTCCCGGCTCGCGCCGGCCGGGGTGAACGTCCACGTCAAGCTGGAGGCCTTCAATCCCATGGGCTCGGTCAAGGACCGCATGGCCCTGGCGGTGATCGAGCAGGCCGAGCGCAGTGGGGCGCTGCACCCCGGTCAGACGGTGATCGAGGCCACCAGCGGCAATACCGGCATCGGCCTGGCCATGGTGTGCGCCCGCAAGGGCTATCCGCTGGTGGTCACCATGGCCGAGAATTTCAGCCTGGAGCGCCGTCGGCTGCTGCGCTTCCTCGGCGCCCGGGTGGTGCTGACCCCGGCCGCGGAGAAGGGCAGCGGCATGCTGGCCAAGGCGGTCGAGCTGGCCGAGGCCCACGGCTACTTCCTGTGCCGCCAGTTCGAGAACGAGGCCAACGCCGAGGTGCACAGTCGGACCACGGCCCAGGAGATCCTCGACGACTTCCAGGACGTGCCGCTGCACGCCTGGGTGACCGGCTTCGGCACCGGCGGCACCCTCAAGGGGGTGGCCGGCACCCTCAAGGCGGCCGACCCCGCTATCCGGGTGGTGGTCGCCGAGCCGGACAACGCCCCGTTGCTCGGCAGCGGTGAGGACCAGCCGGCGGGAGCGAGCCACCCGCGCTTTCGGCCGCACCTGATGCAGGGCTGGAGCCCGGACTTCATTTCCCCGCTCACCCAGCAGGCCGTGACGGCCGGGCTGGTGGACGAGGTGGTGCCGGTAGCCGGCGAGGCGGCTCTGCATCTGGCGAGAGAACTGGCGCGCCAGGAAGGCATCTTCGCCGGGATCTCCGGGGGCGCGACCCTGGCCGCCGCCCTGGATGTCGCGCGGCGTTCGCCCCCCGGCAGCCATATCGTCTGCATGCTGCCGGACACCGGCGAGCGCTATCAGTCCACGCCGCTGTTCGACGGCATCGAGGATGAGATGAACGAGGCGGAGCTGACCCTGTCGCGCTCCACACCCGGCTATCGCTTCGACCGGCCCGTTCCGGCGGCGAAGGCCCCCGTCGAGGCGGCCGCGGATCCCGAGGCCGAGCGCTTCGTCGACGCCTGCCTGGCCGAAGCCCCGGTGGTGATGTTCGGCCTGGCCTGGTGCGAGTTCTGCTGGTCGGCGCGCAAGCTGTTCGCCCGCCTGGGCATCGACTATCGCGGCGTCGATCTCGATGGACAGACCTGCCAGGCCGACGACCTGGGGGTGCGACTGCGCCCGGTGCTGGCCCGGCGCACCGGCGCGCCCACCCTGCCGCAGATCTTCATCGGCGGGGAGCCTCTGGGCGGCTGCAGCGACCTGTTCGACGCCTGGGGCGACGGCAGCCTGATCGAGCGGCTCGCCGCCTATGGCGTGTCCTGTGATGCTAACGCCGAGATCGAGCCGGAAACGTTGCTGCCCGGTTGGCTCCATTCGCGCAGCGTCTCGGCTTAGTCCTTCCTTTCCCTCTCAGGAGCAGCGCTATGAGCTATATCGTGACGATCGATCCCGAACGGGCTGAAGGCGAGGTGCTGACGATGTATCGGCGTCAGCAGGCGCATTTTGGCTATTTACCCAACTATGCCCGAGCGTTCAGCCACCGGCCGGACGTGATGACTGCCTGGGCGAGCCTGCTGGCGACCATCCGTCGGCACGTCGAACCGCGCCGCTTCGAACTGGTCACCCTGGCCGCCGCCCGGGCCCTGGGCAATACCTACTGCGCCCTGGCCCACGTCCGGGCCCTCGGCGAGTTGATGGGCCCGGACGCCGCGCGCGAGGCGGTGACAGGGGAGGGTGAGGCACTGAGCGAGGCGGAGCGCGCCATGATGGCCTTCGCCGGCAAGGTGGCCTGCCGGGCCCAGGCGGTGACCGCCGAGGATATCGATGGCCTCCGCGCCCAGGGACTGGCTGACGACGAAATCTTCGATCTCGTCGCCGTGGTGGCGGCCCGGGCCTTCTTCACCCGGATCCTGGATGGCGTGGGCGCCGAGGCAGACGCCGCCTATCGCGAGCTGCCCGCCGATCTGGTCGCGTCGCTGACCGTGGGGCGTCCGATCGCCCGAACAGCGGGCGAGGGGATCTCGGATGAGGTTCCGGCGCGCTCAGGGCGCTGACTGCGGATTGGACGGGACGATGCCCAGACGCTTCATGCGGCGGCATTTCTGGATAGACTGGGGGAGCGCATCGAGACCCTCGCGTCCGATGCCTTCGACCACGAACTGACCCGCTGAGCCCCGTTCTTGAAGAGGAAGCTGACCATGGCCGGCCCGCTCGACTTCTCATGCATGACCCTGCAACGTCCCTCGGTGGAGGAGGGCCTCGTCGCCGAGGAGGCCCTGCTCGACACCATCTGCCAGGGCGAGGCGTCGATCGGCTGGCTGGCCTGGTCGCCCCAGGACCGTGCCCTGGTGATGCCGCGCCGCCACGAGCGCCTGGCAGGCTTCCCCGAGGCCAAGACACGGCTGATCGAGGCGGGCTGGCCAATCCTGTTTCGTGCCACCGGCGGCACCCCGGTGCCCCAGAGCGAGGCGGTGGTCAACCTGGCGCTGGTGGTGCGCTGCCGAGTGGGCGGCTCGGCGGCGCATCTCGAGTGGGGCTATCACCGCCTGGGCGATCCCTGGTGCGACTGGCTCGAGGCTCTCGGCGTGGATTCCGCCGACCTGGGGGCGGTGCCCGGCGCCTACTGCGACGGGCGCTTCAACGTGCGCATCGCGGGGCGCAAGCTGGTCGGCACCGCCCAGCGCTGGCGGCGGGTGCGGGGCTGTCGTGACATGGCGCTGCTGGTGCATGGCGCCATGCAGGTCGGCGACACCCCCGAGGCGCTGGTTAAGGTGGTCAATGCCTTCCAGGCCGCCATCGACGATCCCCAGCGTTTCCAGGGGACGAGCCATATCGCCCTGCGGCAGGTGCTGCCCGAGCTGGACCTCGAGACCGTGATTCCCGAACTGCTGGCGCGACTGGTGAGAAGGGAAAACGTCGCGCCGGTGTGAGACATCCGACAGGCAGTTGTCGTGGGCTATTTACTCCGCCGGCCATGCCGGGAGAGGAGGGGCAGCGGTGGCACCGACCATGAACCGCTTGGCATGGCGGGAAAGGGGCGCTCGTAATGAGTTGGCCAACAGTACGTCGCTGCCCGGGCCGGTGGGATCTCAAAAGTCGAGCTCGCCCCGTGCGCGCCGTTCCTGAGGCAGCAGGGCGGCGTGCAGGGCCGCATTGATCGGTGTCGCCACCCCGGCGGCCTCGCCGAGGCGCACCACCGCGCCGTTCTGGCTGTCGAGCTCGGAGGGCAGGCCCGCCATGATGTCGCGTTGCATCGAGGCGGTACTGGTCTCGGGCAGTGAGTCGACGAATTTCATGGCGCGCCGGACGGCTGTGTCGGGGAGGGCCACACCGCGAGCCCAACCCACCGCCACGATTTCCTCCATCACCTGCTCGAGTAAGCGGCGACTCTCGGGAAGGGTACGCGAGACACCGATCGGCGCCCGTGTTACCGCGCCGACGCCGCTCATGGCACAGATGAACAGGAACTTGCTCCAGATGGCGACATGGATATCATCGGGGATCTCGGCGCTCACGCCCTGGGCCGCGTCGAAGACGGCCTTGAGGCGTTGAGTGCGCTCGCTTGGGCGGTTGTCGCGTTCGCCGAAGCGCACGAAGGGGTCGACGCCGGCGTGGCGAATTACCCCGGGGGCCTCGCGGTAGGCGAGGATGCCGCAAAGCCCACCGAGCACGCGGTCATCGCCCAGTGCCTCGCCCAGATGGTCGGCCGCCTCGACGCCATTCTCCAATGGCAATACCAGGGTATCGGGGCCGACCAGCGGGGCCATGGCGGCCGCTGCCTCGGCCACCTGCCAGGCCTTCACGGCGACGATCACGCAGTCCACCACGCCGACCGTCGCCGGGTCGTCGGTGGCCTGGGCCGGCACCACGGCGAAGTCGCCACAGATGCTGTTGATCCGCAGGCCATCACGCTGGATGGCCGCTAGATGGTCGTCACGGGCGATGAAGGTCACGTCCTCACCGGCCTCGGCGAGGCGGCCGCCGAAGTAGCCGCCGACACCGCCGGTGCCGTAGATGGCAAAACGCATGTGCGCCTCCTTGAATCCTCTTCAGTAATGAGCCGATGGTGCATTGTCTGTCGAACGAGGGAAGGCGTCGAGACTCGACGACGCCTGGGAGCCGGGGATGTCTGCCAAAGGGAGGTCTCGCGGCTGCGTGGGTGCTTGGCTTGCTACGTTAGGAAGAAGAACGCAGCGATTGAGGCCTGGGTGACACGATGCCGACGGTGGAACAGATTCTCGAGGGCCTGCATGCGATCGCCAACCAGTGGCGTACGCTGGCCATCCTCTGGCACCTGTATTTCGCCGCCCTGGCGCTCGCCCTGGTGGCGGGCCGGCTACCGTCGCGAGGCGTCACTACGGGACGGGGCGCTTGGGAGTCGCCCTCGACTGGCTGCTGCTGATTGGTGCCCTGGTGTTGCTGGTGCGTGCCTACACGGTCGCGCGGGGTCGTCACGATAATGCCGCCCCCTGAGTGCGGCTTGGCGCGGGATCGCCCGGGCACACAGCGTCCTGGGGCACTCTGTGCTGTGGCGCGGATCATCGGCATGGGGTCAGTGGCGCGGTCCCCTGCCTGGAAGAGGGAGCCTACGTCCACCTAGCCGTCCCCCTGGCAGTGTCAGCGCCCCGCCTCCCTCTCCGCTCGAGTAGGCGAGAGACGCGTGGATGTGTGCCAAGAATGACCTACCCCAGGCGAGGGGGCTCCAGGGAGCGCTTGATCTGTTCCACGACATCCTTGAGCCTGGGCCCGAGGTTTTCCACCAGGATGCGATGGCTCAATCTCAGTGACGACCCTCCACAGTTGATCGCCATCACTTCGGAGCCTTCCTCCAGGACGAGCGGAGTGGCGACGGCACTGATGTCACGTTCCCAGTCGCCCTCGGAGAGACAGAAGCCGTAGTTGGCATAATCATCGAGGGCTTTCTGGATAGCCTGCTCGATCGCCGGCCAGTTGTCGGGGTCTTGCCGGCGCATGTCGTCCATCACGTGGTGGCGTCGCTCCTCGGGAATCCCACACAGCCAGGCCCGGCCGATGGCGGTGGTGGCCATGGGGATGCGGGAGCCCGTCTCCAGGCGCATCACCAGTGGTCCCCGGGCCTGACAAACCTCGATATAGGTCATCGAGAGACGATCCGCCGTGCCCAGGGCGACAGCGCAATCGGTGGCATCGGCCAGGCGTTGCAGGTGGGGTCTGGCAATGTCGCGAATGCCCATGCTGGCCAGGTAGCGGTACCCCAGCGCCAGCACGCCGGCCCCCAGGCGATACTTCTCGAGGCGCTCGTTGTGCTCGAGATAGCCCAGTTGCTTGAGGGTATAGGTCAGCCGCGAGACGGTCGGGCGAGGGATGCCGGTACGGCTGGAGAGCTCGGCATTGCCGAGGTATTCTGAACCCGCGCCGAAAGCGCGCAGCAGCTCCAGCCCACGGGAGAGGGCGGTGACGAAGTTACGGTCCTTGACCGTGACGTCCTGACCTTCTTCTAGGTGTATCGGTTTGTTCATGCGCCCTCCGTGAGTCGAGTCAGGCCGAAAATGATAGCAATGAAAAATGAAATAGAGTATCGCATATTTCGTGCCTGCAGCTGTCAACTGACGGCGGCAGCCACCCACCCAAGCGTGACGGGTGGGTGGCTGGAGGTGATGCTAATTATTCACAGCGCTCGATGACCGCGGCGATGCCCTGGCCGACCCCGATGCACATGGTGACCAGCGCATAGCGTCCTCCGGTGGCCTCCAACTGCCGCAATGCGGTCAGGGCGAGCCTGGCGCCGGAGGCACCGAGGGGATGTCCGATGGCAATCGCGCCACCGTTGGGATTCAGGCGACTGTCGTCGGCAGACAGCCCCAACTGCTGGACGCATCCCAGGACCTGCACCGCGAAGGCCTCGTTGATCTCGATCAGGTCCATCTGCTCCAGACCGAGTCCCGCCCGTGCGAGTGCCTTCTGACTGGCCGGCACGGGGCCCAGGCCCATCACCCGGGGCGCCACACCGGCCACGGCGCCGGACAGGAGCCGGCCGCGCGGGGCCATACCGGCTTTTTCCCCGACCGAAAGGCTACCGATGATCATCGCCGCGGCGCCGTCGTTGAGTCCGGAGGCATTGCCTGCCGAGACCACGCCATTCTCGAACAGCGCCGGCAGGCGAGCGAGCTTGGCCGCATCGCTACCGGGACGCGGGTGCTCGTCCTGGTCCACCCGCAGCGGAGGCTGCTTGCGGCCCTGGGAAACCTCGACCGCGAGCAGCTCATCGCGATAGAAGCCCTGCGCCAGTGCCTGGGCGTAGCGTGCCTGGGAGCGAGCCGCAAAGTCATCCGCGGCCTCGCGACCGATCTCCAGGTCATGGGCCACGTTATCCGCGGTTTCCGGCATGCTGTGACTGCCGTACTCCTTGGCGATCCAGGGGTTGGGGAAGCGCGAGCCGATCACCGTATCGTAGAGGGGCTGGTTGCGGGCATAGGCCGACTCGGCCTTGCCCAGCACGTAGGGGGCACGGCTCATGCTTTCCACCCCGCCCGCCAGGAACAGCTCACCTTCACCATTGCGGGTCGCCCGTGCGGCATCGAGGATGGCCGCCAGGCCGCTGCCGCATAGCCGGTTGACGGTCTGGCCGGCGACCTCTTGTGGCAGCCCAGCCAGCAGCGCGGCGTGGCGGGCGATGTTGCGTGAATCCTCCCCGGCCTGGTTGGTGCACCCGGCCAACACCTCTTCGTAACTATCGGGGTCGAATGACGAACGCTCGACCAGGTGTTTCAGTGTCAGGCCCAGCAGGTCATCCGGGCGAATCCCTGCCAGGGCGCCACCGTGGCGACCGAAGGGGGTGCGAATTCCGTCGTAGAGATAGGCGTCTTGCATGGTCAACTCCAAAGTGGGGATCGAATCTCGTTAGGCGTCGGGACCGGCGGGCTAGAGGGGGCGCGAGTGAGTCCCGGAGTGGGTCAGGGGCAGGCCGAGGCGAGCGCGGCGACGCAACCAGGGGCTGGGTCGATAGCGTGGGTCGCCGCTGGCCGCCTGCAGGTTTTCCAAGATGGTCAGGATGCGACGGGCCCCATAGTGCTCTCCCAGTTTCAGCGGTCCCATGGGGTAGCCCAGTCCCAGTTCGACGGCGCGATCGATGGTGGCAGGGTCGGCAACGCCCTGCTGGGCGATATCGGCGCCGACATTGACGATGGCGGCCACCACGCGCTGCAACACGAAACCGTGACTGTCGTTGATCACGCTGACCGGCGTGCCGTCCAGGGCGAACAGCGCATGGGCCGCATCGCGCCTCTCGGCCTCGGTTGCCGGGCTGACCATCAGGCAGCGGCGCGTGTCGAGGCCTGCCAGCATGTCGATGGCGACGCAGCGCGCCGGGTCGAGTCGCTGGCGCAGGGCACTGTCGGTGGTGTCTTCCCCATAGGGCGTCAGCAGGCATAGCGCGTCATCACTGGGCGTGTCGCCCGTGTCGAGTCTCCAGCCCGCGGCCTCGATCACCGCGGCCAGCGCGTGGCGGGCATGAGGGTCTTCGCCGCTGATCCAGACCGGTGTTGGCGCCACCTTCGGCGCGGTCGGTTCATCGGGCACCTGGGCCTGGCCATCGACATAGCGATAGAAGCCCTCACCGCTCTTGCGGCCCAGCAGACCGGCGGCGAGGCGCGACCGGGTCAGGGGCGACGGCCGGAAACGCGCCTCTTCATAGTACTGGTGATAGATGGACTCCATCACCGCTTGGGAGACATCGAGACCGGTCAAGTCGAGCAGGCTGAAAGGGCCCATGCGAAACCCGCCCTGGTCGACCAGGAGGCGGTCGATGGTGGTAGGGTCGGCCACCCCCTCGCCGAGCAGGCGCAACGCCTCGGTACCGAAGGCGCGACCGGCGTGATTGACCAGGAAGCCTGGCGTATCGGTGGCGCGGGCGGTGAAGTGGCCCATGGCCTGCCCCAGGGCCTCGACCCGTTCCACAACCTCTGATGTGGTCCGCAGGCCCGGAATGACCTCGACGATCTTCATCAGCGGCACGGGGTTGAAGAAATGGAAGCCGATCACGCGTTGCGGCAGCCGGCAGGCGGAGGCGATGGCCGTCACCGACAGCGACGAGGTGTTGGTGGCGAGAACGGCCTGGTCATCCAGGATCCCTTCCAGGCGCGTGAAGAGTTCCTGCTTGGCCTCGAGCTTCTCGACGATGGCCTCCACCACGATGTCGCAGCCCGCCAGGTCCGCCAGTTCGGTAGCCTCGTGCAGCCGGGCCCGGTAGCGTGCCAGGTCGTCCTCGCTCAGGCGTCCCTTCGCCACCCCGCGTGACCAGACGCCGGCGATGAAGTCCCTGGCCTCATCCACCGCGCCCGTGCGGGCATCATGGAGGCTGACCTCTAGGCCGGCCTGGGCGGCCAACTGGGCGATGCCGCGGCCCATGGCGCCGGTGCCGACAATGCCTAGGGTGTGGAAGGGATGGGATGGCGTAGTGAGCATACGGTGCTTTTCTCCTTTAGTTTCGTATTGCGAAACTTGGTTTTGTTTATTGACTGCCATCCTAGGCTATGCCAGATTGCTTGGCAAGAACATGATGCGAACCATGGTTCCGCTATTCGGAACCTGCCGGCCCGATACTGCCTGGCCTGGCGTTCGTCCCTGCCACCATTCCATGAGGACCCTCCCATGATTCGCGATCAGGAACTGCTGGATCAGCTGCTCGATACCCTTTCACGTTTCGTGAGTGAACGCCTGATTCCCAACGAGGCGCGCCTGGCCGAGGAGGACGCCGTACCTCCCGAGATCCTGGCCGAGATGAAGGAGATGGGCGTGTTCGGCCTGTCGATACCGGAAGAGTATGGTGGCCTGGGCCTGACCATGGAGGAGGAGGCGCTGGTGGCCATGACGATCGGCAAGACCTCGCCGGCCTTCCGCTCCATCTTCGGTACCAACAACGGCATCGGCGCCCAGGGCATCCTGATCGACGGCACCCCCGAGCAGAAGGCGCGCTATGTGCCAAAGCTGGCCACCGGCGAGCTCCTTAGCGCCTTCTGCCTGACCGAGCCCGACGCCGGCTCCGATGCGGCCAGCCTGCGCACCACGGCGGTACGCGATGGCGACCACTATGTGCTTAACGGCACCAAGCGCTTCATCACCAATGGTCCCGAAGCCGACCTGTTCACCGTGATGGCGCGAACGGATCCCGACAAGAAGGGGGCCGGCGGCATTTCGGCCTTCATCGTCGAAGGCGACACGCCCGGGCTCACGCGTGGGCCGGCCGACCGGAAGATGGGGCAGAAGGGCGCCCATACCTGCGACATCATCTTCGACAACTGCCGGGTACCGGCGGAGAACATCATCGGTGGCCGCGAGGGGCAGGGCTTCAAGACCGCCATGAAGGTCCTCGACCGCGGCCGGTTGCATATCTCGGCGGTCTGCGTCGGTGTCGCCGAGCGCCTGGTAGAGGAGTCCCTGAGCTATGCCATGGAGCGCAAGCAGTTCGGCGTGCCCCTGGCCGAGCATCAGCTGATCCAGGCCATGCTCGCCGACAGCAAGACCGAAGCCTATGCCGGCCGCACCATGGTGATGGATGCGGCGCGGCGCAAGGATGCCGGTGAGGATGTCTCGACCCTGGCCTCCTGCGCCAAGCTGTTCTGCGCCGAGATGGTGGGCCGGGTGGCCGACCGGGCGGTGCAGATCCATGGGGGCTCGGGCTATATGGCGGAGTATGCCGTCGAGCGCTTCTACCGCGATGTACGCCTGTTTCGTATCTACGAGGGCACCACCCAGATCCAGCAGCTGGTGATCGCTCGCAACATGGTGCGGGAGGCGTCCTGATGGCACTGTCCGTGACCCACCAGGCGCCGGATGAACGCATCTTCGGCCGCCTGGCCAGCGAGCTGGTAGCAGAACTGCCCGAGCGCCTGAGTACCCGGGTGCTCGACAACGCTCGGCGCATTCCCGACCAGGCGGCGCTGGTTGATGGTGACGTCCGCTGGAGCTATGCCGACCTGGGCCGCGAGATTCACCAGGCCCGGCAGTGGCTGGCGTCGCTGGGGATTCGCCCGGGCGATCGCCTGATGACCGTCGGCGAGAACAGCCGTGCCCTGGTCGTGCTGCTGCTGGCGGCCAGTGAGCTCGATGCCTGGGTGGCCATCGTCAACTCGCGGCTGTCGGCCAGGGAGATCGACTTGATCCGCGATAATTGTCTGCCGCGGCGCATCTTCTATACCAGCGAGGCGTCACGCGACGCCGAGGCCCACGGTCACCGTCACGGCGCCGAGTCGCTGAGGCATCCTACCCTGGGAGCGCTACGCCTGGGGGCGCTGGCCGACAGCGAGCCGGAACCGGTCCATGCCAGTGGCGCCGAGCAGGTGGCGGCGATGATCTACACCTCGGGCACCACCGGCACGCCCAAGGGCGTCATGCTGAGCCACCGCGGTATCCTCTATATCGCCTCGATCTCCGGTGGCATGCGTCACCTAAGCGAAGGCCAGCGCGTCTACGGCGTGTTGCCTATGTCCCATGTCTTCGGCCTCTCCTCGGTGTGCATGGGGTCGCT
The DNA here is from genome assembly GCF_014192215.1 of Halomonas cerina. Classification (GTDB taxonomy): domain Bacteria; phylum Pseudomonadota; class Gammaproteobacteria; order Pseudomonadales; family Halomonadaceae; genus Halomonas; species Halomonas cerina. The sequence goes on from NZ_JACHXP010000029.1 coordinate 22,478, forward strand.
CTACAACGGTGCCTGCCTCTATACGGTACCGCGCTTCGATGCGGCGATGCTGCTCGACGCCCTGAAGCGGGAGCGGATCACCGTGCTGCAGGGGGTGCCGGCCATGTATGCGCGTATGCTCGAGCACCTCAAGCGGGAGGACGCGAGGCTAGAGGCGCCGGCGCTGATCTATATTTCCGCGGGGGGCTCGCCACTGGACAGCGACATCAAGCGCCGGGTCGAGGCGGTCTTCGGCCTGACCCTGCACAACGGCTATGGGCTGACCGAGGCCAGCCCGACCATCAGTCAGACCCGCATCGACGACCGCCATGCCAGCAATACCGTGGGACGCGTGCTGCCGCTGCTGGAGTATCGTCTCGAGCCGCTGGGGGCGAGCGGCGAAGCAAGCGGAGACGCTGACGAGGTGGGCGAGCTCTGGGTGCGCGGCCCCAATGTGATGAAGGGCTACTTCCGCCAGCCCGAGGCCACGCGGGCCTGCCTCACCGAAGACGGCTGGCTCAATACCGGTGACATCGCGAGGTTCGACGAGGAGGGCCAGCTGTATATCGTGGGGCGCAGCAAGGAGCTGATCATCCGCTCCGGTTTCAACATCTACCCGCCGGACGTCGAGGCGGTGATCAACGAGCATCCCGACGTGACGCTGTCGGCCGTGGTGGGGCGCCAGGTCGCGGGCAATGAAGAGGTGGTGGCCTTCGTGCAGGGTGAGCCGGGGGCGGCCCTGGATGAAGCGGCGCTCAGGGCGTTCATTGCCGAACGCCTGGCCCCCTACAAGCGGCCCACCCGGATCGTGCTGATGGACAGCCTACCCGCGACGGCCAGCGGCAAAATCCTCAAGGGGCGGCTTCGCGATATGGCGCAAGGGGAGGATCCGGCATGAGTGATGCCTTGCCGTTGTCATGGCGGATGGTGGGGTTCCAGGACTTTCTGGGAATTCGCGTCGTCGCCTGGGAGCCGGATCAGGTGACGCTCGAGCTGGGAGTCGAGCCATGTCACCTCAACCGCAGCGAGATCGTGCATGGCGGCGTCCTCTGCACCTTGCTGGATGTGGCGATGAGCTTTTCGGGCTTACACTGCGAGGCTCCGGATCAGCTGCGCAAGGCGATGACACTGTCGCTCACTACCACCTTCGTGGCGTCGGCCAAGGGAGATACGCTGCGCGCTATCGGTCGGTTGGAAGGGGGAGGGCGCAGTACCTTCATGGCCAGCGGTAAAGTCTTCGACAGTGAAGGCAAGCTGGTGGCGATGGGGGAAGGGACCTTCCGTCGGCGTCGAGGCAGCGAGGCCGAGCAGGGAAAGGGCCAGTGAGCCGGGATCGCCTAAGAGCTTCCCTGCTGCTGGTCGTGACCCTGGCGACCCTGGCAGACCTGGTGTTCAACAGCCTCCCGGCGCAGTGGTTGGCCATGGTCGCCCTGGGGGGCTATCTGCTTACCCTGCGTGGGCTGTCGACCATGGCCCGCACCCTGTTGGGGGTGGCGGTCATGCTGAGCCTGATAGCGCTGTGGCAACACACCGCGCCGCTGGAGCTGTTGCGCGAGGCGGCGGGACGCTTCGCCTTCTTCGCGACCTTCCTGGTGGCGCTGGGCCTGCTTCGGCTACCCGCCTACCGGTCGAAGCTGGTGAAGCGCTGTGGGCACGCCATGCTGCTTCAGCCTCCCAGCCGGCGTTATCCGATCCTGTCACTGGGCTCGGCGCTGTTCGGCATCATCCTCAATATCGGCGTGCTCAATCTCTTTGCCGCCATGATAGAGAAGAGCAATACCCTGGCGGCGGCCCAGGGTCGCCTGTGGGTACAACATGCCCGGCAGCGGCGCATGATGCTGGCGCTGCTGCGAGGTTTTGCCCTGGCGCCGCTGGTGTCGCCCATGGGGATCGGCATGGCGGTGGTGCTCTCCAGCCTGGAGGGACTGCGCTGGATCGAGCTGGCGCCCTACGCCCTGGGCGCAGCGCTGGTGCTGTTCCTGGTCGGCTGGGGCGTCGACCGGGTGACCGGCCCGCGGATGCAGCAGAACAGGCAACATGAGGTTCCCTCGCTGCGGCCCTTGGCGCGTTTCTCCCTGCTGCTGCTCTCGCTGGTGGCATTGATCTTCTCTCTCGCCTGGGGGGGCGGTCTGCATTTGCCTACGGCCGTGCTGTTGGGGGCGCCCCTGGGGGCCTTCCTGTGGCTCTGCTGGCAGTTCCGTCGCCAGGGTATGGCGGGGATGCCGACTGCCGCTGTTGCCCTGCATCGCGGGTTGCCCAGGCTGGTGTCGCCGGCATCTAACGAGATTGTGGTGCTGGGGGCGGCAGGCTACCTGGGGCATCTCTGTGTGGGATTGGTGGATGGGACCGCTCTGGCAGACAGCGTCGGCTTCCTGTCATCGCTGGGGGCGGGTACGGCAGTAGTCGCCATGCTGCTGGTGGCACTGCTGGCTCAGGTGGGCATCAATCCCATCGTCAGCGTCACCCTGCTGGTCGGCATTCTGCCTACCCTGGGTATCGAGGGCTTGACGCCGCCCGTTCTTGCGGTCTCCCTGCTGGTGGGATGGACGCTGGCGCTCATGTCATCACCCATGACCGTCTCGATGCTCATTCTGTCCAGGTTCACTGGCGTATCGTCGCTGCGGATCGGTTATCGCTGGAACGGCCTGTTTCTCTGTCTTGCCATGCCGTTATTGGCGGCATGGTTCCTGGTAGCACGCTTTTAAGTATGGCATTTGCCGCTTGACTGTGTCAGAGCCGTGCAGCATCATGGAATAAATGAAACCTGATTTTGCATAGCAAAACCAACATGGCTGGTCACGACAGGACAGGCCATCACGGCAAGTAGAGGAAAACCCGATGTCCCAGATGCCCGCTTTCCATTGGCAGGACCCGCTGCTCCTCGATCAGCAGCTCAGCGACGAAGAGCGCATGGTGCAGCAGAGCGCCGCCCAGTTCGCCGCCGACAAGCTCGCGCCCCGCGTGCTGGAAGCCTTTCGCCATGAGCAGACCGACCCGGCCATCTTCCGCGAGATGGGCGAGACCGGCCTGCTGGGTGCCACCATCCCCGAGGAATACGGCGGCAGCGGCCTCAACTACGTCTGCTACGGCCTGATCGCCCGCGAAGTCGAGCGCGTCGATTCCGGCTACCGCTCGATGATGAGCGTGCAGTCCTCGCTGGTGATGGTGCCGATCAACGAGTTCGGCACCGAGGCGACCAAGCAGAAGTACCTGCCCAAGCTCGCCAGCGGCGAGTGGATCGGCTGCTTCGGCCTCACCGAGCCCAATCACGGCTCCGACCCCGGCTCCATGGTGACCCGGGCGCGCCAGGTCGAGGGCGGCTATCGGTTGACCGGCAGCAAGACCTGGATCACCAACAGCCCCATCGCCGATGTCTTCGTGGTGTGGGCCAAGGACGACGAGGGCGATATTCGCGGCTTCGTGCTGGAGAAGGGCTGGGAGGGCCTCTCCGCCCCCGTCATCCATGGCAAGGTCGGGCTGCGCGCCTCGATCACCGGCGAGATCGTCCTGGACGACGTCTTCGTGCCCGAGGAGAACCTGTTCCCCGAGGTACGCGGCCTCAAGGGCCCCTTCACCTGCCTCAATTCGGCCCGCTACGGCATCAGTTGGGGCGCGCTGGGGGCCGCCGAGGACTG
>NZ_JACHXP010000030.1 GCF_014192215.1 Halomonas cerina
CGTGGTCGGAGATCTCGTAGCGTCCTGCCATGGGTCACCTATGCTGCTGCGGCATAGGTGACATTAGCAAATTAGGGTTTTCGGACAAAGCCTAGTATACAAGCATGGATTGGGAATGCCCGATCGGCAAGGGGCCTCGGCGAATGCGTCGGAGCCTTTTGTTGTCTGGGGCACTGGCCAAGCTTCCCGCGAGCAGAGCAGCAGGCTGCTGCCTTACACAAGCACCCATATGTAGAGGAAAAGGCGCTTTCTTTTCACAAGGTTTTTCATATATCAATTTCGTTCATTTCTCCTTACACAGTCCACTCGCTCTGCGGGGCATGAGGGGGCCGTTGGGCGTACCGTCCACCAGGAAGAGTCGGATGCTGCGTCCTTGCGTCATACCGCCTCCGTTTGTGTGATTTCAGTTGGGGCCGGTGAGCCCGCCGGCGGCTGCCAGCCCCGCACGTCGATCTTGCCGGTGACGGCAGCGGAGATCAGGGCGGAACGGCGTTCTTGGAGAAATTCGACAGTATCACTGGCTAAGTCCAGTTGCTCTTCAATCCCATTCAATATCACCATTATTTCTGCAACGATTTGGCGCTGTTCCGACCACGGCGGGAGAGAAATCTTGAGATTCTTTATTGATGCTTTGGATAGATTATTTGCAAGCCCCTCGGCCCCATTAATTGACAGCTCGATCTGACGCCGAAGCGGAACACTACCGAGAGACAGCGCAATAAACTCGGGGCACACCCCCTGGCTGACCACGAGCCTAAAAAGCTTGTCAGACAGCATTAGCTTTGGCCTTGTTAATTTCACATATGCCGCTGATCCGATCAATTCTGGCGAGCCGCTGGCCCGGCACATAAGTAGATCACCGGCCACGACCTCTATATTACTTTTTGGCTCGACCCCATCTGGTAAGGTTTTATTCTCAGCATCTCGGTAAACTCCATTATTTACGGCCCCAGCCTTAAGGACTCCCCACATGCCTTCATCTGCTGGAAAATTAAAGCATTCGGGACTCCACCCCTGCTCAATCGTCTGAAGGGCCCGGCGTAGAGATGCAACATTCCAGTGCGCCGGCACCTCGCCCAACCACTCAACACCGGAGTCCTTCATCGTCACATCAGGGTTCAGCCCCTTGGTGACGGCATGGGAGATCACCGTCTGGCGCTTCTCCTTGAGCAGCTCGATCAGGCGCTGCTGCTCCTCCACTAAGGTGTCGATGCGAGAGGTTTCGTGATCCAGAAAAGCAGATACTTTCACCTGTTCATCACGTGTTGGTAGAACAACCATTCTTGTTCCCATCGTAGACAATGGGATTCGAGAGCGTGTAGAACCTGTTGACAGTAGACCTGCATCTGCCTCTGCACCGGCTGACAACTGATATGCCAAAAAACCAGGGAGTACTCGCGTAGTATCCAGCCTGAACCTGAAACAGTCGGCTTTAACCATTGCTGGGGCAATACTGCATGGAGCAACACATGCCCGCCCTACTACGTTGTTATCATCACCCAGGCCAGCAACAAGGAGATCGCCACCAACTACATCGCTCTTAGATATTTCCTGATAATAATAGTCAGCATCGATATAGGCTGCATCTTCTCCATTGAAGAAATTTTTCTTAATGTTTTGCAGCCGAATGACACGCACACCGCTATCACGATAATGCTCTGACTTTATCGCTGATCCGAATGGGCCATCACATTTCTCATATGATATTCGGCTGAGCTTTAGCTTTTCCCAATGCGCCGGCACCTCTCCCAGCCATTCGATCCCGGAGTCTTTGTATTCAGGATAGGGGGAAAAGCGCCTCATCAGTCCTCTCCTTGGGCCAGGTTCAGCGTATAGAACTCATGCAATTTGGCTTCCAGCAGCGCCTTGTCCGGTAGCCGAGTCTGGTATTCGGCGATCAGGGCCGGTGACAATGAGCGGTTGAGGGCGTACTCCACCACCTCATCATCCTTGCTGGCGCAGAGCAGAACACCGATGGCGGGATTCTCGTGGGGCTTGCGCTCATCCTGATCCAGCGCTTCCAGATAAAAGCCCAGCTTGCCTAGATACTCCGGTTCGAAGCGCCCCACCTTGAGCTCAACGGCCACCAGACAGTTCAAGCCTCGATGAAAGAACAGCAGATCCAGCGCAAAGTCTCGACCGCCCACCTGCAATGGATACTCGGAACCGACGAAGCAGAAATCTCGACCCAACTCGATTAGAAATTCTTTGAGCTTGAGCAGCAATCCTTTATGTAGATCCGCTTCGGCATGGCTATCCGGCAGGTTTAAAAACTCGACCATATAGGCATCCCGAAACACCCCGAGCGCCTCAGGATGGTTATGGGTAACGGCATGGGTGGCCTTGGCCGGATTCAACATGCTACGCTCGAATAATGCCGACTTGAATTGGCGCTCCAGCTCGCGGCTCGACCATTTTTCCTGGATAGCCATACGCAGATAAAATTCACGCTCTTCCGAGCGCTTCGCTTGGCTGAGAATGATAAGATTATGCGTCCAAGGTAATTGTGTCAGCAGTGCTGACACTCTTTCATTGTCGCGGTAAGTCTCGTAAAACTGGCGCATACGAAAGAGGTTTCTTCGCGTAAATCCCCGCAGCCCGGGTTGGGTGCGCGCCAGGTAATCGGCCAGTTGTGTGACCACGGCATCACCCCATTCGGCCCGCTCCAGCTTGTGGCTGATAAAGGCACCCACTTGCCAGTAAAGATCGATCAGCTGTGTATTGACCGCCTTGACCACCTGGCGGCGAGCCGCCTGGATCAGTGCCACCACGGCATCGAAGCTGCCATCTTCCGGCGGTTGGGGAGCACTGGGTTGGCTCATGCCGACAGCTCCTCGATCATCTGCTTGATCCGGTCGGTGCAGGCCTTGAGGTCGGCGTCGATCTCATCCAGCGGGCGCGGCGGGGTGAATTTATAGAAGTGCCGGTTGAAGGGAATCTCGAAGCCAACGATACCGATGCGGCCATCCAGCGGGTCACGCTTCTCCTCGTCGATCCAGGCGTCGGGGACGTGGGGTTTCACCTCACGCTCGAAATAATCGAAGACCGACTCCCCCAGCGGCACGTTCTCGTTATCACGCAGGCCGCTGTCGGGCTTGGGGTTGCCCTTCTTGTCCAGGCAGATATCGGCGTCCGGGTCGCGCTCGGAGAGGGCGTTGAGAATGGCCTTATGTACCGGGGCACCGATTTTCAGTCCTTCTGCCTTCAGCGCGGCCTTCAGCGCCTTGGTAAAGGCGTCGCGGTTGGTATAGCGCTGCATCGGCTCCAAGGAGGCGCAGGCGGCCTTGATGGCCTCGCTCTCGCCCTCCTCGAGCTTCTGGATCGACTTCTCTTCGCCGAGCCGGGCCAGGCGCTCAGGAGAGGCCTGGAAGTTGAGGCGCAGCGGTCGCTCTACGGTGATGCGACGGTAGCCGAAAGCCTCTATCGGGAAGCGCTTGCTCTCCTCGCTCTCCTGGAAGGCGCCGTAGAGGCGGACGATCTCCTCGATGTCGCGATCGGCCACGAACTGGCGCTTACTGCCCAGCGACTTGCGCATCTTGCTGGCTCGGCCGGTAGCGTTGATCAGCTGCACCTGGCCGCGGCGCTCGGCTGGCTTGTGATTCGAGAGGATCCAAACGTAGGTGGCGATGCCGGTATTGTAGAACAGGTCAGTGGGAAGGCCGATAATGGCCTCCACCAGGTCGTGCTGCAGCAGGTAGCGGCGGATCTCGGACTCGCCGCTCCCGGCGCCCCCGGTGAACAGCGGCGAGCCGTTGAGGATGATGCCGATGCGCGAGCCGCCCTCCTGGCGGGAGCGCATCTTGCTCACCAGGTGCATCAAGAACAGCAGCGAGCCGTCGGAGACCCGCGGCAGACCGGGACCGAAGCGGCCATCGTAGCCCTTCTGCTTGTGCTCGGTGGCAACCTCTTTCTGTACCTTCTTCCACTCCACACCGAACGGCGGGTTGGAGAGCATGTAGTCGAACTGCTCGGCGGGGAGCTGGTCGTCATTGAGTGTATTGCCGAGCTTGATCTGCTTCACCGCCTGGCCCTTGATCAGCATGTCGGCCTTGCAGATGGCGTAGGACTCTGGGTTGAGCTCCTGTCCGTGCAGCGAGACGGTGACGTCGCGGCTGACCTGCTGGATGTACTCGTCACTCTCGGAGAGGAAGCCGCCGGTGCCCGCGGTGGGGTCGTAGACGGTGACGATGCCGTGGGGGCGCAGCTTCTCCTCCTGGCCGGTGAGCACTAGCGAGGTGGTCAGGTGGACGATGTCGCGCGGGGTGAAGTGCTCCCCTGCCGTCTCGTTGGAGCTCTCGGCGAACTTGCGGATCAGCTCCTCGAACACCAGGCCCATGCCGTAGTTGGTCAGGCGCTGCGGGCTCATGTCGATGGCGGCGAAACGCTGCACCACCTGGTAGAGCAGGTTGCTGGCCCCGAGCTGCTGGACGAAGCCCTCGAACTCGAAGTGCTCGAAGATCTCCCGGGCGTCCTGGCTGAACGACTGCACGTAGCTCATCAGGTCGTCAGCGGTCTGGGTGTCGGAGAGGGTGCCCAGAGTCAGCTTTGATGCGTTGAAGAAAGGTTGCGCCGCCGCGCGCAGCAACAGCTTCTCGCGTACCGCCTCGGGCTTGGCCTGGTGAGCGTGGGCCGCAGCCAGCACCTCGGCCTTGGTCGGCTCCAGCACGCACTCCAGACGCCGCAACAGGGTGAAGGGCAGGATGATGCGGCCGTACTGCGACTGCTTGAAATCGCCGCGCAGCAGGTCCGCCACGGACCAGATGAAGGCCGCCAGCTGAGAGTGACTCTCCGTGTTCACGATGCTTCCCCGCGTTCTTGGTACTGAGGGTAGAAATGCGACCCATCATACACAGCGAGCGGGAAGCCACGAAGTCGGCACGGACACGGGAAATGTCACTCGACGCGGCACAGCGTCAGTTCGGTTGCTGGTCCTTCGGAGACTGGTGACGAGACTGGTCAGGGGCATTTTCGCTAATCAGGGCCGGCTTGCCGTACTGCCAGCCACGTCACGAAGCGCGATGCGTCAGGTCGTGAAAGTGTATGCCGGTCGCCTTGATCACGGCGGTCATGGTGCGCAGGGTAGGGTTGCCCTTGGGTGATAGTGCCCGGTACAAGCTCTCGCGTGAGACCTTGGCACGTTCGGCCACGGCAGCCATGCCACCCTGGGCTTCCACCACATGACGCAGGGCCAACAGAAAGGCAGACTCTCCACCCTCCTCGTCCAGCTCATCAGAGGCGGTGCGCAGGTAATCGAGCACCATGTCAGGTTGACATCCTCCTCTCCCTCAACGTCTTGGGACGTTGCCGCCTGCGGTGGAAAGGAAGAGGATTCCTACGGCGCTCAGGCGCAGCCTACGGCTGCCCCTGAGTCGCTTCGGTGGGTTCCTGCTGCTGGCGGCCTTGCTGCACCGCTCACTTCACAGGCTAACCGGGCGTGCCCCGCCCTTAACACATTGATTGCGCCGACATGATCGGCATTAGCCTCGAAGCCGCATTCGACACAGGCGAAGCGTGCCTGGCTGCGTCGATTCTCCGCAGCCACGTGCCCGCATTCAGGGCAGGTGCGACTGGTGTTCTGTGCCGGCACCACCACCAGATGCGCCCCGCGCCAGGCCAGCTTGTAGTCGAGCTGGCGCCGGAACTCGAACCAGCCCTGGTCGAGAATCGAGCGATTGAGCCCTGACTTGGCTCGCACGTTGCGACCCGGCTGCTCGACGCTGCCGCTGGCCGAGCGCGACATGTTGCCCACCTGCAGGTCTTCCAGCACCACGAGCGCGTGACTTTGGCTGATCGTGGCGGAAGCCTTGTGCAGGGTGTCGCGCCGGGCATTGGCGATTCGCGCCTGGAGCTTCTGGACGCGGGCCTTGGCCTTCTTCCAGTTGTTGCTGAACCTGGTCTTGCGACTCAGGGACCGCTGCGCCTTGCGCAGCGCTGCCTGATGCGTCTTGAAACTGTTGAGCGGTGCGAGGTGGGCACCATCCGAGAGTGTGGCAAACCGCGTAACGCCCATGTCGATACCGACCGCTCCGCCCTTAGGCGACGGCACGTCGACCTCGCGCTCGGTCTGGATCGAGACGAACCACCGCCCGCCGGACTGGCTGACGGTGACGTTTTTCACCGTGCCCAGCACCTCACGGCTCTTGCGGAAGCGCAGCCAGCCGAGCTTGGGCAGGTAGAGGCGGCGGTTGCCCTGGTCGAGCTTGATCTGTTTCGGATCGGGATAGCGAAAGCTGTCGCGACGGCCCTTCTTCTTGAATCGCGGCAAGTCCGCTCGCTTGGCAAAGAAGTTGGCGTAGGCGCGTTCCAGGTCTTTCAGCGATTGCTGGAGCGGGTGGATGGGCGCGCCCTTGAGCCACAGTGTTTCGGTGCTGTTGCGCCAGCCGGTAAGCTCCTTGCACAACGCCGCATAGCCCAGTTTCTTTTCGCCTGCCTCAAACCGTGCATTCTGCAACGCTAATCCTCGGTTGAAGACGAAGCGCGCCATGCCGGCGAACTGGCGCATCTTGCGCACCTGTTCGCCGTTCGGCATCAACTCATATTTGAAGGCTTGGAGGCGTTGCATACCGATCCTATAACTGTCGTTACGTCCAGTATTGTAGGCCACCTTCGGCGCCCGCGCTTTCCTTCCCCGCACTAAAAGTACGGGGCATGTCGCGCATTTTGGTCATCGCGCAGCATCTCGATAACAGCGGTGTCGTGGCTTTTCATGTACGGGCTCTCCTTCGGTGGTCCGCCAACGATGCTTGTATTCGAGGGTCTCGGCCACGGCGGCACGCAGGCTATCCAGCATTTCCTGGGTATCGGGGGAGAGCTGGGTCATAAGCGTGGAGGTGAGGCGACAGGCAATGGTGGGCCCAGCTGGACTCGAACCAGCGACCAAGGGATTATGAGTCCCCTGCTCTAACCAACTGAGCTATAGGCCCTTCCCGGGAGGTGGCGCCGAATGGCGCGCGCCTATGATAGCGAATGCCGATGAGCGAGGCCAGCACCCTGGGCAATGCCGGCCACGCCCGCGGGCCTCAGCCGCTGGTCATCTCCAGGATGGTGTAGGGCGCCTCGCAGGCGTGGCGCTCGTCACGCTCGTCCACCGTGCCGAGCCCCAGGTGGCGGTCGTTGTCGTAGGCCACGAACAGCCGGTCGTGATCCAGTACGGCCAGTCCCTCCGCCTTATGCTCGAACTCCAGCGGTAGGCCCTCGGGCGTGGTGACCAGGGTCGGCCGGGCTCCGGCGTGGAAGTCATCGAGGCTCATCTCCCACAGGTAGCCGCCGATATGCACCTCGCCGCCCTGCTCGACCTCGAAGCTGGTGAGCAGGTAGAGCCGCGCATGGTAGGGGTCGTACTCCAGACTGGAGAGGCCGCACGCGAAACGCACACCCGGGTGATGGCCGGGGTCGAAGGCGTAGCACTCGCGCATCGCGTCGATAAGTACCAGATTGCCGCTGTCGCTGATCTGGTAGTGGGCTCCCACCAGGCGGCTGACATAGGTGAAGTCGTCGTGGGCCTGGCCCTGCTCGCGGATGCCGAACAGCAGCAGGCCGTCGCCGTGCTTCCCGGGGATCGCGGCGAGTCCCTCGATCTTGTAGTAGGGAAAGCCGATGGCGGCGTTGAGCTTGTCGCGCAGCTCCAGCGAGCCCTCTACCCCGTCGCGGGGATCGGGGTCGACCACCTGCACCTTCTGCGGCTCGCCCAGCGGCCAGATCAGCAGGTGGTTGTAGTCATTCAGGGCATGACTTGCGTCGTCGATGCGATCGAAGCCGGTGGTGGCTAGTACGTGGCGGCCGTCGGCGGTGAGCGCGAAATCCTCGTACTTCACGGCCTGCTTGATCAGCGGCTCGGTGAAGTAGCGCAGGCGGGTATCATCGGGCCCTTCGGGTGTCAGGGGCAGCGCGAAGACGGCGGAACGCTCCTCGCCGGGTATCGGCTTATCGCTGGCCATCAGCAGCCGCTGGCCGTCGAAGGCCACGGCGGAGACCTCGGCGTTGACGAGCCTGCCCCGGTCGTCACGCAGGCCGGCGGGGAAACAGTGGACGGTGCCTTGCTGGAGGATTCGGGCATGCAGCATGATCGCGATCTCCCGGACAGGATGTCTTCCTGTCTTCCACCCTACTACGCCCTCCCCCGCGAGGGCACGCCCGAACCAGCGTGCCCTCAGCCCAGGGTCTCGCTGACGGACCGCGGTTCTCCCCTTCCCCCCGGCTCGAGGATCTCGCGGGCCAGCTCACGCCCCGCCGGCAGCAGGCGCAGCGACTCTCCGGCGCGCACGATCAGGTGTCGCTCGCAACTGCGTTCGACCACTCGCTGCGCCTTGGTATCGTCCCAGTGCAGGTGCTCGCGCAGGGCCCGGGTAACGTTCTCCTCCGACTGCTCGGGGCTGGCTTCGTGGTTGTAGAGGTGCACGGCCAGGGTACGGATCTCGTTGAGGCGATGCTGGCCACGCCGGCGCAGCCACTGGGCGACGATGCCGTAGCGTGGGCCCGCCAGGAAGGCCAGCAACAAAAAGACGCCGGTCATCACCGCCATCATGCCGCCGATGGAGACATTCCACACCACCGCCAGGGTGTAGCCGGACACGCTCGAGGCGATCGACACCGCCATGCCATAGAGGAACATCAGCCACAGGCGGTCGGTGAGCAGGTAGGCGGTGGCCGGCGGCACGATCACGAAGGCCACGAAGAGCACCGCGCCCACGGCGTCGAAGGCCGCCACCGCGGTGCCGCTGGTCAGCAGCAGCAAGACATAGAACAGCAGGCCCGGTGCCAGACCCAGTGCCTTGGCCAGTGCCTCGTCGAAGGTGGCGAGCTTGAGCTCCTTGTAGAACAAGGTGACGAAGGCGCCGTTGAGCAGCGTCATGGCGCCCATCGAGAGCAGCGACTGGGGAATGCGATAGTCACCGAGGGTCACGGTATCGAGCCACACGAAGCCGATCTCGCCGAGCAGCACGGTGTGGGTATCGATATGCACGTCGCGGGCATAGAGATTGAGCAGCAGCACGCCGATGGAGAACAGCACCGGGAACACCAGGCCGATGGCGGCATCCTCCTTGACCCGCCGGGTACGCACCAGCAGCTCGGTCAGGAAGACGGTGAGCACGCCGGTCAGGGCCGCGCCGAGGATCTGCAGCGGGCCGCTCTGCTGGTGGGTCAGCAGCCACACCACGACGATACCGAAGACGATGGAGTGGCCGATGGCATCGGAGAGCATGCTGGTGCCGCGCAGCACCAGGAAGGTCCCCACCAGCGAGGAGGCGATCCCCACCAGGGCCCCGACCAGCATGATCTGCAACGGCACATTGTCGAGCAGGGCGTCAAGCATCAGGTCTCCTCCTGCCCCAGGCGGTCGAGCACCCGCTCGGCCTCGGCGATGCCCGCCGAGGTCAGTACCCAGCGGCGGGGTGGGCCGGGTTCGTCCGGCGGCCCGGGTCGCCATTCGGCGAGGCCGCGGCGCGCCAGCTGGCGCAGCACGCCGCGCGTGCGCAGGCCATGATAGGTGTCCAGCATCCCCTGTTCGGAGGGAAAGCCCGGGTCGTCATGGTGCATGGCCAGGCGATACAGGGTGGTCAGCACCTGCTGGTAGCGCAACCGGCGGCGGGCGTGCCAGCGCCGTACCGCCTCCCAGGCGAAGCCACGCTCGGGGGCCAGGGTCAACGAGACCAGCACCACGGCGGAGACGCTGAGGATGATCAGCGGGCCGGTGGCGAGCCCCCGGGACAGGGCGCTGAGCAGCGCGCCGAAGATGCCGCCAGCCACGCCGATCAGCGCCGCCAGCAGCACCATGCCCTCCAGGCGATGGCTCCACTGGCGGGCCGCCACCGCCGGGGCGATCACCATCGCCGCCATCAGCACCACCCCGACCATCTGCAGGCCGACCACCACCGCCAGCGCCACCATCACCGTCAGCAGCGTCTCGAGCCACACCACCGGCAACCCCAGGGAGGCGGCGAACTCGGCGTCGAAAGAGACCAGCTTGAACTCCTTCCACAGCGCCGCCACCAATGTCAGGGCGATGAGGGTGATGCCCCCCATGATCCACAGATCGGAGCGTAGCGTGGCCGCGGCCTGGCCGAACAGGAAGGCATCCAGCCCGCCCTGGGAGGCGTTGTTCATGCCCTGGATGTGGGTCAGCAGTACCACCCCCATGGCGAAGAAGGTGCTCAGGGTGATGCCCAGGCCGGCGTCGGTCTTGAGCCGGCTCAGTCGCGTGAGCATCAGCATCACCAGCGCCGCCAGCGCCCCGGTCAGCAGCGCCCCGGCCAGGATGCTGCCGATGTCCCGGGTGCCGGCGATGATGAAGCCCAGACAGACCCCCGGCAGGGCTGCATGGGACATGGTGTCGCCGAGCAGGCTCTGGCGGCGCAGCACCGCGAAGCTGCCCAATACCCCGCTGACCAACCCCAGCAGCGCCGCCCCGGCGACGACGTTCTGGATGGTGTAGTCCTGGAGCATCTCGGCCAGGGTCATCGCGGCGCCTCCGCGGCCCTGGCCGCGTCGTTGCGCTCCACGAAGGCGGCCTCATCGAGCAACGCGATCTGCCCGCCGTAAGCGCGCTTGAGGTTGTCGGCGGTATACACCTCGCGCACCGGCCCTTGGGCGATGACCCGCACGTTGAGGATCAACAGCCAGTCGAAATAGCTGCGCACCGTCTGCAGGTCATGGTGCACCACGATCACCGTCTTGCCCTCGTCACGCAGGCGCCGCAGGATATCGACGATGGCCCGCTCGGTGGTGGCATCGACCCCGGCCATGGGTTCGTCGAGGAAGTAGACATCGGCCTGCTGCACCAGCGCCCGGGCCAGGAACACCCGCTGCTGCTGGCCCCCGGAGAGCTGGCTGATCTGGCGCCCGGCATAGTCCTGCATGCCGACCAACTCCAGGGCGGCCATGGCCTCCTCGCGTTCGCGACGCCCGGGGCGCCTGAGCCACCCGAGCCGGCCGTAGAGCCCCATGGTCACCACGTCCAGGGCGGTGGTGGGGAAGTCCCAGTCGACGCTGGAGCGCTGCGGCACATACCCCACGCGGCGACGCTGGGCTTTGTAGGGGCGGCCATGCAGGGTGACGTGACCCGCCACCGTGGGCACCAGTCCCAGCACGCTTTTGATCAGGGTGCTCTTGCCGGCGCCGTTGGGACCGACGATGCCGGCCATTACCCCGGGGGGCACGTCGAAGTCGATGTCCCACAGCACCGGCTTGCTGTGGTAGCTGACGGTCAGGTCCTCGACGTGCAGGGCAAGCTTCGGTTCATGCAGCGACTGAGTCATGAGGCCTTCCTGTTTCTGACGGGCAGCGCCCGGCTGCCCTCGATACGGCTAGCGGGTAGCGATGTCCCATTGTGTGGCCCAGTCGGCCAGCGCCGCGGGCAGGGCGGGGGGCGTGCCGCCCAGGGCTTCGACGATGTGGCGAGTGTTGGTATACAGCATGCCGATGTAGGTGCCATCAGCGGTGCCGGCCTCGCCCATGGCGTCGGAATAGAGCTCCCCGCCGATCTCGACCGCGTGTCCCCGCTGGCGGGCGGCATCGATCACCGCCTGGACGGTGCGCGGGTTGATGGTGCTCTCGATGAACACCGCCGGCACCTGGCGCTCGACCACCACTTCGGTCATCTCGCGGATGTCGGCCACGCCGGTCTCGGTCTCGGTGCTGATGCCCTGGATGCCGGCCACCTCGATGCCGTAGGCCCGACCGTAGTAGTTGAAGGCATCGTGGGCGGTGACCAGGATGCGCTGCTCCTCGGGAATGGTGGCGATGCTCTCGCCGATCCAGGCGTGCAACGCTTCGAGCTTCGCGGCATAGCGTTCGGCATTGGTGCGGATCGTCGCCTCACACTCGGGACGCTGCGCGATGAACGCTTCGGCGAGGGTGGGAATGGTCTTCGCCCACAGCGACACGTCCATCCACAGGTGGGGGTCGATGCCGTAGACATCCTGGACGGTGATTAGGTCGGCCGTGTCGATGGAAGCCGGCGCCACCGCGACGGTGGGCGTAATCTCGGCGAAGCGTCCCAGCACCTCGCCAAGCTGCCCCTCCAGCGAGTAGCCCGAGTAGAAGATCTGCTCGGCCTGCTGCAGGGTGGCCACATCACGGGCGCTGGCCTGGTAGAGGTGGGGGTCGACCCCGGGCCCCATGATCGCCGTGACCTCGGCACACTCGCCTCCCACCTCCCCGGCCACATCGGCGATCATGCCGATCGTGGTCACGCTGGTCACGGGCGACGACTGGGCCATGGCCCAGGGTGCTGCCATCGAGAGCGAGGCCACAAACCCCGCCGTCAGACGTCTGATGCTCATCGTGGTGCTCCCTTTGTGCGGTACGGTCGAGCCGACGATACGTCAAAAGTATAGCATCTGCTATACATTGAAGCTCATCCCGGCACAGGGAAAATCACCTCGCGGCAGACCCGTCGCGGTGAGGATCGGTCAGCGGATCAGTCGTTCGGGGTCTCTGCCAGGAAACGCTCGAAGGCCGCCAGGGTCTCGGCACTGACATGATGTTCGATGCCCTCGGCGTCCAGGCGGGCGGTCTCGCTGCCCACCCCAAGCTTGAGCAGGCAGGCCTCGACGATGCGGTGTCGGCGCCGGCTCTCCGCGGCCAGTCGCTCCCCCGCCCCGGTTAGACGCACGCCCCGGTAGGGGCGCTTGACGATCAGCCCATCGTCGGCCAGGCGGCCCAGCATGCGGGCCACGGTGGGCTGGGCGACACCGAGCCGTCGGGCGATGTCGGTCTGGCGCGCCTCGCCCACATCGGCGACCAGATCCGAGATCAGTTCCACGTAGTCCTCGACCAGCTCGGTGCGCCGAGCATGGCGGGCCTTGCGAAAGCCACGCATCTGGCGCTCCGCGGCGATCAGGGTCGAGCCGACATCGTCAGGGGCGGCGGTCATGGCAGGCGGCAAGCCTCGCTGGCGGTAAGCGGGTGGTAAAAGAACTCCCATGATGCCTGGCCGGGACACTGATGCAAGCGCTCCGACCTGCCAGGCGTTACCGTCCGTTACCTTTTCGGCCGAACCGACCCCGCCGCACAGACACTAACGAAGGGCACGACGTCCCCGGGGCTGGAAGGCATGGCCCCTCTGCCAGCCCCGCAACAGAGGACCCCAGGATGATCCCACCAAGGAGAGACACGATGACCCTCGACAGACCCCTCGTCACCGCCCTGCTCGCTGCCACCCTTTGCGCCGGCGGCCTGGCCGTCAGCCAGGCGGCCCAGGCCGAGAGCCAGGGCCTCTACTCCGCCAGCGAGCTGCTCGACGCCGATGTCTACACCCGCCAATCGTCCGATGGCGAGATCGGCGAGGTGGAGGACGTGCTGCTCGACAACGATATGCGGGTGCGCGCCCTGGTCATCGACACCGGCCAATTACTGGACATGCAGGGCCAGCAGCAGTACGTGGTCGAGACCGGTAAGTTCACCGTCGAGACCCGCCAAGGCGACAGCCTCGACACCCTCGAGTACCGGATCACCCTTGACCTCACCGAGGACGAGCTCGCCCGTCAGCCCGAGTACACCGACACCTGGTGGAACGCGGCCACACAGAGCCTGCAGCAGGCCTGGGCCGAGACACGTGAGGGCGCCGCCAGCGCCTGGGAGACCACTCAGGAAGGCGCCTCGCAGGCCATGGATCGCATCGGCCAGGCCCTGGAGCGGGTCGGCAAGCAGGTCCAGGAAGCCTCCGACCAGTAACCTCTTGTCGCAAGATGCAGGGCCCGGTCGACGACCGGGTCCTGGCGTCATGCCCATCACGATGCACTCGCCGCCTTCTCGTCTGTGACCAGCACCTCCGAGCACCTGGCCGGCCATTTGCCTTGATGGCCCGGCATTCAGGACAATAGCGCCTTCCGTTTCCGCTATCTGCAAGGATGCCCGCCGATGCTCGCCGATCTCTTCGCCGTAATGGCCCCCGTGCTCGCCGGTGCCGGGCTCGGCTTCGGCTGGGTGCGTCTCGGCCATGACTACCCGGTCGCCTTCGTCACCCGGCTGGTGTTCAACATCGGCACCCCGGCCTTGGTGCTGGCCTCGCTGTCCGGTGCCGAAATCGATGCCGGCAGCTTCGGGCGCACCGTGCTGGCCACGGCGCTGGTGCTCTGTGCCATGGCAGGCGTGGCTTTTCTGCTGGCCCGGCTGCTGGGTCGCGACTGGCGGGTCATGCTGGCGCCCACCATGTACCCCAACACCGGCAACATGGGCCTGCCGGTGGTGCTCTACGCTTTCGGCCAAGCCGGCTTCGCCTATGGCATCACGGTGATGGTCACCGTCTCGCTGTTCCAGTTCACCCTGGGCACCGTGCTGGCCAGTCGCGGCAACCCATTGACATCGCTGGCGAAGACCCCGGTGGTTTACGCCATCCTGATTGCCCTGGTGCTGCTACTCACCGATACCGCGCTGCCCCGCTGGCTGGCCAATAGCGTCGATCTGATCTCGGGTTTCACGGTGCCATTGATGCTGATCACCCTGGGCGTCTCGCTGGCCAGCATCCAGGTCAGGAGTCTCTCTTCCGGCGTCGGCTTCAGCCTGCTGCGCATTCCGGTCGCCGCGGCCGTCGCCTGGGGAGTGGGCACCCTGCTGGACCTACCGCCCCTGGCGCTGTCCATCCTGGTGCTGCAGATGAGCATGCCGGTGGCGGTGTTCAACTACCTCTTCGCCCAGCGTGCCCGGCGCGAGCCAGCGTACGTGGCGAGCCTGGTGTTCTGCTCCACCCTGCTGTCGCTGGTCTACCTGCCGATCCTGCTGGCGCTGCTGATGTAGCCGCCTCGCCTCGGGAGGTCTAGGGTGAGGAACATCAGCGGCGACATCCGGGAGATCGCGATGACCACTACACGCCAGTTGCTTGCCGTGACCCTGATGGCCGGGGTGCTATCGATATCCTCGGCAGGGGCAGGGGAGCTTATCGCGCCGCGTATCGACACCGACCACCACACGCTGCGCCTGGAGCGGATCGCCTCGGGCCTCACTCATCCCTGGGCATCCGCCGAACTGCCGGACGGCCGCTGGCTGGTGACCGAGCGGGCGGGGCGTGTGGCCCGGATCGACGCCGACGGGGCCGTCACGCGCCTGGCGGGTGTTCCCGAGGTCTCGGCCCGTGGCCAGGGCGGACTGCTCGATATTGCCCTGCATCCCGACTACGGCCGCGGTGACGGTGCGCATGACTGGGTCTACTTCACCTGGAGCCAGCCCGGTGAGGGCGGCACCGCCACCACCCTCTCGCGGGGCCGCCTCGAGGACAACGCCTTGGTCGACGTGGAGCAGCTCTTCGTCCAGAACCGCTTCTCGACGCCGGGCCGCCACTACGGCTCGCGGATCGCCTGGCTCCCCGACGGCACCCTGCTGATGAGCGTCGGCGAGCGAGGCATGAATCCCAAGCGAGCCCAGGACGGCAGCGATCATGCCGGCAGCTTCCTGCGTCTTACCGCCGAGGGCGAGGCGCCCCCCGACAACCCCTTCGTCGATGACCCGACGATGCTCGACGAGCTCTTCACCCTGGGCAACCGCAACCCCCAAGGGCTCACCGTGGCCGCGGACGGCACCGCCTGGTCCACCGAGCATGGCCCGCGCACCGGTGACGAGCTCAATCGGCTCGAGGCCGGCGTCAACTACGGCTGGCCGGAGGTCACCCTGGGGCGCGACTACGCCACCAATCTGCCCATCGGACGCAACAGCGCCCCGGGCATGCGCGATCCGGTGTATGTCTTCGAGGGGCGCTTCGCCCCCTCGGGGCTGGCCGCGGTGAATGGCGAGGCCTTCCCCGCCTGGCGCGGACACCTGCTGGCCGGGGGCCTGGCGAGCGAGAAGCTGGTGCGCCTGGCCCTCGACGGCAACACCGTGGTCGAGCACGAGGTTGTCCTCGACGGGGAGATCGGCCGCATCCGCGACGTCCGCCTGGGCCGTGACGGCATGCTCTATCTGCTCAATGACGAGGCCCCGGGTGGGCTCTTTCGCCTGTCACCCGCCGACCGGCAAGCTCCCTGAGACATGGGAATCTCCCCAGTCGCGCCCGCCGGCCCTGGCCTCGGTGGCGGGATCGAGGACGGGGTCGGCAGTGGGCCGCCATGCCATGTACAATTCATGTCCAAGAAAGTTGTCATGCCGTTGAACGCACCCCTGGCATTATCTCTGGCATTACAAGGCCAAACGGCCACACTGAGGGACATTGCGACCTGTTTTCACTAGAGCATTATGATGGATTCCACCCACCAAGGAGGCACAGGCATGTTCAAGAAGATCATGGTGCCGGTCGACCTGGCCCACATCGAACTGATCGAGCCTTCGCTCAAGGCGTCGGCCGACCTGGCGCGTCACTACGACGCCGAGGTCTGCTACGTCGGCGTCACGGCCACGACCCCGGGCAGCGTGGCCCGCACGCCTGAGGAGTATGCACAGAAGCTCGAGGCCTTCGCCCAGAAGCGGGCCAAGGTCCACGGCCAGCCGGTCAGCACCCGGACCATCACCACCCCCGACCCCATCGCCGACCTCGACAACGTGCTGATCGAGGCCATCGACGACGTGGGAGCCGACCTGGTGGTCATGCCGACCCACCCGCCCAGGCACCTGGACGCCGTGGTCCCCGCCCATGGCGGCAAGGTGGCGTCCCACACCACGGCCTCGGTCTTCCTGGTCCGGCTCGCGGCCGAGACCAAGAAATGAGCCGACACCACTTCGCAACCCACGACACCACGACCGCAAGGGAGACGACTAGTGGCTAACGACCCCAAAAACGCGCAGGCCCAGGAGCCGACTGCCGGCTCCGAGGGCATCCCGGCCCCGGAAGGGCCAGCGAATCTCATCGACACCGACTACGTCATCGGCCAGGACAACATTGCCACCACCAAGCTAGGGGTGAGTCTCGACCTCCACGGCAAGGTGTTCACCGTGTCCTCGCTGGTGATCCTGTTCTTCGTGATCATCACCCTGGCCCTGCAAAACCAGGTCGAGCCCATCTTCAACGCCATGTTCAGCTTCCTGACCGGGAACCTGGCCTGGTTCTTCCTGCTGGCGGCCAATATCTTCGTGGTCCTCTCCATCGTGCTGATCTTCACTCCCCTGGCAAAGGTCAGGATCGGCGGCATGCATGCCACGCCGGATTTCAGCTACCTGGGCTGGTTCTCCATGCTGTTCGCAGCCGGCATGGGCATCGGCCTGATGTTCTACGGGGTCTCCGAGCCGATCACGCATTTCGACACCGCCCTTGGCGGCGTTGCCTCGGAGAATGGTGCCCGCACCGACTGGGCGCCGCTGGGTGCCGCCGCGGGCGACCAGGAAGGCGCCATTTCGCTGGGCATGGCCGCCACCATCTTCCACTGGGGCCTGCACCCCTGGGGCATCTATGCCGTGGTGGCCCTGGCCCTGGCGCTGTTCTCCTATAACAAGGGCCTGCCGCTGACCATGCGCTCGATCTTCTACCCGATCCTGGGTGAGCGGGTCTGGGGCTGGCCGGGGCATGTCATCGACATCCTCGCCGTCTTCGCCACCCTGTTCGGTCTGGCCACCTCGCTGGGGCTGGGCGCCACCCAGGCCACGGCGGGACTCAGCTATCTGTTCGGCACCCCCAACACCAATGTCACCATGGTCCTGCTGATCATGGGCATCACCGCCGTGGCGCTGGGCTCGGTGGTCCTCGGCGTCGAAAAGGGGGTGCAGCGCCTCTCGCAGCTCAATATGGTGCTGGCCGGCCTGCTGCTGTTCTTCGTGATCGCCGTGGGCCCGACCCTGATGATCGTCACCGGCTTCTTCGAGAACCTGCTCTCGTACGCCGTGAACCTGCCGGCGCTGTCCAATCCCTTCGGCCGTGAGGACGCCAACTTCAGCCAGGGCTGGACAGCCTTCTACTGGGCCTGGTGGATCGCCTGGTCGCCCTTCGTCGGCATGTTCATCGCCCGGGTCAGCCGCGGGCGCACGGTCCGCGAGTTCCTGGTCGCCGTATTGCTGGTGCCCTCCATCGTCTCGGTGCTGTGGATGACCTCCTTCGGTGGCACCGCCATCGACCAGGCCGTCAACCAGGGCTTCGAAGGCGTCCGGGAGGCGGCCCTCGAGCTACAGCTGTTCGTGATGCTCGGTCAGCTGCCGTGGACGGCCATCACCTCCTTCGTGGCCATCGTGCTGGTGATGGTATTCTTCATCACCTCCTCAGACTCCGGCTCGCTGGTGATCGACTCCATCACCGCCGGCGGCAAGGTGGATGCCCCCAAGCCGCAGCGTATCTTCTGGGCCATCATCGAGGGGGCGGTCGCCATCGCGCTGCTGCTGGGCGGCGGCCTGACCGCGCTGCAGACCGCGGTGATCACCACCGGCCTGCCCTTCACTCTGGTGCTGCTGGCGGCCTGCTACGCTATCGTCAAGGGCCTGATGAGCGAGCCCAGGACCTGACCCGGTACCTGCCAACGACGATGAGGGCGGCCTGCGGGCCGCCCTTCTCATGCCTGGGCTCAGCTCCAGAGCTCGCCCACCGGGGTCGCCGGATCAAAATGGGTGGCGATCTGCGCCTGGAGCAGCTCGGCGGTCGCCAGGGCATCGATCAGGGCATGGTGGCCCGAGTAGACCGGCAGGCCATAGCGTGCTCGGCTGTCGTAGAGGCGAATGGAGGCCGGAGGGCGGCCGAGCCAGCGCCTGAAGCGCGCCAGCAGCGACTGGCGGTGCCGGCGCGCCTCCAGCGACATGGTATCGATCACCGGAAACAGCAGCCCCTCGCCCAGCCTCGCCTTCACCCCGGCATCCAGGAAGGGCCGCTCGATATGCCGGAAGTGGACCACCGCCAGCCGCCCGGCGAGCCCGGCGACGAGTCCCTCGAGGATCTCCTCCAGGTCGGGGGCCTGGGCGATGTCCGAGTGGGTGATGTGGTGGAAAGCCACCGACGCCTCACTCAACGGCCTGGGCGGCCGCACGACCCAGTAGCGCCGCTCGTGCAGCGCGATGCGCGCCAGGGTAAAGGGCACCAGGCCGATACTGACGATGGCATGGCGTCGCTCGTCGAGGCCGGTGGTCTCCATGTCCAGCGCCACCAGCGGCGCCTCGCCGATCGGCGTGTCCGGGGCCGGGCAGCCGGCGGTGAAGAAGCGGGCCAGGCGAGGATCCCGGACCGCGGCGGCCCGCTCTGAAAGGTACTCGGGCCAGCCGGGGATGGCTGGCGCCTTGCCAGGGCGGATCCGCCGCATCTCAGTGTGACCGCGACGGCATGGGGTAGCGAAACTTGAGGAACTTCTGGGCGTTACTCAGCACCTGGAAGGCATCCTTGAGGTTGTGACGCTCGGTATCGGAGACGTTCTCGGGCTCGATGTTGTTGTCGGGGGGGCGCTCGTGCTTGATGTCGATCACCTGATGACGGATGCGCGCCATCGAGAGGAACTCCAGGGCATAACGCAGCCGGTCACCCACCCCCGGAGCCAGCAACTGGGTGCGGTCGATGTCATCCAGGCGATCGAAGCTGTTCTGGGCCCGAGAGCCGCAGGCCAGGGCATGGACGCGGATCAGGTCGACCATGGGGGCGGTGCCCCGGCGCTTGAGATTGATGATGTTGTTGTGCTTGCCGTCCTTTTCCATCACGAAGGTGCGGAAGAAGCCCAGCGGCGGCGTCCGGTTCAGGGCATTGCGGGCCATGGCGGCCAGGAAGCGCGGATGCCTGGCCGCCTCGCTGGCCACCAGATCCTGCAGCTGCTCGACCAGCATGTTATCCCCATAGACGCTGTCCAGGTCGAAGAAGATCGAGCTGTGCAGCAGCCGCTCCGGCGTGGGGTCGAGGATCCAGTCGCGGAAATAGCGTTTCCATACCGCCAGCGGTTGTCGCCACTGGGGATTGGTGGCCATGATGTCGCCCTTGCAGTAGGCATAGCCGCACGCCGCCAGGCCATCGCTGAGCCGCTGTGCCAGCGTGAGAAAGTAGTCGTCGTGGCGGGCCGGGTCGAAGTCGTCAGATAGCACCAGGGCATTGTCCTGGTCGGTGACGATGGACTGTTCGTTGCGGGCCATGGAACCCAGGGCCATCAGGCAATAGGGCACCGGCGGCGGCCCCAGCTCCTGCTCGGCCAGCTCCAGCAGTCGGCGCGAGACGCTGCGTCCGATGGTGGAAAGCGCGCTGCCGACCATCTGCGAGTCGGCGCCATCCTCGATCATCCGCACGAAGGCCTCATGCACGTCGGGGGTCAGGCGAGCGAGCCCCTCGCTGCTGGACTGGTGGAAGATGTTGCTGACCAGGTAAAGGCTCGAATGGGTCTCGTAGCGGATGATATCGGAAAGGTGGACGATGCCAACCGGCGAGCGACGATGCATGACCGGCAGGTGATGGATGTTGTTGCGCAGCATGCAAAGCATGGCCTCGTGGACCGACTCGTCGGACTGGATGGCCACCAATCGGCCGCCGATCACCTCCCCCACCGGGGTGTCGGCCGGGCGCCCCTCGGCCACCACCCGGTTGCGGAAGTCGCTGTCGGTGAGGATCCCCCGGACCTGCCAGGCCCGCCCCTCGCTGTCCCGGAAGGTGTAGCGAGGATTGTCGCCCGGCGCGTCGAGCACCAGCACCGCCGAGGCCTGGTAGTCGGTGATCAGGCGAGCCGCCTCCTGGACCGTGGTGGTGGCCTCCACCATCACCGGGTAGCGGGTGACCAGCTTGCGCACCCGGGTGATCATCATGTCGTTCTGCTTCTTCTGCTGTTCGACCGCCGTCTCGAGCCGGGGACGCGCGACCTCGACGAAGTCGGCAAAGTGCTCGTCGGCTTCGCAGAGCTGGTGGAAGACCGCCTCGGGAATGAAGTAGAGCAGGGTGTCTTCCAGCGCCTTGGCGGGAAAGCGGGTGCGCCGGTGCCGCAGCAGGCTGAAGTGGCCGAAGATGTCGCCCTCACCCAGCCGGTTGTAGAGCTCTCCCCCCCGCCGGTAGACCTCGACCGCCCCGCTGCGGATGTAGTAGAGCTCATGGACTTCCTGGTCGAGGACCAGGATGTCGCTGCCGGCCTTGAAGTAGGCCACCTCGACCTTACCCGCGACCTCGTCGAGCAGTTCGTCCGAGAGGTGATCGAAGGGCGGGAAGCGCCCCATGTGCTGGCGAATCTCCAGCAGTTCCACATCCATTTCCGCTCTCCCGACAGCGAGGTGATGCGCTGCCAGTCTGATATGGCCTGTCGGACCTGTAAAGCCGGGTCAAGAACGAGGAATCGGAACGCTACGGGAGCCGCGATGATTTGGCAACGGGCTGCTGGCGCTGGAGACGGCCATCGCCGGCCAGGGCGCCCTGCTCGGCAGTCGGGATCTACACCAGGCGAAGCTGTGTGCCGGAAAGTTGTCGGTGTTGGCCGATTGTCCTCTGAACTGTGATCAGACTTACTACGTGGTTAGTGCGGGCGCAGGCCTGGAGCGACCGATCGCCGGACAGTTTCGTGAATGGTTGCTGGATGAGCCAATATGCTCTAATCCAGGCTAGCCAGTCACGCCGCGCAGGTCTAGGGCAGGGTAGTCGGGCGCAATGAACAGCCGCCCCATGATGCCTTCTGCGTAGGCCGCACGACGTATGCCCGGCCGCTCGGCCAGCGCCTCCAGCAAGTCGACCAGGCTCGGCAAGCGCTCCCAGGGAAGCGCACGATAGGGGTCATCGACGGGGTAGAGCTGCATCCAGCGCACCAGACACGCCAGGTAAGGATCGAGCACGCTGGACCCTTCCTCGAGCAGCCAGGGCTCCCGACCATGTTCGCAGAGCGATTCCAACTGCATGAGATGAGCCACAAGACGTGGCCGTAGTGCATCGCGCAGCCGCTGGGCATCCTCCGCTCGAGGCGCATAGCGTGGCGTGTAGAAGCAGAGCCGAAGCTCGGCGTGGACGGTGTTGGAGAGAAAGAATAGCCAGGCCAGCAGACGACCGCGGCCTGCCGGTTCTGCAAAGCGTGCGGCGTGGCAGCGCTCGGCAAGGTGCAAGAGGATGGCACCGGTCTCGAAGAGCGCCGTTCCATGGCGCTCATCCACCAGTACCGGCAACAGGCCCTGGGGGTTGAGCCGACGGAAGGCCGGGTCATCTAGTCCACCAGCGGCCCGGTCGATCCGCACCTCTCGATAGGGGATGCCTTCGCTCTCGAGTACCATGCGCACGACCAGGTTGGCGCTATCCGGCGAACAGTAGAGACGGTAGTCAGGCACCGTCCCGGTGCCGGTATCAAGGTCCATCAAGCTAGAGCTGCAAGGCATCTGGGGATTCGGGGTTGAGCGCTTTCGGGTCGTCGCGCCCCGGGTACCAGGGCACGCGGCCTTCGAGCACTCCCGTCGTCTCGATGATCTCCGCCACACTGTGCTCCTGGCGGTAGGCCATGATGTGCGCGCCGCTGACTCCCGGAATCTCGCGGATTTCGTGAAGCAGGTCCATGCACAGCCGCTTGCCTTCCTCCTTCTGGTTCTCGGCTCCCTCGAGCCGAGTGATCACCGCGTCAGGGATATGCACCCCGGGGACATTTTCGCGGATCCAGCGGGCGCTGCGTGCCGAGGCCAGCGGCCCGATTCCGGGCAGGATGAAGACGCGGTCGGGGCCTTCCAGCAGACCGAGGTCGTTCACCTTGAGCATGAAGTCGCGTAATCGCTCGATATCGAAGCAGTATTGGGTCTGGATAAACTGGGCACCGGCCGCCACCTTCTTGGCCAGGCGATGCGGTCGCCAGTCCAGCGGCGGAACGAAGGGATTCTCGGCCGCACCGAGAAAGATCCGCGGGGGCGTCTCGATGCGCCGCCCGCTCTCGAAGCGGTGCTCGTCGCGCATATTGCGGGCGATCTGCAGCAGCGATATGGAGTCGAGATCGAATACCGGCTTGGCCTGGGGATGGTCGCCGGCCTGCACACCGTCACCAGTCAGACACAGCAGGTTGCAGGCGCCCATGGCCGCTCCACCGAGGATCTCGCCTTGCATGGCGATGCGATTACGATCACGGCACGATATCTGCAGGATGGTGGCATAGCCGACCCGGGTCAGCAGCGAGCAGACCCCGGCGCTGGACATATGGCAGTTAGCACCAGAGCCATCCGTCGCGTTGATGGCATCGACGTAGCCATCGAAGATTGCCGCCCGCTTGAGCACCTCTGCCGGGTCGGCAGAGTCCGGCGGGTCGATCTCGCTGGTGATTGCGAACTTGCCCGCCCGCAGCACTCGCTCCAGTCGCCCGGGGGAGACATGGCCGGGCAGGATCGGCAGGGAGTAGCCCGGAACGGGCTCGTCATCGAACTTCATCTTGTTGTCTCTCTGTTGGCGGTTGAAGAGGAGGTAGTGTCCTGCTGGCGAACCACGCGAAGCCAGGACGAGCTTCCCGTGAGGCGATGGTCGACCGGCAACTGGACAGCGTGGATGAGATCGCCCTGCTTCATGCGACGACTTCCTTCCCAGGCATCGACCCAGACACACACCATGTCGGGTTTCACCTCGCAATGCCCATCGGCACGCACCCCGCCACAGGGACCGTTGCGCAGTGTCTTGGGGCAGTTCATGGGACAGGACATGCCGGTGGCAGAGAGAATGCACTGACCGCACATCCGGCAATCGAAAAGCGCCCCCTTGGCGGCCTTTTCCACCATCCTCACCGGCGCCTCGATGCGCTCGTGACCCAGTCGCCTCCACACTGGAGCGAGCCTGACCAGCACCGGCTCGAAGCGTCGGTAGATCATCTCGAAGACTCTGGAATGGCGAACCACCCAGCGACGCACCCTGTACATGATATGTTCCTTCTTTCGTCGAGGGGCACTGTCCTCACTCCGCCAGCGCCGCTGCTTCACCGCCTCATCCTCGATCGACTCAAGCCGACAGACTGGCTTCGAGCTGCTTGCGCAACAGGAACTTCTGGATTTTTCCCGTCGGGGTGGTCGGCAACGGCCCGAAGATCACCTTCTTGGGCACCTTGAAGCGGCTGATATTCTCCTTGCAGAAGCGGATCAAGGCGTCTTCGCTGAGCTCGCTACCGGGACGCAACTGGACGAAGGCCGCGGGCACTTCGCCCCACTTGGCGTCCATCATCGCCACGACCGCCGCGAGTTCGACGTCTTCATGGCGCTGAAGGATCTCCTCGACCTCCAGTGAGGAGATGTTTTCCCCGCCCGAGATGATCACGTCCTTCAGGCGGTCGCGAATCTTGATGTAGCCGTCCGCTTCCACCACGGCCAGGTCACCGGAGTGAAACCAGCCGCCGGCAAAGGCTTCCTGGGTGGCGGCTTCGTTACGCAGGTACCCCTTCATGACGATATTGCCCCGAAACATGATCTCGCCCACCGTCTCGCCGTCGGCAGGGACGGGCGCCAGCGTGGTCGGATCCAGCACCGCGATGCTTTCCTGCAGGGGATAGGTGACCCCCTGGCGTCCATTGAGCCGGACCCGCTCCTCCAGGGGGCGTTGGTCCCAGCCCTCCTGTTTGGCGCACACCGAGGCGGGGCCGTAGGTCTCGGTCAAGCCGTAGACGTGGGTGAGCTCGACACCGAGCTTCTCCATCCGCTCGAGCACGGACGCCGGCGGCGCCGCACCGGCGATCAGCCCCGACACTTTATGCTCGATCGGCTCCCCCGCGGCAATGGCAGCGTCGGCGATCATGGCGTGGACGATGGGCGCACCGCAGTAGTGGCTGACCCGATGCTGCCTGATCAGGCCCAGGATCACCTCTGGGTCGACCCGGCGTAGACAGACGTTGGTCCCGCCGATCGCCGCCAGCGTCCAGGGGAAGCACCACCCGTTGCAGTGAAACATCGGCAGGGTCCA
>NZ_JACHXP010000031.1 GCF_014192215.1 Halomonas cerina
CAACCTCACCGTTGCCTGTCACGCCTGCAACCAGGCCAAGGACAACCGGCCTCTTGCCGACTTCTTTGCCACCGACAGGGGGCTGAGGAAGCGCCAGGCGCCTTGCGGAGGACCGGGCGGCCTACGCCACTGGCTGTTCGCCGACACCGATTATGTGCGGCGGTCGAATCCGACCACCCCGATCTTCGCCATGGCCTTCACCGAGCACTTCCGGCGCCTGACGTTCCCCCTCGGCTTCTGGCGGCGGCCCTTCGAGGCGCGACTGGCGGCGGCCTGCCAGAAGGCGCGCGACCCCAGGCAGGAGTCGGGTGGGCGGCCTGGTGACCTGGGGGACCATCCTGCGCTATCACTACTCGCCACACACTCCCAGTCTCTTACGAAGCGGGGTACGAGGCAAAGGTCTGATAATGAATCTTGCCATCCCGAATCACCAGGGTATCGGTACAGAAGGGAAACCAGGGCTTGGCATCCCAGAGCAGAAAGGCGACCTCCCCCACGACGTCCTGCCGGATGATCCTGACCGCGTCATCGAATCTATCGGGCAGCCCTTCGATCAGGGTCGTATAGAACGCGCGAATCGCTTCATGTCCCCGGTAGGTCGCATCATTGGTCATGACGACCGATTCGTCGGTGAAGTCCTCCATGAGCAGATCAATGCCTTCATAAAAGGCGTGAAGGTGATGCTCGAGAACCGCTTGAGTAGAAGTCGACATTTGATGCCTCCCGCCCGCCACTTGGGCCCCTTCCTTCACACCTATGGCCTGTTCTCGTGAGCGGGCCAACTCGGCCAATCTCAAAGTGACACCTGTCACGCTTTCATCGCGGTGATGATCAGCGCCGGCATGGTGAAGGCGATGGCCCCCTCGGGCGTCGTGAAAGGCCGCAGCGAGACCTGGGCTTCCCGGTCCAGGCAGGCGAACTGCGCTTCGTCGAGCAGGCCGCCGAGGGTCCAGGCACAGGCGCGCTCGGTGGCCACCAGGTCCGCGATGGAGGCGAACTGGACCCGCCCCTCCCGCTGCGTCACCTCGGCGTCGACAATTCCCGCCGTGGCACACAGGGCCAGCAGGGCTTCCCGATCGCCCAGCACGAAGGGGGCGCGAAAGGCATCCGCCAGCTGCCCACCGAAGAGACGCTGAAGCAGCTCGGCGAACACGGCATAGCCCGGCGAGTGGTCCAGGGCATCGCATACCGCCACGGCCAGCCGCCCTCCCGGCCGGAGCACGCGCCACATCTCGCGCAGGCCGGCGGCACGGTCATCAAAGAACATCAGGCTGAACTGACTGACTACGCTATCAAAGTCGGCATCCGGAAACGGCAGGGCTTCGGCCCACCCCTCCTGCCAGTCGATGCCGGGGGCCTTGCGTCGGGCAACCATCAGCATGTCCAGGTTGGGATCCAGGCCCACCACCGAGCCTCGGGGACCGACCCGCTCGGCCGCGGCACGGGCCGCGACCCCGGTGCCACAGGCCACATCGAGCACCCGCTGGCCGGGGCCGATAGCGCTCATGTCGGCCAGCACACCGCTCCACTGCTGGAACAGTGCCGGGACAAAGCGCTCTTCGTAGACCTCGGCGGGGGAGTCGCTGACCCTCTGGATGGCCATCTCGTTCATCGCGCTGCCTCCTCAATGAAGGGATCGCTGGTTGTCACGAGGTCGGCGACACTCGGAATGCCAGCACCGCGCTCACCGCCCCTGGTGTATCCTCAAGGGGAGCGCCCGCGACGCCAATGCCGTTACCGATGCCGCCCGCGTCTCTGAATCACAGTCTGGGAGAAGCCATGAACGGCGACCATGACAGAGCATCCGGATCTCTTGCTTCAGCGTCCGATGCCACGACTCCCCGCTACGCCCTGGCCGACGATCTCCTGTCCGATGTGCTGGAGAAGGTGAGGCTGCGCGGCGCGCTGTTCTTCCTGTGGCAGCCCTTCTGGCCCTTCGCCATCGGCGTACCCCGCGACAGAGCATTCGGCCAGGTGATCCTGCCCGACGCCGAGCGGATCCTTTCCTACCATATCGTCACCCAAGGGCCCTGCTGGGGTAGCGTAATGGGCGAGCCGTCCATCCGGCTGGAGAGCGGCGACATCTTCCTGGTGCCCCACGGCGATGCCTACGTCATCGCCAGCGAGCCGCGCCAACCCAGCCCGGCGGACGAGGCACCGGCCCTCGAGTTCTTTCGCCAGATGGCTGCCGGTGAACTGCCGCCACTGGTGATCGAGGGTGGCACTGGCCCGGAACACAACCGCCTCATCTGCGGGTTCCTCGGCTGTGATGTGCGCCCCAGCAACCCGCTGTTGAGCGCCCTGCCGCGCCTGATCCATGTGCCGGCCCTGGCGCCCGGCAGCCAGGATCCGTTATCGCACCTGATCGACTTCGCCTTGGTCGAGTCGCAAGAGGGGCGTGACGGCAGCCGCTGCGTGCTGCTGCGGCTCAGCGAACTGATGTTCGTGGAGGTCATCCGGCGCTATCTGGCCGCCGCGCCGCAACTCCGGAGTGGCTGGCTCGGCGGGTTGCGCGACCCCTTGGTTGGTCGCGCCCTCACCCTGCTGCACCGGCGGCCGGCCTTTCCCTGGACGCTGGCTCGGCTGGCCCGGGAGGCCGGCGCATCACGCTCCACGCTGGCCGAGCGTTTCACGCGCCTGGTGGGTGAGCCCCCCATGCAGTACCACACCCGCTGGCGGATCCAGATCGCCGCACATCGCCTGGCGACCGGCGGCAGCAAGGTCTACGGCGTGGCCCAGGAGGTCGGGTATCACTCAGAAGCGGCCTTCAGCCGGGCCTTCAAGCGGGTGGTTGGCATGTCCCCTGCGCAGTGGCGCCAGCACCGCGCTTCGGCATGATGACCGACCGCTTCGGGGTAAGCGGGATGCTCATCGTGGAAGCCAGAGTGGAAAGCGAAGCGCTCCTTGACGACCACCTCATCCAGTCCGGGCTAAGGTGAGTGTGCAAGGCCTTGTCTGTTGGCCGACAAGGCCTACCACTTCAGCGTGCCGACCAGGCCCTGTACGTGCGGCCAAGCGCGCGTGGCCGCAACCGCATGGCGGTGAATCAGAGCGCCGCTCTGGAGATATGACGCCCCGGCGGTGCGGTCTCAGCCGTATTCCCGCTGCGCCTGCCCCTGGAGATGAATCTGACTCTGGACGGAGACGCGATGGCCACCCGACGCCTTGCTCTCATACATGGCCCGATCGGCATGCACCAGCAGGCACGCCAGCTGCTGGCCACCAGCTGCTGGCCATGTTCGGGATAGGAGGACACCCCGATGCTGAACTGGAGCTCGCTGCCCGCCACGTAGGCAAGCAGACGCTGCATCAGCTGTCTGGCCCCGTCCGCATCGGTATCGGGAAGCAGCATCACGAACTCGTCACCCCCATAGCGCGCCACCAGATCACTGCTGCGCACAGCGCCCTTCAGCCGCTGGGCCAGGTCCAGAATGGCCCGATCGCCCGCCTCATGGCCCCAGGTATCGTTGAGGGTCTTCAGGCCATCCATGTCGATGGCAATCACGCTGTAGGTTCGACGCGAGCGCTGGGCCGTTGCGTGAATCTGCCGGGCCAGATCATCGAAGGCGCGACGGTTGAGAAGGCCGGTCAGCGAGTCCTGGCTGGCCATCGCCAGCAGCATGCGGTTGGAGACCTGGATGGCGTTGACCAGCTCCGACGTCAGGTAGCCGACGATCAGGAACACGACCAGGTTGGTGCCGATCAGGGCCAGATTGGCGGGCGTCATGAGGGTGGCGCCGCCGAGCTGGAACAGCAGATACAGGCTCGCCAGTGGCCCGGTCACGCCCTCGGTGCTGTAGAGAAACCAGGTGATGAAGCCGATCATGACCCAGGTATGGATCGCCAGCAGCCAGCGCTGCCGGTCGTCGAAGAAGCGCAGCCGGCTGGCCGTCAGGCTGAAACCGAAATAGGCCATGGTGGCCATCAGCAGACCTCCACCCCCTTCGTCCGGGATGCCCATGACCGCCACGCACAGGGTGATCAGCGTGACCAGCAGCCACTCAATCCGATGCAGGCCGGTGGTGACCCCCGGATCTGGACACGTCGCGAATCCCATACCAGTGGCGGCAATGGATCTTGATCGGACATCGAACTACCTCCTTGTTGATTCGGCCCTGCTGCCGGGTGCCCGCCCTCACCGACCGCTACTCATACCCCGCAGCAGTTTACCGGAAATCAGCTGCAGCGGACCCTGCCCGTTGCAGATTGGCGGCGCCCCGGTTCAGCGGACGGGAAGCAGCTCGACCAGCTCGGCGCCCTCGTTGGCCACCCGGTTGACCCGCCGCCACACCGGCCAGGCCTTGATGACGTCGGCGTCGAGATGGCGCACGGCGGCGCGGATGGCGTCACGCTTGGTGAGCGCCGGGGTCGAGCCAGGCATCGAGGCTGTCGTCAGCGAGCACCAGGAACATGCGGTCTTGGATGGGCTTGGCGAGGCCGCGGGCGGGCTCGGTGATGATCGCGTAGCAGGCGGTATCGTCGTCGAACGGCTCCCAGATGGCGGCGAGAAACAGCGGCGCGCCGTCCTCCAGGATGAAGAAGAACGACGGCTTGTCACACTTTTCCTTCTACTCATGGCGAGATCGGCCATACTCGCCATCTTTGATAGACACAGAGTGATTAAAAACAGGTTGGCACGATCACCCTAACGAGGCAGGTCTCACCGAGTACCAGCCATAAAGGACGTGGGGTGCGGTATGGATGTTTTCGAGTTCAGGGACAAGCTGGTCGGCGATTATCGGGATTTCACGCGCTCGTTCATCCAGCCAAAGGCGAATGACATCAACCACTTCCTGGACAGCGAGTACGACGGTGGTCGCTACTGGCCTTCACCGCTGATCCAGATCAATCCCTCGTACGTCACGGAGGGGACCGTCGAATCCTTGGCCAGCCAGGGCATCCTGTCCCCCGTTACGGCGGACATCTTCCGATTTGGCAAGAACGCTTCCTCATCTGGCCACCCCGCGTCCTTGTACAAGCACCAGAGGCAGGCCATCGACTGCTGCCTGCGCTTCGAGCCTTGTGTGCTCACCACAGGCACTGGCTCGGGGAAGTCGCTCTCCTACTTCATCCCGATGGTAGATGCCATCCTGAAGGCCAAGGCCGAGGACTCGACGCCCCGTATTCGGGCCATCGTCATCTACCCGATGAATGCCCTGGCCAATAGTCAGCGTGAGGAGCTGGAAAAGTTTCTGTCGGACTATCCCGACGACCACCGCCCGGTGACCTACGCTCGCTACACCGGCCAGGAGGATCAGGACGAGCGCGAGCGGATCATGCAGGATCCACCGGACATCATCCTGACCAACTACATGATGTTCGAACTGTTGATGACCCGGCAGAACGAGCGCGACAAGGCGGTCATCCGCCACGCCCAGGGCTTGCAGTTCCTGGTGCTGGACGAATTACACACCTACCGCGGTCGCCAGGGTGCCGACGTGGCGATGCTGGTCCGGCGCGTTCGCGAGCGCATGAACCTGAACCTGGTCTGTATCGGCACCTCCGCCACCATGGCCACCGATGGCACCCGCGAGGCGCGACAGGCCAAGGTCGCCGAGGTCGCCAGCAAGCTGTTCGGCCAAGCGGTCCCCCCGGCCAACGTCATCGGCGAAACCCTGCAGCGGCAGATCCCCGTGGAGATGCCCAGTCGCGAAACCCTGGCCAGAGCCCTGGATAAACCGCTGCCTGACCACGCCGACTTTGAGACCCTTCGCCATCACCCGGTCGCCGCCTGGGTCGAGCTGACCCTGGGCATCGTCAAGGATGAAGGGGTCTGGGTTCGCGCCAAGCCGAAGACCCTGGAGGACGCCGCAGCGCTCCTGGCTGACGCCTCCGGCCATCTGCCAACAACCTGCCAGCACTACCTGGCACGCTTCCTTCTGCTGGCCTATCGTGTCCGAGACATCAACGACAAGCCGCTGTTCGCCTTCCGGCTCCACCAGTTCATCTCCGGTGCCGGTAATCTGTACGCCACCCTCGAGGCCCCGGGGGAGCGGAAGCTCGATCTGCACGGCCAGCAGTTCGTACCCGGTGACCGTAGCAAGCGCTTCTACACCGTGCACTTCTGCCGTAACTGTGGCCAGGAGTACTACCCCGTCTGGCACGAGCAGGAGCCTGAAACCGGGCAGCTCGGCTTCCAGCCGCGGACATCAAGGACATCACCAGCGACACCGACGATATCTCCTACGGTTTTCTGATGCTCGGTGGCCACTGGAACGCGGACGCCTTCCCGGAGAACTGGCTTGACTTCCGGAGAGATCCGCCCCGGCTCAAGCCCTACTACAAGGACTTTCGCCCCCGGGAGGTTCATGTGCTGCCGGACGGCAGCCAGAGCCTGGATGGCACTCGGGGCTTCTTCCTGCCCGGCGACTTCCGCTTCTGCCTCGCCTGCGGTCAGTCACACAGCTCCGGGCGCGACTGGACGCGGCTAGGTTCGCTCTCTGCCGAGGGCCGCAGCTCGGCCACCACCACGCTGACGCTGTCCTCGCTGCGCTACCTACTCGGAGCCGAGACCGAGCTGGCCGATGAGGCCCGTAAACTGCTGGGTTTCAGCGACAACCGCCAGGACGCTGCGCTGCAGGCTGGCCACTTCAACGACTTCATGCAGATCCTGCTGGTAAGGGCTGGCATTTTGGCTGCACTGGAAGCCAAGGGTGGCGAAGTCCTGACCGATCGCGATCTCGCCCAGCAGATCTTTACGGCCCTCGGGCTGGACAGTAGCAACCCGGCTATTCGCGCCGACTACCTGCAGAATCCCGACCAGCGTGTCCCCCGTCTCCGGCGCGATGCCGAAGAGGCCATGCGCAACGTGCTGGGCTATCGCGCCTACCACGACCTGCGCCGTGGGTGGCGCTACACGGTACCCAACCTGGAACAGCTGGGGCTGCTGCAGATCGACTACGATGGCCTCCAGGAGTTCTGTGAGGATGACCACCACGATCACGGGCCCCGATGGCCAGCCACGCTGCCTCTGGTGCGGTGGCATGCCGGAGTTGACCGATTACCACGACAGCGAATAGGGGCTTTCCGTTCAGTGACGACCGGAGGCTGTTCGAGAAGCTTCTGCCTGGAGGGGTTTCAGGCCGGGCTCAACCGTCGCACCATCCTCAACAAGCGCGAGAATTTCCGGACTGCCTTCTGCGACTTCGACATCGACACAGTAGCCCGCTTCACCGAGAAGGACGTGCAGCGGCTGTAACCGGAGGGAGGCCTCAGAAATGGCAAATACAACGCACAAGGAGACATTTCCCGTCGAGAAGGTCCGTCGCTATCTGGAGCCCGGTCCCATCGTGCTCGTCTCCTCCGCCTGGCAGGACGAGCGCAATGTGATGACGATGGGATGGCATACCGTCATGGCGTTCTCGCCTTCGCTGCTGGGCTGTGTCATCGCATCCGGCAACCACAGCCATGATCTGGTCCGTCGCAGCGGGGAGTGCATCATCAACCTCCCCACCACCCAGCTGACCGACACCGTGATCGGCATCGGCAATACCAGCGGCGCCAGTGTCGACAAGTTCGAGCACTTCGGCCTCACCGCCGAGCCGGCAGAGCAAGTGAGCGCGCCGCGAATCCGCGAGTGTCATGCCCACTTCGAGTGTCGCCTCATCGACGACAGCCTCGTCGACCGCTACGACTTCTTCATCTGGGAAGTCGTCGCGGCCCAGGTGGCGCCGACGCCGGTCCATCCGCCGACCCTGCACTACACCGGCGACGGGGTCTTCATGGTCGCCGGCGAGATGATCGACCGACGCCACCAGTTCCTGCCCCAGATGCTGTAAGGCCCGACCCTCCCGGGCTGCGTTGCCAAGGGCGCTCGCCCGCGCCCGGCGTCCAGGCGCGGCGGCAAGCCCTCACCCGCGTCGACGACCCCACACCTGGCGGGTGGTAGCTGGTCTACGCCGCCGGCTTGCGCGCGGTGATGGTCCAGGAGCTCGAACCCATGACGATCCTGCCGTCCTGCTCGAAGGGCGCCAGGGCGAGCTGGAAGCGCATGGCGTTCTCCACCGAGTCGCCCACCTCGACGGGACCGTCGTTGCGCTCGAAGGCGATGTCCTCGAAGCCGGCGATCTCCAGCTGCTGGGTGACCACCTCGGGATTGGCCATGGAGAAGGGCCCCGGGCCACAGGTGCGGGCATCCTCGCCAGGGGGCGGCAGGAAGTCCAGCACCACCTGCTTGGGCAGGCCCAGCCAAGGGTTGTCCTCGATATCGCGCCAGACGATGAACATCAGCTCGCCGCCCGGCTTGAGCGCCTTGTGGATGTTGCGCATGGCCACCACCGGATGCTCGAAGAACATCATGCCGAAGCGCGAGAAGCATAGGTCGTATTCCGGCTCGAAGGGATAGCGCTCGACATCGGCGGTGATGAAGCACACGTTGTCGATGCCGGCCTCGGCGGCGCGGCGCCGGGCGTCCTCCAGGAACCGCTCGACGCAGTCCAGGCCCAGCACCTCGCCCCGAGAACCGGTGCGGCGTGCCAGCGCGATGGCGGTGTCGCCCCAGCCGCAGCCGACATCGAGGATCCGGCTGTCCGGGACGATATCGAGTCGCTCGAGCGGCACCCGGCTGTGGTAGCTCAGCCCGTTCATCAGGATGTCCTGGAAGCGATCGAACTTCTCGGCCAGGGTATCGTTCCAGAACTCGACGTATTCGCTGGCGGGTTGCGTGGTCGGTTGCATGGCGTGCCTCCAGGATGAAGGCCATGAGTGTTGCGGCACTAAGGCGCTGCATGACGGCGACGAGGCATCTCGATTCCACGTCCTGCCGCCTATCTTTGACATCCTCCTCTCCCTCAACGTCTCAGGACGTTGCCGCCTGCGGCGGGAAGGAAGAGGATTCCTACGGCGCTCAGCGACAGCCATCGGCTGCCGCTGAGTCGCTTCGGTGGGTTCCTGCTGCTGGCGGTCTTGCTGCACCGCTCACTTCACAGGCGAGCCGGGCATGTCCTGCCCTTAATACATTGATCGCGCCGACATGATCGGCGTTGGCCTCGAAGCCGCACTCGACACAGGCGAAACATGCCTGGCTGCGCCGATTCGCGGCGGCCACGTGCCCGCATTCAGGGCAGGTGCGGCTGGTGTTGTGCGGTGGCACGACCACCAGATGCGCCCCGCTCCAGGCCAGCTTGTAGTCGAGCTGACGGCGAAACCCATACCACCCCTGATCCAGAATGGATCGGTTGAGCCCTGATTTCGCTCGGACGTTCTGCCCCGGCTGCTCGACACTGCCTCTCGCCGACCGCGACATATTGCCGACCTGCAAGTCTTCCAGCACCACGAGCGCGTGGTTTTGGCTGATCGTGGCGGAAGCCTTGTGCAGATAATCGCGGCGGGCATTGGCGATACGGGCCTGGATTTTCTGGATGCGGGCCTTGGCCTTCTTCCAGTTTTGCGAGAACTTGGTCTTGCGGCTCAGCGACTGCTGCGCCTTGCGCAGCGCCGTCTGATGCCTTTTGAAACTGTTGAACGGGGCGAGGTCGCTGCCGTCCGAAAGCGTGGCGAACCGCGCTACCCCCATGTCGATGCCGACGGCCCCGCCTTTGGGCATCGGTACGTCGACCTCGCGCTCGGTCTGGATCGAGACGAACCACCGCCCGCCGGACTGGCTGACGGTGACGTTCTTGACCGTCCCTAGCAACTCGCGGCTCTTGCGGAAGCGCAACCAGCCCAGCTTGGGCAGGAAGATCCGGCGGTTGCCCTGGTCGAGCCGGATCTGCTTCGGATCGGGATAGCGGAAGCTGTCGCGCTGCCCCTTCTTCTTGAAGCGCGGGAAGTCCGCCCGCTTGGCAAAGAAATTGGCGTAGGCACGTTCCAGATCCTTCAGTGACTGCTGGAGAGGATGGATGGGTGCGTCCTTGAGCCACGGCGTCTCGGTGCTGTTTCGCCAGCCGGTGAGTTCCTTGCACAAGGCGGCATAGCCGAGCTTCTTGTCGCCGGCTTCATATCGCGCCTTCTGCAACGCCAGGCCACGGTTAAAGACGAACCGCGCCATGCCGGCGAACTGGCGCATCTTGCGCACCTCTTCGCCGTTCGGCATCAGCTCGTATTTAAAGGCTTGGAGGCGTTGCATAGTGACTCAAGCTATATTTATATCCAGCATCATAGGGCGCCTACGGCGCCCGCGCTACCTGGGCGGCCCCATCCTTCCCCGCACTAAAAGTACGGGGCATGTCACGCATTTTGGTCAGTACTAGCAGATGGATGCGCTTTCCGCGGCCCTAGTCGAACCCTGCCCGGCGCAGCCCCTCCAGATAGTGCTCGGCATCGACGTCGTGCCGGTAGGGATCGAGCGCGGCCAGCCACTCCAGGCAGCTGATGTGCGCGGGGAAGGTGCCGCGGGCCAGCTGGTAGCGGTCATGGCGATAGACGGTGTTGCGGTAATATCAGCCCTGTTCGAGCTGGCCGAGATGGGCATGGGCCGCGGCGAGGAAGGCCGGCGTGTTACAGAAGGCCTGGGGCGCCGGCCACATCTCGTAGGCCTCGCCGCAGTCGGCCATGCCCTCCAGGAAGGGTCCACGGTACTGGGCGAGCGCCCGATCCAGGGTCTCCGGGGTACCGTCGGCCACCCGCCGCTCGAACGCCTCCAGGTCGACCCCGAGCACCGCCGAGTGCGCGCCGAAGACGGCTGCACCTGGGCCAATTTCAACCATGCCACCGCCGCCTTCGGCCTGGCGACCACAGGTGGCATCGTCTCCAGCACTGGCATCGCCGCCCGGCATCGCCAGCCTGCCCCTGCACGACTATCGGCGTCCCGAGGACCTGCCGGTGCTCGATCGCAAGGGCCATCTGCGACACCACGGCGGCGTGGTCGACGCGCCCGGTGTCTACGCCATGGGCCTGCCGTTCCTGCGCCGGCGCAAGTCCAGCTTCCTCCACGGCGCCGATGACGACGCCCGCGAGCTCAGTGCCCACCTCGCCGCCTACCTGGCGGGGGCTTCGGCGAACGGAGGTATGCGAACCAGAAGCGGAGCCCCCACGCTTGCCCTCGGAACTGGGGCGACGACACAGGAGCAGCGGTTCGAAGTAGCGGGGCCGTCCAAGACAGGCGCTGGCGGAATGCACCAGCGCCTGTGGGATGAGATCAGTTGCTTGCGTCCATCGCCTCGTCGTATTCGCGCTTGAACGCTTCAAGGTCGTACTGCATGCCGTTCAAGACCGTGCTCCAGTGCCGCGTCTGCGCGGCCACTGCTACCGCTTCACGAATCTCAGCGTCGCTCGCCCCTTCAGCCTTCGCCGACTGGGTGTGGAAATAGGAGCAATACGAACAGGGGATCTGGGCAGCGACGGCGATACCGATCAGTTCCCGGGTCTTGGCATCCAGCGCCGCCTCTTCACTTCTGAGGGCGCTACGCGCCTCAAGCGCCGATTGGAGCGCGTGCTCGGGATAGGTTTCGCTGAAGAATTTCGGCACCTCCTGGGCGACGGCGAAACCGGACATACCGAGAAGAAGCGCGCTGGTCAGTAGAAACGTCTTCATCGCATGCCTCCTGAGATTTGAGGTTGGCGTGATTACCGCTCTCCAAGCATAGCCGCCAGCCCCTCCACCGGGCCTCCGTATGCAGACATTGCATGACACGACTAGGTGATCGAGGCAGGACCAGACTGGGGCTGTGTGACGCGCCCATAAGGATATCTCGGGCATCTCTGTTCAGGCGTTGTAGGTTACCCGGCCGAGCTCGCCGATGTCGTAGCCGCCGAGCGCCTCGGCGCGTTCGCGAAAGCGTGACTCCAGGGCAAAGGCCAGCAACCGCTGCAGCGGTGGCTCGAAGTAGCTACGCCGACGCAGGGCCAGGTCGAAGGCCTCCTCGTGGAGCGCCACGAAGGCCAGGCCCTGGCGCCGGGCGGCGGCCTCCACCCCGAGTCCCGCATCGGCCTCGCCCTGGCGGATGGCCAGTGCCAGGTCGTCCTCGCTGAGCGAGGGATGGGCCGTGAAGGCGAGCCGCTCGGCCGCCACCCCGGCCCGCCCCAGCAGCCAGCCCAGCAGCCGCTGGGCCCCGGCGCCGGCCTGGCGATGGGCGAGCCGCACCCCAGGGCGGGACAGATCGGCCAGCCGCGTGATGCCCAGGGGGTTGTCCGGGGCCAGCAAGAGCCCCTGGCGCCGCGTCGCCCAGCGTACCATCACCAGGTCGCGCATACCGGAAAGCCCCAGGGCCTCGGGCCGGTTGTAGCGTCCGCTGGCCTCGTCCACCAGGTGCAGACCGGCCACCATGGCCTCCCCGGCGAGCAGGCGTCGCACCCCGTCTCCGCTGCCGTGGCACAGGGTAGCCAGGCCCGCCCCGCTCTCGCGCACCGCCCACTCCAGCAGCGGGTCCTGGCTGCCGGCGAGCACCACCGGCACCGGGCGGCCGCCCGGCTGGTTGCCCTCCAGATGGCTCATCAGCCACAGGTCGATGTTCTGGCGCGGAAACAGCAACTTGCCGGTGGCCCGGGTGCAGGGTATCTGCCCCTGGCGCACCAGGTCGTAGACCTTGCGCGGCTTGAGGCGCAGGTACTCGGCCACCTCGGTGGTGGTCAGGTAGGCCGGCCCGGCCCCCGCGAGATCCGTCGTCATTCCCTCGCCTCCTGTCGTCCTCAGAATGTCATTCCTATGTGTCTTGCTGCATATTTTTCAGCACCCGATGCACGCAGCTTACACAGAGCACATGATGTCTGGAAACGTCAGGAGAATCGGATGCCCCAGCACGACTCCGCCTTCGCCACCGCACTCGCGCTGATCCTCGACCTGGATCCGACGCTGCTCGGCATCGTCGTGCTGTCGCTGCAGGTCTCGCTCTCGGCGGTGCTGATCGCCGCCCTGCTGGCTCTGCCGCTGGGTGCGGCCCTGGCACTGTGGCGCTTCCCGGGACGCGGCGTGCTGGTGGTGGCGCTCAACGCCCTGATGGGCCTGCCGCCGGTGGTGGCGGGCCTCGCGGTCTACCTGCTGCTGTCCCGGGCCGGGCCGCTGGGCGAACTCGGGCTGCTGTTCACCCCCGGCGCCATGGTGGTGGCCCAGGTGCTGCTGGTGCTGCCGATCATCGCCGCCCTGACCCGCCAGCAGGTGGAGGAGCTGCACCTGGAATACCGCGAGCAGCTGCGCTCTCTGGGTCTGTCCCGGCTGCGCATGATCCCCACCCTGCTATGGGACGCTCGCCTCGGCCTGATGACGGTGGTGCTGGCCGGCTTCGGCCGGGCCAGTGCCGAGGTGGGCGCGGTGATGATCGTCGGCGGCAATATCGACGGGGTGACCCGAGTGATGACCACGGCCATCGTGCTCGAAACCAGCAAGGGCAACCTGCCCCTGGCGCTTGGGCTGGGTATCGTGCTGCTCGGCCTGGTGGGGCTGGTCAACGCCGCGGCGCACCTGGTCGGCGAGACGGCAAGGAGACGACTGGGATGAACGACATGCTCCAGGTCCACACCCCAGCCTCCATCGCGCCCCTCGAGCTCGACGGGCTCGGCTTCACCCACCGCGGCCAGCCCCTGCTGAGCGATCTCTCTCTGCGCCTGGACGGCTGCCGGCGCACCTTGGTGCTGGGCCCCAACGGCGCCGGCAAGAGCCTGCTGATGCGCCTGGCCCACGGCTTGCTGCCGCCCACGCACGGGCGGGTCCGCTGGCAGGGCGAGGTGCCCCGTCAGGCCATGGTCTTTCAGCGCCCGGTGCTGCTCAAGCG
This sequence comes from Halomonas cerina, assembly GCF_014192215.1. Taxonomy (GTDB): domain Bacteria; phylum Pseudomonadota; class Gammaproteobacteria; order Pseudomonadales; family Halomonadaceae; genus Halomonas; species Halomonas cerina. The sequence continues at coordinate 13,647 of NZ_JACHXP010000031.1, forward strand.
CTCCGCCCTGGCCAACCTGACCTATGCCCTGGCGGTGCACGGCACGCCACGCCTCCGGCGTCGAACACTGGCTCGCCAGGCCTTGGAGCGCTTCGGCCTGGGAGCGCTGGCCCACCGCCCGGCCCGGGTGCTCTCCGGCGGCGAGCAGCAACGCCTGGCGCTGGCCCGCGCCTGGCTACTCGAGCCCCGGATGCTGTTCCTCGATGAGCCCACCTCGGCGCTGGACCCCGCCGCCATCAAGGCAGTGGAGGATGCCGTGACCGACTTCCACTGGCGTGGCACCCGCATCCTGATGAGCACCCACGACCTGCACCAGGCCCGTCGCCTGGCCGACGAGGTGATCTTCCTCTGCGGCGGCCGGCTCCTCGAGCATAGCCCGGCCGAGCGCTTCTTTACGGCCCCCGCCACCCCACAGGCGGCGGCCTTCCTGCGCGGGGAGCTGGTCTGGTAGCCCGACTCACCGCCACCGCTATTCCAACCACGCAACGCCACACAAGGAAGCCAAGCATGCGTACACGCCACACCCTCACCGCCCTCGGCCTGATGAGCCTCTCGCTGACCGCCGTCGCCCAGGACGAGACGCCCTATATCACCCTGGCCTCGACCACCTCCACCGAGAACTCGGGGCTGTTCGATGCCATCATTCCCCAGTTCAGCGAGACCAGCGGCATCGACGTCCGGGTAATCGCCGTGGGCACCGGCCAGGCCTTCGAGATCGCCCGCCGTGGCGACGCCGACAGCCTGCTGGTGCACGACACCGCCGGCGAGGAACGCTTCGTCGCCGAGGGTTACGGCACCGAGCGCGCCGACGTGATGTATAACGACTTCGTGCTGATCGGCCCGAGCGAGGATCCGGCCAGCATCCGCGAAGCCGAGACCGTCGAACAGGCCTTCTCACGGATCGCCGAGGCCGAGGCACCCTTCGCCTCGCGCGGCGACGACAGCGGCACCAACCGCGCCGAGCTACGCCTGTGGGAGGCGGCAGGCGTGGAGCCTGACGGCGAGTGGTACCGCGAACTGGGCAGCGGGATGGGCCCCACGCTCAACACCGCGGCCGGCATGGACGCCTACGTGATGGCCGACCGCGCCACCTGGGTCGCGTTCGACAACCGCCAGAACCTCGTGTTGCTCTTCGAGGGGGATGATGCACTGTTCAACCAGTACGGCAGTGTGCTGATCTCCGAGGAGAAGCACCCGCACCTCAAGCATGACCTGGCGCAGCAGTGGCACGACTGGTTGCTCTCGGACGCGGGCCAGCAGGCCATCGCCGACTTCGAGGTGAAGGGCCAGCAGCTGTTCTTCCCCAACGCCGAGTAAGGCGACTGCCGCCCCCACGGCAAGTTTTGGCATACAATACGTAAGCCAACGGCACTGTAATGCATTACCAGAGGATGCCTCAGATGGCCACGACCGGAAGGGGCGGTATCATGGCACCGCCGAACCGCTGCAGGATCAAGGGAACGCTGGTGTCGATCGAGTCCTCCCCAGCATTTCCGAACAAGCAAGAGCTGCGCTTCGCGCTGCTCGAGTCCCAGGCGCTCGAAGGGCCCGACATGGCCCATGCCAGGATCGGTACCACGGTGGAGGGCTTTACCTTCGAGTCCCTGTCCGGTCTCCATCAGGATGATGTCTTCCTGGCGGAGGCCGAATATATCGGGGACGCTCGGCGCGGCCTATTTCAGTTATCCCGCTTGAGGCCTGCCAGTGACTGACACTGCCTGCCCACCTCGCAAGTGGGCAGGTAGGGCGGCTTACTCATTCACACAGATGCTACAACAGGTACATGCGATACAGCTTTTCCCCATCGGCATAGACGCTGACGTTGCGACCGTTGGCCTGTGCATCACACAGAGCCAGAAAGGTGTTGGTCACACCATCCACATTGCCCGTTTCGATCTTTCGCCACCCCAGGTCCTGAATGTTCGCCCAGGCATTCTGCGAGTGATAGGTGCTGTAAGTCTGCAGTACTGCCTTATGGTTGTGCCAGGTCTTGGCCGTCACCCCCCCCACGTTGAGATCGGCCGTGATCGCGTCTCCTGCACGCTGAATGTTAGTGATTGCGACTTGGGAATCCGAACCATCGTACGCCTTGCTATTCGGCGTGGTGTTCACGGAAAAGGCGTTGTTACCGGCGGCAGGATAGGCATCTTCCGCGTCCCCCGAATTGGCGTTGCTGTTCAGGTGACGCTGACCATCGGCCTGCTCGATATCCACCAGATAGTGCGTCTCATCGGTATTGTTAGACTGATTGTCATCGACATGTTCGATGATGCACCCTTCTCCGGGCAGGTGGCGGTCGAATCCCGACTGTTTCCGGTTGGAAACGAGGAAGTACTCCTTACTGTCGGTGCTGCCGATGGGCAGACGATAGACGTCGGGGTGGGTAGCATAAGGTGACAGGGAGACGCTCTGCTGAGCATTGAAGATCGTCGTCGGTGTGATCCAGCCCGCCTTGAGCTTGCACCAAGCTGTGGGATGCGCCGGGGTGTTGCCGTTGTCGTTCCAGCTGCCACCGGCCATCAGATCCCAGCGTCCCGTCCCCCGCGAGGTGTAGTCGGTATCGTAGAGGTCCGGCCATTGCATCAACAGGTGGCCGAGTTCGTGGGCCATGACACCGACACGCCCATCCTCTGGTGCCATGAAGTAGTTTCGCACCTGTACGCCATCGATGGTCCTCGGATTGATGCCCCACTTGTGGGACCAGATATCCCCCGTATTGCCGGTCACCTCTCCTCCCGTCCCTGCGGCAATGATGACCAGGGCATCGACGATACCATCACCATCATTGTCATACAGGGCGAAGTTGACATGTGGGGCGGCAAGGTCCACGGCGTCTTCCACCAGCTTCTGTGCGTTGCGGGGGTAGGCACCGAAGCCATAGTCGCCGTTGGTGTAGTAGTCCTTGGTCTGCGGTGCCCGATACCAGCCGGTGGTGGCCCCGCCGGTGCCACTCACCTCGCCGACGACATCGAGCTGGTTATAGGAGGCTTCGCGGTAATAATCACGCATGCTGCCGGTGGCATAACTTCCTACCGAGAACAGCATGTCCTGGTAGTGTCCCTGAGTCTGGGTCGCCGTCTTGTCGGAAAAGTCCACCAGTAACACGAGCGCTCGACGCGTTCCGAGGATGGGGGCAAACGCTGCGGTACGGGATATCAGGGTGTGAGCCCGTGTCTTGGGGGGACGAGTCAGGATGCGCGTCGCACTGCGAAGGTCGAGTACATCGACCGTGGGCTCATCGGGCAGGGCATGCCCGGCCATCAGTTCTTGCCTCGACCGGATGATACGCTCCTCCAACTCGGGCGCGGGAGGGACGACGCAACGCTGGTTACACATAAGGTTCTCCTCTGGGTAATCCTCGTATCGGCAGGCGTACGCCACTCTTCAATAGCGACCCATCATCACCAACGCAGCCGTTTGCCTACCAGTTCGAGGCTGCCAGACCCTATTCGACCTTCCTGACGTGCAGTGTGACATGATCCGGATGACCGAAGGTCAGCACCGGATAGCTTTCCACAGTGACAAGATCGCCTGGGTCCAGTTTGCCGTTATTGTCGAGATCGACATGCGCACGAACCGAATAGTGCGCGGCTGGGTCGACGGGGCCAGCACGTAACGCGAAGTCGAGGCATGATGCCTTGCCCGCTTGATGATGAACATCGGAAATCGACTCTTTTGCCAGTATTTCCGCGGGAGCATCCATGCGACTTACCTCCTCGATATAGACACGGACCGTGGCGCCGGAAAAACTCGCCACTTCCTGCCCGAGAATGAGCACGCCATGTACCAAATAAGTGGCAAACGGCAACATCGGTTCCCGTCACTTCTTCTTTGGTCTTGGCGACGTTTTTGGGGGTGGCGACGTGGAGGACTCGCCAGCGGTACTTGTTCCAGGGGCGATATCACCCTCGGTATCGTCCACCGCCGGCGCATCGGGTGACTCGGGGCCCGGCAGTCCTCCACGTTCATCGCCGGGTGGCATATCCATGCCGATAGCCGAGGGGTCGGGGCCGGGTGGTTCATCATCGCGCACCGTGGTGCCTTCGGTATTCATCGCCATGGGGCCTGGGGCCGCAGGCTCCGAGATACCCGATATCGCCTGCTCACCCAGCCATTCGTCGGGTGGTGGCGCCACTTGCTGGGCAGTGGTATCGGCCCGCGTCTCTTCGGGGCCAGGAGGCATCTCCTCCATGGCCCCCTGTACGAGTCCAGTTTCCACCTCGTCGGGTGGCGGGGCCACATCCGCCCGCCCCCCGGCGGACACGACAGCGGCGCCTTCGGCCATCTGGCGTATCGCCTCCCCGGGGTTGAGGTTGATGTTGATATTGATCGTGTCCGGGCACATGGGTCTTCTCCTGTCCTCGACTGGGTAGCCGTCGTGCATTGTTCGCTTTCATGGTCGAAGGCCTGGAGTCAATTCATGTAGGCGCGCTCGATAAGATTGTCAACGATATAGACGTTCACGGTTCGGTTGTTCGCCTTGGCAGCACTCAGCAGGCAGAACGTATTAGTCACGCCATCGGTCGCACCGGTCCTGATCTTTCGCCAGCCCATGCCCTGAATATTGGCCCAGGCATTCTGCGCATGGTGGGTGACGTAGACTTGCTGGACGGTTTTTCCATTACTCCACATGGTGATGTCCCCCTTCTCGTGTTGAATTGCAGGTGTACAGCGTCATCCGGCGCGAGGCCTACTACGCCTCATCGCTAGAGCAAATACGTCCGGTACAGCTTGTCGCCATCGGCATAGACATTGACGTTGTGGTTATTAGCCTGCGCTTCGCACAGGGCCAGGAAGGTATTGGTGATTCCATCCGCACTGCCCGTTTCGACTTTGCGCCATCCCAGATCCTGGATCCGTGCCCAGGCATTCTGGGCGTGATGCGTACTGTAGGTCTGCAGCACCGACTTGTTGTTGTGCCATGTCGTATACATGGCGTGGATCGTGGCGATGTCCTGGTCACTCAGGCCGTTTCTCTGGCCAATGGCCATGCCTGGCGGGATGGTGGTGATGGTGGGTTGTCCATTGCTTGAGAACGCGGTACCTGGATAATGCATGATGGAGCCGAAATCGTAGGGGCCGTAATCGTCTCCATCGGTAATATGCTGATTGAAATTGTGCTCTCTTCCTGACTGGATATTTTGCCAGTGCACGACAATGTGCTGGTCCCTGTCTTCACGACTTTGCTCGTGCCATAACCCTAATGCATGACCAATTTCATGAATCGCGTTACCGGTACTGCAGCCATTCGCTAGGCTGAGATCCTGCTTGCCCCCCTGCTTGCCGACATAAGACCAACAGCCGGAACCGGCCATGAAGTGTACATAGTCAGGATACTGACTCGCATTACCGCTTGTGCGCTGGACGAAACGGACATTGGTTCTTTGCTGCCAGTGTGCAATGGCATCGGTTACTCGACTCTGGTTCGGCATCGCCGGATCGATATCGTAGGGCACCAGGGCATTTGGCCACCGATACTGTGCCCCGGTAATGCCGACCCCTCGCTGGACATCAGTACTGCCGACTGCCTCCGCGCCGGAGCGTACGGCCCTTTCCCTGGCCTCCATCTGCTCAAGGGTGCACAGAGCGATACAGCCCTCGAATACACAAACGCCATCCACGACTGCATACTGGACGGGTCTGTTCTTGAAGGTTACCCCGGAAATGAACCCTGTTCTGACGTCATCACTGGCCAACATGCCGAACTGGTAACTTTCGTTGTTATTCGCCATGGTTCCCCTTCCCCTCAAGGTTTTATCAGGCATGAAGAAAATCAACCGATTTCAAGCAAAAATCGGCAATCAAGCACCCTGCCCCTGTGAGCCATTATTTCGATGCCACGTCATTCATGTGAGAACATGACATTGACGAAATCCAGTATAGTTTCGACAGCACCTTCTGCAGTAAAAAAAATCTAGGACAAATGTTGGCTCGATAGCCGAGCTCAATATTAGAGAAATCATCTTCTATAAATAGTTAATATAAAAAAGGCCTTATCACTGACTAATTTACCGCCATCGCTCTCGCCTTTTTCCTGACCGGCCAGTGGCACGACTGGCTACTCTCGGACGCGGGCCAGCAGCCCAAGATCCCCTAAGCCTCGACCGCCTCCAGTCCCGCCAACAACTCGGGGAGTTCGTTGCACAGGAAGCGGGCTTCCACACAATCGTCCAGGTGATCGCGCGCGAAGCGCAGGAAGCCCAGGGCCGAGTGGGCCAGACGCCGGTCGCGCCGCGCGATGAACTGCCAGTGGCTCTCGATGGGCAGGCCCGGTACCGGTAGGGTCACCAGGTCAGGATGTTCCGGCGGCAATACGTGCTCGGAGAGGATTGCCAGCCCCAACCCCGAAGCGACCCCGACGCGGATCGCCTCGTTGCTGGCCATCTGCATGGTCGGGCCGGTGGCCTGACCCTGCTCGAGCAACCAGCGCTCGGTCAGCATCCGAGTTGCCGAGCCCGGCTCACGCAGCAGCAGTCGCTCGCCAAGCAGACGGTGCAGGCGCCAGCCCGGTTCCCGGGTGGCGGGATGGTCGCGGGGGACGACCATCACCAAGGGGTTGCGCAGGAAGCGGCCCGCCAGGGCGTGCGCCAGCGACGGCGGATGGCTAAAGACGTAGAGGTCGTCCTCCTGGCGGTCGAAACGGCGCAGCATCTGCTGGCGGTTGCCGATATGCACCGTGACCTCCACCTCCGGGTAGGCCTGATTGAAGGGGCCCAGCAGGCGCGGCAGGACGTACTGGGCGGTGTTGACCAAGGCGATGCTGAAGTGGCCCCGCCGGCCGCCGCGCAGGGCGCCCAGGTAGTCCGCAAAGTCGTCGAAGCGCCCCAGCACCTCGCGGCTGGCCCGGTAGAGCTCGAGGCCTGCCTCGGTGGGCTCCAGGCGACCCTGGCGGGTCGCCAGCAGCGGCTCGCCCACCGCCTCACGTAGCCGCTTGAGCTGCTGAGACACCGTGGGCTGGGTGAGATGCAGCCGCCGAGCGGCCTCGCTGACCGAGCCCCGGCGGACGACTTCCACGTGCACCTGCAGCAGGCGGAAGGTCAAGTGACGGATATTCATGGCGAGAAGTATAGATGTTAATCAATGGATAGCTGACATAGATATTATTGGTATCAATATTCGTGACTCCGCACAATCCGGCCGCCTTCCTTCATCGACCGGAGAGAGACTCGTGCCCGATATCGTGGTGATGTTCTTCCTGCTCGGCCTACTGGCCGGGCTGGTGAAATCTGACCTAACCATTCCCAAGGCGGCCTACGACACCTTGAGCCTGCTGCTGATGCTGACCATCGGCCTCAAGGGCGGCATGGCCCTATACGGCCGCCTAGACTGGTCGCTGGTGCCCGAGTTGCTCTCGGTGGCGGCGTTGGGCGGTTTGATCCCGCTGGCTCTGATGCCAGTACTGCGCCGGGTGGTGCGGCTATCCGCCGCCGACAGCGCCAGCCTGGCCGCCCACTACGGCTCGGTCAGCGCCGGCACCTTCGCCGTCGCCCTAGCCTACGCCGAGGCCCGCGACCTAGCGGTCGGCGCCGAGGTCACCCTCTACCTGGTAATGATGGAGTTGCCGGCGATCATGGTCGCCATCGCCCTCTACCGCCGCTACCGAGGCGCCGAGCCCGGCGAGGCCATGCGGGGCCTATGGCACGAGACCCTGACCAACCGCGGGGTGATCCTGCTGGCCGGCGGCGTGGTGATCGGCGCCATGTACGGTCCCCTGGAGGGCGCCACCGTCACCGATCTGTTCACCGGGGCCTTCAAGGCGGTGCTGGCACTATTCCTGCTGGAGATGGGCTTGACTGCCGCCGAGACCCTGCGCCCCCTGCCCTGGCGTCACTGGCGCCTGCTGGCCTTCGCCCTGGCGATACCGCCGGTGCTAGCCCTGACCGGGCTGAGCCTGGGCCATGCTCTCGGCCTCCCCAAGGGCTCGATGCTGATCCTCACCGCGCTCGCCGCCAGCGCCTCCTACATCGCCGCTCCCGCCGCCATGCGCACCGCGGTGCCCAAGGCCAACATCGGCCTGGCGATGCTGGCCTCCTTGGGGGTGACCTTCCCGTTCAATGTGATCATTGGCATCCCCCTCTATCATCAATGGAGTGAGTGGCTAGGATGAGGCGCTGGCCGCGACGCAGGGTGCGACCTTGGTCTACCCTGCCAATGCTGCCCTTTACGTTAACGTAAACCTATCCTAGTCTTGCCACACTACCAGTCACCCAAGACGCACCTGCTTTACTAAGGCGCACCGGGACATTGCGCACTACCTGAACCATAACGGGAGACCGCCATGCACGCCCCCTACAAGCCCCTCGACTTCGGCCTCGACGACGAACTCAACATGCTGCGCGACCAGGTCAACGCCTTCGCGCGGGACGAAATAGCGCCGCGCGCCGCCGAGATCGATGAAAAGAACGAGTTCCCCAATGACCTCTGGCAGAAGTTCGGCGACATGGGCCTGCTCGGCATCACCGTGCCGGACGAGGATGGCGGCAGCGGCATGGGTTACCTGGCCCATTGCATCGCCATGGAGGAAATCTCCCGGGCCAGCGCCTCGGTGGGGCTGTCCTACGGTGCCCACTCCAACCTTTGCGTGAACCAGCTCAAGATCAATGCCAGTGCGGAGCAAAAGGCCAAGTACCTGCCCAAGCTGATCAGCGGCGAGCACGTGGGCGCACTGGCCATGTCCGAGCCCGGCGCCGGTTCCGACGTGGTCTCCATGAAACTGCGCGCCCGCCAGGACGGTGACCGCTACATCCTCAACGGCAACAAGATGTGGATCACCAATGGCCCCGACGCCGACGTGCTGGTGGTCTACGCCAAGACCGACCCGGAGGCCGGCTCCAAGGGCATCACCGCCTTCATCATCGAGAAGGGCATGCCCGGCTTCTCCACCGCTCAGAAACTCGACAAGTTGGGCATGCGCGGCTCCAACACCTGTGAGCTGGTGTTTGAAGACTGCGCAGTCCCCGCGGAGAACGTGCTCGGCGAGGTCAACAAGGGCGCACGGGTGCTGATGAGCGGCCTGGACTTCGAGCGCACCGTGCTGGCCGCCGGCCCCATCGGCATCATGCAGGCGGCCATGGACGTGGTGGTCCCCTACATCCACGAGCGCAAGCAGTTCGACCAGTCGATCGGCGAGTTCCAGTTGGTGCAGGGCAAGGTGGCCGACATGTACACCACCCTGAACGCCTGCCGCGCCTACCTCTACAGCGTGGCCGGCGCCTGTGACCGCGGCCAGACTTCGCGTAAGGACGCCGCCGGCGTCATCCTCTACTGTGCGGAGAAGGCCACTCAGGTCGCCCTGGATGCCATCCAGCTGCTGGGGGGCAACGGCTACATCAACGAGTACCCGACTGGGCGACTGCTGCGCGACGCCAAGCTCTACGAGATCGGCGCCGGTACCAGCGAGATCCGACGGATGCTGATCGGCCGCGAGATCTTCAACGAATCAGCCTAAGCCCAGCCACGAGCGGCGGGCTTCGGGCCACGAGCCGCTCGAAGCTCGAAGCTCGAAGCTCGAAGCTCGAAGCTCGAAGCTCGAAGCTCGAAGCTCGAAGCTCGAAGCTCGAAGCTCGAAGCTCGAAGCTC
>NZ_JACHXP010000032.1 GCF_014192215.1 Halomonas cerina
GAGCGGGACGGGCGGTGGCGTAGGTCGCCCTGCGGGCGACTCGCTATCCCTCCCGGCACTAAAAGTACCGGGTATCCCGCGAAAAATCTGATGAATGAACACGACACGCAAGCCCCGATGCCCCTCAGCAACATCAGGATCCTCGAACTCGGCCAGTTGATTGCTGGCCCTTACTGCGGCCAAGTGCTGGCTGATTTCGGCGCTCAGGTGATCAAGATCGAACCGCCCGGCAAGGGCGACGCCATGCGCCAGTGGGGAGAAGCCGACCAGGATACGGGCGAGCCGCTGTGGTGGAACGTCATCGGCCGCAACAAGCAGTCGGTCACCCTGGACCTGCGCCAGACGCGCGGCCAAGACCTGCTGCGCGAACTGGCCAGCCAGGCCGACGTGATCATCGAAAACTTCCGCCTCGGCACCATGGAGCGCTGGGACCTGAGCTACGAGTCGCTCGTCCGCGCCAATCCCGGCCTGGTGATGGTGCGTGTCACGGGCTTCGGCCAGGACGGCCCCTATGCCTCGCGAGCCGGCTTTGCCTCGGTATGCGAAGCCATGGGCGGGCTACGTTACCTGAGCGGCTACCCGGATCGCCCGCCGGTACGCGTGGGCATTTCCATCGGCGACACACTCGCTGGCCTGCATGCGGCCCTAGGCACCATGATGGCGCTCCACCAGCGCGAGCGGACCGGTCGCGGTCAGGTGGTCGATAGCTCGATCTTCGAGTCGGTGCTGGCAATGATGGAGAACCTGATTCCCGAGTACGCTCGTGCGGGCAAGGTGCGCGAACGCAGTGGCAGCTTCCTGCCGGGAATCGCGCCCTCCAACACCTATCCGGCTCGCGATGGACGCGATGTGGTCATCGGCGCCAACCAGGACACCGTCTTCCGTCGCCTCTGCGAGGCCATGGGCCAGCCCCGCCTGGCCGATCATCCCGACTACGCTACCCACCGCGCCCGTGGAGAACACCAGCAGGTTCTCGACGACCTGGTGGCCACCTGGACACGACAGCACGATGCCCAGCAGGTGGTCGATATCCTCGCCGAGGCCGGGGTCCCGGCGGGGCTCGTTTATCGCGCTCCCGACATGTTGGCCGACCCGCACTTCAAGGCCCGTGAAGCGATCGTCGAGGTACCCGACCGCCATGGCAAGCCACTGCCCATGCAGAACGTCTTCCCACGGCTCTCCGATACCCCCGGACGCGTGCGACAGGTGGGCCCCCAGTTGGGCGAGCACACCGAGGCCGTCCTTTCCGACTGGCTTGGGCTGGCCCCCGATGCCATCGACGCCCTGCGCACCGATGGCGTGATCTGAAGGAGACTGCCATGGATTCCGTCATTGTCCGGGTCGTTCTGGTGGGGCTGATCGCTATCGGCTTGCCGATCTTTCTGGTGCTGGGCCTGTCCGGCGGCCAGACCGCCAGTCACCTGCGCCAGGTGCCGCAGGACCGGGTAAGCTGAGCCCGTGCCGATCATCGTCCTGCTGTCCACGACCCTGGTTCTGGCCTTCTCCTCACTGGTGGCGCTATTTCCCGCCGCCATCGCCCCGGAGCTAGCCGGGGCACTGGGCGTCTCCTCCGCCACGGTGGGCCTGCAGGTCAGCCTGATCTTCGCTGGTGCCATGATCACCTCGTTGGTGGGCGGCCCCCTGACCCGACGCCTGGGCCCCTGTCGCACCAGCCAAGTCTCCCTGGCCTTGCTGGGCGGAGGAGCCGCCCTGCTGACGATCCCGGCCCTGCCGAGCTTCGCCCTGGCCTCGCTGATCGCCGGGTTTGGCTACGGCATGACCAACCCGTCTGCCTCGGTGCTGCTGGTGCGCTTCACGCCCCCCGAGCGGCGCGGGCTGATCTTCTCGCTGAAGCAGTCCGGCGTGCCCCTCGGCGGCGTGATCGCCGGTGCCAGCGCTCCCGCCCTGGCCCTGGCGGTGGGCTGGCAGGCCGGGCTGCTCCTGCTCGCCGCCATCGCCCTGATCGGCATTATTGCCCTGCAAGGGCTTCGCGCAGGCTGGGACGACCAGCGCGATCCGCGCACGCCCTGGCTGGCCACGCCCTTTGCTGGGCTCGCCGTGGTGTGGCGGCAACGCTCGCTGCGCAACGTCGCCCTGCTCAGCCTGTGCTTTTCGGCGATCCAGCTCTCGGTCTCGGCGTTCACCGTGGCGCTGCTGGTGGAGGACCTGGCCTTCGGCCTGGTGGAAGCGGGGCTGGTGATGTCCGGCGTGCAGATCAGCGGTGTGGCGGGACGCATCGGCTGGGGCTGGGTCGGCGACCGGCTCGGCGACCGCCTGACGGCGCTAGCCGTCATCGCCTGCACCACCGCCGTCGGTGCCCTGCTGGTGGCGAGCCTGACGCCGGCCTGGCCCAAGCCACTGGTGGCGGGCCTGCTCTGCCTGCTGAGCCTCTCCTCGCTGGGCTGGAACGGCGTTTTCATGGCCGAGATCACCCAGCTGGCCCCACCCCGCCACATCGCCGACGCCGCCGGTGGCTGCCTGGTCTTCACCTACGGCGGCGTGCTGCTTGGCCTGCCCACCGTCACCGCGCTGCACGGCCTGCTCGGCCACTACACCACGGTCTTCGCCATCCTCGCCGGGGTCTCGCTGGTCGGACTCTGGCTGATCCGTCAGGCGAGGAAGGCTAGAGAGGGGGAAACGGCCAGCGCGGCTCGTGCCAGTGAAGCGGGCTTATCGTGAAGCCCACTGCGGTGCTGCGCCCTGGCAGGGAGTGCTCTCACCTCAGATTGGTCACTCCCCCTGGACCATGACATCCGCTCCGGCGGGTTCAGCCTCGAATCAGCCTGGCGCCGGGTGGCACCTGATGATGATGCAGCTCGTGGCAGTTGCGGGGAGGCGGCCGCTGACCGGCCGGACGATCCGGATACCAGATCCGGCACTCATCGGGCGGGGGCAGGTGGCCTTGGGGCACGGCCGAGTCAAGAAGAGACAGAGGCTGACAGACAGCCTACACTGCGCTGCAGCATTCATGCTTGCACAGGAGCGATTATGGCGACGGGCCAAAGGAAACGCATCGATCTGGCACTGCAGGGCGGCGGCTCGCATGGGGCCTTGACCTGGGGCGTTCTGGATCGTCTGCTGGAAGAAGATCGGCTGGAAATCGACGGGATCAGCGGCACCAGCGCGGGAGCCATGAATGCCGTGGTGCTGGCCGACGGGCTACACGAGGGCGGTCGCGATGGTGCTCGTGCGGCACTGCATACCTTCTGGAAGGCGGTCAGCGATGCGGCACGCTTTTCGCCCGTTCAGCGCAGCCCCTGGGACCGGCTGATGGGTAACGACAGCCTCGACCATTCACCGAGCTATCTGCTTTTCGAGAGCCTCACGCAGCTGATCGCCCCCGCCAAGCTCAACCCCCTTGCCATCAACCCGCTGCGCGACCTGGTACTCAAGTTGGTCGATTTCGAACGGGTCAACGCCTGCCGCAAGGTCAAGCTGTTCGTCACCGCTACTAATGTGCGCACCGGGCGGGCAAAGATATTTCGCCAGCCCGAGCTGACGGTCGATATCGTGATGGCGTCGGCCTGCCTGCCCTTCATGTTCCCGGCAGTGGAGATCGATGGCGAGGCCTACTGGGACGGCGGCTACAGCGGCAACCCGGCGCTCTATCCGCTGGTCGACGATCAGGGCTGCCGTGACCTGGTGGTGGTCCAGGTCAACCCCCTCGTGCGTCGCAAGCTGCCCGACAGTGCCCGGGAGATCATCAACCGGATCAATGAAATCACCTTCAACTCGAGCTTGATCAAGGAGCTGCGCAGCATTCAGTTGTTGCATCAATTAATCGAGGCGGAGGGGCTGGAACTCGAGAGTTACCGCGCGATGCGCCTGCATCTGATCCATGCCGAGCACGATGCCGAAGCGCTGAGCGCCTCCAGCAAGATGAATGCCGAATGGGACTTCATCTCCCGCCTGCATGCCCAGGGTCGCGCCTGGGCCGGCCGGTGGCTGGAGGAGCACTTCGACGCCCTGGGCGAGCGCTCGACCTTCGACCTGAATGCGGTCTTCGCGGACACGTTTCGTCCGGTCTCGGCACCGGATGCAACACCCCCAGGACATACCCAAGGGAACAGTTGATGATCGGTATCACGGCGATCGCCATTGCGTTGCTGCTGTTGATGTATCTCGCCTATCGCGGCCTCAGCCTGTTGATCCTGGCGCCGGCCCTGGCCGCGCTGGTGGCACTGGTCTCGGTCGACACCCCGCTGCTGGCCAGCTACACCCAGGTCTTCATGGGCGCCGCGGGTGATTTCATCGTCCGTTACTTTCCGCTGTTCCTGCTGGGAGCGGTGTTCGGCAAGTTGATGGAGGATTCGGGCAGTGCCGAGGTACTGGCGAGCGCCATCGTCGAGCGCCTGGGCGACTCGCGCGCCATCCTGGCGGTGGTACTCTCCTGCGCGGTGATGACCTATGGCGGCGTCTCGCTTTTCGTGGTGGCCTTCGCGGTCTACCCGATCGCCGCGGCCCTGTTTCGCCAGGCCAGCCTGCCCAAGCGGCTGATCCCCGGCACCATCGCCCTGGGAGCCTTCACCTTCACCATGACGGCGCTACCGGGTACGCCGGCCATCCAGAACGCCATTCCCATGCCCTATTTCGGCACCACCCCCTTTGCCGCGCCGGGGCTTGGCATCCTCACCGGGCTCGTCATGCTGGTGTTGGGACAGGCCTGGCTGAACTACCGGGCCCGTCAGGCCCGACGGGCCGGAGAAGGCAGCGACGAACACCACGACGATCCGCAGGTGGTCGGTAACCTGCGCGAACACGCGGCAGGCGAAGGCTTCGACTTGGCCGAGGTCGCCCCTCGGCAGCCCTGCGGCTCGCTGCCCTCCCTGCCACTGGCGCTGCTGCCGATCGTGCTGGTCATCGCGCTGAACCTGCTGTTCACCGCGGTGGTGATCCCGGCCATGGAGACGGGCTACCTGGCCGAACCGCTGTATGGCGCGACCAGCCTCGAGGCGGTGCGCGGGGTCTGGTCGGTGATCGCCGCCCTGGTGATCGCCATCGGGGTCATCATCCTCACCAACCGGCAACGCCTGAAGACCCTCACCACCACCCTCGACAGCGGCGCCAATGCCTCGCTGTTGCCGATCTTCAATACCGCCAGCCTGGTCGGTTTCGGTTCGGTGATCGCGTCGCTCGCGGCCTTCGACACGATCAGCGCCTGGGTAACCTCGGTGGGGGGAGACAACCCACTGATCTCGCTCGCCATCGCGGTCAACCTGCTGGCGGGCATGACCGGATCGGCCTCGGGCGGCATGAGCATCGCCCTGGCCACACTGGGTGACGCCTACCTGGCCATGGGCCAGGCAGCCGGCATTGCGCCCGAGTTGATGCACCGGGTCACGGCAGTGGCCACCGGCGGACTGGATGCGCTACCGCATAACGGCGCGGTGATCACGTTACTCTCCATCTGCGGCTTGTCGCACCGCCAGGCCTATCTCGATATCGCGATGGTCGCCGTCGTTGCGCCCCTTGTCTCGCTGGTGCTGCTGATTACCGTGGGCACCCTGGTGGGTTCGTTCTGAGGCCGGCGGCGTTGTCCAGTAGCTCGCGCTTCCACTGGCTTACCATGGTGGGATGGATCTCGAAGCGGGCAGCGTTTCGATGTGGTCTGGTCGACCCTGAGGGCGGCGAGGGCCACCTTGGCCTTGAAACCGGCAGTGTATCGTCTGCATTTCCTTGCTCAAGATCCGTTTCTCCTGTCGGAATGATCAGAGCTTAGCGCCTGGTACGAATTTCGGGGTCCACTTCACCCCTTGATGCTTGGGTCCCGCACTCGCCCCGCCTGCGCAAAACACCGATACTGGTGGGAAGACAATGCAGCCGGAGCCTTTCCATGAGCGACCACGAACGCACCGTCATGGCCTTCGACGACCAGGGCCGCGAGGTGATGATCGACATCCACACCAGCGTGAAGGAACTCAGCGAGCTCGCCCACACCGGCGCCGTCGAGGGTGAGCCTACCCTGCATACCCGCGAAGGCCACCCGGTCACCTACCTCGGCGGCGGCGAGTTCTCCGTGGCCCTGCCCGGTGAGGACGCCACGATTTTCCGGACCGACGACCCCGAATTCGTCTAGCCGACCCGACCAGGAGGTCCTCATGGCCGCGATTCTTCAGGTGCATTTTCCCTTCGACGGCCCCTTCGGCAAGGCGATGGTCGAGGCCATGAAGCCGCTGGCCAAGTCCATCAATGACGAGCCCGGCCTGATCTGGAAGATCTGGACGGAAGACCCGAAGGGCCAGCGCGCCGGTGGCGTCTATCTGTTTGCCACCCGCAAGGAGGCCGAAGCCTACCGCCAGATGCATACCGCCCGCCTGGAAGGCATGGGCATCAGCGGCATCGAGGCGCAGGTTTTCGAGGCCAACGAGGCACTCTCGGCGATCAACGGCGGGCCATTGGAAGGGTAGACACGACGCGATACGCCTACCCCTCCCCGATCACCTCGGCCAGATGGCCGGTCTTGAGATAGACGCTGACGCCCTGTGCGCCGGCGACGATCCGCGGTTGATCGCCGACGGGCAGGCGGATCCAGCTACCCTGGGGGTAGGGCTCGCCATCGGCCAGGAGCTCCCCGTCCAGCACCAGCAGCTCGGCACCGTTCACCGCCTCGGCGAGCAGGGCTTTCCCCGGTGCCAGGCGGTGCAGGCAGACCCGCTCGGCATCGCTCGAGAACAGCGGGCAGACCTCGCAGCCATCGTCCTCGCGCCGCCAGGAGGCCGGATCGCGGGTGTCGATGCGCACCCGGCGGTCTTCTTCCGGCGGCATCTGCCAGAGCTTGACGAAGAGGGTGGCCCCCTCGCGGCTGAAGGGCTCGTGGGCCGAGCCCGGCGGATTGCGCACATACCAGCCGGCCGGATAGTCGCCCCCCTCGTCGGAGAAGGTGCCGGACAGCACCAGGATCTCCTCGCCACCGGGATGCCCATGGCGCGGGAAGTGGGAGTCGGGCGCGTAGCGCACGATGCTGGTGGCGCGGGCCTTCTCGGCCCCCAGCCGGTCGAGCATCACCCGTTCGACGCCGCCCTGGGGGGCGGTCAGCCACTGGTACTGTTCGGGGGTGACGGAGGCTCTCTGCGAGAAATCGGCATTGATGCGCATGGTCGCTCCTCCAGGCATCTGATTGACGGGCCAGCTTGCCGAGACAGCGACAGCCGGCTTGTTCCGCGGGGATTTCCTTTCAGTGTCGGCCGGCCATAACGCCGTCGTCCACATCCCGGATTGCGCTGCCTTTTATCACTGGCGATTCGCCGACACCGACTAGGTGCGCAGCTTCGACACGTTGATCGTCGCCATGGCCTTACATGGTCAGACAGCCTCCACGATCCGCTCCACCAATGCTTGCAGGTCGCCGAAGTGTCCGTCACTACGGGCCGGGCGGTGGGGATCCGAGGTAATCGCAATGGACAGGTGCCGGTCAGGCACAACGACCAGCATCTGCCCGCCATAGCCCCGCGCGTAGGCAGCCTGCTGCCCCGCGTAACGCGTCAGGAACCAGCCATAGCCGTATTGATCACCGGAGAACGGCGAGCGTCCGCGTGGTTGCCACGACGTCTGAATCCAGCCTTCGCTGATCACACGCCGTCCATCAATCTGGCCGCCGTTCACTATCAACTCGCCAAGCCGGGCCAGTCCCAAGGGGCTGATCGCCATCTCATTGCCACCCAGATAGCGCCCCTGCGGATCGGTGACCCAGGGCGGGATGGCGATATCCAGCGGGTTGCCCAGCCACTCTCGCGCCAGTCGAAGCAGGCTATGGCCTGACGCCCGCGAAAGCGCCGCGCCCAGAATATGCCAACCGCCGGTGGAATAGATAAACCGGCCACCCGGCCGCCCCTCCAGCGGGCGAGTCAGCGCATAGTCGACCCAGTCGCTGCTGGTGACCCACTCGCCATAATGCTCGCCCGAGGTACTCGCGAGACCGGCTTGCATGCTCAAGAGGTGCCCGATCGTCAGGCTGTCGCGCGCATCCCCAAAGGGCTCACGGTCCAAAAGCGGCAGGACACGCTGATCGGGGCCATCGAGGAGCCCTCGGTCGATGGCGATGCCTGTGAGAAGCGCAACGAGGGTCTTGGAGACTGATTTGATGTTGGCCGGCCGATCCAGCGCCGGGCCCCGGAACGCCTCGGCAAACAGACGCTGACCGACCTGCTGCACGACAAGCGACCGAAGCTGGTCCAGCCGCTCGGCCTTTGCAGCGATCGCTTCGAGCCCGCTCTGCGCCGACACACGGCCCCCCAATAGCGGCATGATCAGCATCGCGGTGCTGGCTTTCAGCAGCTGTCGTCTGGTTAGCCCCTGCATACGGGACAGTCTCCTCTTGGCATTCGCCTTGTGTGGCAGCCTCTCCATCTCATGCCGTGCGACCGGGACCCGTGGCGGCGGCACGGTTACCGCCAGCGCTGGCAGTGATCTCCCCCGGCGCTGCCTTCACCGCCTCGTTGCGCAACTCATCTGCCAGCGGCCCGCGTGCGTCGTCCGGCGGTGCACACGATTTCCTATGCTCCCATCACGCCGATCCGTGTGGTTAAACGCGTATCACCCTGGACGTCCTCACGCCGTGGCTCCTTCCCCGGCACAGGGAAGAGAAGGGGCGACCTTGGCGGATTCTGGCCAGGCAGATTAGCCTAGACCAATCTAGTTTAGTCTTAACGCACCAGGAGCTAGGTATGGATATAGTGAACATCCACGAGGCCAAGACCCATCTCTCACGCCTGCTGGCCCGTGTCGCCCAGGGGGAAAGCGTGGTAATTGCCAAGGCCGGTCGCCCCATCGCCAAGCTGACGCCCATGGATGCCCCCGCGAGCGGCCAGAGCCAGCGCTTGGGCTTCCTGAAAGGCGCCTTCGAGATTCCTGAGGATTTCGACACCATGGGGGGCGACATCATCGCCGATGAATTCGAGGGCTGTCCCAGATGATTCTGTTGCTGGATACCCACCTGCTGCTGTGGGCGGCTTCACACCCCGAACGGCTCTCCGAGACAGCACGTGCGCGGCTTCTCGACGAGTCCAACGAACTCTGGTTCAGTTCGGCAAGCATCTGGGAAATCACCATCAAGGCCGGCCTCGGGCGGGAAGACTTCAGGGTCGACCCCTACCTACTGCGCCGAGGTCTGGTGGACAACGGCTATGTCGAACTCCCCATCACCAGCGGCCATGCCCTGGCCGTACACCATCTGCCCCCTATCCATCGCGACCCGTTCGACCGCATGCTGATCGCCCAGGCGGAAAGCGAAGGCATCCTGCTGCTCACGGCAGACGCCACGGTCGCCCGCTACCCCGGCCCGATCCAGCGGGTTTGATACCCCTCGCCCTTGCCTCCCGCCCCTTGCCCGGCCAGCAAAGCGGTTGACAGGCCCTTGTTCCTTTTATAGAACGTTCGTTAAAAGGAACATCTCGAGGCCACTCTTCATGGACCCGCTCTCCCTCGGTACCCTGGGCCGGCACCTGCAGGCCTTGCGCCTGGCGCGAGGCTGGTCGCTTTCGCAGCTGGCCGCCGCCGCCGGCATCGCCAAGTCGAACCTGTCGCGCCTCGAGCAGGGCAACGGCAATCCCACCCTGGACACCATCTGGCGCCTGGCGGTACAGCTGAAAGTCCCCTTCGGCACCCTGGTGGCGCCGATCAGCGTGCCCTTGGGCGAGGACGGCGTGGAGGTACGCCTGCTTGACCAGGGCAAGGACACGCCCCAGGTCGACGCCTACTGGATGCGCTGCGCCCCCCATACCATGCGTCTCGCCGAGCCTCATACCCCCGGCGCCCAGGAAACCCTCACCCTGATCAGCGGCGAACTGGAGGCCGGGCCTGAGGGTGAGACTCGGCCGCTCTCCGCCGGCGACAGCCTCACCTTCGCCGCCGACCGGCCCCACCTCTACCGCACCGGCGATGCTTGGGCCACGCTGCTGCTCAGCGTCGTCTATCACCAGGAGCCCACCTCATGAGCCTGCAAGCCGCCACCTCCCCGGCCCGCCCTTGGTTGACCGGCATGCGGGAGGCCTTTCCGCTGCTCGGCGGCTATGTGCCGGTCGCCATCTCCTTCGGGCTGATCGCCACCCAGGCCGGCTTCAGCGCCTGGGAGGCCGTGATCATCTCGGTGCTGTTCTACGCCGGGGCGTCACAGTTTTTGTTTGTCGGCATGATCGCCGCCGGCTCGCCGCTATGGCTGGTGGTGGCCATGACCCTGTTGATCAATGTGCGTCATGTGGTCTACGCGCCCAACCTGGCGCCCTGGCTGACGTCCAGCCGCGGGTGGCCCTGGCTGATGCACACCTTGACCGATCAGGTCTTCGCCCTGGCCCACGCCCGCCTGCCTCAACTGCCGGAAGCGCAGCGCCTCGGCTGGTTCACCGGCGCCGCCCTGCTGGCCTGGGCGAGCTGGATCGGCGGCACGGCGCTGGGGGCCGTGGCCGGCGGCGAACTGATCGCCCGCTGGGCCCTGATGGGCGAGATCCTGCCTTTCGCCCTGCCCGCCCTCTTCCTGGTGCTGGTAGCACCCCGTTTCACCTCCCGGCGCTGGAGCCTGGCGCTGGGCATGACCATCGCCGCCGCCCTGCTGCTGACGCTTGTGGGACTGACCAACGTGGCGATTCCCCTCGCCGCCGCCTGTGGCGCGCTGTGCTTCCAGGTCGCGAAGTTCGGCCCTACCGCAAAAGGAGACCGCCATGAGTAGCGCCCTGTGGATCGCCGTGCTGGCCGCGGCGCTGGGTACCCTGCTGATGCGCCTATTGCCGCTGCTGTGGATGCAGCGCCGCCTCGAGCGGCTCGGCGACGCAGGGCCCGAGGCCATGCCCCAGTGGCTCGGCCTGCTTGGGCCGCTGATGATCGCCGCCGTGCTCGGGGTCTCGCTGGTGCCGGTGACACCCGGCCCGCTTGCCTGGCTCGCCACGGCCATCGGCGTGCTGGTGACGCTGGCCGTGTGGTGGCGCAAGCGTACTCTGGGCTGGCCGGTGGCCGCGGGGGTGGCGGCCTACGGGGCGGTGGTGATGCTTCTCGGGTGAACCAGCAACCCGCAATTGGACGGGCCATTAGCCAGCAACTGGACGATGTAATAACCCGCAATTGGACGCTACACTAACCAGCAACCGGACGCTGCTGGCGAATCGGGGTACGTCCTCGATTTCCGTCACGGAGCCCTGTTACTCCTTCCGCTCGAGCTCTTCCACCTTGCCCATCGAGGCCAGCTTGATATCGCGCCAGGTGCGGATGGTGGGCTTGAAGGCGAACAGCACCGAGCCGACGATGAAGCACCAGGTCGCGACGGTATGCAGGCTCTCGTAGAGGAACAGCACCGAACCGATCAAGAAGGTCGTCGCCGCACCGAAATCGACGAAGGTATAGACGAGCTCCCAGACAGCGTAGAGCCGACGGGTGCGAGGGTTCTCCTCGCGGCGGTCCCTGTCGAATAGTCGCATGTTCTCCCCCTTCGGCGGTGATGGTCTCCGGGTCGCTCCAGGCCTGCTCATCGGCAGGCGACCTGGCTATTTCGACGGTCGAGGCCCGTCGGCAGGCAGGGTCATGTCTATCACTTGGTCGGCGGGTACGCCAAGTCGCGAGCCTCGAGGTGATCACACCCGCTGCCAGGAAATCGGGGTACGTCCCTGACGTACCCCCAGGAAATGGACAGTAAAATCAAAAGGATATAATTGAAAAGGCCTGCATGGGCCGGCATGTTGTAAGTCGCCAAACACACAATATGCCGAAGGAGACCCATGCAGGCCCCTCGATTCTTGCATACTCTGCTTACCTCATCACTCCCCGTGGTCCATGCCAAACGCCTGCAGGCACTGCTCGACACGGTGGGGGCCCTGTTGGGCGAGCGCCGCCTGGGCTTGACTGCCCTGGGCCGCGCCTTGCCGGGACCGGTGGATACCAAACACACCATCAAGCGGGTCGATCGGTTGCTGGGCAACCCTCACCTGCACCAAGAGCGACCGCTGTTCTATTGGCTTGTGGCTACCCTGCTGGTCGGCCACACCACGCGCCCGCTGATTCTGGTGGACTGGTCGCCGATCGATGATCGCGGCCGGCAGTTCCTGCTGCGCGCCGCGGTGCCCTTTGCCGGGCGCTCACTGCCGATTTTTGAAAAGGTCCACCACAAGGACGGTTGCCAGCACTGCGAAGCGTACTTGCTCGCGGCCTTGGCCGAGATCCTGCCTGACAGCGCCACGCCGATCCTGGTCACCGATGCCGGCTTCCGTAACCCGTGGTTCAAGGCGGTCGAGGCGCGTGGTTGGTACTACGTTGGCCGGGTACGCAGCCCCACGCGCTGCCAAGTGCCTGGCGGTGAGTGGCAGCCCGTAACGGCCTTGTTTCAACAAGCGACCTCAGTGCCGCAATCGCTGGGGTCTGTCGAGATCGCCGAGAGTAACCCGCTGACCACCCACATGGTGCTCTATCACCGGCCACCCAAGGGTCGCAAGCATCGCAATAAGCGAGGCCAAGTCTCCCACGAGGGCCGCAGTCGGGCGATGGCCCAGCGCCAGAAGGAACCTTGGGTGCTGGTCAGCAACCTGCCGGAGCGCTCCACGCTGGCGGATAAGCTGGTCGCTATCTACCGGCAGCGCATGCAGATTGAAGAAGGCTTCCGCGACATCAAGAGCCCCCTGTTCGGGCTGGGCTTCGGCATGCACCGATCTCGGCAGGGCAAGCGCATCGAGATCCTGCTGTTGATTGCCATGCTGGCGAACCTGGCCGTGATGGTGGCCGGCCTGGACGTCCGAGCCAGCAGGCAACACCGTCGCTATCAGAGCAACAGTATCCGGCACCGAAACGTGCTGTCCGTATGGCGCTTGGGACTGGAGTGGCTTCGGCGTCATCAGCCGGGTGCCGTGCCCTGGCCCTCCTGGGAAATCCTCCGAAAGAGCCTTCGCGAGGAGGTTAGGGAGCAGGCATTATGCGACGAATAGCACATAACTCGTGGGGATTCGTCAGAAGGTGTTTACAAAATAGTCTATGCTGTGCTGATATATATTTTGGGATATACAAAGGCAGGGCAGTAGATGGCGAAACGAGGTCCTCCAAGCAAGATCCAGGAACGGGAACTTGCGGTCATACGTGAAATTATCACTGAGAAACCAGAGTCAAGCCTTGGTGAACTTCGTGATGAACTTGCTCGCCGAACCGGCGTAAACATTCATGAGGATCACCTATCTAAACAGATGAAATATCATGGCTTTAAGCGCATAAGAGGGCCGTCGACTACAGAGGATTCCCCGCCCAGAACAGAGGAACCCTCTCCCTATGGGTACACTGACCAACATCGTCACCAAGCCCCAGAGCAGCAGTATCCAAGCTGTTTAACTGATGCTGAGTGGGGGCTTGTATCAGACATCTTTGAAACGGAAGGTGGCCGTGGAGTTCCTCCGCGTTACCCAAGGCGCCTACTTGTCGATGCCTGCTGTTACGTGGTCAGGAGTGGCTGCTCGTGGCGGATGTTGCCAAAAGAGTTCCCGCCTTGGCAAAATGTATATCGAACTTTCCGGCGATGGAGCGCAGAGGGAAAATTCGAAAAAATGCATGACCGGTTACGTACGCAGTGGCGTGAACGAGAGGGGCGAAATGCGGAACCAACTGCAGCAGTATTGGATGCTCAATCAACGCGTCACTCCCCTCAGGGAGGCGAGAGTGGATACGATGCAGGGAAGAAGGTAAAAGGCCGAAAACGACATGTATTAGTTGACACGCTAGGACTTGTTCTAGCGGTTAGTGTCACAGCTGCCTGCATCCAGGACCCCCATGGCGCGCATCCTGTCATGGCCAGCGCAGTAGAGAAATATCCTTCAATATCAAAGGTTTTTGTAGATAGTGCTTATGCTGGTCAATGCGCCCAAACCATAAATCAACAACACGGAGTTTCAGTCGATATCATTCGACGTCCTAGGAGTGGAAAAGTAGGAAGCTGGTGTCCTCCTGAGCAAGAAGACCTCTTCACCCAGCCTACGAATATGCATGGTTTTGTAGTTCAACCCAAACGATGGGTAGTCGAGAGAACCTTTTCTTGGATAGAAAAGTCTCGGCGGCTGATCATGCACCATGATCGCCTCACTGATGTATCTGAGGCGTGGGTTTGGCTGGCATCAGGTAGGCAACTTTTGAAGCGATTGACCAGCACCACTTGAATTTGTAAACACCTTCTCAGGGTACGTCCCCATTTCGCCTCATGGCTCCCCAGCGAGATGTCGCCATGGGTCGACAAGCGAAACCCCGAGCGACTCGAAGTCCCTGGTGTTGCGAGTGGCAAGCACCGCCTGATGCAGGAGACAGATCGCACCGATCTGGGCATCTGCCATCTGTACCGCCCTGCCCGCCTGTTCGCTGGCGGCAACGCACTCGGCATAGCAAACCGCCGCCTCGGCATCGAAGGCCAGGATGCGACCGGCGAAGTCCTCCTCGAACATGGCGGCAGCAGCAGACGCCAGGGCGCGCCTGCGCCGCCCCTCCGGCAAGCGCTGGATGCCGTAGAGAATCTCGGCCACGGTGATCGCGGTGATGGCCACCGAGGAAGGCTCCTGGGCATCCAGCCAGGCGACAACACGCGGCTTAGGAGCAATGCGCATCAGCTCGGAGAGCACGTTGGTATCCAGAACGATCACTCTTCGAACTCCGCCGCGCGCGGCCGCTGCTGGCGGCTTGGCGTCTTCAGTTCAACCCCGCCCTCTTCGGCGAACCTCTGCCGGATTCGGCTTCCTAACCCCTGCTGCGGCACTGGCGCCAGCGCGCGCCGCAGGATCAGACGCACCTCTTCTTCCATGGAGTGCCCATGGCGCGCCGCCGCCAGGCGGAGCTCGGCCTTCAGCTCGTCATCCAGGTTGCGAATCGTGATGCTGGCCATGCCTGCTCTCCTGAAGCATCATCAATGCAATCCATGATAGCAACACGAACCAGAAGTTCATCGCTGGCATGGTGAGGGAATTGGGGTATGAGGGAATTGTGGTACGTCCTCGATTCCTCGGGAAACAGCCGGTTGAGCCGCGAGAGGGACATCGGGGTACGTCCCCGGAAATCCTGCAAGCTGCACCTCATCGATACCGGACTGGCCGCTGCCCTGACGCGACTGGCGCCAGACCAGTGACTGACCCAGGCGGAACGCTTCGGTGCCTTTCTGGAGAGTCACGTGGTCGAGCAGCTGATGGCCCAGGCCTCCTGGGTCGACCCGGATTGCGCTTCTCCCACTACCGGGACAAGGACCAGGCAGAGGTCGACCTGGTCATCGAGCGCGGCCAGGAGCTTTGGGGCGTAGAGGTCAAGCGCGCCGCGAGCGTACAGGCCAAGGACGCCGCCGGCCTCGCCCGCCTTGCCGACCAGGCTGGCAAACATTTCCAGGGCGGCATGCTGATCTACACCGGTCGCCACTGCCTGAAGCTGAAGGTGCCGGGCTGCTACGCCGTCCCCATCGGCATGCTGTGGGGAGAAGAGCCCGGAGTGTTCATGTCCAGTGAGACTGCCCGGCAGGCTTTGACCGGTCAGGAACAGTGATTTTACTCAGCAGCAATGGACAGAGAGGAACGATAAAGCATGGTGGGCCCAGCAGGACTTGAACCTGCAACCAAGGGATTATGAGTTCGCTTTTAAAACAATAAGTTACTGACACACAAGAAAAAGAAACGGTAATCAAGCGAAAGGTACAGTTCTTTTGAATCAGTAGGTTAGCGAAAGGTGAGGATAGCATACGAAGCTGGTATCTGTACCGGTATTGTACTCCGAAGAGTGATGAAGAGTGATGAAGAGTGATCCAGTACACCCGTGGCTAGACAGCGTGGTGGCTCTCGATGGCCGAAGCGATGATATTCGAGCGGCTTAGCACCTTTCATTCGTCAGGAAGCAGTAGGACACAGGGATCACTATTCGGGGTCAGTATAGTTGTCTGGCGTTTTCCCCTGGTGACGCTGACACGGAAGTTCTGGCGTGCTTGGTCATCTACTTGATCCCGGGAATTGAAACGCACGATGCGGTCGCCATTGTAAATGATCTGGCCTCTCTTCATGCGTGGCCAGCCTTCGAAGATAATAACTTCATCAAACTGTTTTCCCTTGGCTTTATGCATATTCATCACGATGACACCAAACTCAGGCTTCTCGCTCATCGAAAAGTGCTCCTGGATAAAGGCTTTCCGTGTTATCGCTAGTGCATTGCGATAGTTGCCGTTGTCTCTCCAATTCTGTGAAAGCTCTTGGCGAAGCTGCGTGCCACGATCCAGGATACGTACGTTGCGCACCTCGCTCGAAACCTCTTGCAGACGCTTGCATGCACCATCTTCCAGAACCCGTCGCACTGCACGCCAGTCCTTGTCTGGGTTACCCGTCAATTTGATGGCACAGGCCTGCTCATAGACAGCGATCATATTGACAAGGATGCTATTCTTACGCATAGCTTTTCCCGCGGCCTGACATGCCAGCAACTCTTCATAGGCCTTGCGAATATTTGTGGCCTCCTTGAGCGCACTTTGCGTAGGTTTATCACCGCCCTTCCCCTGATAGTAATTGCACATCAGGCCAATAAATTGAGCGAAGTGCCGGCCATCATCGGGCTGCATCAAAAGCGCTATGATCTCGGCTCCGAGAATAGCCGCTTCCATTTCTATAACAGCGGTGTGCGGCACTTCGGCCATGCTGTCAGGTGGTTTACGCAGGGCATCCGACACCATCCGCGTCATCTTCTTGGTCGGAACCAGAATGGCCAATGACCAAGCGCTGACACCAGCATCCAAGAGGCGTTTTCTAGCTCCATAGACCCCCGTAATCAGCTTTGTCATCGCTAGATTATGGATTGAATCAAAGGTATCGAAGTCGATCCCACTGTATGAATCTTTCCGGAATGTTCCGGTGAGTATGTCGTTGCCGAACATGGCAATCTCTGTTCCAGCACTGCGGTGGTTGTCTGTGCTGAGATCTACCTCTTCCGGTTTAAAAGCTTCTCGAAAATGGTCAAGCCGTGCAGGATTGGCACCGATCCAATCATAGATACGCTGCTCCGGATCCGCGAGCGCAATGAGACGACAAAATTCGCCAAGCGCCTGGATAACACGCCACTGTTCGCTATTGGTGTCCTGAAACTCATCAAGGATGATGACAGGATACATGTTAGCGATAAGGCAACGAATACGTGCACTACTGTGCAGAAGGTCGCCGACGTGGGGGGCGAAGAGATCAAAGCACACACGCCCTTCTTCCCTTGCAAGGCGCGTACGTTCGGCTTCTTCGGCCACCTTCTTAGCAGCCTTCTGTTCGTCGGTGAGTTTTCTGGCTGGAAAGCCGGACCTAACGTCCGCGAGGCTGATCGCTTCACTCGGCGGCGTGAGGATGGACAGCCGCCGTGGCAATCCGATAAGATAACCATGGGCCTTAAGGATGCGCCAGAAAAAGGAATGGTAAGTTTCGACGTTGATGCCTCGCCTTTGAGCGGGAGGAATCTGCTGCTCATAACTAATTGCTTCGACCACTCGGGATACTGTTGCGCGAGCGAAGCTGAGGAACAGAATTTTCTGCCACGGGCGAAGGTTTCGTTCAGCTATCTGTGACGCCTTGAGGATGGAAATGGTGGTCTTTCCTGACCCCGGCCCGCCGGTTACCAAGAGATGGCCGTAAGCCTCTATGACATCTCGTTGTCCTTTAGTCAGATCCATCGGCACCGTCCTCTAGGTTTGAGCCTGTTTCAGTGGGCGCACCGTCTTCATCGCCGGCCACTGGGTCGCCCCATAAGAGCCGGAAACCTTCAATATCAAGTGTACAATAGTGATTTATCCTTTGGCATGCACTCTTGAGCCAATCTGGCATTTCAGATTCACTGCATTGAGCAAGAAAGTCTGCAATCCCCCAGTTCGCTTTAGAGCGCGCAAAATAATCTGCCAATGCTTCTTCCGCATATTCTTCAGGTTCGGGGTATTTCTTAGCCAGGTACTGCGGCCAGTCAATTTGCTGTGCGAAACGCTTCAGGGCTGACTTGGACGCGCCTTTCAACACCATGTTCTCGAAACCTTTTTCGCCATGCATCAACAGTAGCTCGACCTGAGCTTGGATCAAGGCTTTGTTATCGGCTTCCTGTTTATCACAAATTGCGAAGACATTCTTTCCAAGCTCTCGATAAAGCTGTGCGATTCCAGGTATATTACTCTCACCGTCGGCATCAACGACACAAACCCCCAAAGCCTCAAGAGAAGAATATAGGTCAGGCCTTAGCTCAGAAAGAATGCGGCAAGCCACTGGAAACGCCGATGCTTCAGTTGCTCCTTCAGCAACTATAATCCGGCGAGCGAGCAACCCCTCGCAAAAGCGAGTACGGAATTCTTGCCGGTAACGCTTTAGCTTTACATTGGCAGGAAGAGTAATTAATTTCCGTGCAAGAAAGCCTTCAGCATCGCGTGAAAGTACAACCGTATCTTCAATGGAAAACTCTTCCAACACATAAGGAGAATGAGATGTAAAGAGAGTTTGGGAGGCTAGCCCACAAACTTCATGGACAATACGTTTCTGCGCATATGGAGGTATCGCCGTCTCTGGCTCTTCCATGGCGAAAATAACATTTTGCTTGCTTTCTGCAATCTGGGAAAGCATTGCAAGAACGAGCATATTAATGGTTCCCGTTCCTTGACGGTAGAACGGCGCCGAGTGTTCTCCTTCACCTGTAGCAATGAAAGCAGTGATGACCTTACGCAGATGCTCACGGGTTAGATGTGATACTCTTAGATGGGGCTCGACTCCCCATTCTTTTGGAACATACCTTTTAAGAGCCGTATTGATACTCTCGAGCACAGACGAAACGCCTAGATTTGGGTCACTCGCCACAGGGATATCGGACAAAGTGCAGAGGGTGTTCTCCCACATCTGAGGCCGGACTTCTTGAAGGCGTAATATAATATCGAGCAAGCTGCCTCGCTCCAAGCTCAAGGCCCGGGAGCCCGTCCGTAAAGTACGGAGATATAAGAAACCGCATACCTGCTTATACTTCCTAGAGAATCCCACAGGCTTATCAGCCTCGATAAGACTACGAGTGAAATAGGTATTTCCCTCAAAATCATCTTCCTCATCGTCGTACCAGCCATGAAAGGTGACGCGAAGGGCTTCAGTGATAGTTTCACCATCAACGCCCTCAGGGTCCGGAGATTCATAAAAAATATCAGCTGATGCATCCCAAAATTCTATATAATCTCCAAACGTCGCATTCTGCTCTTCGGTAAGATCGGCAACAGTCACCTCAATCTCAATTTTCGGTGCCTCTTCTTTTTTTTCCACTTCATCGACAGTAGGGATAGGGATGCCATCATCACCCTCTACCTCTACCTCAGGCCCACTATCACCTTGAAATGCACCGGTTGTTAGCGTATAGACACCTCTAAAAAAGTCATGCTCGTCGATGGCCGGACGCCGATTAAGTCGATCGGGACCTAGGACCAGATCGAGCGCTTCTAGGATTGTTGTTTTTCCAGTATTATTGTCGCCGATAAAAACGCCATGTTTGGGCAGTAGAAGCGTCGCCTGCTTTATGCCTCTAAAATTATGAATTTTTATACGAGCTGCACGCACGACTCACCCTCCTTTTCGACTATCGATTTTCAGACCCATTGATAAAATCCACCAAAAACCAGAAGCAACAAGGGGCAATTACCGACCAAGATTTAAGCACGGCTACTCACAAACCCAAAGGTAATTGCATTACACACTTAGTTCTGGACCTTCCCGAGATCTACCCGCCAACAGCTTGAGGATCAACAGCGCAAACTGCCTTCCCGTCTCCTCATCCTCCAGCAACGGCATGCTGAGCTTCTCGTGGTCACTGAGAGCATCAAGAACGGCGTCGGTGACCTTCTTCGGGAAGAGGCCATGCATCACCTGGTCCTCGCTGTGGTGGCGCACCTGAGCCATTACCGCTTCGTCGCGCTCGATACGGTCGGCGATGCCATTGGCGAAGTGCAGCTTGTCGTCATCGCTGACCTCGGCGCCGTAGAGGTCGTTGAGCCGGTCGATGATCTCGGCCAGGCGCTGCTTCTCGGGATCAAAGGGCTTGCCGGAGCCCACCTCGCTGACCGGGGTGAGGCCGTAGTCGCCCTCGGCCTCCTCCAGGCGCAGGCGCTTCTCCTCGCGCTTGGTGAGGCGGTAGTGGGTTAGTTCCAGCTCGCTGACATCGATGCTTTCCTCTTCCAGCAGGCGGTCGGTACGTAGCAGCGGATGGAGATGGCGGGCGAAGACACACAGCTGCTCCAGCTCGGGGTCGTCGAAGGTGACGATCTGGCTGAGGAACTCGTAGGTGCGCACGAAGCTCTGCAGGTTCTTGCGGAACAGGTCGAGCTCGTCGCGGGTGGTGCCGGCGTCCTTGAGCTCTTGCTCGGCGCGCTGGCGGCCCTTGTCGTCGCCATTCTGTTCGGCGGCCTGGCGAGCCTCCTTCCAGATCTGGAGTTGCTCCAGGGCCAGCTGGTAGCGCTGCTTGAAGCGGTCCTGGGCGGGACGGCAGTGGTAGCTGAGGCTCGAAGCGGGCGCCTTGGGATCGAAGAAGGCCTTGGCGAAGGCCTTGACTTCTTCCCAGTGGTAGATGCCGCTGGCGTCCAGGCTGCGCTGCAGATCAAAGACCACGTTGGGGTCGGAGACGTCGGCCAGCTCGGCCTTGCGATAGTAAGGCGCAAAAGCGTCGAGGATCTCCTGCTCGTCGTTGTAGAAGTCGAGGATGAAGGTCTGCTTGCCGGGAAACAGCCGGTTGAGCCGCGAGAGGGTCTGCACGCAGTCCACACCCTGGAGCTTCTTGTCCACGTACATGGCGCAGAGCTTGGGCTGGTCGAAGCCGGTCTGGAACTTGTTGGCGGCGATCATCACGTTGTAGTCGTCGGTGTCGAACGCCTCGGCCAGGTCACGCCCCTTGAGCCCGGGGTTGAGGAGCCGGCTGGTCTCGGTGACCTCCTCGGGGATCACCTCGTCGGCCGGCACGCTGCCGGAGAAGGCCACCATGGGGTGAACGTCGGCGTAGCCCTGCTCCTCGATGTACCGGCGCATGGCCAGCTGGTAGCGCACCGCCTCCTGGCGGCTGGCGGTGACCACCATGGCCTTGGCCTGGCCATCGAGCAGGTGGCGCACGTTGTCGCGGTAGTGCTCTACGATCACCTCCACCCGCTGGGCGATGTTGTAGGGGTGCAGGCGCACCCACTTGGCCAGGGTGCGCGAGGCCTTCTTGGAATCGACCTCCTGGTCTTCGCCCTCGGGGTGAGCGAGCTTCCAGGCGGTGCTGTAGGTGACGTAGTTCTGCAGCACGTCGAGGATGAAGCCCTCCTCGATGGCCTGGCGCATGGAGTAGAGATGGAACGGCTCGGGCTTGTTGTCGCCGCTGGGCGGAAGATCGGGATCCGGCGGGCGCCGGTTCGCCGGCCGACCGAACAGTTCCAGGGTCTTGGCCTTGGGGGTGGCGGTGAAGGCGTAGTTGCTGATGCGCTCGCTGGGGCGCCGTGAGGCCACGGCGGCGTCCAGCATGGCCTCGGCGCTCACTTCCAGCTCGCCGCCGCCCTCACGCTCGCCCTCATCATCCTCTGCAGCCTTCCCCGCGGCCGCCAGCAGCGCCTTGAGCTTGCTGGCCGAGCTGCCGGTCTGCGAGGAGTGAGCCTCGTCGGCGATCACCGCGTAGTTGCCCTCGGCAAGCTGCGGGCGCTTGTCCAGGGCATCGAACAGCGCCGGAAAGGTCTGGATGGTCACGATAATGATGCGGGTGTTGCTGGCCAGGGCCTCGGCGAGCTGCTCGGACTTGCTCTGGCTGCCGATGTCACGGGTGATGGGTCGCACCACGCCGTGGGCGTGCTCGAACTGGTAGATGGTGTCCTGGAGCTGGCTGTCGAGCACCGTGCGGTCGGTGACCACGATCACCGAGTTGAACAGCTTCTTCCCGTCCTCGGCGTAGAGGTTGGCCAGCTGGTGGGCACACCAGGCGATGGAGTTGGACTTGCCGGAGCCGGCGCTGTGCTGCACCAGGTGGCGGCGCCCCGGCCCCTCGGCCAGGGTGGCCTGCACCAGGCGGTTGACCACCTCCCACTGGTGGTAGCGAGGGAAGATCAGCGTCTCCCTGGTGGTGCGGTGGCCGTGGAAGTCCTCGCTGGTCGTCTTCTCCAGGTGCAGGAAGCGGCCGAGCACTTTCAGCCAGGCGTCCGGGGCGAAGACCTCCTCCCATAGGTAGGCGGTGGCGTAGCTGGCCTCGTCCGGCGCGGGCGGGTTGCCGGCGCCACCCTCCTCCGTGCCGCGGTTGAAGGGCAGGAAGAAGGTGTCCTTGCCGGCCAGCCGGGTGGTCATCGCCACCTCGGCCTGGCTCACCGCGAAGTGGACCAGGGCGCCGCGCTTGAAGGTCAGCAGCGGCTCGGGCTTGCGGGTGACGGGATCCTTGATCGGGCGGTCGAAGCGATACTGGCGCTTGGCGTTCTCCACCGTCTGCTTGAACTGGCTCTTGAGCTCGAGCGTCGCGGTGGGAATGCCGTTGACGAACAGCACCAGGTCGAGGCGGGGGTTGTAGCTGTCGCCGCCGCCCTGGCCCTTCTCGCGGGCGTGGGGCGAGTAGGAGACCTCCGGCACCACCCGCAGACGGTTGGCGCGATAGCGGGCCAGGGAATCCGGGTTCATGCCGTGGTCGGGCTGGAAGCTGCACAGGTCGAACTTCACCCCTGGCACCTTGAAGCCGTGGCGCAGCACCTCCAGGGTGCCGGCCCGCTCCAACTCGCGGACCACCTTCTGCACGAACACCTGCTCCGGCGCCTGGGGGTTGGCCTTGCAGAACTTCTCCCAGCGCTCGGGCCAGGCCTCGCGCACATAGCCGAGCAGATCCTCGGTGTAGAGCGCCGAGGTGCGCTCAAAGCCGCCGGCCGTGCCGGCCTTCCAGCCGTGGGCCGTCATGGCCTCGATGATGTCCTGCTGAAAGCGGGCTTCCCTGCTGTCCGCCATATGATCCCCTGCGAATCAGTCTTTATTTTCCCCAGCCTACCCCGGCCTTGCAGGCGATACAAAAAGTAACCCCCCAAGGTGCGCTTCCATGAGAGGCGTGGGGGGTGTTGTTGACACAGTATGGGGTTGCCATGACCATAACCAGATCGATCGGCTAGGTTTTGTCCGAAAAGTCTGCCCGGAGGCAACGGTCTATGCACGCCAGGCATACCATGGCCCTGAAGCTGCTGGCCAATTTGTCGTATCGCG
>NZ_JACHXP010000033.1 GCF_014192215.1 Halomonas cerina
CGCGGCGTCTATGCCACCGGAGAGGTGCTGGCCGACGGTGCCGAGGCCGGCCGCCAGGCCGCCGCGGAGACCGGTTTCACGGCCGCCGAGCTCGCCTTGCCCCAGGTCGCCGCGCGCCGCGACGGCGCGGCCTGCGCGCTCTATCAGGTGCCCCATGAGAAGCCGACGCTGCGGGCGCCCAAGCAGTTCGTCGACCTGCAGAACGACGTCACCGCGGCGGGCATCGAGCTGGCCACTCGCGAGGGCTTCGAGTCCATCGAGCACGTCAAGCGCTACACCGCCATGGGCTTCGGTACCGACCAGGGCAAGCTCGGCAATATCAACGGCATGGCCATCGCCGCCCGTTGCCTGGGCCGGACGATCCCCGAGGTCGGCACCACGGTGTTCCGCCCCAACTACACCCCGGTGACCTTCGGCGCCATCGTCGGCCGCCACTGCCGCGAGCTGTTCGACCCGGAGCGCTACACCGCCCTGCACCCGTGGCACGTGGAGAATGGCGCCGAGTTCGAGGATGTGGGCCAGTGGAAGCGCCCCTGGTACTTCCCGAAAACCCTCAACGGCAAGACCGAGACCCTGGATGAGGCGGTGGCCCGGGAGTGCCTGGCGGTCCGCCAGGGCGTGGGCATCCTCGACGCCTCGACCCTGGGCAAGATCGATATCCAGGGCCCGGATGCCCGCGAGTTCCTGGGCCGCGTCTACACCAACAAGTGGGAGAAGCTTGCCGTCGGCAAGGTGCGCTACGGCCTGATGTGCAAGGACGACGGCATGGTGATGGATGACGGTACCACCAGCTGCCTGGGCGAGAACCATTTCCTGATGACCACCAGTACCGGCGGCGCCGCCGCGGTGCTGGAATGGCTGGAACTGTGGCACCAGACCGAATGGCCGGAGCTTCAGGTCACCTTCACCTCGGTGACCGACCACTGGGCGACCATGACCGTCACCGGGCCCGAGGCGCGCAAGCTGCTCGCCGAGGTGACCGATATCGATCTCGATCGCGACAGCTTCAAGTTCATGGACTGGCGTGAGGGCCACGTCGCCGAGGTGCCGGCGCGGGTGTTCCGGATCTCCTTTACCGGCGAGCTGGCCTACGAGATCAACGTCCAGGCCAACTACGCCCTGCACGTGTGGAAGACGCTGTTCGCCCACGGGAAGAAGTATGACCTCACACCCTACGGCACCGAGACCATGCACGTCCTGCGCGCCGAGAAGGGCTTCATCATCGCCGGTCAGGACACCGACGGCTCGGTGACCCCGGAGGACCTGGGCATGCAGTGGGCGATCGGCTACGACAAGCCCTTCCCCTGGATCGGCAAGCGTGCCCTGTCGCGCCCCGATACGCAGCGACCCGATCGCAAGCAACTGGTGGGGCTCAAGCCCAAGGACGCCAAGGTGGTGCTGGAGGAGGGCGCGCAGATCGTCTTCGACCCGAAGCATGCGATTCCCATGCCCATGGTGGGGCATGTGACCTCCAGCTACTACAGCCCGACCCTGGACTCAGGCTTCGCCCTGGCCGTGGTCAAGGGCGGTCAGCAGAAGATCGGTACGACCGTCTATCTGCCGATGGCCGACGGCCAGGTCCATGAGGCCGAGATCGTCAGCCCCATCTTCGTCGATCCCAAGGGAGAGCGCCAGCATGTCTAACTCGGTTGCCCAGAACGTCAGGACCTTCGATACCCATCCCGAGGCGGCGGTGCCGGCGGAATCGCCGCTGGCCTACGCCTACCAGCGTTCGGGGGCTCCGGTCCCCACCAACAGGAGCCGGGTGGTGCTGCGTGAGCGGCCCTTTCTCGGTCACCTGATCCTGCGCGGC
This sequence comes from Halomonas cerina, assembly GCF_014192215.1. Classification (GTDB taxonomy): domain Bacteria; phylum Pseudomonadota; class Gammaproteobacteria; order Pseudomonadales; family Halomonadaceae; genus Halomonas; species Halomonas cerina. The sequence continues at coordinate 1,814 of NZ_JACHXP010000033.1, forward strand.
GGCGCCATCGTGCTGGACGAGGCGGTGCGCGAGGTGCTCGGCATCACGCTGCCCGGCGAGCCCCAGGGCCTGGTGCTCGACGCCGACGGCGAGCGTAGTGTCCAGTGGCTGTCGCCGGACGAGTGGCTGGTCATCGTGCCCGGCGGCGAGGAGTTCGCCCTGGAGGCCAAGCTGCGCGAGGTGCTGGGCGATGCCCACTTCGCCATCACCGACGTCAGCGGCGGCCAGACCCTGGTCGAGCTCGAGGGCGAGGCCGCCCGGGAGCTGTTGATGAAGTCGGTGGTCTATGACGTCCACCCACGCCACTTCCCGGTGGGCAAGGGCGTCACCACGGTGTTCGCCAAGGCCACGGTGATCCTGCGCCGTCCCAGCGAGTCACGCTGGGAGCTGGTGGTGCGTCGCAGCTTCGCCGATTACACCTATCGTTGGCTGCTGGACGCCGGCGAGGAGTACGGCATCGCGGTGGCACGCTGAGCATCGGCCGTAGGGTACCGATGTGATCCATCGTTCGAGGCCGGGGACTTCCCCGGCCTCTTGCCGTGGAGCGACGCGTTAAGTCCGACAGGCTAGGCACGCGCCCTGACGACCAGCACCACCCCTGCGATGGCGATGCCCATGCCGACAAGCGAAGCGGCCGGCAGGCGCTCGTCGAACAGCCACCAGGCCTCCAGCGCGGTGACGGGAGGCACCAGATAGAAGAGGCTGGCCACCCGCGAGGCTTCCCCCCGCCGGATCAAGGCCATCAGCAGCAGGATGGCGCTGATCGATAGCACCAGCACCAGCCAGCCCAGGGTCAGCAGAAAGGTCGGGGTCCAGTCGATCGTCCGGCTCTCGAACAGCAGGGCGCCGAGTCCCAACACCGTACCGGCGCCCAGGTACTGCACCACGGTACCGCCGAGCAGCGGCATGCCGGTACAATGGCGCTTCTGGTACAGCGTACCCAGCGAGATGCCCACCAAGGCCACCAGCACGGCGCCCAACGCCTCGATCCCGAAGCCATGGAAGAGCGCCTGGCCCGGGTCCAGTTTGCCGCCCAGCACCAGGGCGATACCGGCCAGGCCAAGCCCCAGCCCCAGCCACTGGCGGGGCGTGAGTCGTTCATCCAGCAGGGGGCCCGAGAGGGCCGCCGTAAGCAGCGGTTGCAGGCCCACCAGTAGCGAGGCGAGCCCGGCCGGCATACCGAGGTAGATGCCATAGAAGACCCCGCCCAGGTAAGCGCCGTGGACCAGTAGGCCGGAGACGGCAATATGGCCCCAGAGCACGGCCCCCTTCGGCCAGTGGCCGCCCAGCAGCATCACTAGGGGCACCAGCAGCAGCAGGGTCAGCACGAAGCGGATAAACAGGAAGGTGAAGGGCTCGGCGTAGGGCAGGCCGAACTTGGCGCCGATGAAGCCGGTGCTCCACAGGGCGACGAAGAGCAGAGGCATGGTGGCCAGGCAGGCCTGATGGAGACGTTCCATTGTCATTAACTGTCCTGAGAGGGAGAGAGGTATCATCGTGGGCGGGGAGCCGGGTGCCAAGGCCATCGTTTCACTCCGTTACAACATCACGGTGAACTCATGCCGAGGGGGGCCGTCACAGTGGGGCCCATTCATGACACAACACCCTGGAGGTATTCATGCAACGGATGACGGCACTGTTCTCGGCTGCCCTGCTTACTGCCGGCCTGATGAGCGTCACGGCACAGGCCCAAGAGACGGCAGCGTCCGGCACCGAACAGCCGCAGGCCGCTGCCCAGGCGCAGAACTTCAGCGACGACCAGCTCCAGCAGTTCGCCGATGCATCCAAGGAGATCGCTGTGATCTCTCAGGATTATACTCAGCGCCTGCAGGAAGCCGAGGGTGAGGAGGCCCAGCTGGAGGTCCGCAAGGAGGCCAACGAGAAGATGGTCCAGGCTGTCGAGAACAGCGGCCTCAAGGTGGATACCTTCAACGCCATCGGCCAGGCGATCCAGCAGGATCCCGAGCTGATGCAGCGCGTGCAGGAGATGGCCAAGGCCGATGCGGCTGCCGAAGGTCAGGGCTCGTAAGCGCCATATTGCGTTCCCGCCGAGTCATCGGCGACCCGGAAGGCCACCCCTTGGGGTGGCCTTCCGGCGTCTGGGACCATCACGAACGGGTCGCTTTCACTGACCCAATTGCGCGACATCGGCGACTGAAGATTATCAAGGCGGCCTCGGCGCGGGAGTGTTTCAAGGCCGCGTGTCAGGCCGCGCCCGCAAGCCCCAGGGCACGATGTTCCTCGCGCAGGCTCTTGACCAGGCCCACGCACATCATCATCAAGACCAGGGTGAAGGGCAGGCCGGTGGCCACGGCACCGGCCTGCAGGGCCCCGAGGGCCTTGTCGCCGCCGCCGTAGAGCAGGACGCCGGCGATCACGCCTTCCAGGGTGGCCCAGAACACCCGCTGGGTACGTGGCGCATCGACCTTGCCGCCGGCCGTGATGCTGTCGATCACCAGGGAGCCGGAATCCGAGGAGGTAATGAAGAACACCAGCACCAGGACGATGGCCATGGTGGAGGTCAGGGTGGTCAGAGGCAGGTGCTCGAGCATCTGGAACATCGCCAGGGAGACGTCGCTGATGCCATTGGCCAGGTCGCCGACGCCGGCCGCGGACTGGGCCAGGGCGTTGCCGCCGAAGGCACTCATCCACACGATGGTGACCAGGGTCGGTACCAGCAGCACGGCGGTCAGGAACTCGCGTACGGTGCGCCCCCGCGAGACCCGGGCGATGAACATGCCGACGAAGGGCGACCAGGAGATCCACCAGGCCCAGTAGAACACCGTCCAGCCGTGGTACCAAGTGGTGTCGTCGCGGCCGATCCAGTTGGACAGCGGCAGGACATGGCTGGCGTAGGCCAGGGTGGTGTCCCACAGGCCGTTGAGGAACAGCAGGGTGGAGCCGGTCAGCACCACGAACAGCAGCAGCGCCAGGGCGATCACCATGTTGATGTTGGAGAACAGCTTGACGCCGCCGTCGATGCCGCGCCACACCGAGAACAGGGCCACGGCGGTCACCGCCACGATGATGGCGATCTGGGTGCCGATGGTGTTGGGCACGTCGAACAGGTAGTTGAGGCCGCCGGCGGCCTGGGAGGCGCCGAAACCCAGCGAAGTGGCCAGGCCGAAGATGGTCGCCAGCACCGCGGTGATGTCGATCAGGTGGCCGGTCCAGCCGCGTACCCGGTTACCCAGTAGCGGGGTGAAGGCGGAGCGCAGGGTCAGCGGCAGGCCGCGATTGTAGGCGAAGAAGGCCAGCGACAGCCCGACCACGCCGTAGATGGCCCAGGGGTGCAGGCCCCAGTGGAACATGGTGGCGCCCATGGCGGCGCGAGCCCCTTCCGGAGTGCCCGCGGCGGCATTCAGGGGCGTGCCGTACCAGTCGGTGTAGTAGGCCACCGGCTCGGCCACGCTCCAGAACATCAGGCCGATGCCCATGCCGGCGGCGAACAGCATGCTGAACCACGAGACCAGCGAGTGCTCCGGCCGGGCCTGGGGGCCGCCCAGGCGGATGCGGCCCAGGGGCAGCACGATCAGCGCCAGGCACAGGATCACGAAGAGGTTGCCGGCGATCATGAACAGCCAGTCGAAGTACTCGATGGACCAGTTCCGGGCGGCGGTCAGCTGGGTGTTGGCGGCGTCGGGGTAGACCAGGGCATAGAGGATGAAGGCGATGATCGCCAGGGCAGAGAGCGGGAAGACGGGATTATGGAAGTCCAGGCCCAGTATCTGGGTGTTGTCATGGCCTGGGACCATGGTGGGATCGTCGTCATGTTTCATTCGAGGTCCTATCTTGTTGTTGTCGCGTCGCCTGGGGCGACGCCGGACATTCTTGGTGTGAGCGGGGGGCAGAGCAAAGGGTCAGGACAACTGATCTTTGGCTGCACGTATCGTATTCAAAAGCAGGCAAGCGATCGTCATCGGGCCCACGCCACCGGGCACTGGCGTAATTGCACCAGCGATCCGGGCAACCGATTCAAAAGCCACATCACCCATGAGCTTTCTCTTGCCATCAACATCAATGGCATTGATACCGACATCAATGACCGTTGCACCAGGCTTGATCCAGTCAGCGTTGATGAGCTCCGCCCGGCCAGCCGCCGCCACCACAATATCGGCATTGCGGCACAGGGATTCGATGTTCTTCGTTCGTGAATGCGCAATAGTGACAGTACAGTCTGCCTGCAAAAGCAGTGCAGCCATCGGCTTCCCTACAATATTAGAGCGTCCTACCACCACGACATTTTGACCACTAAGATCCGGATGGATCTGACGCAGCATGATCATGCAACCTTGTGGCGTGCACGGTACTAGCGATGCCCGCCCAGAAGCCAGTGCCCCGACATTTAGTGGGTGAAAGCCATCAACATCCTTGGCCGGATTGATGGCCGCTATCACCTCGTCCTCATTAAGATGCGACGGTAGGGGAAGCTGCACCAGAATGCCGTGCACCTGCGGATCATTGTTCAGATGATCGATGAGCTCATTCAGGGTATCCTGGGTGGTGCCGGCGTCAAGGCGGTGCTCAATGGAACCCATCCCCGCTTCTTCCGCCCGCTTCACCTTGTTTCTCACATACACCTGACTGGCGGGATCCTCCCCCACTAGCACCACCGCCAGCGTCGGCACTATGCCATACTCGGCCCTGAGCAACTCGACTTCAGAGGCAACCTCTTGCAGAACCTGAGCCGAGAGCTGTTTTCCATCGAGTAATTGCGCCATGGTAGCCTCTGCTCCTATTTGAAAATAACGGTCTTGTTACCCGAGAGAAAGACACGGTGCTCTGTATGCAGTTTCACCGCGCGTGCTAGCGCCATCGTTTCAGTATCCCGGCCTAGGGCTACCAGTTCTTCCGGGTAGTAAGCATGATGAACCGATTGCACGGACTGTTCGATAATCGGACCTTCATCCAGGTCACCGGTCACATAGTGCGCAGTAGCACCGATCAGCTTAACGCCACGCTCAAACGCCTGATGATAAGGTTTGGCGCCTTTAAAACCGGGCAAGAAGGAGTGATGGATATTGATGGCCTGGCCGTGCAGCTGATCACAGAGATCATCGGACAACACTTGCATATACCGCGCCAGCACCACCAGCTCGGTGCCGGTCTGGTTGACGATATCGAGAAGCTCGGCTTCCTTTTCCGGTTTGGTTTCTTTTGTTACCGGCAGGTAAATAAAGCGAATGCCTTCACGCTCAGCTATCGGCCGAAGATCCAGGTGGTTGGATACCACCGCGGTAATCTCGATGTTCAACTCGCCCTTGTGATAACGGTAGAGCAGATCAACCAGGCAGTGGTCAAACCGGGATACCATGATCAAAACCTTGGTCGGGCGGTGGGCCTCTTGCATCTCCCACGTCAGGCCAAACTTATCCGCAAGGTCAGCAAACCCGGTGCGCACCTCTTCAAAAGAGTAGCGGGAATCAGGCTGAGTATTGAACACTGTGCGCAAGAAAAACTGACCGGTGATTTTGTCATCGAATTGAGATAATTCGTAGATGTAGCCGCCATGGTCTGACAGATAAGATGTGATGCCGGCAACGATATTAGGCCCAGTTTCGCAGCTGACGGTAAGGATGAATTGGTTGGTGTGGCCCAGATTGTTAGTCATAGTAGTAAACCTATAGATATTGGTGATTGTTTGTTGGTTTTCCAGGCTGAAGCCTTAGCCCTTTCACCTGTTGCGGAGAGGCCTTAGCCTAATGGTTTAGCGAATTGTTCACTGTTTCGGTCAAGGTTTCCATCATTAAGGCTCACTTCGACGCTCCCTTGTGTTCTTGTTTTAGTTCCGACTCCTGACGTGCCACGCGTAGCCAAGATGAACTGCCCTTCTGACTGTGATCAACCGGCAGTTGCACTACCTGAATCCGTTCGCCACCTTTCATCTTCTGACTTCCATCCCAAGCTTCAACCCAGACACAGCGCAGCTCGGGATGAACTTCACAATTTCCGTTCTGAAGTACACCACCACAGGGTCCGTTGCGCAGTGTCTTGGGGCAGTTCATGGGACACGACATTCCGGTAGAGCTGAGAATGCACTGACCACACATCTTGCAGTCGAACAGCAACCCCTTGCTGAGCTTTTCCAGCGTGCGCATGGGCTTTTCTGCGCGCTGGTAGCCTACCGACTTCCATAGCGGGTGCAACTTGACGATCACCGGTTCGAACATTCGGTAGGTGACCTCAAAAATTCTTGCGTGCCGCGCGGCCCAAAGACGAACGGAATACATCTGCCTCTCCTGCCACGGCAGCACCACCGTGGAGCCAGTTGTTGCTTCCTGAATCCGTGAGCTGTTTTTTTAAACCTTTAACATCAATACGGCAAGTGTTGATAATAATAGGTTTGCTATAAATCACTCACGGATACAGGTCCTCTTTTAATTCAACCGTTAACCCCGGATCACCATTGCCGCCGTAGTACCACTCGAACACAACCCAAGTGTTCGCATAATCGGCTGGTGTTCAAGCGGTTGTAGCGATTTTCTTTTTTGGGTCGAAGAAAGGCTTTTCGACAACAATAGCCTGCACAGGTCCGGATGCGGTTGGGATTTCCAGTTCAGTGCCAATCTCGGCATGTTCAGTAGCCACCATGGCCAGAGCAATATTCTGGTCAAGGCGCGGGGAATAGACCGCGGACGTCACCTTGCCGACGGTTTCGCCATCTTTGCTAAGCGGCCAGAACCTCGTGTTGGGTCTTTTGAGGGGCACCATGTCAATACGCAGCCCGACCTGCTTGCGGCTCACGCCATTTGCACGGATGCGCTGCAATGCGGCCTTGCCGATAAACTCGGCCTGCATATCCGGGTTCACCAGACGGTCCATCCCAAGTTCGTAAGGGTTGGTGTTGATGTCCGCATCAGCGTGATAGGAGAGCATCCCACCTTCGATGCGGCGGATCGTAGAGGTATGACCAGGCTTCAATCCAAAGGGCGCACCTGCCGCCATGATCTTTTCCCAGAGTTCGTCCCCTCGCGTGCCGTCACGCAGATAAAGCTCATAGCCCAGTTCGCTCGACCAACCGGTGCGTGAAACAATCAGCGGAATGCCGTCAAGCTCAACCTCGCGCAACCAGTAGTAGCGAAGATCCATGATGCTCTCGCCAAAGAGTTCCTTCATCACCTCGCCCGATTGCGGGCCTTGCAGTTGCAAAGGGGAAACATCGGGTTCGCGAATGCTCACATCGAGCCCGGCATGAACCGCAACACCTTGCGCCCACAACAGAATGTCGCTGTCAGCCAGCGAGATCCAGAAGTGATTTTCCGCCAGTCGTAGCAGGATCGGGTCGTTTAGAATACCACCGTCGGCATTGGTGATCAGAATATACTTGCACTGGCCGACAGCCATTTCCGATAGATCGCGCGGGGTCAGGCTCTGCATGAATTTCGCTGCATCCGGCCCTGTGATTTCCACCTGACGCTCGGCGGCAACATCGCAAAGGATCGCATCATTCACAAGGTTCCAGAAATTCTGTACCGGATCTCCGAAGTCACGCGGGATATACATGTGGTTGTATACCGAAAAGCCTTTTGCGCCCCAGCGGACTGTTGCGTCAAAGTAGGGTGACTTTCGGATCTGTGTTCCGAACCCAAAATCATCTTCTTTTTCTATGCTGACTGCCGTAACATTTGTCATTCTTATTACCTTTCCTGATGGGGGAATTCAATAGACTGCCGAACTGGCTGATTCGGCACAACTCACTATAGACGCACATGGCATTCTGAAGCCGCCTAAAATTACTGTAAAATAAGTCTGAACAGACCAGTGTTTAACGAAGCGCGGACCGTTTGGTCCGGTTCCTGCGAACAGGGCCTCTTCGTCGTGGGGTGTGGAGTTTGCCCTCTGAGCCGAACCAGGATATGCCATCCACATGGACAGGAGGCATGGCATGGACGACACCCAGATTCTGACCCTCGGCCTGGGCCTGTAAGCAATGGGATGGAGGCCTTCCCACCCTACACCGGCGTCGCAGCTCGCGGCTGACGGTGCTGCTGTGGATCCCGGCTCTCGGGCGATCTGTCGTTGGCTCAGGCCGGGTCAGAACAGGGGGAATCTGATACCGTTGGGGCTGGGGCAGCGGTCGGTATCCCATGCTCTGCTTCACTTTGATCGGTGAGCCGAGGAGAGGCCGACGCTGGTCCTCCCGCCTTTCCCTGCTGCTTCAAGGTGCGGCAGTTATTCTATGAATCCAGGATGTGAGGGATACAGGGTGATCAAAGTAAATAAAGATATCGAGCATCAACAAGCGCTCATTGCGTGGCAGGGGCGGCGCCTGAAGCGCGTCGGAACCGTCGATGCTCGTCTGGCGGAGGCGCTATGAAGTCGCTTTCCAGCACAGGCTTTGCGCTCTTTGGTGCAGCGCTGGTCGCGATCAGTTACGGGCTCGCGCGCTTCGCCTTCGGGCTTTTCGTGCCCCCTATCCGAGCCGAGCTGGAACTCACGCCGTATGTGATCGGTATCATCGGCGCGCTGCCGCTCCTTAGTTTCCTGCTGGCCACGGTGGTCGCGCCGTTCATCGCCGATCATCTCGGTGCCCGCAACGCGGCGGTGCTGTCCGGTGCGTTCGGCGTCGGCGGTCTGGCACTGATCAGCCAGGCCTCCGACGCCCTATCGCTCGGCGTAGGGGTGTTCGCGTGCGGGATCTGCACCGGCCTGATGATGCCGGCGCTCACGGCCGCCATGCAGGCGCTGGTGAAACGCTCGATGCACGGGCGCGTCAGCTCGGTCATGAACGCGGGGACCAGCATCGGCGTGGTCGTTGCCGTACCGACGGTGTTGTTCCTGGCCGGCGCCTGGCGTTTGGCGTATGTGTCCTTCGCCGTCCTGGCGGGCATCGGGGTGATTGCCGCGTGGCTCTTCCTGCCCTCGGTGTCGCGGATCACGCCGGCGAACGCCGCGCCGCCGCCTCCGGTCAGCGAACTGCCGTGGTCGCGTCTTGTCAGGCTCTCGCTGTTTGCCTTCGTGATGGGTTTCGTCTCCTCGGCGTACTGGATCTTCGCGCCCGACCTGGTGGTCACCCTTGGTGGCCTGCCGTCCGGCGCCACCGGGTGGCTATGGCTCGCGGTGGGCATCGCCGGCCTCGGCGGTGCCGTGGTGGCCGACCTGGCCGATCGCAACAATCCCCCCATCACGCAGGCACTGATGCTGATGATGCTGTCCGCGAGCCTGGCATTGCTCGCGGCCAGCCCCGGTCAGTCGGTGCTGGCGGCATTTTCCGCGCTGGTCTTCGGCCTGGCCTACATGAGTCTGACGGGGCTCTATCTGATGACCGGCATCCGCCTCTTGCCGGGCCGACTGTCGATGGGGCCGGTACTGCCCTTCATGGCGGTATCGCTCGGGCAGGCGACGGGCTCGCCTGTCGTCGGTGGGCTGGTGAATGCATTCGGCTACGCCGATGCGTTTGCCATGTTCGCCGCGCTCGGCATCCTGGTGGCCATCCTGTCGCCACTTTACCCGGGCCACATTGCCCATGGGGCCGAGGAGGATGAGGAGGACGCCGGTCTCCAGGCGGCGTACGATCATCAGCTCCAGAACGAGGAGGGCGAGCCACTGGAGGAGCCCGTCGAGAATGACGCTGAAAAGCCTACCGTCAACCCATAAGGGCGACACCTGGGGTATCCGGGCACCTGAGTATTCCCCCAGGAATACCTGGGCCGGTGTCCGATACCCGGGGCGTTTTCTCAGTCGATCATTCAGCGTCTCGACGACTGCGGAGCCTGTCCCCGATATCTTGCGTTTCCGATTCACTTTCCTGGGTCAGCCATCAAGCAAGCAAGGTTAGGTTGAGTCGACTTTATCTCTCTGGTCGCGATGTAAGTCATGTAGCGGTCGATCCCCAACTCCGCTGAAAGAAGTTCTTCCATTACGTGCTGAAAAGCGGAAAGGCTGGGCGTCACTACTTTCAAGACGTAATCCATGCCGCCACCCGTCGCTATGCATTCGACAATCTCATCAACTTGGCCGATATAATCCTCGAAACGGTCGAAGTTGGATTTGCGGTGCCCCTCGAGTGAAACGGTAACCACCACCTTGGTGGCATTCGCGATCTTATCGAGCGCGATATCCGCATGATACCCCCGTATCAGGCCAGCCTCCTTTAATCGGGTGAAACGAACCCAGCATGGCGTCGGAGAAAGGTTGACGAGTTCTGACAGCTTGGTTTTACTGAGCTGACCGTGCTGCTGAAGTGCGCGCAGAATGCGGATGTCTGCCGCATCAATAGCAATTTTCCTCATTTGTTCTCAGCCTTCATGGTAGTCCCCAAGGGAGTGACTGATTCAGGAGTGAGGTGCAATATTTCTTGGTGCAATACATGGTATCTGGAGATCAGTTCAAAGGAGATGATGTTGCGCTGGGATAATGAAATAAGCGCAATTATCTAGGGTGAGACTCTGGATCATCTGTCGCTAGCTTCCGAAACGGTCAGGCATGAGGGAGGCTCTGACCTGCCATGGACAACCATAACAGCTGCTACCGGCAATTGCCCCAATGTTAACAATATCATATCGAGGTGCGGCGTAAAGTAGGATTCTCATTGCTCGCCATTGGCGAGGCGCCCGGCGGGGCAGCCTGATCTACCAGGACGTGCGACGTAATCCGGACGGACTCCCGGGGGCAGTACTGTCGACGCCGGAGCTATAAGTCCTTAAATCATCAACACAGATTATGCCCTCCGACCCGCATGACCTTTTCTTGCTGGGAGTTATAGTCAAATCTGATGGATGGAAGGCAGGCAGCCGTTGCGCACAACGGCCTGCCGCCCATCGTCGAGACGCTGATCGGCATACTGCGTCAGGAAGGTGGCCAGCTCGGCCTCGACCGCCTTGGCGCAACAGCTCGTGCAACGGGTCGGCGACCTGGGCCTGAGGTTTTGGTTGTGAAAGAGTCCGAAGGGAGAATCGGTCATGGCGTATCCACTCGTGTTGGTTGAGACCTTGGTCGTGATCAATCAACAGGATACGCCACCTTTCCTACCTCCTCCCATACACCAGTCTTGAGCTTAACTCGCCGTGCTTATTATGAAAGTGATACTACATAGGTGACAAGTATGAAAAGCAAAGTTAGTGCTGATAATCCTCAGGGATAGGCTGACCAGAGATTTTTGACTGGCGGCCTAACTCCGCCATGAGATTAATTGCTGTATCCAATCCGCGCCGAGCATTCTCATCATTGTTTAAGCGCCTGATGCTTTTCCATAGTGTCGGGGGAATCTCTCCCCCTCCCGCTTGAACTGATGCATACTGCAATGCATTCGTGATCGCCCAAACACCCCCGATGCTTTCTTCATAGAGTGTCATAAGCTTCTGCACCATAGCATCATCTGTCATTTCAATGACATCGGATACTGCGGCCAGCAAGTCCACGATATTATGCAATCGGCGACCTTGAAGCAAGGGGGAAACTTTTTCTATTAAGTCGGCAACACCTTCTAAAGTCGCTTGATTTTGCAAGGCAGGTGAAGATTCAAGCACCTTCGCAAGTGACTGTATGGATGCAGTCGCACTTTCATTGTTCATGTATCCTTCTCCTTGTTTAAATCAAGCCGCGAGCTACGGACCAATACACACCACGATTAAAACCCTTGCGCATGAGGCCACCAATCTTGGTTGGTGGTGTTGGTTTAACATCTTCATCATAGTCGTACCAAAGTGGCATGCCTACCTCCATACCCATTTGAGCAATGGCTTGTACTTTGCCATCGTATTCATCGACTGTTTTTCCTATGCGCATCAAACCTGCTATGTTATTACAAATAACCGGGGATTGGTTGTGACAACTTCCTCCAGCCTTGCTAATGGGCAAATCAACAGTGTCGCCCATTATGAACACATTCTCAAAGCCTTCAAGTTGCAGTGAGTAGCGATCGGTAGGTAACCAACCTTCATTATTAGGCGACTGTGAAACACCCGAGTCAAGTACTGCATCTACGGCCCGAATGGGTGGTGTCTGCATCAAAATGTCAAAGTTTTCTTCTGTGCCTTCTTCTGAAATAGCCACATTCCTTTCAGGATCAACGCTGGCCAAGCTGAAGCCTCTTTTATGCTTGATATTTTTTGAATCAAATATCGATGGCAATACTTCGCCGGTTTTCTTTTGCAGGAACAGGCAGTTGCGAGTTAACTGCGAAATCGTCGGATAAGTGTACACTAGCTCAATTCTATCGCGCACGCCTCTTTGACGTAAGAATTCATCCAGCATCAATGTGGTTTCTATCGGTGCAATACCACACTGATGGGGTACGTTTGGTGTTTTGGGAAATGTCACACCAATAAAGATACGACCTTTTTCGATGGTCGAAATTTTTTCAAATAGTTTACGCGCCGGGTCATGCTGGTAGAAGTGATCTCCCGCTTCCTGCAAACCTTCTATTCGGTCCGGAGCGGGGATGCAGCCTGTGGAGACCACTAAGTAGTCATAGTCATGCACATCGCCTGAACGCATTTTTAAGCGGCTATTTTTAAATTCAAATCCCTCTACTTGGTCCAGTATGAAATTTATTTCTGGACGCAGTAGCGATGCCTGAGGGCGCCTTAGTTCATCCTTGAAAAATTTGCCAAATGCCACATACATAAATGCTGGCTTATAGTAATGCCAATAACTATTAGAAATCAAGGTGACGCGTACCTTTCCGCTCTTTATCTCGGGATAGAGCTTTCCGACCAAGTTGTTGGCGGTCATTGTTCCACCAATACCACCACCAACTACAATAATATTCTTTACCATGTTATTTCTCCTGATGCACTTTTGTATACGCAAAACGTGCTGAAATTGATTTTCAAACCTTGCTTGTAAGCGCGTCCCCTTCTGTGCTCAACAGCTTTTTTAGGGCATGAAATGGCAGCAAGGCAACTTCATGGTGTGACGGCATGGCTGCTGCATTTTGCAACATCATTAATTCTGGCCAGATCAACGATGCGGCCTCAGGTGGTTTGTCTTGTAGGATCAGCGCTATCTGCTGCTCAATAGCAGAGAGCGCCGTCATGTCTAAGCCTGTGGCGCGTTCAGCAATGAGTGCCGTTGTAGCTTGTGCCAGTGAGCAGGCGCGAACCCGATACCCAATCTCTTGGATAATGCCATCATCAATCACTGCATCAATGGTGACGCTATCCTTGCTGTCTGACTGGCTTGTGAGGGTGATCGTGCGAACACTGCTGCCTTGGAGGCGTCGGTCACGACGCACTCGAGAAGCATATTTTCTAAACTGAAGAATAAAATCGGGCCGCTCTGTTTCACCATACATGCTGTCCAATCCACACCTCACAAAACAGTGAACACGGCTTCACAAAAACACCAGCACATAAACCCGCCTACTTCACGACGATGAAGTTGGCTTCGTTCCGGTAAGTTAAGTATGCCTGGTTGTCGCTGACGGCTTACGAGAGCTTTGCCACCTTGACCAGCGAGTGGAGCGGATCATGTCAAGCTAGGGTGGCAAGGAGTATGCGATTATTTTTGCATGGGTTCTTACACTAGGCTGACGATGAAAGTGTCATTTCATCGGCTTCGTTGCTCCTGCGCTTTTTCTGAGCGTCGAGTAACACATCTCTCAACAACTCTTCGGCGCTGGGGTGGTAGACCGGCATCAACAGGACCTGCTCCGCCGTCATGTCGTGTGTGATGGCCAGGGCAAGCAGATGTGCTAGGTGCTCGGCAGCATATCCAAGCAACTCGGCGCCTAGAATGACGCCGGTTCGTGCGTCCAGATAGACTTGGATACGTCCCTGGACCTTGTTCCAGACCACATGGCGAGGACTGGTAAACGGCAGGTCGCCGATGACAATCTCCCGGTCTTGAAGCTGCCGGAAACTCTGGCCGATGGTGGCGATCTGGGGATCGGTGAAGGCCACCATCAACGGCGGTCTGCGCTTTGCAGGCACCGGATTCGGATAGTTCAATGCATTATCGGCGGCGATACGTCCCTCATCGAAGGCTTCGTGCCACAACGGCAGGTGGTCGGTCACATCGCCGGCAATAAAAATGGGAAGGTCAGAGCAGCGCATCGTCTGAGGATCGAATGTCACCGCGCCAGCTTCATTGACCTCCACGCCGGTATGCTCCATACCCAATCGGTCTACGTTGGAGACTCTCCCCGTGGCGACTAGTACCCTGTCGAACGCCTTAGTGATCCGCTGTCCATTCGATTGCTCATACTCGATCCAGGCGCCTTCAGCGTCCTCCCAGGTGCTCACCACCTGGCCGCTGGGATAGATATTCAGATCGGTGCTAAGGATATCGAGCGCTTGCTGCTGCAGGTCTGGGTGGGTGAGGGTGTTGATTTTTCCGGATCGGCCGTAAATGGTCGTTTCGACTCCCAGTCGATGGAGGGCCTGTCCCAGTTCCAGCGCAATGACGCCCATACCGATTACCGCTATCGAGCGGGGCAAGTCCTCCAGTTCAAATATCGTATCGCTGGTCAGGACGCGGGACATTACTGGCTCGAATACCTCGCTGATCGCAGGCCTGGAGCCGCAGGCGAGGATGAACTTCTTCGCAGTGACCTCGACCGACTCGCCCACCCGGAGGCGGCCGGGACCGATAAATCGGGCGCGCCCCTCCAGCTTGTAGTGGGCCGGAATCTTGTTGACATACCTGATGTTGTTGGCGACAAAACGATTATCTCGCTCTCGGCGCAACCGTTCCAAGACTTTGCGGCCATCCACGCGACCCGAGGCTGTCACCCCGAAAAACTCACTGCTGCCCAGGTGGTGCGCGTAGTCGGCAGCGGTGATCATCAGTTTGCTGGGCATGCAGCCGACCCGTGCACAGGTGGTGCCGTAGGGACCGTCCTGGATCATCACCAGGCTGTCGGTCTTGCGGCTGATCTTCGAGTAGGCGCCCAGTCCGGCCGTGCCGGCGCCGATGATCGCGTATTCAACATTCATGGTCTTCATAGTAGATTCGCTCATGGGACGCCTCATCTTTTACCGGGTGCTTGGTTTGATGGCATTTAATTGTCGTGCATTCGCACAATGCAAGTGTTCAAATATCGCTCCGCCACGCATGCTTAGTTTAAGCATCAGCTGACGTCAAGCTCGGAAACTTTCAGTAGCCAGGAATGCGTCGTTAAAACAAGGCACAGTCTACCCGGGGCACTCTTAAGGGAAAAGCGATGCTTTCTAAGCATTTGGCTTATTTTTTGTAAGCCATGGGTTGCCATTGATACCGTTGAGCTTGCCTATGGCGCTAACTGATGGCACCCTCAAGCCGACGGCCACGCAGTCCTGCAAGCCTTTGCATTAGATATACTAACCCATCTGCTTAGCAATCGTCGCTTTGCAAGTGTTCCCGGATCACTTACGATGCAGGCATTCGCGGGAGGCTTATCTCTGTCAGTCCATCGGTTATTTTATCCGTAACTCGATCACCGTCGAGGTGACGATCAATGATGTTTAATCAGCCATTCCTGGCGGGAGTCACTTATGAATCACAGTCACACTACGGACGACATTCTTCTCAGGGAAAATAAAGACGGGGCCGTCTACCTCACGCTGAATCGCCCGGATAAATTCAACACCCTGTCCGACGCGCTGCTGACCGCCTTGCAGCGGGAGCTGGAGGCGATCGCCGCCGACCCTGCCGTCCGC
>NZ_JACHXP010000034.1 GCF_014192215.1 Halomonas cerina
CAGAGACTAAAAGGCCTGAGCCCCGTGCAATACAGGACTCAGGCCATGGCCGCCGGTTAAGAGAACTAACCGTCCAACGATTGGGGGTCAGTTCAAGGACCGGGCGCCGTCGATAGCGTCATTGGTTCCAGCCGGCTCAGCCGGCGCCATACCCCTGCGGATTGGCCGCCTGCCAGCGTCAGGTGTCACGCATGTCGATCACCTGCCTTGCCGAGAAGGCCTACGTGGTAGACTGAACCTGTTCCATTTGCAAATGAACCTGATCGAACTAAACAAGGCAGAGCGCTTAGGCCTGCCACCTGGCCCCCTACTCGATTGGATCACCTTCTTCAAACACGGGCAGGAGGAACTGACCATGGCCAAGGTTGCCCACGAACCTGTCCAGCAATCCAGGAACCGTATTCGGCAGCTCAGTGCTGTTAATGGCCAAGTAAAGTGATCCAGACCGGCCACCGAGCCGTCCTTCATCGATAGGAGCGCACGCTCTAGCGCTCCGGTTTAGAGCCGACGACCTCGGCCAGCGACTGAGCATCCAACAGGTTCTCGGCCAGGCTCAAAAACCTATTTCCATACCTTCCCTAATAGGAGCTGGAAAAGGAAAAACATCACCGCACCGATCAGCGCGAACAGCGCCTGCAGCACTGGATCCGCCTTGATGTAGGCCCACAGATTCAGCTGCATAGGGTAAGGGTCGACACCGGCACGACTGACCTCCAGCTTACTCCCACAGGCCAGACAGGACACATCGAAGCCTGATCGCCCCTTGGCATAGGCAGAGAATACGCAGGCTGCACTAGCCGGGAGGCCTTGAGCATCCAATACACGCACCTCATCCCCCAACTTCAAGTCAAGTTTCATCACCGGGAAACGATGATGGGAGAGAACCCCTCTGCCCAACGCCACCACCTGGCCCTCTCGCAACACCGGTGGCATATGCGTGGCGTCACTCTGATAGAACACACTGCCGATGGTGCCGGCTCCCTTCAAGGCCCCGTTGAAAGGGTGTTTCTCCACATCCATCTTCAACTCGAGCGTGCCAGGTGAAGAAGGCTCGTCACATCTGCACAATAAGTTCTCCAGCCTCGCGAGCGGTATGTCGCGCTTCTCACCCCAGGGCCCAGGATCTGTCACTACCACTTCCATGTTTTCGCCCGCATAGCGCATCACGCTCAGTCTCGGGAGCACCAGGAGCCGCGCCCGGCAGGAAACTGCCACGCGCGCGACCGGGTCACGATGGTGGAAAAGGCAGTAACGGCAAGGATGGCGGCCCCGGAGAGAGTGCCAAACCTCAGTCCACGATGCACGGCAAGGACGGGGACGATGGTGATCCCGGCCACGCCGGCGGCAAGGTTCGCATTGCCTGTGCCGAGCTTGGCCAGGCAGACGGTCTGACGATCCGAGCCGACGGCGGGCACGGCGGGGATGGCCAGCCCGGGCAAGATGGCGGGAATGGAGGGCGGGGAGGACCAGGCTTTAGCAGCAAGGGCTACTTCTTCGAAGCCTTCGGCTTGGTCAAAGCCAGCAAGGGGGGGCCGGGTGGCAAGGGTGGCGACGGCGGCAAGGGCGGCGAAGCGAGTGATGGCGGTGCCCCTGGTGTCGTGGTATTGACCGTCTCCCACTGCGATGGTCAGGGCAGGCCTCAACTCTCCTGCCAGGCCGGAAAGCCCGGTACGCCCGGTGACGGCGGCGACTACGGCCACCGCGGGGATGGCGGACCGGGGGGAGAGTACAACACGCGAATCGCCAAGCAAGGGCCCAAGGGCCCCATGTATCAAGCCGGCACCGCGCGTATGGATGACGGCGCGCCGGGCCACGCTGGCAGTCACGGAAAGACTCCAGACTCCAAGCAGAAGCAGCCAGATGGCAAACCCAATCTGCGCCTCGAGGTTCCCCTCGAGGTCCAGATCACCGCGATCTCGCGTGCCTTCACCGATCCGGAGGCATTCGAGCATGTCGAAATGCTGTACCGTTCAGCCCGCCTCTCTTACCTCAAATCTGATATCGCCGCGAATCCAGCCAGTGGTCAGCAAGCCTACCAGCAATTCCACTGGTTGAGCATGCTGCTGGAAACCCTTCTCCAACAGGATAACGGCACGGTGAAGTTACGCGCCCAGGCACTGTTGACGGTGGCCCAGGCAGCACTCTTGAACCTTCGTGGACGTCGCAACCTGTTCGGCCATGCCAGCAGTTGGGTGCCCCTTGGGAGTTACCATTCGTATCGCCACTCCTTCGATCAGCTGCTGGACCACATGGAACAGCTCGAAGAAAGGTCCAGCGACCTGATGCAAGAATCTGTTTCTCTCGAAGAGGCACAGGCACATCGTGTCGCGCTCAAGTCCCAGGCTGAAGCAACACTGCATCAAATCGACGAGGCGATCGTCAAAACCGGCAGAGACATCGATCACCTCGTGCCGACCATTGATCACCTCAATAAGCGTACCACAGCGCTGTCTCGAGCATTTCGCGATGGGTGTGGAGAATTCGAGGAGGAAATCCGCTCAGCATTCGGCATGCGCTCGAGCGATGTGTTCACGGCACTCGGCACCTTATCCTTTATCTCGCATGAAGCCGGCTTCAATATGACGGCGATGCTGGCAAGCGAAACCGGCAAGCTAGGGGAATCGGCGATCGAAAATGTCGTCACGGACTCCGGTCAGCAAATGCGAAAGGATCTCGTAGTTCACCGCGTCGACCTGTTGTCCGATGATGTGAGAACATTGGATGAAGCCGTCAACAGCAGCACTAACGGCACGCTGAGCCTCGAAGATCCCCAAGGCCACCAGCTCATGGCGACTAGACAAAAAGTCAACGCCCTGCTCTCCGAGTTCAGGTCCAGCACCACCATTGCAGACTCCCTCAAGAAGATCATGGACGACTACGTCGAGATCGTCACCACGCGAAACGCTCGCGTTGGCGAATACAATCGCCTGATCGCCAATCTCGCCGAGCTAACGGGACAGAAAAAAGATCACGAACACCGGATTCGCTTGCTGGGTAATGAGATTCAGAAAAATGCCGCCCCCAACCTGACAGCGACACGCAACTTCATGTGCACACTCTACAACCACTCCAAGGAAGAATGCATCAAGGCCATGGATGTCCTGGACCGATCATTCCAGTATGCCAGACTGAATGCCGAGAATGTATTGTATGACACCCTGCAGCAAGGCGAGGCGAGCCAGATAGATGCGCTGACACTGCGCGATGCGCAAGCACGCTTCAGCGATATCTTCGACGATAACGTGTCAGTTCGCCAGTCTTTCCCTGATGCAGCGGCGAATCGACTGGCACGTGGTATTCTGGTGACGTTGACGCCGAGAGCCACCCGGAACTCTTCGAGTCCTTCCGCGAGAGACAGGATGACCCACCAGGCTCCAAGGAATCCGAGCATTACAAACATGTGCTGGAGCTTCCTGTACGACCCGCCGGCCGGTGGGCTGGCTTGGACAATACCTCCCTTGACTACTCACCCTTTGGTGGAAAGTCCGATGTACGACTACGTGCCATTCGTGCCTGGATGCCAGGCCTGCAGGTAAAGGCCGGGCCGGATGGCGAGGAAAAGCACCGGATCACCATCACGCATGGTGGCACGGAAACTATTGTATCACCTGAAGGAACTCCTTTTACCTTTACCCATGACGAGCTGACCATCAGCTTTACGTACTTTGGCAACCAGTACGATGCCAATCGACCGCAAGACTGCATTTACGAAGGCGGTCATATTATCCCAGAGTGGAAGCTGTCCGAGGAAAGCAAGCACGATCCATTGCCACTGCTTGGTCCATTTACTGTCTGGCGTATTTCAGTGGAAAGCCGAAAAAACCCGGGACTCGACATCTCAGGTATTGACGAAATTACACTGGAATTCTTGGGGGAGCATAATGAATTCCCCTGATGGCAAAAACATCCAATAATAGTGGAACCACCCGGTTATCCTCCGGACGAGTTATTGTCAGGACTCCCGTCCCTATGATGCCGAGGCACTGGCGTTCTACCAGAGGGCAACCGGCAGGACCGTCACGCAACGTCAGGTCCAACAGGCACTCGAAGGACTCCATATACGAACGCCGCCCATGGTCATGGCCTCCCATTTCCATATGACCCGCAGTGTGTCGTGCCAGCCCGCCACATCGCCGAAAACCTGTTGCGTCATGACGCGTTAAACGATTTGCGACACCCTCTTCAGGGAGAGGAGGATTGTCAAGAACATGACTGCTGCCTGCCCGAGTGGGCGATGCTTTACGCGCTGTTTGGCAACCCAGGCGTTCCCGCCCCAAATGATGAGCAAAAAACTGTTCAATACCTCCCTCTATTCGCCCTTTTGCGCAATTTATTTCTCTAAAATCTTCTCTCCTCTATAATATGAGCAGCTTTTTGCACATGAGTGACCACGATGCAGCTAACGATCCAGATCCACCTGGGTGGCGAATGGCAGGATGCGGCGCGTCTGGAACTGCCGGATCCCGAGCGGGGTACACAGGGCCCGGCCAGGCTCGGCTATCTGCAGGACTACGCCCTGGAGTGGATGTTCCGAGACGACGAGCACGCCTGTAGCCTGACTATGCGGCTCTGGTGGGGCGCATCCTCTCGGATATCGAACGCGATGCCGGCAGTTTCTCCACGGCCAGCATGAACCGGGTCTTTCGTCCGCTGGGGCTGAAGGTCGGCCTGGTATCGCGCCAGGCCGACCTGCTGGCTCGGCTGGGGAAAGAGACCGAAGGTGGCACGTGACGACTTTTCCCCACTCAGCACGAGCGACGCCGGTTCAAGGACCGGGCGCCGTCGATATCACCAAGGGTCAAGGTGGTTCTGGCTGGCTCACCTCGGCGACTCGGTAACGCGTGCTGCGGCCTCCACCCGGGAGTTTCACCAGGCAGCCCTTTTCCACCAGGGATGCCAGGTGACGCGTGGCCGTGGCCTTACTCACCTTGGCTACCCTCTGATACTGGGCGGCGCTGATCCCCTGCTCGAAGCCCTTCTCCCCGCCATCCAACAAGCGGTTAAGCACCTTGACCTGCTCGGGGAGCAAACCCAATTGATTGAATCGTTGCCAGAACTTGGCCTTGGCCAAGGTGCGATCGATCCGCGCCAACGCACTCCCGAGCGTCGCGTCCAGCGTGTCCAGGAACCAGCACAGCCATTGCGTGAGGTCCGGGGTCCCGCGCTGACTCGCCTCCAGGCAACGGTAGTAGGCCTCGCGACGCTCGAGGATCGCCGCGGACATGGCATACAGCCGGATCCCTTGGCGGTCGGCCTGGGCCAGAGCACGATCGGCAATGGCACGCGCGATGCGCCCGTTGCCATCCTCGAAGGGATGGAGCGTGACAAACCAGAAGTGCGCGAGGCCGGCACGCAGCAGCGGATCCAGGGTCGGGTCATGCCGACTGGCCTCGAACCATTCCAGGAACTCGGTGACCTCAGCCTCCAGCCCTTCGCGGGGCGGGGCCTCGAAATGCACCCTGGGCCGGTCGAGCCGTCCTGAGACAACCTGCATCGGCTCCTCTCCCCGCCATGCGCCGGGTCGCAGGTGGACCAGAGCGCTTTCGGCCTCCGGGAACAGCCAGCAGTGCCACTGGAAAAGCCGCTCGACACTCAGCCGAGAGTCCGGTCGATCGGTCGCATCCAGCATCAGTTCGGCCAACCCTTCGGAGCGAGAGGACGGCGTGCCCTCCGGTGCTTCCAAGCCGAGTCGACGGGCCAGCGAGGAACGTACCGACGCGACATTGAGGCTCTCGCCCTCGATGGCCGACGACGTCACGATGTTCTGCAGCAGGGTATCCAGTGCTGCCCGGGCTTCGGCTTGCGGATCGCTGCCTGCCGGAGACGCGCCGGAACGTCCCAGAAGGACGCCCAGGTTGCGCCAGCAGCGCTGAAGCCGCGGCTGTACCTCTCCCTCTTGCCAGGTGAAATGAGGCCAGTCGGGATGTTGCCAGATCCAGGTTGGCGTGGTGTCGGGCATAGGGCCTCTCAGCGCAGGCGGATGAGCCGAATACACATCTTTATGGCTCACATAACGAGCCGAATAATCGCATTATTCGGCTCAACAGGCAACGCTGGAAAACTCCCCATGCTCTGTCGTCGGCCGTTGCTCCAGTGGGCACGTACAGACCGGACTCGCTTCTTGGCATCGATCGCCATGAGCGTGGCACATCTCCACTCACGCCACGCCATCGACTCGTGCCCTGGAAAGCCGATTGGCCAGCCGCTCCCCCCGGCCCTGCCGGCGCATCACATCCAGAAAGGCCGCGGTGAAGGCGGCACACACCTCGTCGATCGCCACATCCATCTTCGACTCCGTTCATGCCCCATAATGGGTTCATCGCAATTTGGCGTGAAACACGGCTACGCCTTTAACCAACAAGCTGAACCCTAACGTGTGGGAGCGCTGTAAACAGCGCGATTGGCGCCACAGGCGCTCATCAGACATTGACATCCTCCCCTCCCTCGGCTGTCGCTGCCGCCTTCGGCGGAAAGGAAAGGGATTCTAAGCACTACCCAGCAGCATCCCCATCAACCTTGCTATCCACTAGTCACCACGGCGGCCAGATCGAGAGTGATTACCTCGCGGACTAGCCCTGAAACCACTGCCTTGGGGTGGCTCACAGGATCTACGCTATGAAGACCTTTCTATGTGCCACCGTGCTCCACCACCATGTCGTCCCAGCTACCGATCATCGACAGGCTAAAGGCCTACACCCGCCGGGCCGACTATCCTGCCCTGGCACGGCGTATCGCCCGTCTCTCTTCTCGGCGCCGGGCCAAGCCAGCACTGGCCCTGCAGATCGCCGAAGCCTATCTCTGCCAAGGGCAGATTCTCCTGGCTCGGTCGGCATTGGCGCATGCCAGCCTGCGCCGGGCACGTCCCGGGCTGCGGCTGCGCATCCGGCTGGAGCAGGCCTTCGCCGGCCTGCTGGCCGGCCAGCCGATCCCCGAATGCCTGGCCCACGCCGAGCACGCCTGGAACAACACTCAGTCTCACGCTCTGACGCGGCGCGAACGCTGCCTGACCGAGGTGCCATGGCGGCGCCTGCAGCTTGCGGCCGGCGCTCAGTTCGAGATCAGCCGTGAGCAGCGCGACCGGGCCGTGGCCAGCCTCGAACCGCTGGCCACTGGGCTGGAAGCACAAGCCTGCGTCGAAGAGGCCCTCAAGGTACGCCTGATGCTCGCCGAGCGACAGCCATGCACAGACCAGCAGTTGGCGGCCCTCAGTGAGCTTGTCGCCGATGCCGAGCGCGCCGACTTTCTCGAGTGGGCCGCTCACGCCGGCGTAAGCCGCGCCCGACTGATGCTCAAGCACGCGGCCAGCCTGACCGATATCGAGGCCGAACTGACCGCGGCCGAACGCCGTTATGCCCAGGCAAACCACCGTCAGGGCCCCGTGGAGATCGCCCGTCTGCGCGCCCAGCTTCAGGTCGAGCGCCACGGTGCCTCACTGGACGCGCTGATCGCCTGTCTGGCCGCCTTTCGGCAGGGAGACAACCTCAAGGGCGAACTCAGCCTGCTGCTGGACCTCGCCCAGCTGGCCCTTGAGCGAGGCGATATCGTCTCAGCCGAGAGCTATCGCCAGCAGGGTCAGCAGCTGGCTCACGCCAGCGGCATGCTGATGATGCGGGACAACACCCTGCACGCCCAGGCGGACCTGCTGCAACGCCGCAACCACTACCGTACCGCCATCGAGCTCTGCCATGCGGGCCTGGCCGAGACGCACTCGCACTTTATCGCCGCCTGCCTGGAACAGCTGCTCGGCACTTCCTACGGCTTTCTGAAGGCCACGGACAAGGCGATCGCACATTACCACCGTGCCCTGGTCGCTTTCGAGGTCATGGGCAACGAGCCCTCGGCCTCGAATGTGGCCCTGCTGCTGGCTGAACAGCTGGCCCGGCAGCAGGGCCACGACACGTCGGAAGCCATCGCCCTGCTGGTCACCTGGCAGCGGCGCGACCTGGCCCGCGGCGATATCGCCGCCCTGCTCGCCAAGCTCGAAGTACAGGGGCAGCTACTGCAGATCGAGCCCGGTATGCGCGGTATTGTCCACCACCTGCTGGATACCGCCGAACGCCTGGCCGGCCGGCTCCACGGCCCGGAAGGCGCGCGCCGGCTTGGTAACCTGCAACAGCAACGTGCGCTGCTGGCCCAGCGCGAGCATGACCCAGCCGGCTATCTCGCCGCCGTGCTGGACGCCGAAGGCATCTACCAGGCAGCGGGGTTGGCCTACGAAATGGCCAACTGCCGCTACCTGGCTGGCATTCATCACCTCGACCAACTTCACCATGACCCTGAGCGGCATGCCGACTCGGCCTGGGAAGCCCTGAACCAGGCCCTGGCGTACTATATCGACAGTGGCATGCGCCAACAGGCCGCCGATGCCCGCTACATGCTCGCCCTGCTGCTTTTCCATCTGATGGGCTATCTCGACGCCGAGCAATGCCAGATACGCAGCGATCAAGCCCTGGCCCTTCTCGCGGAAGGCGAGGCCGACCTGGATGCCATCCGCAGCGACTTCGCCGCCGGCCAGGCCCTGACATCACTACACGTCAAGCGCGAGCTGCGCCAGAAGAGCCAGCGTCTCTACGCACTCGCCATCCAGCTGGCGGCCGGCACCCAGCCCACGGCCGTGACCTGGCAGTGGGTCCAGAAGGCCAAGGCACGCGCGCTATGCGACATCCTGGGCAGCGGCGCACTGCTGCCGGCTCGCCTGCAATCGGCCCTGGCTGTGCATCCACAGGCCCAGGCCCTGGCGCGGCAGGAACACGACCTGGTGGCTCGGTTGCAGCAGGCCCCTCTGGAAGCACGCTTCGCCCTCAACGCCAAACTGGATAAACTGCGCCAGCGCATGGCCGCTCACCCGGTGCTGCACGACCTGCTGGCCCTGCGCAACGGCGAGATCCCTACCCTGGACACCTTGCCGACCCTGCTGGCGCCCACCGACGCCGCCGAACCGAGCACTCTGCTGGTCGACTGGGTTACGGTGGGCAAGCGGCTCTTTCTCATGACCCTGCGCCCCGGCGAATCCCCCACCCTGACGCCACTGCCCCTGTCGCTCGGCCAGGTGACAGCCTTCGTGCAGGACAACCTCGGCCCCCGGTACTTCCGCGATACGCTGTACCTGAACCCGCTGCTGCTCCACGAGCTCGACCCGTTGACAGCCCCCCTGACCCGGCTCGCCCATCCCGGCGAACGGCTGGTCCTCTCCCCCTCCGGGGCGCTGCATGGTGTGCCGCTGCATGCCCTGAGTCTGGACGACGAGGCCCTGATCGCCCGCCATCCGGTAGTCTACAGCCCCGGCCTGGGGGTACTGCGACACTGCCTACTGCGTGCCGGCGACACGCCTGGGTTCCAGCGGGTGGCCTTGTTCGGCGACCCGGAGGGCGATCTGCCCGTGGCGGCCCTGCTAGTCACCTCGCTCGGCAAGCGGCTTGGCGCAGCGCCGCGCTGGGGAAGCGAAGTCACGCGGAAGGCCTTTCGAGAGCAGATCCAGGGCTGCGACCTGATTCACTACCAAGGCCACGCGCGTTTCAATGCGACCGAGCCCCTCGAGTCGCATTTGAGCCTCGCCGATGGCCCCCTCAGCGCCCGGGAGATTTTCGCCCTGCCCGAGCTCGCCGCCCCGCTGGTCACCCTGGCCGCCTGCGAAAGTGCCGTCAGCGAGATCGCCACCGGCGACGAACCCCTGGGCCTGATCCCGGCCTTCCTGCAGGCCGGTGCTCGCGCCGTGCTGGCCACCCAGTGGCGAACCCACGCCGACAGCGGCGCTCGGCTTATCGAGCACTTTCACGACGCCCTGGACCCACCGGGCAGCCACCGAGACCTGTCGAAGGCGCTGCAACAGGCCATACTCGAGACAAGGACCACCCCCGGCTTCGAGACGCCTTACCATTGGGCCCCTTTCATCCTGTACGGAGGCTGGCGATGACTCCCATCACCCTGATCGATACCGCCCTGCAGCCCGACCCCTTGGCCGACCAGGAAATGGGAGCTCCACCGGCCCCGCCTCGATGGGACGGCACCCTGCCAGAAGCCATCACCGACCAGGAAATCCACGACTGCCGCATGCTGCTGGTGTTGGAGGACGTCACCCCGCTGCAGCTGAACGGCCGCCCCGGGGGCGCCGTGGCCCTGAGCTGCACCTTTCAGCCTGCCGGCAGGCTGCGCTTCGTACATGCGCGGTTGACGATCACCCTCGAGCAACCCGAGGGGATTCGCATCATCGACCTGAGCCCGCGCACGTCGCCCAAGGAAACGGTCAATGTCACCATCGACCACCGAGGTCGCCTGGGATTCGAGCTCATGGGCGCCAACGTCGGTGGCGAAGTCGGCCGGCAAACCGAGTTCCAGCAGTATCATTGCGAGGTACGCGGCTCCGGCGCGGGCGACCGGCCCGCCCGGTGGGACTTCGCCGAAAGCCCCCATCTGCCGAATGGCCTGGCCAACGACCACTCCCTATTTCTGACCCTGGCCAATACGGGCACGGTCCACGGACGTATCACCCTCAGCGGCGAAGTCGAGCGCCCAGGGTTAGCAGGCATGCACGATCAGCTGAGACGCTGGCTGCGGCTGGGGGCCACGCCGGAGGTACCCTACTGGCCACTGGAATTCGAGATTCCACACGCCCCGGCAACGGAAGGACTATCGAGATTCTTCAAATGGGTGTGAAGGGCCGAGGGTGACCCTCACCGCCGTCAGTTGTTGAGTCCTATGGTTCGCCAAAGACGTCAGCCAGCGATTGGGCATTGCGCAGATTCTCGGCCCAGCACTTCAGCTCATCGATGGGGGCCTGCTGCAGACGCTGCTGCGTGCCGGAATTAAACGTCGAAGTCATCCAGCTCATCTCTGGCCTCTTGACGCAGCAAGTGGGGAAACGCCCGTGCCACCGCCCGTGTCGTTGGCAAGTCCCTCAGCTCATGATGAAGCAGGCTGGCCACCAGCCTGGCCTGGGCTTTATCACGGTGTCGCTTGGTCGGCTCACGGTCGGCCCGCTGGCTGACATACCATTTGTGCAGCACAAACGCCCGGGGATCGGGCGTCGATAGCCGAAGCGGCATCCCCCGCTCATCGAAGACGACCGCCTCAAAGCGCGGCGATGCCACCAACCATTTCAGTGATTCGATGGTCACCGGGGTCAGATCCCCCTCCTCCAGCAGACGCTCGAAGTCGTTCATCTGCAGAGGATCGCCGCCACCCTGGGTGATGAAGTCGACGCGATAGCCGGCGTCATTGACCGCGCAGAACATGAACGTCGCGTCAGTGAACCGTTGGAAGGTCTTGTCGGTTCGACGAAGCAGGGAGAGCAATCCCTCGGGTTGCACCTGAGCCGCGATACGCATCCTCTGGCGGGCGTCCATCAGTACGTCCACATCGGAGGTGGCCAGGTGCTCAGGCTCGATCCGCACACCGGCCCGCGCCTCGTAGGCGTAAAGCGCATTGGTGCCGATAATGCGGAAGGGAACGCCCTGGCGCTGCATGGCACGAATCACGCGAGCGGCGATGAGGGGGAAGCGGTGCAAACCATTGGCCCGCACATAGGCCGCGTGGGTCTTCAGCTGCTGCTTCAGGGCGTCTTCCCGCGCCTTGTGTGCCGCCTTGCTTGCGTCAAACGACGCCTTGATGGATTCCGTCCTGGGTGAGCGCGGCCCCAGCGAGTGGTTCTTGCCGTGGGAATACCCGCGGTAGAGATAGTCGCGGCCGGCGATCCGCTTCCAGTGCATAGACCCAGCCACCTGGCGCGCTTCTCCCCGATGCGCCTCCAGCGCCTCGAAGAGCTGAATCGCATTGGTGGCGACCTTGGCTTGCTCCAGTCGAAGCCGAGTATAGCCCACGCTCTTCCCTCATCTCGATGTCCCTACTCGGCATCTTAACTAAAAATACTGCACGTATGGAGATATTTTAGTTAAGGCGCTGAGGGAAGGCCCGCTGGCATGAGTTCCTCGCCCCTTGTTCCTTGCACCTCGTTCCCTCCCCCTCACACCAGTCCCGCCTTGGCTCATTGCGGAATCGGCAATTGGCCGTCGGTCAGCAGCACGCCCTCGAAGTGCTGGCCCTGTCAACGCCGGAGCTATAAGTCCGTAAATCATCAACGAAGATTGTCCCCCCGACCCGCATGACCTTTCCTTGCTGGTGACCAAACTCGTAAGGATCGCGCCATGCTGAGCCGAGAGGACCATCTCATGATAAAGCAACTACCCAGCGAGGCGCTCACCTCGTGGACATCGCCCCTCAGCTCGGCTGCTGTGAACGCACCGTGCGGCGCCACTTGGCGCGCGAGGCGGCCCCGACGGGCCGTTCCGCCACGCCCCGGCCCACCGAAGCTCTCCCCGATGACAGCAAACTATACACTCAGCCCTACAGAGCGAAGGCGCCGACTGCCAGGCCCTCCCTCCTCGGCCCTTGCCCCTCGGCCCTTGTTGCATGTAACAAACGCAGCAGGCTGCTATATTGTTACAGGCAACATCAAAAGAGAGGTATCCGTCATGGTGGCTTCCAACGACGTGAATACGCGGGTGAAGAAACACCGTGCCGCCTTGCGAGCTGCCGGTCTGCGCCCTATCCAGATTTGGGTTCCGGACACCCGGCGTCCCGGCTTTGCCGAGGAGGTTCGCCGGCAGTGCGCCATCGTAGCGGCTGCCGATGCAAAGGATCGCGACTTGCAGGACTTCATGGACGCGGCACTGCTGGATCTTGATCTGGACGACGACAAGAGTGACGCATGAGGCGCGGGGATCTGGTAACCATTGCCCTGTCGGGCGACTTTGGTAAGCCACGCCCGGCCCTCATCATCCAATCAGACCAGTTTGCCGGAACAGCCAGCGTGACGGTGCTGCTGTTAACCAGCACCTTAGTCGATGCGCCCTTGATCCGTCTCGATGTGGAGCCTAGGTTTTGTCCGAAAAGTCTGCCCGGAGGCAACGGTCTATGCACGCCAGGCATACCATGGCCCTGAAGCTGCTGGCCAATTTGTCGTATCGCG
>NZ_JACHXP010000035.1 GCF_014192215.1 Halomonas cerina
CTCGAAGCTCGAAGCTCGAAGCTCGAAGCTCGAAGCTCGAAGCTCGAAGCTCGAAGCTCGAAGCTCGAAGCTCGAAGCTCGAAGCTCGAAGCTCGTCAGAGGATGTTACATGTCTATCCTGCATACCCAGATCAATCCGCGCAGCGCAGGCTTCCAAGCCAACGAGAGCGCCATGCGCCACGAGGTCGGCAAGCTTCGCGAGCTGACCGCTGCCATCCACCAGGGCGGCGGCGAGAAGGCACGCCAACGCCATGAGTCCCGAGACAAGCTGTTCGTGCGTGATCGCATCGATCACCTGATCGACGAGGGCTCGCCCTTCCTCGAGTTCTCGGCGCTGGCCGCCTATGAGGTCTACGACAGCCCGGTGCCCGCCGCCGGCATAGTCACCGGCATCGGCCGCGTCTCGGGCGTGGAGTGCGTGATCGTTGCCAACGACGCTACGGTCAAGGGCGGTACCTACTTCCCGCTCACGGTGAAGAAGCATATCCGCGCCCAGGAGATCGCTCGCAAGCACCGACTGCCCTGTATCTACCTGGTCGACTCCGGCGGCGCCTTCCTGCCCCGCCAGGACGAGGTCTTCCCCGACCGCGACCACTTCGGACGCATCTTCTACAACCAGGCCACCCTCTCCGCCGAGGGCATCCCACAGATCGCCGTGGTCATGGGCTCGTGCACCGCCGGCGGCGCCTATGTGCCGGCCATGGCCGACGAGTCGATCATCGTCCGGGAGCAGGGCACCATCTTTCTGGGCGGCCCGCCGCTGGTGAAGGCCGCCACCGGCGAGTCGATCAGTGCCGAGGACCTGGGCGGCGCCGACGTCCATGCCAAGAAAAGCGGCGTGGCCGACCACTATGCCGAGAACGATGCCCACGCCCTGCAGTTGGCCCGCGCCTGCGTGTCACGCCTCAACTGGCAGAAGCGCGGCCAGCTCGCCATGCAAGCGCCGAAACCACCGCGCCTCGATCCCAGCGAGCTCTACGGCATCGTCGGCACCGACTTGAAGAAGCCCTTCGACGTGCGCGAGGTGATCGGGCGTATCGTCGACGACTCCGATTTCGACGAGTTCAAGCGCTATTACGGCGACACCCTGGTCACCGGCTTCGCGCACATCCACGGCTATCCGGTGGGGATCGTCGCCAACAACGGCGTGCTGTTCTCGGAGTCCGCGGTCAAGGGCGCCCACTTCATCGAACTGTGTGCACAGCGGAAAGTGCCGCTGATCTTCCTGCAGAACATCACCGGCTTCATGGTCGGCTCGAAGTACGAGCACGAGGGCATCGCCAAGCATGGGGCCAAGCTGGTCACCGCCGTGGCCTGCGCCAAGGTGCCCAAGTTCACCGTGCTGATCGGCGGCAGCTTCGGCGCCGGCAACTACGGCATGTGCGGCCGCGCCTACGACCCCAACCTGCTGTTCATGTGGCCCAATGCGCGCATCTCGGTGATGGGCGGCGAACAGGCCGCAGGCGTCTTGGCCCAGGTCAAACGCGAGCAGATCGAGCGCGAGGGTCGCGAGTGGACACCGGAGGAGGAAGAGGCCTTCAAGCAGCCGACCCGGGCCCAGTACGAGCACCAGGGCCATCCCTGGTACGCCAGTGCCAGGCTGTGGGACGACGGGGTCATCGACCCGCTGCAGACCCGTGATGTCCTTGGCCTGTCCCTGGCCGCCGCCATGAATGCCGAGGTGGAAGAGACCCGCTTCGGCGTGTTCAGAATGTAGACGCTTCGCGCCAGCCATGGGCCTCGGGCCACGAGCGCTCGAAGCCCGAAGCCCGAAGCCCGAAGCCCGAAGCCTGCAGGGTACCGATATGACGACACCGACTTATTCAAAACTGACGATCGACGAGCGCGGCGTCGCCTGGCTGACGCTCGAGCGTCCCGAGGTCCACAATGCCTTCGACGATCACCTGATCCACGAGCTCAACGGCCATCTGCTGCGCGTGGGCGAACTCGCCCAGCGCGGCGAGGTCCGTGCCCTGGTGCTCGGCTCCGAGGGCAAGAGCTTTTCCGCCGGCGCCGACCTGAACTGGATGAAGCGCATGGTCGACTATGACTTCGAGGACAACCTGGCGGATTCCCGGGAGCTCTCGGCGCTGATGCACAGCCTGGATACCCTCCCCTGCCCCACGGTGTGCCGTGTGCAGGGGGCGACCTTCGGCGGTGCCGTGGGCCTGGCCGCCTGCTGCGACATCGTCATCGCCTCCGACAAGGCCCGGTTTTGTCTCTCCGAGGTGCGCATCGGCTTGTCGCCGGCGGTGATCAGCCCCTATGTGCAGCGCGCTCTCGGATCGCGCCAGATGCGTCGCTACGCCCTGACCGCCGAGGTCATGGACGCGGCCAGTGCGCTGACCTTGGGCCTGGCTCACCAGGTGGTGGTCCCTGAGGAACTGGATAACGCCGTCACGGCCATGGTCGAGACCCTGCTCACCACCTCGCCCCAGGCCAGCCGAGCCACCAAGGCGCTGCTGGCCGAGGTCGCCCGCGTCCCCGACAGCAACCCGACCCGCGATCATACCTGCCGGGTGATCAGTGAACTGCGGGTCAGCCATGAAGGCCAGGAGGGCCTCGCCAGCTTCTTCGAGAAGCGCCGCCCCACCTGGGCCCCCGAACCCTCATCGACCACGGAGCGCCGCTCATGACCCAGACGCCGAACAACAATGCCCAGCGCTTCGATACCCTGCTGGTGGCCAACCGCGGCGAGATCGCCTGTCGCGTGATGCGCACTGCCCGCCGAATGGGCCTGCGCACCGTCGCCGTCTACTCCGACGCCGACGCCAATGCCCGTCACGTGCGCGAAGCCGACGAGGCCGTGCGCCTGGGTCCGGCCGCCGCCCGGGAGAGCTATCTGAACGTGGAGGCCGTGGTCGAGGCCGCCCGGCGCACCGGCGCCGGCGCCATCCACCCCGGCTATGGCTTTCTCTCCGAGAACGGCCCCTTCGTCGAGGCCCTGGACGCCGCCGACATCACCTTCGTCGGTCCGCCGGCCTCGGCCATCGCCGCTATGGGCGACAAGTCGGCCGCCAAGGCACGCATGCACCGTGCCCGAGTGCCGCTGGTCCCCGGCTATCATGGCGACGACCAGGACGACGCCCTACTCAAGGCCGAGGCCGACCAGATCGGCTACCCGGTACTGCTCAAGGCCAGCGCCGGCGGCGGCGGCAAGGGTATGCGCATAGTGGAATCCGGCGCCGGCTTCCAGGCGGCGCTGGACGGCTGCCGCCGCGAGTCCCGAGCGGCCTTCAGCGACGACCGCATGCTGATCGAGAAGTACCTGACCCAGCCGCGCCACGTCGAGGTCCAGGTGTTCTGCGACAGCCACGGCAACGGCGTCTACCTGTTCGAACGCGACTGCAGCGTGCAGCGTCGCCACCAGAAGGTGCTGGAGGAGGCCCCCGCCCCCGGCATGAGCGAGGCCCTGCGCCGGGAGATGGGCGAGGCCGCCGTGCGTGCCGCCAAGGAGATCGGCTATGTGGGTGCCGGCACCGTCGAGTTCCTGCTCGATGCCGACGGGTCGTTCTACTTTATGGAGATGAACACCCGCTTGCAGGTGGAGCACCCGGTCACCGAGATGATCACCGGCCAGGATCTGGTCGAGTGGCAGCTCAGGGTGGCCATGGGGGAAGCGCTCCCGCTGGCACAGGACGAGCTGACCATCACTGGCCATAGCTTCGAGGCTCGCCTCTATGCCGAGGACCCGGAACAGGACTTTCTGCCCGCCACCGGCACCCTGAACCGCTTCGCCCTGGACCTCACCGGTGCCGGCCTCGACCCCGAGCGCGTGCGCTTGGACAGCGGCGTGGAAAGCGGTGACACGGTGTCGATGCACTACGACCCGATGCTCGCCAAGCTGATCGTCCATGGCGACGACCGCGACCAGGCCCTGGCCACCCTGGGGCGCGCCTTGGCGGCCCTGGACGTGCAGGGCGTGGTCACCAATCGCGCCTTCCTGCAGCGCCTGGCCACCCATCCGGCGTTCAAGGCCGTGGACCTCGACACGCGCTTCATCGAGCGCAACGAGGCGACGCTGTTCGCTCCGCGGACTTACCGCACCGAAGAGTACGCCGGCGCCGCACTGGTCGGCCTGAGCCAGCTGGCTCGGGAATGCGAGAGCGACTCGCCCTGGGACCGCCACGACGGCTTCCGGCTCAATGCCCCGCACACCATCCGCATCGCCCTGTGTGATCCGGCGCATGCCCAGGATGACGACAACAGCGAGGCCGTGGTCGTCGTCGAAGGTACCCGCGAGGGTGATGCCGATCCTTGGCACCTGAGCATCGGTGGCGAGACCCTGATGGCGCGCCTGCAGCCCCTCGAGGGGGATGCCGTGGCGGTGACGCTGAACGGCCATCGCCGCCGCCTGCAGACACGACGCGACGGCCACATCGTGGTGATGGCCGATCCCCAAGGCGAGACCCGGCTGTTCTGGCGGCGCATCGACGCCATCGACCATGGTCATCACGAGGCCGAGTCCACCCTCACCGCGCCCATGCACGGCACGGTGGTCGCGCTGCTGGTGGAGACCGGCCAGCGTGTGGAAAAGGGCATGCCGCTGATGGTCATGGAAGCCATGAAGATGGAGCACACCATGACCGCCCCCGCCGACGGCCACGTGGAAAGCTTCCACTTCGCGGCCGGTGACACCGTGGGGCAAGGCGACGTGCTGCTGGAATTCGCCGCGGACGAGTAGCGCCAAGCGCCAAGCGCCAAGCGCCAAGCGCCAAGCGCCAAGCGCCAAGCGCCAAGCGCCAAGCAGGATTTTGGCCGCGTCGGCACTGATGGCAATCGCTAGGCACGACTCAGGTGAGCGGCGCCGGGGGCAGGTCGTAGAGGGGGTCCTATGCCATGGATGGCATCGGTAGCGTACAGGGAGGTATTTACAGCGCCCCCGGAGGGCCGGCCCCGCTCGGAGAGCTGTTGCCGGGTAAGCCGCGACTCGAGGCCACATGATCGGCCCGTCGTGAGCAAGACAGGAGATAACCAATGGCATTTCCCAACAGCGTGCGTCTGGTCGAGGTCGGCCCGCGTGACGGGCTGCAGAATGAGCCCGAGCCGATCCAGACCGCCACCAAGCTCGAACTGATCGACCGCCTTGGCGCGGCCGGCCTTGCCCACATCGAGGCGGCGAGCTTCGTCTCGCCCAAGTGGGTGCCACAGATGGCTGACCACCGCGAGGTGATGCAAGGCCTCAAGCGCCGCGAGGGCATCGTCTACTCGGCGCTGACCCCCAATCTCAAGGGCCTAGAGGCCGCACTCGAGTGCGGCGTCGAGGAAGTCGCGGTGTTCGGCGCCGCCTCCGAGTCTTTCTCGCAGAAGAACATCAACTGCTCCGTGGCCGAGTCGCTTGCGCGCTTCGCCCCGGTGCTCGAACGCGCCAAGGAGGCCAATGTCCGCGTGCGCGGCTACGTTTCCTGCGTGCTCGGCTGCCCCTACGAGGGTGAGATCGCCCCGGCCAAGGTGGCCGAGGTCTCCAAGGCCCTGTATGCCATGGGCTGCTACGAGATCTCGCTCGGCGACACCATCGGCACCGGCACCCCGCTCAAGGCCAAGCGTATGCTGGAGGCCGTAGCCAAGGACGTGCCGATGGCCCAGCTCGCCGCCCACTTCCACGACACCTACGGCCAGGCGCTGGCCAACCTCTACGCCGTGCTCGAGGAAGGTGTGGCGGTGATCGACAGCTCCGTCGCCGGCCTCGGCGGCTGTCCCTATGCCAAGGGCGCCTCCGGCAACGTGGCCAGCGAAGACGTCGTCTACCTGCTCCAGGGGCTGGGCATCGACACCGGCATCGACCTCGACAAGCTCGCCGACACCGGCAGCTGGATCACCCAGGCCATTGGGCGGCCCAACCGCTCCAAGGTCGGCGTGGCGCTGGCTGCCCAGTAACCCGGCTGCCAGAACGAAAAGCTCCCGAGCCAGGCGACTGACTCGGGGGCTTGTTGATGCCTTCTGCATCGGGGCTTGAAACAAGGAACGGGGCATAGGGCGCTCAGTCGGGCGAACCGAGACAAGCCTCATTTATTGCAGCTGAAACATCTCTGGCTGCAGCGGCTCGGGCGCCGGCTCGCCCAGAGCCTCGGCCACGCTGATCTCGTGCACTCGGCAGATGGCGTCCAGCGGCAGATCATTAGCCTGGCGACCGAAGGGAAATTCCAGCTGTTCCGACAAGCGATCCAGCCCGAAAAAGGTGTAGGCAACGGTGGCGGTAAATACCGGAGTAAACCAGCCTGCGCCTGGAACCAGGCCAAAGGGTA
Organism: Halomonas cerina; assembly: GCF_014192215.1. Classification (GTDB taxonomy): domain Bacteria; phylum Pseudomonadota; class Gammaproteobacteria; order Pseudomonadales; family Halomonadaceae; genus Halomonas; species Halomonas cerina. The sequence goes on from NZ_JACHXP010000035.1 coordinate 6,246, forward strand.
GCAGGTAGCAATAGACATAGGCGGTTCGGTGCGCCAACAGCGTATAGGCAAACGGCAGCGGTGTCTGGGCGATCCGCTCGGACGCGGCTTGAATACCAGCCAGGCCGTGCAAATGCTGATCCAGGGCCGCGGCCGCCACCGAGTCGATATCCCCTGCCCGATGGGCTTCTGCCACCACGTTGCCGGCTTGCTGCAGCATGAACGCCGCCGGGTTGCGCGAACCCAGCGCTTCATCGACCAGCGCCACCGGCAGCGAGGAAGGCAGATCCGCGCGAACATTTTCATCACGCAACTGCCCACGCAGCAGGTGAGCATGGGCCAATGCGCGCATCACCAGCTTATGGCGTCGTTCCGGGCTGAGATAGATACCGCCGGCACGAGCCAGGCTGCGCATTTCATAGACCATTCGCCCCCACTGTTGGCGTGCCTCCCACCAGCGATTGTAGGTCGCCGTGTTGCGCACGCTGAGCAGGATCGACAGGGCGATTCCCATCAGAGTGAAGGGCAGCAACGTGTATTCGACGATACCATCCAGATGATGATGGCGAGAGACCCAGGTCACGGCCGCGGCAAACAGACCGGCCAAGAGGATATGAGGCAGGATGTGGGGAACCACTGACCCTTTCCAGGCCAGCATCAACCCGAGCGCACTGGGGCGATCCCGAACGATCATGAACAACGACTCCGGACAGCCAAAGGGAAGCGATATTGTCATAGCGGATCGAAGGAGGAAAGCCAGGCATGATGACGGAGCACGACTCGCCGATATCAGGTGAGCGGGGCCCTACCGAGCGCTCGAGGCGACGCTCAACACCGTCACCGTGACCAGAATCAGGCCCATGCCGACAAGCTGGATAGCGACCAGGCGTTCATCGAGCACCACGACCCCGAATAGCGACGCCGTGACCGGCTCGACCATGGCCACGATAGCCGCCACGGCCGGTGCGGTATGGTTCAGCCCGACGATATAGAGAATGAACGACACGCCTGCACCAAGCACTCCCAGCAGGGCGAAGAGGGGCCAGCTCGACGCGCTCAGCACCGCCAGGGTCTGGTCGGCATCACCCAGCCACACCAGTATGCCGGCGAGTACGGCGAACGCCATGACCAGAATCGCCTGGGGGCTGCCGTGTGGTGCCGCATACTTGAAGCCGAAGATGAAGACCGCATAGGATAGCCCGGCAAGCAGCCCGGCGGCGACGCCGATTGGGGTGACACCTCCCGGCTGGATGTCGTAGATGCGCGTCAGTAGCACGATCCCCAGTATGACCATGGCGATCGCGGCCCACTTGAGCGTCGTGGGTCTTTCGAGCCTGAGGGCAAACGACACGAGAAAGACGAACACCGGGGCGCAGTACATCAACGTCGCCGCCACCGCGACGCTGCCCTTCGCAATGCTCACGAAATAGAAGGTGAAATTACCCGCCACGCCGAGACCGGCAATCACCGACCAGAACCATAATGGGCGACTGGCCAACCCGCTGTTGTGAGGGCGTAATGCTAGCCAGACGACCACGAACACGAGTCCGATCGCGCCACGGTAGAACGACACCACGAGCGGGTCCCAGCCGTCGGCCATGAGCATGCCGCCGATCCCGCCGGATAATCCCCAGCATAGCGCCGCCATTACCACGAATGCCGTGCTCACTCTTGCCATTTGCTCTCCTGCTGGCGCCAATGAGACGACGGAAAAGCTCCGTATAAGGCGGTTGGAAGCTCGGGGCTGGATCCCAGGCTTTCACTTAGGCAAGCATATTTGCCTCATCCAATAACCATTCACGAAACTGTCCGGCGATGGGTCGCTCTAGGCCTGCGCCCGCGCTCACCACGTAGTAGGCCTGGCCACAGTTCAGCAGGCTATCGAACGCTACCACCAGTTTTCCAGCGCTCAATTCCGCCTGGTGCAGATCCCGGCTACCGAGCAGGACGCCTTGGCCGGCGATGGCCGCCTCCAGTGCCAGCAGTCCGTTGCCAAACCGCAGCTCCCGGAACGCGCCGCTTTCACATCCCTGCGACTTGAACCACTCTTTCCAGCCGCAGGGCTCGTCGAAGCGCGTGAGGGTGCTGTCACACAGCAATGGCAGTCCACGCAGTGTGTCGATACCGTCCAGGGTGGCGGCCAGTTCCGGTGTGCACATTGGCACCAACTCGAGACCCATGAGTCGCTGCGGCTCGATGCCGGGGTATTGGCCGTAACCGAGGCGCACGGAAACGTCGATGCCGGCGCGCTTGAGGTCGGTCACACCGAAGGTGCTATTATGGGCGCGGTCCACCGTATGCAGGCTCGCCTGCAGTCGCACTTCGGCCTCCGGACAACGGACGTAGAAACGGTGCAGTCGTGGCACGATCCATTTGGTGGCGAACAGGGGTTCGGCGCACACGGTGACGATCAGGCGCTCTTCACCATAGGAGCGGATCTTGTCTACTGCACGACCCAGCGTCTGAAACCCATCATGCAGCTCCGGCAGAGCCACACGCGCGGCCGGCGTCAGGCTGACCCGCCGGTGGTGGCGGACGAACAGTTCAACACCAAGATACTCCTCCAGCGCCTTGATCTGGTGGCTAATCGCCGCCGGCGTGACATTGAGCTCTTTGGCGGCTGCGGCGAAACTCTTGGTTCGCGCGGCGACCTCGAAATAGGAGAGTGCGATCAGGGGCGGGAGTCGTAACATAACCAATACTCGCATGAATGGCGGTGGCCACCGGCCCGATCGAGTGACCCGTTCAAGGGTCACTATAATCGTTGCCGATGTGAAAGCCATATTGCCCACCACAGGGCTGTCTCAACTCCTTGTGCCCGATCGACTCAAGCCGACAGACTGGCTTCGAGCTGCTTGCGCAACAGGAACTTCTGGATTTTTCCCGTCGGGGTGGTCGGCAACGGCCCGAAGAT
>NZ_JACHXP010000036.1 GCF_014192215.1 Halomonas cerina
GACTCGACCACCCCGAACTCGTCGCCCTTGTCGAGGTGGCTGCCGACCTCGGGCAGCTCGACGAAGACCACGTCGCCCAGCGCCTGCTGGGCATGATCGGAGATGCCGACGGTCACGGTGCCGTCGCCGTTGTCGAGGACCCACTCGTGACTTTCCGCGTAGCGCCGGTTGGCAGGAATTGAACTCATCGTGTTTTCCTATACGAAAAAGGTTTCTGGTTTCGCGCATGCTAACGCCCTGGACGGCGTTTGGCGAGTCCTTGGGCCGCGGGCCAATGCCCTGCGGATATGAGGCCCTCGTCAAGAGTGGATCGACTCGTCGCTGGCGTCCAGTGGCACCTCGGGAGACAGCCTTGTCCCGGCACACCGGTGCTCACTTCTGGTGCCAGGCAGCGCGAGGACCGTCGTGAGGCGTGGTCCGATAACATCGGTTGGGCTCCTGATCCCAGCCTGCTGGGAAGGGGCCTTGCCAAGCCATCAGGTGGGTCGTATGGTGCGAAGTGTTTCGTATAAGAAATATGTGTATGAAGCATGAAACCCAATGGCCTGGCCTTGGTTAATCGCACAGGCTATCGCTGGTGTGGGCTCGGTAGCATCCGCTATCGTAATCGGGTTTGGCACTGTCGAGCCTGGGCCGCGATCCGGCTTGCGCCAGAGGTTTGATGACCCGGTCCCGATCCGGCCGGTCCTCGACAGGGCATAACAACAAATCGCTGAAAGGGAGACTTCCGTGGAAACGTTGAACAGCATCTTTGGCGCCATTAATGGGGTCGTCTGGGGCCCCTTGATGCTCATCCTATTGCTCGGGGTGGGCATCTATCTGCAAATCGGCCTCAAGCTGATGCCGATCCGCAAGCTGGGCATTGGCTTCAAGCTGATGTGGCAGGGGCGTGACCGCAAACTGGCGCCGGGCGAGAAGAGGACAAAGGAAGAAGAGGGGGAGATTTCGCCGTTCAACGCCCTGATGACGGCGCTGTCCGCCACCATCGGCACCGGCAACATCGCCGGCGTGGCCACCGCTATCGCCCTCGGGGGGCCCGGCGCGGTGTTCTGGATGTGGGTCACCGCCCTGGTGGGCATGGCGACCAAGTTCGCCGAGGCCGTGCTGGCGGTGCGCTATCGTGAGACCGACAGTAACGGCTACCACATTGGCGGGCCAATGTTTTATATCAAGAACGGGCTGGGCCGCAAGTGGCTGTGGCTGGGCGGTGCCTTCGCCTTCTTCGGCGCGGTGGCGGCCTTCGGCATCGGCAACACCGTACAGTCCAACTCGGTGGCGGATGCGCTCGATTCCACCTTCGGCCTGCCGCACTGGATCACCGGCGTGGTGATCATGGTGCTGGCCGGGGCGGTGATCCTCGGGGGGATCAAGCGCATCGCCAAGGTGGCCGGCAAGCTGGTCCCGGTCATGGGCATCGCCTATGTGCTGGCGGGGCTGGTCGTGCTGGTCATCAACGCCGGCCAGATCGGCGAGGCCTTCGGCCTGATCTTCTACTATGCCTTCAATCCCCATGCGGCCATGGGCGGCTTCGCCGGCGCCGCGGTGATGGCCGCAATCCGCTTCGGCGTGGCCCGCGGTATCTTCTCCAACGAGGCGGGCCTGGGCAGTGCCCCCATCGCCCATGCCGCGGCCCAGACCAAGAACCCGGTGCGCCAGGGCCTGATCGCCATGCTCGGCACCTTCATCGATACCATCCTGGTCTGCACCATCACCGCCCTGGTCATCCTGACCGCCGCGGTGTGGCAGACCGGCGAGCAGGGCGCTTCCCTTACCGCGCTGTCCTTCGATGCGGCGTTGCCGGGCATGGGCAACCAGATCGTCTCGCTGGCCCTGGCGGTATTCGCCTTTACCACCATCCTGGGCTGGTCCTTCTACGGCGAGAAGTGCTTCCAGTTCCTGTTCGGCACCCGCTCGATCATGCTCTATCGGGTGTTGTTCGTGCTGGCCATTCCGGTGGGCGCCCTGGCACAGCTGGGCTTCATCTGGCTGATGGCCGATACCTTCAATGCCATGATGGCCATCCCTAACCTGATTGCCCTGGCGCTGTTGTCGCCGGTGGTCTTCAAACTGGCCCGTGACTACTTCGACGGCAAGGAGATCCTGCCGGGCGAGGAGTTGGACCACGACAAATCCTGAGGGTGAGTCGCGCCGGAGAGGTGTCCCGAGGGGCACCTCTCTTGCGTTGGCCCCGAGCCATGAGTGATGAAGTCATGAGTGAACTCAAGCATACCCCCCTGCATGCCCTGCACGTGGAACTGGGGGCCAAGATGGTCCCCTTCGCCGGCTACGACATGCCGGTTCAATACCCTCTGGGGGTCAAGCGCGAGCACGAGCATACCCGCCACGCCTGCGGGCTCTTCGATGTCTCGCACATGGGACAGATCCTGATCCACGGCAACGCCTCCCTGGAGGCGCTGGAGACCCTGGTCCCGGCCGACCTGGTAGGGTTGCCCGAGGGCCGACAGCGCTATGGCCTGTTCACCAGTGAAGAGGGAGGCATCCTCGACGACCTGATGATCGTCAATGCGGGCGATCACCTCTATTTGGTGGTCAATGCCGCCTGCCGTGAGCAGGACATCGCCCACCTGCGGCGGGGCCTGCTTGAGCATGAGATCGAGGTGCTCGATCGAGGCCTGCTGGCCCTGCAGGGCCCCAGGGCGGCGACCGTCATGGAACGCCTGTGTCCCACGGCATGTCAACTGGTGTTCATGCAGCATGGCCGCTTCGAGATCGATGGGATCCCAGTATGGATCAGCCGCAGCGGCTACACCGGGGAGGATGGTTTCGAAATCTCGGTGCCGGCCGATCAGACCGATGCCCTGGCGCGGCGGTTACTTGCCGAGGACGAGGTGGAGGTCATCGGCCTGGGGGCCCGAGATTCCCTGCGCCTCGAGGCCGGCCTGTGTCTCTACGGTCACGATATCGATATCACCACAACCCCGGTGGAGGCCGGGTTGATCTGGGCCATCGGCAAGCCGCGCCGGCGTGGCGGTGAGCGAGCCGGCGGCTTCCCCGGTGCCGACGTGGTGCTCCATCAGATCGAGATGCGGGACCATCGGCGCAAGCGGGTCGGCCTCGTCGGGGAGTCCCGTGCGCCGGTGCGCGAAGGCGCCGAGCTGGTCGACGACGAGGGCAAGCCGGTCGGTGTCGTGACCTCCGGTGGCTTCGGGCCCAGTGTCGGCCAGCCGGTGGCCATGGGCTATGTCGCCATCGAACAGGCCGAGGTTGGCACCGTGGTGCATGCCGAGGTACGTGGCAAGCGTCTGCCCATGACCGTGACGAAGCTGCCTTTCGTGACGCCGAGCTATCGTCGCGGTTGATGTTATACCGTTATCTTAATTACCTGATCTCAGAGATCGCCTCCTGAAAGCGATCGTCTGACATGGGGAAATGACCTGGTCGAAGCGCTTGTCTCGGGCCAGCCCCTCAGGCAAAGATGAGACGAAAGGTCAGGCTAATGCGCAGGCCGCCGCGCCGGCGCGGCGGCAGCGCATGCTGCAGGTGGGTCTGCACGCCGGGTCCCATCAGCAGCAGGCTGTCGTGGGGCTGATCCACATTGAAGGCCGGGGCTCGGCGGTCCTTCCAGCGAAAGCGCAGCGGACGGTCGGCGCCCAGGGACACCCCCACGATCAGCGGTGCAGGGCCCAGCGCCGGCTCGTCATCGCTGTGCCAGCCCATGCGCTCCTGACCGTTCGCGTAGCGATTGAGCAGCACGCTGTTGAAACGCGCCTCGATAGCGGCCCGGCCGAGGCGCTGAACGACGGCGTCGCGGATGGCCAGTGCCGTCGGGTGCCAGGGCGTGGGCGTAAAATCACGACCGGAGTAGCGGTAGCCGGTGTCGCCCATCCAGACCTGGCGGCGAGGAATCGGGTGCTCACGCCCGAACAGGCACAGGCGCGGTTGCTGCCAGGGCAGCTCCTGGTCAAGGCGGTTCAGCGCCGTCCCGGCAGCTCGGCCGCCGAGCAGGTCGGTAAAGCGGATCAGCGGCGGTGAGGCCAGCAGTGCCTCGCCGTCGGGGTGGTCAAACAGGGCCATGCCCCGAAGGGTGCCAGCTTTCCGGCTAACCGGCCACCTGCAGGCTGGTCAGGGCGAAGGCGGCCCCGATCAGGCCGCCGGCAATCACATCACTGAGGTAGTGAAGCCCCAACCCGACCCGAGACAAGGCGATCAGCACTGCCCAGGGCGCAAGCCAGGGCACGAGCCAAGGCGCATGGGAGGCGGAGAGCACGCAGAACATCACGGCATGCATGGTGTGGCCGCTGGGAAAGCTGTAGCGATCCCGAGCGGGTTCGCTGCAGGGGATGCTGCCGGTGAAGGTGATGAAAGGCCGCTCGCGGCATAACCGGGTCTTGAGCAGTCGGTAGACGGCGATGGCGATCAGGGCCGTGGTCGTATACTGGATGATGCGCCGGGGACTTCCGGCCGCCTGGAGCAGTGGCTGGGCCAGGATCAGCCCGACCCACAACGGCCAGTCTCCCAGCTTGCTGGCCAACTTCAGTAGGGCCAGCCAGGGGCGGTACACGCTGAGGCCTGCCAGGCGCCGGCAGAGCTGCCACTCGAGCAGGTCGAGGTGGTCAAACACGACAGGGGGACGTACGCGCATCGGTGACCTCCCGGGCCAGGCTCAGGGCAGAAAGGAAGTCGTCGGCAATCGACGGCCACCGGTAATGGAGTGCCGTGGCGCGGGCGGCGCGCCCCAGGCGGCCGTAACGGGCCGGTTGCTGGCAGAGCGTGACGGCGGCCTCGCAAAAGCCGGCGTCATCGCCCACCACCAGGCTCACGCCATTGACGTCGTCTTCGATCAGCTCGCGCCCGGCGGCATGCCGGAAGGCCACCACCGCCAGGCCACTGGCCATCGCCTCCAGCACCACGTTACCCCAGGTCTCGGAGACCGAGGGAAAGAGGAACAGGTCGGCACTGGCATAGTAACGGGCCAGGCTCTCGCGATCGATGAAGCCGGTGAAGTGCGCCTCCGGCAGGGCATTCTGAAGGTCCTCGCGTCCCGGGCCGTCGCCGACCACCACCAGGCTCATGTCGGGTCGCGTGGCGTGCATGGCGGTGAAGGTATCACGCAGCAGGTCGAGGTTCTTCTCGGGGGCCAGGCGACCGACATAGAGGGCCACAGGGTGATGTTCGCCGCTCTCCCAGGTCTGGCGCAGGGCCGCATCGCGGTGAGCGGGCGCGAAGTGCTCCCCGTCGATGCCGCGCGCCATCACGCCGACGCGCTGGAAACCACCTGCGGTCAAGGCCGACGCCTGTTGATGCGTGGGGACCAGGGTGGCCTGGCAGCGGTTGTGGAAGTGACGCAGGCGACGCGTCACCAGCGGAGCGAGCCAGGCCACCCCATAGTCGCGGCAGTAGTGGTCGAAGTTGGTATGCCAGCCACTGACGACCGGGATACCCAGCCGCTCGGCGCAGCGCAGTGCCGACCAGCCCAGCGGGCCCTGGGTGGCCAGATAGACCACCTCCGGCCGATACGTCTGCCAGAGCCGGCGTATCCGGTATCCTGCCGGCAGGCCCAGGCGGACCTCGCGATAGCCCGGCACGCCGACACCCCGTACCTGCAGCTCGGCTTCCATGCCCTGGGTCCGGCGGTGATCGCCGGGTGGCCGGGGACGGATGAGCTGTAGCGTCAGGCCGCGTCGCGCCAGCTCCCGGCTGAGCTGGCCCAGGGTATTGGCGACGCCGTTGATATCGGGTGACCAGGTCTCGCTGACCAGACAGATGCGCATGACACTCCTCGTCCCGTCGCGGGTCTTCAGGGGACCGCTCGAGGACCACGATACGCATCGGTCATGACAGCGTGGCGACACCCGCATGAAGGGACGGTGACATCGGGACGCGGCCAGCCTCAGCGCAGTACCTTGCCGGGGTCGATGGGCTTGCCGCCATGGCGCAGGTCGAAGAGCAGATCATGCCGCTGGGTCGTTGCATGGAACCCCACCTCGCAGAGCGGGGTGCCGCGGGTGACCTGGGTGCCGCTGTCCACCAGCAGGCGCTCGCAGAGGGCATAGACGCTCTGCAGGTTGTCGGGGTGGTGCACGATTACCACCCGGCCCAGCTGGCGCATGCTGCCGGCGAAGCGTACCTCGCCGGCGGCGACGGCCCGGGCCTGGGCGCCGCGCTGGGTAGCCAGCAGCATGGGCTGGAGGGTGCCGCGGCTGTCGGTGCCGAAGCGGCGGACGACCCGGTAGTCCTCCAGGGGCCAGGGCCAGTCCCGGCCCGACACCGAGGCACGGGGGGGAGGAGGCGTTGCCCGATGTGCGGCAGGCCGGTTGCTCCGTGCTACGGAGCCCTCCGCGCGCGAAGGGCCGGAAAGCGGCACCTGGATCAGCTGTCCGACCCGCAGGGCGGTGGGCGAGAGTCCCGGGTTGGCGGTCTGAATATGCGAGGCTCGGGTGCCGAAGTGGCGAGCGATGGCGGCGTAGGTGTCCTTGGGCCGGACCTGATAGCGATACGGCCCTCCCGCGGGAGCTCGCTCCTGCCGGCTGGGGACCAGCAACTGCTGACCGACCGCCAGGTGGCGGGCGTCGACACCAGGATTGAAGCGCGCCAGGCGCACCAGCGGAATCCCGGCCTCCCGGGCGATCTCGCCCAAGGTGTCGCCCCGCTGGATGGTGATCCAGTTGCCGGTGTGCCGCCGAGCGGTATCGTCGCTGCCGGTGGGCTGGCCGGCACAGCCGGTCAGTATCAGCAGCATCAGCGTCAGGGCGAGTCGAGCCAGGCGTCCTTTTCCTGCCACAGGGCATTGAGCCATGTCTGGAAGCGTTCCTTGTAGTCTGGGTCGTCATGGTAGCGGCCATGGAGCATCCAGGCCGGCACGGCCAGGCGGCGGGCGTCCAGCACGACTCTGCCTTCCTGGCCGCAGAGAAAGCCCCAGAAGGTGGGCGCGGGATTGTCGTAATACAGGGTGATGTCGAGGATGCCGCCGAGCCGATCACCGAGCAGGCTCAGCACCTGGGCGGTGCCGCCGGCCCGGGGACGCAGCAAGTGGCGGTAGGGGGAGCCTTGGGCGGCATGCTTGGCCGGGGTGAAGCGGGTGCCTTCGACGAAATTATAGATCGCGATGGGCCTTTCCTGGGCATGGCGGCACATGCGTTCGGTGGCTTCTCGGTCACGGCGCGCCAGCTGGGGGTGGCGTGCGCGTTGCTCGCGGGTCAACCGGCGCAGCATGGGGAATTCCATGGCCCAGAAGGCCAGGCCCACCACGGGAATCCAGATCAGTTGTCGCTTGACGAAGAAGTGAGGCATCGGCAGGCGCCGATGAAGGGCCAGGAACAACAGAAAGATATCCGTCCAGCTGCGGTGGTTCGACAGCACCAGCCACCACTGGTCCCGGGAGAGACCGTCAGGCAGCCGGGTCTCGAGGTCCGGCGCGAGCCAGCGCCGTATCCACCAGAGGTTGCTGCCGATCCAGGCGAGGGCCACGCCGTGGAGTCCATCGAGGACCCGACGGCGCAGGCGCCGCCCCGGGGTGACTAGCTTGAGCAGGGTCAGCAGGACCAGCGGGATCCCCCAGAATAGCGTGGTGAGGCTCAGCAGCAGGACGCTGACGAGGCCCCTGACGGTCGACATGCCTCTCTCCTTGGGTGACGCGGGGTGCGACAATGCTAATGGATCGGCTGCTGGCTGCCCAGCATCCGGGGCTAAGGCGGGGTTGCCTGCCCCCCCGGGGAGCGAAGCGTCTCGGTCAGCACCCGCTGCAGGGCCAGGGCAGCCACGGAGAGTTCCTGCAGGTTCCAGGCCAGCACGCCCACGTCACGCTCGACGATGGGCTCCACCAGCGGCAGGCAGACCGCACCCAGCTCCTGCATCTGGCGGACACACAGCGCAGGGACGGCGCTGACCCCGAGACCGCAGGCCACCATCCGGCCCACCGTACCTAGCTGGTGGCTCTCGAAGGTGGCCGATAGCTCGATTTGCCGGGTGGCGAGCTGCTGCTCGATCAGCTGTCGCACCATGGATGGGCGCTGCAGGGCGATGAAGTCCCGCGTCAGCAGGGTCGCCCAGGACAGTTCCCCGTGCTCGGCCAGACGGGAGTCGGCCGGGACCACGGCGACGAAGCGGTCGGTGTAGAGGGGCGTGAAGGAGAGGCTGCCGGTGGCCTCGGGCTCGAAGGCCACCCCCAATTCGACCTGGCGGGCGCGGACCATGTCGATGACCTGCTCGTTGACGACATCGTGCACCGTGACATTGATCCGGGGATGTCGGTGCCGAAAGGCCATCAGGACCGTGGGCAGCAGATTCGCGGCGAAGGAAGGCATGCTGGCCACCGAGAGGCGTCCCAGCTGCAGGGTGAAGCGCTGGCGCAGCAACTCCTCGGTGTTGTCCCAGTCGGCCAGCAAGCGCTTGGCCAGAGGGACCAGCGACTCTCCCTCGGGCGTGAGGCGCACGCTGCGGGTACTGCGGGTCAGCAGACGCCCTCCCAGGCTTTCTTCGAGCCCCTTGATGGCCAGGCTCAGGGCCGGCTGGGAGAGATGCAGGTGCTCGCAGGCCTGGGTGAAGCTCAGGGTGCGCGCGACGGCCAGGAAGGCTCGGAGCTGCTTGACGGTCATGGCGTACTACCAAGGTGGAAATTATAACCCAAGAAAATAAATTGATAAGTAAAACAAACTTAACAAATATATTGGCAAGCGCAACACTGCCCTGACATCATCAACTTCCACTCCACAACAACACGAGGCGCCCTATGGCCGGATTCGACAAGCGCGTGTACTCCTATGAAGAGGCGATGGACGGCATCGAGAGCGGCATGACCGTGATCGCCGGCGGTTTCGGACTCTGCGGTATCCCCGAGAACCTGATCGCCGAGATCAAGCGTCGTGG
>NZ_JACHXP010000037.1 GCF_014192215.1 Halomonas cerina
CTGCCCGAGTTCAATGACTTGCAGGACCTACACGAGGTGCATGACATGCTGGCCGAACGCATCAAGAAATGGCCCGAGCGGTGGGAAGAAAAAGGTCGACAGGAAGGCGAGCGAAAAGCGAAACGCGAGACTGCCCGTAACCTGATCGCGCGTACCGAGATGGATGATCAGATGATCGCTGAGATCGCCGGCCTCGGCGTTGAAGACGTTGCGCAACTGCGCCGTGAGGCCAAGCACTGAGCTGTTACCGTCCACGGCCGTTGCAGGTTGCGCGGCCAACGCCATGCTCGCCACCAAGATCAGCTTCATGAACGAGATCGCCAACCTGTCCGAGCGCCTGGGGGCCGACGTGGAGCAGGTGCGCCGCGGCATCGGCTCGGACCCGCGTATCGGCTACCACTTCATCTACCCGGGCTGCGGTTACGGCGGCTCCTGCTTCCCCAAGGACGTGCAGGCGCTGGCGCGCACCGCCCACGAGGTGGACTACCCGGCGGCGATGCTCACTGCGGTGGAGACGGTCAACAACCGCCAGAAGGGCACGCTGTATACCAAGCTGTCCCAGGCCTTCGACGGCGACCTGGCGGGCAAGACCATCGCCCTGTGGGGGCTGTCGTTCAAGCCCAACACCGACGACATGCGCGATGCCCCCAGCCGCACGCTGATGGAGGCGCTGTGGAATGCCGGTGCCCGGGTGCAGGCCTACGATCCCGAAGCGATGAGGGAGTGCCGCCGCCTGTATGGCGAGCGTGACGACCTCGTGCTGGTGGCCGACCGCGTCCAGGCGGTGAAGGGCGCCGATGCGCTGGTGATCTGCACCGAGTGGAAGGAATTCCGCAGCGTCGACTTCGCCTGGCTGAAGGAGCAGCTCGCCATACCGGTGGTGATCGACGGGCGCAACCTCTATGAGCCCGCCACCCTCAAGCAGGCGGGGTTGCTGTATTACGCCGTGGGGCGGGGGGACTCGCTGCGCTTGATCGACAGCCCCTGAGTCGGGGGGTAACGCCAAGGAGCGGTTGAGACAGCTACTCAAGATCGTGATGTAAGGCGTCTTCGCCCGAGCCGGTTCGCCGGACCGTATGCTCCCACACAAGATGTCGGTTGATGGTGGCCGCACTGGATAGCCCACCGACCGGCTCGCCTATGTCGCGCAGATGCGAGTCGCGCAGATGCGAGCAGGGCCATGGCAGCCTCGGGGCTTGCTGGCTATAATTAAGTGATGCATTTATGCAGCAATATTGCTGCGTATATCTCTTTTCCATAGCTTGCGGGGTGCCTGCCATGAGTGCCGATGCCGCGATCGATCCGGATGAGTACCAAGCGCCCGAGACGTATGAGCGGTTCGTGGAGGACTTGCGGCGGTCTGCCACGGCGGCGGGCAAGCCGATTATCGATCCCAGGTTGTTCGCCCGTGCACTGGGCATGGACTTGCAGGCCCTGGCGGCCGATGCCCATGTGCATCGGGTCACGGTGTCGCGCGCCCAAGGGAGCGAGAAACTGCAGGGCTTCCTGCGCGAGGCGCTGCAGGTACTGAGTGCAGCAGCGGTTATCAACGGGGACTTTCGTCACGCCCTGTTCTGGTTTCGCAACGAACCCATCAGCGCCTTCGACTACCAGACGCCGGAACGGCTGGTCAGCGAAGGGCGAACCCAGGATCTGATGCGCTATATCCAGGCGTTGCGAGCCGGGGCTGTGGGATGAAAGTGACGTCGTCGCTGGAAGGTGCTGCGTATCGGGTGCATGTGCCTCGGTGGGCCTATGCTCCAACCAGTGGCGCTGGGGCTGCCGAGCACGGCGGGCGCTTGAACCGGGTTGGCTTGCCGGCGCTCTATCTTGCGCTCGATGCGACGACCGCCCTGGAAGAACATCGCCAGCTTTCTGTCCTGATGCCCCCGGGACTGCTGGTGAGCTATGAACTGTGCCTAGGAAAGGTGGTGGATTTCAGCGAGGGCTATACCCCGGCATGGGACCCGCTTTGGCTGGAGCTGACCTGCGACTGGCGCTGGCTGTGGTTTAACAAACATATCGAGCCACCAAGTTGGCTGTTGGCCGATATCGCTCTGGAGGCCGGTGCGGCCGGCATCCTGTTTCCCTCCATGGCCAATCCCGGTGGTACGAATTTGGTACTGTATACAGAGGCACTCCAAGAAGAGGATCGACTGGTGGCTTATGACCCCGCTGATGACCTGCCCAAGGACCAGCGGTCGTGGGAGTAGGTGCCTGCAGCGCCCATTGTGCGGTAAACCGGCGCGCTACTAGCCAGACCGTGCGTTCCCACAGGAATTTTGGGACCTTCGCTGTTGCTGTGGGCTTTCGAACGGTATTCGTGGGCATTCAACCCTACTGAGCGACCCGGCGCGTACCGCCCACGAGGTGGACTACCCGGCGGCGATGCTCACGGCGGTGGAGAGGGTCAACCATCGCCAGAAGGGCACGCTGTATACCAAGCTCTCCCAGGCCTTCGACGGCGACCTGGCGGGCAAGACCATCGCCCTGTGGGGGCTGTCGTTCAAGCCCAACACCGACGACATGCGCGATGCCCCCAGCCGCACGCTGATGGAGGCGCTGTGGGCCGCCGGGGCCAGGGTGCAGGCCTATGATCCCGAAGCGATGAAGGAGTGCCGTTGCCTGTATGGCGAGCGTGACGACCTGGTGCTGGTGGCCGACCGCGTCCAGGCGGTGAAGGGCGCCGATGCGCTGGTGATCTGCACCGAGTGGAAGGCGTTCCGCAGTGTCGACTTCGCCTGGCTGAAGGCGCAGCTCGCCATGCCGATGGTGATCGACGGCCGCAACCTCTACGAGCCCGCCACCTTCAAGCAGGCGGGGCTGCTGTATTACGCCGTGGGACGGGGGAATTCGCTGCGCTCGATCGACAGCCCCTGAGTCGGGGAACGTCGGTAACCTAAGGGTCTGCGCATGCCAGCGTGACGCCACTGCACGGCCCAGTTCGGCACGGTGGTCTTGCATGGTAGGAGTTCAGCTTCGCTGAACGATTGGCACCGTCAGGCGCCCTGGGGGCCAGTGAGCGTCGTCCTTCGGGCGCCTGCGGCGCCATCGCGCTGTGAACCGAGGCCCGAACCGTGCCCAGGAGCAGCTTAAGGAGCGCTTGGGAGATCGCTTTCGCGAACTGGATGTGCCGCTGCTGGTGGAATGGCCGGACGGGCGGCGCGAAGCCTTGCTGTTCGTCCTCGAGGAAGAGACGAACCCGCAGCGCTTCTCGATCCATCGCCTGGCGCATTACTGCCTGGACCTGGCCGAGCTGCTGTGCACCGAGCGGGTGGTGCCGGTGGTGATTTTCCTGCACGACAATCCGGCGATCCCCCGCCAGTTGGCGCTAGGCAGCGAGCGGCACCACTACCTGACGTTCGACTACCTGGCCTGTGTGCTGGCGGCGACTCCCGCCGAGCGGTTGCTTTCTGGGTTTCCTTGCCCCTTGGCCCTTGCTCCTCGGCCCTGTCAGCTACGCCAAGGCGATCGAGGGGCTGCTGACGCTGGAACCGAATATCGAGAAGCAGATCAAATACTTGGATTTTGTGGATATTTATGCGGGATTGAATGCCTCGGAGCGGCAGCAGTACGAGGCCCGGTATCCGAAGGAGAGCACCGCGATGACAGGACTGGCCGAGCGTTTGCGATCAGAAGGTATGCAGCAGGGGATGCAGCAAGGTGAGCAGACGCTGCTGCGCAAGCAACTGGTGCGCCGTTTTGGCCCGCTGGATGCTGACACCGAGCAGCGGCTGCAGCAGGCCACCACCGATGAGTTGGAGCGCTGGGCCGAGAACCTGCTGGATGCCCAGTCGCTGGCCGAAGTGTTCGGCGAATGACGGCTCGGCGATAAGTATGGTGGGAGCGCTGCTTGCAGCGCGGTCCGGCGTGTAGCGATGGTGGATGATGCCTCGGGCGCCTGCGGCGCCAATCGCTTAGCAAGCTGAGCTCCCACACCAGATGGCGGATACCGTGTTGGCGACGAAACCCGTATATTGGGTAATCTGAACGTGGTACTTGGTGACTATCACCGCAGCGAGGTTGAGTCATGACGGTTTCCTTCACTCGTAAACGGCTGTATCGGGTCGGCTCACGCTCTCTCGAGTGTGCGGTCGATGATGTGAAGCAGCTGGCCGAAGCCGTCTGGTACCGAGGCTATCAGCCGACGCAGGCGGAGCTGGAGCGACTGCGCGGCGTGATGCCTCGTGAGGACTTCCAACGGACGCTCTGTGTGCTTGAGCTGCTTAGCCAGTACCCGGTATGTCGCCGTGATACTGCCCGACACCTGCAGCAGCTGACCCGGCTGTACCACCGGCAACTGCTGGGAAACGACGACACGCCCACCCAAGGGCGATATTCCCCCAGCAAGCGATGGGGCCTGAACGATGCCACCGCACCACTACGCAAAGCGTTGCTTCCTCTGCAAACCCGTACCTATGCCGACGCGACAGGGCATCGACATGGCCTGAGTGCCTGAGGACGCTTCCTCTTGCATCGCTACTGTCACGGCTTAATCCGCCACTCCCCACCCTTGGCGATCCACTCGCCTTTCAGCAGGCGCTCCGCCGCCAGTAGCGCCAGCTTTACCACCTCCTGTCGTGTCTTTCCCTAGGCCTGGCCCAGGTGGCTCCTGCTTCCCCAAGGACGTGCAGGCGCTGGCGCGCACCGCCCACGAGGTGGACTACCCGGCGGCGATGCTCACGGCGGTGGAGAGGGTCAACCATCGCCAGAAGGGCACGCTGTATACCAAGCTGTCCCAGGCCTTCGACGGCGACCTGGCGGGCAAGACCATCGCCCTGTGGGGGCTGTCGTTCAAGCCCAACACCGACGACATGCGTGATGCCCCCAGCCGCACGCTGATGGAGGCGCTGTGGGCCGCCGGCGCCAGGGTGCAGGCCTATGATCCCGCAGCGATGAAGGAGTGCCGCCGCCTGTATGGCGAGCGTGACGACCTGGTGCTGGTGGCCGACCGCGTCCAGGCGGTGAAGGGCGCCGACGTGCTGGTGATCTGCACCGAGTGGAAGGAATTCCGCAGCGTCGACTTCGCCTGGCTGAAGGCGCAGCTCGCCATGCCGGTGGTGGTCGACGGGCGCAACCTCTACGAGCCCGCTGTCAATGGCCATCAGAAGTGACCCATTTTCGGTCAATAAAACTGACCCACTCGTGATCCTCAGCTGAGCGTCTTCGCCACCGAGCCGGTTCGCCGGACCGTGAGCTCTCACCAGGATGGCAGGTGCTGTGGCTTTTCGTAGGAGCGCAGCTTGCTGCGCGATAAGCGGTGGCTATTGCGTTATGCTTTTGGGCGCCTGACGGCGCCATCGCGCTGTGAACCGGGGCCCGAACCGTGCGCTCCCACGTGGCATAGCAGAAGGAACCGCCATGGTGCGTCCCGTCAGCCATGATCAGAACTTCAAGAACCTGATCCTCGATTACCCCCACGAGGCGTTGGCCTTCTTCGCCGCGGACGAGGCAGGGGAGATCGATGCCAGCGTGACCATCACCCCGCTGCGTCAGGAGCAGCTCAAGGAGCGCTTGGGAGATCGCTTTCGCGAGTTGGATGTGCCTCTGCTGGTGGAATGGCCGGATGGGCGGCGAGAGGCGTTGCTGTTCGTGCTCGAGGAGGAGACGAACCCGCAGCGTTTCTCGATCCATCGCCTGGCCCACTATTGCCTGGACCTGGCCGAGCTGCTGGCCACCGAGCGTGTCGTACCGGTGGTAATCTTCCTGCACGATAATCCGGCGATTCCCTGCCAGTTGGCGCTGGGCAGCGAGCGGCACCGCTACCTGGCGTTCGACTACCTGGCTTGTGTGCTGGCGGCGACTCCCGCCGAGTGGTTGGTTTTTTGGGTTTCCTTGCTCCTTGGCCCTTGCTCCTCGGCCCTGTCAGCTACGCCAAGGCGATCGAGGGGCTGCTGACGTTGGAACCGAATATCGAGAAGCAGATCAAATATTTAGATTTTGTCGATATTTATACGGGACTGAGCGATACCGAGCGGCAGCTGTACGAGGCCCGGTATCCAAAGGAGAACACCGCGATGACAGGACTGGCCGAGCGTTTGCGTTCAGAAGGCATGCAGCAGGGCATGCAGCAGGGCGTGCAGCAAGGGCGACAGGAAGGCGAGCAGACCCTGCTGCGCAAGCAGCTGGTACGTCGTTTTGGCCCGCTGGATGCTGACACCGAGCAGCGGCTGCAGCAGGCCACCACCGATGAGTTGGAGCGCTGGGCCGAGAACCTGCTGGATGCCCAGTCGCTGGCCGAGGTGTTCGGCGAATGACGGCTCGGCGATAAGTATGGTGGGAGCGCTGCTTGCAGCGCGATCCGGCGCGCAGCGGTGGATGCCTCGGGCGCCTGCGGCGCCATCGCTCAGCAAGCCGGAACGCCGGACCGTGAGCTCCCACCTGGCAATGATGGCCCCCACCTGACAGGGATGGCTCAGTGGTCACCATCGTGTGGATGCACGAGACCGCGCTCGAGCCCGGCAAGCTCTACGACCTCAAGCTGGCCACCCGCGACCTCGCTGGCAAGGTCACCGCCATCGACTACCAGGTCGACGTCAACACCCTCGAGCAGCGCCATGCGGATCATCTCGACCTCAACGCCATCGCCTGCTGCCACGTCGAGCTCACCGCCCCGGTGCCGGTGGACGACTACCGCACCAACCCCGGCACCGGCAGCTTCATCCTCATCGACCGGCTGACCAACCTCACCGTGGGCGCCGGCATGATCCACTGCCCGCTCGAAAGCGAGCTGCCTTATGAGTACCGCGAGCACGACAGCAAGGCCCGGGTGGTGTGGAACCGTACCAGCGTGACCCAGGCGATGCGCGAGCAGATCAACGGCCATGCCGGCAAATGCGTATGGTTCACCGGCTACTCCGGCTCCGGCAAGTCGAGCCTGGCCAACGCCCTGGAGGTGGAGCTCAACCGCCGTGGCTACCACACCATGCTGCTCGACGGCGACAACATCCGCCACGGCCTGTGCAAGGACCTGGGGATGAGCGAGGCCGATCGCACCGAGAACATTCGCCGCGTGGGCGAGGTCGCCCGGCTGTTCGCCGAGGCCGGGATCATCGTGATCACCGCCTTCATCTCGCCGTTCCGCACCGACCGCGACCAGGCCCGGGCCTTGTTCGACGACGGCGACTTCCTCGAGGTGCACGTCGACATCCCGCTGGACATCTGCGAGCAGCGCGATCCCAAGGGGCTGTACCAGAAAGCTCGGGAAGGCCAGCTTGATGACTTCACCGGTATCAACAGCCCCTACGAGGTGCCCAAGGCCGCCGAGGTACGCCTCAAGACCACTGAGTTCAATCAGCAGGAGCTGTTGAGCCAACTGTTCAAGATCGTGATGTAAGGCCGCTTCGCCACCGAGCCGGTTCGCCGGATGGGAAGGCTGAACGGAAATGGAGTGCCGTAGCCCCAGCCGGGGCGATGTGCGCTCCATTTTTCGTTTGGGGGCCGCGGAATGGGTGGGTCTCTTGGCAGCCTGCGGCGCGGCGGCCATCCTTCCGGCGCCTATCGCACCCATTGTGACCCTGGGCCTGCTTTGCCGGGATGCTCTCTTCGACCCGATAATAGAGGGGCGGTATACTGGCTTCTTGAAGTGGAGTTCGCATGGCCAATCATCACGACCACAGTTACAAGTTGCTGTTTTCTCATCCTGAGATGGTCCGCGACCTGCTGACAGGGTTCGTCAAGGAAGACTGGGTGACCCAACTCGACTTCTCGACGTTGGAGAAGGTCAGCGGCTCCTACGTGACCGACGAATTGCGTGACCGTGAGGATGACATCATCTGGCGGGTACGCTGGGG
>NZ_JACHXP010000038.1 GCF_014192215.1 Halomonas cerina
GCAGGGAATGATCTCGGTACTCGAGACGGTAAGAGGGCTTAGTCGTTTTTCATGAACCGCCGTGGTACGGAACCGTATGCCCGGTGGTGTGAGAGAACGGGGGAGGCGACTCCCCCCTCCTACTCGATTCACTCACCTCGCTGTTGCTGCAGCCACTCATGGGCGGAGGCGCAGCGCTGATCATCGACGCGCCGATAGGTGATCCAGCCCAGCTCATGGGCGACCACCTCACCGGACTCGCGCTTCTTCAGATTGTGCTGCGCGTGAATCCAGCCCTCGGGGGTGACCAGCAGGGTATTGTCCCGGTCCAGGTAGTCGTAATCGGTACGATCGAAGCCGAAGGGCGCGCCACTGTCGCGAAAGGGCTTTTCCGCCTTGCCGGCGTGGCAGGACCAGGTGTTGTGTACCCAGCTGGCGCTACAGGTGTAGCGGAGCTCCTTTGCAGGGTTGGCGGCCGAACGGCTCCAGACTTCGTGCTGCCAGCCCTCCTCGTCGGGGAGGTAGCGCCAGATTTCGTGGAAATGCGGCATGACACGATTCTCGAGAACCGACATGTGCGTCAAGCGGTAGGCGGTCTCGGACAGCGTCTCCAGGGCGAGCCACTCGAGCAGCCCCTCCTCCAGCCCGTACTCCTCCGAGAAGATGTCATGGACCCCGTCCTCGGCAAACCGATATGTCACCTCAAAGCAGCCGGCGAGGTGTTCGATGTGGCGTCGCCCGCTTTCGCTGTCCTCTGCCCCCCAAGCCGCCGAGGAAGCCACCAGGGCCGCACCCAGGACAAGTACGCCGATCCGTCTCATGCAAGCCCCCTCCAAGCCTATGAGTGAACCTCTCTAGAAAGGCTAGTTGAAGCAAGCCGACGGGGGACAGGCCCCACTTAACTTTGAGTGCGCGACTCGCTTTGGGCCAGTTCCTTCCTGAGTCGCTTGGTCCAGCGCTGCTTGGCATACTTGCGCAGGTTGGCGACATTGTCGGTCTCATCGACGATGTCATGGCCGAGGATCGCCTCGAGTACGTCCTCCAGCGTCATCAGTCCCACCCAGGTGCCCAGGTCGTCGTAGACCACGCAGAGGTGCTGGCGGTCGCGCACCATCATGGTGAATATCTGCTCGACATCGTCGTCGGCCATCACCTGGCGCACCCGGTGCATCAGTGACTTGAGGGTGGCGTCGGGCTCGGCGTGGTAGGTGTCGGCCTTGTGCACGTAACCTAGCGCCTGCTCGCCGCCATCCATCACCGGGAAGCGGGTGAAGGGCGAGTGGCCCAGCGCGGCGTCGAACTCTGCGACCGTCATCTGCGGCTTGACGGTGACCGAGACGGTGCGGGGTGTCATCACATCGCTCACGCGGATTTCGTGCAGGTTGAGGATGTTGGTGATCACCCGGGTCTCGTCGGCGTCCAGCGCTTTCTCCTCCAGGCCGATCTGTGCCAGGGCCTTGATCTCGCCGCGCATGTCGGTCTCCGGGGCGTCCTTGCCGATGCGCCGAGTGATGCGCTCGGAGAGCCAGATGAAGGGCTTCATGCTCCAGATCATGCCGACCAGCAGCATGGCCATGGGCGAGGCCAGCTGACGCCAGTAGGTGGCGCCGATGGTCTTGGGGATGATCTCGGAGACGAACAGGATCAGCAACGTCATCACCGCCGAGGCGAGCCCCAGCCAGGCCTCGCCGAACACCACCGTGACCTGAGCGCCGACGCCGGTCGCGCCCACGGTGTGAGCGATGGTGTTGAGGGTGAGAATGGCGGCCAACGGCTGGTCGATGTTCTGCTTCAGCCGGGCCAGCCGGGTGTGCAGGGCCGGGCGCGTTTCGCGCAGCTGGGCGACGTAGCTGGGGGTCATGGAGAGCAGCGCAGCCTCGAGCAAGGAGCACAGGAAGGAAACGCCGATGGAGAGGGTGGCAAAGATAGCCAGCAGTATCATGGGGCCTCGAAGGGTTGCCGGAAAATGCCGCCGGGCGACCCGCGCATCTTGGCGGATGCCTCGGGGCGGCGCAAGCCGGGTAATCGAAGACACCGGTGCAGCCTCACCAGTCAATCGGGGTCTGTCCGCGAAGACGAGTCGTGTCCCAGGGACGAGTGCCCCCGGTTTGCCATGCGCTAGGCTTCTGTTACACCCATCAAAAGGAGGTAGGGGAAATGCATGTTGCCAATAAAATATTAGTAACCATCTTGTTGGCCTTGGCATCCATATGCGCCTACGCCGCAGAGTCCCTGTTCGAAGAGATAGACGCGGCGAATCAGGCGTTCGCAAGCGCGGTAGAACGAGGTGATATCGATCATATTATTGAAAGTTATACCGATACGGCATGTGTGATCGCCCCCTCGACGCCAAAAGCGTGTAGCCGGGAATCTATCCGTGCCCTGTGGACTGCAGTTGCTGAGTCGGGTGTTAAAGAGGTCAAGATTAAAACGCAGGAGGTTGAAAGCTCAGGCGAGTTGGCCTACGCAACGGGAACCCTAACGGTCACCGATACTCACGGTAACACCCAAAAGAGCAATTATGTTCTTGTTTTCAAGAAAGTCGCAGACGAATGGAAGTTGCATCTCGACATCTGGGCCCCTTCGGGGCAAGCGGGGACAGGCTCCAGTTAACCCGAGGTAGCGGTGGCAGTGCTGCTCGGGGTGACGAACGGAGGACCGCCATCGAGCATCAATCGGACAGGCCCTCGATTGATGCTCAACTTGGCGGGCCCTGCGTGTCGGCCTGCGCCAGCACATGGCGATCCGCGTCTTCCCCTTGGGCCTTGCGCAGGATATCGCCGAGCAGGTCATGCTTGACCCCCAGCACTTCCGAGCCTTCCCGGGAGAGGTGGCCCTCATCCCGGTACACCACCTTGCCGTCCATGAAGGTATGGCAGAGGCCGTCGTGGCAGATATAGGGTTCCAGGTTGACCACTGGGAAGGTGATGCGCTCGGAGGCGAGCAGGTCCCGGGCCTTGACATAGTGGGGCGAGAACTGCTCGGTGCGGAAATTGCAGTTCACCGTATTGCCCTTGACGAAGATCATCGAGGCGATAATGCACCGGGCGAGGTTCTCGTCGCTGCGGGGGGGCGGCGAGACGAAGATCGGGATCTTGCCGGCCTGGCGGATCGCCTCGGCGGTACGGTTGAGATGCTCGACCACCAGCTCGGTGCCGTGGGGGTGCTCGTGCAGCTTGCCATTCGCCTGGTAGGCATCGTGGTAGAGGACGCCGAGCGGTGAAGACATAACGACATACTTCACGCTGGGGTGCTGCTCCATCCATGCCTTGACCTGCGCGTTGAACGCGATGCACTCCCGGGACCAAGAGAGAGGGTAGCGGTGGGAGGTGAGGGCGAGGCCATAGATCGGCGCGCAGACGGGCTTGGTGAACTGCACCAGGCTCATGTCCTGCAGGCTGGGGCTGGCGGTGATGGCCGAGGCCAGGTGCATGGCGTAGCTGTCGCCCCACAGCATGATCTCGGGGTCCTGCCCGGTACGGCACGACTCAGGCAGGAAGCCGTCCTCGCAGGCCTCGCTCAGGCCAGGGTTGAAGCGAATCCGGTTATCCACGTCGATCGCCAGGAAGGGGCTGCCCGAGGGAGCTATCCGGCCGGGCACGCCCTCCGCCATATGACCGTAGAGCCCCGCGGCCAGCATGACCATGCCCGCCACGCCAGAGGCGCGGAATACCGCCTGTCTCGACAGCAGCAGCGGGATGGGCTTGCGGCGGAAGGGCTGCTCCACGTAGCGCCAGGTCAGATAGGCCAGTGCCAGCGCGGCCAGCGACAGCAGGGCCATGACCGCCCACGAGGGGTCGGAAAGGCTTCTGAGCCGGGCAAAGGCGAACAGCGGCTGGTGCCAGAGGTAGGCGCTGAAGCTGATCAGGCCGATGCCGACCAGCAGCGGCATCGCCAGCACGCGGCCGGTCAACGTCGCGGGGGTGGCGAACAGCGTAACCAGCACCGCGCCCCCTACCGGGAGGAGGGTGTACAGCGAGGGGAAGGGCACCGTCTCGTCGAAGGTCAAGACGGCGAACAGGATGCACCCGAGCCCGAGGGTGGCCAGGGGCGCGCTGGACCACTGGGGGCGCCGGTTCAGCAAAAAGGCGCAGGCGACCCCGGCGCCGAGCTCCCAGGCGCGGGTGGGCAGCAGGAAGAAGTTGGCCGACGGCGCCTGCCGCCATCCCCATTCGGCCGCCAGCAGGCTCAAGGCCGACAGCACGAGAATGGCCGTGAGCATGTGCCGGTAGGCATGGCGCCACAGGAACAGCAGCAACAGCGGAAAGACGATATAGAACTGCTCCTCGATGGCCAGGCTCCAGGTGTGCAGCAGGGGGTTCTCCTCGGCCGAGGGCGCAAAGTAATGGGTCTTGAGCCAGAACAGGACGTTGGAGGCGAACAGGCTGATGGCCACCAGGCCCTGGGAGAAATCCTGCAACTGGGCGGGGGTCAACCATAGCCAGGCGAAGGGCAGACAGCCCAGCAACACGGCGACCAGTGCGGGGAGGATCCGGCGCGCCCGCCGCTCATAGAAGCGGGCTATGGAGAACGTACCTTTCTTTAGGTCATCCAGGAGCAGCGAGGTGATCAGGTAGCCGCTGATCACGAAGAAGACGTCGACCCCCACGAACCCGCCCGAGAACCAGGAAAACCCGGCATGGAAGAGGATCACGGGCAGCACTGCGACCGCTCGGAGGCCATCGATTTCGCGCCTGTAGTGCATGCCCCGTCCTCCGTGTCGCTTCTGTTTCTGAGTGTTTCTTTTAGTTAGATTTTGTAATTAACGTTAGTGCAGCCTCGCCAAAGCCGCAAGGGCGAAGGTAACGGCGACTTCCCGGTACACTGGCCCGTATTCGGCTCGGCCGTACCGGGCGTCGGGGATTCAACAGGAGGGAGCAGCATGCTCAGGGAGTTCAAGGAGTTCGCCGTGCGCGGCAATGTGGTCGACATGGCGGTGGGGATCATCGTGGGCGGCGCCTTCGGCACCATCGTCCAGAGCCTGGTGAAGGACATGCTGATGCCGCCTATCGGGCTGCTGCTCGGCGGGGTGGATTTCTCCGACCTGTTTCTGGTGCTCAAGGGCGACGGGCCCTATGCCACCGTGGCCGAGGCCACCGCCGATGGCGCGGTAACCATCAACTACGGGCTCTTCGTCAACAACGTGATCAGCTTTGTGATCGTGGCCTTCGCGGTCTTCTTGCTGGTGAAGGGCATCAACCGCCTGCGCCGTCAGCAGGCCGCGGTGTCTACACCGCCCACCGCGCCGCCAGAGGAGATCCTGCTGCTACGCGAGATCCGCGATGCGTTGAGGAAGGAGTGAATGCGCGAATCGAATAGACCCCACTTTGACACTTCGGCTGCAACGCGGGCCCATGCTCGCGGTCGCGTTGTGGCCTGTGTCAGGGGGCTGTATCCTTGGCGAGCCAAGTCTACTGAGCCCCTTACATGTTGAAGGGGCTGGGTTGCGTTCGTCCATGGAGCCGACTACGCGGCTTGGGTAGAATGGCCGCTCGCCACTCGGACATGCCATGCGGGGTGCACGCTCAGCCCCGTGGTGTCCTCATTTCAGGGCATGGGAATGCGCCCGGTACAATCCCCGGGCGGTAGCGTGCCCGACCGCCATGGATGACAGACCGTTCTTGATAGCATCGCTTTCCTTTTCCGCGCTCCTGACCCTGCTCACCGTGCTGGCGGTGCTGGGCACTCTGGCCGCGACGCGCCTCGCCCCGGACGTGATCCTGATGGGCGCACTGGCCTTTCTGATGATCAGCGGCATCCTCACCCCCGGCGAGGCGCTGGCGGGTTTTTCCAACCCGGGGGTGATGACCATCGCCACCCTCTACGTGGTGGCCGCCGGCCTCAAGGAAACCGGGGCCATCCAGTGGATTGCCCATCGCCTACTGGGCCAGCCTTCGCGCCTGCGCCAGGCGCAACTGCGGGTACTGCTGCCGGCCTCGGGCCTCAGCGCCTTCATGAACAACACCACGGTAGTGGCGATGTTCATCCCGGCGATCCAGGAGTGGGCCACGCGGCTCAAGCTGCCGCCCTCCAAGCTGCTGCTGCCGCTGAGCTATGCGGCGATCCTCGGCGGTACCTGCACGCTGATCGGTACCAGCACCAACTTGGTGGTGGACGGCCTGCTGCAGAGCGAGCGGGGCGTGCAACTCGCCATGTTCGAGCTGGCCTGGGTGGGTGTGCCGCTGGTGATTGTCGGCGGCGGCTTTCTCTATCTATTGGCCGACCGCTTGTTGCCTGACCGCCAGGGTGCCCTGGAGCAGCTCGAGAGCGCCCGCGAGTATTCCGTGGAGGTGGTGGTCGAGGACAAGGGGCCGCTGGCCGGCAAGAGCATCGCCGATGCCGGGCTGCGCAACCTGGCCCACGGCTACCTGGCCGATATCGAGCGCCACGGCCGGCTGCTTACCGCCGTGCCACCGGACACCGAACTGATTGCCGGCGACATCCTGGTGTTCATCGGCGCCCCCGAGTGTGCCCGCGAGCTGCGCCGCATCCACGGCCTGCGACCGGCCAACGGCGATGTGCAGAAGCTCGACATCGCCCATCACCGGCGCTGCTTGGTCGAGGCGGTGATCGGCCCCGACTTCGCCGGCTTGGGCCAGACAGTGCGCGAGTCGCGCTTTCGCTCCCGCTACCAGGCGGTGATCCTGTCGATCTCCCGGTACGGTCGGCGACTGCCCGGCAAGGTGGGGACGCACCGCCTGCAGGTCGGCGACACCCTGCTGCTGGAGACCGCCCAGGACTTCGTCGACCAGTACCGCTACCGCAAGGACTTCCTGCTGGTCAGCGGCCTCAACGACTCCACGCCGCCGGACTTTCGCAAGGCGCCCCTGGCAATCGGCATCCTCGGCGCCATGGTGGCGGCTAGCGCCTCTGGACTGCTCTCCATCCTCGAGGCCGCGCTGCTGGCCGGCGGCGCCATGTTGATCACCCGCTGCGTGCCGGCCAGCAAGGCGCGGCGCTACGTCGATCTCTCGGTGCTGATCGTCATCGCCGCCTCCTTCGCCCTGGGGGCGGCGATGACCAAGACCGGCGCGGCGGCGCAGATCGCCCAGTGGCTGCTGCTGATCGACGGCCTGGCGCCCTGGGCGGCGCTGGCCCTGGTTTACCTGCTGACCGTGGTGTTTACCGAGTTGATCACCAACAACGCCGCGGCGGTGCTGATGTTTCCCATCGCCATGGCGGTATCCGAACAGCTCGGCGTGGCCTTCATGCCCTTCGCCGTGGCGATCATGTTCGCCGCCTCGGCCAGCTTCATGACCCCGCTGGGCTACCAGACCAACCTGATGGTGCTGGGCCCCGGCGGCTATCGCTTCAGCGACTACCTGCGCCTCGGCGCTCCGCTGAGCCTGGTCGTCGGCATCACCGCGGTGGGGTTGATTCCGTTCGTGTGGGCGTTCTAGGCGCTTCGCGCCAGCCTCGGGCAGCGAGCTACGGGCCAACGAGCCACGAGCCACGAGCCACGAGCTACGAGCCACGAGCTACGAGCTACGAGCTACGAGCTACGAGCTACGAGCAGGTGCGATGCGCCAGCTACGAACTACGATGCTGCCGAAGCCCGAAGCCCGAAGCCCGAAGCCCGAAGCCCGAAGCCCGAAGCCCGAAGCCCGAAGCCCGAAGCCCGAAGCCCGAAGCCCGAAGCCCGA
>NZ_JACHXP010000039.1 GCF_014192215.1 Halomonas cerina
ATCACCCAAGCGTACTGCCTTCCACCCTTCCTTCATAACATCCCCCGAATCCCTTCCAGGATCTCCTCGGCCTCGCGGTCCAGCGTCTCGATCTCGTTGATGATCACTTCTGGGGCGCGAAGGGGCGCTTCTTCTGCCCGGTTGGGGTTCTTCACCGAGAGATCGAAGGTCTCGCGGTCCAGGTCGTTGACGCTGACGCGCCAGGAGTTGTCGGAGTCGGCGAAGGTGGCCTGGAGCGTCACGAACTCGGCCAGGTCCTCGTCGTTGAGGGGGTTGGTCTTGCCCAGGCTGCGGCCAGGGTCGAGCTGGTAGTACCAGATATCGCGGGTGGGGGCGCCCTTGTCGAAGAACAGCACCACCGTCTTCACGCCGGCGCCGAGGAAGGTGCCGCCGGGGCAATCGAGGATGGTGTGCAGGTTGCAACTCTCCAGCAACTCCTGTCGCAGCGCCTTCGAGGCATTGTCGGCGTTGGAGAGGAAGGTGTTCTTGATCACCACCGCGGCACGGCCGCCGGCCTTCAAGCGCTTGATGAAGTGCTGCAGGAATAGGAAGGCCGTCTCGCCGGTCTTGATCGGGAAGTTCTGCTGGACCTCCTTGCGCTCCTTGCCGCCGAAGGGCGGGTTGGCAAGGATCACGTCGAAGCGGTCCTTCTCCTGCAGGTCGGCGAGATTCTCGGTCAGGGTGTTGGTGTGCACCAGGTTGGGCGCCTCGATGCCATGCAGGATCATGTTCATGATACCGATGACATAGGGGAGGCTCTTCTTCTCCTTGCCGAAGAAGGTGTGGTTCTGCAGGGTGTCGAGCTGCTCGGTGGTGAGCCGGCGCGGCTCGTCGCTTTTGACGCCATAGCGCAGGTGGTCGTGGGCCTCGCAGAGGAAGCCCGCCGACCCCGCCGCGCCGTCGTAGAGGCGCTCGCCGATCCTGGGGTCGATCACCCGGATCATGGCGCGGATCAGCGGGCGCGGGGTGTAGTACTCACCGCCGTTGCGCCCGGCGTTGCCCATGTTGCGGATCTTGGCCTCGTAGAGGTGCGAGAGTTCGTGCTTCTCGGCCTGGGAGCGGAACTGCAGGCTGTCGACCAGCTCCAGAGCATCGCGCAGGCTGTAGCCGCTCTGGAACTTGTTGCGCACCTCGCCGAAGATCTCGCCGATCTTGTACTCGATGGTATCCGGCCCGCTGGCGCGCTCGCGGAAGCCCTGCAGGTAGGGGAAGAGCTCACGGTTGACGAAGTCCAGCAGGTCGTCGCCGGTCAAGGCGCGGTTGCGATCCAGGTTGCCGTCCCGATCACGCGGCGCCGCCCAGCTCGACCACTGGTAGGGCGTGGCGATGATGAAGTCGAAGGGATTGCCGGACAGGGTGGCGTTGATGGCACGCCGCTGCTCCAGGTCGTCCAGGTACTTGAGGAACAGCAGCCAGGAGGTCTGTTCGGTGTAGTCCAGCTCGGTGGCGCAGCCGGCCTCTTTCCACAGCACATCGTCGATGTTCTTGAAGGTCTGCTCGAACATGAGGTTCGCGGGTCCTTGCGATGAGAATCGTGGGGGCAATGCTACGCCGCGGCGTCGGGAGGCGCCAATCGCCGATGGCGGCCCGTCCACGCCACAGACAGGCCAAAGCACTGCTTTCGTGAAGAAAACCAGGGCAGACCACTATGTCTCTAGGGGAATCTGGTATACTCCTTGCCCGTTGATTTACGCGGGCCTACCCGGCCCGAGTGAAGTCGGTGCCCTACCCGGGCGCCGAACGAATGAGGAGACACACGATGTTATCCGATCCGGTCACCCTGATGGTGGCGCGCCGCGTGGCTTGCGGGCGCTATCGCGACTTTACCGCCTGGCTGGAGGAGGGCCGTGAGCTGGCCTGCGACTTCGCCGGCTACCTGGGCTCCGGTGTGCTGGCCCCGCCACCCGGCGACGACGAGTACCAGATCATCTTCCGCTTCCGCGACGCCGAGACCCTGGCGGCCTGGGAGCATTCCGCCTCGCGCCGGGCCTGGCTGGCCCGCGGCGAGGGGCTTTTCGAAGCACCCCATGAGCACCGCGCCACCGGGCTCGACGGCTGGTTCCAGAACGCCACCGGCCGCACACCGCCGCGCTGGAAGCAGGCTATCGCCATCTGGCTGGCCTTCTTCCCGGTGTCGCTGGCATTCCAGTGGTTATTCGGCGATCTTCTTGTGCACTTTCCGCTGGTGCCCAAGGTGCTGTTCAGTACCCTGGCGCTGACCCCGGTGATGGTGTTCCTCTTCATCCCGCTCTCCATGCGCCTGCTCGGACCCTGGCTACGCGGCGAGGCCTCGCCGCTGGCGCTGCTCGGCCGTCTGCACCAGCGCCGGGTATGAGGTGGTTCCAGGCCCCGCTGGGGATACCAAGGAATGCCGGGCGGCTGCCGTTTGGGGATGGCCGGCCTTCCCCGCAACCGGGGGCTCTCGAAGTAGGTTCCGGGAGTCGTTAGGCTCGCTCGGTCGCTGCCAGAAATGTCTCCAGCGCTTCGACCAGCTCGTCAGGCGCCTCCTCCGGCACGAAATGGCCTACCGAATCGAGACGCACGGACCGCGCTTCCGGGAAGGCCTGCTCCCAGCGCTTCAGCTCCGTGGCACGGAACGCCATGTCCTTCATGCCCCAGACGAGCAGCGTGGGCTTGCCGTTCAGCCGCGACATGTCTCGCCAGAGCCGCGCCAGCCAAGGCGTCGAGGCGAGGATCTGCTTGGGAAAGACCAGGCAGCCCGTCCGCTCGGCCGGTGTCGCCAGGGGGTGCAGGTAGTGCCGGTGGGTGCTCGCGCTGAGCTTGCGACGGTCGGCGAAGGCCAGAGGCAGCAATAGGCGCGCAAAGACGTTGTAGCGGCGAATGAGCCATCGGCCCACCGGCCCGCCCATGACACCACTGAACGCGACAAAGCGGACATCGCGATTCACCGGCCAGGTCCAGGTATTCATGAGGACGAGGCGGGCAATCCTGTCAGGCCGTGCCACCGCGCAGGAGAGGCCGATTGGTCCGCCCCAGTCCTGCAAGACCAGCGTGATGTCACCGAGCTCCAGGTCATCGATCAGCGCGGCCAGGTTCCTGGCGTGGTCCTCGGGCAGGTAGCTCCACTCCTTGGGCTTGTCCGAGAGGCCGAAGCCGAGGTGGTCCACGGCGATGCACCGATACGTCGAGCGAAAACGCTTGATGAGATCACGGTACAGGAAGGACCAGGTGGGGTTGCCGTGGACCATGAGAATAGGACTGCCCGCCCCTTCATCGACATAGTGGAGCCGGCCGGCGGGTACCCGGAAGTAGCGTGAGGCGAAAGGATACGCCTCCCAATCGATCCAGCTGAGATCGTTCATGCGCTCCCTCGGTCAAGCGCCCCGCCACTCACAGCCGGATGCGCTCCATGAAGCCGCCCCAGAACAGGCGCTTGGCGTCGAAGGGCAGCCTGGCGTGGTTCATCATGTCGGCGAGGCGCGGGTCGTTCATCACCTGCTCGAGGATGCGGTTGCGCTCCTCGCGGGAAACGTAGCGCACCCAGGCGAAGATCACTGTCTCGCCAGCCTGCATCCGGACGCTCTGGGGGAAGGAGGTGTGCTCGCCAGGGCGGATGTCATCGCCCACACATTCTACGTATTCCAGGGCCCCATACTCCTTCCAGATCTCGCCGGCGCGCCGGGCCAGGCGTAGGTAGTCGTCCAGCCGGCCGAGCGGTACGGGCAGCACGAAGGCATCGACGTAACTCATCACAACTTCCTCCTGCGTGGAGGCAAGGGTTGAAGGTGTTATCACAGCATAGCCGTTGCCAGGTAGACCCTGGGGGCAGGATCTTGAACCCGGGGCGAGGCGGCGAGTTCCTGCCCTGCTCACGCTCCACGGGCCGGCATGTTAGGGTTGTCCTAGAAACCGAGTGAGGATCCCCATGACCACCGCCGAGATACTGGAACGCCTGGTGGGCTTCGCCACCGTGTCCCGTGACTCCAATCTGGCCTTGATCGAGTGGATCGAGGCCTGGCTCGACGACCACGGTGTCGAGCACTGGCGCATCGAGAGCGACGACGGCCGCAAGGCCAACCTGCTGGCGCGCCTCGGGCCGTCGGTCGAGGGCGGTGTGGTGCTTTCCGGCCACACCGACGTGGTGCCGGTGGACGGCCAGCCCTGGTCCACCGACCCCTTCACCCTGACCGACAAGGGCGACGGTCGGCTCTACGGACGGGGCACCTGCGACATGAAGGCCTTCATCGCCTGCGCCTTGGCCGAGGTGCCACGCTGGGTCGAGCAGGACCTCACGCGGCCGATCTGGCTGGCCTTCTCCTACGATGAAGAGGTGGGCTGCATCGGCGCGCCACGCATGATCGAGCGGCTGATGGCTGACCACCCGCGTCCTGCCGCGGTGATCGTCGGCGAGCCGACGATGATGCACCCGGTGGTGGCCCACAAGGGCGCCACCAACCTGCGCACCACGGTGACCGGCCGGGCGTCCCACTCCAGCCAGGTCGACCAGGGCGTCTCGGCGATCCACGTCGCCGCCCGCCTGGTCACGCGGATCGAGGATGTGATGGCCGAGCTCAAGGCCGAGGGCCGCGTCGACGAGGCCTTCAATGTGGTGCACTCCAGCCTACACGTGGGCAAGATCGCCGGGGGCACGGCGATCAACATCATGGCCCGGGAGTGCACCTTCGAGTGGGAGATCCGCCACCTGCCCAGCGACCGCTTCGAGGACCTGATCGGTCGGGTCGAGGCCATCGCCGAGGAGCTTCAGGCCGAGATGCGCCGCCGTGCCCCAGAGGCGTCCATCGTCACCGAGGCCCTGAACACCACGGTGCCGGCCCTCGCTGACGACAACAATGCCGAGGTGCTTACCCTGTGCCGGGACCTCATCGGCGAGGTACCGACCGGCGCGGTGGCCTATGCCACCGAGGCCGGCCAGTTCCAGCGCCAGGGGTTGCCCACGGTGATCTGCGGCCCCGGCAGCATCGCGCAGGCCCACCAGCCCGATGAGTACCTGGCCATCGAGCAGCTCGGGGCCGGCTCCCGCTTCATGACGGCGCTGGGTGAGCGCCTGGGGAGGCCCTGAGATGCCGCGACTGCTGATCGTCAAGACCGGCGATGCCTTCCCCGAGGTGGTGCAGGAACATGGCGACTTCGAGGCGCTGTTCCAGCAGGTGCTGACCCGCGCCGGCTTCGAGGCTGCGGTGTTCGATGCCCGTCACGAGCCGCTGCCCGACCTGGCCGACATCGACGGTCTCACCATCACCGGCTCCCACGCCATGGTCAGCGACGCCGAGCCGTGGAGCGAGGCGCTCAAGCCCTGGCTCCGCGAGGCACTGGCCCGCGACTTGCCCCTGCTCGGCGTCTGCTACGGGCACCAGCTGATGGCCGCGGCCTTCGACGGCGAGAGCGGCTACCATCCGGCCGGCCGGGAATCCGGCACCCACGCCATCATCCTCACCGAGGCGGGGCGGACCGATCCCCTGCTCGGCCAGTTGCCGACGGCGTTCCGAGCCCATCTCACCCATGCCCAGTCGGTCCTCGAGCTCCCGCCGAACGCCAGCGTGCTGGCCCGCAACGCCCACGACCCCTTCCAGGCCCTACGTTACGGCCCGCGCCAATGGAGCGTGCAGTTCCATCCCGAGTTTACCGCACCGGTGATGCGTGCCTACCTCGCCCGCCAGGTCGACAAGTTGCGCGACCAGGGCCAGGACGTGCCAGCGCTGATCGAGGGGGTCACCGACACGCCCGAGGCGAGCTCGCTGCTGTGTCGGTTCGCAGCGCTGGTGAACGTCCCGAGGGGTGCCAGCGGTTAGGCGGCTGATCGATTGATCCGCTTGGCCGCCTCAGTCCGGTGATTCGGCGCGAGATCCCGCCTTTCCGTCTGGACGTGGTCGAGATCGACATCACAGCGGTCGCGCCCAGGATTGGTCGCCCCGCTAACGGCTGCTAGGATGCCGCCGATACCGGCCGCGAGCGGAGACGACAGCATGCCAGAGATCACCGTGACCACTTGCCAGGGACGGGCCATCGCGCCGCACCTCGAGGCTCTGGCTCACTTGCGCATCCGGGTGTTTCGTGACTTTCCCTACCTCTATGACGGCGACCTCGCCTACGAGGCTGACTATCTGCGCCGCTATGCCGAGTGCCCGGATAGCCTGTTCGTGCTAGCCTTCGACGGCGAGGCCCTGGTCGGAGCGGCCACCGGCATGCCGCTGGCGGCCGAGGTCGAGGCGTTTCGCCATCCCTTCGAGCAGGCCGGCTACCCTATCGATAGCGTCTTCTATTACGGCGAGTCGGTGCTGCTGCCCAAGTACCGCGGTCGGGGCATCGGCAAGGCCTTCATGGTCGAGCGCGAATCCCATGCCAAGAAGGCGGGCTTTTCCACCGTAGCCTTCTGTGCGGTGGAACGCCCCGACGACCATCCGGCCAGGCCAGCCGACTATCAGCCGTTGCACGGCTTCTGGCATAGCCGCGGCTATCGCCGCGTGCCCGAGCTGGCCACCACCTTTCCCTGGCGGGACATCGGTGACCACGAGGAGACCGACAAGCCCCTGGTGTTCTGGCTCAAGGAGCTAGACGGGTCAACTACCTCTCCCTGAA
>NZ_JACHXP010000040.1:0-2668 GCF_014192215.1 Halomonas cerina
AGGCCTCGGGGAGATCTCATCTTGAAGGGGGCTTCCCGCTTAGATGCCTTCAGCGGTTATCCCGTCCGCACATAGCTACCCGGCAGTGCCACTGGCGTGACAACCGGAACACCAGAGGTGCGTCCACTCCGGTCCTCTCGTACTAGGAGCAGCCCTTCTCAAATCTCCAACGCCCACGGCAGATAGGGACCGAACTGTCTCACGACGTTCTAAACCCAGCTCGCGTACCACTTTAAATGGCGAACAGCCATACCCTTGGGACCGACTTCAGCCCCAGGATGTGATGAGCCGACATCGAGGTGCCAAACACCGCCGTCGATGTGAACTCTTGGGCGGTATCAGCCTGTTATCCCCGGAGTACCTTTTATCCGTTGAGCGATGGCCCTTCCATACAGAACCACCGGATCACTAGAACCTACTTTCGTACCTGCTCGACGCGTCTGTCTCGCAGTTAAGCACCCTTATGCTCTTGCACTCACTGCACGATTTCCAACCGTGCTGAGGGTACCTTCGTGCTCCTCCGTTACCCTTTGGGAGGAGACCGCCCCAGTCAAACTACCCACCACACACGGTCCTCGATCCGGATCACGGACCTGAGTTAGAACGCCAATGATGCCAGGCTGGTATTTCAAGGTCGGCTCCCCCCGGACTGGCGTCCGGGGTTCCAAGCCTCCCAGCTATCCTACACAAGCAACATCAGCGTCCAGTGTGAAGCTGTAGTAAAGGTTCACGGGGTCTTTCCGTCTAGCCGCGGGTACACCGCATCTTCACGGCGATTTCAATTTCACTGAGTCTCGGGTGGAGACAGCGTGGCCATCATTACGCCATTCGTGCAGGTCGGAACTTACCCGACAAGGAATTTCGCTACCTTAGGACCGTTATAGTTACGGCCGCCGTTTACCGGGGCTTCGATCAGGAGCTTCGCCAAAGCTAACACCATCACTTAACCTTCCGGCACCGGGCAGGCGTCATACCCTATACGTCCGCTTACGCGTTTGCAGAGTACTGTGTTTTTAATAAACAGTTGCAGCCACCTGGTATCTTCGACCGCCTTCCGCTCCGGCCGCGAGGGCCTTCACGTAACGGCGGCGTGCCTTCTCCCGAAGTTACGGCACCATTTTGCCTAGTTCCTTCACCCGAGTTCTCTCAAGCGCCTTAGGATTCTCACCCTGACCACCTGTGTCGGTTTGGGGTACGGTCCCACTGTATCTGAAGCTTAGAGGCTTTTCCTGGAAGCGTGGCATCGATGACTTCCAGCCCGGGGGCTGTTCGTCTCGTCTCTCGGCCTGGGAGAACCGGATTTGCCTGATTCTCCAGCCTACCGACTTTCACCAGGACAACCAGCGCCTGGCTCACCTAGCCTTCTTCGTCCCCCCATCGCAATACAGTGAGGTACGGGAATATTGACCCGTTTCCCATCGACTACGCCTTTCGGCCTCGCCTTAGGGGCCGACTCACTCTGCTCCGATTAGCGTCGAACAGAAACCCTTGGTCTTCCGGCGGGGAGGTTTTTCACCTCCCTTGTCGTTACTCATGTCAGCATTCGCACTCGTGATACCTCCAGCCCACTTCTCAATGGACCTTCATCGGCGTACACGACGCTCCTCTACCGCATGCCTGCATCCTTAAACCTACTCGCTTGCTACCCGACTCGACGTTCGGGGAGCGCTTGGGCGTCGCTTCGCTCCGCCAAGCCAATAGCCTTAAGTGATGCAGGCATACCCGTAGCTTCGGCACCTGGTTTGAGCCCCGTTACATCTTCCGCGCAGGCCGACTCGACTAGTGAGCTATTACGCTTTCTTTAAAGGATGGCTGCTTCTAAGCCAACCTCCTAGCTGTCTGAGCCTTCCCACATCGTTTCCCACTTAACCAGGATTTCGGGGCCTTAGCTGACGGTCTGGGTTGTTTCCCTTTTCACAACGGACGTTAGCACCCGCTGTGTGTCTCCCACGCGTCACTCACCGGTATTCGGAGTTTGCCTCGGGTTGGTAAGTCGGGATGACCCCCTAGCCGAAACAGTGCTCTACCCCCGGCGGTGCTACGTGAGGCGCTACCTAAATAGCTTTCGAGGAGAACCAGCTATCTCCGGGCTTGATTAGCCTTTCACTCCGATCCACAAGTCATCCAAATCTTTTTCAACAGATCCTGGTTCGGGCCTCCAGTTGATGTTACTCAACCTTCACCCTGCTCATGGATAGATCGCCCGGTTTCGGGTCTATTTCCAGCGACTGGTCGCCCCGTTAAGACTCGGTTTCCCTACGCCTCCCCTAGTCGGTTAAGCTCGCCACTGAAAATAAGTCGCTGACCCATTATACAAAAGGTACGCGGTCACACGACAAAGCGTGCTCCCACTGCTTGTACGCATACGGTTTCAGGATCTCTTTCACTCCCCTCGCCGGGGTTCTTTTCGCCTTTCCCTCACGGTACTGGTTCACTATCGGTCAGCCAGGAGTATTTAGCCTTGGAGGATGGTCCCCCCGTCTTCAGTCAAGGTTTCACGTGCCCCGACCTACTCGATTTCACAGGATCAGGTTTTCGGCTACGGGGCTATCACCCTGTATCGCTGAGCTTCCCAGCTCATTCGCCTAACCGGTCACCTGCTTAAGGGCTACTCCCCGTTCGCTCGCCGCTACTGGGGGAATCTCGGTTGATTTCTTTTCCTCGAGGG
>NZ_JACHXP010000040.1:2757-4906 GCF_014192215.1 Halomonas cerina
CGAGAGAATGGTGGGTCTGGGCAGACTTGAACTGCCGACCTCACCCTTATCAGGGGTGCGCTCTAACCAACTGAGCTACAGACCCATTGGTCACGCTGGGTCCATACCCAAACAGTCTTTGCTCTGGCCGATCAGGTAATTCATTGTGGACACTTGCCGAGTGCCGGCGACGTCGTCGATTAAGGAGGTGATCCAGCCGCAGGTTCCCCTACGGCTACCTTGTTACGACTTCACCCCAGTCATGAACCACACCGTGGTGATCGCCCTCCGAAGTTAGGCTAACCACTTCTGGTGCAGTCCACTCCCATGGTGTGACGGGCGGTGTGTACAAGGCCCGGGAACGTATTCACCGTGACATTCTGATTCACGATTACTAGCGATTCCGACTTCACGGAGTCGAGTTGCAGACTCCGATCCGGACTGAGACCGGCTTTTCGGGATTGGCGCCACCTCGCGGCTTTGCAACCCTTTGTACCGGCCATTGTAGCACGTGTGTAGCCCTACCCGTAAGGGCCATGATGACTTGACGTCGTCCCCACCTTCCTCCGGTTTGTCACCGGCAGTCTCCCTAGAGTTCCCGACCGAATCGCTGGCAAATAGGGACAAGGGTTGCGCTCGTTACGGGACTTAACCCAACATTTCACAACACGAGCTGACGACAGCCATGCAGCACCTGTCTGTGCGCTCCCGAAGGCACACCGGAATCTCTTCCGGCTTCGCACGATGTCAAGGGTAGGTAAGGTTCTTCGCGTTGCATCGAATTAAACCACATGCTCCACCGCTTGTGCGGGCCCCCGTCAATTCATTTGAGTTTTAACCTTGCGGCCGTACTCCCCAGGCGGTCGACTTAGTGCGTTAACTGCGCCACAAAGGTCTCAAGGACCCCAACGGCTAGTCGACATCGTTTACGGCGTGGACTACCAGGGTATCTAATCCTGTTTGCTACCCACGCTTTCGCACCTCAGCGTCAGTGTCAGTCCAGAAGGCCGCCTTCGCCACTGGTATTCCTCCCGATCTCTACGCATTTCACCGCTACACCGGGAATTCTACCTTCCTCTCCTGCACTCTAGCCTGACAGTTCCGGATGCCATTCCCAGGTTGAGCCCGGGGCTTTCACAACCGGCTTATCACGCCGCCTACGCGCGCTTTACGCCCAGTAATTCCGATTAACGCTCGCACCCTCCGTATTACCGCGGCTGCTGGCACGGAGTTAGCCGGTGCTTCTTCTGTGAGTGATGTCTCCCCGGCCGGGTATTAACCGACCGGCGTTCTTCCTCACTGAAAGTGCTTTACAACCCGAAGGCCTTCTTCACACACGCGGCATGGCTGGATCAGGCTTGCGCCCATTGTCCAATATTCCCCACTGCTGCCTCCCGTAGGAGTTCGGGCCGTGTCTCAGTCCCGATGTGGCTGATCATCCTCTCAGACCAGCTACGGATCGTCGCCTTGGTGAGCCGTTACCTCACCAACCAGCTAATCCGACATAGGCTCATCCGATAGCGCAAGGCCCGAAGGTCCCCTGCTTTCTCCCGTAGGACGTATGCGGTATTAGCCTGGGTTTCCCCAGGTTATCCCCCACTACCGGGCAGATTCCTATGCATTACTCACCCGTCCGCCGCTCGACGCCTGGGTGCAAGCACCCATCGTTTCCGCTCGACTTGCATGTGTTAAGCCTGCCGCCAGCGTTCAATCTGAGCCATGATCAAACTCTTCAGTTGAAAGTCTGATGGTTCCTAAGGCGGAACCAAACCGGGCTCAAGGGTCAAACGTCTCTTGACGAGTCGCTTGCCTTGATATCTTGGTGACTGGTCACCGACATCTCGACAAGCGCCCACATGAATTACCTGATCGATTGTTAAAGAGCGGCTCCGGGCGCGTTACGGCGCGGAGCGTCTCGCCGTTGCCGTGCCGTCTGGCCCGGCGCCCTGCGAGGAAGGCGTATTCTACGTGATCGGCGCGGCGCGTCAAGCCCCTTGTCGACGGCTTCCGAGGAAGCGATCCGGGTGACCGAGCCGCCGCTTCGCAGCCTCCGATCGAGTGGCAAGCATTCTACCGAATCCGGCGCGCTTGTCAACCGAGAATTTCCGTAGCGTTTCGAAAAACCTCAAGCAGAACAAGCCCTTCTGCCACTCATCACCGCCTGCAACGT
>NZ_JACHXP010000041.1 GCF_014192215.1 Halomonas cerina
GCGCGCTCGTTGCCGCCGGCCTGGTCGAAGCCGGCGACGGTGTTCAGGAAGTCCTGCACTTCGGGAGTGTCGAAGATCTTCACGGTCATGGTCATGCTCTCGTCGTTGTCGTTGTGCCCTGCGTTCGCGTCAGGGGCAAGGCCACGGGTTACGGAGTCTGCCGAACACTCGATCCCAGGGGGACCGGGCGGCGGCGCTTCTTATTGTCGTGATTGGATTTTGGCCAGCGCGCGGGCCTGCCACCAATATCGTTTAGGTAAACCGTCATACCTATAAAGTATTGACAACCGATGACCGACCGTTCTCGAACCATCACCCTGAGAAAATCTATTTTTTATTTAAAATCAATAATTTAACAAAAAGATCTTGAGCGCATGACGAACGCCGCCCTCGCACCACGCGTGGAAGGAGGCCGACCACAGGCGCCGGGCCGGCGCCTCACTGCCCCGGGAAGGGCCTACATGCCCGCCAGGAAGGCGCTTCGAGGCCGACCAGAGGGCTTCCTACGCATAGGACCCACGAAACTTCAACCCCACCCCGCCCCAGGCTTGCGACAAAAGAATAAGGGGACATGGAGCCCATTGTGAGCCGTGATGAGCCCTGCCATGCCCCGAGCCCCTTCAGGATGCCTCGTGATCCCATAATCGGCCTGGCGCACCATAAAAAAGGCCCACGCTGCGTAGCAGTCGCGGGCCAAGGAGGATCATGGTGTCTGGCCGCCGGACGGCGGCCTGGGATCAGTGAGAGGCCTGTTCCTCGCCGATCTTGCGGATGAACTCGAAGTCCTTGGTCTCGAAGATCAGCGAGATCAGCACACCCAGCACCAGGGCCCAGAAGGAAGAACCAATGCCCAGGATCTGAAGGCCGGAGGTGGCGATGAGGAAGGAGAACAGTCCCCCCATGGTGTGCTTCTTGCCCGCGAAGGCCATCGACAGGGCCGAGGTCAGGACCCGCATCAGCGCCAGACCGGCGATGATGGCGATGAAGTAGCCCGGCATGGTCTCGATCAGGTCGAAGAAGTAGCCGTAGAAGGGGCCGCAGACCACGAAGATCGCCCCGGCGACCACCGCCGCCACCCAGCGCCGGTCCTTGTGACCGGCTTCCGGCGAGGAGCAGATACCGGTCATCGGCGCGGCGATGCAGGTGCTGTGGAGGTTGAAGAACGCCGAGATCATGGTAGCGAAGCCATTCACCGCGGTGATGCCGTTGGCGGGCACCTCCTTGTAGCCCATGCCCTTGACCAGTCCCACGCCGGCGGGGGTCTCCATGCCGACCAGGATGAGCGCCAGGGGCAGCCCGTAGGCCAGGAAGGCCCCCATGGTAAACTCGGGCATGACGAACTGCGGGAAGGTGACCGAGAACTCGATGCCGGAGAGGTCGACACCGGTGGCCGTCAGGTAGAGGATACCGGCCGCCATGGACACGATGAGCGGTGGCACTCGCCTGAGCAGGCGTGCCGAGACGAAGAAGGTCAGGATCATGATGGCCGCCGGCAGGATGGCACTCTCCAGCGGCGCGACCATGTTGATGCCGAACTTGAGCAGAATACCGGCGACCATGCCCATGACGATGGGCATCGGAATCAGCCGCATGACCATACTCATCATCCCGGCCAGGCCAGCGACCAGCGAGATCGCCCCAGCGATCAGCGTCGCCCCCAAGGCGGGTCCCAGCCCCACTTGGGGAATCACCGCCGCGAAGAGCAACGCGCCCGGAATGGAATTGGCCATCGGCAGGGGCAGCCGATAGTAGGCAGGCACCAGCAGGCCGAAGATACCGTTGATCACGAAGTAGCTGATCACCCAGATCATGATGAAGGTGGGGTCGAGACCCGCGGCCGTGCCGGCACTGATGTGGATGACCCCGGCGCTGAGGCCGAAGATCCCGGCCACCAGGCCGGCACTGACATTGTCGACGCTGAGATCTCTGATGAAGGCGCGGGGCGCGGACATCAAACCGACGCCCTTTTCGATATGCTTCACGATATGCTCCAGGGGTTTATTGTCGTTGGCATCAGGAGGAGGTGGGCCCGAGCCCCCGGTGGGGGCTCGGGAGGCGGCTAGCCCTGATCACCACCGGCCACCGGCAGCACGCTGCCGGTGATGTAACTGGCCTCGTCGGACGCCATGAACAGGATCGGCGCGGCCATCTCGTCCAGGGTGCCGTAGCGGCCCATCAGGCAGCTTTGCTTGGTCTGATCGATATGCGCCTGGAACCAGGCCTGCTCCGTTTCGTTGCGGGGCTCCGGGGTTCCTCGCGAGATGCGCCGCGGCGGCGCCTCGGTACCGCCGGGCGCCGTGGCCACCACGCGAATGCCATGCTCGGCATATTCGAAGGCCAGCGACGCCGTCATGGCATTGACGCCCCCCTTGGCCGCCGAGTAGGGAATCCGGTGGATCCCGCGGGTCGCCGCCGAGGAGACGTTGACGATGACGCCACGGCCCTGCGCCACCATGGTGGGCAGCGCCGCACGGCAACACCACAGGGTCGGCATCAGCGAACGGGTGATCTCGGCCGAGATCTCGGTCTCGCTGAACTCGGTGAACGGCTTGAAGTTTATCGCCCCGCCCACGTTGTTGATCAGGATATCGATGCGCCCGAAGTGCTCGACGGTCCGGGCCATCACGTCCTCGGCTCCTTCCCAGGT
The DNA here is from genome assembly GCF_014192215.1 of Halomonas cerina. Lineage (GTDB taxonomy): Bacteria > Pseudomonadota > Gammaproteobacteria > Pseudomonadales > Halomonadaceae > Halomonas > Halomonas cerina. Next base: position 2,648 of record NZ_JACHXP010000041.1, read on the forward strand.
CTCCAGGTCGGCCTGCAGGGCGATCGCCTCCACGCCCTGCGCCTTGAGCTCCTCGACCACCTCCTGCACGACGTCGGCCCGGTCCACCAGCGCCAGGCGCGCGCCTTCGCGGGCGGCGCGCTCGGCAACCCGCTGGCCAATGCCTTGGGCCGCGCCGGTGATCACCATGACCTTGTCGGTGAAACGCTGGGTGCTCATGAGGCCTCCTTGGGGGCCTGGTTCGGCGTGAACTTCTCGTAATGGAAGCTCTGCGGCACGATGCCCTCGTTGTCGAAGTGCTTGAGCACGGCGTCGACCATGGGGGGTGGCCCGCACAGGTAGACGTCGACATCCCCGTCGTGCAGCACCTCGGCGTCCATGTGGTGCGTCACGTAACCCTTGCGCGGATGTTCGCTTGCCTCGTCCACCACCACGGTGGAGTAGGCGAAGTTCGGCAGCTCCGCGGCGAAATGCTCCAGGGCATCGACCTTGACCAGGTGGTCGTCCTTGTTGACGCCGTAGATCAGGTGCATCGGCTGCTCATTGGACTCCCCTTCCGCCCGTTTCTGGACCAGCAGTTCGAGCATGGAAAGGAAGGGCGCGAGACCGGTGCCACCGGCCAGCATCAGCACCGGACGGGTGATCTCGCGCAGGTAGAAGCTGCCCATCGGCCCGGTCAGGGCCAGCCGGTCGCCGACCTTGGCGCGCTCGGTCAGATAGCCGCTCATCACCCCGTTGGGGATGTTGCGGATCAAAAAGGTCGCCCGCCGATCCCCCGGCTTCGAACTGAAGGAGTAGGAGCGGTGCTCCTCGGTGCCGGGCACGTCGATGTGAATATACTGCCCCGGCAGGAAGACCAGCGCGGCCTCGTCTTCCAGGTCCACGCCCAGCTCGATGCTGTCCTCGGAGAGTTGCTCGACCACGGCCACGGAGCCCTCGAGCCTGCCCACCGCGGTCTTGCACAGGGTGGAGGCCACCGGGATCTGGATGACGCAGTCGGAGGACGGCACCATCTGGCAGGTCAGTACCTGGCCCTCGGCGGCCTCCTCGTCGGAGAGTGCCTCCTCCAGGTACTCGTCGCCCATGTCGAATTCGCCCTGTTCACAGTGTCCCTTGCAGGTGCCGCAGACACCGTCAGAACAGTCCATCGGCAGGTTGACCTTCTGCCGGTAGGCGGCATCGAGGACCGTCTCCCCTTCCTTGCAGCCGATGAAGCGGGTGACGCCGTCCTCGAAGTTGAGGGCAATGGTGTAGCTCATGGTCGAATCTCCTCCCGCACCGGGTCAGCGTGACCCGGTCAGATGTGATAAACGTCGATGACCTGATGGATATAGTCGTTGTTGAGTTGCACGACTTTCTTCGTGATCCGCGGTGTCTCGCCG
>NZ_JACHXP010000042.1 GCF_014192215.1 Halomonas cerina
GGTCGCACACCAGGATGTTGTCCTGGCGGACCCCCAGGGACACCGCCAGGTCCAGACAGGCCAGGGCCGCGGAGCCCGCGCCGTTGCAAACCAGGTGGATGTCGGCGAGCTGCTTGTCCACCACCCGCAGGCCGTTGAGCAGGGCGGCCGCCGAGACGATGGCGGTACCGTGCTGATCGTCGTGGAAGACCGGGATCTTCATCCGCTCGCGCAGGCGCCGCTCGATCTCGAAGCACTCCGGCGCCTTGATGTCTTCCAGATTGATGCCGCCGAAGGTGGCCTCCAGGCCGGCGACGATCTCGATCAACTTGTCCGGGTCGCGCTCCTCGATCTCGATGTCGAATACGTCCACGTCGGCGAACTTCTTGAACAGCACGGCCTTGCCTTCCATGACCGGTTTGGAGGCCAGGGCCCCGATGGCCCCCAGCCCCAGCACCGCCGTGCCGTTGCTGACCACGGCCACCAGATTGCCGCGGGCGGTGTACTCGGCCGCCTGCAGGGGATCGCGTTCGATCTCCTCGCAGGCCGCGGCCACCCCGGGCGAATAGGCCAGCGACAGGTCCCGCTGGCTGGCCATGGGCTTGATCGCGTGGATCGCCAACTTACCGGGGCGGGGGAATCGATGGTACTTCAAGGCGCTGTCACGTAAATCGTCTGCCATGTGCTTTACCTCACTCACGGCGAAAGCGGCGTGGATGACCGCTTTGCCGATCGCATTCTTGAACTGCTGCCAGGCCGGCTTCCACAGGCGGAGTCACAACACCCTTTCCGCCGGGCTCGGCTCGATGAGCCTAAAGGTAGTATAAGAGCTCCCTTCAAAACCACTTTTTGAGCTGCTTGAAGCAGGATGGTGAAAAGCCCAGCAAGGTCCTTTCGGCGATACAGCGATGGCGTCGGCGTCGGCGTCGGCGTCGGCGTCGGCGTCGGCGTCGTGGCGACAGTGAGAAAAATCGTAAGCCTTTTCGGCAGAACGCTGGTGGGGACGATCGGGGCCGGTTATTCAGCGGCGAGGTGCCTGCTTGAGGGGGCCTGGTAGCTGTCAACGTCGACATTATTCTGGATGATGCCGATCCGGCAGGGGCCTTCTTCACAGGCATAAGTCGTTGAAATAATGAATAACTTATAATGTCAGCGCACTCTTTTTAAACATGATAATGTTTTCATTTTTTCTAGCATTTGTTTTTAGAAATGCGCTATGTGCAAGCTGGTTATTAAGCTTGCGACTGCCCCCGGCTTCGGAACAAGCCACCTTCCTTTAAAAAATGACCAATCTGGTTATCTTGCTCTTTCAACTGTTGGACATCCCACCTTCCAATGCGATGTACTTGGTTTCAACAATCAATCCGGTTGCCTGTTTGTCGAGGAAAATCGGCTAATGCCTGGAGGCACGTCGTCATGTCCAACCCCTGCATCATCTGTGTGGCCATCACCGGCAGTGTGCCGCGCAAGGAAAACAACCCAGCCCTGCCCACCACCATCGAAGAACAGATCGAAAGCACCCAGGCCGCCTTCGAGGCCGGTGCCAGCATCGCCCACTGCCATGTGCGCAACGATGACCAGACGCCAACCTCGGATCCTGAGCGTTTCGCCAGGCTGATGGAGGGTCTCAAGACGCATTGCCCTGGCATGATCATCCAGCTCTCCACGGGTGGGCGTTCGGGGGCCGGTAAGGATCGTGGCGGCATGCTGCCGCTGAAGCCCGACATGGCAAGCCTCTCGGTGGGTTCCAACAATTTCCCGACCCGGGTCTATGAGAACCCACCGGACTTGGTGGATTGGCTTGCCGAGGAAATGCTGACCTACGACATCAAGCCGGAAATCGAGGCCTTCGATCTCTCCCATATCCACCAAGCGGTGGCCCTGTCCAAAAAGGGTAAGTTGAAGGCTCCTCTCTATGTCCAGTTCGTCATGGGTGTCAAGAACGCCATGCCGGTCGACAAGCCGACCTTCAATTTCTATATCGAGACGCTAAATCGATTGGCACCGGATGCCCAGTGGTGTGGCGCAGGGATCGGGCCCAACCAGATCGTCCTGAACGAATGGTCCATCGCCGCCGGCGGTCATACCCGAACCGGGCTGGAGGACAACATGCGCCTCGACCGCGAAACCCTGGCGCCTTGCAATGCCGCCCTGGTCCAGCGGACGGTGGCGCTGTGCGAGAAATATGAGCGTCCGATCGCTACCTGGCAGCAGGCCCGGGATATCCTGGGACTGCGCCGGGACAGATAACAGCCAGCGATCAACGTCGACAATGGATTCATCCGCACCGTCCCAGTCGGGCCTTGCACAAGGCCTCGACTGTCGGGGACAGGCCAGACTCGACCCCTAGGGTCGCGACACTACCGAGGAGTCTTGCATGGGCATGGAAAGGATTGTGGTGGTCGGCGGCGGCGCCGGCGGGCTTGAACTGGTCAGTCGCCTGGGCCGCAAGCTGGGTCGACGCAGCAAGGCAGAGATCGTGTTGGTCGATCGTAACCCCACCCACATCTGGAAGCCCCTCTTGCATGAGGTCGCGACGGGTGCCCTGGACTCCGGCCTCGATGAGGTGTCCTACCAGGGCCATGCCGGCATCAACGGCTATCGCTTCCAGCTCGGGACCCTGTCCGGGCTGGATCGTGAAAACCACCAGCTCAGCTTGGCCCCTGTCCTCGATGTAAACGGCGTAGAAGTCCTGCCCTCGCGCACCCTGGACTATGATGTGCTGGTGCTGTCCCTGGGCAGTGTCAGCAATGACTTCGGGACGCCAGGCGTAACCGGGTACTGTCACTTTCTCGACAGTCCCGTCCAGGCGGAGGCCTTCCGGCATGACATGCTCAACACCTTCCTGCGGTTCAGCGACCCCGAGCAGCAACATCTCTCGCGATTGACGGTGGGCATCGTCGGTGCCGGTGCCACCGGCGTGGAGTTGGCCGCCGAGCTCTATGATGCCTCGCGAATGCTCAACAGCTATGGCTTCACCTCCCTGGAAAGCAGCCAGCTGGAGGTTCATCTGATCGAGGCCGCCACGGATATCCTGCCGGTGCTTCCCGAACGCATCCGCAAGGCGGTGACCATCGAGCTGACCAGGCTAGGCGTCGAATTGCATGTCGGTACCCGGGTCACCGGCGTGGAGGAGGGCGTGGTCGTCACCCAGGACGGCACGCGCATCGAGACCGACCTCTGTGTCTGGGCCGCCGGCATCAAGGCACCAGAAATTCTGTCGACCCTGGGCCTATCCACCGAGTCCAACCATCGCATCAAGGTGTATTCCACCCTTCAGAGCTTGGATGATCCGAATATCTTCGTCTTCGGTGATTGTGCCAGCTGCCCTCAGGAGGATGGCTCCGCGGTGCCGCCCCGAGCCCAATCCGCCCACCAGCAGGCCCTGCTTCTCTCCCGCAACCTATGTGCCCGGCTGGAGGGCAAGCCGTTGAAGCCCTTCATATATCGGGATCGTGGCTCGCTGATCTCGCTTGCCCATTTCGATGCCGTGGGCAGCCTGATGCGCGGGGCCTCTGCACGCAGCCTCTTCCTCGAGGGCCACCTGGCGAAGTTCTTCTATGCGTCGCTGTATCGCATGCATCAACGCGCCATTCACGGCACGCTCAAGACGGTCCTGATGGTGGTCGTCGACGGGCTCAATTTCTTCCTCAAGCCACGCATGAAGCTGCACTGAACTGCACAACCCTTTTTTCCCTGAAACCCACTCAACCCAAGACGAGGCGCCACTATGTCCGGATTCGACAAGCGTGTGACTTCCTACGAAGAGGCAATGGACGGCATCGAGAGCGGCATGACCGTGATCGCCGGCGGTTTCGGACTCTGCGGTATCCCCGAGAACCTGATCGCCGAGATCAAGCGTCGTGG
>NZ_JACHXP010000043.1 GCF_014192215.1 Halomonas cerina
CCGCAATTATGCCCAGCTCGGGATTATGCGCAGTTGCCCTGCCTGGCCCCGACCACGGTCCAGCGCCAACGTCCCCTCGCGTGCAGGCATCCGGACCGTGGTTTGCTCACGAGTCACGAGAAAAGACTGCGCATAATCACAAGCTGTCGAGGAAGGCCAGCACATCTGGCTTGGGTATGAAGCGCGGTGTCGCCGTTTCCGGTGGCTGCAGGCTCGCCAGCGCCCGTTCCTTCATGTCCAGATCAGCCTCGAGATACTGGTGTGTGGTCGTCACCTGCTCATGGCCTAACCACAGGGCAATCACCGCCAGATCGACACCCGATTGCAGGAGATGCATCGCGGTGGTGTGTCGAATCACATGCGGCGACACCCGGCGATCTTTCAATGAAGGACAGTGTGCGGCGGCCTGCGACACCGCCAACGTCAAGCGCTGCTCGACGCCGGATCGGCTCATGGACCGACCAAAGCGGTTCAGCAGTAACGGCTGCGTCGTATCGGTCGCGAGCGTGACCATCCACTCATCCAACCTCCGCGCCGTGCGTTTCCATAGCGGCACCACCCGCTCCTTGCGCCCTTTGCCGTGCAGATGGATGGCCTGTGCGTGCTGCGTATCGACGTCGCTGCGGCGGATACTGATGAGCTCAGAGACGCGTGCACCCGTGTTGTAGAGCAGCAGGATCAGCAGTCGATCCCGTTGACCTGTCCAAGAGGCGGCATCCGGTGCTGCGAGGATGGCTTCCATCTCTTCACGCGACAGGAAGCCGACCAGCGGCCGCTCGAAGCGCTTCATGGGAATGGCCAGCACACGCTGGACCTGTGCCAGTAACGCTGGCTCCTGGAGTGCCACATAGTGCAAGAAGGCCCGGATGGCCGCGAAGCGCGCATTGCGGCTGCGAATACAGTTGTGGCGATGGGTTTCGAGGTGATCGAGGAAGGCCAACACCAGGGAGACATCCAGGTCGTGTAGACATAACGTGCAGACACCACGGCCCAGGTGCTGCTCGGCAAAACAGAACAGCAACCTGAAGGTATCGCGGTAACTGGCGACGGTCCGCGCACTCAGGTGTTGCTGTTGCTGAAGACGCTGGTAGAAAAACCGCTGGAGCAATCGGGCCAGATCGGTTTCGGATGACGTCGTCCTCATGGCTGATCCTCCTCGGTCGTCGCTGCCGCCTGTTCGAAACGCTCAGCGGCAATCGCCATCAGCGCCGGGATACCGGTGAGATACCAATAGGTGTCGGATACCTTGCAGTGCCCCATATAGGTGGCCAACTGCGGCAGCCTTCGGTTGACGTCCACGCCTTCGGCGTACCATCTCAGCAGACACCGGCAGGCAAAGGTGTGCCGCAGATCGTAGAGCCGAGGCAGGGGGCCGGTCGCCGGTTTGTCCCAGCCCAGCTGTTGGCGAATGAGCTGAAAGGCGTAGCGTGCCTGAGCCCCCGTGATGGGGCGGGCGTTGTCGAACAGGAACAAGCCCGGCGCCTGTGAAAGCCCCAGGTATCGGTTGCGCACGATGAGGTACTCGGCCAAGGCCTCGGTGGTGCTGATATGGATTGGCACCAGGCGGGATTTGCGGAATTTGCTCTCGCGCACCTCGACCATGCCTCGATCCAGATCGACATCCTGTTCCTGCAGCCGCAGAGCCTCACCGAGGCGAAGTCCCGTTGTGACAAGAAAACCAAGCAAGGTGCGCATGGTTACCGGCCGAAGCCCTTCTGTGGGGAGCAACGCTGCCGTCGCCGCCAATAGTTGCGCGAGCTCCTGCGGGGAATAGATATGCGGCGGCAGGCGCCGATGAGCTGGTCCGAAGAGCCGAACAGGCGGGACCTCCGTCTGTGGCTCGAACAGCTGACAATACCTGGCGAAGGGGCGCAGCGTCTCCAGGCGGCGGGCGGGGCCCACCCCCTCCGGTGTGGGTGAGGCATTGGCCCAGGCGACCGCCAGCGCCAGGGTCAAGGGGCCCTGATGGGCCCGTTGCTCGGCAAACCGAGCAAAACGCTCGAGCTGCTGGCCTTCGATGGTCAAGGCAAAGCCCAGGGCCCGGCGTGTCCGCAGATACGCCGCCACCCGCTCATGCATGCTGCTCCAGTGCATCATGACCATTCCTCCGGCCAGGGCTGCGCAACGCCGGTCAACTGCGGCAGGTCGACTTTGGTGTAGATGGCCGTGGTATCGATGCTGCGGTGGCGCAGCACATCGGCGATCTCCTTGATCGAACAGCCTCCCTGCAGCATGCGCCGGGCAGCGGTATGGCGCAGCACATGGGGTCCGCTCCAGGGCAACTCGGCGCGCTGGAAAGCGCGACGCACGGCACCACGCACCGTCGTGACGGCGACAGCTTGACCTAGAGGGGCACGGTGGTAGACGAACAGGGCACGGCTGCTCGAGGCCGGTCGGCCATGACGCAGATAATCGACCAGGCTGTCGCCGGTCGATGCCGGCAGCGGCAGACGATCGACGCGGCGGCCTTTGTTGTGGGTCAGCGTCAGGAACCCACCACGCCAATTGATCGCCTCCAGGTTCAGCTGCGCCACCTCATGGCAGCGCAGCGCCATGTCGGCCAGACACCGCGCCATGGCGTAATCACGCTTGCCGATGGCGGTGGTACGGTCGAAGGCGGCCCAGAAACGGGCCAGCTCCTCGTCACCCAGTGCCGGCGGCAGGGCCGCCAGCGACCAGTGTGCCGGCGATGGGATGGTATCTCCGAAGTTGTCGACCAAGACACCGCTGAAACGCAGAAAGCGCAGATAACCGCGCAACGCCCCCACCAGGGCAGTCGCCGTCAGGCCGCGTGCCCCGCATGCCCGGTCAGTGACGTAGTCGATCAGGACCGTTGGCGTGATGTGATCGACAATCAGTGGTCCCGTACCGAGCAGGTCAGTGAGGAATCGCCGTACCTCGCGGCACCGGCTCCGGCGGGTTTGCACCGCTAAGCCGCAGACATCACGCAGATAGGCATCGAAGGCGACGACCGATGTCTCGATGGCCGTCGGGAGCGGTACGGCGTGTTGGATCACGCGGACGTGACCGCTCATCGCCAGAAGCTGATTCAATGCTGCCTGAACCGTCTTGCGCGAGCGAACAACCGGGGGAGCGCAGTGGCAGGTTGGCAGATGCTCATCCAGAAAGGCGCGTACCGTCTCGGCACAGAGCGAATCCCGAAGTACCGGCACGGTGCGGCGCCACTGCAGGAAATGCACCACCGCGCTGCGGTAGGCCTTTGTCGTACTGGCGGTATGCCCTCGTCGTTTCAGGTGTGCGACATACCGGTCGATCAAGTCTGAGTCGCTGCTCGATAGCTCCGACTGGGGTTGCTGGACACGAACACACGAATGGACTGACATGAGTACCCTCCCGACAGGATAGCGAGTGGTACTCGAATCTTATGCCCTGTGGACCTCTTCGCTTGGGCAGTGACTTCCGTTGATAGTCAGTGCGTTGCAGAAACGGCGACTGATCAACTGCGCATAATCCCGAGCTGGGCATAATTGCGG
>NZ_JACHXP010000044.1 GCF_014192215.1 Halomonas cerina
GAGGGCTTAGTCGTTTTTCATGAACCGCCGTGGTACGGAACCGTATGCCCGGTGGTGTGAGAGGACGGGGGAGGCGACTCCCCCTCCTACTCGATAGCGCTCACCCGCCTCGTCTAGGATGGCCGTGACGCAAGAGGGAGGGATGTCATGACCTGGGGGGCGACGAGCCTGCTGCTGGTGGCGATGGGAGGGGCGCTGGGGGGCATGGCGCGCCTGGCGGTGACCGAGCTGATGAGCCACTGGCTTGGCCACCGCTTCCCCTGGGGGACGCTGCTGGCCAACCTGAGCGGGGCGCTGGCACTGGGGGGGCTCGCTGCCCAGATGGGAACAGTCGGTTCCACACTGGTCTGGCAGCTTCTGGCCGTCGGCGGCCTCGGCGGTTATACGACGGTCTCATCGCTCAGCCTGCAAACCCTGACCCTGTGGCAGGCGGGGCACCGGCACCGGGCCGTGGCCAACATGCTGGTCACGGTGCCGGCCGGGGTTGGCGCCGTGGCCCTGGGTTGGTGGCTCGGGGGTGGCCAGGCATGACGAGCTGGTGCGGCTATCTGGCGGTGGGACTCGGCAGCGCCCTGGGGGCCATGCTGCGCCACCTGGTGTCGGTGGGGATGCTGCGTGCCCTGGGGCCGGCCTTTCCCTGGGGGACGCTCGCGATCAACCTGGTCGGCGCCTGGCTGATGGCCGCCTTCGCCGCCCATGCTGCCCATCGCCTCTCCGGCCGGGTCGCCCGCTGGCAACCCTTCCTGGTCACCGGCTTCTGCGGTGGCTTCACCACCTTCTCGCTGTTCGGCCTGGAGACGCTGCACCTCCTGCAGCGCGGCCAGCCCGGCCTGGCTCTGCTCTACGGCGCAGGCAGTGTCCCGCTGTGGCTGGGGGCCGCCTGGTTGGGCCAGCGGGCGGGCCGCCGCAGCGCTGCCTGACCCGGCCTCGCACGAGGCCGGGTCGGTGCCACGGTGCGATCACGCGGTGCGCTGCCCCTTCTTGCTCCCCTTGCGACTGCGGTTGTCGCCCTTGGCTTCCGGGGGCAGCGTGGTGCCCTGGCCGGGGAAGTGCTCCCGCACCAGCTTCAGCAGCCCCTGGGTCGAGCTGTCGAAGTCCTGGCTGTGCTCGTCGATGCGTTCGCTGATCTCGCCGGCGATGCGCTTGCCGAGCTGCACACCCCACTGGTCGAAGGAGTTGATGTTCCAGATCACCCCCTGGACGAACACCTTATGCTCGTACAGGGCGATCAGCGCCCCGAGGTTCTTCGGCGTCAGCTCGTCGAGCAGCAGCACACTGGAGGGGCGGTTGCCCGGGCAGCTGTAGGGGTCGAGGTCGCTGCCCTGCTGGCTGCCCTCCATGAAGGCGTTGGCCTGGGCCAGCATGTTGGTGAGCAGCGCGAAGTGGTGGTCCTCGAAGCCGGGCTCGGGCTTGAGCGAGGCGATGAAGTCGATGGGCACGTAGCGGGTACCCTGGTGCAGCAGCTGGAAGAAGGCGTGCTGACCGTTGGAGCCGGTCTGGCCCCAGACGATGGGGCCGGTCTTGTAGTCCACCGGGTGGCCGAAGATATCCACCGACTTGCCATTGGACTCCATATCGAGCTGCTGCAGGAAGGACGGCAGCTGATGCAGCGCCTGATCGTAGGGCACGATGGCCTGGGTCTCGGCGCCCTGGAAGTTGATATACCAGATCCCGATCAGCGCCATCAGCACCGGCATGTTGGCGGCGTTGGGGGCGGTCAGGAAGTGCTGATCCATTTCATAGGCACCCTCGAGCATCTCCATGAAGCCATCGAAGCCGATGGCCAGCGCGATGGGCAGGCCGATGGACGACCACATGGAGTAGCGACCGCCGACCCAGGCCCAGAACTCGAAGACATTCTCCTCGCGGATGCCGAATTCCATGGCGGCCTTGCTGTTGGTGGAGGCGGCGACGAAATGGGCGCCGACGTCGGCTTCCTCGCCGGCATTCTCCAGGAACCAGCGGCGCGCCGTCTTGGCATTCAGCAGCGTCTCCTGGGTGGAGAAGGTCTTGGTGGAGACGATGAACAGGGTGGTAGCCGGGTCGAGGCGCTTGAGCACCTTCTGGATATGGGTGCCATCGACGTTGGAGACGAAGTGGAAGCTCAGCTCCCCGTGGCGGTACTTGAGCAAGGCGCGGCAGGCCATGTTGGGGCCCAGGTCCGAGCCGCCGATACCGATGTTGACCACGTCCTTGATGCGCTGGCCACTGTAGCCTTTCCATTCGCCGCTGCGCACCGCTTCGGAGAAGCGACGGATCTGCTCGCGAGTGCTGTGGATCTCGGGCATCACGTCCTTGCCGTCGACCATCAGTGGTCCCTCGCCCAGGTTGCGCAGGGCGGTGTGTAATACCGGCCGGTTCTCGGTGACGTTGATGATGTCGCCGGAGAACATCTGGGCGCGGCGTTGGACCAGCGCCGAGTGGTCGGCCAACTCGAGGAGCTTGGCGAGTACGGCATCGGAGATGTGATGCTTGGAGTAGTCGAGGAAGAGCCCGCCGACCCGCAGGCTCATCTTGTCGAAGCGCTGTGGATCGGCGGTGAAGTAGTCGCGGATGCGGTCGTCGGCGGTCTGCGTCTGCAGGTGCTTCAGCGCCTGCCAGGTGACGCTGCGGGTAAGCTGAAACATGCGGGGCCTCGCGTTGTTGTCGTGTCGTCGCCGGCAAGGGCCGGGCTCAGTTGCTACGTTCCGATACCCAGCCACTCGCATCGGGAATGTTCATCTCGTAGTCCTGGTCGAGCCAGGGCGAGCTGAGCAGGAAGTCGGCGCTGGCTGGGTTGCAGGCTACCGGGACGTTCCACAGGGCGGCCAGGCGCAGCAACGCCTTAACGTCCGGGTCGTGGGGCTGCGGTGCGAAGGGGTCCCAGAAGAAGATCAGCAGATCAAGACCCTGCTCGGCGATGCGCGCCCCGATCTGCTGGTCGCCGCCCAGTGGGCCGCTCATCAGGGGCTCCACCTCGAGGCTCAGCCGGTCGGCGATTCGCCGGGCGGTGGTGCCGGTGCCGACCAGCTGGTGTCGGGCCAGGCTGGCCTGCCAGCGTCCGGCCCACTCGAGCATCTCGTCCTTCTTGCCGTCGTGGGCGATCAGCGCGATGCGTTTGCAAGCCGGCAAGGTACGCTGTACCTCTCGGCGCGGGCGTGCTTCATTCATGACGGGTCTCCACGTCAAGGATCTTGAGGGTGTTGGTGCCGCCGTGGGCGTTCATGTGGTCGCCGCGGGTGAGGATCACGTGATCGCCCGGCTCGGCGATGCCCTTCTCCACCAGCAGCGC
>NZ_JACHXP010000045.1 GCF_014192215.1 Halomonas cerina
CACCAGCTTCATCGCCCATGCCGGGGGACCGCCGCTGAACTTCTACCTGCTCCAGTGTCGGCTCTCCAAGGAACAGTTCCTGGGAACCGCCGTGGTCTTCCTGGCCGCCACCAACCTCGTCAAGCTGGTGCCCTACGGTCTGCTCGGCCTGCTCAGCGTCGAGAACCTGACGGTGGCCCTGCTGCTGATTCCCGTCGCCTGGCTCGGGGTACGCCTGGGGCTCGTGATCCAGAAGCGTCTGAGTGGGGAGCTGTTCTTCCAGTTGATCCTCGGCCTGCTGATCCTGCTAGGCATCCGGCTGATCATCGATGGGGCAGGGTGATGGTGGCGATGACCGACGATCCGGACGAGCGGTATCTGGAGGGACCCTACGACACTCTCTCGGCGACCCCCAGGCTGAAGCTCTCCACGACCGAGCTTGCGCGCTTCATCGACTTCATCGAGAAATTCGAGGAGGAGACGGAGCAGTCGCTCTCCATGAGCCCGGGGTATCGGGAGATGCGCATGATGCTCCATGTCATGCGCAACCACCTGGCGGGACGGCTCACGACGCCCACCTCGCTGGCCGATGCCTCGGGGCTGACCTACGGCACCGCCAAGAGGGGGATCGAGAGCCTTATCAAGCGAGGGCTGATCCTGTCGCGCCCCCGGACGAAGTCGGGCAAGACCGTATCGCTGCATCCCTCACCGGCGATGATCGCGGAGTGGGAGGCCTATGCCGGCAAGATCAGGGCCTTGCCATCCAGAAATGTCTGAGTGGTCAGCTGTTCTTCTGATTCATCCTCACGTTGCTGATCCTGCTGATCCTGCTGTGCCTTCGACTGATCGTCGATGGAGCAGGGTGATGGTTACTCGGCGGGGAGGCGGGGGGTAATTTTGACACCAGGCCCGTTACCGACCCCCGAGGTGGACATGACCGATTATCTGGATGAGCGCCATCTAGAGGGCCCCTACGACATCCTCTCGGCGACCCCTAGGCCGAAGCTCTCAACGACCGAGCTTGCCCGCTTCATCGACTTCATCGAGAAATTCGAGGAGGAGACGGAGCGGTCGCTCTCCATAAGCCCGGGGTATCGGGAGATGCGCATGATGCTCCATGTCATGCGCAACCACCTGGTGGGACGGCTCACGACGCCCACCTCGCTGGCCGATGCCTCGGGGCTGTCCTACGGTACCGCCAAGCGGGGGATCGAGAGTCTTCTCGAGCGCGGGCTGCTCCTGTCGCGCCCCCGGACGAAGTCGGGCAAGACCGTATCGCTGCATCCCTCAACGGCGATGATCGAGGAGTGGGAGGCCTATGCCGGCAGGATCAGGGCCTTGCTATCGACCTGCGACAGCCAGGCCTTGCGGGATGACGCCTACCCGCCGAACCGGGTAATCTCGCCGCCTGCGGTGCTGTCGACGCGCCTCGAGATGAAGGGTGGCCTGCGGGTCCTGAGCCATGCCGACCCCACCTTCATGGCGATGCACAACCTCAAGCAGCAACTGGAATCGATCTTCGGCCTGCCGATCAAGAACCAGGCCAGGTCGATCGACGACCTGCGCGAGGAGATCCTCGATAACGCCCGCCTGGCGCATTCCCGCTATGACATCGTCGCCTGCGATCTGCCCTGGTTCGGGGAGCTGGCGTCCGAGGGCATGCTGCTGCCGCTGGATCCCTTCCTTGAGCGAGATGGTCATGACCTGTCCGATTTCCACCCCGTGGCCATCCAGAGCGCGCAGTATGCCGATCGGCAGTATGGTATCCCGGTGCAGACGACCCCCGAGCTGCTGTGCTACCGGACCGATATCCTCGAGCGCGCACAGCTGTCGCCTCCGACGACCACCGAAGAGCTGACCAAGGTCGCCAGGCGGCTGCATAATCCTGCCAAAGAGCAGTATGGCATCGCCTGGAATGCGGCCCGGGGCACGCCGCTGGGGCATACCTTCACCTTCCTGATGGCGAAGTTCGGCCAGCCGATCATTAATATGCGTCGAACCCGGGACGGTTATGACTTCCAGCACGTGTCGGGGGAAGAATATCGGCCGATGTTTCTGTCGGATGCGGCCTTCCGCGCCTGCGAGTACATGCTGGATATCCTCAAGTATTCGCCGCCGAACATCCTCGACATGGCCTGGTACGAGCGTGCCCAGTCCTATGCCTCGGGCCAGTCCTGCATGGCCTACTGCTATACGTTGCTCGCCCCCCTGATCGAGCTCGACCGAACGTCGCCGGCCTGGGGCAACACGGGCTACCTGCCACATCCTACCGGCAGCCACGGACGTCCCATCACCCCGGTCGGGGGCTATGCGCTGGCCATTCCGTCCAACCTGACCGAAGAGCGTGTGGAGGCGGCCTGGTGTGCCCTGAAGTCGCTGACTTCCGCCAGCCTGTCGAAGCTCTATATCATGAATGGCGGCCTGGCCACACCACGCTTCAGCGTCAGTCGTGACCCGGAGGTCGCCTCCCTGTCGCCGCTCATCGACATCGTGGACCGGATGGCCAGGGAGAACATCCTGCAGGTCTGGCCACGCCCCCCGGTGCCGGGCATCACCGATATCATCGGCATCGCCGGCAACGAGGTGTTCGAGGTGCTGGACGGCCGCCGCTCGATCAAGAAGGCCCTGTCCATGGCGCAGGACAGGGCCGATCGGGTGATGCGTGACAAGGGATGCTACTGAGCCACCCGCCGGGTGGCCGGTGGCGTCACTGCATGATCATGCCGCCATCGATCATCAGCAGCTGGCCGGTCACGTAGTCCGATTCCGGGCTGGCCAGGAAACTGGCCGTACCGACGACATCCTCCGGATAGGAGTAGCGCTTCATCAGGATCATCTTCTCGGCGAGCTCGTCCATGGACTGGCCTTGCTTGTCGAACTTGCCGATGCTGACCAGGTCCTTGTTGAGCTGCTCCCACAGTTCGGTGCCTACGTGGTGACTAACCTGCATGCCAGCCCGCAATCGCTCTACGATAGTCGCTATTCCTCGCGCGGCGACATGGAGAATCGATCAAAAAGAGACCGATTCTCGCTCAATCCACCATGAAGAGCTCGCCGACTCACCCGGTAGGTCAAATTCGCGGTGCTGATGTAATATGCTGGCTAGCGCAGTAGCTTGTCGACACTCTCTCAGGCCTCGAAGGTCATCTCCGGAACATGGTCGGGAACGACCAGTGTACCGGCAGTCAGCGCCTTGATCTCGTCGACGGTGACGCCGGGGGCACGCTCCTTGAGATGGAAGGCGCCATTCTCGATCTCCAG
>NZ_JACHXP010000046.1 GCF_014192215.1 Halomonas cerina
TGGCCATGGGCTTGATCGCGTGGATCGCCAACTTACCGGGGCGGGGGAATCGATGGTACTTCAAGGCGCTGTCACGTAAATCGTCTGCCATGTGCGTTATCTCCTTCCGCTTTCGCTCGCGGCGACAGCGGCGTCGATGACCGCGTTGCCGCGCGCATCCTCGAACGGCTCCCAGCCCGGCTTCCACTGGCCGAGCCGCCATGCCTTTATCTGTCGGACTCGGCTCAGTATAGGCAGCGATCCACCGCAGCGATGAACTGAGGTGCTGCACCCTGCCGCTTTCTTCTGCCACCCTTACTCCCCTGCCGCTATGCTGTGCACAAGGCAGCCCCCATCACAGGACGCGGAAACAAGGAGCGCACGATGACCCAGGTCTTCAAGTTCGGCGGCGCCTCGATCCGCGATGCCGCGGCCATTCGCCACTTGGGCGAGCTGCTCGACGAGCTTCCGCAGCGCCCCCAGGTGGTGGTGATGTCCGCCATGGGCAAGACCACCAACGCCCTGGAGGCGTTGCTGGCTGCGGCCCGACAGGGCGAGAAGGCCACCTATCGCGAGCGGCTCGCGGCCATCCGCCGCGACCATCTCGACACGGTCGATGCCCTGTTCGGCGCGCAGGCCGACCCTGTGACGGCGCGGGTCGAAGCGCTGATCGACGAGCTCGACCGACGCCATCAGGCGCATGTCGACCAGACACGCCCCTTTCACTACGACCAGACGGTCGGCTTCGGCGAACTGCTCGCCACCACCATCGTCGCCGCCTGGCTCGAGGCGTGTGGACTGCCCACCGCGTGGCAGGATGCCCGCGAGCTGATTATCACCGACGCCTGTCACCAGGCCGCCAATGTCGACTGGGAGGCCACCGCCGAGCGGGTGCGTGCCCTGGCTATCGGCGATGACCGACTGGTGCTGACCCAGGGCTTCATCGGTGGCACCCGGGAGGGTGTCGCCACCACCCTAGGCCGCGAGGGCTCCGACTTCAGCGCGGCGATCCTCGCCCACTGCCTCGGTGCCAAGGGGGTGACCATCTGGAAGGACGTCCCGGGGCTCTTCAATGCCGATCCACGGCGCTTCGACAACGCCGTACGGCTCGCGCACCTCTCCTATGCCGAAACCGTGGAGCTGGCCTGGCACGGCGCCAAGGTGATCCACCCCAAGACCCTGGGCCCGCTACAGCAGAAGACGATCCCGCTAAGGGTCCGCTCCTTCGAGGCACTCGACGCACCGGGCAGCATGATCGACGCCGATACCCGCCACGATGATGAGACAGCCGCCTTCATCCTGCGCGAGACACAGACGCTGCTGACGGTCCACCCCCGCGACTTCGCCTTCATGGACGAAACGCGCCAGCACGACGTCCTCGGCCAGCTGGTGGAGGCCGGCCTGCATGCCAACCTGATCGACAGTGGCGCCATGCGCCTTTCGCTATGCCTGGACGGCGACTCCGAGCGCCTCGAGTCGCTGGCCGAATCCCTGGGTGCCGACTATGAGGTGATCCGCCGGGATGACCTGACCCTGCTCACCGTGCGCCATCCCGACGACGACCTGCTCGCCGCCCTGAGCGATGGGCGTGAGGTCCTCGCCGAGCGTCGTAACGCCGACACCGCCCAGCGGCTGTTCCATAGCGACAAGTGTCCCCGGACCTGGCATATCCCGGAGTGAGGCCTTCCTTGAACGAGACGACGCCGGGCCACGATGGTGGCCCGGCATCAGCGTGGGTGGGCGCCGTCCATGGCGGCCCGGAAAACGGTCAGGCGGCGGCGCGCTTCTCGCCACCGGCTGCGTGCATGGCCAGGGCGGTATCCAGCATGCGGTTGGAAAAGCCCCACTCGTTGTCGTACCAGGCCATGACCTTGACCAGTTTGCCGTTCACCCGAGTGTGGTTGGCGTCGAAGGTCGAGGAGTTGGGGTCATGATTGAAGTCGATGGAGACCAGCGGCTGGGCATTCACCGCGAGCACCTTCGAGGCGGCGGCCGCTTCCTTGACGATGGCATTGATCTCCTCCTTGGTCGTCTCGCGGCTCGCGTTGAAGGTCAGATCCACCAAGGAGACATTGATCACCGGCACTCGCACGGCCAAGCCATCGAACTTGCCGGCCAGCTCCGGCAACACCAGCCCCACAGCGGCAGCGGCCCCGGTCTTGGTGGGGATCATGGAGTGGGTGGCGCTGCGGGCTCGGTAAGGGTCCTTGTGGTAGACATCCGACAGGTTCTGGTCGTTGGTGTAGGCGTGCACCGTGGTCATCAGGCCGTTCTCGATACCCACCGTCGCGTTGAGCGCCTGGGCCACCGGGGCGAGGCAGTTGGTGGTGCAAGACGCATTGGAGACCACCTTGTGCTCGGCGTTCAGCACGTCTTCATTGACCCCATACACCACGGTGGCATCGGCGTCGG
Source organism: Halomonas cerina (assembly GCF_014192215.1). GTDB lineage: Bacteria > Pseudomonadota > Gammaproteobacteria > Pseudomonadales > Halomonadaceae > Halomonas > Halomonas cerina. Next base: position 2,392 of record NZ_JACHXP010000046.1, read on the forward strand.
GGCTGGGGGCGGAAATCAGCACCTGCCCGGCACCGGCCGTGAGGTGCTTCGCCGCCGACTCGCGCTTGGTGAACAGGCCGGTGCACTCCATGACCAGATCGACTCCCAGCGACTTCCAGGGCAGCTTGCTCGGCTCACGCTCGGAGAGAATGGCAATGCGATCACCATCCACACTCAGGCTCTCCTCGTCGTGATCGACGGCGAAGGGAAAGTGGCCATGCACGGTGTCGTGGCGCAGCAGGTGGGCGTTCAACGCCGGATCCCCCAGGTCGTTGATGGCGACGATTTGCACCCGCTGGCGATACCCGTTCTCGTACAGGGCACGCAGCACGTTGCGGCCGATGCGGCCGAAACCATTGATAGCGATCTTGAGCGTCATGGCGTCTTCCTCTCGATCCAGTGGCAGCTTCTTGGCGTTCGGTGAGCCGATGGGCGGGAGGGCCCCAGGACGTTCCCGGCATCTCGACATGACCCTGTGTGGCGGGCCGACGGCTCGTGTGCCACATAATGTGAACCAAGAGAGGCCGAGACTCAAGCAATTTTTAGTAACTTTACAACATAAACTTCTGCTAACGATTCGCCAGAACAGGGTCCGATCCCATGAAAATGACAAGCTGTATCGATTCATCTCGATCATAAGACGCCGGAATACGACCTTAGTATCAGGCAATTTTGTAGTAATATTACCCCTTAGACGTTATCTTGACCGTATCCAGCTTCCGCGGAGAGACTTCATGCATTATGCCCCGATCCACGACCCCGTTCGCCGCACCAAGATCGTCGCCACCCTGGGTCCCGCCAGCGACCGCGAGGGCGTGCTCGAGCAGATGATCGCC
>NZ_JACHXP010000047.1 GCF_014192215.1 Halomonas cerina
CTGCCCGAGTTCAATGACTTGCAGGACCTACACGAGGTGCATGACATGCTGGCCGAACGCATCAAGAAATGGCCCGAGCGGTGGGAAGAAAAAGGCCGACAAGAAGGCCGAAGGGAAGGTCGACAGGAAGGTGAGCGCATAGCGAAACGCGAGACTGCCCGTAACCTGATCGCGCGTACCGAGATGGATGACCAGATGATCGCTGAGATCGCTGGCCTCGGCGTTGATGTCGTTGCGCAACTGCGCCGTGAGGCCAAGCATTGAGCTGTTACCGTCCACGGCCGCTGCAGGTTGCGCGGCCAACGCCATGCTCGCCACCAAGATCAGCTTCATGAACGGGATCGCCAACCTGGCCGAGCGCGTGGGAGCGGACGTGGAGCAGGTGCGCCGCGGCATCGGCTCGGACCCGCGTATCGGCTACCACTTCATCTACCCCGGCTGCGGTTACGGCGGCTCCTGCTTCCCCAAGGATGTGCAGGCCCTGGCGCGCACCGCCCAGTGGCAGGCCAGCCAGCGGGCGCAGATCATGGTCGAGGCGGTGCCCCGCGAGGAGGTCCACCGCTATGGTATCGTCGACTGCGGGGGTGACGAGCCGCGTGCGGGCGAGGCCATGGCGATGGCCGGCGTGGTCGAGAAGCCCTCCCCGGAGCAGGCGCCCTAGCGGCTCTCGGTGATTGGCCGCTATATCCTGCCGTATCGCGTCATGACCCTGCTGGCGGATACGCCGCCGGGTGCCGGTGGCGAGATCCAGCCGGCCGACGCCATCGCGCAGCTGATCCGCGAGACCGGCGGAGTCGATGCCTTTCGTATGCGCGGGCGGACCTTCGATTGCGGGCAGATCAAAGGCTGGCTGCAGGCCAACCAGGTGCTGGGCATGGAGGCGGGATATCTTGCGGCACCTTCCCGCGATGTTCAGTCGACACAGCCCGAGCCTGAGGTAGTGGACTGAATAAGGGAGAGAATATGGCAATTCTGGTCACCGGCGGCGCCGGCTATATCGGCTCACACACCGTCGTGGAACTGCTGCAGGCGAACCACGAGGTGGTGGTGCTCGACAATCTGGTCAATGGCGCCCGCGAGGCGCTGCACCGGGTCGAGGCGATTACCGGCAGGGCGGTGGGCTTCATCGAAGGCGATGTGTGTGATCGTGCACGGCTTGATCGGCTGTTTGCCGAGCATGCCATCGAGGCGGTGATCCACTTCGCCGGCCTGAAGGCGGTGGGCGAGAGCGTCGAGCAGCCCCTGGCCTACTACGACACTAATGTGCATGGCTCCTTGGTGCTGTGTCAGGCGATGGCGGCGGCCGGGGTCTATCGGCTGGTGTTCAGCTTCTTGGCTACCGTCTATGGGCCGGATGCGCCGGTGCCAGCAAGGCCGAACGTGAGCCTGGGCTGGCGAGCCGAGCGAGGGCTCGAGGCGATGCTGCGTGATACCTGGCGGTGGCAAGAGGGTAATCCGCAGGGGTATGGGGCCGGTTGAGCCGGCTGGAAGCACAGATGATAGCGACGGCGCCCGGTCCCTGGACCGGGCGCCATGCGTTCTGGGCGGAGAATAGCGGGGTGGCGGTGGCCTCGGCATCCAGGCATTGACTCCCAAAATGGGAGCAGCCATGCTGTCCCAAAAGGGAGATTGCCGTGAGAGTCATCGCCAAGCGCGCGCTCAGGGAATTCTGGGAGCAAGGCTACGCCGACGCCGAAACGCCACTCACCGAGTGGTATCGGATGGTGGAAAAGGCCAGCTGGGCCACGCCACAAGAATTGAAGGCGGACATCAGGACGGCGAGCATCCTCAAGGGCGGACGCGTGGTGTTCAACATCGCAGGCAACAAGTATCGGATCGTTGTCGCGATCCGATACACCCAGCAGATTGCCTGGGTGCGCTTTGTCGGTACCCATGCCCAGTATGATCGGATTGATGCGGAGACGATTTAAATGAACATTCAGCCGATTCGTAGTGATGCCGACCTGGACCGGGCGTTCGCCCGACTGGAGGCGCTGTGGGGAGTGGAAGAGGGGACACCTGAGGCCGATGAGCTGGAGGTGCTGTCGATCCTGATTGAGCGTTATGAGGATGAGCACTATCCGATCGGACCATCCGATCCCATCGAGGCGATCAAGTTTCGCATGGAGCAGCAGGACCTGACACCGCGTGACCTGGAGCCCTACATTGGTTCCAGCGGTCGAGTCTCGGAGGTGCTGAACCGCAAGCGCCGGCTGAGCCTGAGGATGATCCGCCGGCTACATGACGGCCTGAAGATCCCTTACGAGAGCCTGATGAATGAGGAGAGAGCTTGAAGTGGTGGGTGACCTGCCAAAGCTCAATCGTCGGCGATGACTATCCGGCTGTGGGTGGCACTTGCGTGCGGGTCTATCGGCCTGTGATGGGCCTGGCCGCCGGGCACGTGGCGTCACTGGCGAGCTTCGAGCGGCCGGGCGTGAGCAGGGCTGGCGCGCCGAGCGCGGGCTCGAGGCGATGCGGCGTGATACCTGGGCTGGTAGGCGGCCAATCCGCAGGGATATGGAACCGGCTGAGCCGGCTGGAACCAATGAAGATATCGACGGCGCCCGGTCCTTGAACCGGGCGCCGTGTAGCGCGTCAATCTGGATAAGAAGCCAGCGACAATCAGGATGAGAACCGGAGTGTCGCGGCCATTATCGGCCGCCATCGCACCAGTATCTCGCACTCGGGTATCGCGCCGGGGAGCAAGGCGGGGGAGCTGGGCCTACTGCTGGTGCGGTCAACGGCCAATTGCCGATGCCGCGATGAGCCAAGGCGGGACTGGTGTGAGGGAACGAGGGGCAAGGGCCGAGGGGTGAGGCTGGTATCAGGAAAAGCCCAGGAACAATGCCAGCGCTCGGTTAACGGCGACCATGGCACTGTCTTCGAGGTGGCCGAAGGCTTCTCCTATTCTCTCTCGCTTCACCGTCATCGGCTTGTCGACCATGATCTGGGATGGTCGTCGCAAGCCATTCTCGGGACTAGGCTTTGTCCGAAAACCCTAATTTGCTAATGTCACCTATGCCGCAGCAGCATAGGTGACCCATGGCAGGACGCTACGAGATCTCCGACCAC
>NZ_JACHXP010000048.1 GCF_014192215.1 Halomonas cerina
CTCTCACACCACCGGGCATACGGTTCCGTACCACGGCGGTTCATGAAAAACGACTAAGCCCTCTTACCGTCTCGAGTACCGAGATCATTCCCTGCTGACGGAACCAGCGGTTGGGCAAGGCATGGCGCATATGCAGCGCACCTGCATTCCACCAGGGGCCTCGCCCATTCCCCGCTGACTTCCAGGCACGCTGGGCGTCCAGGCCCAGCGCCTGCAGTTTCCGGCGCCGAGTCCGCGGACGCTTCCACTGTCGCCAGATCACACGGCGCAGTCGACGGCGTATCCAGCCATCCAGCGCCTCCAAGGGGCGTTTCACATCGACGAGACTGAAGTAGCTGGCCCAGCCCCGCAGGACTGGTGTCAGTTCTTCGATGACCCGTCGGATATTGCGCCCCTTGCCGCGCTTCAGGATCTCACGGACACGCAGCATCAGGCGTTGCAGGCTGGCCTTGGAGATGGTCAGCCGTGCCTGCTTATGCCGGGTCAGCGTATAGCCCAGATATCCCCGACGCCATGGCCGGTCCACCGCGCTCTTGTCGCGATTGACCGTGAGCCTGAGCGAGCTCTCGAGAAAATCACTCAGGCTGGCCATGACGCGCTCGCCCGCCCGCCGACTCCTGACATACACCTGCATATCATCGGCGTAGCGGCAGAAGCGGTGGCCCCGACGTTCCAGTTCCTTGTCCACGTCGTCCAACAGGATATTGGCCAGCAGCGGGCTCAGTGGCCCGCCCTGGGGCGTCCCCTGTCGGCGTGGCGCGGCCAGGCCGTCCTGGAACATGCCGGCTTCCAGGTAGCGACGGATCAGGCGTAGCACCCGCTTGTCGCGGACGCGACGCGCGATCCGCGCCATCAGCAGGTCATGGTTGACCCGGTCGAAGAAGGCGGCCAGGTCGAGGTCGACCACCCAGCGGTGGCCGGCAGTGACGTGGGCCTTCATGGCCGAGACGGCCTGCTGGGCGCTGCGCTTGGGGCGATAACCGTAGCTCGATGCGGAGAAACCCGGATCGAAGATCGGCGTCAGCACCTGCAACAACGCCTGCTGGATCAACCGGTCGGTGACCGTGGGGATGCCGAGCTGTCGCGTCCCGCCCTTGGGCTTGGGGATCTCGACGGCTCGAACCGGGCTGGGGTGGTACTCACCGGCCAGCAGCCGCTCGCACAGCGTCGGCCAGTACTGTTTCAGGTGGTCGGCCAACTGGCGTACCGTCATGCCATCGGCACCCGGCGCGCCTTTATTGGCGACCACCCTACGGTAAGCCCGCGCCATGTTGGCCTTCTCTACCACGGCTTCCATGAGCGGGGCGGGCTCCGCTTTCGTCCACGATGACGACGCCGGGACCGTCTCGACGCCCACCGGCCAGGACTCGGGGTACTGCCCCTGCCCCTCTGGGTGGGTGACGGTATCAGCGCCAGTTTCGGTCTTCATGATCGATCCTCGAGACGTCATCGCCTACTCGCGGTTCTTCATGTTCGGCCCTTGGTGCCGCGGTGAACCGGCACTTACTATGGCCTCGGCTGACGTCTGGCGGCCCCTCCCGTCGCCTCTCGACGCCGGTAGCACCGTGGCAGACCACCAGACCTCCCAGGGTAAGACGCGCGACCTTCCCACTTATGCCTGGCGGATTTACGTCATGGCGTTCCGTGCAAGTATTGGGCTTTGATGAGTGTGGCCATCTCACCCCGCCATGCCGCCTCGTATCCGCTTCCTGTTCGTCAGGCCAGCGTTTTGCCTCGGGCTGCCTTCAGATTCCCCCTCGCGGGGAACACCCTTGCCGTCGGCTAGCACTTCCCCTTGCCGGGCGTGCAGGGAACTTTCACCCCCAAGTCATCCCGAGGCACCACCCTCGGGAACAGCGCCAGTCAGGCGCTGCGCGCCATGCCTGGCGCACCAC
>NZ_JACHXP010000049.1 GCF_014192215.1 Halomonas cerina
CGTGACCCGGTCAGATGTGATAAACGTCGATGACCTGATGGATATAGTCGTTGTTGAGTTGCACGACTTTCTTCGTGATCCGCGGTGTCTCGCCGGACACGTCCAGGGTATAGAAGCAGGTCCCGAAGTAGCTGTCGGTCTTCTTGTAGCGGTGGCTCAGGGTGTGCCAGTTGAAGCGCAGCTCCACCGTGTCACCCTCCTGGGACAGCACCTCGAGGTTGTTGACCTGGTGGGTGGTGCGCGGCTCCGGCGTGCTCGCCCCGCTGCGCTCGGTCTTGATCCGGTAGACCCGATCCTCGAGCCCCTCGCGGTTCGGGTAGTAGATCAGCGAGATCTCGGCGTGCGGGTCCCGGGTCAGCTGGTCGTCGTCGTCCCAGGCCGGCATCCAGAACACCGCATCCTTGCGGTAGCACTCCAGCCACTCGTCCCACTGGCGGTCGTCGAGCAGGCGCGCCTCGCGGTACAAAAAGGCCTGGATATCCTGATAGCTGATGCTCATGGTCTCTCTCCTTATGACGCGGTGGCGATGTACTGGCTGCGTTCCTTGTCGATGGCACGCAGCATCTCCTCGACCCAGTGCTGGTGGTGCAGCACGTAGAGGCCCTCGTCTTCGGGGGAGGCCCCGCTGAGCAGCGGCTTCATGCCGATCGCCTGGGCATTCTCGTCGGCGCCCTGGATCCACTGCTTGGCCCCGCGGGACAGATCGCTCCACTCGGCCAGCGCCCCATGGTAGCCCTCTTGGCAGGCGCGGAACTCTTCCAGGTCGTCCGGGGTGCCCATGCCCGAGACGTTGAAGAAGTCCTCGTACTGGCGGATGCGCACCCGGCGGTTCTCGGCGGACTCGCCCTTGGGCGCGAAGCAGTAGATGGTGACCTCGGTCTTGTCCACGGAAATCGGGCGCAGCACCCGGATCTGGGTGGAGAACTGGTCCATCAGGTAGACGTTGGGGTAGAGGCAGAGGTTGCGGGTCTGGTTGACGATGGAGTCGGCCCGCGCTTCGCCCAGCTCCTTCTCGATCCAGTCCTTCTCGTTGTAGACCGGGCGCACCTCGGGGTTGAGCAGCCGGGTCCACAGCATCATGTGGCCGTTCTCGTAGGAGTAGAAGCCGCCCTGGCTCTTCGACCAGCCCTCGGCGTCCACCGCCTTGGTGCCGCCGGCGTCGTAGTTGCGACGCTCCATGGTGGAGGCGTAGTTCCAGTGCACGGAGCTGACGTGGTAGCCGTCGGCGCCGTTCTCGGCCTGCAGCTTCCAGTTGCCGTTGTAGGTGTAGGAGGAGGTGCCGCGCAGGATCTCCAGGCCTTCCGGCGCCTGGTCGACGATGTTGTCGATGATCTTGGTGGTCTCGCCCAGGTACTCCTCGAGCGGCTGAACGTCAGCGCTCAGGCTGCCGAACAAAAAGCCCTTGTAGTTCTCGAAGCGCGGCAGGCGCGTGAGGTCGTGGGAGCCCTCCTGCTTGAAGCTGTCCGGGTAGGCCCCGTTCTTCTCGTTCTTGGCCTTGAGCAGCTTGCCGTCGTTCTTGAAGGTCCAGCCGTGGAACGGGCAGGTGAAGGTGCCCTTGTTGCCCTGCTTGCGCCGGCAAAGCGTCGCGCCGCGGTGGGCACAGGCATTGATCAGGCCGTGCAGCTCGCCCTGCTTGTCGCGGGTGATCACCACCGGCTGGCGGCCCATGGTCACGGTGAAGTAGTCGCCCGGCTCGCTGATCTGGCTCTCGTGGGCCAAAAACAGCCAGTTGCCCTCGAAGATGTGCTTCATCTCCAGGTCGAAGAAGTCCGGGTCGGTGAACATGCTGCGATGGCAGCGGAAGATGCCGTTGTCGGCGTCGTCGACGACGGCGCCGCGGACGCGTTCCTC
>NZ_JACHXP010000050.1 GCF_014192215.1 Halomonas cerina
CCCGCCTTATTCATGAGGGTGGTCTGAAAACGAAGATAGCGGATGGTATGCTCTTGAAAAATCAGTGTGTTCCGCCAAGAACCTGATCCAAGAGAACCATCCGCTATGGGTGAAAGCCTATCCACCTGGACGCCCTCCTGCAACGGCTCTGTCCGTGTCGAGCTGAGCGGCCAGCGAACCACCAGCGACAGCGGCGCGCTGCTGCTGCGTGAAGCCCTCGATAACAGCGGCATGATCGAGGCCCTCGAAGACAATCTGGTCGACCAACGCAATCCGCTACGCATCCGCCACTCGCTGGCCAGCCAGCTGCGTACCCTGGTGCTGCAGCGCGCCATGGGCTGGATCGATCTCAGCGATACCGACATCCTGCGCCGTGATCCGCTCTGGCAGCTGGCCTGCAGCGATGCGCGCGGGATGACACCCTTGGCGCAGGCCCGGCCCTCTCAAGCCACGCTGTCGCGGCTGCTGACCTGCCTCGGGCGCAACGACAACATCGATGCCGTGCACGAAGGCTTGCTGCGACTGGTGGTCTGGCGCCTGACCTCGCTGAAGAACGGCGAACGTCCCAAGCAGCTGACTCTGGACATCGATGGCTTGCCGATCGAGGTCCATGGCCACCAGGGCGGTTCGGCGTATCACGGGCTTTACAGTGCCCGCATCTACTCGCCGCTGGTCGCCTCGCTGGCCGAAACCGGCGACATGGTGGGCGGGCTGCTGCGCGAGGGTAACGCCGGTCCGGCCGAAAATGCCGATACCTGGATTCCCCATCTGGTGCGGCGACTCAATGAAAGTACCGGGGCCCAGGTGCGGGTACGCATCGACGCCGGGTTCACCGACAACGCGACGCTGGAGGCCCTGGAAGAGCGCGACATCGAGTACCTGGGCCGGCTTCGCAGTCACAAGGGCCTGCAGAAACTGGCGGCGCCGCACCTGAAGCGGCCACGAGGCCGGCCACCGGAGCAACCTCGGGAATGGTGCCATGACCTTGTGTACCAAGCCGGTTCCTGGCCAGCGCCACGGCGCGTGGTGTTGGTGGTGCAGGAACGTCCCGATGATCTGCTGCTGCATGCCTTCTTCCTGGTCACCAACCTCGGCAAGTTCGACTGGCCGCCGGAGAAGGTCCTGGCGCTCTACCGCAAGCGCGGCAGCGCCGAGGCGCACATGGGCGAGGTGAAGTCGGCGCTCGACGTACACCTCTCATCGACGGATCGGGGCGCCTCCACCGTCCAGGACGTGATGGCCCGCAACGAGGCGAGCCTGCTGCTGAGCCTCTACGCCTACCAGGTCCTGCATGGCCTGCGCTGCCTGCTGGAGCGGCAGACTCGGCACGGCTGGAGCCTGAGCCGGATGCGCGAGCAGGTGCTCAAGGTCGCCGCCACCTTGTCGCTGCACGCCCGACGCATCGCCGTTCACCTCGGCGCCGCCGCCGACAAGTGGTGGCCGACGCTGCTGAAGGGGCTGCCGAAGCTGACCGCGCTGAGCTGATGTTCCAGCAACACCACCACAGCACCAGGAAGCCGAGCGACCGCAGAGACGGCCGGTGATCACGGCTGCATTGATGGTCAGGTTTGATTCCAAAGAGTTATAGAAGATCGAAGGGAAACCAGCATTCAGGCATTACTGAGCTGGCTCTCACGCCAGAAAGGCGGAACCTGACGAATGATGCCGATGAAACGTAGCTTCAGACCGCCTGATCAGAGCCCTCGTGAATTAGGCGGG
>NZ_JACHXP010000051.1 GCF_014192215.1 Halomonas cerina
CAGGCGCTAGCGCTGATCCGGGAGCGCGCGCCGGATCTGGTGGTGGATGGCGAAATGCAGGCTGACTCGGCGCTGTCCACGGGCGTGCGCGGGCGTATCCTGCCCGACTCGCTGCTCATCGGCGAGGCCAATCTGTTGATCATGCCCAACATCGATGCGGCGAACATCGCCTTCACCGCCTTGAAGGTACTGGGCAACGGGGTGTCCGTGGGCCCCATCCTGCTGGGGGCCGCCCAGCCGGTGCATGTGCTCAACCGCACGGTCACCGCCCGGGGGATCGCCAACATGAGCGCCTTCGCCGTGGTCGAGGCACAGACCGCTCGGTAGCACTGGCCGGGCTTCCCCGTCGTCGGTCGGTTTCGCCACGCTCACCGAGGCCCAGGCATGGGGCCTGCAGTTTATCGAGTGGTACAACCATGAGCACCGGCACAGCGCGCTGCGCTACGTCACCTAGGGCAGCGACACAGCGGCGAAGCCGAGGACATTCTAGCGCATCGCAGGGAAGTCTTTGAGGCCGCAAAGCAGCGTCACCCGGAGCGGTGGTCAGGTGACATCCGGAAACTCAGCCTGCCGGATGTAGTGCACCTGAATCCCGAGCGAGACCCGGTGCCACAGGCCGCATGATTTTAAGGAGCCGGAATCATTTGATGTGCCAACTATATTGACAGACTCCGCAGGCGACCTATGAAAGCGCCTTAAAAAATGCCGCCTACACGAACGAGTACGTCGATGTCGTCGTCCTCGATGCCGGCGGCGATGTGGCCCGCCAGATCGGCCAGGTACGCAATCTCATCCGGCAGCGGGTCGATGCGATCATCATCTGGCCAACCAATGGCCAGGCGGTGATTCCCGCGATCCGGCAGGCCTACATTGCCGGCATTTTTTGTCGTGGTCACCAACTCCAAGATCGCCGATGCAGGCATGGAGTATATTGCGGGGTTCTCCGGTCCCGACAATGTCCAGCAGAGTGCCTCTTCCGCCGAGATGATGTGTGAGGCCCTCAACGGGTAGGGGAAAATCGTCCAGATCGCCGCAACCCGGTTACATCACGGCCATGGAGCGCTCTCGTGGCTTCGAGGAGAGGCTGGCCGAGGATTGTCCTGGGGTCGAGATCCTCGCGATTCCAGCCCGCGGACTGGAATCGCGAGGAGGACCAGCGGGTCGTAGAGAGCTTCCTCACCAAGTCCGAGACCATCGATCGTGGCGAGTACTACGGGCCCATCTACCAGTCCCCGGTCGATGACACCGAAGCGGCGCTCCAGACGGCAATCGATGTCCTTGAGGAGGAGCCCAAGGAGCGGCTCAAGCCGGCCCTGCTTCCGGGTAACCAGGAGAAGACCATGAAGGCACCGGTGGTGGCCGTGCTGAGCTATGACACCGAGTTCTACGAGCACCTGCCGCGCATGTTTTCCCACAACAAGGACGCCAAGTCGCTGTTCGAGGGCAAGACGGACTTCATCAATTCCACGGCCTTCCGCAACAGCTCCATCCAGGGGGGGTACTTCATCCTGGCCGCCCGTGCGGTGGGGCTGAGTGCTGGGCCGATGTCCGGCTTCAACAATGCCGCCGTGGACGAGGAATTCTTCCCCGATGG
>NZ_JACHXP010000052.1 GCF_014192215.1 Halomonas cerina
TGAACTGACCCCCAATCGTTGGACGGTTAGTTCTCTTAACCGGCGGCCATGGCCTGAGTCCTGTATTGCACGGGGCTCAGGCCTTTTAGTCTCTGCTTGATCCGCCGATGGTTGTAGTAGTGGATGTAGTCGGCAATGCCTTGCTGCAACTGCTCAATGGTGTCGAACCGGTTCAGGTGGAAGTACTCGGCTTTCAGGGTACCGAAAAAACTCTCCATGGCGGCATTGTCCAGACAATTCCCTTTCCGTGACATGCTGCGCAGTATCCGTTTCTCCACCACCAGGCGACGATAGTTGGGGTGGCGGTAATGCCAACCCTGATCCGAGTGCAATAGAGGCCGATCACCCGGCGTCAGCCGGTCGAAGGCGCTCCTCAGCATGTGCTTCACCAGGCCAAAGACCGGTCGTGGCCCGGTCTGGAAGGCGATGATTTCGCCGTTATACAGATCCATGACCGGTGACAGGTAGAGCTTCTGGTCATCGACCTTGAATTCGGTGATGTCTGTCACCCATCGTTGATTCGGCCCCTGGGCCTGAAACCGACGCCGTAGCGTATTCGGGGCGGCGTAGCCTTCGGCTCCTCGATAAGCCCGATACCGCTTGGGGCGAACGAGGGACTTCAAGCCCAGCTGTTGCATCAACCGCTGGACGGTCTTGTGGTTGACCGCCTCGCCTGTCTGGCGCAGCACAGCGGTGATACGGCGATAGCCATAGCGTCCCTTGTGGTGATCGTAGATCGCCTGGATACGCGCCTTCAGAGACGCATACGGATCGCCAGCCCTCAGGGCCTTGAGCTGGTAGTAGAACGTGCTGCGTGGTAGCGATGCCGCACGCAGCAGCAGCGCCAGTGGGTGCTCATGCCTTAACCCTTGGACGGCTTGGGCTTTTTGCCCCGTGTCGTCGCCCGCTTCTCTCGGGTCAAGGCATCGAGCTTTTTTAGATAGGCATTCTCCGCCCGCAGATATGCCAGCTCCTCGAGCAGCTCCTCATGGGAGCGCTCACCATCGGAGGGAGGCTCGGGCGGTGGAGATGGGGGCTTCTGGGGCATCGGGCGGCGTCCCGTGCGTTTCGGTTCCAAGGCGGTTAGGCCACCACTATGGTACTGGCGCTCCCATCTGCCAATAGCGCCAGCGGCACGGATATCAAACAGGGCCTCGGTCTGCCGGATCGACAAGCCGTCGCGCCACATCCTTTCCAGCACCTCGCGCTTGAACGCTGGGCTGTAGTGGCGGCGTGTCTGGCGCAATCCTGAAGGCCCATGCTGCCGGTACTGCTCCACCCATCGCCTGACCATGGAATAGTCCAGACCAAGCTGGTGGGCGACCACTTCTAGGCCGACATCCCCATCCAGGTATTGCTGCACCACTTGCAGCTTAAACTGGTCGCTGTACTGGTTCCGCATAGAAACACCCCGAAGGTTGGATTGGGTGTCCAACTTTCGGGGTGCAGTTCA
>NZ_JACHXP010000053.1 GCF_014192215.1 Halomonas cerina
GCGACAGCCTGTCGGCGATCATGATCACCTACCCCTCCACCCACGGGGTGTTCGAGGCCAACGTGCGCGAGGTGTGCGAGGTCGTGCATGCTCACGGCGGCCAGGTGTACATCGACGGCGCCAACATGAACGCCCAGGTGGGCCTGGCCCGCCCCGGCGACTTCGGCGGCGACGTCAGCCACCTCAACCTGCACAAGACCTTCTGCATTCCCCACGGCGGCGGCGGCCCGGGCATGGGCCCGATCGGCGTCAAGGCGCACCTGGCGCCGTTCGTGTCCAACCATGCGGTCACCCCGATCCGGGGGGTCCATCCCGAGTGCGGCGCGGTCGCGGCGGCGCCCTTCGGCTCGGCGTCGATCCTGCCGATCTCCTGGGCCTACATCAAGCTGATGGGCGCGCGCGGGCTGCGCGAGGCCACCGAACTCGCGATCCTCAATGCCAACTACATCGCCAAACGCCTCGAGGCCCACTACCCGGTGCTCTACCAGGGCGAGCACGGCACCGTGGCCCACGAGTGCATCCTCGACATCCGCCCGCTCAAGGCGGCCTCGGGGATCAGCGAGGAGGACATCGCCAAGCGCCTGATGGACTACGGCTTCCACGCCCCGACCATGTCCTTCCCGGTGCCGGGCACGCTGATGGTCGAGCCCACCGAGTCGGAGTCGCGCTACGAGATCGACCGCTTCTGCGACGCCATGATCGGTATCCGCGCGGAGATCGCCCGGGTCGAGGCCGGCGAGTGGCCCGCCGACGACAACCCGCTGGTCCATGCCCCGCACACCCAGGCCGACCTGATGGACGCCCACTGGGCGCGCCCCTACTCCCGCGAGGTGGGCGCCTTCCCCTCCGAGGCGGTCAAGGCGGCCAAATACTGGCCGGCGGTGAACCGGGTCGACAACGTGCTGGGGGATCGGCAGCTGATCTGCTCCTGCCCGAGCATCGACGAATATCGCGACTGAGGGACGCGACTGACCCGACACGGTGCGTCCTGCAACACCCCGGGCCCCGCCACTGGCGGGGCCC